>NZ_JBALDM010000012.1:0-252019 GCF_036917435.1 Nostoc sp.
GTTATTTCGGCATACCCATTTGTTATTTCGGCATACCCATTTGTTATTTCGGCATACCCATTTGTTATTTCGGCATACCCATTTGTTATTTCGGCGTGTCCATAACGCACCATACAAAACTATTAGAAGAGTTGAAACCTATACTAAGCCTACTCCGTAGCGCAAAATTGGGAGAAGGGGAGGCAATTTCAAAGTCCTTCTCTCAAGGATGGGCTATGGTGTACACACAAGTCAAATTACCCCCCTTAATCCCCCCTTTCCAAGGGGGGAAACAGGAAATCTAGTTCCCTCCCCTTTGCAAGGGGAGGGTTAGGGTGGGGTGAAACTAACGCTCAAACCCAAATGAGTAAGCTATTTCAGGCTTGTGTGTACACCGTAGCCCAAGGATGGAAAAGGGATTTAGGGTGAGGACAATTGATTCCATGCAAGAGGTATATTCAACCTATTATCTGGAATAACCCTCGACTGTTGTGTAAGAACTTCATAGCTGAACTTTGATGACATAGAGGTTTTTCTCATGCCTATCGATCTATTGAGCCGCAAAAAAACTCATTTTGTCTTGTGGCGTGTCGGTGCTTCAGAAACAGATCCTACTCTCTACATTGGCAACACGACTCCCGAAAACCCAGATAGATTAGCTAAATTTAGAGAAATTCCGCTTCATCAATCAGCAGAATTTCCAGAATTGTGGGAAGTTTCGGCTCAAGAGTCTGGTTTGACTGAAGGACAGGTTTACTTTTACTGGTTTAAAGTCCGCAACTCAGATCCCTACAGTTCTGCTAATGTTAACCAAACTCTCTACTGCACAGATCCAACAGCGACAACTATAGATCGACGCTTTCCTGCACCAACACCGTCAGACTCAGGAGGCGTTACTAGCTCCGATCCGGCGAGTGTGGTGCTTTATCAAAATGGAACGCTGATTCCCTGCGATCCTCAAGGGCAAACTGTAAATTGGGAAGGCGATGCTCCTTTAGAGACACTGCCAACTAATAATCAATTGGTGATTTACGAATTACCAACCCGATGGACAAAGATTAACTCAAATGGATTGATTGAAGAAGGAGTTGGGACATTTCGTGATGTACTGGCACTGTTGATACCAGGAGCGATCGCTCCGACTTTTCCCATGATTACCGCCTTGAATAACCGCGCTCATCTTGCGGAACTGGGAATCAATGCCCTAGAACTTCTGCCACCAGAAGACAGTGATGATAATCTCAATTGGGGCTATGGTACTGCAAATTATTTTGCCGCAGACTTTGACTTAGGCCGTCCAGATAGCCAGTCAGCACCGACTGCTTCAACTGATTTAGCTAATCTGATTAAAATCTGCCATCAGCAAGGGTTACGCTTTTTTGTGGATGTGGTGATGGCATTCTCGCGGAATAATCCTTACCATAACGTTAATTTTTTGGAATTTTACATCAAATGGGCTAGTGGCGATCCAGAACAAGGTTCAAGAGATGGCTTTGGTGGGGATTTATTTAAGTACAACTATTGGGTAGAGGGCTATAACCCCATTACTGGACAAAAATCATGGCTTGTCCCAGCCCGTGAATACTTAAAAGCCCATATTGCCCACTGGTTAGAATACTATCGGGTTGATGGTCTGCGTTTAGATAGCGTCAACAATATTGCCAACTATGACTTTTTGCAAGAATTTAAGGATTTTGCCCGCACCCTTTGGGATAAAAGAGGCGGAAGTAGCGATCGCTTTCTTGTAGTTGGCGAAGAGTTGAGTGTACCCCTATCCCTCATTAAACAAAATCGTCTAGATGGACTTTGGAATGAAAAGTTTAAGCAAATCATCCGACAAGTGATTTTAGGTAAGAATGCCTGGGATGAACCTAGCTTTGAGTGGAGTATCCGCAAACTAATTGATTGCCGAAACTTAGGCTTTACAGATGGTTCTCAGGCGGTAAATTATATAACTTCCCATGATGTTGGCGGTTATGGTAACGAGCGTTTCTTCAACTACCTGGTTAGTAATGGAATTGCTGATACTGAACCACGCATTAAGTTAGCATTTGTATCCCTGCTTACCTCTGTAGGAATTCCTATGATCCTTGCCGGAGATGAATTTGCCGATCAGCAAGATTTGCCCCCAACAGATGACCATAAACAAATTGACCCAGTTAACTACAGCCGTGTAAAAGATGATTGGCGGCAACGCATTTTCCAATACGTTGCAAGATTGGTTCGCTTGCGTAAAACTTCTGAAGCTTTAGCTGTGAATGATACTAAATTTCTTCATGTTGACTTTAATGATGGTAAACGAGTTCTAGTCTGGCAGCGTGGTAATAAAGCCGATCAATTAGTAGTTGTAGTGGCGAATTTCTCTGACTACGGCACTCCTCCTGCTTCTGAGTACAGAGTTCCGAATTGGCCTGCAACCCCAGTTGGCAATCAGTGGAAAGAAATTACTCAAGAGCGGATAGTTCCATCAGAATGGGTAGGCAGAGAAGGTATCTTTCCCTGGGAAGCGAAAGTGTACGCTCTAAGTAAGTCAGTGTGAAAATTGGAACCTATAGATCCCCGACTTCTTTGAGAAGTCGGGGATCTTGTTTCTGCGTGTTTGATTCAGGATTGCTCTATCAGCCATGTAAGTAGAGCGGCGTAAATAATTAAAGGTTTGTAGTGAGGACTTTAGTCCTCAAATGAGGGCTTTAGCCCAATACGGTTCAGTTAAGAAGAATAGTAGGTTGGGTTGAGCGGCAGCGAAACCCAACAAAGCCTTGATAATGTTGGGTTTCGTTCCTCAACCCAACCTACGCCAGTTTTAGTTTTTAGCCTTAACTGAACCGTATTGGGCTTTAGCCCTCACTACAAACTAATCTCAAGATTTTTTACATTAGTTAATCTAGTTTGATTTATTCTCGCCTACTTACTTAGATTGCAATTATTATGCAATAAACCAGCGCCCAGAGATTCTATATGTAGATATATATTGCATACCAAGGCTTTCCTTGAGTTACTACCCTAAACCCTTCTAGAATAAAAACTATTGTAGGGAAATTGTATTAATAAACATTACTTATATTCTGGGAGGTATCATGAGCCGTCCAATAATTCTTGGTATTGTCGGCGATAGCGCTGCTGGGAAAACAACACTAACGCGAGGGATCGCTCAGGCACTCGGCCCGGAAAATGTCACAATCATCTGTACAGATGATTACCACCGTTACGATCGCCAACAACGTGCAGAAATTGGCATCACTGCCCTTCACCCCGACTGCAACCACTTAGATATTATGCAGCAACACCTGTCGCTGCTACGCACAGGACAGCCAATTCTTAAGCCAGTTTACAGCCATAAAACAGGCACATTCGAGCCACCGCAGTATATCAAGCCCGGTAAATTTGTGATTATTGAGGGATTACTCGGTTATTCTACTCGTGCCGCCCGTGATTCTTACGATGTTAAAGTCTATCTTGCGCCTCCTGAAGAAGTACGTGCTAAGTGGAAAGTCAAGCGAGATACGCAAAAGCGTGGCTACACACCTGAACAAGTGCTAGCGGAACTAGAAAAGCGCGAACCAGACTCAGCCCAGTTTATCCGTCCGCAACGGCAATGGTCTGATATAGTCATTAGTTTCTATCCACCCACCGATGAAGCTGACGAAACCAATGGACACCTGAATGTCCGATTAGTACTGCGTCCGACAATTCCCCATCCAGATTTCACCGTAATTACCAATTCTAGCTATGGTAACTCTGACTCAGCCATCCGCTTGGGGCTAGACAGGGATATGTGTAAGCCTGTAGATGTCTTAGAAGTTGATGGTCATGCCACCTTAGAACAGGTGAATAAATTAGAGCATATTATTTGTTCTGATATGCCTCATCTGCGAAGTATTTGCGATCGCGAAAGTAATCCCGAACTGGGTAAAATTGCTGGTACAACTGGGGAGACATTGCAAAGTTACCCTCTTGCTCTCACCCAGCTAATTATTACCTACCACATGCTCAAAGCAACGCAAATTTATCAATAATCAGCGAGGGGTTTAATGGGTTTGCGATCGCGTGTAGTGTTGGGCTGCTGAATTGTGCGATCGCATAATTCAGCGATAGGTTATTTTTTGATTTAGAAACCCCTAAAGTAAAGGTGTGTCTACAGAAGAATTAGAGATAAAATTCTCCAAAATTAAAGATTTTCTCAAATAAAGGTGATTTTGACAGCAAACGAGGGATAACTAAGGATAGTTAGATGTATGGTGACGATTTTCTTAGTTTATGACCTATTGCCTCAGAATTGCCGACCTACCTACAAATGAGCGTCCGCGTGAGCGATTAATGACGCATGGTGCCAAAATTTTAGCTACAGCCGAGTTAATCGCAATTCTTCTAGGCACCGGTCAAGGGCCAGGAAAACTGTCTGCTGTGGGTTTGGGACAATTTATTTTAAGCGAATTAGGCAAACATCAACGCGATCCTCTGGCAGTTTTGCGAGAAGTTAGCCCCGCAGAGTTGATGCAAATTTCTGGTGTTGGCCCAGCGAAAGCGACAAGTATCTTAGCAGCAATTGAATTAGGCAAACGCGCCTTTCAATCTAGACCCAATGATGGCACATTAATTGATAGCCCACTTGCTGCTGCTGCTACCCTCAGTCAAGATTTGATGTGGCAGACACAAGAACGTTTTGCAGTCGTGCTATTAGATGTCAAAAATCGCTTGCTGGGTACACAAGTAATTACCATTGGCACAGCAACCGAAACCTTAGCCTCTCCCCGTGATATTTTTCGGGAAGTTATTCGTCAAGGCGCAACACGGGTAATAGTTGCCCACAATCACCCTTCTGGCAACCTTGAACCTAGCCAGGAAGATATAGAATTAACGCGCCAGTTGTTAGCAGGGGCGAAGCTTTTGGACATTCCGGTACTAGATCATCTAATTTTGGGTAATGGTAATCATCAGAGTTTGCGGGAAATAACAACCTTGTGGGATGAACATCCGCAAGGAGATTAATCAATATCCATCAGAACTCACGCAAAAAATAGCCCAAACCTCAATTTTCTAGTCTATCGTGTACACAAAAGTCATCAAATTACCCAAAAAAAATAAAAACCTCACCCTTTCCTATCTTTAATTCCTCTCCTTACCAAGGAGAGGGACAGGTTTTACACAGTAAAACCAGGGTGAGGTTTCTCAGTGCCTCTGAGACTTAACCGTAGATTTTCCAATAGGGGCAATTCATGAATTGCCTCTACGTATTTAGTTTTGCGTAATACCATTTATTTCTGAGGCTGCGCCAAACCCTTTTAACTTCTTTCTTTGCGTTCTTTGCGTCCTTTGCGGTTCGTTTTTCTTTCTTGTACTTCTGGTTTAGCGCATCTTCATACAGAATTGGTATATAGCGGTTCCCATTCAGATGCGGTACAAGATTAATCGCAAAGTGTAAGGGCACTGCCCTGCCCATTGGTGTCAACTTAACGTCAAACCCTTGTAAAAACTGGATGTTGAGTTCACTCACCACTCATTACGATCCGCGTTACCCCACCCTAACCCTCCCCTTATAAAGGGGAGGGAACCGGATTTTCTGTTTCCCCCCTTTATAAGGGGGGATTAAGGGGGGTAAAACGGCTGTGGGACAAAGCTTTTAGCTTAAGTTGACACCAATGGGCAGTGCCGTGCCCATATCGGTGTACCTCACTCAACCGATAACTGCTATAAGTCCTAATTTAGATGCATTTGCTCTGATGAAAATCCTGAGCATCTAAAACATATTTGTCTATCTTTACTTTATGCTTCATCTACCCAATAAAGATAATATCGTTCATCATCCACCCAGCTTCTCTTAAAATCTTTGATCGGAACAATCTTCAAATCATTGCGCTTGACATTCAGTTTTTTATTTAAAATCAGCAAAATTTTCTTTTGCTCATCTTGATTTTTGAGTAGATAATTAATTTGGCTTAATATTTCATCCTGTTCGACATCTTTACGACCTTTTTTAAATAGTGTAAAGCTTCCCATACCTTTAAGCTGGGGATAGTAAAATTTTCGATGTAAATAACCCGACAAAGGAGCCATGTTTGCATCTCTGCTAGCAACAATTAGCTCATGATTTAATCCAGAATTTTGAATATATTGTGCTGTTTCTCGGCTAGCAGAAAAGGGTACAATTAAATCTCTCGAAAAACTATAAATACCTCCCGCACACTGGATATATAGAATTAGCATTAAAACTACATGATGCCATTGGTGAACAAATGTAATTGAATTTGGACGAATAGAAAACTTGTTGAGTAAAACCGGAGACTCTTGATAATAACTTCCCAGCCAAAGAGCGGCTATTAAAACTAAATAGAAATGTCCAAAATGCCGAGGCATACCGAGAAACCTCAAGTATGTAAAGGCAAATATTACAGAGTTCCCTACAATGTAGAAAAATAAAGGAACTGGCTTTTTAGACAATTTAAGCAAAGTTAAAACTACAATAAATAGAGCAATTACCGCACAAACAATTAAATCTATCCATTTTTTATGTGCAGGAATAATTAATAAATAACTACCAAATATTCTACCTATACTTCTTAAGAAATGACGGATATCTAATTCAACTATCCAACCATTATTTAACCCGCCATGAAGATAACTATCTATCGGAGGAGTAAGAATATAAACCGATAAAAGAAAACAAAATATGATAATTAGAATACTTAAAAATAAGTCGTATTTTTGGCTTTGACTAAAATACTGCTGGCGATGTTCACTATCAAAACAAAATTCAGCTAGCAATGTCAATGATAAAGAAAATGATACAAGTAAACCATAAGCACTACTATTGGCCAGTAAACCCAATAAAATTGCCAAATATGCATAAGTTTTTTTTCTGGATGAAAAAACTGTACAGAATGTAAAAACGAACAACACACTAAAGGCATAATTTCGAGAAATTAAAAGATATTCATAAAAAGGAAAGAAACCAAAGGAAAACAGAAATTTTTGTTTATAATTAAAAGGGCTATATAGGCAAAATACAGAAACTGAAACAACTGTAATTGCTAAATGAAAGATTTGCATAATAATAGGGTTATCTACTATTTTTCTCAACATTGCCAGAGAAAAATACCAGAGAACAGGATGACCTTCATAATGAATATTTGCAATTAAATCTTCAAAAGATTTACTATCTCTGACAATCAGCCAGGGATTTAGTTCATCTCGCCACATCGAATGATTGAGAATACCTATTAAACCAAGAATAGAAAAAATAATTATAATAAACCAAGGAGAATGTAAAGGTATTTTTGAAGTATATTTAATGATGCTTTTGCTTACCATTGTTAGTTCAAAATTAAATTTGTTCGCATGAAAATTATATACATTTTTTTACTATTGCGATTAAATAAGTTTAGAATCCCAGTTAAGCTTTCGCCTTCCTATTAAGGTAACAAGACGACTATCTACGCCCAGTTCACGGAACAAAGAGGTGAGAGAAACAGGATCGGTTGCAGATAGACTGGCTGCGATGAGTAAAGCTGTAGTTAGGGAAATAGCAACAATTTGATTGAGTGCGATCGCCGGGGTAGCGATCGCTGATTCAAGCACCATAAAGATATTCCTGGTATAATTTTATATTGATTCTCATCTGACTATTTTCAGATAACATCGGCTCAACGTAAGACTTTAATTAGCAGAGAATTGGGTTAGGTTTTGGTGCTTTGCAAAGTCTACTAGAAGTAAATCGATAATGGACAGAAGAACTTTTCTTGGAAAGCGATCGCACTTATAGAAATCTTACATCTGACAGAAGTCACTACAGCCAAAGCTTTTTATCCTTCTCTTAACATACGCGCAAGGGACAAGACAGTTAAACCACTAATGTCAATCCTCCATCAGGAGTATAAAAAATGTTCAAAGTCATAGTAGTATCATCATGAAATTTGAGTGCAATTTTTAGACACATAAAAAAATCGGAGCTATACCAATGGCCACATTTACCGTTACTAATACCAATAACAGTGGTGCTGGTTCACTGCGGCAAGAAATTCTAGATGCTAATGCCCTGTCAGGAAAAGACATCATCAATTTTTGCGGAGTGTTTGATGATGGACTGGCTCATACCATCAGTTTAACTGGTGGTGGTCTGAGTATCACAGATGACATTACCATTCAAGGCATAAATCCGAACTTACTAACTATTAGTGGTAATAGTGCGTCTCGTGTTTTTGATATTACCAGTGGGGTAACAGCTACAATCAACGGGCTGACTATTACTAATAGTTACAACGCCGTAGGAGGAGGCGGTGGAATTTCTAATGAAGGTGTTCTTACCTTAAACAACAGTATCATCACTGGCAACACAGTAACCAATAACACAAGCCTCTTCTTGGGCTTGCCCGCAAGTGATGGTGGTGGCATTTTCAACACTGGCAATCTCACAGTTAACTACAGTATTATTAGTAACAACTCAGCAGGCAACGGACTGGGAGATGCAGATGGCGCTATTAGTTCAGACACAACAAGCGGCAACGGCTTTGGAGGTGGCATTTTCAACACTGGCAATCTCACAGTTAACTACAGTACTATCAGTGACAACTTAGCCGCCTATGGTGGTGGTATCTCTGTTGGCAGTGGCGGCTATCTATCTGGCACTATAACTCTGAATAACAGTTACATCAGTAGAAATACAGCGCGAGTAGGAGGTGCTATTGACAACTCCATCACTCAACAACAAGCCTATGGAGGTGGCGATACTATAATTGTGAATAATAGCCTCATCACTAATAACTATGCCAACAATGCTGGCGGTATCTATAATGCTGGTAATATAACCTTAAATAATAGTACCATTAGTTACAACACCGCAACCCTGAACGGTGGTGGCATCTACAACGTCGGTATCGATAACCCTAGCTTCAGTCGTGGTGTCCCAGGAGTTGTTGGTTATGGTAGCGTTACAGCGATCAATAGCAATATCAGTAACAATAGTGCAACAAGTGGAGGCGGCATCTACAATCGTGGCACTCTATCGGTGAGTAGCAGCAATATCTGGGACAACCATGCAAGTAACGACGGTGGTGGCATCTACAACATTAGTAATTCCGTGGCAGCCGGCTACTTAGGCTTAGTTACTGTGAGTTATAGCACCATCAGTGACAATACCGCAGATATAGCCGGCGGGGGTATCTATAATGCTCCTGACCTATACCTTGGTAAAAATTATTCAAATGGAGTAATATATAAAGGTTTAAGCATTCTTAGCGTAAGTAATAGCACTATTGCTGACAACCAAGCACACTTTGGCGCTGGTATCTACAATGGTGGCACTCTAACAGTAGAGGACAGCGCTATCAAATACAATAAAGCTTTCGGAATCGAACTCAGTTCTGGTGGTTATGAGTTTGGTGACGGTGCCGGTATTTACAATAACTCTAACTATGGCACTACCACAGTGTACTCCAATGTTATCGCTTGTAACTTTGACACTTGCCAAGAGGATTCAAATAATCCTATCCAGCCTGATGATATAGCAGGTAACTTCATCAACAACGGCTATAACTGGATTGGCGTTAATACTGCTACTACTACTGCTGGTGATGCTGCATAACCTTGCTATCTGTCAGTCGTACAAAATTCATTCTGAATTCTGACGCATGTATTCTGTTTGATAATTTATTTTTTGGAGTTCCCTAAACTTGCTAATTTGGCAGCAGTAACGTGAGAATCTATCAGTGAAGTCCAAATCGCTTTAGATTGTAATAGTGGATGTTACCGAATTAGTCAAAGTTTCAATTATTCTCTTGCTCCTTGCTACAGGTGTAGCTCTGCTATCTCGGCGGCTGCGAATCCCTTATGTGACGGGTTTAGTATTGGCAGGTTTACCAATCACTGAATTGTTATCTCGTCCGATTGGTTTAAATCCAACCCTTGTTTTGAATCTTTTCTTACCAATTCTCATCTTTGAAGCTGGCATTAATACAGATGTTAGCCGCCTACGCAGCACCTTTAAACCAATTGCCCTGCTAGCTGGGCCTGGGGCTGTGCTTTCCAGTGGGATTATTGCCGCCCTGTTAAAATTTGGGCTGGGACTGAATTGGATACCTGCATTATTTGTCGGAGTAATTCTGGCAAACACTGATACAGTTTCCATGATTGCCGTCTTCAAGGAGATACCAGTACCCTCGCGGCTTTCCACCATTGTTGAAGGAGAAACTTTATTTAATGATGCAGCTGCTCTAGTTTCCTTCAACCTGATTTTGCAAGTATATTCCACAGGTTCACTCACCTTCGTAGAGGGAATTCAACAACTGCTATTTATCTCCCTAGGAGGCTGCCTGGTAGGGTTAGTCTTGGGCTACTTGAGCATACCTATATTCGCCCGTTTAGATGATGCCCTTAGCAGCTTGTTACTGACAGTTGCAGTTGCTTTAGGAACTTTTCAGGTTGGGCAATTTCTTGGTGTATCGGGTGCTGTGGCTGTAGTTGTCGCAGGATTAATTTTTGGGAATTTAGGGCTTTCTCGCAATACTTCTGCTTCTAGTCGCATCACCTTATTAAGTTTCTGGGAATATGCCAGTTTTACTGTTAACACCTTTATTTTTCTGCTGATTGGTGTAGAAATAAACTTGGTAACGCTGTGGAGAACTTTACCTGCAATTCTATTTGCAGTTTTGGCTTATCAAGTTGGGCGGGTTCTGACAGTCTATCCGTTGCTAGCAGGAATTCGTTGGATTGACCGTCCAATTCCGTTGCGCTGGCAACATTTACTCTTTTTCGGTAACATCAAAGGTTCGCTCTCTATGGCTCTGGCGTTGAGTTTACCTGCAACATTGCCAGGGCGAGATGTCCTCATCGCTTTAGTTTTCGGTAGTGTACTGATATCGTTAGTTGGACAGGGTTTAAGTTTGCCTTGGGTGGTAAAACGCTTAAAATTATCTAATTTTTCCGAAGTTCAACAGCAGGTTGAAGAATTGCAAGCCCAGTTGATGACGGGTAAGGCAGCACAAGATGAATTAGATAGTTTGTTGAAATCAGGGGTGTTACCAAAAGCCGTTTATGAAGAGATGCGTTCTGGTTATCAAGTGCGAATTGCCGGTGCAGAAAAGATACTGCGGGAACTTTATAATCGTCGTTCTGATAATGTGGAAGGCGAAAGTGGTAAGAGTAGTAAACTTGATGCCATTCGCCGCCGTTTACTCTTGGCAGAAAAAGGAGCGCTCAATGAGGCGATGCGGAAGCGCATTCTCTCAGAAGAAATTGTGCGCGGACGGATACAAATTCTTGATGAACAATTGCTGAAATTAGATGATGATTAAGTAGTTTTTGGGTATGGGACATACGGGATAGAAAAAGATATTTTTATTCGCTCGTGTGCCCATTCAGACATGGAGATTAAGGTCGAATTCATTAAATTTTGTTTGTAGGTAGAGACTATGAGCAACGCAAATATCGTAATATGAACATACTTCAAAAACTACTTATTATAATTCTGGTTGTTCTTCTTTGTATTTCTCTTATAGTCTGCTATTGGGGTGGCAATATTTTTCCCTTACTACTTGGTGAGAAAATCTGGCTTCATAAAAACCCTGATGTAATGGAAAAAGAAATTCTATACACATTACCTGTCGGCAGCTCCGTTGATAAAGCTAAAGTAATAATGAAACAAAATGGCTTTAAATGTGAAGAGGTTCAAAACGGAGTGTATTACAGATATAGAGATATTAGAATAGATTACAGCAAAGGTACTAAACATAGCCACGTAAATTTTCTAGACTGTAAAATTAATAGACCTTCCCTAATTAACACGGAATACTGGTGGACACAGATTGAGTATAAAGATGAAAGTGTTACACATATTTCTGTGTCATATCGTAATGTAGGAATTTAATTTGTCTAGTTAGTCGTACCTGAAAAATAGAAACGTATTTTTATTTTAAAGGCGATCGCTTATCATCATTTTGACTTTTAATCACTCTACCAGGACTGATAAAAGAAATTCCTTGTTGGAAGTCAGTACCAATCATGACTGCTTCCACTATAGGTTGAGATATATTTGTTTGAGCTACCCACTCGACAATGAAGTTTGCGCCCAAACCTCCACTGGTATCATTTCTATTTATAAAAAAATCTGTAGAAGCTAGGGCATCAAGTTGAATAGGACGCTCTAAGTATTGTTTAACTAATTTCCCCTCTGAGTTATAGTAGCGCACAGCAGTAATAACGATCGGATTGGTCATATCTGTATTCCGAACACTGAGTGTAACTGCTAACTCGAAAATCTCCTGTTTATTGTGATGATAGATATGGGAATAGACAGGGACATAAACAGTTTGACCGCTTGCTATCTTAAAATTTTTATCTAGCGTTACTACTTTTTGAACTGGGGTTGCTTGAATTGCATCAGGTTGTGACTTGGGTGGAATATTTGTTGATTGACAAGATGCAAGAAAAATAACAGCGATCGCTAAAATATATAGATACGGTTTCATCAAAACTATTTACACCCATTTTTTATACATTTGTAGCTAATCCCACCTAATAAAGTGTTTCGGTAGGGATTGCGCTCAACATCTTTGTTCAATAAAATCAATGACTTGATGTAAAGATCCTGGTTTAGTCACAATCAACACTGTTGAATGAGGTTCCAGTATTGTACTGCCGTTAGGAATCATCAAATCTTCATGGGGATGGGATTGATAGCCAATAATTAGCGAACCACTAGGAAATCGGGCATCCTGAGCGATTTCGGCAACGCTACGCCCAGCGACATAGCAATTATTTGGGATGGCAAGTTTCAAAACCTCAATCTGTCCTTGCTCAAAATGCATCATTGATTCCACTTGGGGATACTCAATGGCATTCACCATTGTTGAAACTGATAGTTCAACAGTACTGATGATATGATTGGCTCCAGCTATCCGCAATGGTTCGGCAAAATCGGGGTGGCGCATCCGACTCAAAATATGGGTGACACCATAGTGTTTAGCAAGAGTTACCATTGCTAAGTTTAAGGCATCACTTCTGAGCACAGCTGCCAAGGAACCAGCTTTGCGAATCCCAGCTTCTAACAATACTTCTGTACTTACAGCACTGCCTTCAAAAGCCATTGCTCCAACTTGTTCGCGGGCGTATCGACAAGCGATAGGATCGATGTCAATTACGGCAACAGTATGCCCTAGTTCTACCAGTTTTTGGGCTAAACTTAAGCCCACTAAGCCGGCTCCACCTATAAGTACGTACATGGTTGTTATTGATGCTCTCTTCTAGTTCCTATTCCACTTTACAAGTTAGCAAGTAGGGGCGTACAACTGTCATTGGTGTCAACTTTACGTGAAATCCTTGTGAAAAAACGATCTTGAGTTCACTCACTTACCATCATCGCGTCACCCCACCCCGGCTTTGCTGACGCAAAACCTCCCCTAAGCTACCGAATTACCCCTTATAAAGGGGGGAAACCGGAAAATCCAGTTCCCTCCCCTTTATAAGGCTATCCATTATAAACATCTTTCTTAACAGAAAAGTTGACAGGGGGCAGAAAATATGTAGTTGGTATAAGAAAGGGGACATCTACCAAAGTCAGCACATGGAACAATGGATCACAAAAGAACTAGAAAGAACAGAATTAGGAGATATCAGAAGAACCAAACGGTTAATCAAAATCGTAGAAAATTTAAGTGCAAAACCAGAAGCGAGTATTCCACAAGCGAGTGGGACATGGGCGGCCACTAAAGCCACCTATGACTTTTGGGACTCACCATACATCAACCCATCGATGATTAGACAAGGACATCGGGATGCGACAGTAGAGCGAATCAGCAAGCAAGGAGTAGTCTTAGCAATACAAGACACTACCGAACTAAACTACACTAGCCACAAAGCCCTATCGGGAACAGGATATCTCGATAGTTCTTATGCCCAAGGATTAAAAGTCCACTCAGTCCTGACAGTCTCCCCACAAGGAATACCATTAGGGATAATTGAGCAACTAGTATGGGCGAGGAAGGAAGAAGAATTAGGAAAGGCCGAACAAAGAAAACAAAAATCAACTCAGGAAAAAGAAAGTCAAAGATGGCTGGATGCCTTAAAACTAACAGAGTCAATTATCCCAGAATCAGTACAAGTAGTCACAATTGCCGACCGAGAAGCCGATATTTATGATTTATTTGCTTGTCCACGTCTATCGCTGGTTGATTGAACGCTATCATTATGTTTTAAAAAGTGGTTGTGGCATCGAGAAATTACAACTCGAAACAGCGCACAGATTAGAAAAGGCTTTGGCTACCTACAGCATTGTTGCTTGGCGTTTGCTGTGGCTAACTTACTTAGCCCGTTGTTCGCCTGAAGCTAGTTGTGAAGAGGTTTTAGCACCGCACGAGTGGCAAGTCCTTTATAGCGCCATTCATCATCAACTTTACCCTCATACATCACCACCTACTCTGGCTGAAGTTGTGAATTGGATTGCTCGACTGGGTGGGTTTTTAGGTCGCAAACATGATGCCTCTCCGGGTGTGAAAGTTCTCTGGCTTGGCTTGACTCGATTACATGATCTCGTTGAAGGTTGGCAACTTTGTCAGTCTCTCTATCATTGATTCTTGCCTCATCTTGAGTCAATTTTTTGGGTGTGAGTGCTTCGATTCCTCTGATGAGCTGTTCACACCTAAGTTGTCATGAACTCATTCGACTTTTTGCTGTTTTTTTGATTCTCATCTTAATTTTCCCCATCATTGCTGATTTTTTCTCTTCATCTTCTAATACACAACTCCTGACTCCTGTCAACTTTTCTGTTAAGAAAGATGTTTATAATGGATAGCCTTATAAAGGGGGATCAAAACGATACGGAATAAGGTTATCAGACTTGTGTGTACACCGTAGCCTTACTAAGGAGAGGGATTGAGGGTGAGGTTTGATCTTAATATTTAATTACGCCTACCTAATTACAACCCAAAAAGCCTTATTATCCCTTGTCTCTTACCTATCTACACAGGTACTAAGGAACTTTCTCCCGATAGCCCACAGTCGTTTTTCATACTGGGCGGTTAATATTAGGGGGTAAATTATATGAAAATACGCAAGGCAATTCTCTTAATTACTTTATTTTTTCCAGGTTTGGCTGTGGTGGGAGTATCACTTTATTGGTTTAACCTGGATTATGTAGCACTGATCAAAGCTGAAAATTATGTGACAAACCTGGTGGAGGTAGGAAAAGTTAATGATAGACAGTTAGAGTATGCCTATCATCGCACCTATATTCATCGGATCAATGTATTTGCTGATGGGACTTGGGGATTATTAGGAGGAGTAATAGTAGCGCTAGGCATACATGGGTTAGTCACGGTTAGGGATTGTAAACGAACCACAGAGGCGCAGAGAAGCCAGTGCGTTGCGGGGGTGGAGGAGTTTGTAGCACCTGGCGCAACACAGAGTGAGGAAAAATAGAGAAGATTTTTGCCTCAATTTTGGGATATTTTTTTATCTTAAAGAAAATTGTGTGAAATCTGCTAAAGTTTCAGTTAACTCAGCACAGGCTAAACACCCCGCTACCGCTAACAGGACTTAGGGCTGATGCAGAACAGGCAAGAAAAAATTTCGCAAGTAATAGTGACTGCTGGGCAGATGCACGATATTGAAGATCGGATCTTTGCAGCAGGAATGCCTGTAGTAGCTTTGATGGAAAAGGTGGCGGGATTAATTGCCCGTCGCATTCAAGAGATTCTCCTTAAAAAGGGCGATGTTGCTTCAAACACTCTCTTAAAAAGGGGGGGATCTCGTGTTGGAATTCTTGTTGGCCCCGGTCATAATGGTGGAGATGCTTTAGTAGTAGCGCGTGAGTTACACTTTCGCGGATATGAAGTTTGGATTTATTCTCCTTTCTCTAAGCTGAAAGAATTAACTTCGCATCACTTACAGTATGCCCAGAGTTTGGGCATTCACATTTATCAAACAATTGAGCAACTACCTGATTCTGATTTGTTGATTGATGGGTTGTTTGGGTTTGGTTTAGAAAGAAATCTTACCGATTCTATTGCCTCTGCAATTAATCAGTTAAATGAATTGTCTGTGCCGATTTATAGTATCGATTTACCTTCAGGTTTACACACCGACACTGGCGTTGTCTTAGGAACTGCTATTCGCGCCACTCATACTTTTTGCTTGGGTTTATGGAAACTAGCTTTTTTCCAAGATCGGGCGCTGGAATTTATTGGCAAAGCTGAGTTAATCGATTTTGATATTCCTTTCGCTGATGTAGAAGCTGTTCTCAAAGATGCACCCAGAATTAGGCGTATTACACCAGTAATGGCACTCGCTACTTTACCCTTACCTCGCCCATCAGTTACCCACAAATATAAGGAAGGGCATTTACTGCTGATTTGCGGTTCGCGGCGCTATGCAGGTGGAGCAATTTTAACTGGTTTGGGTGCTAGGGCTAGTGGTGTCGGGATGCTTTCCATTGCCGTACCCGAATCGCTGAAATCTATTTTGGTGTCACACTTGCCAGAAGCGCTAATTGTCGGTTGTCCAGAGACGGAAACTGGAGCGATTGCTCAGTTACAATTACCAGAAAACACCGATTTGAGTTCTTTCAATGCGATCGCTTGTGGCCCCGGTTTAACACGAGATACGACTCCCGTTGTTCAAGAAGTCATAGCAAGCGATCGCCCTTTGATTCTCGATGCCGATGGTTTAAATATCTTGGCACTTATGGGAGCGATCGCCACGTTAAAAAAACGTCTTGCTGTAACTATACTCACACCCCACGCTGGCGAATTCCAGCGATTGTTTCCTGATGTCGCTGATGCCAAAGATGACAGGATCAAAGCAGTACAGGAAGCAGCCGTACTAAGTGGGGCTGTAGTGTTGTTGAAAGGGGCGAGAACTGCGATCGCAAACCCTCAAGGTGATGTTTGGAGTATTCCTGAAAGTACACCCGCCTTGGCACGCGGCGGTAGCGGTGACGTGCTAACTGGGCTATTGGGTGGATTGTTGGCGCAAGCAGAAACTAAACAGATTCCTGTAGAAGATATTGTGGCAACTGCCGCTTGGTGGCATTCCCAAGCTGGTATAATAGCAGCCCAAGAGCGTACTGAATTGGGTGTAGATGCGTTTACATTGACACAATATTTGATGAAAGCCCTAAGTAATTGATTGCATTTTTCCTTGATAAAAAAGTGCGATCGCATCTACTGTTGTATCACCCATCATACTACTAGAAAAAATGGTCGGGTAAGAAATTATTTACTGTTCGGTCAAATTAATGTTGTTAAGTTACTCAGCAGGTGTAGTTCTCACCTCCAGGCTGTGTTAGATATTGTGACGCGAAACAGGAGCATAGATACGTTGCAAAAGCTTTCTTCAGAATCTCCTCTCTTTATTGTGTTAATCATTATTAGTTTTTTAGTAGTAACTTTCTCAACTTGGTTATCATCTAAACCATTTGTTTTAAAACCATTTGGGGTTAATGATATTATCCAATTACTCACATTACTATTATTTATTTCTTTATTACTAGAGCGCTCTTTAGAAGTTTTTATAACTACTTGGCGAGGCCCATTTGTCGAACAATTAGATATTAGTATTCAGCAAGAAAAGGCTCTACTCTCTGAAAAAATAAGACTTATGGAAGTTCAACAGCAACAATCCCCTTCTTTAGAATCAACTCAAATCAGTGGACTACCGCCCGAGGGAATGAGTTTAGAACAGCAAATCATCCAAAATTTTACCCAAAACCAACAAGAATCATTAAAAATATTTCAGCCCCAAATGGATGATTTAAATCAAAAAGAACGCCAAAAAGCAGCTTATAAATCTGATACACGAATAATTGCTCTATGGACATCCCTTTTATTCGGTCTTTTAATGAGTGCAATCGGTATTCGCTCAATTGAACCACTTGTAATTGTTGATTTAGATAATCCAATTCAAGTAATTATTTTTCGTTGTTTAGATGCATTGCTAACAGGAGGTTTAATTGCAGGAGGTAGTGAAGGAATTCATAAGCTTATCAAAGTTTTTCTCGACTTTATGGAAGCTACATCTAGACAAATTAAAAGTTAAAAGTTATGGCAATTTGTTTTCATTTATGAATTTCCTTCCGTAGCCCGGATTTCTCACAAGCAGTAAAAAATCAATTTACATAACCTGATGTGAAACATTTTTTGATACATCATCAATTGAAATTTAGGCGGAGAGGTAAAATAAGTATGAAACCGCAGTTATCAAGATAAAATAATCACTATATTTTTATTAGTAATGAAATCGAAATGCTCTGTTCATAACAATTTTTCATTACAAAACCAGACTTGCATAAAACCAAGCCCAAAGTATCATTAATTAGAGATTCAGGAAATGCATCTTGACTTGACATTAAGCGGTATTCGGGAGTATTTTTAAGCATCTGTAAGCCGCAGCGAAAATATGTTTGTATGGACTTGAGCGTGTAATTGCAATTAAAATTCGCCTTGCGCTTACAGTAATCAATGCTCCTAACTTCAATAATTTGGTACGAATAGTCCCAACTTGAGCATTTTGTAATTCTGTTTTAGCCAAACATCTTTGTCGCAATGCATTCATCAAAACGTAAGCTATGGAAGAGAACCATAAACGTAATTGATTTCCTGCAAATGTATGGGTACTAGTTCTATCACTAAAAAGTTCAAGTTGTTGCTCCTTAAAGCGATTTTCCATCTCCCCACGCTTACAGTATTTTTGTGTGTATAGTTGAGCAGGAGGTACTTTTTTAGTAGTTAGTGAAGTCACCACAAAACGAATATTAGTCCCCTTTACTCCATACTCAACTTTAGAAACAACACGACGACTACAACTCCAAGATTCACGGGTTTGGTAGTCTAAAGATTTATACCAAATTGAGTTATTAATCAAGTTAGAGACAACTTCAGGAAGTTTTTCTTCTGGCTTAAATACAGTTTATAAAAATGAAACTACTGTTGATAATTTCTGCTCATACTCAAACTTTGCTCTATTTTTAGTATTGGTAGTCATCTGAATTAAACGACTGTTTTGCGCCAATCCAAAAACGTAATCAACTCCGGTCTGTGACTCACACCATGTCATGATATTGTCTCTGGAATAGGCACTATCTCCTCGTACTAAAATCTCGACATTCTGCCATTCTTTACGTATTTGTTTAATGACTCTCTGCAACTCTTCTAACGCCTCAAATGCTGGATCTACATTAGAAGGGCGGAGTTTGGCGGCTAATAAGTGTTTTCCACAAAATATATAAAGTGGAGCATAGCAGTATCCTGAGTAATAAGTATTGAAGAAAACTTGCTCCTGGTTCCCATGTACTAAATCATCCGTTACATCTAAGTCTAAAATAATTTGTCGTGGTTCTTTGGAGTAAGATTCTAGAAATATTTTCAAAAATAGACTTTCAATTTCTGATGGAGAATGCCCGATTTTATGATAACGACTGTCTGCTCCTTGCTCTACGTCTTCAGGACAATGTTCAAGACGATTTAATGTACTTTTCCCTGCTAAAATGACTGGCTTATTTTCTATACCAATTCTTTTTCCTAATGCTATAGCAAACATCGGGTCATGACGTAATTCTTCGTGGTCATTCAGGTCTTCATATCCCATGATTAACCCATATATCCGTTGTGCAATTAAGCCTTCTATTGGATGCAACATTCGGTTTCTTTGACGGTAATCTTGGAAACATAGAGCTAATCGTGATGTTATTTGCAATTTTCGGTCTAGTTCCGCAATTAAGCCTAACCCAGCATCGGATGTTACCTGTCCCCCAGTGAAATTTACTACGATTGGAGGTGATTTTGGCTGTTCAAATTTGAACTGTTTTGGTATCGTTCCCGTTGCTGGTTGAATCATCCCTTAAAACTGCTGAAATGCTTACTATATAAACATTTTAACAGTTTTTATCCCCATTTTTTACGAGTTGGTGAGAAATCCGGGGTAGATAGTCCACAGAATAAGTAAGTGGTTCAAATTAAATTCTAACTTTAGGTTGTGCGCTAGCTCTGGAAGCCTGTCATTGCGAGGAGGAACGACGAAGCAATCGCTTTAACTCACGGGATTATGTGATTACTTCGCTCCTTATCACTGCGCTCGTAATGACAATTTAAGAGGTCTATCTTGAAACGCTTGCAGATACCACTTGTGTGTACAGCGTAGTCTTACTAAGGAGAGGGACAGGTTTTACGTAGTAAAACCAGGGTGAGGTTTCTGGCATCACCGTGCCAAAACGGTAAAATTGTATGCTAAGGCTGAAAAGCTTGCCTAGCAAGCATCTTAGCCACTGATTCTTTACCCTTCACCATTGAGCGGCTGATTACCCTTATTTTGTTGTTGCAGAGTAGTATTAGTACTCTGCAACAACTGGAAAAACATTAGACTTGTCTTGGATGAAGAGTAGAGATGTGCCCTTTACTGAAAACAACGTATTTTCACGGCGTTAGGTTAGTCTCAATTCCTTAGCGTACAATTTTCCCAAATTGGCACGGTGATGCCTCTTTCAAACATTGCCTAGTTTGGCTCATTTTAGGCAATGTTATGAGCGCAACTGAGTGGAAGAAAAGGGTTTTAGCCTTCCTTGATAAGAGCCTTCAGCTTCTGTTTTCGGCAATATTTTATAAGTTGGGATAGATAAGAGCGAAGCGTTCACTAGGCTGAAAGCCAAACTAGGTATACTTTTATCTCATATAGACAAAGGCGATCGCGTTGAATTTGTTACAAAAACTTTAGATGGTGATAAATTTTGCGCGTATCTTGTCTTTACCCCAAGTTGGCATCGTTCAGGATGGCACACAGGTTAGCAACTCCTCCACTTGAATTGATTAGCGCAGGCATGACTGTATAGGAGTGCTGGTTTAGGAGAGGCAGCGGAAATGGAGTGGGAGTCCGGGATCAGAATGCTGTCAATAAATTTATTACAGAAGTGCGGAAATTGTTTTGATTTTCTTGTAGTTATATAATTTACTAATTAATAAATGAACTATATAGCATCTATCAAAAGATAGATTTTTATCATCTCTGTAAAACTTTAATCATCTTTCATGTAAAGATGTTTTGTGTGAGTATATGAACACCACCTAAGTTTTCTCATACTTATACAGCAGATTGCGATTCAAAGTAAGCTCTAGAACATTATATATACTGATGCGAATAGCAAGCAGGGGTAGAGCATAGTTCAGATTTGGCACAGTGATGCCAATTATAAATAATCTATATATAGCTCAACAAAAAAGCACCCAAAAAATTTTGTAAGTTTGCATAAAATTTCTTTTTCATATCAATATACAAATAGAGTGTGAACAGCGACTAGTATGTCCAACTTAGTTAGATCCCAAAATAATTATTTTAAAACTCTTATTTATCAAGAAGAGTTAGACCACATCGCTGGATGGGTTCAAGAATATCCTGACTTAGAAACAGGTGGAGACTTGTTTGGTTTTTGGACTCATTCAGGTTTTCCAGTAGTTCAATTTGTTCTTGGTCCTGGAAAAACTAGCAGACATAATTCTACTAGCTTTTACCAGGAGAAAGAACATCTAATCAAAGCTGGAGAAATTCTCAGAAGTCAACATGGTCTTCAGCATATCGGAGAATGGCACTCTCATCATCAACTGGGTTTAGCACAGCCTAGTGGTGGTGATGAACAGACTGTTTTTAATGCATTAAGGCGATACAACTTTCCTAAATTCTTGCTATGTATTGCTAATTTGCGTCCAGAGGGAGAAGGTGGCTGGAAAACAAACTACAAAGTTCATGTTGGCTGTTTTTTATTTACTCCTTCATTTTCCCATTATCAAACAGGAGCTTGGGTAGTTTTACCTGGTCACAGCCCAATTCGTAAAGGCTTAGAATTCAGTGCATATCAAAGTTTATTTAAAACCATAAGCAATAAAAATTGGAATGTTAAGGAAACAACTCTAGAAGAACAGCAATTAGTTTCTACTGAACCGATTGAAATATCAAAGGATATATGGTATTCGACACCGATAGGTAAAGCTTTATTAAAAGAAATTTTTGATGGACTGAAAAGCCGTTATGAAAACTTTGAAATGTTCCGTACACAATGTGAAGAGATTTATTTTACATTTGCAAAAAAAAGAAATGATGGGAATATTGATCAATGGCGGCTTGAACTGCCAAATAACTTCCCTAAATGTTCAGCACGTATTAAGGTCAATCATCGTGAAACTTCTGAGATAAAAGACTGGCGTAGTGATTGTCAGCAATTGAAACAGATTGAAGATTGTATACAAAGATATTACGACGGCTATTGGAGGCCATAATTATGCTATGGAGTGCAGAACAGCGTCAAAGATTAGAAATTGAAAAAGGAATTTTGCAAAAGTATTTTCCTTCATTTAACTGGATTAATCCAACTGATGCCAATAGGACAACAGTTGAAGGAGAAGTAAAAACTAATGTAGGAAATCTTTACAAACTTCGAGTTTATGTTCCTTCTGATTTTCCTAACTCTCGACCAGATATGGTTATCTTATCTCCATATCCGTTAAAGGGGTATCGGGGAAAAGATATAAAAGAACATGGAATGAGTGCTAGTATGCACACCCTCGAACCGGCAGATTATGGTTATACCCAGATTTGTCACTATCGGGTTTGGTTGCCTAATATAACTTTATACAAGGTTGTCCTTAAAGGTCGTCTGTGGTTAGAAGCATTGGAAGCACACAAAAGAACAGGTCAACTAATGGATGCATTTTTATCAGAGATGAAAAAATAACGAAGATATTAAAATTATGAGCGAACAACAATCTCAACAAGTTCAAAATTACCTAAAAACAACAGTTCAGCAAGGAGAAACCCCTCAAGATCAAAAATTAGTTTTTGACCCTACAACAGGCGAGTTAGTTGTTCAAACAAAGAATGACAGACCACCTAGTCCTGATGCTGTAGTAGCAGATCAAATTGCTGAAGAAGGTTTTTTTTCAAAAACTTTTTTGTCTATATGCACAAAGACTAATACATTATGTAATCAACTAAAAGAGATATCAAGATTATGAGTGAAGAACCATTGCAAGACATTCAAGACTTCATAGAAGGTACTGTTGAATTAGTTAAAACTACCTTAGAAGTTGGAAATTTTATACAAGAAACTATTCAAGGAGTTCAAGATTTCTTCCAGGAAACTGTTCAACAAAGGCAAACTCCTACTGATCAAAACCTGATATTTGATCCTATAACAGGTGACTTAGGTGTTTACAGGAAAAATGGCAAATTACCTAGTCCTGATGCTGTAGTAGCAGATCAAATTGCTGAAGAAGGTTTTTTTTCAAAAACTTCTTTGGTATATATTCACGAAGACCAAGTTCAAACAATATATCACCAGTGGAAAACATCACAAATAGATAAAGTTTCTGCGGTAGCTTTTGGATTCGATGAAGGTGAAGTATTTCATGTTTATACCTGCCCGCCAAAAACTCATTTTGCTGGGCTTCCAGTGGCTTCATTTATCGAATTTCTACCCAAAATGGTAAATAATGAGGAAGTTTTTAATATTGTCAATCAAATTCTTAGTACAAGATTAGCCCAACAGTCCAATCTATCTTATTCTGTAATAGTCTTACTTGCTGTTGAAGAAGAAAAACTACAGCATCGTGTTTTTATTGCTCAAGAGGATGGTTCTTTCGTTGAAGGAATTGTTAAATTTATTCCTCAACAGTGTGAACTTTATTCACGAAGTCAAGGGTTGCTAGAAACTTCAATTCTTCAAGAGTCTAAAGTTGGTATCGTAGGCTTAGGAAGTGGTGGTTCTTCTATAGCAGTAGAATTAGCAAAAGCAGGAATTGGCAATTTTGTTTTGATTGATTTTGATCGCTTAGAGTTAGGAAATGTTTCTCGTCATATTTGTGGAACTGGTGATTTAGGACGTTATAAAACTAAAGCTGTCAGGGATTTATTATGGGGTAAAAATCCATACATCAACATAGAAACCGCTGAAATTGATATTAATACCAATCTTGAGGAAACTAAAATGCTCCTCAAGGATTGCAACCTAATTATTGCAGCTACCGACAATAATCGTAGTCGCTTTAATCTCAATAGTATTGCTTTTGAATATAAAATTCCTACTATTTTTGGGAGAGCTTTGACTCGTGCCTGTGGCGGAGATGTTTTAAGAGTTCGTTCTATGGAAGGACCTTGTTTAGCTTGCGTTTTTACCAAAGAGTTTTTAGAAGATCGTCAGGAGGAAGTTTCTCAGTTTGAACAAGCTAGAGCGAATAATCCTGCTTATGTTCCTGATGATGAAGTTAAAACAACTATCCAAGTGGGTTTATCTTCTGATATTTTGCCCATCTCAACTATGATTGTAAAACTAGCATTATTGGAACTTTCTCGTGGTAAAGAGAGTGGCATTAAGTCTTTAGAAGAAGATTTGATTGCGGATTTTTATATTTGGGCTAATCGCAGAGATAATACTTATGAGAACTGGCCTAAGATGGAATATGGCTCAAAAACACCTTCAATTTTACGGTGGTATGGAGCAAGATGGGAACGTAATTTATCTTGCGTAGTTTGTGGAGAGACTCAAGATGCTAAAAACGCTGATGATGGTTTTTTTGGGTAATATTTAAGATTTCTAGTCAAGACTTGGATCTGTCAACTGGGGTGTGAAGGCAACCTGGCATCACCGTGCCAATTTGGGAAAATTGTACGCTAAGGAATTGAGACTAACCTAACGCCGTGAAAATACGTTGTTTTCAGCAAAGGGCACATCTCTACTCTTCATTCAAGACAAGTTTAATGTCTTTTCAGTTGGTGCAGAGCACTAATACTACTCTGCACCAACAAAATAAGGGTAATCAGCCGCTCAATGCTGAAGGGTAAAGAATCAGCGGCTAAGATACTTGATAGGCAAGCTATTAAACTAAGCGAGACTCTCACAAGTCCCGCTCGTCTTCAAAACCGGACGTGATACTTTCGCATCATCCGGCTCCTCAATGACTTGGCTCTTGTTATGAGTACCTCTAACCACCTTGGGGCTGGGCTTGACGCTATTACAGTCAGATTCACCGTTTTTGTTTATTACGGCTTTGATGCCCTTACTGCCATTGCTGGCAGTTTTGGTGTCATGGCAATGTCTGTGTAGAAGTTGAATATTTTTGTAATCATCCTTACCACCTTGTGATTTAGGGATAATATGATCAACTTCTAGCACGTCGTCTTCACGAAAAAACAATCCGCAATGGTTACACTTTCCTTTTTGCTGTTTTAAGAGTTTTGAAGTCTTAATAGGCATTTCTGGATTATTCCCCTTTCTTGTAGCCCAATAAATCAGATTTCCATCGAAGGGCGATGATTCACCTTTGACCTTCGTGTGACGTACTATTGGTGTTTTCTTATGCTCTAAAAGCTCTAAAGAGGGTTTTCCCTCTGTCGCAAAAGCCCAATTTCTGTTCCTTATTTCCTGCCAGTATTTACTGGTTATCCATACCCCTGATTTATTGGGATGTCGTCTCTTTGACCAAGCTCTTAACTTCAGGTACATAAGATTATCTAAGTCAGTGTAAGCCTCCTTACTTACTACAGTTGAATAGTAATTCGCCCACCCCCGTATAATTGGGTTTAAGTGACTAATCAGTGCCGATTGCGGTGCTGACTTATGAGCTTCTATTACTTCTGAAATCCGTTTATAGTGTACCTTCTGTTTTGCTTTACTTGGGGTGATGATTGTTTTAAACAAGAGTGAGTCACCATTTGTTGATTTCCCTGACTTGTATTTGCCAGCCGGAAATTGTCTAATGTTGAAACCAAGAAAATTAAATCCTGGTTCTTCTGACCCATATTTATTTAAGGTATGGGTAAGTCTCGTTTTACTCGGTTTTAATTCAAGTCCCATGTCCTTTAACCATTCCGAGATTATTTCCTGACATCTCTGCACTACTAATATGTTTTCATGAATAACTACAAAGTCATCGGCATAACGAATTAAGCTTAAACTTTTGCGGTTATTCTGTTTATGACCTTTCAGGGTTTCAGCGTATTGCTTAACCCTTTCTTCCATTCCATGCAGTGCTATATTTGCCAATAACGGAGAAATAACTCCACCTTGGGGCGTTCCTTCCGGTGTTGGAAACAACTGAAGATCCTCCATAAATCCCGCTTTTAGCCATACCTTTATTTGACGGCGTAGGGTGGGGAAAGTATTTAATTTTCTTAACAGCGTTTCATGGTTGATTTTGTCAAAACATTTGGCAATGTCTGCATCAAGTACAAATTTTGCTTTCTGCTTAATTGCTTTAAATATTGCATCAACAGCATCATGACATGAGCGCCCTGGTCTAAATCCGTAACTGTTAGGCTCAAACTTCGCTTCCCATTCTGGTTCTAACGCCAGTTTGACTAGCGTTTGCAAAATCCTATCGTCAATTGTGGGTATTCCGAGGGGACGTTTTTCATTGCTCCCTGGCTTTGGTATCCACAACCTCCTAGTGGGTTTTACTTTCTCGTTAAATCTCAAAATTTTGACCAATTTAAGTCTTTGGTTAGGTGTTAAGGATTTGACCCCATCTATACCCGCCGTATTCTTTCCTTGATTATCTTGAGTTACCCTTCTAACTGCTAACATTTTTCCAGACCAGGACTTCATCAACATTTTTTGAAGTCGGCGAACTGCTTTTACATCACCACGATTTGAGGCTTTGTAGATTCTCTTTTGCAACTTAAAAACCACCCGTTCCAGCTTTCGCCAATTCGTTTGATTCCACTCCACCGTAGTCTTTAAACTCGTATTGGTCATTTATTGCTACTTGTAACTCCACATTCCAAATCATCGTGAGTACGTTTGCATATCCTGTACATTACACACAGGCATTAGCTTCTTACTCAATCTCACTCACTCGCTGCATACGGTTAGCACCTACTTAGCAATCGACTTACTAAGAGCTAACGAGGGGTTACTTCGTTCCGAATGACCATACTATGTACCTTTAAAGTGATGCTCTTCACCGGGTTTGTAGGAAGTGCTTATTGGTCAACTAAAAAATTGCCAATTCCTTATCCTTCACCTTTTTGGTTCCAGCGTGAACCGATATTTTTTTATCGGAAGCCTTATTTCGCTGGGTGCTAATCACGATGATTCAAACACACCTTCAATCCTGAGATTTACTTATGGGTACTTTGCTCAATGGACACCAACATAGGCTTGTCAGTGAAGCCATTTTTTACCCCCGCTTTACGGATTGGTAGGCTATCCTCTACCGTAGGGGACGCAGTTGTTAACCGTGTTTTGTATGCTTTCACTCCTGCACCTGGAGGGAGGGGTTCTCACCCTCATGGTCATTCAGTTGTCAAGGTTCTGTTATCATTACCTAGCAGCTAATCCTCTGAAACCTTTACAGGCTCTAGTTTCTAGCTAACGAATCGCACTTTCAGCCTTAGCGTACAATTTTCCCGTTTTGGAACGGTGATGCCTTTCTTAGGAGCTATATTAACCGCAAATCGCCTCACCAAAGACTTGTGTGTACACCGTAGCCTTAGTAAGGAGAGGGATTGAAGGTGAGGTTTGATCTTATATTTAATTACGCCTACCTACTTATAATTGCTAAGTCCCCTTTTAAGGGGGACTTTAAATTATCTAAATGAAATTAGTCAATGAGTTGTGGAGTAGCAATTTGCGTATCGATATCCGCTTGGGAGAAAGTGGGGAGCAACCAGCTACTTTCACCCGCCTTGAATACTTTTGCAGGTTCAATATTCAATTCAATTGCGCCAGTAACTGGATTACTTCTAGCAATAGACTGTGTACCATCAACAAACTTGACGGCGATTGGTTCAGTCAGTTCTTGTGGTTCAGCATTCGGGCTTAGAACCACTTGAGAACCTGCGGGTAAGTAAATGCCATCGCAATCCCAATCATCATCAGTGATTGTTCCTGCACCCAGGAAGTAGAGTTGAGTTGGAGATTTTTTTGGTTTATTGGCATAGACAGCTAAAGTCTTTCCGGTTTCATTGCGACACTGTGCCCGCTTGCTAGCTGTTTCTATGATATTTTTCTGAGACTGCAATTGTGTTAGTCGCTGCTGGAATTGCTCAGGTGTATAGTCAGCTTGCTCTGGTGTATCTTTTACAGTTAGAAGCTGATTGAGCGCCTGAGTTACCTCAGCATAGTCAGCCCCTTTGGTAAAATCTTTGCCAGCCCAAGAGGGTTGAGCAATTACCAAGTTCACCATCAGCACCAGGGTTACAAGAACAATTTTGAGAAACTGCATATTTTTCTCCTTTTTGTAAAATCAGTGTTCAGCGCCACTGAAACTTTACCAGATTTCTTTCAAAACCTTCAAAATTGTAACTGGATCGGCGATCGCCATCGCACAAACTAATAGCTGTAAAATTAATACTCCTACAAGCTTTCCCTAATATCTAAATATCGTCAAACCCTTAATTGAGTTACCGCGATATTGCCAGAAAAACATACATCGACATCGCTACCAAGAGTGCGATCGCGTTTGCTATATTCGCCTACATAATAAAAATTATCGCCTTCAACTCGATAGTTCACCGGTAAAGGTTTGGTACAGGCTTGGCAAAATACCATTTCCGGTTTTGGTTCTCCTGGTTGCAGATGCGGTAGGTTCACATTCCAAAAGCTTCCCGGTTCTAGGGGACGGTTCAGTAAGTCGGCTAAAACTTCAACTGTTAATTTGGCGGCTAGATCCCAATCAAAATTTTGCTTGGCTTTGCGATAGTGAGAAATGGCAATTCCAGGAATACCGTGCATTGCGGCTTCTCGCACAGCCGCAACTGTACCAGAAATGTAGGCATCGACTCCCAAGTTTCCCCCGGCATTAATACCTGAAAGCACAAATTTGACATCTGCGTTAATTTGTGATATTGCAATTCTTATACAATCGGCGGGAGTGCCTGCGATCGCATATTCAGTCTCAGAACGTCGCTGGAGGTTGATGGCGCGAGTGGTAGTAACTTGATGTCCACAGCCAGACTGATGCTCGGCAGGAGCAGCAATAATAAAATTTTTGCCGTTTACAGCTTTGATTAGAGCTTTTATACCAGGGGCATCAATGCCATCATCGTTAGTTAGAATTATAGTCATGTATATATATTGATATATCTTTAGCTATTTAGCTAAAATATCAGAAAATGCAGATATCACCAATTCATGGGTACAGCATGAAAAGCGACTTGCAGAGATGAAAACTTATGCTAGATTCTGCAAAAAACATTGATTATACGATATCATTTCTAGATAGTTTGCAAATTCCGCCCTAAGTATTTGGGTTAATTCCTAAAATGGGCGCTATTTCTTGTCAATTTAATGCTTGCAACCGCTCTCAGAACAAGTTTGTGCAATCAAAAAATCCCGTAAAATGTATACCTGCTGACAGGAGCAGAAATTTTATACTGGAAAAAAACCGGGAATGAGGTGATTTTTGCAGTGGTTCTGTAGTATTTTTGGTGCAAGTCTGTCTTAAGGATCACACGATGAAACAACTCCTCAAACAAGTATTTAGCAGTCAAAAACACCTCATCCGGCTGATTTTACCATTGGTGACGGTTATATTAGCAGCAACGCTTTTTGCCGCACCTGCTTTAGCCACAGGTGTGTATCAAATACCCAATCTCACAGCAGGAAATAACACCTGGGTTTTGGATCAAGGTGAAGTCATCAGCCGTCTGAATGAAGGTAAGATTAGCAGCGCTTTCGAGGATTTGGCCAAGCAAACAGATAAGGAAGTTAGAATTGTGACTGTTCGCCGTCTCGATTACGGTGAAACACCAGAAAGCTTCACTAAAGAGTTGTTTGAAAAATGGTTTCCCACAAAAGAAGCCCAAGCTAATCAAACCTTATTAGTTATTGATACAGTTACCAATGGTACTGCCATTCTTAGTGGAGATAAAGTCAAACCTTTACTTACTGACTCTATTGCCGAGAGTGTAGCCACAGAAACAGTAAGTGTACCGTTACGGAATGGTAATAAATACAACCAGGCATTCCTTGATGCGAGCGATCGCCTTGTTGCCGTCCTTTCTGGAAAAGCCGATCCGGGGCCACCCAAAATCATTGACAATGTGCAGGTGGAAGGAACCTACAAGAAAGCAGAAGAAACTAACCAAGGTAACGCTACTGCTTGGGTTGTAGGATTGTTAATTGCCGCCACCGTTATCCCAATGGCGACTTACTACATCTATCAGATAAATCAACCATCATCTGATGGGTAATGGAAAAGTTAGGAGTTTCTAACTATTAACTCCTAACTTTAATCTTGAACATACTCTTGTCCTGTTATTAAAGCCACCTCAGCCCGGACAAATTCTCTACCTAAATAAGCTGCATGATCTAACTGGGTAACAGGAGAGGGCTGAATTTCTTCAAAAATTTTCACGCAAAGTTCTTTCGCCGTTCTTGCGCTAAAAACCGTTGTGTAAGTTCGTTCTACCTTTTCTCGCGCCGGAATTACCTTTCCTGTTTCGGGATCGATAGCTAAACCGCGATCGTCAATCACATTTGTAAAATGCTTGGCATAAATTAACCGTGCATCTTTATCCAAGTAAATAATGAAATATCCACCTGGATCGAGGTCAATATGACGGTGGGAAAGTTTATCATCAATTGCGGCTAAATTTTCAACTATTAAATCCATAAGCATTATAAAAAGAAAATTTCTCTCTTTAAGGTTTTTGCACTCTAGATCAAGTGTAATTCCTATCTTACTTAGGATTATTTATATCTTTAAGATATTTGTAATTTCTTTTACTGAAAAATTAATCCTCTGATCGGTATAAATTATACATCTCTTCAAAAAAGCAATCCTATTTAGTTTGTGAGAATTGCAACCCGCAGATTCCCGACTTCTCAAAGAAGTCGGGAATCTTATTGCTCACCAATGCGCGATCGCTTCACCTACACCCTAGATTCTGATTTAATATTTTTGCGTTCTACATAATAGGAACCCAAAACCAATGCATCCATGTGAGTTCTCAAGAAGCACTGAATAGCTTCTGTAGGTGTGCGAACAATCGGTTCATTTTCGTTGAGAGACGTATTTAAAACGATGGGAATACCAGTCCGTTGAGCAAAGGTATTAATCAAATCCCAATAAAGAGGATTAGTTTGGCGACTGACACTTTGTAAGCGCCCAGTACCATCAACATGGGTGACAGCCGGAATTTGCTCTCTTTTTTCAGGGCGAATTTTGAAAACTTTTTCCATAAATGGCGCTGGTTCATCAACCTCAAAGAATTCGCCTACCCGTTCTTCCAAAATACTGGGAGCAAAGGGACGGAACTTTTCCCGGAATTTGATTTTCAGGTTGATAATATCCCGCATATCAGCACGGCGCGGATCGGCGATGAGGGATCTATTACCCAAAGCCCTTGCCGCAAACTCCATTCTCCCTTGGAACCAACCGACTACTTTACCTTCACAAAGTGCGTCAACAACGTGGTGTAGCAGTGCTTCTCGCTCTCGGATTTGAGGTTGCAAATCGTGCGCTTGCAATGCTAGTAAGCATTCTTCATCAGTAAACTCTGAACCCCAATAAGCATGATCTAAAACAAAGTTACGTGGTTGCTTGAGTAGATGATTCCAGATAAAGAAGGCTGCGCCAATTGATGTACCATTGTCGGCAGCACCCACTGGAATATAAATATTCTTGAAGGGAGTATTTTGAGTAATCTTGCCATTAGCAACAGAATTCATTGCCACGCCGCCTGCTAAACAGAGATTCTCACTCTTGTAGCGATCGCTCAATCGATTAATTAAATGAAAAATGATTTCTTCCGTCACCGCTTGCACAGAAGCAGCAATGTTTTGATGCTTTTGGGTAACTTCTGATTTGGAATCTCGCGCTGGCCCCAATAATTTTTCTAGTTCTGGGCTGTGGAAAGGTTCAACAATGGGCGCTCCATCTTCCCACTTCATGGCAATACCTTGCTCATGGTGATTGAAGTAATCTAAATTCAACTCAAAACTATCACCTTTAGGATAAATAATTCGCCGAAATGCTTCTAAATATTCTGGTTCTCCATAAGGTGCTAATCCCATCACCTTATATTCATCTCCATAAGCGGGAAAGCCTAAATAAAGGGTGATGGCGTTGTAAAGATAACCAATAGAGTGAGGATAGTGAGTGCGATCGAAGTACTCTAAACGATTCCCTTCACCAGCAGCTGCTAAGGTACTCACAAAGTCTCCCATACCATCAATAGATAAGATGGCTGCTTTTTCAAAGGGTGAAATGAAAAAGGCACTGGCTAAGTGAGTTGTGTGGTGTTCGAGGTTATGGATTGTAGCCCGAATCTCGTCAGGTGTAGAATAACAAGCTTCTGCCAACTGTTGCTTAAGACTTGTAGATTTACTTTGTTTGCTAAACCGATCTAAAAGTGATGATAAGGAAGGACGTTGTTGGAGAGTAAAAAGGAGTTTACGATTTACATTAGCTTTGGGATTAAAAGATACCGCCACATGATCTAAATCTCCTGCACTAATACCACCAACTTTCAGGCAATAGCGAATAGATTCTGCGGGAAATCCAGCCCAATGTTTGACTCTATTAAACCGTTCTTCTTCAACAGCAGCAATCAGTTGGCCATCTTGGACAAGAGAAGCTGAAGCATCACCGTGGTAAGCGTTAATTCCGAGGATATTCATTATGATTAAAATTGATAAAGTGAAGGAGGCAGGAGGTTGCTCTTGCAGTGTGGGCTTCTCTTTCAGAGACGCTGCGCGAACAGACACTGATTGCAGGACACAAAATCAGAGATTTGCGGTGGGGCTTAAACCGTAAGCTCCACGAGAGATTGCGGCAGGAGGCAGAGGGCATTATTTATCTAAAATTGACATTTATTTCTGCTTCCTTCTGCCTTCTGATACTAGGAATTTAGCAGTTATAAATCATTTAATTGCTTCAATACCAATAGCATATCCATATTTATCTTTCGTTTCGACCATGCTAAATCGTGAATCTGACCAGTCATCATATTGACACATCCTTACACTCTTAAAGCCATGTTTGGTAAGAGTATTTAAAAGTGATGCTTCATCCCACATCCATTGATGCTTAGAGTTAGATAATGCTTCACGTAATCTGTGGTATAAACTTTTTCGACTGCCTATACTACCAAGCAACGAACCCGCCATAAATTCTTCAGAAGCTTTAATAGATAATGCCGGATCTGAATAATGTTTAATGTAGGTGTCTACATATTGTTTTAAATCAGGAACAATAAAACGAAAAGTACCTCCAGGTTCAAGATATGAATAAATATTAGTCAGAGCAATATGGAAATCTGTTAGAGTTAAATGCTCAAGGACATGGGCGGCAAAAATAAGTTGACATCTATTTTCTTTGTTTCTGATTCCTTTGACAACATCGCCATACTGAACTGTTTTAGACCAGTTCGGCCCATGAGATAGGGATAGCAGAAAGCGACCAACAATATAAATTTTAGATATTCTTAGACTGGGAGAAGCATCAATATTCTCCCAGCCACTAGCTGCATGTAATCCGCAACCAATATGCAAACAGACACCATTTTGACTTACATTACTACTGTAGCTCATATATTTTGGATAAACTAAAAAGTTAGATTTCATGGTTAAATTGAACTTAAATATTGAGATTAACTCTTAATTTCATATAGCAATCCTAAGTGAATCATATTTGATTTTTGAATAAAATTAGGTAATTTAGGGTGTGTTAGGGCTTCCGTAACGCAGTATTCATAGGGATTTGGTGCGTTACTACGTGTATTTCAAAAATCAAATACTAGTTCTATATATTAATTTACTGCTAGCAATAGATATGCATATCTTCAGTTAAAAATTAAACTAGATTCAAGTTTAAGTGTTTTCTCATGAATGATTGCGGATTGCTATATATCCAATTTATTTAATTTTTTATACTCTAATAGACGAATTGCTAACATAATTTCTGCTAGGACACGCTGAAATGCATAGTACCAACCATGCCAACCGTCAAGAATACCACCTTTGACGATCAGGCAGTAGATTAAGATGATGAAGGGAGCCAGGATTATTTGTTTACGGATGCGATCGCTAAAACTAAGTTCGCTTTTTGGAGTCTCTAGTAGTTTTTTAGCTTCAATCAACATATAGCGATCCTGTGCCCACAACCAACGGCTCAAGGGTTTGCGATCGTCGTGATGAATATAGGCAGAAAGCATTCTGGAATTGCCGTCAACCCAAACCCGATGGGCATGTCCATCATCTTTATAAATCGCTTTTTCTCTTCTATAGAGTACATTTCGGGGCGGAAGTAGAGTTCCACGTAGGGGCTTACCAAAGATACAATACTTGAATCTGAAGCTGTAGCTATGTACATCAGGCTCTATTGGTAATGCAATAATTTCATTAATTAGCTCATCGGTTAAGACATAATCAGCATCTAGAGAAAGCACCCATTCAGATGTGATTTTTTCTAAGCCGTAGTTACATTGGGCAGCAAAGGAATCAAATCGTCTTTGGAAGATTTGCACTTGCGGATAGGAGTCTAAAATCTCTAAAGTTTCATCTGTACTGAAACTGTCAATTACAACGATTGATTTTGCCCAGGTGAGACTCTGGAGGTTGCGACGAATATTTGGGGCTTCGTTATAAGTGAGAATCAACGGAGTTATTTCTGACGATAGCATAAATATTTTTTAAAGGTTTTATTAAAAACTTAGATTAAGTCAAAAATAATGATATTTAACTAGCATTTTAAATTTTTTATCACTCAATATTGATTACTGACTTAATCTTTCTCCATATAATTTATGAAGATTATCTAAGCTAGCTGTTAATAGGAAAAAATTGTATGATAGATTCGTAAATTTGCTCCATTTTTACAGCTACTTGATCCCAGGTGTAATTCTCCGAAATAATTTTACGAGCGCGATCGCCCATATCTTTAGCTTCAGGAGTATGAGTGAGATATTGTTCAATAGCTTTAGCGATCGCCTGCACATCTAATTCGGGAACGTAACCAAGTTTGTTTTGTTGTACAACAGTAGCTAAAGCAACTCCAGGGGTAACAATAACGGGAATACCCATAGCTAAAGCTTCTAAGACGGCTACTCCGAAGTTTTCCGAGTAAGAGGTGAGGGCAAATAAATCAGACCCTTGCATAAATAAGTTTTTTGTCTCTCCAGTTACAAATCCAGTTAAGCAAGTGCGATCGCTAATGCGATTTGAGATTAGAAGAGACTCAATTTCCGCTTCGTACTCCTTGGAACCATTGCCTGCAATAACGAAGGTGAAACGGTAATTAGTAAGTTTGCCCAAGGCGGGGATGAGATAATCTAGTCCTTTTTTGGGGTGCAAGCGTGACAAAAATAAAATTATTGGTTCATCTGCTGGGACTTTCAAGTGTTCTCGAAATAGAGAACGGGCATTAGAGATAGTAGAAGGAATAGAGAGTCCGTGCGGTAGAACAAAACTAGGTGATCTGAGAGCTAAACGAGAAACTTCTTGCTGTTCTTGTTCAGAGGTAAGGTGAAGCGCTTGAGAGTGGTTGATGTTAGCCCGTTCGATCAAGTTGAGATAAATCTGTTTTTTGCAGGCACTTTGCTGAAGTGACCATTCACAGAGTTGTCCTAGTGGGCGAACAATGTAAGGAATGCCTTGAATACGGGCGATCGCCATTGCCACCGTAGAAGCATAGGAGAAAATAGCATGGATGTGTAATAAATCATACCTAGCAGCATTTTGCCACAACCATGTAGTTAACTGACTAGAAAAGGCAAATTCTCTTATGAAGTTAACTTTAGGAGAAAAGCGTGAAAAAAACCGAACTGGTACTTGCTTATAATCTATAGGCTTGCCAAGAGGTACGTCGAATAAATCATTGCCATTATCATTAGTAGTGACGATTTCAGTATCAATACCTAAATTTCGTAGTGCTTTAACTGTCTCCACCACTGCTTGACTAGGCCCACCTCGCACTGATGCTACGGAAGGAATAATATGCAGGATTTTCATGTCATGTTTATCCAAAACTTTAACGTTTTGAACTAGTACAGGAGGGAAAAATAACTAGACAGTTCTAAGTTAACAAAAAATTTACCTCTCAGTACCTAATATCTCAAATCAACACTAAATAAAGATAAAAAGTTTAAATATGGTTCATTAAAATTTATTTCAACATCAAAGTCAGCCAATAGCTACCAAATTTGTAATCTTCTTCTCCATTACTAGAATATTGTAGAGAGGATTATATTTATCCAGAAATTTCATTCCACCAATGCTGGAAAATCGCTAAACTCCAATTACGATACCATAATATTAGGTTAATATCTGTACCTAGTTCATGGTTTGGAAAATAATCGCTCCAATCTTTCTCTATCCATTCTTGAAAGGGAAAAAAGAATCCTCGTTTGGGACGATTAACTACCCAACTTGGTAATTCAGAAACTGCCTGAATTAATAACTGTTTACCGGGTGCGAGACGCATTTTGCTGGGAATAGAGGAGATAGTTTCTAATAAAGCGCGATCCACTAAGGGAACTCGCAATTCTAACCCCCATGCCATACTCATAACATCGCCGTCCCGTAATAACTGATTACGCATATAACAACTTAGTTCTAGTCGGCTCACTTCGTCTTCTAAAGAAGGAAGATTTGTTGATATACTTGTATTTTGAAAAACACCTCTCTCCCATGAATTTGGGAGTTGAACCGAAGAATCTTTGAAGTAGTGCTGAGTAATTTTCCAGGCTTCTCTTTGGGAGAAAATTCCCCTGAAACTGCGATAAGCTGCTGCGGTTGTTGGCTTTTGCTGTAAAAAGTCTCCTAAGCGCTGGGTTCGTGGTGATTTACCCCAAGATGCTAATCCCTTACCGATGCTAGTGCTGATGGGTTGAATTTTCTGGAGTTGCTGACCCAATCGCACCATCTTTGGCACTTGTTGAAATGTTTTATAACCACCGAATAACTCATCTCCCCCTAATCCAGATAAAACTACTTTAGTTCCATCTTTGTGAGCAATTTGGGACACACAAAAAGTATTGAAGCCGTCAATACTGGGTTGATCGATACTTCCTAAAAACTTTGGTAATAGTTCTTTTCCTAACGATGCTGTAACTTTATATTCTGTATGATCTGTGTCAAATTCTTTAGCAATTTTTTGGGCAAGTTCTCCTTCATTCCACTCATCTTCTTCAAAAGCAATTGAGTAGGTGCGTAAACTACCTTTCTGAGTTTGACGTGCTAAGGCAACAATTGAGGTTGAGTCAATCCCACCACTAAGAAAAATCCCTACTGGTACGTCGCTGATAAAGTGATGTTCGATAGAATCAATCAGAGCATTGCGAACTTTCTCCTTGGCTTCTGTTAGAGAAATTGCTTCAGAAGTAAAGTTAATTTGCCAATATTGTTGTTTTCTCAGATTGCCTGCTTGCCAGCGTAACCAATGACCAGCTTCTAAACAGTGAATCCCTGCAATTAGGGTGTGAGGTTCTGGTACTGATCCACTGACAAGATAGCCATATAAACCTTCTGGACTTAAGGCAATGCTAGGTAATTTTGTTGCTAGAATTGCTCTAAGTTCTGAGGCGAATATTAAAGTTGAGCCAGATTGCCAATAGTATAAAGGTTTAATTCCTAAAGCATCGCGGGCAATAAAGCAGGTTTGTTCTTGGTTATCCCAAATAGCAAAGGCAAACATTCCCCGCAAATTATTGACACATTCTGCTCCTTGCTGCTGATAAAGTTTAAGAATAACTTCAGTATCTGTTTGTGAATAAAACTTCTCGCCTTTTGCTTCTAGAGTCTGTCGTAATTCCAAAAAATTGTAAATTTCCCCATTAAAGGTAATCCAATAGCGTCCATCAGGTGTAGACATCGGCTGATGTCCTGCGGCACTGAGGTCAAGAATAGAAAGGCGAGTATGAGCAAAAGCAACTTCTCTATCTGGAGAAATATAAATTCCTTGATCGTCAGGGCCACGATGCTGTAGAGCAGTTTGCATTCTCAGCATCAAAGTTTCTAGGCTATTTTTTATTTCAGTTTTAGTTAAAATTCCGGCAATACCACACATAAAAGATAATTTAATTACTAAGCGTTTTTAAGAGATTCAAGAACTTTTCAACAACAATCCCGATCAATTTTCGCAAATAGCTAAATTGCTATAGTAAATTTTACAGGACTTACGCAAAAAATAGTCCAAACGTAGATTCTCCGGTAGAGGTAATTCATGAATTACCCCTACCACGTGTAGTTCTGCGTAAGTCCTATTTTATTGAAATAGATTTTACTATTTTCAAGAATTATGATTGAAAATAATATGTTGATAAATCTCAACCATTTTGGCTGCTACTTTGTCCCAAGTATATTGTTCTCTAATCATTTGACGAGCGCGATCGCCCATATCTTTAGCTTCCTGGGGATGAGTGAGATGTTCTTCTATAGCTTTGGCGATCGCCAGCACATCTAATTCGGGAACGTAACCCAGTTGGTGTTCTTGAACTATAGAAGCCAAAGCCACACCAGGGGTAACAAGAACGGGAACACCTACGGCTAAAGCCTCTAGAACTGCTAAACCGAAGTTTTCGGCGTGGGATGTCAAGGCAAATAGATCCGAACCTTGGATGAAAAGGTTTTTTGTTTCTCCAGCAACAAATCCCGCAAAATGGGTGCGATCGCGAATGCCATTTGAAACCAGCGCTGACTCAATTTCCGCTTCATACTCTTGCGAACCACTGCCTGCGATCGCAAAAGTGAAACGGTGATGAGTGAGTTTGCCTAATGCCGGGATAAGATAGTCTAGCCCTTTTTTAGGATGCAAACGGGATAAAAATAAAATTAGAGGTTCATCTGCTGGCAGGTTGAGATGTTGCCGAAGTAGAGAACGAGCATGAAGAATCTGGGGTTGATGAAAAAGTCCGTGTGGTAATACAAAACTGGGGGTGCTAAGTCCCAATTGAGCAACTTCTTGCTTTTCTAATTGGGAGGTAAGGTGGATAGCTTGAGAGTGGTTGAGGTTAGCTTGCTCGATTAGCCTCATGTAAATTTGCTTTTTCCACGTGCTTTGCTGCAAAGACCATTTGGATAATAAACCATGTGGGATAACAATATAGGGGATGTTTTGCAAACGAGCGATCGCCATTGCCATCGTTGATGTATAAGAGAAAATGGCATGAATATGTAGAATGTCATACTGGGAGATATTATCCCAGAGCCATGCTGTTAACTGCCAAGAAAAGGCGTATTCTCTGACAACTTTTACAGTGGGTGAAAAGCGAGAGAAAAACCAGATTGGAACTTGCTTGTATTCAATTAGTTTTTTTAAAGGAACATCAAGTAAGTAATCACCGTTATCGTTAGTCGTGGCAATCTCAACATCAACATTGTTAGCTCGTAATGCCTTAACCATATCCAGAACAACAAGACTTGGCCCACCCCGTACCAGAGGAACAGAGGGAATCACATGGAGAACTTTCATAGCGGATATCCGCCGCACAGTTTAGTAAGATACACCATTTAAGTTAAAAAAAATCAAGAACTATAAAATTAAATTGTTTTTACTTTCTTGTCAGATTTTTCATTAATAGCTTGATGATAAAGTTCAATATACTCGGAAATCATTTTCTCTGCTGAAAATCTTTGAGAATTTAAAAATCCTTTTGACTTCATCTGTTTTAAAGTGGGTAGATTACGAATTATTTCTTCTGCGGTTTCTTTCGGCTGATCGGGTTCTATATATATAGCTGCTTCTCCCCCTACCTCATTCATTGGAGAACGGTTGGATGTAAAAACAGGACAACCACAAGATTGAGCTTCTATAATTGGCCAACCAAAGCCTTCATAGAGAGAAGGGAAAAGTAAAGCCGTAGCACAAGAATAGATGGCTCTAAGGTTTTCGTTATCAATTTCTACTAACTCTATTACCTTTTGCCTAATATTATGTATGTTGATAAATTGACGCATTTCATCAGTCATCTGTTCACCCACCATAACTAGGTAAAATTCTGGTTGTTGCAGTTGTAGAATTAGCTGATCAAAGATTGATAAAACTCCCAATCGGTTTTTGTACCAGTGATTTGCCCCTACATGCAGAATAAATTGACAGTTTTGAGGAATTCCCAAAGCTTTTAAACGTGCTTGACATTCTGTAGCTGTCATCGGGGTATAGGGATAGTTTAAACCCATAGTAATCAAAGATACAGAACTCTTAGACAGAGAAGAAAGACGTAAAACATCACTTTTAGTCTGTTCTGAAACACAAGCAACTTTATGCGCTTGGTTGAGTCCTCTCATCACCATTTGCTGGAATTGCTTACCAGTCCATCCAGTCTGATATTCGGGAAATTCCCCCAAACCAGAACGAATTGGCAATAAATCATGACAAGTAATGACGTGGGGTGTATTTCCCAAATATTTTACGTAAACGGCATTACCTTGATCGCATATATGAACTATATCTGCCCAAGATAATGCTTGACGCAATTGTGCTGGGAAAAACACAAATTTATCAATATAACCTAACCATTTTCTGAGTGAATTTGCCGATGAAAGCAACTTCCCAAACCAAGGATTTGGGCGAATAATTCGGACTTGATGCCCAAGCTGGGTTAAGTAATTTTCTAACATAGAAGCAAAGATATCCATACTTCGGATTGCATCTAGTTGATAATTACCTATCAACAAAATTTTCATTAATTGCTATACTTTTGTTTTTTGGTTAGAGTATTTTGATTTAAAATGCCAGAGGAGTCGCTTGGCATTAATTAGTGCTTCAGCAGGCAATAGAGATTTTATGAGATTTTTGTTAAGAGCCTCTAATGTCTTGGGTAACAACTGCTTCTGTAGATCCAAAATATCTTGAAGCTTCATCGTAGCGATTGATGTGTTAGGAAAAGCCGGGTAATCTCTCTTAAAACCAAATCCCAGATAACTCATTACCTCTGGTGTGAGATTTTCAAGGTACTCAGTATTCACTATATTTTTCTCACCATGTCCGACATTTTCACTACCAACCTGATCGACTTGAAAAAGCAACGTGGTTCTGTTGTAAGTTTTATCTTGAAAAGGTTCGGCTCTATGTATTCCGTGGATATCACATAAGATCAGACTTCCCTTTAGCATCGGAAATGTTAGTATATCTTTGCTATACGTATTGTCGATGTAGCTATCGCTAAGGTAGATTTCGTGGCTATATTTGCGAGACCAATGATGAGAGTCTTTTATGTATTGAAAGGCATTCTTTTCAACATCAGATAAATAAAACAAAAATAACAGACCTGGCATATTGTGTTTTTCAGATAATTGTCTACCAACTTGGCGATTATTATCTGTATGCCAAGGCATGTGGGAATTTTGAGATGTTTGATAAACCCGATGATTAGTTAACTTGTAATCATCAGTGAAATATTCTTTGCACACATCCAAAACTTGTTTAGAGGTAATGACATCGTATGTTTTTTTAGAGCCAGCTAGACAATGGGTAAAAAACTTGATGTCTTGAGCAGTAACCACACCAACATCATTATTATTCAGCAGTAGTTGACTGAAATTAATTTCTTGAAGTAGTTCTTCAACATACTGACTGTTTATCGCCTGTTCAAAAGCAAAGTATCCCTTGGTTTTGAGGTCATTAACTATTTCGTTAGTACTGAAATTAGCAAAGTCTGGATGAAACATGGTTGATTAATTTCCTTTGTGATGATGTTCAAAAAATTAAATAGATGTAAAATCTTGTTCTAAGTAATTACCAAGAGTTTTTTGAAACTGTTCAAAACCAAATTGTTTAATTACTTTTTCTCTTAATGCCTCCGGTTGATAGATTAAAGGATTAGAATAAGTGCCCTGTAGGATTTGAATTATAGTTTGGGCGATCGCTTCTATATCGTCAGGATCGACAAGTGCGCCTAATTCACCCTTACACAGGGCATCCAATGCTCCATCTTGATTACCTCCAAGGGTGGGTTTACCGCAGGCGAGAGCTTCTAGGTAAACAATACCAAATCCTTCTGCTTTACTTGGCATTGCAAATATATCGCACAGATGGTAATGAGAGCTAAGTTCTTCATCAGAAATAAAGCCAGTTAAGGTTACGCAATCTTGGAGTTGATATTTAGAAATTAGTTCTTCAATTCGAGGTTTATCGTCTCCTTTACCTACTAAAACGTAATGAATATTAGGAATAGCTTGACGAATTTGGGGTAAGGCAGCCAGAATTTTGTCGTAACCTTTGTATTGCTCTGATTTGGCAAGGCGAGCGACGGTGAGGATAATAGGTTGTTCAGGTTTCAAACCATACTTTTTGAGGAGGCTATCAGGCTTGGGTGCAATCTGAAAATCATCAGCATCGAAGGTATTAGGTAGAACTACAACTTTGTCAGGATCAAGGTTTTGTTCTTTGAGGAGGCGATCGCGAGTATGGTGACTAACGGCTAAAATGCGATCGGCATGGTGAAGAGCTGTCTGTAGATTTGAATTCTGAAGATTCCACACCTCAATTCCGTGTACTACAACCCAGTAAGGGATGCCAAATAGCCGTTTCAACAGGTAAGCCGGAACACTAAAGTTTAGATGGCTGGAAAAGATCAGGTTTGGACGCTGCCAAAAACCAAAACCAATTAGTTGGCTTGCAAAAGCTGGTGTGCGTAGGGATAGCGGCCAGCTGCCAGATGGGTGAAAGCACAAATTGGGCAACTTTGATCCTACATCAGTATCGTGCTTAATGAAAATATCATAGGCAAAATCGGGGTGCAGAGTTTGGAATGCTTTGAAACAGAAAAACGAGTAACGCTGAATTCCTCCCGTAGCGTTGAATAGGTCAGGAAACCAAAGATGGCAGTGGTATCTATGTTTACCCATAGTTTTTTAAAATACTTGATGCTGATAAATAAAGGTTGAATTGTATTCTTGACACAGACATAGTACTAAAAACAACGGAAATCAGGATATTTTTAAGACAATTTTAATAAGTCAAGCTAACAGTTTTTAAAACGAATTTATGAGTTGATGAGTTACATAAGTATCTTATAACAATAATGGTCTACATTAGGGACTTCCAACAAATAAATTATCCAATCTTGTGGGATGGGCAACATGAGTGCCAATGATTACGGGCGCTCATGTTGCCCACCCTATAAGAAGTAGTTGAGTATTTTTTTATTTGGAAGTCCCTTATTCTAATTAAATATTTTTAAAACTTTTAATGACCATTTAAAAAGCTATTTTCCTAAAGATTAAGCCTTCCCTCAAACTGAGTTTGTATAGTCAATGGCCTGTTTTAGTCCCTGAGTTGCTTGAGCATAGCTATACTGAGAAATAATTCTCCGACTCTCTTCTCCCCAGCGCCGTAAACGTTCCCCATCACAAAACGCTTCGCGTAGGCTACTAGCTAAGGCAGACACATTACCCGCAGGAAAAATCAGTCCATTTTGATTGCGATCGATTAGGTCTTGGGCACACCCTACATGGCTACTAACAACCACTGGACGACTTATGCACATTGCTTCATTAATTGCAAGTCCCCAGGTTTCTGAAGAACCATAGCTAGGCAACACAACTAAATCAGCCGCCGCATAGGTGCGGGGCATCAAGGATTGATTTTGAAAGGGAGCAAAGTATATATTTGATTGACCAACTGCTGCGGATTTCAGGTCTTCTTCTAAAGAGCCTGCACCAACAAACAGTAGCGATACTTGAGGGATATTTGCTTCTAAAAAAGCTAAGAGTAAATCCAAAGGACGTTTTTTGGATTCAAATTTACCTGCAAAGAGAATTACTGCATGATGTGATGGAATGCCCAATTCCTGCTTCCAAATAATTGCCTGCTGTTTGGCACTCTCGGTTTGCGTAAAAAAGCGATCGTTATCTACAGCATGGGGAGAAAAAAACAAACTTTTTTCTGAAACTCTATGGTAGCGGAAGTAATCATAGTTAGCTTTACCCACGTAAAGGCAGGCAGCAAAGCGATGATAAATCTGCGTAATAAATTGCCGACGCGCCCATGCTTTCATACCAGTCGGCTGTAATAACCGATGAGAATCACCACGAAATAGTAATGGTATCTGAAGAGAATTCCAGTGCGATAAAAAGCGATAAATGCTGGCATAGTTGTAGCACATCAATAGCACCGCATCAGGATTGTAGGCTTTTACCTGAGATACTAAAGATGGATTTTGTAATCCCCATAAATGATGGACACCGGGATCAGTACTCAGGTTAGGCACAAATTCATATTCATATCCATCTAACAGTGGAATATCCCACTGAAGAACCTGTTTAAAACCCACGTCAATCTGTGGAGTAATACCGAAGTCCCAAAGGTAAAATACCCGAATATCAAGATTAGTGGACTGAGTAATATAGCGAAACCAAGGTGCGTAATATTGAATAGGATGGGTTGAGATAATTGCTAATTTTGTCATGTCATCATATATATTGAATAAATTGAATATATTATTGATTTAATCCTAATAATGCTGAAAGCTTATTACTATTTTTTAGTTTCAGACAAGGTTTTTCAATTAAGTAATAAGAAGCAAGTCCAGCCAAAAAACTAAACCCAACATTATAGGGAAAAATTCCTGAAATAGTAGTATTATCATTAGTTAAAAATAATTGTTGCCAAATGTATAAACTATAGGAGATTTTTCCTATGTAAACAATGACTGGTATACTCAGTAATTTATTTGCATAGGAAAGCGGGTTAGCATGGAGCCAGACAATCAGTATTCCTAAAATTATGGCATCTATGGTTAGACCTATAGAGATTAAATAACCTCTAATTAAGTGATCCAAAATGGGAGTAATGAACAATGGCCAGACAAGTAATATTACTATGGAAAATCCCTTCAATTTATATATACGCTGACTTAAGACAGGAAATAGAGTCAGAATACCCATTAGGCAGCCTACCATAATACTATCTATCGAGGTATGTAGCATCATGTTTAAATATCCTTTAACTGAAGGAAATAAAAAGTAGGTAGCTACACGAATAATCGGCATCGATAAAATTAAAATAAATGATAACTTACGAGAGTTGTTAATTCCTAACAACAATAAAATTAGAGGCCAGAGTAAGTAAAATTGTTCTTCTAATGAAAGAGTCCATAAATGACCAAGAAACCAAGTTCCTTGAAAGGAACCATTATGAAAAGGGCCTAAATAGTTCCATGTAAAAGTTGCTGCTGCTATGAATTGTTCTGCACTTATATTCAAATGAGCAATCAAATTAATAATGAAAACCACCACGATAAAACAGTAAAGACTGGGAAATAACCTGATTGCACGGCGCACATAGAACCTCTTCAGATCAATAATACCACTTTCATTAATTTCCTTTAACAAAATTACGGTAATCAAATAGCCACTTAGGACAAAAAATAGCCTAACTCCTAAGCTGGAATTGGCTATGAATATTGATACTAAATCCCAAATATCATTCTTGAAGTGAATAGTATTTTTTGCATGATCTAGCAAAACCAATAATATAGCTATTGCTCTTAAACCATCAAATGAATTAATTCGCTTTTGAATCATTAAATTGATATATATTGGTATAACTTATGTTTTAATCCATAGTGGATAAATGTTCTGTAAAATTCAATTTTAATAGTTTTTCTAAGTAAATGAAGTATATTTTTTCTAGCAAAATAAGCAGCTTTAAGAATGGATTTCACTAGTAGGGAAAATGCTATAGCGTGGAGAGGGATAATATTTAATACTTTTCATCAATAAACTTCGGATGACCAATAAAATCATTGTGCTTTGAGATAATACACTCAGAAATGAACTCAAAGTCAATTCGTTTTTAATTGACAGCATGATCAAAATTAATGATAGCAGAAATCTGTATGATGTAATCGGAACATTCATTGTAAAACGAGTTATCCATCCATATAAACTACCTAGAAATATTCCTAACCCAGCACAACCTATCCTGCCAAAGTTAGCATAAGCTTCTTGTAACAAACCCCAGGCAATTTCGGTTTTGAATGTTTCTTTATATGTTTGTAGACCATAGTATACGCTTAATATATTGGTGGCTTCACTACCACGAACCTTGTTTGAGTTAAATATCCGAGGTATTAATAATTGAGGGATAAGTGAATAAGTTGTTCCCTGCATATATTCTCTTAAGGTTCCCGTTTCTGAAATTGCTTTCATCAGCATGTGTATAATGCTTGAACGTTCGTCCAAACTTTCTGGCTTTTCTTTACGACTAGATATACTGTCTTTAGGAGTATTTATATGCCGCCAAGAATTATTAGTCCAGGTAATATATACAGTCATATATTGCGAAGGTTGAATTGAGCCTTTATTCCAGTAAATGGATCGAATTTCTCCCTTACCTAAGTTGAGGAACGATATGATTAAAAAAGTTATCAATAATAATCGCCACGGAAATTTGCCACTGCCAAGCATCCAACCTAAACTTGTTAAGACTACGTATACACCTGCGACACTCAGATAAAGACTAACTCCTGATTGAAAAATTAAAGATATTGTTAGCAAAATAAATAGTCTGGACTCTCTACGACTTAAGCGATTAGCTCCTAGTTGATAACCCAATATCATTAATCCAAGACTAGTGAGAGACGGCATTGCCGTTTTCAATATTGCATAAATTGAGCTAGGTATTATTAACCATATATATCCAGTATTTTGTAAGAGATCAAATATAATAGACAAAAAGATTATTTGGAGAAAGAAAGGGGTTATTTGGTTTGGTTTAAATACTTTAATTTTAGATATCCTTTGAGGTTCACGCCTGACGAAAGTAAGCCAAGTTATTGTCCCCACTCCCAGAAAAATGGCAACGACTATGGCTGCATTAAAATGTAATAGTTCAGAATACTTAAGAATATTTGGATTTTTTGAAATCAGGGGAAAAGCATGTGAGCTTAAGTAGGTTAGTGTCATTATTGGAAATAAAGGTAGTCCTTTGGCACGATCAGCACACCATAAATAGGTTGGTAATAGTGCCATTACTGCAATTAATAAAGCACCCATTTTACTGAGAAAGGGTGCATCAGCAGTGATGATTTTCAGTACTATAAACATCAGAGCAATCCAAAACGCTTTCACAAACCAGCGTTTCTGATGTTTGTTAAATCCTATAGGGGACTCAAAGTTAAACCCAGATATCATAACCATAACTTTAGAAAAGTGTTACTAGCATAAAGCTTGTACGTGCAATGACGTAACTGAATATGAAACTGAAAGTGTTCAAAGTAGATGAAATTTAACTGCTCCTTCTAAAAATTAGCAAGGCTCCGATCAAATATGGCACACTGCTGGCGGGTCATTTCTCGATCTGTATAAGGTTGAAAGGCTAACCAGTCAGTTTTTGGTTGAAATCCTTTAGGCATAGACAGCAACCAATTAATTTGAGCAACCATCTCGGAAAGTAAATCTTCTGGCTGGTTTGATGAAGTAAAGGTAACAGCTTGACCAGCTTGGCAACGTTTTAGAATATCAACTACAGAACTCTCGCGGTGAAAAATTGCCAGGATGGGTTTGCGGGCTAGAATACAGGGGTAGAGCTTGGAAGCTGTATAGCTAGGGTCATCGGAGCCAATTAGTAGAATAGCGTCACTATCAATGAGAACTTGTAGCGCCTCAAAGTAGGGAATGCGATGAGGATGTTCTGTTACTAAGTCAGCAACGTCTAGTTCTTGGGCTATTGGCTCTATAGTTTTAACGGCTTGACTGCCAGGAGCATAACTAGTACCAACGAAGTGCAGCTGAACTGATTGCCAAAGTTTAGAGTTATGGCGACGCTCTGACTGAATACTTAGAAATAAAGTCCTCACAGCTAAGGCCATATCATCGCCACCTCTGCCCACATATACCCAATGTCGCTTACCATCATTGGGGTCAAATATGTTTTGCTGAATATTGAGAGAAGAGAGTTTCTTAAAATCAGACTCTGGTGCTCCAAAAGGTAGAACTGTAAACTGTTTTGGTTGTAAGTGTGGATATCGTTGTTGTAAGGTTTTCGGATATGCTGGTGAAACGCTAATTACGTGACTGACTTTACTCATAGCCCTGGGTTCCAGCAATTTTGCTTGGAGTTGAGAAAATCCGTATTTGAAGCGTCCTCCTGGTGGAGTACTGTCTGTATGTTTGTAGTAATCACTTAACCAGGGATCTTGAAAGTCTAGGATATAGGGTATTCCAAAGCGTCTGTACCATCTATGACCTAGAGCCATAGTGATAAATATAGTTGTTGAAAAATAGACTAAATCAAATTTTTGCAGGCGAAGGAGGCGATCGCCTGCTCTAAGTAAATAGGGAAAACATCGTAGCCCCAAACTACCCATACCAATCAGCCGAGTCTGTTGAACGGGTATTGCTCCTGTATATGTGACTGGAATATTTGAGGGAATTGTTTTTGCTAATGTTGGGTCTTGGACTCCTTCAACACAGTCTGAACGAACAGTTAAAATATGAGGTTCCCAACCAAATTCTTCAAAGTAGGGCAGAGACATTCGCACCCGTTGATGATCGGGAGCGTTAATTGGTGGAAAATGAGGACTAACTATTAGAACTTTATGGTTCAAAATTTGATATCCTTCGTTGGTTTATTACTAAGCTGTCGCGCATATAACTTGCACTTGTAGCGGTTTCCATTCAGATGCGGTACAAGATTAATGGCGAAGCGCAAGGGCACGGCACTGCCGTACCTCTACTGGTGTACCTGACTTAACCGAGAACCGCTATAGTACACTCCAGAATGCTTGAGATAAATATAAGGCTCTGGAAAATTAAATACATGACAGCTTAGTTCTTATTTTAAAGAGCTTCTCAAATTAGAAGTATATTTACAACTAATAATCTTACACTTCTGTCCCTTGGCTAAATTAAAACTCATTTTTAAAGCAAAATAGCTTGGTAGAGCTTTTCATACTGCTCTACTATTACATCAGCAGAAAAACATTGCTCAACACGTTGACGACAGTTATGACGGTTAATGTTTGGTAATTTTTCAATAGTAGTAACTGCTTCTTCAAGATTATTAACTAAATAGCCATCAATGCCTTGACGCACAATTTCTGGTAATGCCCCTCTTGAGGAGGAAATAACAGGAGTACCACAAGCCAAAGCTTCGGCAAAAACAATACCAAAAGGTTCTTCCCACTCAATCGGCACAATCATGGCAGCAGCTTGTCCCAGAAGTTCATTTTTCTGAGCATCGTTAACAGTCCCAACATACTCAATCCCATTTTTGCCAAGATTGGGAACAATTTCTTCTTGCCAGTACTCTCCTTCTTCTCCGGTTTCACTGTAGTTTCCAGCGATAATTAAACGCCGTCCTGTTTTATGGGCAACTGCGATCGCTGTATGCGCTCCTTTAATTCGTTCTATTCGGCTCAAAAATACCAACGGCGCATCCTCTGCTACTGTCGGCACAAAATTATATTTCTCTAGCTCAACGCAATTGTGAATGGTATGCCAAGTTCCCCCATTTGCCCTTCCCAGATTACAAATGTAGTCACTACATCCTGTGAAAGTGAGAGTTCCCTGAGCTAGCTTCGCTCCCCAACTGGTGGTGCGCTTGGTAGGGTAGCGCTGGTAAGACATGACTTTTGGCAGTTGAGAACCCAGTAGAGGTAGCAGATAGAGGATGCGAGAAAAACTGTGAACTAAGTCAGGCTGGAATTCCTGAACTACCGACCAAAGACGAATTGTGTTTTGGATTGTATCAAATTTGTTTTGCGATCGCCTGCCTGCCCAAGGGAAAAATTCAGTTGCAGGCGAGGTAGAATCAGGGTGAGCGACTAATCCGACGCTATGACCTTTAGTTTGCAGCCTAGTGATTAAAACATCTACAATACGTTCTATGCCTCCATAGAGTTTAGGTGGCACTGGCAGTTCCGGATCGACACTCAGTAGAATTCGCATTGCTTGATTTTTAGAAAAGCTTTTTTTAACACTAAATATCTTCAGAAGTTGCCATCAGCATAAACTATGTATTGTTAAATGGGCATGAATTATACAGTTTTGAAAAACTATCAGTATCATAAGACCCATCTTAAATAATTCATAGCTTTTGCATTTTTTGATCCTCTTTTAAAATGAACCAATTTACTGACTATAAGTTAAAATTCTAATCATTTAAATACATTTGTTATGGTTTTGCTTCAAAATACAGAGAATATGGACGATGTTGTTCTCTATCAATACATCCTTCTGGAAAATCACCTGTTCGCCAACCACAAGATTTTACTTGAGTAAAACCAGCCGATTGTAAAACTATTTCTAAAGTTTCTGCATCATATCCACCATAATGTTCCCACTCCTGCAAAAAAATGTGATTCAATGCCTCCATTTTAGAGGCAAATAGTAGTTGAGGTTTTTCTCCACCACAACCAATTTGATTGAGTAGATCCCAGCCTTTCTCTAGATAAGCTTTAATATAAAGCTCCGCATCAGGAACTATGACTCGTAATATACCTTCTGATTGCAAACAGCGACGGCATTCCTCCAAAAAACTTGGACGTTCATCTAGAGGATCAAGGTGTTCTAAAAAATGTTCAACATGAATACCACGACAAGAATTATCAGCGAGAGGTATTAAGCGCCTAGCATCAGCTACCAAGGTAACATTCAGGTGAGGATATATATCGATATTGACCCAATCAGTCTCACCGAAAGGGCCACAGCCAATATTAACTAGAAGATCCCGTTTTTGATGCAGTTGGGAGACTTTAGCTATAATTTTTGGATTTAGCTTATGCAAAGCACGGATACGCAAAGCACTAAGTTCCAAACGAATGTGATTGAACACATGGCGGCTAAAAGGTAGCTTAGGGATAATCCAAGTACCAAAACGCTGTTTTAGGGTAGGCATATACAATAAAACTCTGATAACACTAATCGCTTTATTTTCAGTAATCGTGACTTAGCTACTGGCTCTTAATTTTGTTAGATTTCAAAGTTATTGAAAATAAAAAAATAATTTTATTTGATTCCAAGTAAAGCAATATGGGATGAAGACCGATAGGGATTTATATCTCCTTTTGTTGTATTCATTATATGAACACTATTACATCTTTTTTTGATCATATTATAGTTATTGAAAACTGAATAAGAATAGGATAGTCCATCTCCTTCTGATATCTGATAACCTTTGCCACCAGTTTTTAATAAAACAAAATATTTCCATATCCCCAGGGAATTCATCATTTGTTTCATGAATCTACTCATCGAACTACCCTGTCCAAAATTATTGGAATCTGATATAAAAATAGCTTTTCTAGATACTCTTAGCATTTCCGAAACTGCTTTGTTTGGATCTGGAATGTGATGAAGAGCAGCAAATGCACACGCTAAATCAAATTCGCCATCATTATACTTTAAGCACTGAGCATCGCCATCAATCAGATTATCTTTATGTAGACCATTCTGATAACCTTGTTTACGTAGAGCCTCTGATGGCTCAATACCGATAATTTTGATTTCATTATTGCTATTTTTTTTGGTAAATTCTATTGCTCTACCAGTGCCAGAACCAATATCAAGTATCGATTTTATATCAAGATATTTTATAGATGAAAGCATCAGATGCAATGCAAAAGTATGTTCTGCATCAGTAAAAGTGTGCATCTCATCATATTTAGAGGCTGTTTTTTCGTAATATTCTCTTTGAATAATTTCTTGTTCCTGCATTCTTAAAAAGTCTCCCCAGAATTATGTTATTTAGCTAATTTATTCAGGAATAACTAGTACAACAAGGCAAAAGTAACCCTTCGGCTGCGCTCAGGGTAAAAAGGTGAGCCATTGCGATGGACGGGTTCCCCGACATAAAGCAAATGGCGAACCCGAAGGGTAAAAGTAAAAAGAAAGAACGCTGATTTTCTAAGATTTCTAGCGGTTTTAAATGGGTGGCTTATTTACGCCGTGTTGTACTAGTTGGATATTTTAATTGCAATCCTCTCTCTACTGAAGTCAAAAATTTTAACTGTTCTCTATCCCAGTTATAAATCTCTTGACCTAATTTCCAGGTTTGATTACGGGCAATTTCCAGCTTAAGTGGTTGAGAAAATAACTTGTCTAGAGCCGTTGCTACTGCTGCTGAGTCATTAATATTTACTAACATAGCAGCCTCTCCTAATTGTTTGGCAAATTCTTGTTGAGCAGGAGTCAGGCTCATTAATACAGGTAATCCTGCTAAGAGATAAACAAAAATTTTATTGGTTAAGCAAACTGCTCGATTTATGGGCTGAATTAGCTCTAGAGATAACCCAACATCATGAACAGCCGCTAACCGAACCATTTGATCGGGAGGTGCATAGGGGAGAAAGTGGAGGCGATCGCCTACTCCCACATCTTGGGCTAATTGCATTAGCTGTTCTGAGTAACCAGAAAAAGGAATACCCCGCAGATGCAAACGTACAGGGGTTTGCATCTGCCCCATCGCATGTAGAATTGATTCTAATCCTCTACCAGGGCCTATAGTTTGGGAAAACCAATATAGGGAAGGTTCTAAACCAACGCGATCGCCCTGTTGTCGCCCTGTCGTTGTTGGTGCTTCTGCTAGGGGAAATACATTCAAAATCGGTTCCATGCTTACCCCGTAACGTTTGGCGTAGGCGGTGGCAATGCCTGGTGAGGCGGCAGTTAAATGTTGACAACGAGGTAATAAAGTGCGTTCAATGCGATCGCGTACCCTAATCTCTGCCTGATTCTCTGGAGTTTCAAGCAATTCACCAGTATGAAAGTCTTCCGCATCGAACCCTAGTTTAGCGTTGTGTTGTGCAGAAGCGATCGCAGCAGCTGGCAATGCAGCCAAACAATGGGCAATGTAGAGATCAGCAGGTTCCTCTGCTGCAACTTTGGCGAGCTTAGTACTCATAGGATTATGTGCCCAAGTAGCTACAGACAGGTGAGGAATCCAACCAGTACTCACTACTTTCTGAGCCAACTTTTGCCACAGTCTACGTCCTAAGTAACTCGGTCTTGAGCCTAAACCCACCTGTGTCCATGACCAAGGCACTTCAGATAAAATCGTTTTATCTAATGAACGAATCGCTGCCATATAATCTCCAGCTACAACTCGCACCTGAAAACCAGCAGCATATAAAGCATTTGCCTCTTTCACCAGTCGGGGATTAGAGGCTACATGGCCAGGACTAACTAAGCAGATACGTTTCTTTTTGGTCATAGACTGTAACCTGCTGTTGTTAGCCCATCCCGTAAGTTTTCAATTAGGGCTAAACGATAGTCAGACCATTGCCAACTTGCAGCAGTGTCCAGCGCCGCTTGTCGCATAGCTTGGAGTTCCGAGCGATGGGTTATACACCAGTCCAAAGCTTCTGCTAAGGCGTTAACATCCCCAGCTGGAATGATCAATCCGTTGACCCCATGTCTCACTAAATCAGATGCTCCAGCACGATTGGTAGTGATCACAGGTAATCCTTGAGCAAAGGCCTCAGTAACAACCAAACCGAAGCCATCGCAAAGAGTGGGAAACACAAGTACATCAGCCCGACGATAGTATTCATATAGCTCGGAACGGGGAACAGTTCGGGAAAATTTTAGAGAGCTTGGTAAGTTTTGCAACAATTTACTAGGTAATTCCATAGCTCCCAAGATATCCATACTGGCTCCAGAAGGGGGTTGTAGCTGTTTCCAAGCCGAGAGTAAATAATGAGCGCCTTTCCGAATCCCAAATGTGCCTGCCCAAAGGAATTTGATCGGTTCTTGCTGTGAATTACTAACAGCCAGAGCTTCATTACAAACTGGGGGTGCTGCTAGAGGAACTACTCGCACTTTTTTGACATCCAAGCCAGCAGCAGCATAAGAAGCTTTTGTAAATTCAGAATTAGCAATTACTATATCGGCTAATTTCCATTCCTCTCGACGACGCTGGGTACGAGGCTCTTGACGAGCTTGGCAGTATTTCCGATAAGGAGTTTGGAGTTCTGGATAAATCTTGAGTTCTTCTTGAAGAAGATTCTCAACAAAGTCATGTTCTGGTGAGGGAACATCATAAATACACGCTATACCCTGTTGTTTAGCAGCTTGAAAGGTTGCGAGACAGTCATACTCATACCCATAAACTGCTTGAGAGCCTGCAAGAGCCTGACGTGCAACCCAACGATCAAATTCATTATTACCCCAGTGAAATATCAAATCTCCGATGATTTCATCTTTACTAATAAATCGAGTTAATATATGAATTATTTCGTGCCAAGGGTAATCCTTTACTAGTGACTGGGGCAATTCAGTAACAGAGCGACGTGAGAGTTGTTTTGCTAAGTCGAGCTTAAATAGTTTTGTCAGTGGAGAAATATTATTTAACCATTTTGCGTCTGGTCGAGCTACAAATGTAGTTGCAAACTGGCTCAACATTCCTGCCTCAAATAGCGCTCTGCCAACTTGCTGTGCAAAAGGAGCAGGAGTTGGATGTGCTAGGGTAATTTGCATTTTGACTCCTTGTTTAGAGATGAACTGGAGCTTTCCTAAGTAACTTCAGCAGTATGGTAGCTCCTTGCTTGCTACATAAAATTGACATAATGCCTACAATTTTGGGCCATGTGAAGCCAAATCCAGGGTCTACTTGATAAAGATGACGGAGATTTTCCTGAAATATCTTTTCTTCTGTCATAAACAAAGTTCGAGCAGTGTAGTCATATACTTTTGCCAGAGCCGCACAACGATTTGGAGTTAGTCCACCATGATTTTTCCAAAATTCCTCGACTTGGCAAGCATTATGAAAACAGTCTTTCACAAAACCTAGAGGACTACGACTAGATAAACTGTTGTTCTTATGGACACGATAATTAGCTCCTACACCTGACACATAAACAAACTTACCACCTACTAAAGCTGCATCCAATAGAAACCGCGCATCTTGAATAATTGGTAATGATTCATTCCAGCCCCCAATTGCATCTACGATCTCCCGGCGATAGAGGAGAGCCGCTGGTGGGGCCCAGAAATCGGTGAATAAGGCGATTTGAGGATCGAAGTGGATATCTTCAATTTTTCTGGCGATAACTTCACCTGGCAGAAATTCACCCGTTTCATTCTCTTCTAATTTTTGCCAATCTGAGTAAGCAACATCAGCACCACTGGATTCTAAAGCATTCACTCTTGTTTCTAAAGCGTCAGGTTCCAACAAATCATCAGCATCAAGGTATTGAATGAATTTACCCTGTGCTAATTCTGTCCCTCGGTTACGAGCTGCACTTGCTCCTCGGTTGAGACCAAATTCCGCGCTGATTTTATTTCCAAAGGATTTGATTACCTCTGCTGTGCCATCGGTTGAGCCATCATCTATCAAAATAATTTCATAATCAGCAAAAGTTTGAGAGAAAACACTTTCAATGGTTTGATATAGAAATAGCTCGGCGTTATAGCAGGGTATAATAATTGAAACAAGTGGCACTATCTATCCTCACCAACTAAGATGAAAATTAATTATCATGTAATTTATCTATTAAAACTAGATTAAAGTATTACGTGTATATTGAAAAACAATGCATCTTTAGATATTCCACAAATTCCCTCATATATTTACGATGTTAAGGTTGGTCATAACTTATTCATTTGTTGATAAAGATTTGCCATTTCTAATGCCACTTCCTTCATCATCCGCACTGGTGCGATCGCCTGACGTAGTTTGTCTAATACATTCCGGTTACGAGTCAAGTAGGCTATGGCCTCGCTCCAAGCGACAATATCCATCGCTGGGACTAACCACCCATTTACACCATGTTTAACTAACTCTGCAATTCCGCCGATATCTGAACCTAAAACTGGCGTACCTACCGCCTGAGCTTCTAAAACCGTTAGTGGCCCAGTTTCCATCCACTGTGATGGCACAGCTAAAACATCAAAGCTAGCGAGGGTATGGGGTACATCTGCCCGTGATAGCGGTTCTGCTAGGCAAATGCGAGGATCGTTACCTGCTTTAGCCAAAACCTGCTGCTGATAGGCTCTCCCCTCGTCTCCCTGTGCTAACCCGTGAATCACCAGTTCAACTGGTACATTTAATGGTAGACGGCACACCGCCTCTACTAGTATGTGAATGCCCTTGATTTTGTCCCAACGTCCCAAAAAACCTATTCTCAGAGGATTGCTCGTCTGTATACTGGATTTTAAATTAGGTTTTGTTTTGGAATAAGTTGGATCAACCCCCTGCCTACACAAGACAAGTTTTTCTTCAGGAATACCGTTCAGTAATAATGCATCGTAGAGCCACTGACAGACAGCCACAACGCGATCGCTTAAAGCCAACATCTCTTGTAAGCGATTTTGATGCATACTTACTAAAGCTGGTGTAGCTAAAGCAGTAGCTAGACGCACATTGGAGAATTTTGTCTGGGCGATCGCACTTAAGGGTAAGGGAATTTTAGACAATAGAGGTGCTAGGCTTGCTGGTATGCCTCTCGCCATAGCCCAGCAGCTACCACACCGTACTTGCTCAATCCGTCCGTCACATACTTGTTGCCCATTCAATAGCATTGTGCCACGTAAACAGATATATCCAGGGACATGGACAGTTAATACTGTTGGCATCCCTAGCTGTTTTGCCTGCCGCATGTGGTGTATGCTACAACCAGTCACCCAAGAGTGTTGATGATAGATGTCAGCTTTTTGTTGCTGGAGCCACTGAGCAAAATATTCAAACCCATCATGCGGTGTGACATCACGGATTTGCTTAAGGGTGAGATCAGGAAAAACAGGATAACGATATATGCTAATACCATTATGCTCATAGGTTGTTTCCTGAGTTCCCTTTTGAGGAGCAGCAACAATACTTTTTACACCTTGGGAGTTTAATTCATTTACTAATCCATCTACATAAACCTCTGTACCCCCAGAAGATTCAGGAAAATAGTATCCGAGAGTTTGGATAACTTTCATTGGGTAATCATATTGAGAATAATCGATAAAACTCCAAAAACATACTTGGGTGACACTTACAGATTAACTACTATAAACGTTAAATTCAATTCTTTATTCAGACTTCATACCTTGAAAGAATATTTCTCTTTTTAATGCTCCCCAAAAGAATCTTGATAGACATAATTGTGGATTGCGAAATAACAATTCTATCATTAGAGAGAAACTTCGCTTTTTATTAGATAAAGCTTCAGTAACTATTTGGAATGACTCAACTTGTTTGAGATGCCAGCTAATCTGAATTTTTTCAATTGGCTGAAAATCCGAATATAATTTTCCACAGACTTTTTTACCTTCTTCTACAAATAACGATTGATATTTCATCGTTTTTGCATCAGGATGAACTAAAAACTTGGAAATTATGTTCGGTAAGGTAATAATATTGACATTGCGTAACTTCACTAATACTTTTAGATAAAAAGCCCAATCAAAAGCATAATTCAAGTCCTCACTTAAGTATCCCATCTCTTGCACTAAAGATAGTCTTAAGAATGCAGAAGGTTGACTTATCTGTAAACCAAACTGACCGTCATTAATAAATTCCAATGGATTTTTGGGTATCCTGGGTACTAAATGATGTAATTTATCCCCAGATGATGCATCAACTCCAATTGAAGAGCCTATTAATATATCAGGTTGGTGTAAATTCCATGATTGGGCAACATCATATAATGCATTAGGAAGAAGTTGGTCATCGGAATTAATCCAATTAAAAATATCTCCAGTGCAGTGTTTTAATCCTCTATTAATTGCAGAGGTTTGTCCTTTATCTTTTTCACTTACCCAATAATCAATAAAATCCTGATATTTTTTTATAACTTCAACTGAGTTATCACTGGAACCACCATCAATGACTATATACTCTAAATTTGGATAGCCTTGTAGTAGAATAGAGCGAATTGTTTCTTCTAAAAAATGACCATAATTGTAATTAGGTGTAACAATACTGATGTGAGGCCAGTCAGAACCATTAGACATTTTATCTGGAATATTCTCTGGCTGTTCTGTCCAAGGCCATCCTGTTTTGCCTGGTGGTGGAGGTGGTAAGTCTTTTAGTCTCAATGCAGTATGAATTGTCATGTTTTAACTTGGGATAGATAAATATGTGATTTTGGTTTTTGAGAAGCTAAAAGCTAATATATATCTGAGCAAAAATTACTATCTATCATTGTTATGATAAATGTGTTTCTTAACAAGAGTTTCTACTTTCCTAAGACTTTATAATATAGCTCTAGGTATCGTTGAGCTTGTAGGTTGAGTGGGTATTCTTCTAGCGCGATCGCTCGACAATTTTTACTCATTTGTTCGCACTGGTTGCTATCTTCTAAAAGCTGGACAATACCGTTAGAGAAATCTTGAGCATCCTCTGGCAATGCTAAGTAACCTGTAATACCTGGACGGACTAAATCTGGAACACCACCAATTTTAAAAGATACCATTGGAGTGCCGCAGGCCATACTTTCTTGCAGCACCAAGGGTAGATTATCTGCACGAGTTGGAAAAATGAATAAGTCAGCCGCAGAATAAGCAATGGACTTAAGGCGATCGCTACTGACATAGCCAAGATTCAGGGTTGGCATTCCCACATATTCTGAGATAGCTTCACCGCCATGACCAATGGTCAGAAGTAAAGTCTCAGCTTTCAGCGACTCTGGTAAATGCTGTAGAGCTTTTAACAAAAAATTACCACCCTTACGAGTATCCATAAGAGTATCACATGCAAACATCAAAACTTTTTTGCCTGACGGAATGCCAAGGAGCCAACGGCATTTTTCAGGTTCGAGAGGTTGATAAGCTTCTAAATCTATCCCATAGGGAATGTGATAAATAGGGAAACGGTTGAGCATACTTTGCTTCGCTTGCTTAGTAAGCCAGTCGCTAGGAGTCACTATGGTGAGGTTAGAGCGACTATAAACCCAGTTTTTTAGCTTCCACTCTAGGTGTGTGTTATCTCTAGCAATGGCTGGATACTCATTTGGATAAGGACATTTACCACAACCGATTTTCCAGCGATCGCAATCATAGCTATAGGCGCAATGTCCGGTAAAACTCCACATATCGTGGAGTGTAAAAACAGCAGGTTTGTTTTTAGTCAGTGAGGGAATTGACAAATAATTAAAATAACCAGTATGCAGGTTATGAAAATTAATGATATCTGCCTCTTGATAAAAGCTATGTTTGGCAATATCAAAGCTGCCAAGCACGTTAATATAGTTCAGCCCAGAACGTCCAGTAAAGCGATAAAGTTGATTTTCGATTCGGCGCTTCGATGGGACAGCCGCCACGCGATCGCTGCTTGTTTTAACTCCTCCTACCAGCAAGCGCGAATTAATGCCTTGAGCTAATAAACCTTGATGAAGTCGGTAGCCTGCGATCGCGGCTCCTCCACCAATATCTGATTGATTAATATGCAAGACGTTCATGATTTCAATAATGCTTTCAATTCATTGACAAATACTCCAACCGGATCTCTTGGGATTAACTTTCTTACATTTATGGCAGCAGTCTGTCCTATTTCATACCAAGAATATCGCTTTTGCCAAGCTCGCTCTAAAGCATCATCTAAACACTCTACTTTAGGAGCTACAGCAATAAATCCACTAACTCCATCCTCGATTAACTCAGCATTACCAGCCACATCTGTAACTATGCAGGGTCTAGCACATAACATGGCTTCAACTATAGCAATAGGCAAACCTTCATAACGAGAAGGTAAAATTAGCGCATGGTGCGTTTCCCAAATAGACTCTACCTTATCAACAAATCCATAGAAATTGACATTTTCTAGATTCCAGATTTTTTTGAGTTCGTATAAAGATTTCTGATTAGCCCCTTTCCCAAATAGAGAAATTTCAATAGGTCTGTTTTGCCACTTATCAAGCTTAAAAGCTTCAAGCAACAAATCTTGCCCCTTCGCAACAGGTTCTAAGCGACCAACACAAGCTAGTTTAAAAGTTTTATTGTCTTCAGGCCAATTAACTTGAATATCGTAAGGAACTTTAAACGGATTTGCTACAACTGTGGCATTTTCCAGTTTCACTGCTAATTGTTTTTCTGTGAGTTTTAAATTAGCATTTGATATGAAGAAACAACGTTTAGCTAATATATAAGCTTTAGCAAATCTTATTGCTATATCATCTGATGGCCAAAAATTCTCTGCTGCTGCTTGAGGAATCAAAACAAATGGAATATTCTTAATTATACAGGTTTCCATCCAAGTTAAACCTTCAATACTATTACCTTGAGAAATAATAACTAATTCGGGTTTAAAGTTTTTTAGAAAAACATCTGCATCACTGGGATTATAAAACTTAGATATTCCTCTCTGTATTATGCTCTTTTGCCATCGACGTACAACTATACAACCAGATTGTTCAATCTCTGAGACTTGCTTGGCTTCAGATTTCCATCCTTTAATACTTATACCTACATTAAAGCCCTGCTTAACCATGCGGATGGCAGTCTGCGACCAAAGTTCTTCACTTCCTCCCCAAGGTGCATATTCGTTAGTAGAAACGAAAGCAATTTTCATAAGTTCAATATCATTAGTTCTTGATATAGTTTACATATCTAACAAACAGTTTTTTCAAAAACTCTATTTTGAATACTCCGGCTACTCTAATAAATTGTTTCAATAACTCTCTTTTGACCACTCTGGCTAATCTGATGAGATATTCTACATCTGAAATTGGTGGTAAACTTGGTTTCGGATTGGGAATATGGAGTATTTCAAAAATATTGTTTAAAAAATTTAACCTATTCAAACGGATTGATAATAGATAGTTGCGTAATACTAGTCTTGGACTCTTGTAATTTTTCTCTTTTTTTGCTAAAGATTGATAGCTTGAAGAAGCTGCATTACTCAATCTTTCTGCCAAAGTAAATTGTTGGCAGGCTTGAAGTAAAATACATAGATTATTAATCCAATCAGTAAAACTTCGGTGAGGAAGTTTGTGGATACTATAACGTGGTTTTGATAATTCACTTTCCATTTCAAGAAGATTCTCTCCCTGATTTTGGAGAAAATTCATTACCCAACGAATACGAGCTAGTTCAGGATGAAAAAGCAGTGGAAACTGATCAGCACGGATTCTAGCATCATCAAACTTTCCTTGACAAAGGAGGCAAATAATCAAATAAGCCCATTCTACTGGATCAGGATCTAAGGCCTTGTACTCCTCAAGAGTATATCTAATTGGTTGAATAATCCAAGAGAGAGCATTTTCTGCGTTTCCTTTGTAAAGATTACACAGTGCTAACTTTAGTTTAGGTTCGGGCATCCAAGAAATATAGGTAAAAGATTTGAGATACAATGACTCTGCTTCTTCATATTTCCCAGCTAATAGTTTTTCATCTCCTTGGCGTAAAAGCTGTATAACTAATCCATCACATATAATGTGAGAATTTTGAATTCCTAATGATTTTTCTACAATAGTCAGTGGCTGAAAAGGATTTGTCTGGATAATCTTTTGCGTAGGTTTGATATTTTTATAGAGATTAAACCATTGAAAAATTTCATCTCGCTGTTTTAAAGTGTGGCGAGAATGAACAAGCTGATATCCGGCATTGGTAATTTTTTCAAGTTCATCTTTGTGTTTAAATAAATAATCAAGCTTATCTAATACATCTATTTCATCAGCAAACACGCAATTTTGCATATCTATAAAGCCTGCGGCTTCAATAGCTGGAGTTTTTTCTGTAATGAGACAAGACTTAGATGCAGGTATCTCAAAATGTTTGCGAACAACTTCTTTTTCTGCTGAACCACAGGTTGGTACAAACCAAGAAGCATTTATTGTTCTGGCATATTGTTCGCCATACAACATTCTTAATGTAGCACGTTCATCGTCATAGCCTAAATGAGGGCAAATTAGTGAGGGATAATGTTGAGTAACAATCTTATTAACTCGTTCTCGCCAAGGATAAAGCACGTGTTGGCGACCTGTAATCAGTAAGGGGATTATCTTACTTTGACCATAATCTTGATATATGTCAGTGTCTATAAAATTTGGCCATACAAATAAGTTTTCAGCAATGTCTGGTGTGTGTTCAGATGTAGTAGTACAAATAGAAAAGAAAGTTTCTATTCCCCAACTTTCCATATCAGATAAAAACCCTGCACGGGCTTCACACCAAGAGTCCCCATTATGAAATCCCAGTTTGGGTACTTCTTGGTAAGCATTAGTATTTTTAATATTAAGCCGTTGACAACCTCGATAATTAACACCACTTTCAAAAAGTGTTAAGTCTGGTTGATATGTTTCACATATCTGTTGGTAGTCACAATCTTCATTAATTACAATTACGTTAAAGAATTCTGATAGACATTTAGCATGTTGTTGTCTATGTAGCAGCACAAATTTAGGCACACTAATTTGCTTAAATTGAAAAAATACCAGCTTTGGTTTTTTGGTATTATCCATATATTTTTTTTGCTAACTACTATTTAATATTGGGCAATAAATTATATTCAAAACTGACGCGCCTTTTTCAAGTCCTTCTGATGGTTCTTTTTCTCACCTATTTCTCCACATGAGTGGAGAAATAGGTGAAAATTTACAGCAGGAGATTATTCAAAGGCTCGTTGTAGTACTAGGGAGAGAACACAAACTTTTCGACTGCAAAGTTCTTTACTGATTCCATCTTGCCAGTTCCCACGTCTACTGTATACATAACATTGTTTTTTCTACTACTGTCAGTAGCAAGCGCATACAGTTGGCCAGAAGCAGAAAAGCCCAAATCTTTAACATCGTTGATAAGAGGCTGTCCATTAATAGACAGTGTGATCAGTCTCTTAATTTTGACCTTGCCGGTAACTGTGGCCTTCTCCTGCAAGTTCATCGAGATTAAAATGGGGATACCTTCCGAACTGATCTCGGTTGCGAAAATATTTCCCTTGGCATCTTGGCATAGGTTAGCGAATCTATGGTTGTTCGGTAGTGTGGGTAGGGACAGATCATTACTAGAAAGAATTTTTCCAGTTGTGAAATCGATCGTTTTCAGATAAAAAGGTGGAATGCCCCTAGTTCCTATTAAGCATAGAAGTTGATTATTGGGAAGACTTACCAAACTTTCAAGAGTTTGATCAGGATTCTCGAAATCTAGTACTTTTTTCGCTGTGAATTGGCCCTTACTAGCACTTCCAACAGAATACGTAAGATAGTTGTTCTCACCATTTCTCGTGCTAGATACTGTAGCAATTACAACAGTTTTATCTCCAAGTACTACCGCTTTCGCAATCCGGTCAGAGTCAGCTAAAAAGAAGGCCCGAGGTTGAGGTTTTTGTTTTACAGCCGATAGATTCTCAACGGGCAGAGATTGCAGAGTAACTTTAGAAACAACAGAAACAGCAGAAACAACTTTTTGAGCTAGCTGATTAGCAGAGATAACTTTTCCTGTCGGCAGAGTAGCAGTATTCAGTTCCACCGATGGAGTTTGACTTTCTCGATTTCGAGTATCCGATGTAATATTGGATACACTAGAGATGTTTACTCCAAAAAGAGACTCCTCACTTGAGTCGCTTTGTTGAGCAAACGCCTTACTAGAGATGTCGGCAACAACAGTGGAAGTCAAACTGGCAGCTACTAACTTGCCAAATTGTCGACGTTGCAGTGGTGTCATTTTTGTACTCCTGTGTGTGTGATGCTTTAAGGAACAATGAGGTTTGCATTTGGTGCTTGGGGTTTAGCTCCCATATCTGCTAAAACGTTTACAGTCATTTGCTTGGCGCGAGTATCTTCCCTAGGTGTGGTGACACCATCACTATCTAACCCCCACGCCCACTGAATGGTGCCGGAGGCAAAGACTTTAGCCCCACTACTAGCCGTGTAGCGGGCTGAATATGCTTTGGTAAAATCTTGGTTGGCAGGGAGACCTGGTTCGTTAGGTGGTTCGTCGAAGGTTGGCAATAAGGTAGAAGGTACGACTGTTGACTGAGACAAGGTGACTAGTCCGGCAGGAGAAGACCCATTACTCACGATAAAATCCCATTCGTAGCCCACTAATAAAGTCAGTTGATCCCCATTCTTAAGTCCCGTGTTTGCATAGTAAGGATCACTGCTGTTAGTTACAACAAAATTAAAACCACCATAAAGATCGGTGTCGCTACCGTACATGACTCCTAACAAGGCGTTTTCTGGTCGCTGGTTCTGGAAACTGCGGAATTTATTAGTGGCTACTGATGAACCCTGCTGCTGGGCGACTGGATCTAATGACCAATCTTGTTTGTAGCATGTCATCACTCGGTTGGGCTTTATTTGCCCAGCAGCGAGGGTAGAATTTTCAAACCTCACTCGCCAGTAACAAGTATTGGCAGAGAAAAATCCCAAATTAACTCCATTATTGCGAGCAGTTTCAACAGCATCGCGCATTTCTTTAGACCAGTACTCATCGTGACCCACAGACAGAAATACTTTATGATTGAGCAATTTTTGCCCATTGGTGTGAACCTGTATGCTCTCTGTGTAGGTAACATTGTAACTTTGAGATTCCAGCCAGCGCACCATATTGTATTCCCATCGTAGGGGAGAGTCGGTTTCAGTGGACTCTTGATAGGTTGCCTGGGAAAATGGACGGTCAAAGGAAACCTTGTAAGCTCTCCCGCTCGGACTGGTAAAGTCGTATAAACTTTTACCGCCCATTGTATTATATGCTTGGACGCAAGAAACAGCGCTTTGGAATAAAATTTCAGCAGTACTGCTATCATCGCGGACGACAAACCACACGTGCGCTATTTTGCTACTCGTCTGGTCAGTCAGCTTGGCGATATAAATACCGCTAGTCCAGTTACTGCTTACCTGCAAGACGTAGGAAGTTGTCCAGTTACACTCGGTCAGTCCGGTGGTGGAGTCTTGGGTACAAGCGGCTTGAGGCGTACCATTGAGCGGGCCACTGCTGGCCATCAATCTTCCTCCTGTGCCACCATAGTAGCCCAAGCGATACACATCGATAGTATACTGTCCCGCTTGTCCAAGGGAAACCTTAATATCCAGAGATTCCCCTTTATTGACACTGGTCGCCGAGGCATAGCCGGCGATCTGATTGCTACCCCGGTTGTCAAGCTTCCAGTTAGTTGTGCCGGCATTTAAGTTTTCCAAATAGATAGGATTACCGCCTCCTACTGGAGTCGCTGAAGCTGAGAAGGTTATACTGCCAATGCCTAATGCCGTCGCTGTGACTACAACCCCTCCAGGTGCGCTAGGAACCGATCCCAGCGTCAAGGTTGTACTTGCTTGACCGCTAGCATTAGTTACTGCACTGGTGGGAGAGACTGATCCTCCGCCACTAGTAATGGCAAAGTTAACCGTCACCCCTGACTGAGGACTGTTTTGAGCGTTTACGACTTGCACGACTAGGGGATTGGGCAGAGTCGCTCCAATCGCACCAGTCTGACCGTTGCCACTGACTTTAATTAAGGTGCTACCGACAACAAAGCCGATGTCGCAATAGTAGTTACTATTACGATAAGAACTGGTTGGGAAAGAATTCGGAGTCGTATTGTACACCCCATTGTTGCCGTCTGCTACTGAGCTAAGATCACCACTGACTATGGAACTGGTAAGCTGATCAGAAGTGATGACGTAATAGGCATTTGCGTTGATAGAAACCACATAAGTTGTATTAGCTTGAATACTGAGTGGTGTGCCCAGAGCTTGATTCTGCCAGCCAGAAGCCGTTTCGCTAGTAAAACTGACGCTTGTCAAGAGCGTTCCTGTTGCCGTCCATATTTTGCCAATATGAGTTCCTGTCTCGCTAGCGGCTTTCCAGAAGCGAATGGCGGTAATCTGTCCTCCTTTGGCACTGAGGAATTTCATCCCTAATTCGTAGGGAACGTTATCAGTGAAATTCGGAAGATCCGGTACTTGAGTTGTCAAGACATTTTGGATGCTCACTGGGGGGTTGGCAGTAGCAGAGAAGGTAACGCTACCTATGTTGGTGGCTGTCGCACTTACGGTATTAGTTACAGAACTTGTCGCCCCAGGACTAGCTCCCAGCGTTAAGATGGTACTAGCCTGACCGCTTGCATTGGTTACTGCACTAGCGGGCGAGACTGACCCTCCGCCACTGGTAACAGCAAAGTTCACCGTCACCCCAGATTGGGCATTACCAGCATTGTTTTTGATCTGAACAACAAAGGGGTTGGGTAAGGCAGTTCCCACTGCACCAGTCTGATTATCGCCGCTAATTTTGGTAATTGTTGGCTGGACAACAGCCACAAAGTTGATGTCACGAAAATAGTTAGTATTGCGGTAGGAATTAGTTGGAAATGCTCCAGCAGTGCTATTAAACACTCCGTTACTGCCATCTGCTACTGAGCTAAGATCGCCATTGACTATGGAACTGGCCAGCGCATCATTAGTGAAGACATAATACTTTTTGACGTTGACAGAAACGACATAAGTCGTATTAGCTTGAATGTTAACTGGTGTAGTCAAAACCTGATTCTGCCAGCCAGAAGCCGTCTCGCCAGTAAAAGTAACGCTTCCCAAGAGTGTTCCCGTTGCATTCCATATTTTGCCAATATGAGTTCCTGTTTCGCTAGCGGCTTTCCAGAAGCGAATGGCGGTAATCTGTCCCCCTGTAGCACTGCGGAATTCCATCCCTAATTCGTAGGGAACGTTATCAGTCTTATTTGGAACACTTGGTACTTGATTGGTAAAAAGTAGAGGCATAGCTATTTCCTATGAAGTTTAATTACTACGGATAATTAAAATGTTGTCAGGAGAGGTTCTCATACCAATTTGAAAAAAGAATGTTATGGATGGATAGGGGCACAGTCAATGTTCTCTAGTAAGAAATTAATGTGTCGCAAAAATTATTCAAATTGGTATAAGTTTGTCGTCTCAAGTAGATACACGTCTGGAAGCAATTTCCACCAAAGGAATTTTTTTCCCTAAATCTGACAAGCCATTTTCAAAACTTTCACTACATAATCCTGTTCCTGTTGAGTCATCTGATGAAACAGGGGTAGTAAGACAGTATGATCTTGTGCTTGTTCACTCTCAGAAAGGCGATCGCACTTTCCAATTTCACACTCACAAGTTTTTGGCTTAACTCCGCATGACCAAGCTTCATTTTGATAAGCAGTTTCACGGTGAGCGCACATAATCCCGCGTCGCGTGGAAATGCCAGCATCTAACATTTCCTGCATTACTTTTACTTGGTCATATTTCTCTGTTAGCCGGACACAAAAACTCTGCCAGTTACTCTTTGCCCAATTTGGCTGAGTTGGTAACTTTAATCCCGGCACGTCTGCTAGCTTTTCCTGATATTGCTCTGCCAAATAACGCCGCCGTTCCAAAATCTCTGGTAGACGTTTGAGTTGTTCTCGCCCGACTGCTGCTTGGATATCAGTCATGCGATAGTTGTAACCCAGGGCTGGGTATGACTCAAATATTACCTGTTTCGCTCCGTGGCGGACAGTATCGGGGATGCTCATTCCATGTTGTCGCCAGAGGCGAAACTGTTTGTCCCATTCGGGATTATTTGTGGTAAGCATCCCACCGTCACCTGTGGTGATGACTTTGCGAGGATGGAAGGAAAAACAGGCGATATCCCCATGCGGCTTGCCAATTTTTTCCCACTGTCCATCCCAGAGAATTTCACTACCGATCGCACAAGCTGCATCTTCAATAACTGGCAAATTGTAGCGGTGGGCAATATCCAGGATGGCTTTGAGGTCGCAAGGCATCCCGATCTGGTGGACAATCAGAATGGCACGGGTGCGATCGCTAATCACATCCTCAATTAACATCGGATTAATGTTGTATGTCTGTGGTTCAATATCCACAAACACTGGTATTGCACCGCAGTAACGGATACTGTTGGCAGTGGCAATATAAGAATGACTGACGGTAATCACTTCATCCCCAGGTTGCACACCTACAGCTAATAGCGCTAGATGCAATGCTGTGGTGCAATTGGAGACAGCACAAGCATATTTTCCTCCTACATAAGTTGCAAACTCTTGCTCAAAAGCGGCGACTTCTGGCCCTTGTGTTACCCAACCAGACATAATCGCACGGCTAGCTGCTTCAGCCTCAGCCTCACCTATCCAAGGTTTAGCGATCGGGATAGACTGCATTTTCTCAGACATTGCTTGCTTCCTTTGCCAATTTCTGTTCGCGCCACCAACTGACTAACCGACGCAATCCCTCTTCTAGAGATACCTGCGCCTCAAAACCCAGCAATTGTTTGGCTTTGGTCACATCTGCCAGTCGGCGTGCTACGGGGTTGACTTTGCGTTCTGGGCCATATTCTGGCTGTAAATCTGACCCCATGACTTTAGCCAAACTATAGGCTAGGTCATTCAGGCTGCTTTCCACATTACTGGCAATATTAAACACGTCATCAGTAACATCCGCTTTGGCAGCTAAAATATTCGCTCTGGCAATGTCTTCAATATATACAAAGTCCATTGTCTGTTTGCCATCACCAAAAATCAGTGGTGGCTGACCTGTAATAATGCGCTCCATCCAGCGAATTAATACTTCAGTATATACACCGTAAATATCCATGCGCGGCCCATAGACGTTAAAGTAGCGTAATGCTACATAGTCCAGCCCATACATATCGTAAAAACTGCGTAATAAGCCCTCGTTAAAGACCTTTGCTGCACCGTAAATAGTGCGGTTGTTGTAAGGGTGATGAGATTCAGTTGTTGGGAACTCCTCTGCCATGCCGTAGATTGAGGCTGACGAGGCGGCGACTACCTTTTTTACCCCGGCTTTCACTGCTGCTTCCAAAACGTTGAAAGTACCATCTGCCAAAACTTCCAAAGCTAGACGTGGTTCTTCAGCACATTGCGTAATGCGGATTGCTGCTTGATGAAAGACTATATCCACGCCTTGCATAACTTCACCAAGAAGTTTTTGATCCCGGATATCGCCTTCTACAATTACCAAAGGGCCATGTTCTTTTGCCCAAGCAAGGTTTTTCAGTTGTCCACGGGTGAAGTTATCTAAAACAATAATCTCTGAGACTCCTTCATTTACCAATAAATCGGCAATATGGGAACCGACTAAACCTGCACCACCTGTAATTAAAATTCGTTTATTTTGCATTTTCTTTTAGTTTGATAATTTCTTCTTCTAAAGTTTGAATACGATTGAGTAAATCAGATCCATGTAGTCCAAATGTACTTTTTACAGACTTGATTATATTTGCTGGGGCTGTCCTTTCCTCACCGATAAATTGCACTTCAAAAATTCTGAGTATACTGTCACCTGTGAGGATGTCGATAAAACCTTCTGTTTTAGATATACTAATAACTCTACCAGGTATGCGTCCTACATAAGTAAGGGGTTTGTCTACAGGCTTTGCTTTCCAAATTAATAGTTTTTTCCCCTGGAAGTATGTGTAAGCACCTGGAAATGGAGAAACTAATGCTCTAATCAAACTACTAATTTTTGTAGTCGAATCTGACCAATTAATTTCACCATCTTCAGGAAGACGAGTACAACCATAAGTTGCCTCATTACTATTTTGTACTACACCTGCATAACCCTCTAACGCCTTAACAACTATTTCTCCTAAATTTTGCTGCTGGATTTTATTGAGGTTTTCGTATAAATCAGCGACTGTATCATCAAATTTAATCGGAATTAGTTGTTGAAATAAAATATTTCCTGCATCCAATTCTGGTTCTAGTTTATGTATAGTTATTGCGGCAGAAGGTTCATCATTAATAATTGCCCAGTTCACATTTGCACGACCCCGATATTGGGGCAAAGGAGAATAATGGACATTAATAAATGTAGACATTCCAATTAATGATGCCGGCAAGATTTGATTATAGGAAGAAACTACCACGCAATCTGGCTGAAATTTTGAAATAAGCGATTTAATCTCTCTTTGTAATGTATTTGAAAATATGGGTATGTTAGCTTGTTGAGCCAAACTAATCACAGGATCATCTTCAGAGATATTTCGTACCACTCCTTGAACATGGCACTTAGACATTAGGGATTCTAGGGCACTTAAGGTAGTCGTACCTATCCCAATTAACAATACATTAAACATTTAACACCTAGTACTCATAGCAGTTGTACAAATGCCATCGCTGAGTTGCTATCCTGTAAGGATTGTCGATAAATAACTTCTGCTGCTTTTAGCCCACCTGTTTGCAGACGGATAATCGGTTCTGGCCCTACTGCTGAGGGCAGAATAGCCATGTGTCCTAGTTTTGGCTCAACTTCTGGGCATACTAGTATTTGATAAGATGCAAAGGTTGCTCGATCAATGTCTCCCCAGTACTGGGCTACAAGGGTTCCTGGCCAATACTTGGCAATGATACTGGCATCTCTAGCAGTTAATACTGGATCTGGGCGTGGTTGCATAGCCACTAAAATCGCATCATAGGTTTTGTCTGTAGGTGCTGCGGCAATATTATCAATGGTGTCTACATTAGCTCCAGCATTTACTAAACCACGTTCAATAAATGAACTAAATGGGTTATCACATAACAATAAAATATTACTTGTATAAACAGCAATTCCTTGATCTAGTAAGAGCTTGACTGCCATGATTCCCAAGAAGGAAAATACATCTACTGAGGGGTGGCGTTCATTTACACCTACTACTTTGATGCCTCGATGTTGACACGCTATGATATCTACATCCTCTGGTCTAAACTCCCACGCTTCGTACATTAGACCAATGACTGCTGTAGGCTTCATCCAGCCAATCATTTTTGGATCAATGGGGCGAATGTGTCCGCTATTAGTGATAATGTCAGCTTGGGCGACAATATCTTCTGTTTTTTCTGTGATGAATTCCAGCCGCTCACTGACTCCTGCTAGTTCAGCTAGTTCTAGTATCTGAGCTTTGACTGCTTCTATAGTCCCATAACGAGTAGTGCGAGTCAGCGCGAACACCTTTTTTGCCCCGGCGATCGCTGCTACTATGGGTGTCACTGCATAAGCTCCTGTCGCAGCTTCTGTAAGTACAGTTAAATTATCAAGTTGCAAATCACAACGATCAACCGCCTGCTGAATCAGCCTGATGAGGCGTTGAGGGTTTAAACCAGGGCGAGAATCTGACATTATACAGTTACTCCCTGAAGAATGCTCTGAAAACTTTCTCCAACAGTATTAATTTGTGTTGGTGTAAGTTCTGCATACATAGGCAGCGAAAGTACTGTATTAGCAGCTAATTCTGAGTGAGGAAAGTCACCTTGCTTGTAGCCCAAGTCTGAATAAGCTGCTTGCAGATGTACTGGAATTGGGTAATGAATACCTGTCTGAATTTCCTGCTCTTGCAGACTTTGTTGTAGGGCATCTCGCTGAGGCGTTTGCACGGCGTAGACATGGTAAACGTGACGGCTGTAAGGCATGACAGTAGGTATACTCACCCCAGATTTTGCCAAAAGTTGGTCATACTGGGCTGCGTGCCTTCTTCTCGCTTCTGTCCACTCTTCGATGTAGCGTAACTTCACCCGTAAAATCGCTCCCTGAATACCATCCATGCGATAGTTGTAACCTTTCAGGACATGATGATACCTGCGCTCTTGACCCCAGTCGCGCAGCATTCCCATAGTATGGGCATATTCAGGATTATTGGTTACTGCCATACCTCCCTCGCCGTAAGCCCCTAAATTCTTACCTGGGTAAAAGCTAAAACAACCAATGTCACCGATACTACCTACGCGCTGCCCCTTGTACTCAGCCCCGTGAGCTTGGGCGGCATCTTCTATAACGGCTAAACCATGACGACGAGCAATATCTAAAATTGGCTCCATGTCTGCTGGTTGACCGTACAAATGGACTGGTAGAATCGCTTTGGTGCGTTCTGTTATCGCTTTTTCAATTTGGGTAACATCTATTGTGTAGGAAACAGGGTCAATATCTACGAAAACGGGTGTGGCTCCGGTATAACAAATTGCTGCTGTGGTTGCAACGAAGGTGAAAGGTACGGTAATCACTTCGTCACCAGCACCAACGCCAGCCGCTAATAATGCTAAATGAAGGGCGCTAGTACCTGTATTGACAGCAATGCCATAGTCTGCATTGCAGTAACCAGCAAACTCTTCTTCAAAAGCTTTGACTTCATTGCCTAAGATGAATTGTGTACTTGCAAGTACTTTCAAGACGGCAGTATCAATTTCGTCTTTAATACTCAGGTATTGAGTTTTTAGGTCTACAAATGGAATCATGCTGCTACCTCTGCCACATTCAGTTCAATTAATCGGCCTTGCTGCTTGAGAGACTGGGATGCAGCTTCGAGAATTCTGACTACCCGTAGTCCTGCTTCTCCATCAGTAATTGGGCGATCGCCTTTTTCAATACAATCAATGAAGTGCAATCCCTCTGTTTTTAATGCTTCTGTCATATCTAACTTGGGTGAGTACATATCCCCTGTGCGATAGCCAATCATCATTTGGTACACGCTTTCGGAGTTCCCATTGACTGTAATCCCCTTGTCGTAAATTTTGACTTTCTCACTTGGCTCTAAGTCATCGTAAACAATCATCCGTTGACTACCACCAATCAATGTACGACGGATTTTTACTGGTGCTAACCAGTTGACATTGATGTGAGCAATGAGATTCTTTTCAAAAAATAAGGTTAAGTAAGCAATATTTTCTGGTTCTCCAGGAACATGACTAATGCCTGTAGCTGAGACAGCATAAGGTTTGGATGGCAGTAGGTAGCTCATGATTGAGAGATCGTGGACTGCCAAATCCCAGATTACATTAACATCATGCTGAAAAAGTCCCAGATTGACGCGTACAGAATCATAGTAGTAAATATCACCCAAGGAGTTAGTGGCGATCAAGTCGTGCATTTTGCGTACAGCACCCGTATACACAAAGGTGTGATCGACCATTAAGACTAGGTTGCGTTTTTCTGCCTCTTCAATCAGCCGCATTGCTTGCTCGGAGGTAGTTGTCATTGGTTTTTCTACCAGGACATGTTTACCAGCCTGCAATGCTGCTAAAGCTAATTCAAAGTGAGTTGAAACTGGCGTGGCGATCGCTACAGCGTCGATTTTAGGATCTGTAAATATGTCTCGACAATCTTTAGTGACTTGAATTGTCGGATAACGAGTTTGCACCTTTGCCAATAGTTGTGGGTTAAAATCACTGACTGTTCTAACCTGAACTCCTGGCATCTCTACAAAATTTCTTACCAGATTCGGGCCCCAATAGCCATAGCCGATAACACCGATATTAATAATATTTGCCATTGTTTTTAACTAATCAAAATTTATTTTTTATGGATTATTAACCAATGCCACTAAAAGACGATCCTAAGCTAATCAGCATTTAAGTTGCATAAAAGCAGGGCTGAAGCCCTTACTAAAAGCGAATCATTCTGGAAAAATGAATGACGATTAGCTTAGTTTCTAGGTGAATTGTAAATTACTTTTATCTTTGTAAGGCTTTAAAATCCACCAATAATTTACTCAATATCTATGAATAGATTGCGTACAAAACTTAAGGCTTTCACAAACTACTAGCTGATATTTCTAAATTTTGGCGATCGCCTACTGCGGGACGTAGCTCATCGCGCACATCCCCAATCATACGGGCGGGGACTCCAACTACAATTGCATAATCAGGAACATCATGAGTTACAACTGCTCCAGAACCGACGATCGCTTTTTCACCAATAGTTACACCTGGTAGGATTGTGGCATTACTACCAATGGATGCACAGCACTTCACTAAAGTCTTGACTGTATACCAATCATCTTCAGTTTTTAAACTGCCATCTTCATTGGTTGCACGAGGATAAAGGTCATTAGTGAACATCACTCCATGACCAATAAACACTTCATCTTCTAAGACAACACCTTCACATATAAAACTGTGGGATGAAATTTTACACCGATTTCCTACCGTGACATCTTTCTGAATCTCCACAAATGTACCAATTTTCGTATCATCACCGATAATGCAACCGTATAGGTTTACAAGATGAGGATGAAAAATCTTGACGTTTGTGCCTAACCTGACATCATCATTTACAGCCATTACCCAATCTGCCTTCAAATTAATACTTTTCTACTGTTTGCCAAATAGCATCTTCTAAATAAGTACACTCATTAGCTTGCCATTGATACTCTGGACGCTCAAAAGTATGCATAGTCACTTCAAACGGGCAAATCTCCTTCAGATTTTCTAGTAGAGTTTCGCTGCGCCGCTCAGAAAACCATGTTGTTAAGGTATATGAACCCATATAAAGTCGCAATTTGGGTATTTCACATCGAATAACATGAGTTCCTCGCTGATGACGAAAAGGCGCATCAGAGAAAAACCAAAAAATATTAATAGGCTGTTGCAGGGCATTTACTATTTGAAACGAAAACCATAGACTTTCATGGGGTTTCTCTACGTGTAAGGCAAACTCAAAGGTAATCGGTTTTCCCCAACAGTGAATTCCTTCTCCCTCAGATGTGTCTGCCCTTACCCAAGCTACATGATTGCCAGTTTTGTTAACAGGAGCTTGGTAATAACCGGGTGATACAGAATCATCTTTGTCACTAGCCAGATATAACTGTACTGCTTTGCCAGTATGACCATCAAACTGAATGCTACCTTTAGAAAGCAGTATGCAACGTTTGGTGAGTTGATTAACAGCTTGCATACTATGACTGACGAATAAAACTGTTCGTCCTTCTTTGGTGGCTACATCACCCATTTTCCCTAAGCACTTCTTCTGAAATGCCGAATCACCCACAGCTAGAACTTCATCGACAATTAAAATTTCTGGCTCTAAATGGGCTGCAACGGAAAAAGCAAGGCGGACATACATTCCTGATGAGTAGCGTTTTACTGGCGTATCTAAAAACTTATCAATTTCAGCAAATGCTACTATCTCATCAAATTTCTTTTTAATTTCGACTCTACTCATTCCCAGAATAGAACCGTTAAGATAAATGTTTTCTCGTCCCGTAAGTTCTGGGTGAAATCCTGTTCCTACTTCTAATAAGCTTGCTACCCGCCCTTTAATACCGATACGTCCCGTTGTTGGTTCGGTAATCCGGCTCAGAACTTTCAAGAGGGTGGATTTGCCAGCACCATTGCGTCCAATAACACCAATAGCTTCGCCTTGTTGAATCTCAAAGGAAACATTTTTTAGTGCCCAAAATTCCTCTCGCTTTGGGTTGGGCATTTTTTTGCCCCCAGGTTTGGTAAATGCCTTGGCAAAAGATTTAGCACCATCGGCAATTACATCCCGTAATGCTTTGTAGCGAATTTCTTGCTCTTGCTGGTGAGCGATAATATATTTTTTGCTTAAATTCTCAACACTAATCATATTCTCAGACATCTGCACAGTTCCTTACTAAATTACGTCAGCAAATGTCCGTTCCATTTTGCGGAAGTACCAAATGCCAGTTACTAGTAATAGAGCAACTAGTCCTAGAGATAGTGCGAATCCAGCCCAGTAAAGTTTGGACTCTCCTCCTAAGATTGCCCAGCGAAAGCCATCAATAACGCCCACCATTGGGTTCAAATAATAAAGCAAACGCCATTGTTCTGGCACAACGCTACTACTAAAACCGACGGGTGATATATATAGACCAAACTGCACAATAAATGGCACAATATAGCGGAAATCTCGATATTCCACATTCAAAGCTGCCAACCACAGCCCGACTCCCAATGAAGCAGCAAATGCAATGCTTATAAATAAGGGTAATGATAATATCCGCCAAGTGGGAACAAAATTATACCAGGCCATAAGCCCTAAGAGAATTATCGCAGAAACTAGAAAGTCTACGAAGCTAACAATTACTGAACTCGCAGGCACAATTAAGCGCGGAAAGTATACTTTAGAAATCAAGTTAGCATTAGTAATTAGACTATTGCTACACTCACTTAAAGAACTAGAAAAAAATTGCCAGGGTAGCAAAGCAGCAAATACCAGGATTGGATAAGGTGCTGTTCCCTCTGAAGGTAATTTGGCCAAATTTCCGAAGATGACACTGAACACAATCATTGTCAAAAATGGTCGAATTAGTGCCCATAGCATACCAATTACTGTTTGTTTGTAGCGCACTAGAATGTCACGCCAAGCTAAAAAATAAAATAGCTCTCGATAGCGCCACAGGTCTTTCCAATACTGCTCTTCACTACGTCCAGCTTCAATTACCAATTCTGGTTTTGAGCTAATTCCTTTACTACTCATAATATTGATTAAAGACCACTGCTTTTAAGCATTAATTTACAAATTGAAAATCTTTGATGTTGTGATAGTTAAGCATCTTTGCCTGCTTGCGAGTAAATTCTCCAACAGAAGGGTTTCCTTCAGGATTGATTACTCCTGTTACTTGCTGCCAAAGCTCTTGTGGCGCTAGAGAAACTTTATAGGTGCGTTCGTTTGACTTACACACGTGATACCACTTTGTTTGCTGACAGTGGTCACACCAAAAGGCTTCCAACCATTCTCCTCCTATACTAACTGTAGTTTGTTTTGCTACCAGCATCAATGCACTCCGGCGACTCATGCCCCGTTGCTGCAACTGTCCTGCTTGGTCGGCAAACAATTGATATTTTTGACTCCTGCTTTCAAGGTAACAGCCATGATTGGGACAATAGATATCACGCCGTTTTGAACGTTTCCGATTTCGGTCACACCTTCTCTGCAATTTGACCTCCCACTTCAGTAAATAAACAGTGAAATTCGGAAGGTTACGTTGGAGGAACTGAGATCAAAAAGACCATCGAAGCTCATCTCCTAAAGTAAAAAACTAAGTTCTATTTAATTAAACTAAGCTGATTGAAAAATATTCTAAAATCAAAAATTTATTCTTTGAAATTTGGCAACAAGTTTAACCTCGTCATTAGGCAATAAGATTACCTAACTTGTATCGAAAGTGTTATTTACAACTATCAATATGTCTTAAAGCATAACATAGCTTTGACTACTTTATATTATCTTAATCCAACTTATTACAATCATAAAATAAAACTAGTTTTGATATGTTTTGCTAATAGTTTAATCATGAGAATACTACGGCTTATAAAAAGTTATAAGTCTTACTAATAGCTGTTATTATCGATCACTTTTGAGAATTTTTCTAGTTCAATAATATAATCCTCCAATGAGTTAAATATTATTTAATATGCAATATTTTTTATTTAAAGTAGAGCATGAATCTAGCTAAAAAAAAGGTAAATTATCTGGTAAAAGAGTACTTTCTATTTTGCTTATTGCCCTTATATTCCAAATATTTAGAAAGTACTGCCAGACTCAAAAGATAATGGCAAATACTTCCGATAAATACCTGGATTTTGCATAACTGACCCCGCTAATACCTTTTCACTGGTAGGTATAGGAGGAAAGGGCAAGGGAGAATGAATGTATCTTCGAGAATAGGATGAGGGTGAAAGTCTTTAGAACCTGCACCAATCGTACTTAAATTTCTCAAAGAACTATTTTGTATGGCTTTGAGACATGGTAATCACAGCATCAGGTAGTATTGCTTGCTGCAAAACATCAAGGTATTGCTGAGAGATAATCTTAGGTGTGAAATGCGATCGCAAATACTGACGACCTGCTTTGCCCATACGCTCTCCCAGTTGCCGATCGCGGCTGAGTAAGCGAATAAATTGAGCTAGAGAATTACTGTCTCCATTCTCAAAGGTGCTACCGCAGTTGGCTTCGGCAACCAGTTGTCTCAGGTATGAATACTGCGAACAAATCACTGCTATCGGTCTTCCAGATGCTAAAGCTGAGTAAAGCTTACTAGGAACGACTAAACTCTCGGTTGATGCATCTACACTAACTAGTGACAGATCGCAGGCTGTTAAAGAATAGGGCAACACCTGCTTGTCTTGATAGGGCAGAAATGTAAAGTTTTTCAGTCCTAATTGATTCACTTCTTGAATCAATTCATCCCGTTTCGCCCCACCACCAATACAGACAAAATGAATTGGCTCATCTTGCAGTTGTTGAGCAGCTTGTAGGATAGTTGCCATATCATGGCAACGCCCCATATTCCCAGAGTAGAGGACGGTAAATTTGTTGACTAAGTTATGCTCTAAGGCAAACCAGTTTTCTTGCTTGGCAATTGGCACAATCAATTCCGGGTTTGCCCAACTATGAATTACCGAAATCTTATCGGCTACTTGTGGGCAATTCGCTAGCACTTGCTGTTTCATGGCTGGGCTAAGAACCACAATTCCCTTAGCATTTAGCCAAATCTGTTTGTTAATAGCCCGCCATAACCGTGCCAGCCAGTTATCCTTGGAAACTACTCCTAGTGCGATCGCAATATCGGGATAAAGATCATAGAGGATGCAAACATAGGGAAGTCGGAACAATAGGTAAGCCAGATATCCGATAATTGGCAAAAATGGAGGAGCTGTAGTTACTAATAATACATTGCTACGTCTCCAAGCTCGGAGCATATATAGTAAAGCCCGCAAGGTGTATAAGACACCATTAACAGCTTTACCACGAATTCGCCCCGGCCAAAGTTGCGCCATGCGCGATCGCTGAATTCGGATTCTACCAATACGTTCAACAGCTAAAGCCGCAGCTTGAGAGTCAAACGCATATCCTGGCTGACTTGTAAAAACCTCAATATCCACTCCTTGCTGCCCTAACTGCTTCACCAGTTCATCAATCAACTGTCCCGTAGGAGCATAGTCTGGCGGGAAAAACTGAGTGATTACAGACAATTTGATGGATTGCTGGGTTTTTAGAGAATAGTCATTTTTAACATCTAATCGAGTAGAAATGGATTGTAAAAGTTTTTGATTAATCCATTCATTAAGTCTCATCAGTTATACCCTTCTGTAGAAATCCTTTTAAAGACACTACTGAATTGCTCAAGCCATTAATAATTACACACACTTACTTCCCTGAATTAACAAATATTTTCAATCTGCTCCAGGCAAAGTTATTAATAAGATTAATTTATTGGTATACATCAAGCCTACTTGTATTCACAGATATATCTGGGAACTTAGTTGCTTAATAAGGGTTTATACTCATTTGACTTTGTATACACGAGATTTTAGGAGATGGGAACACAAGAAAAAATAATTCATTCTAAACGGCTACTATGAGCTTTACGTCGGCTAAAGGAATTGGCGAAATTATGCTAATTGAATTTTGGGTTTTGTCACTTACTTAATTCCACATTTTGTTAAGCAATATTTATTACATAATAACAATACTGAATATAGTACTAATATTTGATGTTGTCATCATGTAATTACTTATAACGATACCATGACAAAAGGATGTTTGAAATTTACCCATACATTTCATCAAAAATTTATCTTTATGATAATATGGCGAACGGAAACTTCATAAAAGTAGTCGTTTAGGACTTATAGATTAAATTAAATTATCTGAATCCTAAATCTGAGATGACATAAATTATCAGTCTTTCTGTCCTTAGTGATTAGTGCCCGTCATTAGTAACGCGTCTCGCATCCCTATTTTTTTATAGCTTTTAGTGCCGTACTTGGTGTCTAATTTGTCAATCTTTCGATACTGTTGCTTTACCCAGATATAAATTTTTATTTCTGAAAATTTGTAAATTTATTAAGTATAATTATTCCCTTTTGCAGTACTACTAGTACAGCTTGGCGGAAGTAAGCAGACCTATGAAAATTCGGTGGACTGCAAGACTTAAAAATGGTATAAGCATTTACGCCGCACGGTACTAGATTGATATTAACAGATTGATCGTCGGTATCAAAGTATAAATTTGATACAATTGGAAACTAATTTTGGCTTAAACCATAAGAAGGGACTAAAAAAATGTATACTTTAAAATAAAGATGTTATTATTACTAGTTAATCAGTTAGAATCTTGAAAAGTCTATAACTTTAAAAGTTACAACTAAGTACACTTAAGCATAAGAGTTAAAATTAACCTGAGAGATGAATCAAGATCGACAGATAATCAAAATTTTGATTACCACCTCCCATTAATGACATGTTGTGCTAGCAAAGCAAGCTTTCCACTCTCATGGTTAATAATAAACATCTGTGTAGTTACTTACGTAGTATTACTAAAGCCTATAGCCACATTTATTGTAGCTAAATTAATACGTATTATATTGTTAAATAGATGGAGAATCATTCTTCTCAATCCCCAAGCTATCACCAGAATAGTAACTCTGTAACTCCATTTCTTCAGCCTCAGCCTTTCCCCATATCTGAAGGCGAAGAAAATGATTGGAATTTTCTACAACTTCTGAGTGTTTTGCGGCGACGAGCGCTAGTGATTGCAGGGGTAACTATTACTCTAACGACAGTTATGTTTGTTACCTTGATATTAAATCGGCAGCTACCAGTATATCAGGGCAATTTTCGGCTGTTAGTGGAACCTGTAAATGATGACACCAAAGTGGTGGATATTGTCAAAGAGCCTAACATAAGCAAGTCTGGTCTAGATTACGAAAGTCAAATTGAGGTTCTTAAGAGTCCTCAATTGATGGGAAAGATTGTAAAGCAGTTAGAAGCTAAGTATCCAGATATTAGCTATGACACACTGCTCAAAAACATAACAATTTCTCGGTTTGCTGAAACCAAGATTATAGAAGTTCGTTATCAAAGCCAAGATCCGAATCAAATTAAAGTTGTACTAGACCTAATTGCGAATAATTATCTAGATTACAGTCGCGAAAAGCGGCAAACACTTTTGCAACAAGGTATTCAGTTCGTTGAAAGACAACTGCCATTTATCCAAAATCGAGTTGATCAAATTCAGAAAGAACTGCAAACGTTCCGGCAAAAGTACGACTTTGTTGATCCAGCTGCCCAGTCTGAACAAGTTGTTAATCAAATCACCGGCTTGTCTCAGCAACGACAAGTAGTTGACGGAAAAATCGCAGAGATTCGCGCCAATCTCTCTTTTTTGCAAGAACAAAATGGCAAGCTGGCTGTGCTAAATAATGCTATTTTGTATCAGCAGCTATTGGGACAAGTACGGCAACTAGACGTTCAAATTGCTACAGAGTCAACTCGTTTGCAAGATAATAACCCAACCATTAAAACATTGAAACAGAAACGGAAAAGCCTCTTGCCTTTGCTAAAGAACGAAGAGCAGCGCTTTCTGGGTACAAAAATTGCAGAAGTAACAACTCAACTTCAAACTCTAGAAGTACAAAGCCAAGAGCTTGCTAAAGTGGAAAGGAAAATTGAACTCCAGCGCAAACAATGGCCAATATTGGCACGACAATATACTGAATTGCAGCGAAAATTACAGGTGGCAACCGAGAGCCTGAATCGCTTTCTCTCTACTCGTGAAAATCTCCAAATTCAGAAATCTCAGACAGAACTTGGTTGGCAGTTACTTGAGGCACCAAGTAAGCCGAAATTCCCTATCTCTGATTCGAGTATCAAACGTTATTTAATACCAGGATTGATTGCAAGTATAGCTTTAGGAATCGGTGTTGCTCTACTGCTGGAAAAGCTTGATAATACCTACCATAGCGTTGAGGTACTCAAAGGGAAGGTTAAACTACCGTTGTTAGGAAATATTCCATTTGAAAAGCAAGTCGAAAGCCTTCAAGATCGCATCTCCACACGAAAATTCTCGATAACCAAAATCCTAAATCCCATTCTTAAAGGCGTTCCTGGGTTTGCACATCAAGTCCATAGCAATTATTCAGCAAAATTTCTAGAAGCTTTGCGGGTACTTTATACAAATGTCCAATTCCTGAGTTCCGAGCGCCCTATTGCTTCCATCATTATTAGTTCAGCGATGCCTGGTGATGGTAAATCTACCATTGCCTTCCATTTAGCTCAGGTAGCTACAGGTATGGGACAAAGAGTACTACTTGTAGATGCTGATTTACGCGAACCCAAGATTCACAACTTATCAGGTTTAAATAACTTATGGGGATTAAGCAATTTAATCTCGGCAAACCTGCCAATGAGTGAGGTAATCCGACAATTACCCTCAATGAATCAATTATCTGTAATAACTTCTGGGCCCATACCGTCCGATCCTACAAAGCTGCTCTCGTCTGAAAAGATGAAGCAACTAATGATAGATTTCCATAAGGCTTTTGACTTGGTGATTTATGACTCTCCCCCTATTTTGGGACTAGCTGATACTAGTCTGCTAGCACCCTATACTGATGGCATATTGCTAGTGGTAAAGCTCGACAAAACAGACTCTTCAATGATACAGAAAACTTTAGATCATCTAAGATTTTCCCAGATGAATGCATTAGGTATGGTTAGTAACGGTCACAAGAGCAACGTCAACAGTTATTAGGATTGTCATAGTTCCAACCTTTAACTCAATATCTAATTGAGGCTCCACTTCCTTTACTCGTGCCAGTAGTTTAAAACTTCGTTTCTAGCTACGGGCTGGAAACGAAGTTTTAAAGTGGTTTTAGCTTCAATATGACACCAGTGACATCTATGCTCCCTACTGCCAATTGCTGTAAACCTTTAGAAGGTGAAAGTAGTTCTCAGCGTACCAATGATTGCATCATCATTGTTGCCAGCAATTTGACCAGGATTTGTTAACCAAATTACCCCAGGTGTGATGGAGATGTTGTCGCTTACGCGATACTTATAGAAACCTTCAAAGTGGTAAGGCTTATCACCAGAATTACCTCCAACATAAGGTTCAACACCTGCGAAAAGTCCTAAAACGTTGCCCTTCTTACCGAAGTCTGGTAGAGCTAACCCGGCTCCATAACTCCAAACTTGACCATTATCATTGGCACCAAGTCCTGTGATTTCGCTGTAAAGTGCAAAGCCACTAATCGACAGTTTTTCACTTGGTTTGAAAGCAGCCTCAAAGCCGTAGGAATTACTGATATATGGATTGCCAGCACCGACAAGGTTAGCTTGTGCAGTACCGACTACACCAGTTGTTGTACTTGCAGAGCCTGCATCGAATAAAACAGTACCACCATTATGATAACCGTGGACGTAGGTTGCAGCTAAGGTGATGCGATCGCCTACTTTTAAATTCAATTGTCCTAAAGCAGCATAGTTACCGTCAACTAAACCCGTATTTACACCAGGGTTATTCGCTTGAGATGCCAAGTAACCAAGGGTTAATGAAGGTTGAAAGCCACCGCCACCTTTACCAAAGGCTAAGTTAACACCGCCACCGGCACCCCCGCCAATCCGATAGATTGGGCTTTCGGAGGCAAAAGTAGACAAAGCACCGTTACCGCCATCATAATCCTCAAAGTATGGGTTGACGGTAGGAACGTAATCGCTGTGAATACCTCCAGTAGCAGCTACGTAAACTTGGGAGTTGCCAAGGGGGAAGTAATAGGACAACCAGTCTACAGAAACACCGTTGTTGGTAGTAGGAGACAGGTTAAAGGTTTGAGTCCCTTCAAATGTGCCATTTCGTAAAGACAAGGGAGTTGCATTCCCAGCAGCAAGCCTAGTATGCAAGGTATCTTTACCTGTGAAACTGGTTTGCAAATCTAAGCGCACCCTGTCTTGAAAAACAGTATTGTTGTTGTCGTTCTTGCCAAAGTTATCTGTGACGGCAAAAATAGCTTCACCCACCAATTTTGTGGTAGTAGAAAACTGATTCGCTTCCAGTTGAGCAGTTCGTGCTTCTACGGCATCTACTCGACCACGCAAAGTTGTTAGTTCGGCCGAGAATTCCTCTTGCAGACGCTGGAGAGTCGCCAAATCCTGTTTTGTCACCAAGTCAGCAGTTGCAGTGGCAATCAGTTCATTAACCCGATCTAAACAAGCATTCAAACCTGCGGCAAACTCATAACGAGTCAGTGCCCGATTGCCTCGGTAAGTGGAATTCGGGTATCCAGCAATACAACCGTAGCGTTCAACCAGGGATTGCAAAGCTTGGAATGCCCAGTCAGTCGGTTGTACATCAGAAAACTGAGAAACTGATGTGACTTGAGACAGGGAATTTTGATTCTTACCCTCACTGCTGTAGCGGTTAACTTCTTCTAAAACCTGATTGTCATCAGTCTTTTGGGCAATTAATAGCCGAGCGACTTTTGGTTGCTCTGTTTGGATCAATCTTGAAGCATCAGAAGCTTTTGGCACTTCTGCCTGAGCAGTTTTTAGCTTTATATCTTCAGAAGAGGCTGCTACTCCAGTAGCCATAGCCTTAGCGGAAACCAACACCATCACTCCCAAAACTACTGGGCTGAGTACCAGCGTTTTCCACAATAGATGAGACATTTTTTTATTTTCCTTTCTCAAAAAATACTCCAAATCAATGGGTTCAAGAAAAAGATAACAAGAACCTACAAATTGAACTCTGTTACTCTTCACAGAAACACAATCTGCCTAATAGCGATCGCTGCAAGATATTGCAACCTAACAAAGGTTACAGCTATAGGATAATTTCGCTAGAGTTGGCAGCATTTCTAGACTTTACCTTCTTGTTTTTAACCCTGATTTGTGGTAAATCCTTTTTGTCTTTATAAAAGTAACAGATTTCTACTAGAGTTGGCCATATTTCTAGAGAACCGTGAAATTGGCTAATGACATCATCAATGATTCTAGAAACGTTTTGCTGAAAAAAGTCTGGTTCAAATCCATAAAATACTCTCGATAAATTCTCGGCAAATAGTTGAAGTGATTGCTTACGTTCTTCATTCTGGGCAGACATTGAGGCTTTAACTACCTGGCGGTGGATAACAGAGATTTTTTCTAATATTTCCTCAGAGTCTTGCAATGTAACCTCGCCAGAGTAATCAAACTTGATTCCCAGGTCATCGAGATGATAAACACTGCTTTTAATCTTCTTTTTCAGCAGGCTGCATATTTCCTCATTAAAGAGTTCACTAGCGAGAGGATTACGCATATAGTTATTTCTAATATGGTTCTGAACAGCATCAACGTGTGCAGCGGCAATACCCTCTTGTTGTATCCAAATCCTATAGATATAATCTTCAAATCTGAGCCTAGTTGGAAAAAATGGTGGTAAACCTAGCTGATTATCATATCCAGCAACTCCACAATCCATTCTCCAGTTTTTATTGGTAATGACAGGTCGAAAATTAGTCAGAATATAGTAATCATTCAGGTCATTAGGACTGATTTGATTTTCATCATTGAGATACATGTGAATAAAATCAAGTGTATCAATATCATTAGTTCCTGTGCGAAAAGTTTGAGCAATCTTGACGATGGCATTATTCAAGACTGTTCCCTGTTGTAAGACGAGGCTATTTTCTCGAAAGTAACCTTTGGTTGTATTGGTTTCTAAATCCATTGCTGTATCAACAACCAATTCTCCAGCCTCAAAGTTTTCTGGTACTTGGCTAGCTCTTTTACCTAGAACATCACTAAAAGCCGTGAGTAAGTCAAAAGATTTATGGACATAGCCGCCTTGTTGAGTGGACTTGATTAATTTTCCTCGACATATTTCATCGCCTGTTAAAGATTCTGGGCTAGTTTCAATTAACGCATCTGGTCGCATATCATCATCTGCACTGACCATTAAATGACCAAGGGTATACATTAAGGTGAAGTTGCGATTCCCTCCGTAACTAGGTCTGAATAAGTTTTTGACGAGTGATTCTAGCTTGCGATCGCGAAGTCTTTCATTTAAAAATGTAATAAATTGCTCTTTCTGTTGGGGGCCGACATAATACACATCATTGACTGTCTTAGTCTGCTCCAAGAGTGGGTAATATTTCTCATGATTGGCAATACTGGAATCGTCAAAAACGATAATTTTTACCGCATGACCATTTGCTCGGAAATTCTCATCATACTTTTCGATGGTCTCTGCTACATCTCTGAGTCGATGAGTCGGAATAACAAATATCGTCTCTTTTGATTTCATAAAATATGTTTAGGGTTCTCAAATGATTTTTTACAAGTTCAAACTCTGTTTAGATGTTTAAACATTCTCAGGCTACTAATCAATGAATTGCTATTGTTACACATCATGATTAGTCAACTAAATCGCTACCAATTTTTAGCTTATTTTTACTATCTTCTAACTGTTTCCAGAGTGCCTCAATTTGACAAAAAGCTATTTCTGGAGATAGTTTACCACTAGTTTCTAAACAAGTGATATAGCTAATTTTTTGAGTAAATTCTTGGAGGTTGGCATTAAATATTAGGTTCTCCGGCTTGCATTGACCGTGGTAGCTACTCCGAGGGCAGAGAAAGCTATTTTTATCTTGATAATTTGGTTGTATCATTAATTTACTTCTGAATAATAGTGATTAACATGGTTTTAATCTTATTATGTTTGTGAAAATCTCATTGATATAAAACCTATGTTTCTTTTAGATATCTGGCTACTGATTACAGCGAGTTGAAACCGTCCCATTTGGCAATACTGTTTCACAGATATTTGTAGAATTACGACCCTGGATATCGTTATTTTTGGAAGCTTTGATTAAATTAGCCTGGCTAAGATTGGCATTTCTAAAATCGGTTCCTTCTAGGTTAGATGATTGCAAATTTGCCTTTTGCAAATCAGCATCAGCTAGTAATGTATTCTTGAGAATAGCTCCAGTTAGATCGGCTCCTTGCAGATTTGCATTCCGAATATCTGCCCACTCTAAATTTGCATACCGGAGATTAGCATTTTTGAGGTTAGCTCCCTGAAGATTTGCCGATCGCAAGTCAACTTTTTGGAAGTTTGCCCCAGAAAAGTTAACTCCAGATAAATTACAGCCAAAACATTTTCTGGTTTCTTGAAGCTGTTGAATTACATGGTGTCGAAGCAAATCATTGCCTTGGTTAACTAAGGAGGGAGTAAGGAAAAATGCCATCGGAATCAAAGGTCGTAACAAGAGATTCATAAATGCCAACTCCAATCTAAAAGTGAGAAATTAAAACTTATCTTTTTATGGCGATTTGAAAGGCTTCAGCAACAGGGCCTAAAACCAAAACAGGAAAAAATGTTAATGCTCCCAGAATCAAAATGGTGGCAGCAGTCACGCTAGTAAATAGTTGGGTATCTGTATTTAGGGTTGCGATTGAGATCGGTACGGGTTGCTTGCACGACAGGCTATCTGCTAGCAGTAGTAACGCAACGATTGGAATAAACCGCCCCATGTAGAGGGTAAATGCTGTTGTCAGGTTCCACCACAAAGCAGTCGGGGCGGGTTGGGTATCTGCCAAGCCTTCAAAACCGGAACCGTTACCCGCCGCAGCCGATGCATACTCATAAATCACCTGGGTAAAACCATGAAAACCAGGATTACTCATGCCTGCAAGTTGGTCAGGAAAAGCTAGGGTGATGGCACTAGGCAGCAAAATCAATAGTGGGTGGATCAGAATAATGACGCTTGCTAGGGTAATTTCCCGTTTTTCGATTTTTCGTCCCAAAAACTCTGGCGTTCGTCCTACGATTAAGCCAGTCAGGAATACTGCCAAAAACATATACACCACCAAAGAAGCGGCCCCAGTGCCCATCGCTCCCCAAATCACTTGCAAAAATAGGTCGAGCAAAGCACAAAATCCACCGGCTGGCATCAGGGAGTCAAACATACCGTTAGCAGAACCAGTCATGGTTGCTGTTGTGGTAATGGCAAATAAGGCAGTTTCTGCCCAACCTAACCGGACTTCTTTACCCTCTAAATTGGGTTGCTGACTGCCCAATAGGTCATTCACGGCGGGATTGCCTTGATATTCTGCGATCGCAGTTACGCTAATTAAGACTACAAAAATGGCGAACACCATCCAAAACAGTAGGCGAGTCTGTTTTAAGTTACCGATGAAGATCCCGTAGGTATGAAGTAATGCCGTGGGAATCAGCAACATTGCTACTACTTGCAGCAAATTTGTACCGCCATTGGGATTTTCAAAGGGATGAGCAGAGTTACCAGCAAAGAAGGCTCCACCGTTCTCGCCCAGCATTTTGATGCTTTCAAAGTGGGCAATGGGGCCACGAGCGATCGCTTGAGTTGCTCCCTCCAAGGTGGTAAATTTTACTGGGCCAGCAAGGGTTTGAGGCACACCACCTAACATCAACAACACCGTACTAGCGATCGCCAAGGGTAGCAGTACTCGCGTAATCGAGCGGGTCAAATCCACATAAAAGTTACCCAAAGGTCTACCTGTTAAGCCGCGAATGAAGGCAATTCCCACCGCTAATCCAGTGGCAGGCGCAACAAACATTAAGAAACCCAAGGCTGTTATCTGGCTCAGGTAAGACATTGTGGTTTCTGGCACATAGTGTTGCAAATCGGCGGCAACTAAAAAAGAAATAGTGGTATGCAGTGCTGTATCCCAAGTGGGCATCCCTAAATTGGTGGGGTTTAACGGTAGTAAACTCTGAAAGAGCAGCAGTAGTAATGCTAAAACTGCCATTGCTGTATTGCTGGATAGGAGAGCGATCGCATATTCTCTTCCAGTCATGCTCTTTTGCGGTTCAATACCTATAAAGAGATAAATTAAGCGCTCCAGTGGGTTCATTACAGCATCAAGACAGGTTCTTTCCATACAGAAGACTTTAGCTAAGTAGTGTCCTGCGATCGGTACTGACATCACAACCAAGAACAGGGTAAGAAAGATTTGTACAAAACCTTGGAGCATAATCTGGAAGCTTCGCCATCGATGGACTCACCTATTTAGGACTGTAGTCAGAGCAATTAAGCGCTTCTTTAGTTAGAGCAGTAGCGGGGTTTACTGCACACTTTAGATAAGAGTTTTTATGAAAAAATTGGCAGTTTTTACAGGGATGTTGCTGTACATGTTTGATGCTGACTATTTTATCTTTATCTTGCGCCGCATTTTCTGGGGGATCTTCTAGTGCTTTGCAGACAGATGAAACGAGATAAACGACAATTCCACAAACAATTATGAAGGAAATATTAGCCAAAAATACTGCTACAAAAGGAATATCACTGCCCTGTGGTTTGGTGTTATTTTGTGTTGTATTTCCCAGGTTAGCTTCAATCAGGGTAGACTGATGAACAGTTTTTTGGGCAGATATATAAAGTTGAAAAATTCCCGAAGTATGCATATTAAAACCTTTAGTTAGTCAGACTTAGATTCAGTAAAGGTCATATTAATTAAACATCTTCAGAAACTAGCGAGAAACTACTGTTTTGCTTGGTTTCCATCTCAGTTTTTGGAACAAATTTGCTATTGAAAATGAATTATAAGTATTGACTGTTTGTAACTTTGCTTCACTTGCTGCCCGTTCGCTAACTGTGTCTGTATTGGTATTACCGCTCCAAAGAGAAGTAATAATTTCAATCTGATGAATCTGGATTAATCTCCAATAGTTCAGGACAACAGCACCCCAAGCAGTAGTTTCTGGCTTCATCCGAGTAACCAAAAGTGTAGAAACTCCTGCTGCTAACCAATCTCCTTGTAATATGGGTGGAGCTTCAACAATCACAATCGATTCAGTGGGAATAGTATGACTGGCTCTAATTCTTTGCCCACCCATAAACAGAGTTTCGATAAAAAATATCTGATTGCCTTTAGAGTGAATATCGCTAATTTCGCCCTTAAATTGGGTTGTAATCGTAGCACCTAAATCTTTAATCATATTTGGGTCAGGTGCATGATAAGAAAAGAAGTAAATGTTCATTTATTTAAAAATATATGGAATTGAAAGTATTTGGTATATCTGAGTCATATGCATTAACAGATTGACTGACTGTTGGTCGAGCTTCTAGCAAGCAACTGTTGAGGGAATAGTACACAGAATGAATTTTCTTAAGAGTGACTTTTAGAGCAGGAATCATCATCGGATGGGTTGCTATGGCTAAAATGTAGTCCCCTACAAAAATAGTAGGATTATCTGTTGCTGAAAGGACTTGATTCTGTCTTAGAATTCCTAAAAAAGCGCATTTATCGGGCAACTGAATCTCAGTTAAATGAATGCCGCCGTAAATACTATTAGCTTGGATTAAAACACCAAACAAGCTTGGTTCTAAAGATTTTTTGTTTGTCAACACGAAATATTTTTTTAACTCTAAATATTATTGTGCAACATTTTACACATAAAATATTTTTTCCTAGATATATTTTATAGATATATAAAATGTATTAGATATTTTTAAATAAGCATATATTTAGAGATATAGGCTTATTTAAAAAACAAGATCCCCGACAACTTTTACGAAGTCGGGGATCTGAATCCTTCAATAATAATTTTGAGCAGTAGAGACTTATTTTTTAACTCCATCCAGAGCTAAATTCAGCTTCAACACATTAACTCCAGGTTCACCAAAGATGCCGAGAAAACGGCCATCGGTGTTTTGGGCAATTAAAGTTTCTAGTTGGTTCGGCTGAAATCCTCGGGCCTTCGCTACTCGTGCAATTTGCGCGATCGCAGCTTCTGGGGTAATGTGGGGGTCAAGGCTGGAACCAGAGGTGTAGACTAGATCGCCAGTGGGCTGTACACCTGCTTTTTTCAGACGAGGCAAATCGCCTTCAATTTTTTTGGTGGGGTCTGGATCGTCTTTACCTTTGATGCGTTCCAGCAATGCGGGATTACTGGGAGCCAAGTTACTAGCACCAGAAACTCCAGTTTTCAAAACTCCGCCATCGTCCTTTTTGGGGTCGGCTGTACTGTAGCTGGTGCTACTGGGACGGCTGTTAAAATAGCGATCGCTAGTAAAAGGTTGACCAATCAAAGCAGAACCCACAATTTGCCCTGCGCTATTTTTCAGTAGACTGCCATTTGCTTGAAACGGAAACACAGTCTGCCCAATGACAATCATCGCAAAAGGATAAATAATCGCACCTATTACCCAGAGTACTAAAGTAGAACGAATAGCTCTGCTAGCTTCACGTGCAAAACTCATTAGAATTTCTCCGGTACAAACATTACAAAAAATAAATAGATGGAAAGCCCTAGCGTCACCATTCCTAACAGCCCCAATCCCCAAGATTGACTGCGGGAAAGTTCTTCACCAGTAGCTGCATATACTAGAGGTGCAACCACTAGGTTGAAACACATTGCCAAGAACAAATACAGTGGCAACTTTTGTCTACGCCATTGACACCAGATATCAGTTATTTCTTCAACTACTTGGGATGCAAGGATAGTGCGGCGGGTATGAACGGGTTTCATAGTAAATTAAGACAAAGGTAAGATAATATCGATCAATTTGATAGCAATAAAGGGAGCAACGATACCACCAAGACCAAATATCAAAATGTTGCGACGTAGTAGTTGATCTGCTGTTAAAGGTAAAAACTTTACCCCTTTGAGTGCTAGCGGAATTAGTGCTGGAATAATCAAAGCATTGTAAATCAGCGCCGAGACGATCGCAGATTGGGCACTCTTTAATCCCATAATATTAAGTGCGCCGATTCCAGAAGCTGCAAAGATAGTCGGAATTATGGCAAAATACTTGGCAATATCGTTGGCGATGGAGAATGTTGTCAAGGCTCCACGGGTAATTAGCAACTGTTTACCTATGGTTACTAGGTCAATTAGCTTCGTGGGGTCAGAGTCTAAGTCCACCATGTTAGCAGCTTCTTTGGCAGCTTGTGTCCCAGAGTTCATCGCCACACCCACGTTTGCTTGAGCCAAAGCAGGTGCATCGTTAGTACCATCCCCGGTCATTGCCACCAGTTTACCTTGAGATTGTTCGGAGCGAATCACCTCAATTTTGTCTTCTGGAGTCGCTTCGGCAATGAAATCATCCACCCCAGCTTCTTCAGCAATTACCGAAGCGGTAATGCGGTTGTCACCTGTGAGCATAACGGTGCGAACACCCATGCGGCGTAGTTGGTCAAATCGTTCTCTTAGACCAGGTTTGACAATATCTTTAAGGTAGATAACACCATAAATTTTGTCATCTTGGCAAACAGCTAAAGGTGTACCACCTAACCGGGAAACTCGCTCATAAGCTACGTCTACATCATCACTAACGTTACCACCACGAGAACGGACAAATCCTTTAATAGCATCCACTGCTCCTTTACGAATTTGTTTGCCATCGGGTAGATTTGTGCCACTCATCCGGGTTTTCGCCGAAAATTCCACACCTTCGGCTTTGTCGATATTAAAATCTACCGCAACCTGAGACTTTTCTGCCAATATTACAATTGACTTGCCTTCTGGCGTTTCGTCAAACAAGCTAGCAGCTAGGGAGACTCGCGCCACCTCTTCTAATGAGTGATTATCCAAAGGAATAAACTCATCAGCCATCCGGTTCCCCAAGGTAATCGTGCCTGTCTTATCTAGCACCAAGGTGTTGATGTCACCGCAAGCTTCTACTGCTCGACCAGAGGTAGCAATGACGTTGAATTGAGCAACTCTATCCATCCCTGCAATCCCGATGGCACTGAGCAAACCACCGATAGTTGTGGGAATCAAAGCTACTAGTAGCGAGATGAGAATCGCAACGCTACCACCAGTCCGTAAATTGTTTCCCGCTTCCGGGCCAAAAGCCGTACTGATAAAGTTGGCGATGTAGCTCACATAAGGAGGAATGGTTGATACTACAATCAAGAACACCTGCGTTAACACTGCCAACAATACCGTCAAAGCAATTTCGTTGGGAGTCTTGCTGCGTTCTGCGCCTTCTACCAAGGCAATCATGCGATCGATAAAGCCTTGACCAGGATCGGCACTAATCCGAATTGTCAACTCATCTGAGAGCAGGCGTGTACCTCCTGTGACTGAACTGGCAATATCTGTACCTGGTTGCTTCAGTACCGGTGCAGATTCCCCAGTGATTGCCGACTCATCCACTGAGCCGATGCCTTTAATTACATCCCCATCAGAGGGAATCATATTATTTGCACTCACTTTTACCAAATCGCCCCGTCGCAGTTCCGTCGAATTGACTTGTTGGATAGAACCATCAGGGAGGATTTTATTAGCGATCGTATCCGATCGCGTCGATCGCAGTGAATCAGCCTGTGCTTTACCGCGCCCTTCAGCTACGGCTTCGGCAAAGTTGGCAAAAACGAGGGTGAAAAAGAGAATGAAGGTAATCAAACCATTTAACAAGCGTTGTTGGTTGGTATCTGCCTGGATTGTTCCAAACAGATTTGGGTTGAGGGTTACTAAAAAGGTGACAATTGTCCCCACCCAGACAACAAACATAACTGGGTTTTTGACAGTAATTCGAGGATCTAGCTTGAGAAACGACTCACGAATTGCTCTTTGGTAAAGTCCCCGCATATCTGCCTTGGGGGTGTGCCTGCGCGAGTCACGAGTTCCAGATGGAGTACGGGCTGAAGGAGAATCAGTAGTAATTGGCATATATTAAATTTTGGGAATTGGGAATTGGGCATTGGGCATTGGGAATTGGGAATTGGGAATTGGGAATTGGGCATTGGGAATTGGGAATTGAATATTTAGTTATTCTTTCTCCTTCATCTCCCTCATCTCCCCCACTCCCCCCTCCCTAGCCGATGCCTTTGGCGATAAAAAAGGCTTCTGCGATGGGGCCTAATGCCAGCACTGGGAAGAATGTAAGTGCGCCCAAGATTAAAATCACGCCTGCGGTAACGCCTGTAAATAGTCCGGTGTCGGTTCGCAATGTACCTGTGGTGTAAGGAACAGCTTGCTTGCGAGACATACTATCTGCTAATAACAGCAAACCTAAAATTGGGATATAGCGTCCAGCTAGTAAACTGAAGCAGGTACTCAAGTTCCACCACAAAGCGGTTACAGTTGTTTTTGTCCCTGTAGCGATCGCGAATGGAGAAGGTTGTGAATCTCCTAAACCTTCAAACCCAGAACCGTTGTTCGCAGCAGCTGAGGCATATTCGTAAATCACTTGAGAAAATCCATGAAAGCCAGGATTACTAATCCCTGCCAATTGGTCAGGGAAAGCTAAGGCGATTCCCCCCGGAATTAAAATAGCAATGGGGTGAACTAGCAAAATCAAGAAGCTAGCAAGTACGACTTCCCGCTTTTCAATCTTGCGTCCCAGAAATTCTGGCGTGCGTCCTACCATCAAACCTGTGACGAATACCGCCAGAATGCTATAGGCAAACAAGTAAGCTGTTCCTGTACCCTGTCCACCCCACATGATTTGCAGGAACATATTAGATAGAAAGATAAAACCACCTGTGGGCATGAATGAGTCGTGAAAACTATTAACTGCGCCGCACATAGTTCCGGTTGTACTTACCGCAAATAATATCGATTGTGCCCAACCAAATCGGACTTCTTTACCCTCTAGATTCGGTTGCTGACTACCCAAAAGTGTATTTACAGCAGGATTGCCGTTGTATTCTCCAATTGCAGTGACAATCAGAAATCCTAGAAAAATAACACCGACCATACCGTAGAGTAACCACGCTTGTTTAGTGTTATTGGCAAACAAACCATAAGTGTAGATCAGGGACGTGGGAATCGAAAGCATGGCCACGATCTGAATTAAATTCGTAAATGCGCTGGGATTTTCAAATGGATGTGCTGAGTTGATAGCGAAAAAGCCACCGCCGTTTTCGCCTAATTGCTTGATAATTTCAAAATGGGCAACAGGGCCACGTGCGATCGCCTGACTAATATTCGGATCTTCCAAGGTAGGGAAGACAGCTACACCCGCCAGGGTTTCGGGAACGCCAGCAGCTATCATCACAATCCCACCCACGATACAAATGGGCAGCAAGATTCGGGTAATTGAGCGAATTAGGTCTACATAAAAGTTGCCTAACGATCTACCCGTCAATCCCCGAATAAAAGCAATTCCTACCGCCAAACCAGTGCCAGCAGAGGTGAACATGTGATAACCCAGTCCCCACATTTGGCTAGCATAGCTGAGGTAGGTTTCACCAGAATAGTGCTGCTGGTTGGTATTAGTAATAAAGGAGATAGTAGTATGCAGCGTTGTATCCCAAGTCGGGGCATTTATTCCATTGGGATTGAGGGGCAACCATCCCTGATTCATAATGATAAAGAAAAGCAGCAACCCCATTACTACGTTGCTATAGACGATTGCTCGCCCATACTGCCAGCCCGTCATATTTTCTTTGCCTGTAACGCCAACCAAGGCGTAAAGCAGTCTCTCAACCGGATTCAAAACTGGGTCGAGAAAAGTCCTTTCTTCTAGGTAGACACGCGCCATGTAGCGCCCAAAAAATGGAGTAATTGCTACTATAATTAGTAGCGTTAATGCAATTTGAATCCATCCTTGTAGCATTGGATTATTTAAACTCCGACATGAATAAATTTCAGATGAATATCAGATGTTTCCTGCCCACGAATCAGAAAAAATAATCAATTATATTGGCATTATTATCAGCTAACCTATAACTATGGGCTTTCCCAATCAATCATCTAACTTTTTGTTAAAGAATACAAGGTATAAATTAATATTTAAACTAGCCTACATCATAAATATATTTATATATATACAAATATTCAAAAAGTTTATCTTGATATATATCTGCAAATATAGAAGCACAGTTAGGTCATTTCTAAAAAATTAGATCCCCGACAACTTTTACGAAGTTGGGGATCTGAACACCGCTAAAAGTCAGCAGTCTAACTCATAACTGATTTTGGCGACAAATTCCAAATGCGGAAGTGTAGGCATGTAAGAAGGTTCTGCCACCAACAGGGCCGATTTCACCACCACAGAAAAAGCCGCCTACAGGAATATCGCTGAGGTAGCGGCGAAATAGTTCAGAATCGAAATTCGGTTTACCATAGAGGCCTTCACCTCGCCCCAGACAGGCAAACATTAAAGCAGCGACGGCAGAGGGTTCAGATTCTCGTTGGGTTTGATAACTTTGGAGGAGTAGTTCTAGGTCTTCAGCAGAGGCTTGGGCATCGCGCAGGTGGAATTGCAGCCTTTGACCTGGACGGACGCGATCGCCAATTGCGATCGCCCCAGCTGTTGGATCGACCCCAAGAATACCACGAATTAAAAAGTCTCCCTGTTGCAAAGCCAGCTTAAACTCATCCATCGCCACGCCAACAAACAGAGAGTGCTGTGCTAAAGTTCGTTCGTGTTCGCTGAGACTAGCAATCAAATCTCGCAATACAACTAGCGGCACTTGCTCATCTAACTCTAAGATAATGTTGCGATCGGCTTTTGTAACTTGCAATGGTTTGCCAATTGGCCGGCATCCTTGGGCAACAATCGTTTCCAAAACAATATTGCCAGTTAAAGCTATACCGATAGTTCCCTCACGATACAGGCTTTGGTGTTCCTCGCCATCAGTCTCATTACAAAAAAGGGCAACACGGCCACCCATACCTCCACCACTCGCCTGTCCTCCCACAATCACCGATCCTGGATAAGCAAAATCTAACCCCTGCAACAAATCGTTGATTCCAGAGGCGAAAGAACTAGACAGCAAAATGAATTGAGGTGTCGGTGATGCTGGCACACCAATCAAATCAACCCAAGCATCTGGAGAACTATCTAAGTCAGGTAATTCTTCAGCAACAACATGAAAGACTTGAATCTTCACTCCTGGAAGATGTGCTAAAGTCAAGCTAATAGCTGGTTCTGCTTCCAACTCTTGGGTTTCTCCACCAAGTGTCGTCCCAATAACACCTCCACCGCTACAGCCAATTAGCACTGGTACAGAAAGTTTATCAGCTAACAAAGGTAACAATCGGGAATACTCACTCGCAAAAGCAGACGAAATGAATACCAGTCCTAGATCCGCAGGTGCTGTTAACGATGAGACAGTTCGTTCCACCACATCTATAACGGCGGCTTCTAAAGAATGACGGGTTGATAGGGCATTTGCCCACTGCATTTGGTCTGCCATGAGTTTTGAGCTTCTTTCTGTTTTTGGGCTAGTAGTTTTTGATTTTCAGAAGAATTGCATCCTACAAGAATTAGTGCCAGCCTTTTGTGTCCTCCATCCCAAGAAGCCGGGGTTGTGATTCCCTAATAGATGCATCTAGATATATTGTATGATTGTTTATCTATGGTACTAATTCCACAAAATCTTAAAAAATAAAGATGAATGCATTATTGATGCGGCAGTTTACTGTATTGGTTATAAATCAATAGGCTAAAGTACTAACTTATGAACTGAATGGTTAGAATAGTTAGTAATCAAGCTAAAATCTGCCATTACTGAACTTTTTCTATACTAGTATTAACAACACACAACGAGACTAAAGCAATGACTAACATCCAAGAAACAGCAAAGAGCGGCATCGAAGATAAGATCCAAGAAGAAGTAGAACAAGCGCGTACTGTCTGTGACATTAGCGGTAGCAGTTCACCAGAGTGTGCTGCTGCTTGGGATGCAGTAGAAGAAATGCAAGCTGAAGCTTCCCACAAGCGCCAAAGCAAGCCAAAAAATTCTCTAGAACAGTATTGTGATGACAATCCAGATGCAATTGAATGCCGGGTTTATGACGACTAGAAATTCAAATTAGGTAAATTTTCTATTCGTTTGTCACCGAAACAGTGCTGAGTGCTGAGTAAAAAAGTAATAAGGGAATGTCAGACCAACGGAACTACAGAGTCCTTGAGGCTATTCCCGACGAATTGGGAAGCGCCGTCCGTATTACGGCGGGATAGTTCACTAGGCTCCCTGATGCTACTACAAGTAGGTGCAAAATCTAAGTTGAGGATCTTTGAGTTGCTTGTTTTTTGCCAAATAGAGAGATTTAGGAAAGTAAATTAAACAATTTACCATGTAATAGCTTTTCCAAAAATCTTTGCAACAAATGAGTTGGCTGTAGGGGCGTACATCTGTATGCCCCTACAAACGTTTTTATAGCATAAATTGTGTGAAATGGTATAAATTGGGTAGCCACTTGCTTCCACCAAGAGATTAGAGCGCAGTCTTGAGGCGAGATTTTGTGCTTTGATTAAACTGTTTGTAATATAGATAGACTACTAGCTAGCTAATAGCTTACAGGTTTGTCAGTTATGGATACTTGCTTTTAGTTTAAATTGTTTTATTTATCGTTTGAGAAAAACTATGGACTATAACGTTTGGTTTCGCCCTTTCGTCTGGATTGATTACCGACTAGCAGTATTATTTCTGGTAATTATTCCGCTAATTCTTCTGATTTGGGCATTTGTGCAAAAAGCAGAAGGTATACAACGCTTATTGACTATATACTGGAGAGTATCAAGCCTGGTCGCAATCACCATTTACTTAATGATTGCCCAGTATCCAGTTAGCTTTATCTCTGGATTGATGGCTCAGATTTTGATCGTAGTTTCGCTGTGGTTCTGGGTGGATATCAACGATGAAATTGAGTATCAAACTAGTGGCGCTTTGAAATTTATTTTTACCTCTTGGCGCTGGGCTACAACTGTTTATTGTATTTTGGGTACACTAGCGTTTATCCCATTTTTGGGTTGTGCTTTTTCTGGCAATATGATGAAGACTGCCTATTGTAGCGTTTGGTTCGAGATTCCATTGTTATTCAAAGAATATTTTCATGCTAATAGCAAAGCTGAGTTTTTAGGTTTTCTTGGGATAACTAGTTTAGTAATTTATGTAGTTTACTTAAGCTATTTTGTTTTGATTAAGCTGGGCAAGCAGGGACGTTCGGCCTCACCACAATAACTGTCGCTACGCAACTATACCCATACTTTTAAAAAAAATGAATTCCATTGGTAAGCGACTGGAACAATACACGGCTAAACGCCCCAAGGAAGTCCTACTTGTAATAGTGGAAATTGCCGATAAGCAAGATACAATTGCTATTTTCAAAGGCTTTTCTAGTTCTTTGATGCGTCCAACAGCATTTGATGCAGATGTACCAGTTCTACCAGATGGGGCAATTATCCTCAATATTGACCGAGTAGCCAGTCCTTATAATCCTGAAGCACCTCGTTATATTCAGCAAGGACTTTCTTGGGAAGCTATGGAAGCTCTATTATCAGAAGTGGGAGTCTGATTAATTCGTAATTCGTAATTTTGCCGAAATAGTTACTCAATTATGTCATTTTTTTTCTAATTCACATTAGGCGTGAATTGTGAGTGTTCAGTAATGCTTGCAGTGCGGGAGAGAGATTGATCACTTTCTTCTTTTAACTCTCGGAATTCTGAATTATTTTAACGTGTTGTAATTAGTGTATAAAATAGTTGTGCGTACATTTAGCCATGCCGTTATGCGTAGCTTACTTCCCTCTAACGGTATGGCGGGCATAGCCAAAGCAATTTGTCAGAAATATTGAACTAGCGGTGTATTGAGGTTAATACAGCAGATTGCAGTACAGATCATCGTAGGGGCACAACATGTTGTGCCCTTACCCGTGTACTTCATTTACCCGCAATACGCTGTAACTCTAAGATTTATGGTTTTAAAGACTTACTTATGAGTTATAAGTTATGATTTATGAGTTTTATTTCTAACTCCTAATTCTTAATTTTTTACCTGTACTGCTCGTGAATCTACGCCGCCTGATTCCAATTTTTGATAGTTCAGTCTCCAACTGGGCACTAGAAGCGCGGTTATTGCGCTGGTTAACCTTGATTTGGCTGTTTGTCGGCTTGATAATGCTATTTTCAGCATCCTATCCTGTCGCTGATGCCCGTCAGAATGATGGACTGTACTACTTTAAGCGTCAACTGCTTTGGGTTTTCGTTTCCCTAATCGGATTCAATATTATTGTTAATTTGCCGTTGCAGAAAATTTTAGGAGTATCCCATTGGTTTTTGTTGCTGTTTTTGGGATTAATTTTCGTCACACTAATCCCAGGATTGGGAAAAAAAGCTTTTGATGCAGCCCGTTGGATTGCGATCGGGCCAATTCCGATTCAACCCTCAGAATTAATTAAACCCTTTTTGGTGCTGCAAAGTGCGCGGCTTTTTGGTCAGTGGGAACGAATTAGTTGGCGGGTTCGCTTGGCTTGGTTGGGTATTTTCGGTCTGGTACTTTTAGGAATTCTTGCCCAGCCTAACTTAAGTACAACAGCACTTTGCGGCATGACTATTTGGCTAATTGCTCTAGCAGCTGGCTTACCTTACAAGTACCTGGGAGGCACAGCAATTGGCGGAGTGATGTTGGCAGTACTCAGTATTAGCATAAAAGAGTATCAACGTAAGCGGGTGATGTCATTCCTCAATCCTTGGGCGGATGCTACAGGAGATGGCTACCAGTTGGTGCAAAGTCTACTAGCTGTGGGTTCTGGTAGAACCTGGGGAGCCGGGTTTGGGCTTTCTCAACAAAAGCTGTTTTATTTACCAATTCAGGATACCGATTTTATTTTTGCCGTGTTCGCTGAGGAGTTTGGCTTTGTTGGCAGTATAGTGTTGTTAGCACTTTTAGCTACATTCGCTACTCTTGGATTAATTGTGGCACTGAAGGCTAAAAATATAGTGCATCGATTGGTAGCGATCGGCGTGACAATTGTGATGGTAGGACAATCATTGCTCCATATTGGTGTGGCTACAGGTTCTCTACCAACTACAGGCTTACCTTTGCCCATGTTTAGTTATGGTGGTAATTCTATGATTGCTAGCTTAATAGCTGCTGGGTTGCTGATTCGGGTAGCACGCGAGAGTAATGAGGCTGAGGTAGTACCGTTGCGAAAACCCCTACTTGTAAATGGGCGCAGACATCGAGGTTTTGATAAAACCAGGAATTGAGCTAACAAAAGCTTTTTACTGGAATTAAATAGATTATTAAAGACATAACAATATCGAGTCCGGGTAATTAGTATACGATTCTTACAATCATTGCATTTGCACCCCATCAGTAAAACCGGACTTCGCTTTCAAAACAGGTCAATAAGAAATGTTAGCAGAAGTAGAGTATACAAATGGACTTTCCTTTGAGGTCAATAAGAGTTTAGTTGCTTTGTTGGGATGGGCGATGAGACACTGGGGATCTTTCTAGAAAATTGCTGCAATTGTGATTTTGGGAATAGCTTGTATTATGGCGTTCATGGCACCAATGCCATAACCTATAGAAAATCTACCGCATCTGTCATCAAGAATTGAGTACCACGGGGAACCTGGATACCACCTATTTTAATGCTGACACCTAAACTGTGGTCTTTGTAAATATCAGTGGCGTAGGCGCAGCCCGTCGTAGACATCGCCTGATGAAATCCGCCGTGTTTTGCTTGTACTATCCAGTTTATGGCGGTAAATTTATCCAACCAAGAATTGTTGGTTGACGCTTGGTTGGTGTTAGTACTAAGCAGCAAAAACGCACTACCAATACTGATAGAACCGTATTTAATCAAACTGCGGTGAATAAGACGATGAATTACTAGTGATGAGGGCGATAACGGATTCATAAAACAGTATGATGTTTCCTCTATCTGCCGTTGTAGCTGAATCTAAATGTACATTCTAGAATCAACTTTTGATTCACTAGCGAATAGGGCTGAATTTCTAGAGCGCGTTTAAAAGCTCGGATGGCTTCACCATACTCTCCTAGTGCGGCGTAACACAAGCCCATGCCATGAAGTGCCCCAAAATGTATCGGATTGATCTGTACAACCATCTGACAATCTGCCAGAGATTTCTGATAATCACCAATACTGTAATAGAGGAAAGCCCGACGATTCCAAGCTTCGGCGAAATCTGGCTGTTCTTTGATTAATGCTGTAAGTGCTGTTTCTGCTTCAGCAATTTCACCTGCATCCAGTAACTTTTGACTACGGTCAATTATTTCCAGCCCATAGATTCCCTTTTGCTGAAACCAGATCCGCCAGATTTTTCTGGTTGCTTTGTCCCGGATTGTAGCATCTGGGTTTTTCAACTCTTCAAGTAAGGAATTGATAGATAAAGAATCCATAAATTTGAGATCAGTGAATATACCTTTGTATTAACTTTCTCACAAAATATATCGATTAAATCATTTTTAAAGTCATCTTTAAATTTGCGCTGATTAATTGCTATTTATGAATTTACTGTGTTGTTGATTCAATTCAGTAATACGACTAATAGCACACTCGAAATTTAAAGACATAAAAATAAAAATTCACTAGAGGTAGTTGAGAATTCCCTAGTGACTAATAGCTGATAAAAAACATCCCTAAATAATCATGATTATGCCGATTTGGGATTTAACCAGCGCTTTATTCGCTTTATCGGAAGATATCAAGTGTTTTTATTAAGTATATCCTTGTGTCTCTCTATACTACTGCTATTGACGACTACTTGGATGAATGTAGCTATATTATTTCTGGATTAGGAGATGCACGCGATCGCTTGTTTGGCGCGAAATAAGCTGATTATCATGAGCAGATAATGATTAAAATAGAGATTTTTTCAAATAAATCCATAGCGAATACATTATATGTAACGACTGATTACTACTTCTAATTGATTAAAATCATAAGGTTTGGTAATACAATCATCAAATCCTAATCCTGTGAGCATAGTGGATTCATCCTCTTGAGCATCTGTTACAGGTGTGACTGCAATGATTGGGATAGTAGCAGTTTTGGCATCGTGTTTGAGGTCATCAATGACTCGGTTAGCACTCCAATTTGATAGCATTGTATCTAGAAGAATTACATCTGGTTGATGAGTTTGCGCCAATATTACAGCCCTCACCCCTTGTTTAGTACAAATGCATGAGAAATTCAATATTCCTAAATGAGAATTAAGTAGTTCTAAATCATGTAGACTCTGTTCTACAACCAAAATTAAAGGCTGTCCATTCATCAGTAGTTATTCCTATCCAAGAAAGGCTAGGCATAAAGACTCCGCCCATCAGGAAAACGAAGAGGTATTTTTTTCTGGTAAGTACTGAAGTAATTGTACGAGGGTGCATTCAGACGACTAACTAGGGCATAAAATGAATAGGCTGGTACATAATCCATCGGCGCTGAATTTGAGGAAAGAACACAACATCTCAGAATCAAGCAAATAGTAGCATAAATGATGTATATACTTACAACTATTGACTAAATGATTTGTACTTGCATAGCGCCTCTCAAAGCCGATATCTTTTAATTGCCTTCTGCCTTCTCTTGTAACTGACGTGCATAAGCGATCGCTTCTGTTGGCGTTGAGACTTTCCCTTCAGCTTGTGCTACGGCAATTTCTGTCAAAAGTTGGCCGATAATTGGTGAAGCTGGAATATCTAATGCTATAATTAGCTCCTTCCCACTCACTAGTAGAGTGGGATGAGCGACCAGATCGTCACGGTTCAGGTAGCGGTTAATCAAAAGTGCCAAGGCTTTGCAGCCTCTTGTATTGGTTTCCAAACTTGTAGTGACTGCTGTGTGTGGTGGCTTGTCACCAGATATCGCCTCTAGCAAATTATCAACTGCCAGAGCAAGCACTGCCGCAGTGGGAAACACAATATCTGCGTCACGGAACAAAAAGTATTGTTCTCGCAATGACATATCAACTACTTGAAACTGCGGTAACAATTTTAGAGCAGTGATTACACCCCGGATTTCAGCACGGCTATAAGTTAGTTGCTGTAGCTCTATTTCTGCTAATTCTGGATTTGGATTCACTAGACTTGCAAGTTTGGCAATACCTAACCAAGTAGTTTTGACACTATCGCGGACATAAGCTTGTAGTTGTGCGCCTAATTGTTGCCAATTTTCTGTAAGCAAGGTAGCTGCATTATCAACTGCTGCTAGTTTGATTAAGCTTTCACGAGTAGCATTTTTGAAGAAAGGGGCAAGTAAACCATCTTCCCAAGCGCTTGTAATCCAAGGAGTACCCTGAGAATTTGCCAGTAGATAGCCAATTTCTACGCGAACTCGTTCGGCTGCAACTTTGCTCAGATGTGATGCCAAAGAACGAATTGCGGTTCGGGTAGCTGGCTCAATAGTAAAACCTAGCTGGGCGGCTTGGCGATAACCTCGCATTAACCGCAAAGGGTCATCTTCTAAGTTTGCGGGTGATATCATTCGCAAAATGCCCTGTTGTAAGTCTACATAACCTTGTAGAGGATCGATGATTTCTTCTGTATGGGGATTATAGGCGATCGCATTTACCGTAAAGTCGCGTCTGTGCAAATCAACCTCTACACTATCTCCTTCTTGTTGGGCAAAGTCAGCCGTAGCATGGGGAAAAACCACACGAGCAATTTGTCGTTCTGCATCGAGTAAGACAAAACCAGCTTTATAATGATGAGCGATCGCTCTTGCTACCTTTACCGCCTTAGATGGTATAACAAAATCTAGATCCAGATATTCACGAGTTCTACCAAGGAGCGCATCACGCACAGCACCACCTACCATGTAAGCGGGTTGTGGCAAGAATTCTAAACTAAAAGGCCAATTTTCGGGAGCTAGGGTAGAAGGAATTGATTCAAGCATTGTAATAAAAATCAACCCAGCAACTCATGAATAACAGTTGGGCTTACGTTAGATTAACAATAAAGGCCCCTGGAGTTGGTTCTATTATGTGTATTTGTGTGAACTGCCACTATGTAGACAGCTGTTTTACCTATCATGCCGTGGAAGGGCAGCACCAACAGCCTCACTTGACTGAAACACCAAATTTTGATCCGAATGAACCTTCTATCAATGTCAACATTCGGACTAAAGATGATGTGATTGAGATGGAATGGGATGTTGTTGGTTGTCTCAGTTTTAAACGGGAAACGGGTAAGTGGTCGAAATTGCGTCCTGGTGAATTAGTACCGACTTGATAGAAGATGATTAGTACATCTTAAGGGTGACGACTGCACTAAACAGTAGTGGCCATAGATATTTTTGTAAGTAACTATAAGGGCAACTTTACCCGCATTTCCCCAGGTGATAAATGCGGGTAAAAAATTTTGTACTCTCGTTTACCTTCTTATATCTAACCTAAAACTGGTGAGCATTAGCCATTGATGAGTTAATCTTGGCTTAATATTTACTTAAAAATAGCTTAATTATTAGGCATAGATAATAATAAGGTAAAAAAATACAATATCTCTCAGTAAATATTTCCCCTAGTAGGAATACTAATATGCTCAAGAGAAATCTCGTTCTGTTCTTGTTAGCGTCATTTTTTGTTGCTCCTGCCGCCAAAGCAGAGGTTAAGCTGATCGCAATTGGGAGCTTAAGTGGTAACATTAGAGACCTCTCCAAGAAAACGTCAGATCCCCTCGAAAACGGTGTTTCGGGAAATCTCCTTGGTGGTATTGGATCGGGACTAGCTTATGCTGGCTGTAACACCTTTATTGCTATCCCAGATCGAGGCCCAAATGCCCTGTCATACAACAGCGCTGTCAGTGACACAGCATCCTATATCAACCGCTTCCAAACTATCAAAGTGAAACTTTCACGAAGCAATTTTGGTTCAGCGTTACCTTTCACACTTACCCCTTACTTAGTTGATACGACTCTGCTATTTAGCAATGAGCCTCTTTACTACGGAAATGGTGCGGAATTAGGGTTAGGCAGTGGTGTCCCAGCTTTGAATACCAAGAATAAAAACTATTTTACTGGACGCTCAGACAACTTCAACCCCACCCAAATCTCGACATATCCCAACAATGCCCGTTTCGATCCTGAAGGGGTGCGTGTATCCAATAATGGAAAGGATATATTTATCTCGGATGAATATGGCCCTTATGTATATCAATTTAACCGCAATACAGGTAAGCGGATCAGGGTCTTTAACCTACCTAGCAAGTTTGCAGTCAGCAACTTGAGTCCCGTTGGTGATACAGAGATTAGTGACAACACCTCTGGTAGGGTTGCGAACAAAGGCATGGAAGGGCTTGCAATTACTCCCAACGGTAAGACCCTGATTGGTATTTTGCAAAGTCCACTGCTCCAAGACGGTGGTACTAATGGTGCTTATACCAGAATCGTCAAAATTGACATAGAAACAGGTGCTACCGAGGAATATGTCTATCAGCTAGATAATATTGGCACCTCGGCTAAACCCAAATACCCCACCGTCAGCGAGATTTTAGCCATCAACGATCGCGAATTCCTGGTAGACGAACGAGATGGCAAGGGCTTGGGCGACGGATCTCAGGCTGCTTTCAAGAAGATATACCATATCGATCTAACAAATGCTCAAGAAGTAAGTAATATCACTGGGGAAAGCAATCTGGCTGACAAGGCAGTTAGCAAGACCCTATTCCTTGATGTAGTAGCTACGCTTACTGAAAATGGGATCAAAGAAGAAGACATACCTGCCAAGCTTGAAGGTTTAGCTTTCGGATCGGATGTGGTTATCAACCACGTAGTAAAGCATACACTTTTCATCAGCAATGATAATGACTTCATTGGTACGATAAAGTCGGACACTTTCCATCCAACAGGTATCGATAATCCCAACAAATTATTCGTCTTCGCAATTGACAGTACTGATCTTCCGGGCTTCGTACCTCAGAAGATCAAAGGGGATGATGAATATCGTACCCCAAAAGATCGAGATAGAAGATAAATATCCGGCGTTCTTGAAAGGTCTTTTTCTTACGATGTCCTCTAATATACTCAACTGAAAATCGCTACAAGTAAGCATCAGCTTGTATTTATCTCAATAGCACGGTAAAAAATTGAGTCTATTCAATTAATAACCGCTATGTTGTTATATGTAGGACTTACGCAAAACTACACGCGGTAGGGGCAATTCATGAATTGCCCCTACCGGAAACTCAGGGTTTGAGCTATTCTTTGCGTAAGTCCTGATATGCTTGAATAAATCTCGTTAACTCTATAAAAAGAGATATTTTAAGTAACTTTGACAACAGAACCAAAACACCTTGCAATAAATAAATACACATTGGCATTACACACCACCACTCCCGAATTGGGATTGGCAATTAGTAATTTTGCTGGTGAGACACGCTCTCAAGTTTGGAATCTGGGGCGTGATTTATCTAGCCTAATACATCAATATTTAATTGACTTTATCAAACCGCAAACTTGGGCAGATTTGTCATTTATCGCAGTTGCAAAAGGCCCTGGCGGTTTTACAGGAACTCGGATTGGCGTTGTCACTGCTCGAACATTAGGGCAACAATTAGATATCCCTATATTTGCGATTTCAACTTTAGCTGCGGTAGCTTGGTCAGAAGCGGGTAGAAGTCAAGATCCAAAAACTATTGCTGTGGAAATGCCAGCGCAACGAGGTCAAATTTTTGCTGCTATTTATCAGTTTGAGCCAAATACTTCTAAACTAAAAGTGTGTTTGTCAGATAGAGTGTTCACACCGGAAGCATGGCAGGAAACTTTAGCGAATTGGAACACTAATTATCAGTTAGTTTACGCCCAATCTGGGTTAGCAGCGACGGTGACGAGTATTTTGGAACTAGCTAATATCGATTGGCAAGAAGGTAATTATCCTAATTGGTCAGAGGCTCTACCATATTATGGGCAACATCCGGTACAGGACTGAATTAATTATTGATCGAATTTACAAATGCCATCGCCCCACAGCCCATAAATCCACAATCAAAACAGCCACAGCCAAACTGGGAGAGTAACCAACAATACTATAGTCCCAGCAGCTAAGGCAGTAACTGCCAAATCGCGATCGAGATTGAATGTCTCAGCAATTACCAGTGTTCCGAAAGCTGGAGGCATGGCCATTTGTAGCACGATTATCTTTGCTATAGGCCCGGTTAATCCAAATAGTGGTAAGATGCTACCCAATATCAAGGGAACTAGTAGCATTTTGATTGCCAAGCTCATCCCTACTTGTGGTAACCTACGCCAAGATTTGAGCAGCGCTAGTCGCATTCCAATTAACACCAGAGATAAAGCTACACCACTCCAAGCAAATTTTTCTAGCCAAAATTCCGCGACTGTAGGTATTGTTACTTGGCGAAACAGTAAGCCAAATCCGAAACCCCACAAGGCAGGATTAATTAAGATAGATTTAGCAATCTGCCAATTATTTTGGACACCACTGCCAAAACGCGCTGCTAGTAATACACCCAAAGCATAAGTTCCTGGGAATGAACCTAGCAAATCGTAAAATAACGCCCAAGAAAAATATTCTTTGCCTACCATTGCTAGAGTAATGGGAAAGCCAAGATAACCGGTATTACCCAACATTGCTGCTAATATCAAGCTAGCCTGAGTTTGTGGTTGGGGGACGGTTTTTCTAAAATAGGTTTGTCCTTTAATGGCTAACCAAGCTAAAAATGCTCCTAGTAAAATGGCTAGGTAAGCGATCGCAGGTGCAATCCAAATCTGCCCCGATAAGCTAGATTGACGCAAAAACGATACTATGCTTATGGGTACTCCCACCCAAAAAAGAAACTGTCCCAAACGTGTAGGAACTGTCACAGGTAGTTTGCGTCCGAGAATAAATCCTACCAGGACTAATCCTCCTAGCTTGACGTATAGTTCTAAAAGGTTTGTCAAGATTGCGCCTAAGAACCACAGATGTAAAATGCTACCTGTTACGTCTACTTTTGTCCAGTGCAAAATCTGTTATGGCTATCCCACAAAAACAGGAGTTTACCCTTGAATAAGGCAGGGTTTTCTGGAAAACCGCAAAACTCATCGAATGACCTTGGTGATGATATTCCAGTAGCTGTACGCGATACCCCTGTTGCAGCACCGAAAATGTGGTTGCAACCCCAAATTTTGATGATTGGGGGAGTAGCGGGATTTATCCTGCTGGCTTTAATTAGCGGTTTTTTGTTTTTCGTCACCGCACCCAAAAAAACTGCCGATTCTCAACCTTTACCAGCTATTTCTAATCTTCCGACTCCAACACCATCTAATAATTCTAGCGATACTGTATTAGGGCATTTTCCATATTCAGAAGCGCCTCAGTCAGAATTAGTAACTATCTCCGCAAATAGGGGCATTAGAATGCGAAAAGCTGCTGCCCAAAAGTTTGAGGAGATGGCCGCCGCCGCGCGAAGTGCAGGTGTAATTTTAGTACCAATTTCTGGCTTCCGCTCAGTTAAAGACCAAGAGCAGTTATTTTTTGGTGTCAGTGCCCAGCGAAATCAAACGCCAGCAGAACGAGCCGCCCTCAGCGCTCCTCCTGGTCATAGCGAACATCACACAGGTTATGCTGTGGATGTTGGAGACGGAAGAGTACCAGCAACTAATCTCCAAACTAATTTTGACAATACCAAAGCTTATCAGTGGCTGCAAGCAAATGCAGCGCGTTTCAGCTTTGAAATGTCATTTCCTAAAGATAATGTTCAAGGTGTGAGTTATGAGCCTTGGCACTGGCGTTTTGTTGGCGATCGCAACAGCTTAGAAATGTTCTACAAAGCCAGAAATTTGAAACCCGCTAAGATATCGCCATAGGATTGGTCATTTGTCATTGGTCATTTGTCATTTGTATCAATAGGTTACTTCGATTTTGGCACGTTTAGGAAAGAGGAGTACACGGATAGGGGCACAACATGTTGTGCCCCTACGATGATCTGTACCTCACCAAGTTGCAATCTGCTGTATATCAGCATTATTTTCTAAAAAGTCGTTATCTTTCAGAATTTCATAGAGATTAATGTCTTTTTCTAGCAAGCAAGCGTGTCCGCAATGGGGCAGCACCACAATCTTGTTATTTGGTAAGATATTGCCTATCCGCTTGACTTCACTTACAGAAGGCAAAAGGCGATCGCTACCACCGGCAATCAACAAAACTGGTTGAGTTAAACGACTCAATTGTTTCTCATCAATTTCAAACTCTCGCAGTAAAGACAACCGCCAAAGAACGGTTTCTGCTGGTACAGAACGCATAGTTTTCAGCAGTTCATGGCGATCGCTGCGAGAAATGCGCGGCAAAGATGCCAGAAACGGCAACAACCCCAGTGCGCCAACATCATATAATCCTGATGGCACTAAGTAAGTTAGCTGGGATGCCCAACTCAACCAAGGGCGAAGATGAAAAGACGAAGCTGGGTTAATTAAGATGGTTCGCTTAAATAAATGCGGCGCTTGGATAGCTACTTTCATTGCCAAGCAACCACCAAAAGACTCACCACACAGATAAACTGGTCTCTGAGAGCTTTTTTCTAATTCAGCGTCGATCAAGTCCAATACACTCTTAGTTAGAACATCCCAAGTATTAAGGTCTTGACGGGGGATCGCCAAAGAACGGACATCAAAGCCAGTTTCTAATCCAGCAGTTTGCGATCGCAATAATTGACCTGTTCCATCCATTCCTGGTAAATATACCAATAGTGGATACTCTGGTTGTACTCGTTCAGGAGTCAGGAAACAAGGCTTTAACTCAACTTCAGAGATAGTCATTGGTCATTGGTCATTGGTCATTGGTTATTAATCAATGGTATAAAATTTTTGGACTGTTGATTGTTGAAGGAAGTTCGCTGCTTTTGACCAAAAGCAAAAAATCTCCCCAAACAAGCAGATCAAAGTCGTAGCGACAATCTAAAATCCAAAATCTAAAATCTAATGGCTCTAATAGCAACCTTGACGCAGTAAATTGCTAATTTCACTATGACAGTGTTCTGTCAGTTCAGCAACAACAGTTCTAGCTTGTTTCCCGTGATATTTTTTTTGATGTTGGGGTGTAATCCAATAAGGGCGACCGATTAACACTGCAACTCGACGATAAATTACTAGAGGATGCCAACCAGCTTGATTAAATAAAGGTTCTGAAGGGTCAAATACGCTCAAAAACCTTAAGGGAAAACCATTGGTGTTTACCTCTTCTAAGGAAGCGATCGCGATCGGCAAAATAGCTAAATCTTGCACATCAGCCCGCAATGCTAAATGAGCAAATCCCCGTTGAAACTCACCTAACTGGTTTGGTTGAGTAAATTTCACCATTGGTTCAGTCCCTTCTGGAAAGACTCCCACCATCTGCTTAGACTGCAATAGCGACTGCGACTGCGAAAAAAAGCTTTGTTGGCGGTTTTGAGTTTTCTCCAAAGGAAAACATCCCAATTGACCGGTAACAATCTCCCGCATTACTGGCACTTGTCCCATGTAATGGTGGCAAGCAAAGCGAATCGGACTTGATAATGCTGCCATTAAAATCGGTGCATCCATGAAGCTGCGGTGATTGCTGATTACCAAAACGCTAGCATCTTGGGGAATACGATCCTCATAATAGCGAAACATTTGGGTTGAGAGTGCCGCCACCAAAGCGCGAGAAATCTCTAGGGGGCTATTTCGACTCATACCTAATCAATATATTTTCCAGTAAATATGGGGGTTCATCTTAACTTAATTTTTACATTTCTTTACTACTGCCATGACCGTCTTAAGATAGAAATATCTGATCCACGAAACTAGCTAAATTTTTTGTATTCTGAATTATGTATTCTCAATCACAATATTTTCTAATAGAAAGTATTCAAAAAAACTATGATTAGTTAATGTCTCTCTGGCAGGGAAAAATGAGTTGAATAGATGCATATTACAAAACAATTTTTGACCTGATAAGTTTGCTACTATTAAAAGGTATTATTGGAAAAAATGGAAATATTATTGTACAATTGTCTGGTTTTGCCGATAAAAGTAAGTTTAATAAGTTAATTTTTATTTTGTATGAATCTAGTGAATAAAAGAGAATTGACATTTGCACTGACAACACCGCTATATTATGTAAACGATGTCCCCCATATAGGCAGTGCTTATACAACGATCGCAGCAGATGTAATAGCACGATTTCACAGACTACTAGGGCATCAGGTATTACTAATTACAGGTACAGATGAACACGGGCAAAAAATTCAGCGAACGGCAGAAAGTTTAGGCAAAGCGCCACAAGAGTTTTGCGATGAAATTGTCCCTAGTTTCGTTAGTTTGTGGCAGTTATTAGACATTCAATACGATCGCTTTAGTCGGACTACTGCGCCTCGTCATGAAGCGATCGTCAAAGAATTCTTTGAGCGAGTCTGGGAATCTGGTGATATCTATCAGGGACAACAGCAAGGCTGGTATTGCGTATCTTGCGAAGAATTTAAAGAAGAACGGGATCTGCTAGAAGGACACCGTTGCGCGATTCATACTAACAAAGAAGTCGAGTGGAGAGACGAACAAAACTATTTTTTCCGCCTATCCAAATATCAAACTAAGCTGACAGAATTTTATCAATCTAAACCCGATTTTATTCAACCAGAAAGTCGGCGAAATGAAGTCCTCAGCTTTGTCAATCAAGGGCTGCAAGACTTTTCTATTTCGCGGGTAAATCTAGATTGGGGTTTTCCCATACCAGTTGATCCCAAGCACACCATTTATGTGTGGTTTGACGCGTTGCTAGGTTATGTTACAGCATTACTCGAACCCGATGCAGAACCGACTTTAGCAAATGCTTTAGAAACATGGTGGCCAATCAACCTGCACCTAATTGGTAAAGATATTTTGCGCTTCCATGCAGTTTACTGGCCAGCCATGTTGTTGTCGGCTGGCTTACCCTTGCCAGAAAGAGTATTTGGGCATGGCTTTTTGACTAAAGATGGTCAAAAGATGGGCAAAAGTCTGGGTAACACCCTTGATCCTGTTGCGTTAGTTCAGCGCTATGGTAGTGATGCCGTTCGTTATTACTTCCTTAAGGAAATCGAATTTGGCAAGGATGGAGATTTTAATGAAGTAAGGTTCATTAATGTTCTGAATGCAGATTTGGCAAATGATTTAGGTAATTTGCTCAATCGCACCTTGAGCATGGTGAAGAAATATTGCGTTGACAATAATGTTCCATCAATCGGTAATGAAGGAATTCCTGACGAAAATCCTTTGAAAACAATTGGTTTACGTCTAGGGGAACAGGTGAAACAAGCATATAAAGAGCTAGCTTTCAGTCAAGCTTGTGGTGTCATCCTTTCACTGGCACAAGCCAGTAATAAGTTTATTGATGAACAAGCTCCTTGGACATTATATAAACAGGGGCAGCAGGAGTCGGTGGAAAAAGTTCTCTACGCAGTTTTAGAATCAGTTAGACTGACAGCTTATCTGCTTTCCCCAATTATTCCGAACATTAGTAGCGATATTTATCAGCAACTGGGCTTTGGAATAGACTTTAACGATCAAATACAAAGTTCAGTTACCGCTCCTTTTGCCACCCATGCGACATGGGGGATACTATCTAGTAAACAACAGTTGGGTACATTCCAACCAGTTTTTAAGCGAGTAGAACCCCTAAAAAACGATTAGTCCTTATCAAAACTCTGATTTTGTTCAATCTCTTATTTTCTCAAAAAATTTATCGGAGCTTAATTTATATTAGCCCCGGAACATTATCATAAGCCGCTGTGACTAGCATCTAAAAGTTCGTAATTTGTATCAAAAATAACAGGGATAAAAATTGAGGTATCACAATGATGTTGAATAATTTTGAAACCGATTCAATATTTACGCCAGAACAAGTTTTGGAGAATCGGGGCAGGGTCGCCATATTTATTGATGGCTCAAATCTATTTTACGCCGCACTGCAACTAGGGATTGAAATCGATTACACGAAGCTGTTGTGTCGATTAACAGGAGGTTCTAGACTCCTGCGGTCTTTTTTCTACACTGGTGTAGATCGGACAAACGAGAAGCAACAGGGGTTTTTGCTGTGGATGCGTCGCAATGGCTATCGAGTCATTGCTAAGGATTTAGTCCAGCTACCAGATGGCTCTAAAAAAGCTAACCTGGATGTAGAAATAGCCGTAGATATGATGGCACTAGTAGATTCTTATGATACCGCAGTTTTAGTTAGCGGTGATGGGGATTTGGCTTATGCGGTCAATTCAGTCAGCTATCGTGGCGTGCGGGTAGAAGTGGTAAGTTTGCGTTCAATGACCAGCGATAGTTTAATTAATGTAAGCGATCGCTACATTGATTTAGAAGCCATCAAAGAAGACATTCAAAAAACCCCTCGCCAAAGCTATCCATACCGGCCGTTATCAGGTATCGGCTTTTTGGAAGATCCAAGAACTAGTGATGGACACCTAGAAATCCAAGAATAATGGCGTATCAATTTCATAAAAGAGGGAGACAGGGGGAGAAAAAAATTCAAAAATACTCCCTCACTCCCTCCTTCCTTTTTTTCCCTTTGATTTTTTTATTGATATTTGGTTTAGTCAGTTGTGGGGGAAAATCCCCCCCAGCCTCTCAAGAAAATCCTGCGGCTTCATCTAAGCAAGATAGCGATTTAACCTTCTTTGATGTCATCCTAGAACAGGCAGATGAAGTAGGGCGACCTATTTGGAGAGTCAGGGCTAAAACCGCAAAATACACCAAAGAGAAACAAATTGGTCAAGCTGAAAGCCCTTATGGTGAACTATATCAAGATGGTAAAGTAGTTTATCAAATCAAGGCAGATATCGCAGATATTGAACAAGATGGGAAGCAGTTGTTTCTTAAAGGTAAGATATTTGCCACAGACCCTAAGAATGGTGTTGTATTGCAAGGTAATGAGTTAGAATGGCGACCCAAAGAAGATTTGTTGATTGTCCGCAACCAGGTTAACGGTACTCACAAACAACTACAAGCTGTAGCACAAGAAGCGCGAGTTAAAACCCGCGAACAGCGCATGGAATTTTCTGGACGAGTAGTAGCAAATTCCACTGATCCCCAATTACAAGTAAGAACCGAGCATTTAATCTGGAATATTAAAGAACAAAAACTAATTGGCGATCGCCCTTTACAAATTGACCGCTACAAAAATGGTAAGGTTAGCGATCGCGGTAAAGGGAATTCTGCCGAAGTCAACTTAAAAACAAAAATTGCCACTATTCAACAGAATGCTCAACTAGATTTACTAGACCCACCAGTGCAAATAACTAGTAACTCTATGATCTGGAACATGAACGCAGAAACTATTACTACAAATTCTCCTGTGCGGATGTTCCAGCGTGTCGATAATTTCACCGTAACTGCCAATCAAGGTGAAATGAAAACACCACAAAAAACGGTTTATTTAACAGGTAACGTCAACGCCATTGGTCAGCGTCGCCAGTCTTTGAAATCTAATACATTAACTTGGTATTTAGACAATAAGTTAGTTGAAGCTCAGGGAAATGTGGTTTATCGGCAAGTTGATCCACCGTTAAATTTTACAGGTGAAACAGCTGTTGGTAATCTGCAAACAGAAAATATCGTTGTCAAAGGTGGCAGTTCTAGTGGTAGGGTAGTGACAGAAATTATTCCCCAAGACAAAGCCAATCGTCAGTAGTAGAGTTACGGGGAATGGGAACCAGACGGAGTGAGGGAGTCAGAAACAAGAATTAATAACCAATTCCCAATTCCCAATTCCCCAACCAGAAATTTTGGGTTGGTCAAGTACTAGGCTAGGATCTTAATATTACAAGTCCTTTGATAACCCATGAATGGATCAAACCGATTAGGCAAAGATTCCTTGCCAATATCCCAGCCAGTAGAACATTCCCAGCATCACCAAGTAGACCATGAGCATAAAGATCATACTCATGGGACTGTAGAGCCTGCTCATCCTCACATCCATAGCGAAGAGTCATTACGGCGAATTGTCAATCGATTATCGCGCATAGAAGGACATGTTCGTGGTATTAAGACAATGGTGCAGCAAAATAGCCCTTGTCCTGATGTACTACTGCAAATTGCCGCAGTACGAGGCGCATTGGATAAGGTAGCGCGAATTGTTTTGGATGAGCATTTAACTGAATGTATTGCTAGAGCCGCCCAAGAGGGTAATATTGACGTTGAAATTAAACAGTTAAAAGCAGCTTTAGATCGATTTTTACCTTAAAAATTATAAGTACATTTTGGCGTTAACTATCTTGCCAAGTAGCTAGCTACACCTAGTTATTAAACTTTTACTTGAGCGAAGTTATTACTTGAGAATAATGTATGGAAAATAAAAACAAAGAAAAAGCTATCAATCAAATTTTGCTGGGACTTGCTTTAAAATTTTTTCCATTGATTATTCTGGGATTATTTAAGACATATTTAAATATTTTCTTTCCTAATTTGAGTATATTTATAGCTGTTTTAATCGTAGGATTTTTTCTAGTAGGATATGTATTTTTTATTAAAGGATGTTATCTCTACAGTAAAACTAAAGGGTATTCGTATCAATGGGGATGGCTAGGGTTATTAAGTTTACTAGGCTTATCAATTTTATTACTTATTCCTTCAAAGAGAAATATAGCCTCTTTACAGGATGGAATCTTGGTAGATGAACCTTGGGATAAAATTAATATTCCAGAGTTATTCCTATCTTGGCTCATTGCCCTACCATTTTTATTGTGGTCTATATTAGGACTATTTTATTCATTCAATAATTTGAATTTTACCGACATAATAAAAAATCAAACTATCCTTAATTTATTAAATATAGTTTATAGCCTTCTTTGGGGATTTATATTATTAAAAACTTTGCAGAAAGCAGGGTTTAAGTTAAATAAAATTGTTGGCTATAAAAACTATATTAATTTTAAATTAATTGCAGTTATTTTTGCTATAGAATATGCTTTTGCACGGGGTTTTAATACCTTGACATTATACAGCATATCATTTGTTTTACCAAAATATGTAGAAACCTATCTTAATGACAAACCTTTTACTAATATTTCAGAAATGATCCTATGGAGCTTTTCAGTTATGCTCTTAGCTCCTATCATAGAAGAATTCTTTTTTAGGGGAATAATTTTGCAAAAATGGGCAATTAAATGGGGAGTAAGAGCAGGAATTTTAACTTCATCTTTGCTATTCGCAATTTTACATTTGAGATTTGATATTATTCCATTATTTGTCACGGGTATTATATCCTCGATTTTATATTTTAAAACGCGATGCTTAATAACATCAATCCTTTATCATTTTTTCTATAACACTATTGTTACAATTTTAAGTTTAATAGATTATTTCAACACACCAGCAATCGAAAGAAGTGCATTTGTTTCGGTAAAAGATTATCAAACTTCAGTACAACCGTTATTAAGTCAGCGAGTTTTTCTGCTAGCTATATCTATTCCCTTTCTTATATACTTTATTTATAAAAATTTCCCTAAAAATGATGCAATTATTCCTTATTATGCTAATGATGGCAAAAATTACGAGACAAATTAACTTTGTTTTTTCTTCTCAAAATTAACGAATATTCTGCTTTACTCTAAGTAGATAGGCATAATTAAACATAAAATAATATTCTAGTTCGTAGTGAGCGATTCATCGCTCAAAACAAGGATTATTAGGACTAAAGTCCCGACTACGAACTTTAATTTATTTGCGCCTACTTACTCATAAAAATATATCAGCTTTGATTTTATAGATGCACCATAAAAATGACTTTAAAACAATATAAAATCAACTATTGTTTAAATATAAATGGTAACAAGCCTATAATTATTTTTTTACACGGCTTCATGGGAAATATTCATGAATTTGATGAAGCCATAAAATTACTAGCGGAAGATTTTTCTTATCTCACTATTGACTTGCCAGGACATGGTAAAACTGAAGTTTTAGGAGGTGATAAATACTATACAATGGAATTCACTACTCAAGCAATAATCAATTTATTAGATGAATTCAAAATAGATAAATGCTACTTAATTGGTTATTCGATGGGCGGAAGATTAGCTTTATACCTAACTCTAAATTTCCCAGAACGTTTTATTAAAGTTGTATTAGAATCAGCTTCCCCAGGTTTAGCAACAGAAGCAGAACGATTAGAACGAGTTAGACGTGATGTTCAAGTAGCTAGAAAATTAAGTAGAAGTATTATTCAAGCTGATTTTACTGCTTTTTTAACTAATTGGTACAATCAACCAATTTTTAGTTATATAAAAAATCATCCACAATACAATCGCATGATAGAAAGTCGGTTGCAGAACAATCCACTAGAATTAGATAAATCATTACGCTTTATGGGAACCGGATGCCAAGCTTCCTTGTGGGAAAAGCTAAAAAAGAATAAAATACCTATACTATTACTAGCTGGTGAATATGATGAAAAGTTTATATCTATTAATACAAAAATGGCTCAAATATGTAAATTTACACAGCTAAAAATAATTAAAAATTCTGGACATAATATTCACTTTGAAAATACCTCGGCATTTGTAGAAAATATCAAATATTTTCTGTCTACAGTAAATTAGAAATTAAGATAACCTCATGGCTTCTTGACTGGTTTTATAGAAGGAGTTGCTGATGGTTTCAAATTCGGAACATTTTTTTGATTAGCTGCGGTTATTTCTTCTTGCAACATTTTCTGATAAACTTTAGGCAAAGAGCTACTCACAGAATTATTTTCTATACCATATCCTAGACTTGTCCAGGTGGGAGAGAGTCGCCGCAAAACATCATTTAACTTTCCCTGACGCAACATTTGAGAAAGATCGATTCCCCAAACTTTAGAATCACTTAACCAACGGTAAACTACTACATCTTGATATTCTGCTTCAAAACTATAAGCAGTCCAAAACATCATTTGCATCGGTTTTGGGTGATAACGCGGGGCTAAACGATACCAAGTAATGTTGATAATTTGATATCTCCCAGCAGCCGTAGAACAATTACCTGTGTTGGGGCCTGTGACAATTGTGACGCATATCTCAGGATGTCGGCTAAGATCGTTAACTTGCTGTCCACCATACAATAGCGAATAGGGACGGTTCCCACTGGCTTCACTTGCGGAGATGGTTCGCATTAAAGCGCGGATATAGGGATCGCCCTGTTTCATGACCAAAGGCGGCTGTTTATCTGCAAAGATGGGATCGGAAGGCGATCGCAAGTCTCCAATATACCATTGCAACAAATACACAAAGCCGAGAAGCGCGGCTATTGGGCCAATAAGTTTTTCAACACCTTTAAATTCAAAGCCTTTCAGAGTCCGACTCCTTCAAATTCGCTCTCTTTACTAACAAAAATCATCGACGAACTTATTCCACTAAAGTTCACACCTGATTGTTAGTTATATGGTATCCGTTATTCATCAGTGTTGTGAATCATAACTGTAGGAGTCCTATTTTATTCGTGAAAAATATAGATAATAAAACGAACCGCTAAGAACGCTAAGTACACAAAGGTAAGAAAGAAGAAAGAGAGATATAATTTTCACAAATGATTTTGGACTGCTATATATCAACTTATGACCTATGACTATGGAGTAGGAAATGCAATGATAATACAGATAAATGAAGAAAAATTTGAATTTGAAAAATGTTATAATCAAATAGTTAATTTTCCCAACAATTGGCTATGACAGCAGAAATATTAAAATCTGTTGAACCTACCCTTTACGAAGAAGATTATTATTTATGGGTAGAAACAACACTTAAACAATTAGAAACTAAAGACATTGAAAATCTTGATTGGCAACATTTAGCTGAAGAAATTGAAGCTTTGGGAATTGAACAAAGACGAAAAGTAGAAAGTTACTTAAAACAATTATTAATTCATCTTTTACTTTATCGTTATTGGGAAACTGAAAAAGAAAATTGTCAACGAGGCTGGCAAATAGAAATAACTAATTTCCGTGATGAGCTAGAATTTTATTTTCGTTCCAAAACACTTTATAATTATTCTCTTAACTGTTTAGATGCCGTTTATATTAAAGCCAGAAGGCAAGCAATTCAAAAAACGGGTTTAATGCCTGAGATTTTTCCAGAAGAATGCCCTTTTACTTCTGAAGATATTTTCAATAGTGAGTATTTCCCCGAATAAAACGAATTTGATGGTGAATGTGCGATCGCTCTCTCGTTCACAGATCAGCGATCGCTTCAGAAACTGAAATCAAGGGCGTTCAATTTAGATCAAGCAAGCTACTCGACAAAGTGCGATCGTTTTGACGAATAAAACCCTTTAGGATATCAGCACTGTTGAAATAGCTCCTTAAAGCTTTTTGAGGCTGCTTCAGGTTTGGCTACAATTTCGACAATTTTATTGCGTGCATCTGCTTCAAACAGCGCCTCAACAGCAACTTGGGCAACTTTTTGCCTGGGGATGCTACCGTCAAACAGTGTATCAGCGCTCTGCATCACGATCGCGTCAAGGTTATCTTCATTCTTCAACCCACCAGGCCGCACAATCGTATAGGTAAGACCACTTTTCTGGATATACTCTTCAGCTTGCTTTTTCCACACCAAAATCAGCCAAAACAAGTTCAGTGGATGGAAGAACTGCGAAGTACACAAAGAAGAAACTAAGACAAGATGCTCAATTCCCTTTCCTTTGGCAGCTTCTACTAAATTTTTAGTCCCTTCAAAATCTACTTTATAGGGGCCAGTAGGGTCAAAACTAGGTTTTGCACCAGTTGCAACCAACAAAACTGTACTATCTCCCAACGCAGCATTTAAACTTTCTGGTTGTAACACATCGCCTGCAACCAACTCGGCTTCAGGAGACAGAATACCTCTAGCTTTGTCAATATCCCGCACTAAAGCCCGGACAGGAATATTCCGCGCTATCAACTCTTGCACAATCCGGCGACCTGTTTCACCCGTTGCCCCTGCTACAAATGCTTTCATGAGAAATGTTATCCTGGGAAACTATTGTGTGCTTGTTCAGTTCCTTATTTTAGTAATTCTATGGAGGTGATTGCAGATTAATGAGGTTTTGGTCAAAATTGAATATTAGTGTGAAATGACACAGGTATGTGGGGAATTATTAATATAGACGAACGCCAAAATATACAGTAATGCATTTATGCTTTCAACAAACGGCGAATATAAATCCTGGGAAATAAAAGAAGCAGTTTTACCTGTAGCGTCGGGTCAAGAAGAAGCTAAGGAAACATTAACAGAGGCAAATGTAGCGACGATTACAAAATTTTATGGTCGCTATCAAGATTTTATGGAAATGCCTGCTCCAGCAGAGAAGGTTGCTGAGTATCTTAATGCTCACGCCTCATGGTTTTCTCGTTGCGCTGAACCTATGAAGGTGCAATTACTTGGGGAAAATGGCTACGCTCTAGTAATTGGTCGTTTTGGTGCTTTCGGTTATGAAGTAGAACCGAAAATTGGTTTGGAATTGTTGCCCCCAGACGAAGGTATTTACCGCATCCGTACAATACCCATTCCTGATTACCAACCGCCTGGTTATGACGTTGACTATCGGGCATCTCTACAGCTAATAGAAAACGATGTTTGCACTAGTATTGGCGAAGTTACGAGAGTTGAATGGGAATTGGATTTAGTAGTTGATTTGCACTTTCCTCGGTTTATTCAGCGATTACCCAAGTCTATAATTCAATCTACAGGCGATCGCTTACTTAACCAAATCGTCCGCCAAGTCTCCCGCCGCTTAACTCGCAAAGTTCAGCAAGATTTTCAGAAATCTTTGGAAATACCCCTTCCTGTTAATTCTAAACAAAAGCTTTGATTTAACAGTCCTTTGTCATTGTTCATACACTAATGACAAAGCGCAAAGTCTGAGCGGAGGTCTCCTCCGATCAGAACTTTGTAAGAGAGGACAAATGACAAAGAACTAAGCTTTAGTAAGAATTTTTTGGACAATTTGCACGCCAGTAACAGCCTGCCAAGCAAAAAGTCCCAAAAGGGTGAAATTTAGCAAAATATGAGTTGCACGTGCCCAATTTGCCCCTTTCTGCATATAAGGTGACAAAGCAGCAGAAAATGCAATCAGACCCGCCATTCCCAATCCTGCCAGTAGGTGAGGTTGCACAAACAACTTACCATTATTGATGTAAGTGACAGCCATCCCACCAATTGTACCTGCTACCATCAAAGCTAAGAGTATAGACCCGATTTGGTAGTGTCTGAGGTTATATCTACCTTTAATCAGCTCCTTCTTTTCTTCCCCCTGAGCATTTCTGGTACGCTGTACTTTCAGCCCCAAGTAGGCAGCATAAATTGAAAGTACTAATAGTGCCCACATAAGCACGGGATGGAAAAAGCTCAACCAATATTTGACCGATGCAGAAAGTTCCAGACTCATAGTGTTCTCGCCTAATTATTAAATCTTCATAAAAATTAGCATAACTCTATTCTTTGTGCTTAAAGTTGCACAAATTTAATAAATTTGGGCATGGGGAATTGGGAATTGGGCATTGAGGAAGAAACTTGTTAAATAATTCTGCCTCATCTCCCTCATCCCCTGCTATTTTCCTTTACCCTCTTGCCAAAGTGCATAAACAATCTCAGACTGAGTTTTGAGGGTAGACGAACAAAACCCCTGTGTGGGAATCTCATTCATGACTGAAAACAACGATACTTTGCTGCTAAAAGCTGCTAAAAGTGGTGATATAAAGGGGCTGTGGGTGCTACTAGCTGCTGGTGCGATGGTGGATACTTGCGATCGCCAAGGCACGACGGCGTTAATGTTTGCTGCCAATTTAGGATATACCGAAATTGTGCGATCGCTCTTAGATGCTGGTGCAAATATCAACTTGAAGAGAAAACTCTATGGTTTGACGGCTTTGATGTTGGCGGCTAGTGCCAAACAACTTGATATTTTGCAGCTTTTGCTATCCAAAGGGGCTGATGTCAATGCCACTAATGAAGATGGCAGCACAGCTTTAATGGCAGCAGTCGTCAAAGATCATATCGATGTAGTGCGAGTCTTATTAGCTGCTGGCGCGAAGGTAAATATCGCCGACAAAGATGATGATACTGCGTTGAAACTTGCCATTAAACAGGGAAACATAGAAGTTTTACAAGCAATTCTCCAAACTGGTGTTGATGTCAATATCCCAAATCAAGAGGGTGAGACACTTTTAACATTAGCGGCAGACTTAGGACATTTGGAGGTTGTGGAAGCACTGCTAGCAGCAGGGGCTGATGTGAATGTGAAAAACGCCGATGGTGGAACTGCATTATCCGCAGCAGCAGCAGGTGGACATAGTGCGATCGCAGCAGCTTTACTAGATCGAGGTGCTGAAATTAATCTCCAAGATCAAGATGGTGAAACTGCCCTACATCTTGCCGTTGTGGAAGGCTACATTGATGTCGTGCAAGTATTACTTAATAGGAATGCAAATGTCCAAATTAGAAACCGCCTGGGTGATACGTCACTGCTTGTAGCAGCCTTGCAGGGACATAGCAAAATTGTCGAGGCACTGCTGCGTTCTGGGGCAGATATTAATGGAAAAAATCTTGGTGAAGTACCTTTGACATTAGCTGCATCACAAGGACACACCCAAACAGTGAAAGTGCTGCTAGACTATGGTGCTGATGCCGACACTCCAGGGGATGATGGCAAAACTGCTTTGATCAAAGCAACCGAACGTAAGCACATAGAAATCTTACATTTGCTGCTAGCAAAAGGGGCAGATGTGAATTTTCAAGACTCAGCGAGGGCAACATCATTGATGTGGGCTGCATCTGGAGGTTATGGCGAAATTGTACAGTTATTACTCCAAGCTGGGGCGGATGTAAATTTGAAAAACCGGGGTGGTTATACTGCTTTAATGATTGCAGAATTTAATGGTTATAAAAATATAGTGCGGAGTCTGCAAAAAGCTGGGGCACAAGAATAGCCATTTAACTTAGAATTTTCAACTAAAATTTTTTTAGAAATATCTTGACGAATAATTAAATGAAGGTTACTAACTTAAATACCAAGTAAGTTTAAAACGACTAAGTTTAGACCTGAGAAACAAAGAAAACAAAACTCCGTCGTAGCTGTTGTGAACTTGCTACGGCGGAGAAAAGAAGAATTAAAACGCCAAGAGGGAGCAGGCTAAATGCTTGCGTGACAAGGATAGAAAGAAAGCAAAAATGAAGAAATAAATTTACCTTTTACTTTTTATCTTTGTACATTTTACCTTTTACCTGCTCTCCCCCTTGACGTTTCCTACTGTGCTAGATGTGCAAAATATATAGTTTTTACTTGAACGGAAATGTATTCTAAGGATCATTTTTGATGTATGATCCGAAAAGCTAAATACAAACAAGTCCTGAAAAAGGTTGATGTCTGACTATTTGGGCGATCGCAACGGAAATTCTAAGAAAAAATAAATTAAAAATTAAATTTAGTGCGTGAATACCAAGTTACCGAACCACTCTTAGGTTAGGGTTTTATGTACGAACTATAAGATTTGCAGAACAACTAGTGTCATATCATCAGTATTTTGCTTATCATCACCAATGAATTGCTGAACTTGGTCAAATAGGTAATCCACAATTTCCTCTGGCCCATTGCAGTACTTGCAAGCCGTATTGAAGCCAGTGACAAAATTATCTTCATCGAAGCGATCGCCACCAGCCGCCGCCGCATCGGTCAAACCATCTGTATAGTAAATAAGTGTATCACCAGGCTCTAACTGTACCTGAGCATCTTCATATTGGCTGTTAGCATCCAAGCCGATTAACATTCCTAGAGTATCTAAACGGCTAACCGTTTTCGTGGCTGCGTGCCACCATAAGGGAGGATTGTGTGCCGCATTGCTATAAGACAAAATTCGGCTATGGGGATTATATTCTGAGTAAAATAGCGTTACAAAGCGGTGGGAATTTTCTAAATCCGCATACATAACTCTATTCAAGTTTTGCAGAATTCTTGCTGGGGAATTACCATGTAGCACTTCTCCCCGTAGCATTCCCCGCATCATCGTCATAATCAGCCCAGCAGGGACACCTTTGCCCATAACATCTCCAATCACCAAACCCCAGCGACTAGTTTCTGTATCGCCTTTAGTCTTGGGGCGAATCTTATTCTGATTGGTAGCAATAAAGTCGTAGTAGTCTCCGCCAACACGATTTGCAGGTTTACAACGGGCCGCTAAAACTGCACCAGGGATTGTGGGACATTGACGTGGCAGAAGTCGCCGTTGAATTTCTGCGCCAATTTCTAGTTCTTGATCTAGGCGTTCTTTTTTTCTTAGTTCTACAGCTAGTTCATCGTTTTCGATCGCTACTGCTGTTTGATCTGCAACTAATCTAACTAACTTTTGCCTAGTTTCTGTCCAACTATATTCTGGATCGCGGCTCAATACATAAAGCCATCCCCTCTCTGTATGCTTCACCAGAATCGCCGTACCAAAGATTTGTACATCTGGCCCCAAATGGCGATGCATTTGATCATCTAAAATCCCCGTCGCATTGGCTAGAGGGGCAGTATTTGGCAAAAGCGTGATTTGACTGCTGGCTATTTCTAGCGCTTTGCGAATATTCTTGCGCTGTCCACTATCTTGCCAATGTAACTGTTCTAACCTGACTTGACCATTAGGTTTGTAGAGAAACAGGGCACTACCGTCTGCATCTGTCACTCTTGTTGCCATTAGCGGGATCAGTTCCAAAAACTGATTCAAATTATTGAAACTTCTCAGGGCAAATCCTAAAGAACTGAGCAAATCTTGAATTTTGTTCTGTTCCCGGTGCAACCTTGCCACGAGTTCTTTGAGTGCTACGACTGGTGTGACATCTGTCGTAGCACTACTATTGTTATCAGTGGGTTGAGAGGGCAGTTGAGACACAGGCACAGGTACTATTGCACTTTATATTGGCAGATTTTAGATTACTTATTAGCTTTTTGGCTTTCGCATTGCTAAACCATATTTAGACAAGAGTTGTCAGTTTAGCAAGAGTATAAAGACGTAACAGGCAACTTTTATCAGTATTTTATTTGCTTATTGTATTTTTGATGGAATATTAGTCATTTCAAACCATGTATTTTTAGTTAAAATCTAACCCGTAAAAATTACTAATTTTGCTGATAGTTCCAGAAAGCTTTTCCTTTTTTCATAACTTAATTTCCAAAGCATATCTCTAAAGTCATAAAAATACTTTATTAAAAGAATAATTTATAACGCTTTTAGGTGACTCTTTGGGCATAGGCAAGTAGGAAAATAGCAGTCTTTTGAGTGAAAATCTTTATAAGCGCTTAAATCGAGCTTGCTTTGGTAAAAAACAGACTTAGATTTATTCCCAAAGCTGGAAATATGTAAATAAGTCTTTAAATACTTAATTTGTATACCATAGTTGCTGCGATCGTTGCCAATGATTGACACTGAATCTAGAAAAAATATCTTCCAAGAACTTGAAGCCAAAACTCAAAAACAGTGTGGTTATTTAATCATCAGAATTGAAACCTCTGGATTACCTACAAAAATATTTGTAGATATTTTCGCAAGTAGGATCTGAAAATACACACAAAATGCAAGTTTATGGGTGTTTGTGTGTAACAATCAGATATCGCTGCTGCTACACACAAAAGCCATTTAGGGCGTGAAAAAAGGGCATTAGCTTGAAATTTTAGCAAAAGTCACCCATGTATTATGACAAACTTATGATTTTAGGACTTGGACTGTTTCTAGTTAGCTCAAGTGATAATACCAGATCAGTTATCCCTAAATTTATCAGTTTGTCAAGAAAATTTTTTAACTCCCAATTGTTCAATTAACCACTCAAAAGAGCTTCGACAAACTCATAGCTCGAAAAGGGGCGTAGGTCTTCAATTCCTTCGCCAGCACCAATAAAACGAATTGGTAAACCTAGCTGTTGCACAACGGCCAGGGCAACACCGCCTTTAGCAGTGCCATCTAGCTTGGTTAAGACAACGCCACTTAATTGGGCTGCTTGGGAGAAAACTTCGGCTTGCCGCAGTCCATTTTGCCCTAAAGTGGCATCTAAAACCAAAAGGGATTCTACTTTGGCATTTGGGGCTTTTTTGTCGATAATGCGCCGGATTTTACCGAGTTCGTCCATTAAATTTTTCTTATTTTGCAGTCGCCCAGCAGTGTCTACTAGAAGTAATTCTGTTTGCCGCGATTGGGCTGCTGCGATCGCATCAAACACAACTGCTGCCGGATCTGTATTTTTCCCAGGATTGGCAATTACTTCTACACCACTTCTACTACCCCAAACCTTCACCTGTTCGACGGCGGCGGCGCGGAAAGTGTCTGCTGCCCCAATCAAGCATTTATAACCAGATTTTTGTCCCAGGTGGGCAATTTTGCCGATGGTGGTGGTTTTACCGGCACCATTCACCCCAGTGATCAACCAAATATTCAAAGTTTCTTTTTCTGGGGTAAAGCTAGTTTTATTCGATGCAATGCTTGGTGCATCCAGCATATCCCGGAGAATTTTTTTCAGATAAGCGATCGCTTCTTCTGGTGCAGTAACTTCGTCTCGAAGTTTTGCCTGTAGCGCATTGATAATAAAGTCTGTCGCCTCTACACCCACATCAGCTTGCAGCAGTAATGCCTCAATTTCTGTTACAGCAGCTTGGTTAAGCGGCCCTTGACCAACGATCGCTTTCAGTTGGTTGAGAATACTCCGGCGAGTTTTGTCTAACCCTTGCCGGAGCTTTTTCAGCCATGTAATCTCTTCAATCGAAACGTCTTCTGGATTTCTACCTTGAGCCGCTAAAACCTTCGCTGACCAGACAAACCCATCATCAAATACTAGTCCGGGAATTTCCTCTCCGATCTCTGTTGTTGCCGCTACTGGCTGTACTACTTCCGGTTCTGCAACTTCAATGGCAGTGGCTATTAGTTGATCCAGTTTTGCTTGCCGTTCTGCTGCCGCCCGTTCTAAAAAGGATAAATTAGCTGGTGTTGTTGGCTGCGTTATCTCTGGTGCAGGTGTTTGTTCAACTTCACTTGTTATTATTTCTGGGCTTTCGACATCTGCTTCAACAATTGCAACTACTGAGGAATCTTCTGTAATTTCTTCCTCAGTAGCAGTTTGGATAATTTCTGGCTGTACTATTTCTAGAGTTGTATTAACAGGTTCTTCAGTTGCTTCTGATTCAGTGATTTCTGCAATTGCCGTTTCTACAGTTTCAGGTTCTGATGAGGCATTTTCTGAATCAGGTGGGGTTTCTACTACCTCAGTCTGTTGTTTTTGCTGAATATTTTTGTAAGCAGCTTTCGCAAATGCCAACAAGTCTGCCGTTGTGTCTGGTGCAGTTTCAGCCGTTGAGATTTCGGCTGGCTCTGGTTGGGGTTCTTGTGCAGGAAGAGTTTCTTCCTGTTTTTTATCAGAGGAATCGTTATATTGACGGCGGAACCAATTAAAAACCATTGCAGCAGTATTAGTTATATGAGTTATAAGTTATAAATTATGAGTTTAATTTAACTTTGCACTTTTTCTTGGGGTGAAAACTCCCTGGTTATCCTCACCTTTCAACACCAGTTTGAAGAGAATCGGTACAACACCAAGTTCTACTCCGTTCGAGAAACATCTTCCATTAGAGCAAGTTCCGCTTGGAGGAAGCCGCAGAAGCGGCTATAGATTTATCTCCATAGCAGTATAGGAATTACGAATTACGTTACTATGCTGTTTTTTTCTGATCGGTGACTCGGCGCAAAACACCGTTAATAAACCGATGACCGTCGTCTCCACTGTAGCGTTTGGCTAGCTCCACAGCTTCATTGATGGCGATGCTGTCTGGAACTCCTAAGAACTTCATTTCTGCCACAGCTATTTGTAGGATATCGCGGTCAATTTGGGCGAGGCGAGTTACTTGCCAATCGACTAAGGCAGTAGAAAGGAGTTCATCTATAATGTGTCGATTTTCGTTGACGGTGATCACAAGCTCTTTAGCATAATTACGGACTCCCTTATCCTGATTAGCTAGCTGAATCAATTCGGGGAAATCAACTGCCGTACCTAATTGATTGATTGCTGTTTGGGTACAAGCGATCGCTTCTTGAAGCATTGCTCTGGCAGAATCGAGGTCTGAGGCGCGAGTCTGGCTACTTAAGATGCGATCGTTACTGCGTTGCAGTTCCCCTGCGGCATTATCAAGGGTATCTTGCACTTCAGAAGTCAGAGTACGTACTGCTCCTAACACCAACTTGGATACTAGTTGATCGTCTGATAATGTATCTAATTTTTTGGGGTTGACTGGCAATTGGCTAAGACTTAAAAGCGCCAATTCACGAGCAATTTGCTGGGGTTTACGAGGTTGCATAAAAGTCAGGGGTGATTGTGCTAGAACTGATTAACTGGTGGGGCAAACTTACAAGTCTATCAATTTTGGCACAGTCAAACAATAACATTACGCATTTGCTTGTGACTTTGCCAGATTGATTTTAAGTTTCTTCAACGTGAATAACCTGCTGGTTGATTTCGTCGTGTTTGACTTCTATTGTGGATTCTTGTGGGAAAACCAAATGTCTATTAGGGGCGACAATACCACCTGATACAACTATTTTAAAAGCGTCTTCAATGGACATGGAGAGGTTCACCACCTCGTCTTCAGGAACAACTGCGTACCATCCGGTAGTCGGATTCGGGGTGGTGGGGATAAAAACACTCAGGACGGGGCGAGACATCTGGGCTTGGATATCACTGCTGATTGCACCAGTGACAAAAGCGATCGCCCAAATTCCTCGACGGGGATACTCTACCAAAATTACCCGACGAAATTTGCCATTAGAATCTTTTAGTATTGTTTCTAAAAGCTGTTTGAGAGTTTTATATACCTGTCCTGCTAAAGGAATTGCCTGTAAAAACCGCTCACCGAAATCTAATAACCACCGCCCAGCAATATTACGAGCCATCAAGCCCATCAATAAGATACACAGAAGTGGCACAGCTAATCCTACTAGTAAATTCAGTAAATTTACTACAATTGGGTTTAACCCATCAAAAGGATTCAGTTGTTTGGGAATTTGAGTGAGGAAGTTGATTACCCAATTAGCAATGGTAATTGTCAGCCAGATAGTGGTTGCTAGGGGAATTACTACCAACAAACCAGCAATCAGGTCGTTTTTTAAGTCCTGTTTTAGGCGATCGATTACCAAGCCCCGATTCTCCTGTTTTAAGCTAGAGGAACTTTTGTTATTGGTATCCATACCAGCAAATTCGTCAAATAGCAAAGGCTTTACTTGAAGCAACTTCGGCCGCAAGTAACTATCCAAAACGCTAGCAGCTTCCCTGCTACAGTAAAAACACGTACTTGTTGCTGGAAATCAGCTATTTTCCTACAAGCATACACATAGATTGGAACCAATCCGATGGCGGCTGGTTATTCTCAGACTTGTAAATGATTGTTGCAAGTCATTAGGTATTACTAATCTATCGCGCTCAATCAAAAGCTGCTCATGATTATGAAAGTACTACCAGGTAAACTGAGGAATTATTTTGATATGGTCAGTCACTGACTTTTGAGCGGGAGCGGCTTTTATGAAAATTGTCTGTTAAAAATATTAATTTATTATAAGCGATAGGGTCGCACAGCTAGCTGTGCAACCCTACTTCTAAAAATTCTGATTTTGCGATCGCACAGGTACGCGATCGCTACTTATCGATTTTACTGGTAATCCTTCTAATCTCCAGTCCCTACTTATGCCATATCAGCCTGTGTAGTTTCCGAATCCGCGCCTTGTAACTGTTGTGGATTCTCTTCTGCCAGAATTGTTGTTACATCTAAATTTGGTTTTGGTAGATACTTCATTTCCCAGACTTTCAGCAAAATCAAGTATTCGTAGAATGCTTGCAATGTACACCAAGCAAGTCCAGCGTGTCCATCTAAACATCCACCTAACATAAAATACATATATAGAAAGCGTAGCAACGGTCTAGCAGGTAAACGCAAAGACAAATCTTTCAAAGCGCGGCGTTTTTCGACTTCCGATTTGCCAAAAAATAAATCTTGCCAGTTGACCTTTCCCTGTTCTAGCTGATACAACGTTTCTTGAGCTTCATCTGTAGAATAACGGTTATGTTTATCAATCCAACGGCTCAAACCTTTGCTACAAGTATAGTGGGGGTATGTTTCTTTTAAAAAACTAGTTGCACCCTCACAAACTTCCCGCTCAGTATGACCGTAGTCTGTAAACCAGACTTTACCGTGGCGGAAGAGACGCATTTGGTAACGGGGATACTGTGTGCTGTAACGAATCCAACGATTCATGAACATGACACGTTCAGCCACGTAGTAACCGATGTAATCTGGATTTTGACTGGCTTTTTCGCATTCCGCGAAAAGTTCTGGTGTCATGCGCTCATCAGCTTCGAGAATATAAACCCATTCGTGCTTCCGGGGGATAGATTCCAACATCCAGGTGCGTTGGCGACCGTGGCTTTCAAAAGCGTGTTGGACAACGCGGATAGGATAGCTACTGGCAATTTCCACAGTGCGATCGCTACTGCATGAATCCACAACAATGATGTCATCCGATAGCATCGCTGATTCGATACAAGCAGCAATATCTAGTTCTTCGTTATATGTCAGTATGTAAATTGAGAACATTACCCAAGTTTTATAGTTAAAAGTTAATAGTCATTGGGCATGGGGCATGGGGCATTGGGAATTGCGAGTGCTGAGTAAGGAGTAAAAAGTTTTCTCCCCTTGCCTCCCCTGCTCCCTCATCTCCCTCATCTCCCACACTCCCCACTCCCGAAAGGACTAGCGGGCAGTAGCTCTAGGTTTACCACCTTGTACAGCACCCCTACCTTTTAAGCCTGTCCAGCCGATGATAATGTAACCAATGGATAACAGCAAACTGCTAATCCCAATCCGCAGCCCAGACTTCCAAGCAGTATCTTTAGCTTGTTGCTGTGCATCTTCTCTGCGCTGGCGAACTTGGCTCAATTGTTGAGTTCGCAGCGTCTCAGGATTTGTTTGTTGTTCGATAGCTTTGTCAAGTGCTTGAGGATCTGTTTTAGCCTTCTTCAGTAACTCTTTGATATTTGGAGGAATTTGAGAGCTATCAAGCGCTTGCTTATATTTTTGATCGTCCTTGAGGATTTCACTAAACTGAGCTTTGGTTTGGGTTCGCAGTTGATCTAGTTGAGCTTTTCCTTGCTCAGTATTCAGTTGTGCTTGCAATTGCGATAACCGATTGTTCAGTTGAGTTTCTGCCTGATCTGCTTCTTGGGCGATTCGATTGAGTGTTTGAGTCTTAGCTTGATTGACGTTATTGAGGTGCAGGGGAAAAATCAGCAAGAACATCAACCCTAAAATACTTGAGAGAATTATGGCGGGAAACCTTAAATCGATCCCTTGGGGGCGATCGCTTCCTGCATCAGCATTTTCAATCCAATAGGCAGCAAACAGCAGCCCCAGTCCGACTAGAGGAACAATCCCCCGATCGACTAGCGCTGTTGCCAAGTTAATTTGCCATACCCGATCCGTTGGTTGAAAGGGTAACAATAGAATCAAAAAGTCCACAAAAAAGGACAAAATGCAGATTATTCCAACTACCTTAACTGTGAGGGCAGTACTCACGGAAGTAAAACGGTTAACCATAGTTTTTCAAACTGGCGGTGAATACGAGTGATTTTCATATTTCAAGTTACTTGAATATTGTGCCCATGACCGTGACTGTTGTGTAGAAATACAAAGCAGACTCAATACTGGTAAAGGCCATTTGCCTCTTGGTTTTCAACTAGGCCACAGTAACATTTGTTATGTACAGTGTCTTCAGGAAAATCCTGGTGTTTTAAGATACTCATCACTTATATCCCCGACTTCTTCAAGAAGTCGGGGATATGGACAGCAACTTTTATTTATTGAAAGCGATGGGAAACTCCATCCCCTTGTGGGTGGAGTTTTTCATTACCCTATTCCCCTCATCTTCCCCGCAAGGGCTTGTTCCCAAATCGGCAGATCCTCTGGTCGGTCAATATCAGCTAAAGGCGACAAGTTTACGTATGATACATGAAGTTTCTGGGCAATGTCCACGGTTTTTTGGAATACTTGAGCAGTTCCCCAATCAATGTTAATGAATAACTCCGGGATGGGTTGGCGCAAACCAATTAAGTAATATCCACCGTCGATCGCAGGCCCAAGTACGAGGTCAAAAGTGTGTAACTTTTCAAAGGCTGTCGCTAAAATCTGGGCATTCACTCCAGGACAATCTGTACCGATGATAATTACTTTTTCTGCACCAGATTGAAAAGCATCAAAAAGCGATCGCGCCATCCGCGAACCTAAATCCCCTTCACCTTGAGACTGGTAAACCAAATCTAACCCCAGCCAGTCTTGCATCAGTTCCAAATCGCCACCTGCAAATCGCACTTCAACAGATATGGCAATGGCTTTTTGCAATTCCTGAACCTGAAATATTGTATGTTCAGTCATCTCCCGTTGGAGATTAGCAGCACCAATATTTCCCAAAGCAGGTATCAATCGGGTTTTTGTCTTACCTGGTTCTGGATAGCGACTAAAAATAATCAGGTGCTGTTTTGGGCTTGCTGGTAAGTTCAGCACAAAATACCTTCTTTGAATCAACTAAAAATATCTTAATAGCAATACTTGTCACTTTCGTTGGCTCTAGCATTATCTTTGCCAGTTCGCATAGCCCCCAAAATTGTAGAAACATACACACAACGTCTAGCTTTACCAGCATTCAAGCTGTAGAAGGTTATCTGTCCTAATCCAGCGATTGTACACTGATTTCCAATTTCAGAGATAGGACAGCCCTGGTAATTAAATAAAACTCGCCATATTTGCTGTGAAGGATGTTTTCGTAAAGTTGTTTCCTTTTTTCCTTTATTGTTTTCCTCTTGATAAATGCGAGTGTTTGGCTCAAGGTTATGCCATAAGCTGTCATTGTTTTTAACAACATCAGGAATGAATTGTTCTACTTCTGCTTGATGAACTGACCATTGAATGATATCATTTTGTATGCGAAAGCTAGCTTGCCAAGTCAATTTTTCCTTAGTGGCTTTGCTTTGAGCCTGGCGCATAGCAAGGTAAACTTGGTTCTGTGCAGTGTTAAGGCGGCGAGTCTCCACAAAAGCTAGCCAGTTGGATATTCCTAGCGTGGCTAATATACCAATTAATAAGACAACTACTAAAATTTCTGGTAGAGTAAAACCACTACTGGAGTCTTTATTAAAAACATTTTTTGTATTAACAATAGACGGTAAATACACCCGTATATCCATTTTCTATTCTGATTTTTTTAGCTATTTAACTGTTGAGCAATATTTTTTTTCTTCTTCGCTTTTTAATTCGCCTTGCTTAGTAATACTGTATAGTAAGGTAGGGATTATAATAATAATAACAATTTTCAATAACAGTTTGGAGGTGAAATTTATATTTTTAAGTCTTGAAGGATCGTTAAGAAAATAATTCCACAAAAATATAGCAGATGCTAAACCTTTTTGTCGATTCAACGGTTTTTGTAAGGCTTTACAGGTTAGGTATTTATATAAATTTGCTAGGCTTATATTCCAACTATTCTTAAGTGTAGAAGGTTTTTCTTTATAGGCTCTTTTAAGCACTTGTAAGCAGTATTTTTCCTGCCTGATAAGATTGGAAGAAACGGAATTACTACTTATACGATACAATATCTGCACAGATGGTACACAGATAAAATCAAACTTAGAGGCTAATCGTAGCCACATATCCCAATCCTGAGCCGCATTTAGAGACTCGTCAAAGCCACCTAATGTAATTAAAGCTTTTCTATAAATCAAGGGATTGGAACCATTCTCTAGAAAATTATTTAGTAACAAATTTTCATAAACATTTCCCTTAATATTGACGCGCTTGCCTGAAAGTACAAATTCGCCATTTTCATCAATATAATCAGTCCAACTATAAGCTACTTTTGCCGTAATGTTTTCTTGCAAAGCCTTTAATTGAGATTGAAGTTTGTCACGTGTCCACAGATCATCTGCATCTAAGAAACTAACAAATTCTCCAACTGCACGCCGTAGACCTCTGTTGCGGCTAACGTTTCCGCCAGCATTGGGAAAAGAAAATACTTGTATTCTGGAGTCTGGGATTTGTGTAATAACTTTTAAAGTTGAGTCTTCGGAACCGTCATTAATTATAATTAATTCTAGATTACTAAAAGTTTGATTTAGAACAGATTGAATTGTATAGCCAATAGTTTTTTCGCTATTATAAGCAGGTATAATTACAGATATTTTTGGTGATTTAGAGCTAGATTCAATCATTATTAACAGGCTAATTTAATTTTTTAACCCTCTGCCCAAATTAGATTTTAAGTAGTAAATAGGACTCATCATACTAGCCAAGTAAAACTCTATTTCAAAAAGAGCAATTAAATTAGTTTTCAATTTACCTCTATACTGAATGAGGTGCTGTAATACTCGACGTAAATTCCCTAAAATAGTTTTCAAAAAAACTATTGGTTTTTGCCAATTTTTAGTATTTATCAAGCGTAGCTGGAAAATACACAAGCCGCAACCACGCGCCAGAGTTAATAGGTAATCTCTTTCTAGTCGCCAATGCGGTATTTGATGGTAAGTATGCATAGTAGGGTTATACCAAATTTGCCAGCCTGCATAATGTATATAAAGCAATGGTTCATAGTCATCACCCTGCACCAAAATCCCAGGCAATTTACCGCTTAAATTAGGTCGTTGTGGTACATTTTCACACCATACTTGTTTCCTGACAACAAGTGCCGCCCCAGGAGGGAGTCTTAAGTTCTCTGCATCAAATAAATGTGGGTTTGAGCCATGTTCTCTGATAGCTAAAAAAGCTTGAATTATTTCAAAATTTTCTGGTGGCTTTACTTCAAAATCTCCATGAATCTGTCCGCCCCAAGCACCTGCTTGAGGATGCTCTAATCCAAAGGTATATGCTTGGGCTAACCAATCAGAATCAGGTAAATTATCATCATCTAAAAATGCTATTAGCTCACCTCTTGCCTCACGTACTGCCCGTAATCGTGCAAAAGCGGCTCCCTGCTCAGATTCTAAAAAATATCTTAAACGACAATTTCCATCATATATTTTTTGATAGTTATGAATTATTTCAGATGTGTTATCAGAACTATTGTTATCTACAATAATAATTTCCCAGCGAAGTTGTTCTACTCCTATCTGGTTTAAGAGTTTATCTAATATTTTAGGTAAGCGAGTTGCTCCATTGTATGCAGGAATAGCTACGCTAACATCTAAATTTTCAACTGCTAATTCAGCCAGAATACTTAATGTTTTCATAAATTATTTTTTTAAATACCCGTTTTTCCAAAGATATAAAGGGCTAATGAAACTACTTAAAAAAAGTTCCATTTCGCAAGCAACTACTAAATCTTGTTTTAGCTTAGTTCGATATTTGAGTAGGTGTAAAACAATTTTACGCAGGTCATTTATCATATAAGATAAAAGAGCTACTGGTCTATATATCTGTTTTATGTTAACCATTCTAGTTACATAACGGCTAAGTCCAATGCCTCGAAAAAATGGAATTAAATAATCTTTTTGTAAACGAGATTTGGGTATTTTGTGAGAAATTTCCATTTCTGGGTTATACCAAATCTCCCATCCTGATTTTTGGATGTAAGACAACATTTCTAAGTCTTCACTGGTAAGCATATTGCCTTTAACTCTGCCAGTTAAAATAGATTTATCTGGTACACTTTCTAACCAAGCTTGTTTACGGATAACAAGTCCAGCAGACGGTGGTAGTAATTTTTTAGCTGCTTCATATAATAGTGGCAAATTACCTCGCTCTGTAATTGCTAAGAATGGGGCAATTCGCTGGAAGTTTTCTGGTGGTTCTACTTCCCAATCAGGATGGATTTGGCTGCCATAAGCTCCCGCCTTCGGATATTTTTCACCAAAAGCATAAGCTGCTGATACCCAATTTGAGACTGGGTAGTTGTCATCATCTAGAAAACCTATGAATCTACCTTTTGCTTCTGCTACTGCCCTTTTTCGGGCATAGGCTGCTCCCTGTTGCGCTTCAAAGCAATATTTTAAAGGGTAAGGAGACTGCCAATTTTTTTGATAGGTTTGAACAAGTTTAGCTGTGTTGTCAGTGCTGTTATTGTCTACAACTATAATTTCCCAAGACAAATTTTCGGTGTGAAGTTGGTTTTGTAGTCGTTCTAGTAGTTCAGGCAAACGACTTTCACCGTTATAAGTTGGTATGGCTACAGTAAAGTCAAGGCAATTGTTCATTGCTCTAAAGTTATATTTCTAAGTGTGATGCTCTTTATAGTATGCTCAAGTAATGAACACACTATAAAATGTTACAATTTTTTCTTGTAGTTAATAATCAGTCAAACATATAAAACCAGATAGAATCCGACCTCTCTCTCAATTTTGCTATCTCTACCTCTATTTTATATACCGTATTTTTAGGTATCTTTTTTATTTTATTGATACAAGTGTATCTAATTGCACTCACTATCTTTTTTCCTAAAAGTTGCGCCCAAGAGAGTGTCCACAATGACGCATCGTTTTAAGCTATTAGAGGATGATCCAGAAGCCAGCACAATTTTTAAACCTGGTGCATCTGTTGAACCTGACGCGATTGTACCAAAGTTGGCATCTGGTGGTAGAGTACCGAGATAGTCAAAGGTAATAGTGTGTTGTTGAGTGGTAGAAGCGTATGGTGTAGACTTAGTGTTGGATATTGTAGTGTCAATTTTGTTTGGAGTAGCAATGTTAGTACTCAACAAAACTGAACCTGCTGGAATTTGCAAATCTCCGCCCAAACTTTGCCAGCTATTGTCAGTTAAGGCAATACCAGAGGAACTGCTGGGATAAACAGCAACTTTTATTACATTGGTGCTATTAGTTGTAAAACTGACACTGTAGCTAAGTTTTTTGTTTTTAGCTGTTTGCTGTGCTTGCTGTATGGAGGCTAAAACGGCATCTTGAGCTTTATTCAAGCGTTGTCGGTTCACAAAAGAAAACCAGCTAGGAACTGCGATCGCTGATAAAATTCCGATCATTAGCACCACTACAAGCACTTCTATTAAGGTAAAGCCAGAATCCTGTTGACGATGAAATCGCTCCTTGGTATCTTTATTACACATCTTAGTGTGTAATAACTTTAAAGTTAGGTTGCCCATAATGCTCCACCATTAGTTGTGCTGTGTATATCAAGTTTATTTAGTAAATAAATATCCACGTCCCTGTACGCGGCGGTTTGCTGTCGGAAAGTAGGTTTGGTTACTTGAAGAGTAATCAAAATTGGTATTTTGCAACCGAGCTAGTGCATTACCTCGTAAAAACACCTGTGCTGTAGTGTTAGCAACATCAATGCAAGCATAAAAGCCCATGAGACTAGCTGGGCTAAGTGTTCCAGTGGGGCAAGTAGGATTTGTTGCAATAGAGGTTTGATCGATAAAATCGACTAATATTAAAGGTTGTTGAGTGTAAGTTGCCGAGGCTGTAGCTTTCCATGAATTCATTTTGTTAGTTAGACCTGTTGCTCCTGCTAGATTCAGGTTAAAACGCTGAAAACCTACATCGGGGCAGTGGCTGGTGTTGTCAATATATGTGTCACTATAACCAGTACAAGTAGCACTACTAGTACCACCAGTAGCCAGAACTCCATCACTAATTTCAAATCTGGCAATACGAGCCGCTTTTGACCAAGTAGTACTACTATCTTTGATTAAATAGTAGGCAACTAGTGAGTAAACAAAAGTATCATCTGTTGTGTTTGATGTAGTGCTGCTAGAAAGTGTAATCGCACCTGAGACAAACTTGCGTTTCCAAAACACCAGAATTGGTTGACAAGTAGAAGAACTAGTACAAACACCAGCTGGTTTAACAGGGGGTATTTGGTCTTGAATTCCTGAGCTTGCTGCGACACTATTTGAATTAGTAGTGAGTGCAGTTTTATCATATATGTAAACAGCTTGTTGTAAATCATTGGTAATGTAATCAAGTGCTGTCTGGATTTCTTGTTCAGAATTTGCCTTGGCTTGCTCTTTCTGATCTGTGCTGAGAATATTAACCATGAATCCTAGTAGTGGTGTAAGCACGAGAAATGCCAGCAATAAGGCTACCAAAAGTTCTATCAGGGTAAAGCCATTAACTTGCTGAACAAACTTAGGGCTTTTAATCTGAATTTTGATAAAAAATCTGAGTACATTCTTCATAATTATGGTCTGCCCTTTAGTGAGAGAAACACATCTAATAAATTGTGATTTAAACTTTATCCGTAAGGTAAATAATTATATTTGTTGAACACACACTCTCATTAAAATATAAATATTTTAATGAGAGTGGTCAAATATAAATAAATTGAAGTTCGTAGTTAGCGATTGAGCGTTAAAGCAGTTCTCAGTTGAGTGAAGTCCAAGAACCCCTCCCCGCAAGCGAGGAGGGGAGTACGATATATCTCATTTAGGTAGGGACAAATTAACTTAACTATCTAACACAATGTAAAAGTATTGAAAGGGTTGTGATTACTTCACTTTGCTACATTGCGATCGCAATTAAATAGTTAGAGATTTTCACACCAACCTACTTAATTAATGGCACATAATTTAATTACAACTGCTGTTAGTCGTGGTGCTGCCAGTAATAGCAAGGCGCTGACACAGAGCATTGAAGGAAGTGTTTTTAGAGCCAATCTCAGTTGTCATTTCCACTAGTGGAGATTGACGATCGCCTAAACTACCTGTGAAAATTCTTTGTGTTTTTTTGTCACCGTTGCTAGCGCTAACAGTTTTAGTAAAGTCAATATCTGATCGATAAACTCGAATTCCCAAACGGTAGCCATCCTTTGGTAGACCTGTGCTATCAGTTGGGGTGCTTCCTGTTACTATGACTTTTACAGCCTGAATGTAAAATAAGTTGGTTACACCAGTTGGCGGAGTAGTACAGTCTGGGTTAGTAATAGCTAGGTTGTTATTTGAATCTTTTGTCACACAATATAACGATGTTGATGTTGTAGGAACTGGCATATTTGTGGTATTGAGTAAATTGTCACCTAAACTTCTGGGTGTTGCAACGGCTGATTGAGTCAGTGTAATAGTGGTAGCAGGGATTGTTACTGCTGTGGTTTTCACGCCGTCAATAAAAGTTCTGGCAGCTTGGGTGGCTTGTTCTACACGTTTTGATTGGACGCGGGTTGCTGTGGCAATGACGATGGTAGGTGCGATCGCTGCCAGTGCAATAGCAACTATGATTATTGCTACCAGCGACTCAATGATCGTAAAACCAGCTTCACCAGATGGGTGAATTATTTGCTGTTGTTTGCGCTTAATCATAGTTACTAAACAGTTTTTGACATCTTAATTATGGTGATGGAGGTGGAGATGGGCAGAGAGCAGTATTGCGTTGAGTTTCATCAAGGATATAACCACTATCTGAGGCTTTTTTGGCACACAACAACGTTTGCATCCATACATCGTCTCGACCAACTTCCCGGAAGTACTCATTGGGTTTGTTATTTGGCGTTATCGCTAACTTTTGCGAAAATGCGTCTGGTGATTGCGATAACAAGGCGACATCATAACCCCATTGCCGATTGGGAGCTAGGTAGAAAGGTACTAGACCACCAGAATTAGCGATCGGATATACTACGCTAGATGAGTTATTTAAGAATGCGTAAAATGGGGCAGTAGCATAGGCACTACGAGTTCTTTGGATAAAAGAGCCGCTAATTGTAGCTGCTATAGCATCGCTTAAGCCACCAGTTGGGTTCCAATTTTCCAAGAGCCGAACAAAGTTGTGTAAACCACCATTATCTTCTGTAGGGCGAGCTGGCGTGTCTCCCCCTGCTGCGACTAAGTTAAAGGTGGTAGCTGTTGCTTTTTGTAGCCAAAAAGAATCCTGTGTATTACTAGGGCCTATTAGGTTATTAGATCCTGATGGTGCTGCTCCCTCATCAGTAGTGCTGAAAGCAACGTTAATTTGTAACACTGGCGATAAAATTGGTTGGGCTGTTGTATTAGTAGTAGATATTGTTGTTAAAAATGTTGGGGGACTAGTGAGACTATTGCCTGATTTGAACCATAGAGCATTAGCTTTGGGATCTGGACTACTACTACTAAAACCACTCACTGGAAATGAAGTTATTTTCCCCCCCTGGATACCTATAATGGTTGGTTGATTACTGGAATCAAGTGCTAGTTCTCCACTTGTATAAGTTGTTGGAGGTGCTCCCCTTGTTACAGGTTTTGTTAATGTCCCACGGAGAAAGGCAACACGCCGAGGATAGCTCAGATATTTAGGATTAGTCGGTGATTGTGCTGTTGTACCTGCTAAATGAGTAGTCAAAGAAAAAGTCTGTCTAGTGTCAGGAGTACCAGCAGTACCAGTAACATCCGAGGCTCTTAGACCTAGTGGATATGCAATAACATCGCCAGGTAGTGCTACCCACCAATCAGTAGCCGGATTGCAAGCTGAAACAGGTAATTTCTGACAGACTTCCATTAAATATTCTGGTTTTAAATTACTTGTATCATTTATCCTTCGCTGGATGGGTGTAACAAGGTTATTGAGGTAAGAACTGTTTGCAGTGCTAAGGGGCCAGTCACTATTAGCGGTGTCATACCAGGCAGCATTGACGACATTAGCGTTGTTAGCCAACCCATTGTTCTGAAATGCGGTAATAGAAGCGTTATCCCCCAAGTTATTATTCAGGTCATAGTCTCCATCACTGCGGTAGCCTGTCTTATAGTTATTAGAAAGAAGTGTGATTGCATCTGACAACACGCTGGCAGGTCGCCATGCGTCCCCAGTGGTACAATTTGGGAGTCGAGAGTCACCAGTACGACAAGCAAAGTTTGGATTAAAGTCTGATTGAGTACCCCCGCGAGAGTAAAAATTGCTCCAATCACTAGCTAGAAGTGTAATAAACTCTTGCTGGGTATGTTTATTAAAGTCGCCTAGAATATATACAGGCAAGTTAGAAGCTAGAATTAAGCCTTTTTCTGCATCTCTGTAAGCCTGAACACGCCAGAGTGGGTTGCCATTGATTAACATAATGGCGTTGGGACGACGAGTTGGGTCAAGTTTATAATCTACTGGGCTTTGTGATTTTTGAGTATCTTGTTTTGTTTGTTTTTGTGTCGCTGTATCTGTTGATGTAATGCCAGCAGGATAACTCAAATCCGGCAGTGCATCATCACGAGTAGCGTAAATAATACCGCTATTGGGAATTAAGTATTCTTGTGGTGTTGCTGTACCATAAGTTGTTGCCCGCAACTTACTAATGTCTAATACAGTGGTGCGAATCTCCAGAGGTTGGCGGGTTTCTTTGGCGAGTTTATAATCTGCATCTGAGGAACTAGTAGATGGATTTGGTACGTTTGCTACTGTCCCATCTGCATTAATAGTACAGGTATATTGAAAGTAACAAAGCGTTGATGTCCCAGTTCCATTTCCATTTACACCATCAGCATTAGTGAATGTTTCTCTACCTGGGATTATGTTACCACTTCCATCTATTTGCACATCTTTATGAATTGCCTTAATCTGTCTCGCATCTAAAAAAGCAATTTCGGAAATTGCGCCGTGAGGTATGACGCTAGTACTTGGAGAGCCGATAGTACCATCTAATATTTGGATGGCACAAATAGAAGCATCAATAGCAGACTGCTGTGAGATTGTGAGTGTCCCAGAGGCAGCAACTAGCCCCATAGCGGTGTTCAGTGTTGGATTTACCAACCGCCCATTGGGATACATTAAATTAGCTTGGTAATTTAGTAAAGCTGAATAGTCAGAAACACCCTTTGTTGGAGCTGCGTAGACAATACCATTATGGGAGTTACCACCCGCATTGCCATTATATGGAAGGGTTGAAAGATTCTTAGCGGTAGTGATATTTGTAGGGTCGTAGAAGCTACTTATACAAGCAATGGGTGTAGGGCTTGTAGCACTGTAGCCACTTTTTTGGTAGTGATAAACTGCTGTAGCCCGCATCCGTAAATAAGGCGTATTAGTCGTATCGGGTAATACTATATTAGTTTTGTAAGTATCTGGATTAATGCCACTAGCAATAGTATTAGGTATGGGCATCATATCTGACCAAATTCTATTTGTAGCTGCCGCCGCCGTGTTCAAAGCAGCTTGGGTACTACTAACAGTAAAACCTGGAGGTAAATAAATTCCTGCACCAGTGACTACCCGCAAGCCACCCACAGGATCGCTGGGAGTACTTGGAACTTTAGCAGCTGTTGATTCCCAGTCTCCATCTCGGTCAACAGTTCCTAAATCAGCTAGTTGTTGTACACGGCTGCTGCGAGTGCGAGTTCCACTTCCATTATCCCAGTTGACATTTGTAATATTTTGGGTATCTGTGGTAGTATCTGAACCAACAAATGTGGTTCCGTTCCACCACAATGCGGGTAGGTTATTGCCAAGCAAAATGCGATCGCCAAGGTATTGTTCTTTACCTAGTATTTGTTGCGTAGCTGGTTGTGTAGCTTTAGGTAGTATATTAGTACTAGTAATCGTAGGGTTGAGTGTTAAATTGGAATAATTAGTCGCAGTTTTACCATCACTAGTAGCAAACGGATAAACCCAAGTATCTGGAGGACGCAGTGACTCACCTCCTGTTGTCGGTTGTATCGGTTTATTCGTAGTAGTATTATAAGTCCCTACTGCATTTGCACCAAAACCAACTTCACCATAGGGTACACGGCGGGTACGATCTTGAAAGTAAAGTACTAACTGATTATTACGGACAGTGGATTGTTGCGCTGCGCTGGCAGTAGCTGTAGTTAGATTTAATAGTTGTAATTGCTGTGTAATGGCATCCTGAACTTCCTGTGGATCGGTAGATGCAGCATTACTCGTCTGTGCTTGCACTAAAAGATTGATGCGCTGTGCATAAGCTAGGCTATTATAGGCAATATTATTCGGTTGGTCAGTAACTGATTTGTCAGATTTAGTACCACCATTTTGAATAGTATTAGCTCCTTGTCCTTGGAATAAATCCACTGTAGTAGCGTTATTTAAATCACTAGTAGCAACGAAACCACCCGCTCCTAAATTGCCACCTACAACAATTTTGGCATTCTCCTCACTATAGAAACAGGAATTTTGACTACTAACCTGAAAAAGTCTGATGTTAGAATTGCTAGCAGTCAATAAGTTACTATTAGTCAATATTCGTCCATTAAGGTTAAATTGGACACCAGGGGTAAGTTCTATATCATCGTTATAAACCACCGCATTGTTAACTAGCGGTAGTTGTACACGGTCTTGTTCGTATTCTAAACCTGAAAAGCCTTTATTCCCTACAAAAGCTTCGTAATTAGCGGCATTAGTACCTGTTGGTAAGTTAGCGTTAGTGATGGGAACATTAGCAGTGTAAACGAAAAAGCTTTTTTGGAGCTGACTAGCAATACTAACCCAGCCCGTACTCCCTACTAAAGTTGCACTTGTTCCCAAATTATTTTTACAAGCACTGCTTACACTACCAGCAGTCATGGGTGGAGTTCTTGCCTCTAGAGGATTTCTAGGACGGCTGTATGTGCCACTAGTTATAGGCGGAGTTCGGAAGTAAATTCCATAAAGAGTATAGCTGTCAAATTTCCCATTGTTATTTGTATCAACTGGGAACATCCATGCAGTTGTCAAATCTGCTGGCTGACTTGTTTCTCCTGTTGGTAGAGTTGTATAGTTATAATGTAGTTTTAGTGGAGTTTCGTCTCCTAAAGTATATTCAATCAAATTAGTACTCGAATTAGTACTTAATGATAAGGTACTCTCTAAAACTGCATCTGAAGGTACGGCTCGTGGCAGTTGTCCGTCAGAAAATAGTTTGTTTAATTTTGCTCTAGCTCTGTCAAGGGCTGGTGCTGCGGCATTTAACACAGCCTCATTGACTCGGACATTACTGGCATTTTTGGAGCGTTCAAAAGACCTAAATAAAATGGCAGCAGTCAATAATACAACTACTATTAATACCATTGCCACTGTGGGCAATAAAAACCCAGCATTTTCCGAGCCGCGTCTTCTTCGAGTACCAAAAAAAGTCCGTAATAGCCAAATTATTTGCTTATTAATTGCTGATATAAACTGCTTTCTAATTTGTTTGAAGGTTTTTTGAATTGCCTTGAGTAGTTGAAATTTTCGAGACATATCTGCTTCCCTGTAAAGTGCTTTGTAGCGGATTTTCTATTTTGTAGGCTCTTAAACTATGTATGGAAAGTCTTTACGTAGGCATAATTTTAAGCTGTATTTATTTAACTAATGCATGTTGTTAGACTAACTTCAAAATAAAGTAGCTACAACAAAAACAATTTAATTTCTTCCAGTTATATCATTTATGAATTGTTCATTTTATCCGGGAAATACTGATTTTTTGAGAATTATTTAATTCAAGTCAGACAAATAGTAGGAACATAGCTTTACGGTGAATTTGCGGAAATGTATTTTATCTGAAGGCAAATTTATGAAGATGTTGTTAACAGAGTAGGCTTATAATACCCAAGTGTTAAATGAAAGATATCAATTGGGTGCAAAATAATCAGATATAGGGGTTCTAACTTTGGTGCAATAGTGTCGCAACCTCAGCCCGTGCTTGCTGATGTAAATGCTGCCTCTCGTTAATCTATGGTGTGTAGAGAAGTCTTTGGTGACGCAATTTAAGATTTGTCGCGTAGCCCCTGAGATACCTCACCCTGGTTTTGCTGTGCAAAACCTGTCCCTCTCCTTATTAAGGAGAGGGATTGAAGATAGAGAGAGTGAGGTTTATCAAAATTTTTGGTAGGTAGGTTTAATAATGAGAGGGTCTGGGGATTAGGTTTAACTACTATCCTCTTAAATTTCGTATATTTTGAGCAATACTTTCCAGCACGCCAGACAAATTAGCATATACATCATTATTCGTAAATCTAATAAGCTTAATTCTTGCTGATTAAATAAATTCTTGTCTTGCTTTATCGTATTCAGCAGCACCTTGTTGGAAATGGCTTTCGCCATCAATTTCTATAGCTAACTTGAATTCAGAACTGTAAAAATCTATAACAAACTTATCTACACTATATTGTCTACGAAATTTGCAGTTTTCAAGCTGCCTATCTCTTATTTTATCCCAAACAAGTTTCTCGGCTTTTGTTATATTTTCGCGTAATAGTCGCCTTTTTTCTATTTCACTATTTTTGTTATAAAGTTGAGTCATTTCTATTTCCGATTCCAGTCCCCTCTCCTTTATAAGGAGAGGCTTAGGGTGAGGTCAAGTGATAACTTGAATTACCCACAATATAATAACTGCCCTTTGGACACCCCTCTCCTGATTAGGGCTATGGTGTACACACAAGTCTTTTGTGAGGCCATTTACCGTTAAGTCTCATAGTTCCTGAGATACCTCACCCTGGTTTTGCGATGCAAAACCTGTCCCTCTCCTTACTAAGGAGAGGGATTAAAGATAGGACAGGGTGAGGTTTTGAGGACTTTTGGGAATTGGATAACTTGTCTGTACACCGTAGCCTGATTAATGAGAGGGGATATAGACTAAGCGCTAAAGTATTTTGCTAGTGGGTGGTAAGTAATAATTGCAGTGGTAGATTGTTCTGGATAAAGTTGTTCGCTTTCATCCATGTACAATTTAATCCTGTCAGTCTGCAATAACTCCAGTTGCTTGTATTGGTCTTGCATATCCGGGCAAGCTGGATAACCAAAACTATACCGTGAGCCACGATAGCGTTGTGCTAATATATCCCGAATATTGTCGGGTTCTTCAGCTGTAAAACCTAACTCTCGGCGAATTCTGGCGTGTGTCCACTCAGCTACAGCCTCTGCTACCTGCACTGCCATACCGTGGAAATACAGGTAATCGGTGTATTGGTTGGCAGCAAATAGCTTTTGACCAAACTCGGTTGCAATCTCTCCTACAGTCACGGCTTGCATCGGGAAGACATCTATAATTCCCGATTCTTTTGGTGCAAAGAAATCTGCTATGCACAGCCGCCTTAATGACTTTTGTCTAGGAAACTCAAAAGTTGTAATTTTTTGTGATTGGTTTTCTGAGTCATATATATGTAGAGAATTCCCCTCAGACTGACAAGGGAAATATCCATAAATCACTTGGGGATGTAACAGATTTTCCTCAAGAATCCGGTTTTTCCAAGTTTCTAAAACTGGGTAAACTTTCTCAGCTAAGAAAGATTGATATTCTTCCTTTGATTGTTCCTTTGGTTTGCGGAATTGCCACTGTCCCGCAATCAAAGCTTGTAAATCTAAATGCCAGAATATCTCCTCGATGGGAATATCACTAGGCTGCAATAACTGTGTTCCCCAAAAAGGTGGTGTCGGGCGTTCAATATCTATCGCTACTGCTTCGGAACGCCGCGTATCTACCTCTTTTGGTTCAGCAGATGTTGTTTCTTTAGGAGTTGTGGTTACTGCTTCTTTGTGACCATTTGTCGAAACTTCAGCAGTTTCGATTTCGTTCAAAAATCCTTGCAAATCTTCCCAGTTACCGGCAACTTTTGCTGGCATTAATTTATCCATGAAGTGCAAGTCAGAAAAGGCATCTTTGCCATAAACTACTTTACCTTTATAGGTTTTTTGACAATCTTCATACACAAATTTGGGAGTCAGCGCCGCACCTCCTAAAATCACGGGGACACTAATTCCCTTTTCGTTAAATACCTCTAAATTCTCTTTCATGAAGGCGGTGGATTTTACCAGTAAACCACTCATTGCTATACAATCAGCTTTGTGCTGTTCGTAAGCGTTGATGATGTTTTCTACTGGTTGTTTAATTCCCAGGTTAATCACCTTGTAGCCGTTGTTGGACAAGATGATATCCACCAAGTTTTTACCAATGTCGTGGACATCGCCTTTAACTGTGGCAATGATGAAGGTTCCCTTGCCATTGTTACCCGATTCTGATTTTTCCATGAACGGTTCTAAAAACGCCACCGCCGCTTTCATGGTTTCCGCAGATTGCAAGACGAAGGGTAGCTGCATTTGTCCAGAACCGAATAATTCCCCGACAACTTTCATGCCATCTAGCAAGAAGGTGTTGATAATTTGTAAGGGGGGATGTTCTTCTAAGGCTTTTTTGAGATGTTCTTCTAAGCCAATGCGTTCGCCATCGATAATGTGACGTTTGAGGCGTTCTGGAATGGGGAGACTTTCATCTAAGGAGCGATCGCGCTTAGTTGTCACCCCAGCAAATGCTGTGGTAAGCTCTCCCAAGGGATCGTAAACGCAGACGTTACCCTCAAATTTCCGCTCATCATAAATCAACTGGCGACAGATTTCTTGATGGCGTTCGTCAATCTTAGACAACGGTAAAATTTTGTTAGCGCTGACAATGGCTGCATCCATTCCCGCCGTTGTCGCTTCGTGGAGAAACACTGAGTTTAATACCATCCGCGAGGCTGGATTTAAACCAAAGGAAATATTGGAAACACCCAAAATTACATGGCATCCAGGCAATCCTTGACGAATTCGCCCGATGGATTCAATTGTGGCTTTGCCGTTTTCTCGGTCTTCTTCAATCCCGGTGGAAATTGGTAACGCTAGGGTATCAAAGAATATTTCGGTGGGTGGTATGCCGTATTCTACAGCTTGACGGTAGGCGCGTTGTGCGATCGCAAACTTTTTGTCTGCTGTCCGCGCCATGCCGTCTTCATCGATAGTACCAATGATTATACCGGCACCGTATTTCTTCGCTAACTCCAACACCTTCAAAAAGCGCGGTTCCCCGTCTTCATAGTTGGTGGAGTTCAGCAAACATTTACCGCCGGCAACCTTTAAACCAGCCTCCATTTTTTCCCATTCGGTGGAGTCAAGCATTAAGGGTAATGTCACATTATTGACAATGCGCGAAACTAATTCGTGCATATCTCGCACGCCGTCACGTCCCACATAATCGACGTTGACATCAAGGATGTGTGCGCCTTCTTTGACTTGTGCCCTCGCCATTGAAACGAGTCCATCCCAATCTTCGGCATTTAGCAAATCGCGGCACTTCTTGGAACCACTGGCGTTAAGACGTTCGCCAACTATCAAGAAGGAATTATCTTGATCGTAAGGTTGAGTGGTGTAAATTGATGCTGCTGCTGGTTCTAAACTTGGCTGTCTAACTTTTGGCTTCAGGTCTTTAGCAAGTTCAGCCAATTGTTGAATGTGTTCTGGACGCGTCCCACAGCAACCCCCAATCACTTGGACACCCAAATCTTCAACAAAGTGCATCAGCGACATCCGTAATTCTAACGGTGTCAGGCGGTAGTGTGCTTGACCGCCGACGTTTTCAGGTAAACCCGCGTTGGGAATACAGGAAACGATGAAAGGTGAATGTTCTGACAGATACTTGATATGTGGTTTCATCAAGTCTGGGCCAGTGGCACAGTTTAAACCAAGAATGTCTATTGGGTAATGTTCCAGAATTGTCAGCACAGCACTGATTTCTGAACCTACCAACATTGTCCCCATGCTTTCCATTGTGACAGACACCATCAACGGACGGCGATCGCCTTTTTTAGCAAATACTTCTTCAATTCCATTCAGCGCCGCCTTAATTTGCAGCACATCTTGGCAAGTTTCCACCAAAAATAAATCGACACCACCATCCCACAGCGCCTCTGCTTGTTCAGCAAAAGTCGCTTTCATGGTGTCAAAGTCAATATGTCCCAAGGTAGGGAGTTTGGTTGTGGGGCCGATAGAACCTGCCACAAACCGGGGTTTTTCTGGTGTGGAAAATTCCGCAGCGACACGCTTGGCTAATTCTGCGGCTGTCTTGCTGAGGTAATAAGCTTGGTCTGCCAAGTCATATTCTGCCAGCACAAGGGATGTACTACCAAAGGTATCTGTTTCGATGACATCAGCACCAGCAGCGAGAAAGTCTCGATGAACCTTAGCGACAGCTTCGGGGTTCGTGTGGACTAAGTATTCGTTACAACCTTCATACTGTGGGCCGCCGAAGTCTTCAGCAGTCAGGTTTTGGGTTTGCAGGTTGGTTCCCATCGCCCCGTCGAATACGAGGACTGGGCTTTCTGGACTACGCAGGCGTTCAAGGAAAGAATGAGTCATATTTTCCTAGAAGAATTTAGGTTAGTCGTATAATATTCGACTTACTTTATTATTTTCCCAAATTGTGATACTTCTGGCAGCTTTTAATCAAACGATGACAGAATTATGCAAAAGTACCCTCAGTGAATGCTGTTGAAGACATGGGACTGGACACAATACGATATCACCCAGTACGATTTGGGTAAAGCAAGAGACGGGATGAAAAAGACGGGATGAAAGAGACGCGATAAATCGCCGTCTCTACAAAGGACTAAATTCTTGTAGAAACGGCGATTTATCGTACCTAACGTTTACCATACCCTCCGCTACTTTTTAGTTTGCGATCGCAGGTATAGCGGTTCCCATTCAGATGCGGTACAAAATTATATCGCTTGGTGTAAGGGCACAGCATTGCTGTGCCCCTACGGATGTACCTCACCAGGTCGAGAAACGCTGTATCATTATCCAGCTATTTTTCACTTTGAGAGGGCTACTCCTAACTCCTAACTTTTATTTCCCAAACCCTTTACCACGAGAGGTTGAAGGTAGACAAATACAGTTTTCGAGTTGAGTAATTAAAGCCTCACGATCCATATTTTGCCCAATCAACACAAGTTGGTTTTTAAGTTGACCTTGCCATTCATCATCATCTAAGGTGAAGCGTTTACCGCAAAGGTGGAAAATATGACGCTTCGGACTTTCGTCAAACCACATAATACCCTTCGCTCGGAAGATATTTGAGGGTAGTTGGTTATCTAAGAAATACTGAAACTTCCTAATCGAAAAAGGCTTGTCACTTTGGAAAGAGATGGAAGTAAAACCATCATTTTCTAAATGGTCAGAATGATGGTGATCGTGGTCATGATCGTGATGATCGTGACCGCATGTTGAGTGGTCATGATCGTCATGATGATCGTGATGATCATGGTCGTGATGGTCGTGTTCATCCACCACTGTATCAAAATATTTATCCGACTCAAACAGACCGACACTGAGAATTAACGGAAGTGGAACTTGCGATCGCGTGGCGCGAATAATTCTCGCTCCTTCCTTAACTTCGTTAATTTTTGTTTCTAACTCATTCAAAGTAGCTTCATCAACCAAATCAGCTTTGTTTAGTACAATGACATCACCATAATTAATCTGGCTGTATGCCGCCTCAGAGTTAAATAAATCTAGGCTGTAATTCGCCGCGTCTACCACGGTAATAATTGAATCCAAGCGAGTTAAATCTCGCAATTCTGTACCTAGAAATGTTAAAGCTACTGGTAGCGGATCTGCTAATCCAGTTGTTTCTACTACTAGATAATCGAGATTTTCTTGGCGTTCTAAAACTTTGTAGACTGCATCTACTAAATCATTATTAATAGTGCAGCAGATACAACCATTATTTAGTTCCACCATGTTCTCACCAGTGGAAACAATTAGCTCGTTATCGATGCCAATTTCACCAAATTCATTCACGAGAACGGCGGTTTTTAAACCCTGTTGGTTGGTGAGGATATGATTAAGTAAAGTCGTCTTGCCACTACCGAGGAAACCCGTAATAATTGTTACTGGCATTCCTTGTTTGGGCGTATCCATTGCCGGAGATTCGGGTGTAACTGCTGATTGCATAGCGCTGTTATCAAATAGTCAAAAAATAGTAATGTAGCGCAGATAGTCCATAAAACACTAGCATAGGGATACTGGACTGCCATCCCAGCTGCTTTACCCTATTATTACGTATTTTCTTATTTCAGCATTACTCTGTTATGACCCTAACACTCTACAATACCCTCACCCGTCGTCAAGAACCGTTTAAAACAGTCGAGCCAGGCAAGGTTAAGATGTATTACTGCGGCGTGACGGTTTACGACTACTGCCATTTGGGTCATGCTAGAGCTTGCATCGTTTGGGACGTAGTGCGCCGATACCTCCAGTTTATCGGTTATGAAGTCCGATATATCCAAAATTTTACTGATATTGATGACAAGATTCTCAATCGCGCCCGTGTTGAACATTCCTCAATGGAAGTTGTAGCCGATCGCTTTATCAAAGCATATTTTGAGGATATGGCGCGGTTAGGAATCAAAGAAGCTGATGAATATCCCCGTGCTACCCACACAATGAACGGCATTCAGCGTTTAATTAATGAGTTGGAAAATAAAGGTTTTGCTTATGCCTCTGAAGGCGATGTGTATTACGCAGTCCGGCAGTTTGATGAGTATGGCAAGCTTTCGGGACGCAAGTTAGAAGATATGCAAGCGGGCAAAAGCGACCGCGTAAACGTAGAAGATCCAGAGTACCAGAAAAAGAAAGACCCCTTTGATTTTGCGTTGTGGAAAGCAGCAAAACCAGGAGAGCCAGCTTGGGAGTCACCTTGGGGCGCAGGTCGTCCGGGGTGGCATATAGAATGCTCGGCAATGGTGCGCGATCGCTTGGGTGATACCATAGATATTCATGCTGGTGGTGCTGACTTAATTTTTCCCCATCACGAAAACGAAATTGCCCAATCTGAGGCTGTAACAGGAAAACCCCTAGCAAATTACTGGTTACATAACGGGATGGTAAAGGTAGATGGTGAGAAAATGTCCAAATCTTTGGGCAACTTTACCACTATTCGAGAATTGCTGGATCGAGGAGTTGACGCGATGGCAGTGCGGTTGTTTGTACTGACTGCTCAGTATCGTACACCCATAGATTTTACCGATGAAGCGATCGCCGCAGCAACCAACGGTTGGCACACCATTAAAGAAGGTTTATTATTTGGCTACCAATACGGTAAAAAACTAGGCTGGGGAGTGGGAACTGCCTCACTACTCCCTGAAACTGTTGAACGCTTTCAAGAAACGGTGAATAACGACTTTAATTTTCCTGGTGGTTTAACAGTCCTGTTTGAATTAGCCAAAGAACTGCGCCGGGAGGGAAATATTATTGTGCATGAAGGGAAAACGGAAACTTCACCAGATGAGTTACAGCAGCAATGGCAAACTCTCGTCACATTGGCTGGAGTTTTGGGTTTAGAAGCCGAAATGGAAGCCGAACCTGACAAGAGTAATGGTTTAAGCGATGCGGAAATTGAAGCAAAAATTCAGCAAAGGCAAGAAGCACGTAAAGCCAAAAATTTTGCCGAAAGCGATCGCATTCGTGACGAACTCCAAGCAGAAGGTATTACGCTAATTGATAGCCGTGATGGTACACGCTGGCACCGGAATTAGGGGAGATGAGGGAGAAAGAATAACTAATATTCAATGCCCAATGCCCAATGCCCCATTCTCAATGCCCCATGCCCAATGCCCCATGCCCAATGCCCAATGCCCAATTCCCATTAACTTAAATTATGTGGTTTGAACTAAAAAAAGCGATCGCTAGTTTCGACATTCCTGCTGATTGGATCGGTATCAGAGCGGTAAAAGACACTTATACTACCCGTTCAGTCCGTGACGGTTTACCCCAAGTAAATGGTAAGTCCTTCACCGTTGGAGCCATGCTGGAAGTTTTGGTTAACGGCTGTCTGGGTTATGCAGCAACTAACTCTCTGGAACCGTCTTCGCTACAAGCTGCTGCCGAAACAGCCTATAAACAGGCACAAGCAGCCAGCGAATGGTGGATACATCCCTTCGGTGAAAGTGAGCGCCCTAAAGTCGTTGGTGAATATAAATCTCCATTTCTTGAACCATTAGATGCTTTGAGTCCAGGAGAAATCAACGATTTACTGGTTCGCATTTGCCAAACGCTGAAAGTTGACGACAAGATTGTGCAAACCATAGCCAGCGCTAGCATTATTGATAGAGAGTCTTGGTTTGTTAGCAGCAACGGCTCAGAAGTCTATCAAAAAACCCTATCTATAGGCACTCATTACGGAGCCATCGCCCAAAATGGTGCCAATGTGCAGCAGCGCAGTAATAATGGTTCACAAGCCAACTGTTACCAAGGTGGACTAGAACTATTAAAACAAGAAAACTTATGCGATCGCGTGCGGCTAATTGGGGAACAAGCAGTAGAACTCTTGACAGCAGAGGAATGCCCAACTACCCGTACCAATTTAGTTTTAGCTCCAGATCAAATGATGCTGCAAATCCATGAAAGTGTCGGGCATCCCTTAGAAATTGACCGAATTTTGGGAGATGAGCGTAACTATGCTGGAGGCAGCTTTGTTAATAAAAGTGATTTTGGCAACCTAGTATACGGTTCGCCACTAATGAATATTACCTTTGATCCCACCGTGGCTGGTGAATTTTCTAGCTATGGCTTTGATGATACTGGTGCTGTAGCAACGCGGGAGTATTTAGTAAAAGAAGGAGTACTCCAACGAGGTTTAGGCAGTTTAGAGAGTCAAGCAAGAGCAGGTGTACCAGGAGTAGCCTGTGCCCGTGCTTCTTCATGGAATCGACCAGCGATCGATCGCATGGGTAACTTGAATTTAGAGCCTCTAAATGCAACTTTTGAAGACATTATTGGCGGGATAGAACACGGCGTTTACATGGAATCTAACCGATCTTGGTCAATTGACGATCGCCGCTATAAATTCCAATTTGGTTGTGAGTACGCTAAATTAATTGAAAATGGTAAACTCACTAAAACCCTCCGTAATCCCAACTATCGCGCCACAACACCAGAATTTTGGCATAGCTTAATCCAAGTAGGAAATGCTGAAAACTGGCAAATGTATGGTACTCCTTATTGTGGAAAAGGAGAACCAAATCAGGCTATTTGGGTAGGACATGGTTCACCCGTTTGTGTATTTGCTAATGTCGAAGTTTTTGGTGGAGGAAGTTGAAAAAGTTAGGATTTATATACGATTGAAGCTTTTTTAAATTGAAAACTTCTAATAATTTAGGCGTAAACAAAGTAAAGTTTTTAGTCAGGATTTTAGTCCTAACTAAAAGCTGCTAACTCTTAACTTTCCCTCTATCTATTTTCTATTAATATTTAATATCCATGAAAATTGAGGAATTATCCGCGTTAGAAGTCAGCTTTAATCGACTTATTGAAACTCTAGTTATCAAAAAAGTAGAGAATGAACAATTCACTGTGAAACTAAGCAGTGAAAGAAGTCAATTTACTCGTTTCAATCATGCTAAAGTGCGACAAACTGGTTGTGTTGCTGATGGTTGGATTGAACTGACTCTAATGGCAGAACAACGCAGCAGTCTTCGGCAGTTTCCCTTTACTGGAAATTGGGATATAGACTGGCAATTTGCATATTCTGCTTTACAGGAATTACGTAGCGAACTATTTCTACTACCAATCGATCCATATCTAGTTTTACCATCAGGAACTAATACTAGCCGAGAAGTACATTCTGGGAATTTATTGGCAGAGGAAGCAGTAGTAAAAAGTGTATTAGAACAAGTTGCTGAATTAGATTTTACTGGTATATATGCTGGAGGAATAGTAATTAAAGGTTATGGTGACTCCAATGGTCAAAAACATTGGTTTGCTACTGATTCTTTTACCTTAGATTATTCCTTATTTTCTGCCTCTGAACAAGCTGTTAAGGGCACATTTGCAGGTAATAACTGGGATGAATCTGCTTATATAGCCAAAATCAGCGAAGGCAAAAAGCAACTCGAATTGCTTGCTCACCCAGCGAAAGAACTGCCACGCGGACAATATAAAACTTATTTTGCACCTGCTGCTGTTGCAGATTTATTACTGATGCTTTCTTGGGGAGCTATAAGTGAAGCTGATATCCAACAAGGAAATAGTGCTTTAGCTGCTTTATCGCGTCAAGAAAAACAACTTTCGCCAGCATTTAGTTTGAAAGAAAACTTTCAGCGCGGATTAGTACCCCGATTTAATGAATTGGGAGAAATGGCAGCACCGGAGTTACCTGTGATAGAAAAAGGACGTTTGGTAAACACTCTGGTGAATTCTCGTACTGCTAAGGAATATCAGAAAACTGCGAATGGTGCTAATGGTTCAGAAACTCTACGTGCGCCAGAAATCAGTCCAGGAAATTTAGTATTTGAGCAAATTCTTCCGAAATTGGATACAGGATTGTATTTATCAAATTTGCATTACTTGAACTGGAGCGATCGCCAAACTGGTAGAATCACAGGTATGACTCGCTATGCCTGTTTTTGGGTAGAAAAAGGAGAAATTATCGCTCCCATTGAAAACTTACGTTTTGATGAAAGTCTTTATCGCTTCTGGGGAGAAAATCTAGTAGATTTGACTGATTTTCAAGAATTTATTCCCGAAGTAGGCACTTATGATAGTCGCCAACTAGGAGGTAGTTTAGTTCCCGGTATGTTGGTGAAAGATTTTACTTACACCCTGTAATCAGATATTAATTGCGTTTTTGATCAATTTGTAATAAGTAGATCCCCGACTTCTCAAAGAAGTCGGGGATCTGGTTGCTCGTGAAATGCTAAAATCATCTATCTCTGTAAACTGCATTAATTACAATATCTTTGATACTCAGGTAAAGAATTAATAGCAACGATAAAAATTGCCCAAATTGAAGAATTGGATCTAAGCGCCAACCTTGAAAAAACAAGATTGCTCCAATTAACAACATTATAATTGGCGTAAATATAAGTTGGATAATGTAAAGGGCTAAAGCCCAACCTCTAAGTCTGGTTCCACGTTGGGATAACCAAGCTACTGTTAAAATCAAGTAAATAATTGCCCAAAGAAAATAAATAATTCCAATTAAACCAGCTAGATTTATTCCATAGTTAACTTGAGCCAAAGTGAACATTATTAAAAACCCTGCTTAATTACAAGCCAAAATTTTAAATCTATGACTCGGTAGGTTCCCCAAAAAATCTTCCTTAATAAAAATCGTTGGGTTAAGCAATAGCGAAACCCAACCTATAATTTTTCATCATCTCTTATTAGAATCTCTATCTTTTTTTGCTAGGCGGTGAATTGCGCTGCGTGAGGTTATCAATTTGCAATTGTTGCCTTCCGTTCGTGACAATTCGCAACATATCTTTGAGATCCTGCTCGATATTGCCCAAAATGCCATCAGCATATTGATCGGCACCATCTTCAATTTCTTGAGCCTGAGCGATCGCAGTTTGCCTCATAAGCTCTAACTCTTGCTGACAAGCATACCGCTTATGCTCAATCTCGGCGAGGGTTTCTTGCATTATTCCCTCACACTCTTGTTGCACTTGTCGCCGCAGTTGTTCAGCTTCTTGTTCCGCCTGTTGAATAATATCGCTTTCAGCTAAGATTTGCGCTCTTTTTGCTTGTGCGGACTCAACAACCTGCTGTCCATACTCTTCCGCTTCTAGCAGAATTTCATCCTTTTGCTCAAGGATGGCTGCTGCTTCTTGAAACAGTGATGGTAAAGCAAGCCGGATGTAATCAAGCTGTTCCAGCAGCTTTTCTTCATCTATGAGAGTGCGTCCCGTCAGAGGAATTCTGAGACTAGAGAGAACTATTTCCTCTAGGCGGTTGAGTTCCTGCTGAATATCTACGCTTCCCTCTCCACCGACATATTCTTCAGGGGGGGGATTGCTTCCGTTGAGATTGGGTTCAACGTTGGAGAGTTGTGATTGTTGTAGCATTGGTATATATCTAGGGCAATGTGTGGGGGAACAAGATGATCGATAGAGCCGCCAAACCTTGCAATCTCTCTTACCACACTACTACTTAAAAAACTATACTCATTTGAGGTTGCTAGAAAAACTGTTTCTATTTGGGTAGAAAGAGTTTTATTCGTGTGAGCCATTTGCAGTTCCACTTCAAAATCTGACACAGCCCGTAAACCCCGAAGTAAAACTTGTGCATGTCGCATTTGGGCATAGTTTACGGTAAGACCATCAAAGCTGTCTACTTCTACATTAGGTAGATGTTGTGTAGAAAGACGGATCTGCTCTAGCCGTTGCTGCACGCTGAAAAGTGGCGTTTTGTTTGGGTTCCGCAGTACAGCGACAATTACCCGCTCAAACAGCCGACAACCGCGCTGGATGAGGTCTAGGTGTCCCAAGGTGATGGGGTCGAAGCTACCAGGATAAATAGCAATCACAATTTTAGATATATCAAAGTTGTTTAGGTGATTATATCGAAACTATTTTGTGTAACTTACTCAAATTTACCATCTTGCGCTCTAAGAGGATGTTTGAAAAGTCATGATTGATGTATCAAATATTTTTACCCCACCCTAACCCTCCCCTTATAAAGGGGAGGGAACCGGATTTTCTTATTTCCCCCCTTTATAAGGGGGGACTAAGGGGGGTAATAATTCGATAAAAATTACAACATACCACTTTTCAAACAACCTCTAAGCAAGAATGGTAAACTCAATTGTTTTAGTGGTACAAGTTATGCTCAACTAGGCGTTAGGAATTAGACTCCTAAATATGGATGCTGGATTTTAAGTGTAATTCTAGTATTCGAGATCCAAGAAACTCCGTACTTAGCAAAGTGCGCGGGTAGTTAACGAACTTTTCTAGGTAATTTCTCATGGCACTGGATTTTTCCGCCTTGCCCTTGGCATTTCAATTTGCTTCTCCAGGACCTATTCTGGTGAAATTAGATTTAGATATACTAGGTATCCATTTAAGTATCCGTTGGTATGGCTTGTTGATTGCCACGGCTGTTTTAATTGGCGTAATCCTCTCTCAGGAGTTCGCAAAGCGCCGTAACGTCAATCCTGAGTTGCTAGGCGATTTGTTCTTTTGGTTGTTGATTGGGGCAATTCCCGGCGCACGGCTATATTATGTTTTCTTTGAATGGTCAAAATATGCCCCAACTCCCGGAAAAATCTTTGCTATCTGGGAAGGTGGTATTGCCATTCACGGAGCAATTCTTGGTGGCGTTATAGCTGCGTTAATCTTTGCCAAAATCAAGCAGGTTTCTTTCTGGCAACTGGCAGATTTAGTAGCGCCTTCGCTGATTTTAGGGCAAGCGATCGGACGTTGGGGCAATTTCTTTAATTCTGAAGCTTTTGGCGATCCTACTGATTTACCCTGGAAGCTGTATATTCCACCAGACCATCGTCCTCTAGCTTATGCTAGTTTCGATTATTTCCATCCCACCTTCCTGTATGAGTCTCTGTGGGATTTAATGGTGTTTTCGCTGCTAATAACATTGTTTTTCCGGTCTTTATCCGGTAAGCCTCGTTTGAAGGTAGGCACGCTATTTTTAGTTTACTGGCCAGCCTACAGCTTAGGACGCTTGTGGATTGAAGGTTTCCGCACTGATAGCTTGATGCTGGGGCCATTACGGATGGCACAAGTAGTCAGTAGTCTAGGGATTTTATTAGGATTAGTTGGATTAGCTTGGCTTTACTTACTTAAACGCCCTTTACCCGATGTAGTGAATACTCCCAAGGGGAATGGGGAGATGAGGGGATGAGTTTTGAGTGCTAGTGCTGAGTGCTGAGTGCTGAGTGCTGAGTGCTGAGTGGGATGAAGGAGACAAGCAGAATAAATAATTAATGCCCAATGCCCAATGCCCCATGCCCCATGCCCAATTCCCAATGCCCAATTCCCAAAAATAAAAAATGCCCCAGAATATTTTCTAGGGCTTAACCAGGGTGCATCTACCATTACTCTCTACTAGGGAAAGAGAGTGAATCAGGAAAGATACTGAGAAAATATCAAAAAAGTTTTTTGAGGGATTGCTGTGGGTTCTTTTAAAAGTGAATATACAGAAAACCTGAGTTATAAAAAAACGCTATATGCCATAGAACCATCTGTGTATATTGTCGGTGCAGGCCCTGGAGATCCTGATTTATTGACGGTGAAGGCGCAGAAATTACTGGCTGTTGCTGATGTGATTTTATTTGCTGATTCTTTAATCCCCGAACAGATTTTAGAACTTTGCCGAGAAGATGCGGAGATAATTAGAACTGCGAATCAGACTTTAGAAGAGATTGTACCGATTATGATCGATAGGGTGCGATCGCAACAAAAATCTGTCGTCCGTCTCCATTCTGGCGATCCTAGTCTCTACAGCGCCATCCACGAGCAAATGCACCTCCTTGCAGAGGCAAATATTCCTTTTGAAGTCATACCTGGTATCAGCGCTTTTCAAGCTGCTGCTGCCAAACTCAAAGTTGAGTTGACTGTCCCCGGTTTAGTCCAAACCATCATTTTAACCCGCATCAGTGGACGTACAGAAGTCCCCGCTACTGAGGAATTAGCTACTCTTGCAGCACATCAGGCTAGCCTCTGCCTATATCTGAGTGCGCGTCACGTCGAAAATGCCCAAGCAAAATTACTCGAACACTATCCAGCCGAAACCCCCATTGCAATTTGTTTTCGCATCGGCTGGCCGGATGAAAAAATCAGGGTTGTCCCCCTGAATGAAATGGCGGAATGCACTCATAAAGAAAAACTAATTCGCACTACGCTTTATATAATCAGTCCAGCACTCTCAACAACAACGGGGCGATCGCGTTTATATCATCCCGAACATAGTCACCTATTTCGCTCGTCTCATAACTGAAGATTGGGCATTGAGCAAAAGAGTTCTGAGTGCTGAATTAAGAGTTATTCTCCCTCACTCCCTCATCTCCCCCATCCCACTCATCTCCTTGACATTTAAACTCGTTTATCGGCAATCGAAAGTTATATGGTAAATAAGTTTCCATCCCCGTGAGGGGTAAAGGAATTTAAACCTGCAATACCGTTACCTGCTGAGTTCATAGTAGAGGGTTTCCATCCCCGTGAGGGGTAAAGGAATTTAAACGATGAGTACCAAGCCAGACGGTTCCTCTACTATGAACTCAGTGTTTCCATCCCCGTGAGGGGTAAAGGAATTTAAACACGAACGAAATTGCTAACAAACTTGTTAGTGAATTCAATGGGAAAAAGTTTCCATCCCCGTGAGGGGTAAAGGAATTTAAACCAAATGCTAGTTATGGATGTTGATCACATCCTGTTGTTTCCATCCCCGTGAGGGGTAAAGGAATTTAAACTTTTTAGTTTTTTTAGAGTTACTCCTTAAATCAGGAATAGTTTCCATCCCCGTGAGGGGTAAAGGAATTTAAACTTTAACTTTGCAGCAAATGACGAAGAACTTAGGCCATTGTTTCCATCCCCGTGAGGGGTAAAGGAATTTAAACACAAATGTGCGTGGAACTCAGTGGTCTGATTTCCAAACAGAGTTTCCATCCCCGTGAGGGGTAAAGGAATTTAAACAATTACCCTTTGGCTTATTCCGTAAGTATCAATATTCAGGTTTCCATCCCCGTGAGGGGTAAAGGAATTTAAACAGAGGGGATGAGTGTTACTGGAAACAAAAACAAGAAAGAGGTTTCCATCCCTGTGAGGGGTAAAGGAATTTAAACAAGTTCAACTAACCCAGGGTGCATCAGAAGATTTAGTGGCAAAGGTTTCCATCCCCGTGAGGGGTAAAGGAATTTAAACTATTTATACTGTTGGTTACAACCAATAACATAGGATGTTTCCATCCCCGTGAGGGGTAAAGGAATTTAAACTGTTTTGAAGGGTATAAGTGAAGCAGGAATCATTCCTGGAGTTTCCATCCCCGTGAGGGGTAAAGGAATTTAAACTCTGGAGGCAACCGTCCCCAAAACCAACCACCCCAAAAAGTTTCCATCCCCGTGAGGGGTAAAGGAATTTAAACCCTACTCTTTCAGAAGCCTTATGACGATTGAGTTTGAGATGGGTCAATCTGAGGGGGTCGTTTTTTCATAGGAATAATTGATAAATCTTCTCAATAAATTCCATATTGACACACCTCAAATGCTTACTCAGCAAGCTATCTGAGGGGGTCAACGAAAGAATAAGGGTTTCAGGCGTTGTCTGACCCCCTCAGATGCTTATCAATCAATGAAGAATTTATAACTTTATCAAATGATTGGGAGTAGTTAGAAACACTTGCTTTTGATCTTAGTTTATTAATTTTTCATGGTTCAGGAAAATTTACAGTCATCGTATAGAAACTTACTAAAAAAGTCAAGGTGAAATATAAAGTATAAAATTACTCCACCGAACTTTTGTAGTTTTTATTTAGTACAGCATTCTATAAATTCAGGCAATTGAGGGTTGAAATTTCAACGCATAGGCGCTTCTCTACGAGACGCTACGCGAACGCCTTCCCGCAGAGTCGTGTATACACAAAGCTGAAGAACACTGATTTTACCCCACCCTACTATTTATTTCGGGAATTATCTACTGCGATCGCAAATCAAAATTAATTAACCGCCCAGTGGACACGTTTATAGTGTCATTGAGTTTGCAGATGCTAAGGGTGCAATGTGGGGCTGGAACGGCACAACCTTTGGTTAATTCCCCATCTACTTTGGTTAAGACTAACTCGATCTAGCAGGTGTAGGATAGAGATCCTATATAAACTCGTGATTTTTTATGTCTGCTACGCCTCTTGTCTCTCAGGTTGACTCACACAACCCAGAAAAATCAGAATTAATCCCTCCCCTTCTCGGTGCTTCTCTGGCTGAGTTAAGCACTTGGGTGCAGCAACAAGGACAACCTGCTTACAGAGGAAAGCAACTGCATGAATGGATCTACGATAAGGGAGTGCGATCGCTAGCTGATATTTCTGTCTTCTCTAAGCAATGGCGTGCGGAAGTTGCAGAAATTCCCATTGGACGCTCAACTTTACATTACCGCTCTGTGGCTCCTGATGGCACGGTCAAATATCTTTTGCGATTAACAGACGATCAAATTATTGAAACTGTAGGCATCCCAACCTTTGCAGAAAGGGGAGAAGGCCCAAAAGCCCGTCTGACAGTTTGCGTCTCTACTCAGGTGGGTTGCCCAATGGCGTGTGATTTCTGCGCTACTGGTAAGGGAGGCTACAAACGCAACTTAGCACGGCACGAAATTATCGATCAAGTGTTGACTGTGCAAGAAGATTTTCAGCAACGGGTTAGTAATGTCGTGTTTATGGGACTAGGTGAACCGTTGTTAAATACTGAGAATGTCCTAGCGTCCCTAAAATCTCTAAATCAAGATATTGGTATTGGGCAGCGATCGCTTACAGTTTCTACAGTTGGGATTCGCGATCGCATCCGTGAGTTCGCGCAAAATAATTTGCAAATCACTCTCGCTGTGAGTCTCCACGCACCCAACCAAGCACTGCGAGAAAAACTCATCCCTAGCGCCCGCGCCTATCCTCTAGAAGATTTACTGGCTGAATGTCGAGAATATGTAGAAATCACTGGGCGGCGCGTTACCTTTGAATATGTTCTCCTGGCTGGTGTCAACGATTTACCAGAACACGCATTAGAACTGTCAAAATGTATGCGAGGATTTCAATGTCATGTGAATTTGATTCCCTACAATCCCATCCAAGAAGTAGATTATAAACGCCCCAACCGCGATCGCATTGAAGCATTTGTCAACGTCCTTAAGCAACAAAATACTGCTGTGAGTGTACGTTATTCCCGTGGTTTAGAAGCTGATGCTGCTTGCGGACAATTGAGAGCAAGTAAAAATTAACCTATCTGTAATCAGTAAATATAACTACTTAAATCTCGCAAAACCCTGTTATACTAATCAGTTTATAAATTTAATGGTTAGCTCAGTTTGTAGCGAATTGAACCAGGATATTAATAGAGGTGATAGTTATGCCAAGTTCTTCATATTCAGTTCTCAGACCTTATATTGCTGCTGATTTTAAGGTGGATTTAGATAAACAAGATATCCTAAGTTTTCCTGTTTCTACTTCCAGTCCAGCCATCGAAGCGAATAGTTATTACTTTGGGCATCCAGAATGGGCAAAAAACTATTTTGAAAGTTGTCATCGTGATGAAGTGTTCAAGTCTTCCTGGGAAGCGGCTATAGGGAGTTGGGATGATAAAATTGTTGTAGACATTGGTTGTGGCCCAGGCAATTTATATGCAACGCTTGGGGGAAAACCACAATTGTTAATTGGTGTAGATATTAGCTATGGGGCATTGTCTATGGCTCAACGTATTGGCTATACAGCAGTGAAAGCAGATGCCCACCAACTTCCTTTCATTTCTAACTTTGCTGACATCGTAGTACTAAATGCTACACTGCATCACTGTGATTACATGGACATCGTTTTGCAGGAAGCAGCGCGTTTAGTCCGTCCAGGCGGCATCCTAATCACAGACCACGACCCTCAGTTGACTGCCTGGAACTTCCAAGGATTAGGTTTGTGGTTATGGAACTTGCGCTTAGGGCTATATCGGCTAATCAAACGAGGAGGTCATGCCTCAGCAGCAGAGCAAACTTGGGGATTAGCAACTGAGGTTCATCACCGACCTGGAGATGGAGTAACACCAGAGCTTTACTACAAAATTCTGGAGCCACTTGGCTTTAGTGTCAAGGTTTATCCCCATAACCATACAGTTGGTGCAGAAGTATTGCAAGGCAATTACGGTGAATCTGACAAGAAGTATCGCTTGGCTCAATTATGGTCTGGTATCAATCCTAATTCACCACAAGCAGCTTTATCGCTGATGTGTGTTGCGACACGCCATTGACGAAATAACTATATGTTGAATCCCTCATTAATACTTAAACGATGGCTACTGGTAATTGTTCTTGCAAAAGCTTTGCCGATGAATTCTCCTGCTTATGGACAAATAATTCAGACGAATCCACAGCAACCTGAGTCTTTTCAAGAAAGAATCAGACAACAACAAGAGGAGCAAAATCAGCAAACACAAGAACAAATGAAGGAAACATGGCTACGGCTAAACCTTCAGGAACCACAACTACAACAACAGCAGAGAATACAACAGCAAGAATTTTCACGACAACGGCAAGAAATTATCCGCCAGCAACAACTCAGACTACAACAGCAAGAAACTAGACTACAACAGCAAGAATTTTCACGACAGCAACAACTGAGAATACAAGATCAACAACTTAGACAACAGCAACAACTTAGACAACAGCAACAATTAAGGTTACAAGAACAGATACGACAGCAACAACTCAGACAACAGAAAGATAACTTGTAAAGTCTTCAAAATTTATTAAAAATTAGAGAAAACATTCTCCAATCTTTAATTTTATTATCTAGCGCTTTGCATAAATTCCTGGTGCATAAGCCTCAATGACTTTGCCAGTACGCGTACAACTAATCATCAAATAGTCACAACTAGAGCATTGTGTACGAGTTAATTGACTATCAGAAATATAATAACGTTCTGCTTGGCAGCCACAATTTGGGCAGTAAATTTTTTGTACTGTCTGCATTTTAAAATCCCTGGTTGTAATTTATTTTTTATTTGAGAAAACTGCCAGTTAAAGTAGCAATAATTTTGGTTTGACCCAACTTAACAAACAACTTTAATATTGGCTAATTATTTTAAACAGAATTTCAGATTTGAAAACTTTTCGATATCTCTGTATATTATCCTAGAATTTAAGTGATATTACCCTCTTACTTTAGATACATAAATTATTTTTTAATTAAATACCGCTTAGAGATTTACTGATCCCTATCACGAATGCCTTGAGAGATCCTTATTTCTAGTCTTTTCAGACCAATACAAAAAAGCCGTTCTTGTATTGAAAAATTAAAACCAATAAAATACTGTATATTTAGTAACAAAATATTTATCTTAAGAATTGGTTAATATTTGCTAGCAAGATTTATGAGGTTAAATTATGTTGAGATAATCTAATCAAAATTACCATACTTACGACATTGCGTAAATTTACGGTATTTAAACATCTTCAATGCTCGCAGACAACCTTAATGGAATCCTCTACGAGAGTGGAACTAATACTTTGTCAAGCTAGTTTTGAGGGTTTATAGTAAGGACTTGAGTCCTTATTTTCTAAGCAATCAAGTCCTTACTACAAACTTGTTTAAGTCTGACTTTTCACGTCATGTGGAAAAGCCCATGAAAGACCTAACCCCCTAGCCCCCTTCCCGACACGGGAAGGGGGAAAATTCAAAGTCTCTCTCCTTGTAGGAGAGAGATTTAGAGAGAGGTTTTCCAGATCCCGTGAAAAGTCAGGTTTAAGTAGGTAGGCGTAATTAAATATAAGATCAAACCTCACCCTCAATCCCTCTCCAAAGTATCGGAGAGGGAAGCCGGAGGCAGGGGTGAGGTTTTATATTTAATTTGACCCACTTACTTACCCATAAATTGAAATTTTACAGACTACTAATCTCCTCAAGCAGGATGAAAATAATCGTAAATTTCTTGAGCCAAACGCGGCCCAATTCCTGGAACCTCAGCGAGTTGTGGGGTTGTAGCTTGGCGAATATAATCAACTGAACGAAAATGCCCTAGTAGCTGCTTTTGTCGATGATGTCCTAAACCAGGAATTTCATCTAAACGCGATCGCTTTAATTTATCACTACGCTGTTGACGATGGAAAGTTACTGCAAACCGATGCGCTTCATCTCGCAATCGTCGTAACAGCTGTACCCCTGGTTGTTCTGCATCAGTTGTCAAAGGTTTAGATTCTCCCGGTAAAAAAATCTCTTCTCGCTGCTTCGCTAAACTCACAACTCGCAAGTCTTCTAATACATTCATTTCTTGCAAAACGGCGATAACCGATGATAACTGACCTTTCCCACCATCAATCATGATTAAATCAGGCCAGTCTGGATTACCCAAACGTGCTAACTGTGTATCTTCCCCATACTTGCGGAAGCGTCGCCCAATAACTTCAGCAAGACTAGCAAAATCATCTGAATGTCCCGCCGTCACAGTGGGATTTTTAATTTTGTAGTGGCGATAATGTTGCTTGGCTGGTAATCCGTCGATAAACACTACTTGCGAAGCGACAGCATTTGAGCCTTGAATATGGGAAATGTCATAACCTTCAATGCGGTGGGGTACATCTGGTAAATCGAGAATAGCTGCTAAATCTTGCATTGCTTGGTGATTGCGATCGCCAAATTTTTGCATTCTTTGCAATTCATACTGAGCATTTCGCTCTACCATCTCAATTAATTCTGCCTTAGTTTGCCGCAAAGGAGTCAAAATTGTGACTTTTTTACCTTTACGTTGAGTTAAGACATCCGCCAATATCTCCGCATCTGGTAAATCATGCTGCACCAAAATTTCTAAGGGTATTTCTACTGAGTCAGCAGTTTGGTAATGTTCCTCCAAAGCTCGTTGTAAAATAGCTCCTGGTTCTGCATGAGCATCCGCTACAAAGGCTAAACGTCCTACCAATTGCCCAGCGCGAATCTGGAATAATTGAATGCAAGCGTGTTCTTCGTTAGCTGCCAGTGCGATCGCATCCCGTGAAACTGTATCATCTGGTAAGGATACTTTTTGGTCAGCATTCAGGGACTTTAACCCAGAAATTTGATCGCGAATCCGGGCTGCTGACTCAAAGTTCAAGTCCTCAGATGCTGCATTCATCTGTTGAGTCAAAATATCAATCAATTCCTGAGTTCGCCCTTGGAATACCATCGCTATCTTTTGCACAATTTTGCGATATTCTTCTGGTGAAGTCAGCTTTTGACACACACCCGGACAGCGCCCTAAATCATAATTTAAGCACGGACGATCTTTGAAAAGTGGTTGAGGTCGTTGTCGCTGGGGAAAGATGCGTTTACAGATGCGGACAACTTCTCGCAATAAACCAGCATCAGTATAAGGCCCGTAAAATTTATCCTTTTCCTTACCAAATTGACGTTTACGGGTAATAAAAATTCGCGGATAATCTTCTGACCAAGTAATGCAGAGATAGGGATATTTTTTATCATCTTTGAGCAGCACGTTGAAGTACGGCTGGTGCTGCTTGATCAAATTGGCTTCTAGTGCTAAAGCTTCGGCTTCAGTATCAGTAACGATAAATTCAATTTCTGTCACCAACTTGACCATCGTAGCGATGCGTTCAGTCTTATTGTAGCCATCCCGAAAATAGGAACGGACACGCGATCGCAACTTCCGTGACTTACCTATATATATAATGCGATCGCTCTTATCCCGCATAAAATAAACCCCCGGTTCCGGTGGAATTTCGCCTAGACGATTTTCCAGTCGTTCCGGCTCTTTAACCAGTGGTAGTATTTGAGTAGATATTGTCACAATCAAAATTAAGTAATCTTTCTCTATTTTAAGAAAAATTCTTTTTTCGTGCCGATTTCACAGAGTAATTATCAAGTAAATATAAAGTAGGTAGGCTTTTAGTCTGTAAATGCTTCTGTGGCTACTCTACGAGTTCTCCAAGAGAGTACCCGCAGAGTGGCTTGATTTACTACCTAAGCTAAAACACATTTAATTTGCATATTAAAATTTTATCAATCTCTTGTAGGGTGGGCATCTTGCCCGCCCTGATGATGCAAGTTGAAAGCCAATTAGCTTAGTACAACATGGTTTAAACCCAGCTACTATTTTTTAAAGGTAAGTAACTTCCGCCACAGTTTACTAGATACTTTGCTGCACGCATCACAACTTTGGAGCAGATAAAAGTTTATCTAGCCATGACCTTAGTAGTTATCTGCTCTGTTAGAATCAAAACTTGGTTTTCTGGATCTATAATTAATATTTTAAGATATACCAGATTTTATTATTTAAAACTTTATTTTACTGATTTAATTAGCTTTACATATATTTAGTTAAAATCAATAATAATTCAAATTGTTTGCTTATATAAATGTTAGGTAAACAAATCATTAATATACAATAAGCTTGATTGAAAATTAGATTTATAATATTAAGCGGTTTAACGGATTTAGAAAGCTGAATTTACGAATATGATTAGAAATATAGTTATGATAATAATTTAAAGTAACAATTTAAAATATGAACGTACAAGATTTTGAAGCCCAATACCGTGAAGCTATGGCTGAAACCCTTAATGAGCTACAAACTACAGTTTTGTTATTAGCACAATTACAAAATAAAATTTTAAAAGTTGGCAGTTCTATACAAGATATTAGTGAGAAGGTTGAAGAGTTTATTGCAGACCAAAAAGCCGAATAAAGATACACCAAGTAAAAACTTTATCTGTGGTGACAAGTCAACTCTTCTTCGATTGTAAGTATAAGATCCTTGAGTTTTAGAGGTTTGACAAAATATCGGCGTGCCCCCAAACTCAGAGCTAGTTCTTGATCTGCTTTAAAAGCAAAAGCTGAAACCACAATAATAGGTATTTTTGACAAATCAGGTTTTTGTTGAACTTGTTTTAAGAGCGAATAACCGTCAATATCTGGTAACTTCAAGTCTAATAACATTAAATCTGGCTGAAATTTCTCTATAGTGGAGAAAAAAGCAGAGCCTTCAGATAAGCTTTGAACATCGTACCCACAGTAATTTAGATAGTCACTCAGTAACAACCTATTGAGATAATGGTCTTCGACTAGCAAAATTCGTCTAACTTTGTGTGACCGCAATGGCTGATCTATATTGAAAAATTGTACTGTCATTGCTACCTGTTATCTGATTATCTGAAGTAAAAACCAACGATTATTACCATAAACTAGAAAGGTAGTGCATTTAAATTGTAAAACCAATAAAAACTTGACTTATGTTAATCTAGTCAAAGATATTAATAAATTAAATTTAACCGCACTCCAATACTTCATAATAGTATGCTCAAATATAGGATTAATCAAATATTAAGCTTTTCTTTATGAGCTTTTTACAATTTATAAAAATAAACAAAATACTGATTTAAAAAAGTAAAATGACAAATTTTTCTGGGTGGAATTACTTAAGTAGTACTATCAGTAATAATAGGCTATTTGCCTTTTATAAAAAAGTTTTCATCTGGATTTTAGGGTAAGGAATACCATTTTACGAAATTGCTGTTACAAATACGTTGGTAGGGGCGTAGAGATATAGACCGCTTCAGATTATTGATATAAGACTCCCATTTGATTGCGTGAAAAACCTAAGTACACATCTATTCCTTTCTTTCCTGTTTCCTCTCTACGCAAGTAATTTCATGAATCAAATCGGATTGCTATCAGCACTTACGCAAAAATAGTCCAAACGTAGATTTTCTGGTAGGGGTAATTCATGAATTACCCCTAGCGCGTGTATTTCTGCGTAAGTCCTAGCTATAGCGGTTATCAGTTGAGTGAGGTACAAGAACCCCACCCCCAACCCCCTCCCCGCAAGCGAGGAGGGGGCTATGACGTACTTCATGTGATTAGGAAACGCTATATATCCGAAAGGAAGTATTGATAAAAAAGGGAGCAGTTAGCTCCCTTAGTTATTTGTAGTTTTGACCCCACAATCTTAAATAGATGCTTTTTTAAATTTGCGTTGCGTAGCAAACACACCAGCAACACCCAACAGACCAAGTATTATTGATGGTTCTGGCACTGCTGCGGGAGCTACGCCTTTGATATTGACTTGATAATTACCACTATGGGATATGCCATCACCTTTTTCAACTAAACCAGAGTTGCTAGCTTTAAAGCTATACAGGTAGTCAGTCTTGCCGTCATAAGTGTATTTGACGATTTCACTTGCTTGTAATGAAGATGGAAGTAGTTTAGATAGTTGAGCCGTCAGTCCTAGAAAGGGTGTTATAAGGGGTGCGGCATTATAGTGACCTGCTAAACCAATACTAATTAAACCACTAGTGTCATCTTGATTCACATAGGAAATATTCGGGTCACTAAAGCGTTGAAATCCGCCACTTTTAAGAAAGCTGTCAAACAAACTCTGTTTACTATAGCCGAGTATAGTGAGTGAAGTAAAAGTACTAGTAGTGATACCAGAAGAATCTAGAGCCTTGTTAAACCAGTTGTTAGCTAAGTTATCTAACCCATACGTCGTAGTTGTTTTGCCATCTCCAAACCAGTCATCAGAAGTGAGGCTGCTTAGAGTCAGGGTTTTCCCACCGATTGTACCTGTCAAGCTGGTGTTTTTGGTGAAATCAAAATCCCGTCCTTCACTGCTAGCTCGTAGCTCCACATTTCCAGTGGGGCTGTCTGCGTTACCACTTAGAGCTTTTTGTACATTTGCACTAGTATTTTCTACTTTGAAGGTATTTTTACCATCAGAATCATAGACGTAATAATCACTGGCTGCTGTTCCACCAATAGTAGGGGCGGTGAGGGTTCCAGCCTGTGCTGGTACAGTGGCAAGAGCGCTCACACCAATAGCCATTGAGGTACCAATTACAAGTTTCTGAAAAGTCATCTTCATTGTTTTCAAGTCTCTGTCAGTTTGGAAGTTAAATTTTAAAGTATTGCCGTTTATAGGCTTGGGCTGTATTGACTACAGGCTTTTTGGCAATAAGGCGGCTTGAAAACGCTACCTGTATTGTTAGCCATCGTTGGTAGCTTTGCGTACAAACCTACTTTAAGAGACGAGGAGACTTGATTGGGTAAAGTTCCGGCTGATTATAAGTAAAAGAATGACTAACATTTCTATATCTTTATACGTTTAATTACTCGTTCTCCTAACTTTTAATAGTAATAAATAATACATTAGTTTGTTTTAGGATTAAGTATAATACGGTGATTAACAAAGGCGCATAGATGTGCGCCCTTGCTGTGTCTTAGATCCATAGACTTCGCGGCAAAAAATCCTTGATGTTCAGCTTGGAAAGAAATTTAATGAAGGAACTGGGAAATTTTTTCTACAGCAGTTTCTAACAAAGGTGGCTCATGTACTAGGGCAAAACGGACATACCCTTCCCCAGATTTGCCAAAACCAGCACCTGGGGAAGCAGCTACACCAGTTTGTTTAACTAACTGGGTACAAAATTCTATGGAGTTTTGACTCCAATGTGAGGGTAATTTTGCCCAGATGTACATTGTGGCTTTGGGAGTAGGAACATTCCAGCCAATGCGGTGTAAAGCAGTAATGAAAGCATCACGGCGCTGCTGGAAGGTAGCGACAGCAGATTTTACGCCGGTTTGAGGGCCAGTTAGGGCTGCGATCGCACCATTCAAAATCCCCCGATACTGATTAAAATCAACGGCAGCTTTTACTTGGCGCAAGGCGTTAATTAACTCAGCATTACCAATGGCATATCCAATACGGAAGCCGCCCATATTATAGGACTTGGAAAGGGTGAAGAATTCAATGGAGACGCTTTTCTCTGGATCGGCTTGCAGGATAGAGGGTACTAGGGATTGGGTACTGGGGATTGGGGATTGGGAAGAGTTCATTGCCCAATCCCCAGTTTCCGCAAATACTAAATCTACGTAGGGGAAATCGTGAACTAGAGCGAGATTGTGTTGCTGACAGAAGGCGACGGCATCTTGGAAGAATGATATTGGAGCGATCGCGGAGGTGGGATTATGAGGATAACTTAATACCATCATCCGCGACTGAGCTAAAACTGCGGCGGGAATATCAGCAAACACTGGTAAAAAAGCGTTTTCTGCCCGTAATGGCATCGGGTAGATTTGACCGCTAGCTAGATAGACTCCCCCGGCATGAGAGGGATAACCTGGATCGAGCAATAGGGCAAAATCTCCGGGATTGAGCAAAGCTAGGGGTAAATGGGCTGTACCCTCTTGAGAACCAATCAGAGGTAGCACCTCTGTTTCGGGATTGACTTTGATGCCAAATTTTTGTTCGTACCAGTTGGCTGCGGCTTCACGAAACCCAAAGGTTCCGTTAAATAAAAGATAGCCGTGGGTACTGCGATCGCCAAGAGATTGGGCGATGGCCTCGATAACGTGTGCCTCGGCTGGTAAATCAGAAGACCCCAACGACAAATCGATTACTTGCTGTCCAGCGGCCAAGGCGATCGCCTTGGCTCTGTCCATATCAGCAAATACATTCGATTGCAGGGGTTGTAAACGCTTTGCAAATTGCATGTTAGTCATTACTCATTAGTCATTTGTCATTTGCTATGGACTATTGACTAATTACTATTTAAGTGCTTGTCTAAGAGTTCGAGTAATTTATCTTTGCCGATGACTCCCTCAGTGGATATCAAAACTTCTTGGCCAAGAAATAGTCTGAGAGCGGGAACACCTTCCACTTGGTACTGCTTAACAGTGAGTGGGTTAGGGTCAATTTCCATTTTCACGACTTTGAGGCGATCGCTATATTTGCTAGCAGCTGAGTTAATCATGGGGGACATCAATTGACAAGGCCCACACCAAGAAGCCCAAAAGTAAACTAATACAGGCTGTTCAGCTTTTAACACTTCTGTTTCAAACTCAGCATCAGTTATGGTGATTACAGCCTTACTCATTACAGTCTCCATCAGGTGGCGATCAAAGTTGTCACACACAATACTTTATCCCAAAGTAGTCAATAGTCCATAGTCAATAATTCATAGTTCTTTTGACTGTTAACTATTGACTAATGATATAAAATCCCACAACCAACAGGCGTGGGACTGGCTCAAATAAGTTTTTTGGCAATTTTATAATTGATCCAATTGCTTGCGTAGAGAATCCAACTCGGCATCGACCACTTCATTAGATTTTGCAGGAGTGGTTTCTTGTTGGGGTGGTAGTTGTGCTTGATTTACTGGAGTAGCGGGTGGTAGCATTTGCGCTTTCAAAGCTGCCAATTCATCATCAACATCGCTACTACCTTCTAATCGGGCAAATTGGCTTTCTAAATCAGCACCTGCTAATTCACCTGCCGACTGGGCCCGGGCTTCTTGCATCAAAACTTTTTCTTCCATCCGCTCGAAGGCAGACATTGCACTGCTGGTATTCATCCCACTGACCATATTTTGCAGTTGCTCTTGGGCTTTGGCAGTGGTGATTCTCGCTCTGAGCATTTCTTTCTTGGTTTTAGCCTCAGAAATCTTGCTTTCTAGCTGGATTAAGTTGCGCTTGAGGGTTTCAACTTGAGTGCTTTGGGTATCTAAACTAGCTTTGAGGGCGGTGCTGGTGTCAGCATAAGTTTTTTTACGCTCTAGGGCTTGTCGCGCTAAATTCTCATCACCTTTTTGTAGAGCTAGTTGAGCATTGCGTTGCCATTTATTGATTTCATTTTGGGCATCATTATATTGTTTCTCACTGCGTTTTTGGGCGGCGATTGTCTGGGCTACTCCCTGACGCAGCTGTACCAAGTCTTCCTGCATTTCCAGGATGGCTTGTTCTAGCATTTTTTCGGGGTCTTCGGCTTTGTTAACCAGGTCGTTGAGGTTAGAACTCACTACTCGCTTAATGCGATCGAATAATCCCATAACTTTGTTTTTCCTTGTTTGGTTTACGCTTTTGGTTGGACAGTCAGCTTTTTTACTTTTTAATAGCTACCTATTTCAATGTAATCTTTCCGGCTGGAATCAGTACCTTATAACAACTCTTAATTGTTAGGATATCTCCAAAGTGAGGTAATTAGCCAAACTTCAAGAGTCTTGAGTTTTGGGTAACTGCTTTTGAGGAGGCTGTGCTGTATTCTGCTTTTCCTCGGCAAGCAGATTGTTGTGCTGTGTGTTTTCTGCCTCATTTAAAACCTGTACTTTCATTGCTGCTAATTCAGCATCCACATTAGTAGATTCCAAGGAAGTGAACTGTGTTTCCAAGTCGTCGCTACCGAGTTGGGCGATTGCAACTGAATGAGCTTCTAGTTGCAAAACTTTTTCTTCCATCCGCTCAAAGGCGCTCAGACTGCTGGTAGCAGAAACTCCGCCGAGCATTTCTTGGAGGCGAGAAGATGCTTCAGCAGAACGGGCGCGAGCAATATACATATCTTTTTTTGTTTTCGCTTCGGAAATTTTTAACTCTAGCGATCGCATATCCTTTTTTAGCCTAGCGACTATATCGTTTTGCTGCTCTATCTGGGAAAAGAGGGCTGTAGTGGTTTCTTTGTAAGCTTGGCGCTTAGTCAAAGCTTCGCGTGCTAGAGGTTCATTGCCTTGTTGCAGGGCTAATTGGGCGCGGCGATACCATTCTTCTGTTTGAGAGTTGGCAGCTGCTGCCTGTCGTTCAGTACGTTTTTGGGTTGCGATCGCTTGTGCTACACCTTGCCGCAACCGCACCAGATTTTCCTGCATCTCCAGGACAGTTTGCTCTAGAATCTTTTCTGGATCTTCTGCACCTGCGATCGAACTATTGAGATTAGCGCGAATCACCCGCAGAATACGGCTGATTAATTGCATATCGGCTCTCCATTCACTAAACTCAGTAATGAGTGCTGAGTGCTGAGTCCTGAGTGCTGAGTATAAGATTTTTTGTCATCGGATAGTTATGCAGTGGTGAATGCTCAGTTAGAGTCCTGAGTATAAGAAAGATTTTTTGTCGTCAGGTCGTAAACAAGCAAGATTTTGCCTCTATTACTTCAGCATTCAGCACTGTTATCTTATGATATCGTAGATTTTTGCAACTCATGGCTGCTGAACTCGTGCGTTAATTCCCTTTCCCTGTAACAGTTGCATCTGTTTTTGTACTTGCTCTTTAGTCTTAAAAGCACCGAGATAAATCAATTCTTTGTTAGGTGATAAATAAGCATCGGGAATTACTTGCCGTGCTGAAGCATAAGCTGCACCTTTATTATCTATCACTACATGATAGAAGCCATCTGTTCCTGGTTTGATTTCTGCATTCAGCTTTGGTGAGGTTGCAATTGGTTTAGGTGAGGTTTTTACCGTTGAAGTCGGAGGCAAATTCAAAAGAGGTAAGGGCTGTACAGTTGGTACTGGTGCTAAAGCGATCGGATTTGTCGGTTTTTGGGCTGTGTTGGGGACAGGCAATACCGCTTGAGGATTTACGGGATTTCGTGGAACAACTGGATTAGGCGCTACTGAGAGGCTTGGCTGGACTTTGGGGTTTAAACCAACTAAATCATTAGGATCTCTGACATCAGGAAACTCTTGGGCAGCTAGATTGGGATATTTGGGTATAGATGTGCTTGGTGGCTCGATCTGAGGTTGGACATTACTCCCAACTTCTTGAGTATTTTCTGGTGCGGGAGGTGAGTTTCCGTTAAACAACTTGCCTAAATTCCATTGCGGTAAGCCTTTGGGATTGAATACTACATAACCCAAGGTAAGACTTGCCAGTAATAGTAGCAACATCGAGCCGATACCCAAAGGTGATAACAGACTGTCACTAGAATTGCTTGGTCTTTTGGTTTCTGGTTGTTCTTCTGTCAGACTTCGCAGCAGTGCTTCACTAGATTCTAAATAGTCATCTGGGTGTTTAGGGGTGTCATCTGGCTGCAAAAGATTTTCACTCTTAGTATTTTTAACAATTGCTGCCACGATGCTGCTACTAAAGTTGGGTGGCGGCGGTGGAAGTTGAGTTTGTGTTTTAGCAGCGTCGGGGGTGGAGGGAACATTGAGATTATTTAGTTCTTCAGTATTTACCGTAGCTGACGCTGGATTTATCTCAGGATTCACAACTACAGAAGGTGCTGGCGGTACGTCAATTTTTGCTGTAGCTGGCGCTGGGGTTCCCTGATTTATAGGTACTGATACGGGCGGCACGTTAGTTTTGATGTCCGTTACTGATGACTGAGTTGTGCCCGATGTTGTGGGAATGGCAGTCAAAGACTGGGCTTGATTGCTCATGTAACTCGCAACACGGCGCTGATTCGATGAGCCTAAGCCATTTCGCGTGCGTCGGTATCGAGCTAACTCTTGATCTAGCGGTACTTCTAAACTCGCTAGTGCTGCTGCTAGTGCTGGTTTCAACCCAGTTGTTTTAGACGATTGAGTGCTGGAATCGTTTAGGGGGTTTTGAGTCATTGCCTCAAGCGTAGATTGTTGGAATTAACTTTATATTTGTGACAATAGTAGCGAAAATTATTTAAATAGATTGGGGATTGGGCATGGGGCATTGGGCATTGGGCATGGTTATTCTCCTTGTCTCCCCCACTCCAAACAGACGCGATGAATCGCGTCTCTACTCCTACCTTTTGTACAGACGCGATTCATCGCGTCTCCTCACTCAGAATGATGTCGTTGAAATCAATTAATGATATTTTGGGCGTTCTAGAAAAGCAGGCTAAATGGCAGGAACAACCATTTCAATGCTTACTCAAGTGTTGGACAGAACTCGTTGGGCCAGTAGTTGCCGCAAATACTCGACCATTGGCGATTCAACGCGATGTTTTGTCGGTAGCAACTTCTAGTGCTGCTTGGGCGCAAAACTTGACTTTTGGCCGCACGTCTCTGCTTTTAAAGTTGAATAAAAAGCTACCAACGCCTTTGGTTGATATTCGTTTCTCTACTGCTGGCTGGCAGATTCCATCTGTGGAGAGAAAACAGCAACAAACGGTTTCGCCCCACGAGCATCCCAGTTACCTTGGTGATGAAATTAGCCGCCCTGATGTTATACCCACCAAGGATGTAAATGCTGCTTTTGGACATTGGACGAAGATTATGCGATCGCGATCGCATGGCTTACCCCTTTGTCCTCAATGTGAATCTCCCACCCCACCCGGCGAACTCCAGCGCTGGGGAGTCTGTTCTATCTGTGCTGCTAAACAGTTTTAAAGAGAGTCAGTCTTGCTCTAAACATTGAAAGCAAAATAGTTTAGCGATTATTTCGTTGAGCAGAATTTATCGTCAAGTAATTTGCTGCTGCCATATAATAAAGTTCTAATTCTTGAGAAAAAATATTGTTTTACGGCTAAAACATGTCGAGTGTGGTGCTAAAAGCAGACTATTTATCTGGAATTATATGCCTTAAGCTATCCTTAATGAGGAAGTTAAAAGGCTAAATAAATCAAAAGCTTTAGTTTTAATCTTGATCCCTAATAAGTTTTAGCCAAAATCTATAGGTAAGCACTCTCTAAAATATTTAAAAATATAACAAGATTATAAAAATATCCTAAAGTTTACTTTTTCGTCGGGATCGCTGAAAGCTATAGAGAATAATGGCTTTTTGGCTTTTATCCGTCTTTATGTATAGAAGCAAAATAGAAGGGTGAAGTTCAGCCAGAAACGGCACTAAAGATGAATCCAAATGAAACCTATTAAATTTTTTGCATCTGCCTGTAAATATTGCCGTCATTACCAGCCAGAGGGTCGCCGTGGTGGAACGTGCCAGCAGTTGGGAGCGCCAGTTCAAGCAACTTGGAAGGCTTGTTCTTTGGCGCTCCCACCCTTTGCGCCTTCTTGGGAAACCTTGGAAGATGCTTGGACTTTGCCAGATGCAGCACCAGTTTTAGCTTGTTCTCATTCCCTAGCCTCAGATTTAGATAATGCTGCTCTTATCCCTGTAGAAGAAATAACCGCCTCTATATATTCTGAAGAGGCCAAGACTGAAGCAGTGTTTATTTAGTTATCCATTATTACTGAACCGATTTTGTAGTTTGCTTAAGATAAGATTTGTTTTTAAGATATTTAGTGCTTTAAATTTGACATGTATAAAAATCGCACCTCAAAAAAGGGTGCGATTTTTGCAATTCTAAGGTAGCCAAGGAAAAGAGCGAAAATCTGGTGGACGCTTTTCGAGAAAGGCTTGTTTGCCTTCAGACCCTTCTTCTGTCATGTAATAAAGGAGAGTGGCATTACCAGCTAGCTCTTGTAAACCAGCTTGTCCGTCACAATCAGCATTAAAGGCGGCTTTGAGACACCGAATTGCGATCGGACTTTTTTCTAAAATCTCTTGCGCCCATTGAATACCTTCCGCTTCTAGTTGTTCTATTGGGACGACACAATTAATTAAACCCATTTCTAGAGCTTGTTGTGCATCATATTGGCGGCAGAGAAACCAAATTTCTCTAGCTTTTTTTTGTCCCACAATGCGGGCGAGATAGCTGGCTCCAAAACCACCGTCGAAACTACCGACTTTGGGGCCAGTCTGTCCGAAAATGGCATTATCGGCAGCGATGGTAAGGTCGCAAATTAACTGTAGGACGTGTCCACCACCGATCGCATATCCAGCGACTAAAGCAATCACCACTTTCGGCATGGAACGAATCAGGCGTTGTAAGTCCAGCACATTCAAGCGAGGGATGCCAGTCTCATCCACATAACCCGCATGTCCGCGCACACTTTGATCGCCACCAGAACAGAAGGCATATTTGCCATCAGTGTGCGGGCCATAACCTGTAAATAGGACAACACCAATGGTAGTATCTTCACGAGCATTACAGAAAGCGTCATAGAGTTCAAAGACCGTTTCAGGACGGAAAGCATTGCGTTTGTGGGGACGATTGATGGTAATTTTTGCAATGCCATCAGTTTTTTGATACAGGATATCTTCGTAGGTTTTGGCTGTTTGCCAGTTAATTTGCATTGGTATGAAGTGCGCTGTTGTGCTTGAGAATTTTATCGCGGACGTAGGGACATGCGATACCTACGGTGGGCTACGCCTACGCTAAAATTTGTGTCTCAAGACTTTACAATCTGGTAATTGTCTGGGTGTTGAGAAATAAAAATGCGACGTGACACCATTTTTTATAAATTATTTAAGCAATTTCCCGGTTTGCTGTTTGAATTAGTAGATGAACCACCTCCAGAAGCGGAAAACTACCAGTTTGAATCAGTTGAAGTCAAGGAAACGGCGTTTCGGATTGATGGAGTGTTTTTACCTCCTGCTGATGCAGTTTCCAAAACCGTCTTTTTTGCAGAAGTACAGTTTCAGAAGGACGAAGACTTATATCACCGCTTCTTTAGCGAATTGTTTTTGTTTCTCTATCGCCACTCAATCCGTTACGATGACTGGTTTGGAGTCATAATTTTTGGCGATCGCAGCCTGGAACCTTCTTCCGCTTCGATTCACCGCGCTTTGTTAGAAAGTGGCCAAGTCAGGCGGGTTTATCTGGATGAGTTGGGAGATTTGCGAGAACAACCTTTGGGATTAGGTTTAATGTTGCTGACAAATGTTACTTCGGAAACGGAAGCAGTTGAAGGGGCGCGGTTTTTGTTGGAGCAAGCACGGCAACAATCGGAGCAAGCGATAATTGATTTAGTGACGACGATTATTGTCTACAAGTTTTCTAACCTGAGTCGAGAGGAGATTGCAACGATGTTGGGACTGAATTTGGAAGAACCACGGGCTATTCGGGAAGCGAAGGAAGAAGGAGAAAGAAAGGTCATCTTCCGACAATTAAAACGGCGCGTGGGTAATATTCCTGATGCGCTTGTGTCACAGATTCAAGGGTTATCGGTGGAACAGTTGGAAGCTTTAGGTGATGCTTTGTTAGATTTCTCTACTCTTGCTGATTTGCAAAGCTGGTTACAAGGTCAAGCAACAGGGTAAATTTCACGTAGAGAAAAAGGGCGATACCTGCGGTGGGCTACGCCTACGCACCCGGTAAAATTCTCATAGCCACAAACCTTTGATGAATGTAAAGCTGTAAGACACGCGCGGCTATCAGGAATCGGTGGAAGAAAGAGTGCGATCGCTCCTTATCCGACAATTAAATCGGCGATTTGGTGAAATTGCTGAGGAACTTTGAAAGCGTCAGCTTTGGAGTTTTTTATAGAGTTATGTGTTTTATACTTAAAAGATTGTATCGATTATGATAATGGAGATTGTAATTTGAATTCATTCAGTAGCTACAAAGTAACTGCATCTAAGTGGATTACCATATTTGACTCACCATTCTATCCAGATTCTTTAGATGAAGCTAAAATGCTCTATGAGAAAGTTTTGGAGCGTTTCATAGAATTGGTAGACGAAGCAACCAACTCGGCAAATTTACTTGAAATTATTACAAAAGAGCCTGATCCTTTACGTATTCAACTTCTTAGAGTATTTCGGAGGTATGTATCACCAGATACGACAGTAGAAATGACCAAGAAAAAACGTGATATTCCCACTATAATTAACGATTTTGGTGATAGATTTCGTAGCTTGGAAGAAGTTAGAAAAAATTTGCAAAGTCGTCCTGTACCCGATGAAACTCTTATGGCTCTTCTTTTAGAACAGAGTAAACGGGGGCAAAAAGGCTATGACTTGACAGAAGCGTTTTTCTTATGGTTTGACAGAGTATTTGGTAAAAGCTATATAATTCGGGGGCCAGTTCGTGCTGGAAAAGATGTAATGCTTGATAAGGTTTTAGATAATTGGGAAACTCAAACTCCAGCAGATATTTTTATATCTGGATTAGATGGAACCCCCTTAGTAGTTGGATTTGCTCGTTATGACTCTGATAGAGGAGGTTCTCAAGAAGATGATCGGACTGGTGGAAATCGAGATAAAGCAACTGATATTCTCAGATATGCTGATACATATAAAGTGGCTTTAAAAGTATTTTTTTTGAATGATGGCCCAGGATTACTACTAGGATCTATGTGGAATGATTATGCTCGTCTAGAAAGTTATGGTAGTGGCAAAATAATGGTATGCACTCTGAAAATGCTTGATGAGAGATTTACACAAGATTGGCTTGAAAGTTGAGTTTGCTATCCCAATCATGTATTACAGTATCAGAGATAAACTCTAATTCTGGTGTTTCTTCAATATATAAATCTAGACCACTTCGTAAAATTCTATTTATACTTATTAAGCACTTTTGTTTATGTTTGGCGGAACTATTTCCGTTAATGAAGTCACCCATTGCTTCTGTCCCTTTAACTAAACGCTGAACTATTGTAGTTATAGCAAGTTGGGAATTATCAATAGCTATCCATTTTCTACCTAAATCTTCAGCTATAGCAGCAGTAGTACCACTTCCAGCGAATGCATCTAAGACAATATCTCCTTCATTAGATGAGGCTAGAATTATTCGTTTTATCATATCTGGATTTTTTTCTGTTGGATAGCCAGTAATTTTTATATTTTGATTGTGGGCATCCTTGAAATCAAGCCAAATATCTTGGACTGAAATACCCTGACTATTATCTAAATAAACTTTTCTTCTTGGGTTTCCTGTTGGTGACCAGTAAATTTCTCCACGTGCATCCATTTCGTCTAAAGTTTTTGGAGTATATTGCCAGTGTTTACCAAGAGGAGGTAGCATTCCTTTCCAGGGTTGACCTGTTGCACCTTTTCTTACACCTGGTGCATGAACAGGAACTTTCTTATAAACTCTTCCAGTCTCCTTTTCAACATATTGATATTCTTTCTTTGCATTAGTTTCAGTCCAAGGGTTAAAAGGCTGATTCCATATATAATTATCTGTTTTTGTGTAAAATAGAATGTAATCAGAGGTGTTTCCATACTGTTTACGTGTATAGTTTTTTGGGTTACATTTTTTTCTTGTAATCAAATTGCGAAAGTTTTTAGAACCAAAAATTTCATCCATTATAATTTTGACAGCAAAAGCCATCTTGTCATCTAAATGTATATAAATAGAACCTTCATCTGATAAAAGTTCTCTTAGTAAAACCAGTCGTTGACGTAAAAACTCTAAATATTCTGCACCTTCTATTAGGTCGTGATAAGCATGGTCTCTTTGACGAGACTCAAAACTACTCCCTGTTGCATAGGGGGGGTCAATATAAATTAAACTAACTTTACCAGCGACAGTATCATCGTTCAAGAACGAACTAAGAACTCTTAAATTTTCTCCATATATTAATTTGTTTCTTGGATGTTCATCTACACTTATTATCCGGTGTAGCTTGGCTATCGGAATTTTTAATATATCTTCTATAGGAATTTTACCTTCATATTCCAGACGAAAAGGCATTACATTTTCTTTTTTATTTTTACGACTATTTCTACTAGGTATTCCTGTTGCCATCTGAGTCAATATTTTCTTCTGTTTGTTTTCTACTGTTATTCCTTTTGTAGGAACTCATCTAAGTCTTTTTTTCTGATCCGCCAAATTCTTGGCCCCACTTTTGTAGCTTTAAGATTGTTTGATGATATCCATCTTTGTACAGTTCTTTGGTGAACACGAAGAAGTTCAGCTACTTCAATAGTTGTTAAAAACGAAATATCTTCTTCACTCTCATTATTGTTATGTTCTACATTTTGTCGCATTTGTCGCTAAAATCGCTAGAGTCGTTATTGTACTACTAATTATAATATTTTGCAAGTTTCAGCATCACTAGTACTTGAAACGCTTATATAAATCACTTTTAATTTTGACACCATAAACATTTCGCAAACTTAATACCTTGCATCTCGCTATTTAGTAATATTTAACGGCAGAGTTAAATTACAATATCTGCGGCAAACTTCTGTAAATTATCTTGTCGCCACTTAGCATCTTTTTTCCGATTCGTCTGCAACTCTAAAACCCTAATTCCTGTAGTTGGTAGTGGGTTTAATCTTCTCTGCAACTGCTGCCAAGAAGTAATCAATTCATGCTGCACATTATAAGTAGCGCACAACTGAGCAAAATTAATATCCTGGGGAGTGCCAAAAAACTCTTCAAATGGTGGGTCAAATTTGGCGATGGGTAACATTTCAAAAATACCACCGCCATTGTTATTGATTAATACAATTGTGAGATGCCCAACAAATTTATTGCGGATTAAAAAACCATTGGTGTCATGTAACAGAGCTAAATCTCCCGTTAACATCACACTACTTTGCTGGCGATGGGCAATTCCTAAAGCTGTGGATAATGTGCCATCAATACCATTTGCACCCCGGTTAAAGTGCGATCGCACTCCTAAATTATTCGGTTTCCAGAAATATTCTACATCCCGCACAGGCATACTGTTGCCAATGAAGAGAGGCGTTCCCGGCGGTAAAATCTGAGAAATTAACCAAGCTGCTTTACTCTCAATTATTTCATCTATTTTCCCCATCGTCTGGTCAACAGCTAACCTAACCTGAGCTTCCGCATCACACCATTTCTTTACATAGTCTGAGGATAAAGATAAATTTCTCTCTTCTACCTTGATGTCTTCTACTGATATCCGTAAATGCGTTGTTCTTCCATGCAAAGGGTCGAGGTTTTGGTCGCTCTTGTCAATTACCCAGCGTCGCGGTTGCGTTGCATCTATCCAAGTACGCAATTCTTTACTCGTAGGCATTTCACCCACATGAATCACCATTTCGGGCGCTAGCAGCTTTGCTAATTCCTGATTTCGCAAAATCAAGTCATAAGTGGAAATCAAATAAGCGTTGAGTTCGGCATAATTCCTCACTGGGGAAAGTCCCTCAGCTAGAACTGGCCATTTGAGAGTTTGGGAAAGGTGCGCGATCGCTCTACAATACTCTTCTGGTTGCGACGGTTGGGCAACACCTGCAATAATAATGCCGCGATCGCATTCTTTCCATTCTTTGGGGATGGGGCATGGGGCATAGGGCATGGGGCATGGGTTTGTTATCCCTGCAAAAAAGTTTTCTGGGTGAAACTGCGATCGCAAATAACTCAAGTCAATTCCATCAGGAAGAGGCGCTAAGGGATCGCGAAAGGGAATATTCAAATGTACTGGCCCCTTTGTAGGAGTTTGCGTTCTTTCCCAGCTATGAATTACTGTTTGTCGCAGATAAGCTAGCATTCCCATGTCAGGGGAGGGTAAGGCTAACTCTGTTTGCCAATTTGGGTAGTTTCCATATAATCTCAACTGGTCTATAGTTTGGCCTGAGTGACAATCTCGCAATTCTGGCGGTCTATCGGTGGTTAATATCAATAGTGGTACGTGACTATATGAGGCTTCGATGACTGCTGAATAAAAATTTGCTCCTGCTGTACCAGAGGTACAAAGTAATACTACAGCGCGTCCGGTTGCTTGAGCTTGTCCCAAAGCGAAAAAGGCGGCGGAGCGTTCATCGAGAATGGAAATCGCTTCAATCTCAGGTACTTGTTGAGCAAAGGCTACTGCTAAAGGTGTAGAGCGCGATCCGGGGCAAACGATCGCACAAGTCAATCCCAATCGCTTTAGCGTCTCTGTTAAAATGTAAGCCCAAAGTTGATTAACATTCCTAAAGGCGATCGGCATTAAATCAAACATAGCTATAAAACAATCTGAAATTTTAGATTTTGTCTAGGGAAATTTAATTTAAAATCCATCTGGGAAAGTTTGGTGAAAATAAGTCCGAGGGGAGGGAAGCCGATCCTCGATACTTTGGAACCACCTTTGCGTAAGGATGGCTTGTAAACCAACCTTTCCCTAATGCGGTGATGGAACTCAACACCGCCACGCGAGTTTGGAGGAAAGAAAATCTCCAAACAAACTTGCTCCACTTTCTACAAAATGCCCAATTTGCTTTCAAACTTTTATGGACTGTATTCATTTAACCGGAATTCGCGGCTATGGCTACACTGGGTATTTACCAGAAGAACAGGTGCTAGGACAATGGTTTGAGGTAGATGTGAGGTTATGGTTGGATATCTCTAGAGCGGCCAAGACTGACGCGATCGAAGACACTTTAGATTATCGCAGCGTCATTGGCTTGATACAACATCTGGTCAAAACGTCTAAGTTTGCTTTGGTGGAGAAATTGGTAGCAACGATCGCAGATTCTATTCTCCAAGAATGCGATTTTGTAACAAAAGTCCAAGTCACTCTGACCAAACCTGCCGCACCTATTCCAGACTTTGGTGGCAAAATTAGCATCGAACTGACCAAAACTAAGTCCAATCTCTAAAGCATAAAACGTGGTTTTTATCTCAATATCTATAAGCTAGTAAAAAAAGGGGTTTATATGGAGCGTGGAAGTATCTTACAAAAGAATATTTCCTGCCATTGCCCCCAGCAAACCCTTGTTGTTAAAAAACTAGAACATCATGTAATTTGCAAATGAGCATTTAATTTGCATATTTTCAGTTCGCATAATTTTTGATTAATACTTAATCAAAAGCAATCAATAGTTCTAAAATGATATCCTCTAAATCTTCTGTGTATAGAGAATGCTTAGAGGATGTTTGAAAAGTTGTTGGTTCTATATAAAAAACTTGTATATCTTACCAAAGAAGACAGTTTCAAACGAGAGTTTATACTCCATCTGAGGCATAAACTATTTTTAGATAAAGGTATATTAAACTCTTTAATTCCAGATAATAATTAATTTTTAGTAATATTATAGTGAGTGGATACTATCATGCTATATACAACAAACTACAATTAAAATTTTCAACTAACTTGAAAACATTATTAAACAGAATTCAGGAGTCAGGAGTCAGAATTCAGCAATGAATTCTGTACGAGTGGCGGATGAATAACTGGGTTTAAGATCCCCACCCTTCGGGAATTAAAAATTAAAAATGTAAAATTAAAAACTGGAAATCAATTTTTAATTATCAATTTTTAATTGAAGCGAAGCGACAGTGGCGGGTCTGAATCCCCGACTGATTGATTCTGACTCCTGTACGCGAATAGCGGGGCGTTTAGCCCATTCTGACTTCTTCTTCAATCTTGCTTAATTTTTGTATAAATACTATACTTAATATTTATTTTCTTCAGGAAAATTATTGCATCTCCTTAAAAATCACTTTTTGATTGCTGGTAATTATATGGTAATCTACATTCTATGTTAATGGCATGATATTAACTGCATAAAGTAATCACAATTAGCTTTGACAAGCGCAGAACTTATGGGAGGTTAATAATATGATGCTATTTGCTCATGAGTAGGTATTTATATCAAGAAATACTACAGAGCAGTAAAAGATTGTTTATGATAAAATTAGAACTTTTATATAGAGTTGACACTAACAACAAAAATCTGAACCTTAGCAAACAGGTTGTTTCACCATGTTCGCCCGCAAAATCCTAGTTGTTGAGGATGAAAAAATCATAGCCTCAAATATTAGAAAGAGTTTACAAAAATTAGGCTATTCCGTTTCAGAAATTACTCAGTCTGGTGAAGAAGCAATAAAAAAGGTAGCAGAAACTCATCCAAATTTAGTATTAATTGATATCTGCCTAGCTGGTGAAATTAACGGTGTACACGTAGCAGATATTATCCAGAATCACTTTCATGTGCCTGTAGTATATATAACAGAGTGTTCCGAATGTAAAACATTATATAAAAATCAGCTAAGTGAGCCTTTTAATTACATAGTCAAACCATTTATTGAAAGTGATTTACAGTTTGCAGTTGAAATGGCTTTGTACAAACATCAGAGCAAAAAGATATTATACGAAGAAAAACAGAGGCTGGCAGCAATTATTAACAGTATGGGCTGTGCAGTGATTGTGACTTATGCAAATGGTTGTATTCAAATGATGAATTCTACAGCAGAACTAATCACTGGCTGGAAGCAAAGTGAAGCGTTAGGCAAAGATTTAATAGAAGTCGTTAAGTTAGTTGACAAAGATGTAGAAGAAACAATTGCAAATTTAGCCACAAATGTAATCGGAGCAGGTAAAATTTTAGATTTACCAGAAAACAGCACACTGATTACCAAAGACGGGAAAGAGATAGCGATTGGGGATAATCTTGCACCTATCCGCGATCGCAATGGTAATATTACTGGTGCAGTTTTAGTTTTTCAAGATATCACCAAACGTAAACAGACAGAGGCACAACTGATTCGTAATGCTTTCTACGATGGGCTGACAGCATTACCAAATCGTGTTTTATTTCTAGATCGGCTCAGACAAACAATTGAGCGTAGCAAACGCAGAAGCGATTATTATTTTGCAGTTTTATTTTTGGATTTAGATGGCTTCAAAGAGATTAACGATCGCTTTGGGCATGGAATAGGGGATGATTTTTTAGTAGCGATCGCTAGACGTTTAGAGTCGTGTTTACGCGGTGGCGATACCGTAGCACGATTTGGTGGTGATGAGTTTACTGTTCTTTTAGAGGATATTAAAGATATTACTGACGCTACCAATGTTGCTAAACGGATTCAAGAATCGTTGCGATCGCCACTTAATCTGAATGGATATGAGTTATCTACAACAGCTAGCATTGGTATTACTTGGAATTTTAGTAGTTATGAGGAGCCTGCAACTCTCCTACGGGATGCTGATATTGCCATGTACCGAGCTAAACGGCAGGGAAAAGCTACTTATGCCATATTTAGTTAATTAGTCTTTTCTGCTACCACTTAAATCAAATTACCACAATTTTCTTTACAAATTGTTAAAAGAGTCTCAAGACCCTAAATTTATTTATGCTCAAGAGAAAAATATTTATTTTGAGATATCCGATTCTGCCCACTTAAACTTATACAAAATCCAATAGTATAATTCACTTTTTGTAACTTTTTGTAACAAACTCAAACTTTATATACTTATCTTATACATCTTCAACTTGGTAATACATCATCTCAAACAGATACCTGTAATGCTACATACAGCTTAAGAGCTTACTTATAAATACTTACTAAGGAACGTAGATTAAATAAAGTGTAAAAGTAGGGTGTGAAAGCGTTGCGTAACGCACCATTCTCCGTTCCATCAGAATTAAGTTTGCATTCCTAAGCTAAAACACATCTAATTTGCATATTAAAATTTTATCAGTGTCTTGCATCTTGCCCGCCCTGATGATGCAAGTTAAATGCCGATTAGCTTATCTCAAATTACCAATTCAGATCAATACGCCTAAGCGGTGTTAACTAAGTTAACTCTTTAAGGATTTAAGGAAGGGTCGAGTCAAGATTCGGTCACGGCTAATTATGATGGGTAAAAATGATTTGTCATTAGGACTTATGCAAAACTACACGTGGTAAGGGCAATTCATGAATTGCCCCTAGCGAAAATCAAGGTTTGAGATATTTTTTGCGTAAGTCCTCATCATATTAAAGATTAGGAAAATCAATCTCACACTAATTAAGGAAGTCACTGAATTTTCCAAAGATGTTCAACATAAAAAAAGAGAAAGAACTAGAGTTACTGATAATTAGGGGATTCTGCCCAAATTGCCACTCAGTTCATTTGAAATATACCGAATACATAAGAAATATTTCCTTTGAATTTAGTTGTTCTACATGTAAATGGAAAGCTGAGTATAGATCAGAAGATTTGAGAGAAGCATCAAATAATTGGTTTTCAGGCAAAAACTAAATCGCTAATCATAACAATAAAAATTAACACTATTGTTCCTCTTTGCACTTATTACTTTGTTCTAAGGAGTCCAATACATCGTGCTAAACAATTTTGAGGCTGTATATGCTGAAGCGGATAAACTTTATTTACAGCAAGAAGCTATTAAGCGATACATACTGCTTAAAAAGTTGAAACAATCTGAACTCACTTTAGATGACAAACTCTTTATAAAAAACTTTCAGTCTGCATTGGATTTTTAGTTGGGCTTTGGACAAAAAAGATTGGTTGGCATAAATTAGGCAGTGTAGTTGTCAAAGATATACCTGAGAATGTTGTCGCTGCTGGCAATCCCCGCCGCGTCATTCGGTATTTATCCTAGAATTTAAAACTTGTACCCTCTGGCAATCCAATAGAGCCAGTCTGCGATCGCATCTTGAGTTTCAGTGTCAGCATCAATGGCTACTACTTCAGATAACTTTGCAGAATATACATCATCATCCTTACCATTAATATAAGCCACTTCAACAAACATATCTTTTAAGCACTCATCATCTGGGGCCATTCCCAGCACTTCAACTTGTTTCTCCTCGATAGAGCCTGATTTGCGTCCCTTCTTAGTCCATTTAGCCATAAAGGGAAAATTGAGAGTCTCTTCTAGGTAGTAATACCAACCCATAGCCCGGTCTTCTTTGTCTTCGGCATCTACAATGATCTCTGTTTTAATGCGATGCTCTCGGTTTTCGTCGGCTTCAACATTAGGCATAAGATAACGCTTTACGTGTATAACATTTCGATAATATTACCAAAGTCTTGGCTAGGAATAATTTTTATAGAATATACAGGACTTATACCATTTCTTTATGAGGTTGCGCCAAATTTCCTCGGCTTCCTTCCTTCTTTCTTTGTGTCCTTTGCGCCCTTTGCGGTTCGTTCCTTATATAGTTAATTGGTATTACGCATAAGAACTTTCGCAACCCCCTTAAAAAGTTGGCTATTTATGGGCTACGGTGTACATAGAAGTAGAAAAATTCTCTACCCACATTTTTGTCGCCCTCTCAACTGTCAGACTCAGCAATATCTCCTGCTCATTTAGTCCACTTAAGTGGACTTCAGCTATGAGACGCAGTGCGAGATTAATTAATAAAGATATGGCTGCCGCAAGATTTGTGTGTATACCGTAGATTTTTAAGGAAGGTTAAAGAGAGTCTAGGTTTCAGTTTCCAGTGCGTAAGTACTAGTATGTTTAAGTTATACCTTGATGTACTGATTCAATATTTTAGCCCTAACGTGTGACTACTGACTATATGTATTGATGTGACGTTGGGTTAAATTAAGGCAACGCAAAATATAGAATTTAATCAATGCTCATTAAGTAATAATCATGAGATTACTTAATTTCTTAATCATCAACGAACTTCTGGAGACATCTGTAATTCTAACAAGTAAGACTATGAAGATTTTTCATAATATCATAAAACGAATTATCCGAACCTGGTATTACTTACAAAAATTTTCCAATTCACTCGAACTATTCAATTTGTAAAAATGACATAATAAATACACAATATTGACATTACTTTAATTAAATATCAAAATAAGATAAAAGTCGGAAATCATATAGCAATTAATTTTTCTCATTTAATCCAGATGCTAGATAGCCGTTGGATAATATTTCTATACAGAAATATTAATACAATTCTGATCGGCAATTTCCGTAATTCCAATAATATCTGGTGCTATGAAAATAAGAAATCTTCTTCACCGCTTAAAGTTAGGTCTGCATAATAAGTGGTGGTTGTTGAATTACAAATTCCGAGAAATACTGATTCAACTACAGTTCTACTGGCTTCTATATCAAGGTAGTCAACAACTAAATATTAACCAGAAATCGGTAATTGTATTTTCTCCTCACCAAGATGATGAAGCACTAGGTTGTGGGGGTCTGATTGCACTCAAGCGAGAACAAGGAATACCGATTAAAGTTGTTTTTGTTACAGATGGAGGAGGTTCTCATCGAGGTCATACTAAGATTACCCGTTCAGAAATTGTTCAAATTCGTAGGGAAGAAGCACTAGCAGCTTTGAAAATTTTAGGTGTGGAATCAACAGATATTCACTTTCTTGATAAATGTGATGGTGCATTATCTAAAATGACAGAAACTGAACAACAACAAACCATTGAAGAGATGGCGCAATTGTTAGGTAGTTTTCAACCAGAAGAAGTGTACGTCACTCATAAACAGGATCGCAGTACAGATCATGAAATTACTTATCAATTAGTTAAAGCTGCTATTACTAAAGCAGAAGTGACAGTAGAACTATGGCAATATGCTATCTGGTTGCTTTGGAAGTCTTTATTGTTTAGCAGTCTCAAGTTTGATGAATTGGTAGGCGCTCATCGAGTTGCAATTCATCAAGTGCAATCTAAGAAAAAGCAGGCTATTGAAATCTACCGTTCTCAATATTTACCTATAGATGCTGAATCTAGTGCCGTACTTCCCCCTGGTTTCCTCTGGCGGTTTTTCTTGCCTTATGAGGTTTTTTTCAAATCAGACTCTGACCAGGAGTGAAAAAAGCTTTTTATCTTGTTTTTAGACTAAAATCCTGTACCTCACGAAGAAGCAATCTGTTGTATTAACTAATTGGATAATTTCACCTTTTCAAGATTTTACTCTCAAATTATACAAATATGAGTCAACAAAAATTCTGCTTTTGTACTTTAGCATTAGGCAAAGTGTATCGGGCGCTAGCTGCTTTGTTAGCAAAAGACCTAGAACTCTATTCACCTAACACTGCTTTTATAATTCTCACCGATCAGCCTCAAGAATTTAGCAAATATCCTCAAGTTTTAGCATTTGAGCATCAGCAGCAGGGTGTTAAGTGTTACCACGACAAGAGATTTGCCATTGCTAAAGCATTATCTCTATTTAATTCATGTATATTCATTGATTCAGATATGCGAATCTTGGCACCAGTTCCAGAAGATATGGAATGGCTTTTAGAGCCAGGAATAAGTGCTAGGGCTTGTATGGATATGCCGAAAAAATTTGCCAAAGCTTTGGGAACAACCAACAAAAAATTTGCTAGAGAAATTGAAGTCATTAAAAAAGCAGCACAATTTTTAAATTTAGAGCCAGAATGTGAAAATGTTATCTTTGTCCATGAATATTTATTTTCTGTCACTAAGTCAACAGGAAAAGAAATTGAATTTTTAGAAACATGGTCAATCCTTGCCAAATATTTTGAGCAAAATGGAGTTTATGAAGGCGAAGGTAATGCCATTGCTTTAGCTGCCTATAAAGCAGGGCTGCCAGTGAGATGGAGCGAGATGTCAGGTATTTCCTTTTTCAATAACAAAATTGAACTGGTTAAAATTCAAAAGGGACAGTCAAAGATGGATGAAATGTTGACTTATTTTGAAGAACACCAAAGAATTGCACATCCTAAACGCTCTATTCTGGAGAAAATTGTCTTTAAGCTTACCAATGCCATGATGCATCTTTATAGAGCAATCAAGTACAGAGTGGAATGGCACGAACAAAAGCTATAAATTATGCATAATAAGCAAACGGCAGAATTGAAACTGTGACTGTATGGAGCGTTTTAACTGATGGTTTCATCCATAGGAATCATATTTGATTTTTGAAAAAAATTAGGTATTGTAGCGTGCGTTACGAACTGCGTTCTAACACACCCTACGTATCTTTTCGGTTGGTTGAGTTATTGCTTGAAAAAACCGCTTGTCATTGACAAACGGTTTTCTAGTTATTCCCCTTAAAAGGGAATTTATTTGTTGCGCGAAGATACTAGGTTATTTATTAGCATCTTGGCGCGAAATTTTTCAGAGATTAAACAAGTCTCAAATCAGGATAATTTGCCAGTACATCATCAGATGTCAGGGTATCATTTTCAGCTTGCGGAGTCCAAAGTACTTCAATTGCCAAAAGTTTTTCGCTAGGGATACTACCAATTTGGCGCAAAGCTTGACGCAAATCATCAGCACTGTTAATTGCTGTAGGGATTTCAAACTTGCCTAATGTCGCGGCTAGCAAGGTGACGATAATATATTCACCAGGGCCTTCAGTAAATAGGCGGGTGGGATTGTCTAGTTCACCTGTCGGGGGTAAAGCTTCTTTGGCAAGGGCTGATTTTAGCTGGTTGTTGACGTTAGAAAGAGTTTCTTCGCTAAACTTGCTACGTTCTGCCAGTGACAGCCTATTAAACTGACTTTCAGCTGAATTTAAACTGGCTTGTTGAGTGCCACCACCTGCATATACAAAGTATTCGGGATGGCGGAGTAAAGCTAGGCTGGCTTCTTGCAAAATTTCTGCTCTGCCCTCTGGGGTGTTAGTATCAGCAGTTTCGGCAATGTGGTTGAGTTCATTTTGCAATTCGCGGGCTTGAGCTAACAAACCTACTTGCAAACGTGTTACAGAAACAGGAGAGTTGCTGCTGTAATCTGCTTCTGGAGTTTCACCGCTAGAGGCGCGGCGGAAAGTTTGCACTAAGAAATTAGCGATCGCAAAGAAGATTAAGATGCTGAATAGACCACCAAATCCTCCCCCAATACCCCAAAAAGGAATTAGGAAGGGAAAGCCAAAACCGCCACCAAAACCACCGCCAGGGTAGTATCCGCCTCCACCAGGAGGTGCATAAGTGCGCGGTGCATAGGTGCGGCTAGAAGGCGCTCTAAATGAGCCACCACCGATACGGCCCCCACTACGGGCTGCTAATGCGCCATCGGCGTGACTAAGAACCAAAGCTAATACCAGGCTTAGGGCTAAGAAGGTTTTTAACAGTGGTTTGATGATTTGTTGTAGTTTTTTACGCATAGTACAATCGCTTGGAAAACAGAATTTTTTATGATTTCTCCCCATACTGGTAGGAGTTTTGCGGTATGTTGCTAACGCCAGTCCGTAACAAGCAAGCGAGTTTGTAGCATTCACTTGATAAAGGCTACATATTCAATCTACCGCGTCTTATCTGGCGTAGGCAGCGATCGCATGGGGGATTTCTCGACTGGGGAACCGTACCTTAAGATATGTTCACAATTACAGAAATTTGCGAACGGGCAATTGTTGCTACGTTTTAGACTAGGCACTTCTAGACTACAGTCTTGGATTATACAGATTATTCCAATTTTTCATGATTATTTTGATTAATTTTTTAATACTTCACCCTACTGGTTTGGTTAGAAGATGAGATGATATTTCATAGACTTTAGTATTTAAATTTACATAATATAAATTATGTACTTATAGAACAAAAGACTTTAAATTGAGTATAATCCTTGCTATAAGGACTAATCAGACATCGATACCCATAAAATACTTATTCAATTTTTTGGCGTTTTGGCACAATGGAATATCCTAGATAAGATATTCTATTAAATGTAAGTAAATGTCGTAATTTTCACAACAGTTCTTCACTGAGTAATTTGACTACAAGTGCTAGATTTTATTGTTCATTATGCACAGAAATTTTCAATTAGTGAGCAATTTGCAGCAAAAATAAAATCAACACTATAAAAATAATCTTCCCGGCTAATCTCCTGAAATAAGCTTCAAATTTGTCTACCACATTCGTTTTAAAAGAAATAAAATGATAATTATGGCCTTCAAAGTAATCGTAATTGTAAATAAATTAAAAATTATTTGAAGTAAATTTATTAATTTGATTATGGAACATATTTCTCAACTAACAGCCAAAATTAGAGATAAAGCTGCATACCCAGATATCCTAGTCATCAGCCGGATATTCCGGCCGAAAGAAGCTGTAATTGGGGAATATATTTACAATCGCTGTCTTCAAGATCCAGAACGAGTTATTGTCCTGGCGGCTAGTTGCTCAGGAGATAAAGTATTTGATGAAGGTCAACAGTTTCCCGTGTATCGCTGGTCTTATCCTAGATATGGGCGTAGTGGCTTTGTGGGAAGTATTCTGAAGCCTTTTGTCAATATCGTCTGCTCATTTGTCCTAGCAATCAAACTCTATTTTCGTTATCACTACCGTTATATAGAGTGGGGCCACGGCTATGACTTTCCTTCACTGTTGCTATTGAGCTATTTTTTACCTATTCGCTTTTTTATCTATCTGCACGGGAATGATTTTCTTTGTACTTTACACAATCCCGTGTTGCGATCGCTATTTAAATTAACACTTCATAGAGCCGAAGGTATTGTTTGTAACAGTTCTTATACACAAGACTATCTGAGAACGGCTTTCCGATTAGATACTCCTACCCATGTCATTAACCCAGTAATTAGACCAGAAAAATTTGCTAATAATGTAGAGAGTCCCAGCAGCCTTGATGATTTACGTGTTCGTGTGCGTCAGGCGTACAACATTCCCGATTCATCAATAGTTATTCTTTCTATCGGAAGGTTAGTAAAACATAAAGGTTTCGACCGAGTAATTGATAATATTCCACTATTGCTAACTTTTGGGGTGGATGTCCACTATATAATCTGCGGTGAAGGGAGACATGAATCAGAACTGAAATCTTTGGCGCATCGTTTGCGGGTAGATAAGCGCGTCCACTTTGCCGGATATGTGCCTGAGCGAGAATTAGCAGGTTATTATGCAGCTTGTGATATATTTGCCATGCTGACTTTATTGGATACGAAACCTAACAATATGGAAGGTTTTGGTATGGTTTATTTAGAAGCTAGTTACTTCGGTAAGCCGATAATTGCCCCTCGCTTAGGTGGTGTTGTAGATATAGTTCAGCATGAAGAAAATGGGATACTGGTTAATCCCGATTCTGGTTATGATGTGTTTCAAGCTTTCAATCGGTTGTGCAAAGACCAGCAACTACGCGAACAACTTGGCCGCAAAGGTAAAGAATTAGCCAAGGGTCGAACCCTTCACAGGTCGCTATATAAATCAGATTTGTGATACTTTTATTACATTCCAGGGCATACACTCAGTTTTTTCTTTTCATCAGGATTAGTTACAAGGTAATCTTTAAGGCGATCGCATCCTTCATGCAACAGTTCATCTAATCCCCGGATACGCCACACTATTACTGTATGGTCTTCAGTGGCTATAGCTAGCAGTTTACCATCGGGGCTAAAACCTGCACTTCTGACAAAGCCTTGACGACCTGTAAATTCTGCTACCTGTTGTCCTGATAAATTCCACAACCTAGCTGTGTAGTTTGCTGAAGATGTAGCCAGTAGTTTACCATCTGGGCTGAAATTTATGTGTGTGACTCTGCCTTCATAAGTCTTAAATTCTTTTAACTGCTTTCCTGAAAAATCCCACAGCCTGACAGTACCATCATCTCCAGATGTAGCCAATTTATTCTCGTTAGGGCTAAAACTGACAGTGTTGACATAGCCTTTATGTCCCGTCAATTTTTTAAGCAGCTTGCCATTAATATCCCACAGCAATACTGTCCCATTTTCTCCAACTGTAGCTAGCAGCTTGCCATCTGGACTAAATCTGGTAGTTTCAACCTTGCCTTGCTGTTTAAATTCTTGCAACTTGTTTCCTTTGAGATCCCACACTTTCGCTATGCCATCATCTCCAACAGTAACAAGCCTATCCCCTTTATTGTTAAAATTGATAGTTCGTACTGCTTGAGGAAAATGCCCCTCGAAAGATTTCAAAGGTTTTAACTGTTTTCCGGTGCCCGTCCAGAGCTTTATTGTGCCATCTTTTCCACCTGTAACAATTAGGTTTTTTGCTTTGTCTGGGCTAAAACGTACAGTGATGACACCGCCTTGATTGGCTTTGAATTTTATTCCCGGCTGACCATCGAGCTTCCAAAGCCTAATATAGTCATCCTCTGAAGCTGTAACCAGTAACTTACCATCTGGGCTAAAACGAACACTATGAACGGCTTCTTCATGCTCCTCTAGTTTGATTAAGGGGTTTTTGGGTTTGATTAATGATTTTCCTGGAACTGCCCAGAATCTCACCGTACCATCATCTTTTCCAGCAGTGGCAAGAATATCGCCTCCAAGATTAAAGCGAGTGCTGACAACACTGCCCTGATGACCTTTAAATTCTGCTTCCAATGTTCTATTGAAATCTTTCCACAGCCTGACTTTGCCATCGCTACCTGATGTAGCAATCAGCCTATCTTTAATACGAACTGTCTCAACACCTTCAGAGTGAGCCTCAAATTTTTGTTCTGCTAGTTCTTTTCCTGAAAAATTCCACAGCCTGACAGTACCATCATCTCCAGCTGTAGCAAGTTGCTTTTCTTTAGGGTAAAACCAGACATTGTTAACACCACATTTTTTAGTGTCTTTGACATTGCATTGATGACCTTTAAATATTGCTATCGGTTCTGTCTGATTGATATTCCAAAGCTTTGCTAGTCCATCCTCTCCAGCCGTAGCAAATTGTTGGTTATTATCTGGGTTGGGATTAAGGTTTTTGATACTACCTTTGTGAGCAAGTATTGTTTTAACAATTTTCCCTTGGAGAGTCCACAGTCTGACGTAGCCATCATCTCCAGTTGTTGCTAATAGATTTTTATAGGCAAGAAAACGAACATTGTTAACACTACATTTATCACCCTCTTTTGCTAAGTCGTATTCTTTTTTGTCACATTGATGATGTATAGATGTTATGGCAGGTGGAGACCAATTTCGATCTGTTGATAAAAAATTCCACATCTGTGAAACATCCCACAGTTTTACCCAACCATTATTTGCAGCTGTTGCTAATATTGTTTGATCTTCGTTAAAGTCGATACTTTTGATACTGTTATTGGGCAATTTAGGATTTTTCAATGTTATCAATGGCTTTCCGTGAAAATCTCGCCATGTAACTGTGCCATCTTCTCCACCGGCAACAATTAATTCCTGTTGGTTATCCTTTTGAATAAACCGGATACTGTTTACACCTTTTTGGTAAGTATTGATTTGATTTATTTGATGAATATTATCCAGAATCTTCTGCAAAGCTAGCAGTGGACTTGTGGCTGGACAATCTTGCAAACAATTACTATTCCAAAAAGCCATCTTTTTAACTTCTTGTCCGGCTTCCATTGCTGACACCAAAGCCTCAATTTCTCCATCGCCAGACTCAAAATTTCTTAAAGCAGTGACTCCAGAGCCTTCAACCTCAGCTGTCCATCGTAGCCAAAATGCAACCATAGCTAGGATTGAGACTATTAGTAAACCACCTGTCAGCCCAAATAGAGTAAGCTTGCGACGGCGTTCTTTTTGCTGACGATCGCGATCGCGCAATGTCAAACTCTGCTGGATAAAATCTTGCTCTGTTTGGCTCAACTCATCTTGGCGCTGCTGGAGCCAATTTTCCGCTTCCCCTAGCGGTACACCTCGCAGCAATGGCCCTTCATCTTGTCCGGCATTTTCCCACTGACGCATTCTCGATCGCAATACTTCTTGCCAAGTGCGAAAAGAGCGATCGCTCTCCATCCATCTATGCAGTTGTCCCCATTCCCGAATCAAGGTTTCATGGACAATTTCTACTGTTTCTTGTTTTTTACCAGCAGTGTCATTAAGTCCAGTTACCACTAGCCGCGCATCAGCTAGACGCTTAACCAAATCCCAATTCTCTCCTACCTCATTTCTAGTAGCTAGTCGGCGTGTGTCTTCTGTCCCTTCCCCAGGACGCACTAGCTGGACAAATATTTGCTGTGCTTGTTCTTGTTCCTTGGGCTTTAGCTTGGCAAATTCGGCTTCTGCGTGGTTCGCTAAAGACTTTTCTACACCGCCAATTGCTTCATAAGCCGCATGAGTCATTTGACGATTTTGCTGTTCTGCCCATAGTTGCGTTAAAGTAAATTCTAGTAAAGGCAAATTCCCTGGTGAATCTACCACCGCTTGGAGAATCTGCTTCACAAGACCCTCTTCTAACCTTACCCCTTGCTTGTTTGCGGGTAGAGCGATCGCTTGCTGCAATTCTTCTCTGTTCATTGGCGCAAGTTTTAAATCGGCATTCTGCAAAGCATTGGCAAAGCGATAATCTAAAAGCGCATATCCCAGAAAGTCAGCCCGCAAGGTTAGCAAAAGGGTAAAATTCTCTACCAGTGTAGCCGCTTCTAATAGTTGATTTAAAAATAATTGCCGCTCTTGAATATCTGAGCAAGAAGCGTAAAGTTCCTCAAATTGATCGACTACCAGTAACAGCCGCTTATTATCGTTCTCTGACACAATTCGGGATAAAACAGTATGTGCTGTTACTTCTTGCGATCGCAACCCACAAGCTAACTTTCCCGCCTCAATATCCTGTTGCGTCTTTCCCTTCTCTGGTTCACGTAGACGCACAATTACTGCTGCAAGTTCATCTACAGGATGAGTTTTTGGGCGAAAGGACTCAATTAGCCAATTGCTTTGTTGACGTAAATTAGGAATCAAACCCGCAAACACCACACTAGACTTACCACTACCAGAAGCCCCAATTACCGCTACTAATGATTGTTTTTGTACTGTATCTACAAGTTTCTGGGTGAAAATATCTCGCCCAAAGAAAAATCGTGCGTCTTCTTCCCGAAAAGCAAATAAACCACGATAGGGACATGAAGCAATAGCTTGCTCACTCAATACAGACCATGCTATCACCAGCACCTGTGTGGGAATCATAAACCCAACCTTAGCATCTGGTTGGTTGATGTCTGCCGCTACTGCTATTCCTACTACACCCTGAAGTTCACCATCCCATATTGGCGCACCACTGAAACCTGGCTTTAATGCATAACCTGTTTGTTTCTCATCCTCTAGTTGCACCCAACCTTTACCCGTGTGTCCGCGTAAAACGCCGGTAGCCCAAACACCATCTGGCTGTCCTGCGGGAAAACCAAATACTCGGAAAGGATGTCCCGCCCATTCATCAGATGTAATTAATGGTGCTATTAGAGCCTGATTTGGGGGAGAAAGTGCTAACTCTAATCCGGCAATATCTTCTAATTCCTCACTAGGATTCACAGGTAGCCAGAAAACAACCTTAGCTTTGAGCAGTTGTTTGGGTGCAACTAACGGAAAATCCAAAGTTATTTCTGCATCTGGCATTTGGGCAGTTGTTCTGGCAAGTCCCAAAGCATCAGCTACCACATGGGCGCAGGTGAGGATATGCTTTTGAGAAACTAAGAAGCCAGCACCAATTACTTTGCCCTTGTTACTGTTAGAGTAAATTCTGACAATAGATGACTCAAGAGGTGCTACCATTTTGTGAATCTTTTTTCCACTTCAAAGTGATTTCATAGTTGACTTCACTATTGCCAGAAGCTACAACCGCCCCAAGTTGAGCGCTAATTTTGATGCCAAACTTGACTTCTACTTCATCTGCCGGCTGTTTGAGACTACCTATTTTGGTAATAATTGCATTAGCTATGGGCTTAACGGTTTCTAGGGCTGACTCGAAAGTTTGTGTAGCTTTATCAACCATTTGATCTCGCAAACCGATGCGATCGTCAATCTGTGCGGCTTCGTCTACTTCAACAAAAATGGATTCGCCACTTTCAAGAGGAAATTCTATTATTTGCTTCACAATAAATTTACAAAATTTGGGTATAAATACGTAAAATTCTATATATACAGATTATAGAGAGTTTTGTATTACTTTGAGTTCCCAGATAGTGCAACTTTTAGAAACTCACGCGCATTTTGCCAGCCCAAAAGGTTGATTCCGAAATATCCCGAAAATCCTTGAGGTTGAAACAGACTTAACCACCACCAACAATAGTTACCACTTCTAAGCGATCGCCTGATTGCACTTTTGTATCTGTCCAAAACTGGCGATGTAAAATTTCGCCATTATATTCTACAGCCACCAACCGGGGGTTAAAACCCAGTTTTTGGAGCAAATCGGGTAAAAAAGTTTCAAATGAGCAGCTATGGGTTTCCCCATTTACATGAATCGTAATTTCATTAGACATAAATTTGGTGTGGGGAATTGGGAATGGGGAATTGGGAATTGGTTACACAAATGACTAATGACAAATGACTATGAATAAATTTCTGGTTTAATGCGATTGAGTTGAGATAGCAAATATTGTGTGACGAGGGTAGGCTGTTCGGCTTGCATGAGCGATCGCACTACCGCTACCCGTTTGGCTCCGGCATCAATCACATCATTGATATTATTCGCATCTATTCCCCCAATGGCAAACCAGGGAATTGAGCAATTTTTGGCTGCATAGCTGACATATTCTAAACCTGTGGCAGCTTTACCTACTTTCGTGGGAGTTTCATAAACTGGCCCCACGCCAATGTAATCTACACCTTCAGCAATTGCCCCTTGCATTTCTTCTTTATTTGTGGTAGAAAGACCAATCAGACGCTGTGAACCAAGTAATTGCCGAGCAACAGCAATAGGCATATCTTGTTGTCCTAGATGTACCCCATCGGCATCGACAGCTAAAGCAAGATCCACGCGATCGTTAACAATGAACAAAGCACCGTAGATATGACATAACTGCCGTAATTTTCTTGCTTGTTCCAGACGCAAAGAGTCATCGGTGGTTTTGTCGCGGTATTGTAAAAGCGTTAATCCACCTTTGAGTGCAGCTTCGACGTTATTCAACAAATTTTCATTAGGGGAAGTAACCAGATACAAATGCGATCGCCACAACAATTGATGGCGCTGATGACCCATTAAACTACTTTCTAGGGTATAAACCTGATAACGCATCTGCTTACAAGCTTTAGCCATATTTGGTTGGGTTAGCTTGCTGTATTCTTCCAACACCCGCAAGGCTTCTTCCACACGGCAAAAGTTAGCTTGCAATACCGATTTTATACTAGCTCGTTCTTCTTCTTGAGGATGAGTTAACTCAGTCCCCAGATCGCCTGGTGTATCTCGCGCTGCCCGCAATTCTGAGGTATGCCACTTGGCTACATCTTGGCGCAGGCGCTTGCATTCAAGAGATAACTGGGGATTATTCAAGCCAAAGCGACACCATTCTTCAATAATTCGCAAGCCTTCACGAGCGCGATCTAAATTAGCATCTAAAATGCGGTAGACAACTTGTTGTACTTGCTCTTTTTGGCTGTATGGCTCGACCATTACAACAACCCCATTAGTGCTTTCATCAAAATGTGAATTATCATAAATCCTAGTAACCATAAGTTAATTAATTTGCTTTTCTTACTTAATTTTTGCAGAATCTACGCAAAAAGACGTAGGAGTGAGAGTTGTGATAAATTATCTCATGTTCCTATAAGCAGTGATAAGGGTAGTTTGAGGCTACAGTTTTGCACTAAGGTTAGTCAAGTATTTTAGGGTAAATGACAAGCTTACAAAGGACTAGCCGAAAGAGATATATCAGAAAATCTACAATAGGCAAATTAAACTGAGACTGCATAGATACTATTTAGTTAGAGAGTAATTGTTGAACAGGCACAATATCGTTTATTACCCTGTATTCAAAATTGCCAATCGGTCAATATATGAGTAATATTATCGACATAATACTCTCTCAGAGTATAAAAATTTATTGTAACTTCTAGGGATGGGTGTTAAATATGATTCACTGTCGGGTGTTCTATAAGTACCGTAAAGTAGATATTATGCTTGCAAAACGGAAGTTTCTGGAATCAGCAAAGCTCTTATTTTTTAGTTTATCAGTATTATCTTTGACGATAAGCATGGAAGCGGTAAGTATGGCGTTCCTGGGTAGCGCGATCGCTCAAATTCCATTGACACCAAATTCAGCACCTCAAGGTGAAACCCAAAATTCTCAGGCTAACGTGCTGTTTGTCAACCCAAATGGTGGAAATGATAGCGCAGGTAATGGCAGCCAATCCGCTCCTGTGAAAACAATTACCCAAGCTTTACGATTAGCTAACACCAATACTATAATTATGCTCTCCACAGGCACTTATAGCGCCGAGACAGGAGAGGAATTCCCCTTAATGCTGAAACCAGGTGTTTCAATTCAAGGCAACCCTAATAATCAAGGTAAGGATATTATCATTCAGGGAGGCGGTGATTACCTGAGCCGCAGCTTTGCCGGTCAAAATGTCACAATTGTGGGAGCAACCCAAGCCTTGCTAACTGGCGTAACGGTGACAAACCCTAATCGCCGGGGTTACGGTTTATGGATTGAATCTAGCGATCCGGTAATTGTGGAAAATACATTTACTGGCAGTACCCAAGATGGGATTTCTGTCAGTGGTAATGCTGCACCCACCATTAGCAAGAATTACTTCGATCGCAATGGAGCCAATGGCATCACAATTGCCGGGAATTCCAGTCCCCAAGTGAAGGAAAATGTTTTTCACGAAACGGGTTTTGGCATCAATATTGCTCAAAATGCCGCTCCTATAATTATAAGCAATCAAATTCAGAACAATAGATCGGGAATTATCGTGCAAGCAAAAGCCCGCCCGATTTTACGGAATAATATTATTCAAGACAATAAAGAAGATGGTTTAGTTGCGATCGCTCAAGCAATGCCAGATTTGGGTAGTGCATCTGAACCTGGAGGTAATCAATTTCAAAATAATGCCCGCTACGATATTAACGCCAGCGCTGCTAAACAGGTGATTTCGGCTGGTGGTAACAATCTTGTGAGCGATCGCATCACTGGCAAAGTAGATATAAACGGGACAATCGCACTAGCAACTCAAAATTCTCAACCGGCTCCGGCTCCCAACAATGTCTTACGAGAAATACCACCAACTGGGGAAATTACCTTCTCGGCTCCCGAAATATCTCAAACTACCAACGACAGCAAGACTATTTCACCTAGTAATCCTGTTCCTAGACAATTAAACAGTAGACTGCTGCCATTGTTGCCTGCGAACATACCACTTTCGGCATCCATCTCCAATCAACAGCCATCCACTTATAGAGTTGCTAGATTTCCTATTCCTAGCAGCTTATCAGCTAGACAAATACCAACTAACACTTCAAGAGTTACAACTTCTAGTCGAACACAGCCGACTAATACACCACAGTTAAATTATGTGCAAATTGCTCCTAATACCATTGAGTTTACTGCCCCTGAATACCCATCCAATTCAGTTCTCAGCACGAGGAATCAAACACAGCAGCCATTACCAACAGTAGAAGCTACTGCCCCAAATGCTTCAGCACTTTTACCACTTCCTGATAGCAATATCTCCATTAGTAATACTCCCAATATACAAACAAGTTCTGCAAGTATTCCTGATGGCGGTAACTCTGCAAGACAATTTGGTATACGTTATCGCGTAGTAGTGCCACTTGCAACTGATAAGGAGCGAGATTTAGTAAGATTCATTGCTCCTGGTGCATTTCCCACTGTTTGGCAAGGCCAAAGAGTGATGCAAGCAGGAGTATTTAGCAGCGAATATAATGCTAAAGAAATGCTAAAAACACTCTCTAGCAACGGTTTAAGGGCTATTATGGAGCCATTGAATTAATGAGTTAGGAGTAGAGACGCGATTAATCGCATCTGTACAGGAGTTAGTAATTATTCTCCCTCATCTCCCTCATCCCCCTCATCCCCCACTCCTGAAAATCCTATCCTGGCTTGTGATCCAAACGAGTGGCTTGCTCTAGTGCGGCTTTTTCTTTGGCTCGGCGGACATAAGGTTGTAATTGGGAGCGATCGCAACCTGTTAAGATAATCAGATTTTCTAAGCTGATTCCTCGCATTAACATTTCTACGCGCCAGGTTTGTTGTGCCTGAGCGATCGCTGGCGTTTTTCCTTGGGGAGTTAATAGCCTTTCACTCCATACTTGCCAACGTGCCTCAAGCTCTGATTCTGACATGGGTGTGCCTGTTTCATTCAAAAACATGGCTGTTTGAGTATCTTTACGACTTTTCAGCCATTTGATTAATGGATTATTAGTAAAAGAACCGTAGCGTTTGCCCAAAATCCACTGATTCACAGGTACTTGACGGACAAATCCAGGGATTGTGATCTGTAAAAAGTGCCCTTGAGTATCATTGATTTGCTGCGATCGCTCTAAGCAAATTACTTCTGTGGCCGATAACCCAGCCCCAAATAGCACATAAGCCAAAGCATAATCTCGGATTCCCGATTTCCTTGCTTGTTGCAGAATTTCGTTAACTAAATTAGCTGGTAAATCAACTACTTCGGTGGTATTGACCCCCCCTTGGGAACCGTTTGTTGCTGATTCTGCTGAGGATGACATGGCTCCATGTAAAAACAACTCCACCAAATTTTCCAGAAAATCATCCCGATCCTCCCAAAGTTCATGAAATTCACTGGTGAACTCAATTACGGCATATCCCAAAATCATCCCATTTAGCAAACTGGCTAATTTCTCTGCCGGTAAGTAGGTATTTAAATGTCCTTGCTGAATTACAGTAGCTAAATACTGAGCTACATAACGGTTTGCCTCTGTTACTCCCCTGCCTAGTGCGCGGCGATTTTCTGCCGGAAATTGGTCGGCTTCCCCTACCACAGATCGAACGAACTCTGGGACTCGTTCTAATGCGTGCAAGCTATCACTTGCATAATCTTTCAGAGCTTGGTAAACATTGCCGGGAGGCGTTGCCCGTCGCACCAGTGACTCACCCAAATCTTTAAAGGCTGCGGACTCTTCCAGCACAGCTAAAAGCAGTCCATGTTTATTACCAAAATTCCGAAATAGAGTCACTTCATTGACTTCGGCTTTTTCAGCAATTTGGCGGGTTGTGGTAGCGCTAACTCCCTGAGCAGAAAACAATTCAAGTGCAGCTTGAATCAGGCGTTGACGAGTAGAAATAAGGTGAGACGACATAAAAAATTGCAAGTGGCACTTGCAAGAATATCAGAGTTTTGCTAGCATTACAAATGTAAGTGATACTTGCTTTACTCTACTGTAACAAACTAGTGTGCAGTGGGGGTAAATCCCTTGTGGGATGGCTCCGAGAAAAGGCAAATTGCTTCATCATCCATCAACAGGAATTTTTATGACCGCAAATTTTGGGGCGATCGCCTCTGAGAGAGGCAACTCACCTCGACTCAGTTGGACAAACGTAATATTTTTTGGTACAATTCATGCCTTAGCACTTATGGCTCCTTGGTTTTTCTCCTGGCCAGCATTAGGTTTGCTAGTGTTTCTCCACTGGTTATTCGGGAGCATTGGTATTTGCCTGGGATATCATAGACTGTTGAGCCATAAGAGTTTCCAAGTTCCCAAGTGGTTAGAGTATGCGATCGCCCTCATCGGAGCGATGGCTTTGCAAGGTGGGCCAATTTTTTGGGTAGGTGGACACCGCCAGCATCACGCTCACACAGAAGATATAGACTTAGATCCCTACTCTGCTCAAAAAGGATTTTGGTGGAGCCATATATTGTGGATTTTTTACCCGCGCCCAGAATTTTTTGACTATGACACCTATAAAAAATATGCTCCTGATTTAGCAAAACAACCCTTTTACCGTTGGCTGGATCGCTACTTTTTGCTGTTGCAAATACCCTTCGGGCTACTGCTATACGCATTGGGAGGATGGTCTTTTGTATTCTACGGAGTATTTCTCAGAAGTGTCTTACTTTGGCACTCAACCTGGTTTGTGAACTCAGCATCACACCTATGGGGTTATCGCACCTTTGATGCTAATGATGGCGCTCGTAATCTTTGGTGGGTATCCCTGGTAACTTATGGAGAAGGATGGCACAACAACCATCATACTTATCCTCACATGGCGAAATCTGGTTTGTCTTGGTGGGAGATTGATCTTACTTGGTGGAGCATCCTATTTTTGCAGACTTTAGGTTTAGCCAAAAAAGTTGTCTCACATCCCCCTCAAGGTGCAACTCACGGCTAAATTGGAACTAAAATTATCACGGATTTATTAAGCTGATTGCTTTCCACAGTCGGCTTAATAAGCTATTACACATTCTTCTAAATACAGTATTTCATTAATTCCTAGCCAATTCTTTGCGTACCTCTGCGCTTACCTCTGCGCCCCTTTGCGTTTAAATTTCAACCCTCAATTGCCATGATTTTACGTAAAGCTGTACTAAGTTTCACCAGAAGATTCTGCTAGCTGTCATCATACCCAACCTGATTTATACTTGGATACACTACATAGACAATGCACTTTTTTTCCTCCATTTTTAAAGAACTTATGTCCAGATGATAAAGATTGAAGCCGTCAATAGGCAAATACATTTAAAATTAGATAAAGATTACGTAAACCATTCTCAATTTGATCCAAAATATCACCAGAAAAAGATTTAATTAATTTTATAAAGAATATTCTTTTGGCAAAAAGTACAAGAATAACTTTTACTGTTATCTAATTTAAAATTTGCTTAACATAAGTTTTGCTTTCACAATTTTTAGTTGGATAGACAGAAAAAATCTCAAGACTCTTTAGGTGTTCTCAAGTTAAAAGCTTGACACTTTGGCGTGCAAAAGGGAGTAGAAAAAAGTTTTTTCATCCATTGCTGGTGTATACAGTTCACGAACAATAGTTCAACAATTCTAGTTTTTTAACCAGGGGAGTTAACAAAAAAATGCCTTGGCAACTATCGTCTCAAATTCCGATTAATCCTATCCATGCTGCTTTAGGAAGAACAGGTAAGATATTGTTCTTTGGTGGTTCAGGTAACGATCCTAGCCAAACAGCCTATGACAATTCCCCTGAAGGGGTTAGGCTTTGGAAGCCTAGTGACGGAACCTTCACTACTCCCACAATCCCACGAGATAGTAGTGGAAAACCTATTGACCTTTTCTGTGCCGCTCACTCATTCCGAGGTGACGGACAACTATTTGTTGCAGGTGGAACTCTACAATATGACCCATTTTATGGTATAACCGATTCCTTTATATTTAATTTTACTGCCAATAGCGGCAACGGAGGTTGGACAAAAGTAGCATCAATGAATAGAGGCCGCTGGTATCCTACCGTATTAACGCTGGGTGATGGGAGAATTTTTACTCTATCGGGTTTAGATATAACTGGCAACCTCGATCGCAACCCAGAAATTTTTAACGGTTCTACTGGTTGGAACATTTTTACACAACAAACCAGTGCATTTGCTCTTTATGCCCACTTGGTCTTGTTGGATAGTGGCGTACTTTTTTATACAGGCGCTCAATTGGGGGGCAACAATGGTGTCTCACCATGCATTCTCATTTTACCTTCAACATTTAATGGAGCGATCGTAGAACAGTCAGTGTCTGGATTGGAAGCTCCAGATCAGGCCAACCAAGCTGCTAGCGTATTACTCCCACCCGCTCAAGACCAAAAGGTGATGATTATCGGTGGCGGTGGAGGAGGTGTAGCAACAAACCGAGTCAATATTGTAGATCTCAATGCTACTACTCCCACTTATACAACAGCACCCTCTCTCTTGAATGCCAGGATGCACCATAATGCGGTTTTATTACCCGATCGCACCGTATTTGTGTGTAATGGCAGCAGAGGTGAAGAGGACATAACACAATCTACGCTGCCAGCAGAGATTTATAATCCAGCCACGAATACCTGGACGGCAGTAGAGACACCAATTGTTAACGGCCGCGTCTATCATTCAGTTGCAGTATTGCTGCCAGATGGCAGAGTAGTTGTAGCAGGAGGAAATCCTACTCGTGGTACTTATGAAAGTCAGATAGAAATTTATAGTCCGGCGTACATATCGCAGACAAGACCCATAATTAGTAGTGCTCCCACAACAGCAAAGTATAGCAGCACAATCACCATCCATACAAATCAACCTGCAACGAAGATCAAATGGGTTCATCTAATTAGACCAATGGCAACAACTCATGGTCTAGATACAGAACAACGGCTAGTAGATACGCCGATTAACTCTAGGAGTGGCAAATCTCTCAAGGTTCAAATAACGAGTAATCGCAACATTGCACCTCCTGGCTACTACATGCTGGTTGTAGTTAACAACAATAATATTCCCTCGGTGGCAAGTTGGATTCAATTAGTATAATACCCAGCCTCCGCTTAATAGCTAATGCTCTATAGCATTCATTTCAAAAACAAAGCATTATCAGCCAATCTCGCTTGCTTACAGCAAGCCTAGAACAATGGCAAACGGCAAGTAATTCTGGGAGTTACAGATGAAACTAAACTTAACACGCAGACAATTTGGTCAGTTGGCGCTGGCAAGCACCACAGCAGCAGCGGTGGGACTTGTTTACAGTAAAGGCCTTGCACAATCCAGTACAGGCATGGTTATTTTAGGTATCAAACCTGGTATTAGCGATAACGACATCGATACCAACCTAAACTCAAATACCACCGACCTCGTTAACACAAGCCAAACCACAACAGCTCCATCAATCTTACAGCCAATCGTCGTAAAGTCTTTTAATGTCAGCACTCAGGAAATTAAGACCCTGCTGACTACCGCACCAATTTTGGAGACTTGTGAGCGGTTGAGTGGTTTTGCCTTCATAAACGGCCAACTCATAGCAGCCGCAAGCTATACCTGTACAAGAAAGAAAAAGGACAAAAAAGTTCGTTTAATCGATTTAAATTCTCTAGAAACTGTAGATATTTCGGGACTGAAAAACAATGAAGATGTTTACCAATTACTACACTTGAAAGACGGCTCACTTGCTGCTTTAGTCGGCAAAGAAAAAGGAAAGGGGTTTTCTAAGATAGTAACAATTGACTTCAAGACAGGTCAAATTACAGACCGTAGTAAAATACCCGAACAAAAGCGGGTCACTGCTGTAGCTGAGTGTTCAGATGGAAGTTTCTATGGAATCAATACTAATAAAGTAGGCGAAACCAGCTTGTCTGAGATTGGTCAAGAAGAATCAAAAAAATTGAAATCTCAAGGTAAAATTTTGAATAATGGTTGTGACGGATTAGTTTGCACTTCCTCAAACGAATTATTTGCCTTAGTTGCATTTAGGTATGAATCTCCTAAATACTTGCACAGAATCAATAAGGATAATGGAGAGATGCAGAGAATAAAAGGGTTTGATGTTGCTAAAATCACACTTGCGTAGGCATTGGTGGCAGGTAGGGGCAATTCATGAATTGCCCCTATCGCGTGTAGTTTTGCCTAAGTCCTCCAGTTGAAGAAACCGAAGGTATCCTATAACTGCTGACTCTCAAGTTAAGTAGGTGGGCAAAAATAAATCAAACTATGTTACGCAATGTAAAATTAATCAAATTGGCTCTTAGTAAGGGCTTTAGCCCTATTTTCAGGGCTAAAGCCCTTACTACAAACCTTTAATTACTTACACCCACTTACTTAAGTTGGAATCAAAACAAAAAGATACTCAACAACTTCCTGCGGGGCACTCATGTTGCCCACCCCAGAAGATTGGATAATTTATTTGTTGGAAGTCCCTAAGTCGGCGGTAAACTATATAAAGATAAATAAATCCGAAGAATGCATCTACCGAGGTGACTAAAATATTGGTGCGTAGTTTTTGGGTATTTCTGAGTTGTGAGCAAGATAAAACTCTGTTGAACCTGAAAATTACGGATAGTCAAAAATCTGTGGCTAAGTCAGGGAACGTAGAAACCCTTGACTTACTTCGTCTAAGCAAAGGGTAGTTTATTTGCCATAAAGGTAAACAAGATCCAAAAGTTAGAAAAATGAAGCCAGCAGACTCTGCTATTTTCCATTGCTATAATTTTTAATTTTTTGTATGATTTCGCTCTCTCCTATTCTCCAAGCTAGACTTTCCCAACCCTTAAAGATTGGCTCATTCGAGGTAAAAAGTCGGGTTCTCCAGTCGCCTTTATCTGGAGTGACAGATATGGTGTTTCGCCGTCTCGTGCGTCGCTACGCACCAGATTCGATGATGTATACCGAAATGGTGAATGCTACGGGGTTGCATTATGTCAAGGAGTTACCCAAAATTATGGAGGTAGATCCCAATGAACGCCCAATAAGCGTTCAATTATTTGATTGTCGTCCCGATTTTTTGGCAGAAGCAGCAATTAAGGCAGTTGCCGAAGGTGCTGATACTGTTGATATTAATATGGGTTGTCCGGTAAATAAAATCACTAAAAATGGTGGTGGTTCTTCGTTGTTGCGGCAACCAGAAGTAGCAGAGGCAATTGTTCGGGAAGTGGTAAAAGCTGTTGATGTCCCTGTGACAGTCAAAACTCGTATTGGCTGGAATGACAACGAAATTACTATTCTCGACTTTGCCAAGCGGATGGAAGATGCAGGGGCACAAATGATTACAGTCCACGGACGCACCCGCGCCCAAGGCTACAATGGTAATGCCCGTTGGGAATGGATTACTCGTGTAAAAGAAGTGCTTTCTATCCCAGTAATTGGCAATGGAGATATTTTTTCCGTTGAAGCGGCGGTGAAATGTTTAGAACAAACTGGCGCTGATGGTGTGATGTGTTCCCGTGGGACTTTGGGTTATCCGTATTTGGTGGGAGAAATCGATCATTTCCTGAAAACTGGGGAGATATTACCGACACCTACCCCGATTCAGCGTTTGGAGTGTGCAAGAGATCATTTGCAAGCCTTGTGGGAATATAAAGGCGATCGCGGCGTGCGTCAAGCCCGTAAACACATGACCTGGTATGCTAAAGGTTTCGTAGGTGCTGCCGAACTCCGAGGACAGCTAAGTTTGGTTGAAAATGTAGATCAAGGTTTGGCAATGATTGACCAAGCAATTGAAAAACTGGCTAATGGCTATGAGTTAAAGGAAGAAGCTGAAGGTAGTTTGGTGATGCTTTAAAAAATTTCTCGAAACAGAATTCAGGAGTCAGAATTCTGAATTAATTTTGTACTACTAAGGATTTTGATGAATTGCAATGATTTAGGATGCACTTTTTCTGCGGTTGCTAATAGTTTCAATCCCTAATAGGGATTTTAAGAAATTGCAATTCAGAAGCAGTATTTTTGTGCGGGCTTTCTGATGATTCAGTTTCAATCCCTAATAGGGATTTTAAGAAATTGCAATGAAGACGGATACCCCCTTCAGTTGAGCGTAAACAAAGAGTTTCAATCCCTAATAGGGATTTTAAGAAATTGCAATTGCACAAAATTGTACAAGTGATAGCTCTAATCCAGTGTTTCAATCCCTAATAGGGATTTTAAGAAATTGCAATAGAAGTAAAGCTTCTGTGATCTCGCTCCCCCACGCCTAGTTTCAATCCCTAATAGGGATTTTAAGAAATTGCAATCCAATACTTACAAGTACGAAAACAGCAGAATATATATGTTTCAATCCCTAATAGGGATTTTAAGAAATTGCAATTTTTTCAATTTTATTAATACCGCTACAGATAAAGCGGTTTCAATCCCTAATAGGGATTTTAAGAAATTGCAATTGATGCTAATTCAAAGCTGTTACCACCTGTTGTAGCATTGTTTCAATCCCTAATAGGGATTTTAAGAAATTGCAATAATTCTTCACTCATGTCTGTTGAATCGTCCTCCATCGTTTCAATCCCTAATAGGGATTTTAAGAAATTGCAATGATATTTTAAAATCAATACACCAGTCCATGTCATTGTTTCAATCCCTAATAGGGATTTTAAGAAATTGCAATTTTTTATTTACTGCTAAAGAAAAGAAAATTCTCGTTTCAATCCCTAATAGGGATTTTAAGAAATTGCAATCGCTGGGGTCTGAAAGCCCTGCTGTATTTGGTTTTCAAGGTGCAGTTGCGCGAATGGTAAAATCATAACACAGCGAATAGTCATAGCACAAGATGCAAATCGCTGAAAGCCATTCCCCATAAGGTGCGCGGATGGTTTAGAAGTACTCTTGCCCTGAAAGCTTTGTATAGATAGAGCAGCAGCCATTTTTTGCGCCTTCTCATTTTGTACACCTACCCATCCGCACATAAGGCAAGAAAATTTAGTCTAATTGCGATCGCTACTTTTATTAAAATAAGCGAACACCTCCGGTGCGCCAAAGGCGAACGCCTAATACTTCCACACCTTAACTTACCAAATCAGGAAATACCTCTTGCACAGCCGGATGAACTAAGCGATGATTCTGCACATTCACACCCTTCGCTAAGGCTGGGTTAACTTCCAAAGCCATAATTCCCAAATTCGCCAACTGGACGATATAAGGTAATGTACTGTTATTGAGTGCCTGAGTTGCTGTCCAAGGTACTGCTCCTGGCATATTGGGAACGCCATAATGCACCACGCCCTCTTCAACGTATACCGGATTTGTGTGAGATGTGGCGTGTAAGGTTTCGATACAACCGCCTTGATCTACGGCTACATCAACTATTACAGAACCAGGACGCATTTGTTTAACCAATTCGCGCGATACTAATGTTGGCGCTCTACGTCCTAATACTAAAACTGCACCGATGAGCAAATCGGCTTCAATGACTGCGGCTTCAATATGAGCAGAGTTGCTGTAAAGTAATTCAACTCTAGAGCCAAAGAGGGTTTCTAGGTAAGATAAGCGATCGACACTTACATCTAAAATCTGCACGATCGCACCCATGCCCACCGCAATTTTAGCTGCTTCTGTACCCACAACGCCGCCACCTAAAATTACTACTTTACCTGGCTTGACTCCAGGGACACCGCCTAAAAGTAATCCTTTACCACCTTGCTGACGTTCTAGGAATCTCGCCCCAAATTGTACTGCTAGCCGACCAGCAATTACGCTCATGGGGGTGAGCAAAGGGAGTTTGTTAGCACCAGGTTGTTCTACAGTTTCGTAAGCGATCGCAGTTGTGCCACAATCAATTAAATGCTCTGTCAATTTGCGATCGGCGGCTAAATGTAAATAAGTAAATAATATCTGCCCTTTATGCAAAAATTTATACTCAGATGTCAACGGCTCTTTGACTTTCACAACCAATTCTCGATTCCAAGCTGTCTCTGATGTGGGGACAATCTCAGCCCCAGCACTTCTGTAGTCATCATCTGAGAATCCAGCACCATTACCTGCTTGTGTCTCGACGAAGATGCTGTGACCATTTTCTTTCAGCACCCGCACGCTAGAAGGACTTAACCCTACACGAAATTCTTGATCCTTATTTTCCTTCGGAACGCCGATTTCCATATATAGCCTCTGATAATTTTTTTGTTTAACTTTAGCCTGCGAATCTCAAGCTTGCTACCGACTTATTACAGATAGCTGTATTAGAGATAGTTAATCTGTGTTCTAAGTTTCTTAATTTTATCTGAGTAGCCCCAAACTCAAGCCCTTGACTATTACCCCAGTATTTATACAATATATGAAGAATAGTAACAATTTATTAAAAGAGTAATTGTATAGCTCCATCTAGGAAGCTTTTGCTGAATTGATCGAGTCATCTTGGCATTCCAGCATTGCAATTGACTCATAAGTTACTAAGTGTAGGGTAAAGGTTAAGGATAAAAGAACCAGTCAATCAATTTTGGATTTTGGATTTGTTCTGCCCACCAAGGACAGGGTATGAACCAAAAAAATCTAAAATCGGCAGGGTCAATTCCTTTACCCTTCATACCTGACAACTCTTGTAAAGTCTCATATCAACATCCCGTTTGCCGAAAAAAGGTTTCTTAAAAATGACACAAACACAACCAACAATTACACCTAAACTAGAAGAGCCAAAGTTTGGCTTTAACGAATATGCTGAACGCCTAAATGGTCGAGCAGCTATGATTGGCTTTGCTTTGCTGCTGGTGATTGAATATGTCACCAATCAAGGGGTGCTATTATGGCTGGGTCTGAAGTAGTGCCACCAACCAGCATAAGGTGGAAGTTATAAGCTAGTGGTCTGTCGAACCCATTTTGTTTGATGGTTCTAGAGAGGTGATAAATCGCCGTCTCTACAGAAGATTTATTCGTAAACTAAGTAAGTGGGCGTAAATAATTAAAGGTTTGTAGTAAGGGCTTTAGCCCTATTCTCAGGGCTAAAGCCCTTACTACGAGCCAATTTAATTATTTTTACATTGCGTAACATAGTTTGATTTATTCTTGCCCACTTACTTATTTCTTGACAGACTACTAGTAGTCAAAACAGTTTCAACCAGATGGAACAACCAGTTGGTTTTGACTTTAACATTTTGATGCGAACTACTTTGTTTTAGAATGTAAGCAAGAGAGGAATCGAAATACCTATTAGTGATGGAAATATTATAGACTTGCAACTAATATAGGCAAAGCAGATTAAGTGAGTATACTTCCTACCCTACTAAAGAAAATTATAATTAATATCTGCCTTAGATGAGAAAGGCGAATTAGGGGTGAGGTATTCTTGGTAAATATACACAAAAGCTGAACTGGAACCAACCAAGCTGTGATGAATGCTGTATTACCTCGTTTTCTAAAGTCAACGTACCGAAAAGAGCCACTAATTAGTATATTAGTGACGATGGGCGCTATAGATGCTCTAATTGGTGGATTGAATGATAGCTGGTCGTTGTTCGCTTTTGGTTTAGGAACAACAGGCATAGCGCTAGCCTTTAAGTTGTGGCGTTTCCAACAGCGCCGTCCTCTACCAGAGGAGCCTGTAGTGCAACATTATTTGCCCTCTCGTTCTTCTAGTGCGCCTTTACCAATGTTAAGCGTTTCTAAGAAAAAACCACCTCTTTAAGAGTGCTGAGTTATGAGTAGAGACGCTATTAATAGCGTTTCTTGACAGTTCATAATTCTAAGTGGTTTGTTTGTATATAAAAAGTGAGGAAAAAGTGTGAGTAGTGAGGGAAGAGGTGGGGGTAATTTTTTACCGACGAATATTATCCTGGCATTTATGGCAGCTGTCGCCCTTCCAGTGATTACCTGCGAAGGGTTTTACATTCATCAAGCTCATGCTGCTGTTGAAGTAACACCAACCTCCCAAACTACCAATGGCTTTGCTAATGCCCAGCTACTTTACACACTCAGAGGACATAACGGAACTGTTAAATCCCTCGCTTTCTCTCCAGATAGTAGAGTTCTTGCGAGTGGAGGTGCAGAAAACGAGGGTATTATTCGTCTGTGGAATCCAGGAAATGGCAAAAAATTAGGGAATATTAACAAAGCACACAAAGCAGCCGTAGAGTCTTTAGTGATTTCACCAGATGGGCAAACCCTCGCTAGTTGTAGTGATGACAACACGATTAACCTCTGGAGTCTGAAAAACTTTAAATTTAGCCGCTCTTTTGTCGGACATACCAGCAATGTATTATCTTTAGCTGTGTCTCCTGATAGTAAAGTTCTCATCAGTGGGGCTTTGGATGGGATTCGTCTATGGGATTTACTACAGCAGCGCCCTCTAGGGACTCTGGTAAGCTTCGATAATTTGATTTATACTCTGGCCATTAGCCCTAACGGGCAGACCTTGGCTAGTGGTGATAGTAAGGGTGTAATCAAGGTGTGGAGTTTGACTACTGGTAAATTAATCAGTGAATTTGTAGCTCATTCTAATGTTGTTAGCGCTGTCATCTTTACACCAGATGGAGAAACATTAATTAGTGCTAGCCGCGATCGCACAGTCAAACTGTGGAATATTAATACTGGAGAATTAGTCCGCACCCTTACAGGACATAATAACTGGGTAAATGCGATCGCCATTAATCCCGATGGACAAACCCTCGCTAGTGCCGGTAAAGATGGGATTAAGTTGTGGAATGTAACTACAGGTGAGTTAATAAATACACTGAGTGGACATACAGACTGGGTAAGTGCGATCGCTTTTAGTCCAAATGGTAAAATTCTTGCCAGTGGTGGATTCGATGGACAAATCAAGATTTGGGGAACTCCACAAAAACGTAATTAACAGTGAATACTAAAACACTGATTTATTAAATAAGTTTGGGTTCTGAGTGATTTGCAGACAAGGTGATAAGTATTATGAATATTGAGCAAGCAGTCTTAGATAAATTGCGCCAGTTACCTATAGATAAGCAGCAAGAGCTATTGAATTTTGCAGAATTTTTGTATCAAAAAAATACTACTAAAACTACCTTACGTAGCATTAGAGGGTTATGTGGTGATTTAGCAGTAGATATTACTGAAAAAGACATTACTGAAACTCGTCAAGAAATGTGGGGGAATTTTCCCAGGGATATTGTCTGATGACATCATTAGTTGTAGATACACACGCTTTAATTTGGTATATTTTTGACCTAAATAGACTATCTAAAACTGCTTTAACAGCTTTAGATAAAGCGGTAAATGATGGTAATCCTATTTATGTTTCAGCTATTTCAGTAGTTGAAATTTCTTATTTGGTTGAGAAGGGACGCTTTGCACAAGAGGTATTAATAAGAATTTTAAATGCTCTGGATGACCCTAATGTGGGTATTGTATTAGCACCCTTAGACCGTAAAATTTCTGGCGCAACAAGAGAAATTGACAGAGCAACTGTTCCTGATATGCCCGATAGGATCATCGCAGCTACTGCTTTTTCTTTAGGTCTTCCCCTAGTTACTCGTGATTTACAAATTCAGGCATTAACAATTATTCAAACTATTTGGTAATAAATTTGGAAACCCGATGTCAGTTGCTCATGGGGTTTGTCCAAGACCTTTCTGGCCTACTGTGCAACTTTTCTGTTGTAATGAATACTGTCCAAGCTCCTAGTTTAATGGCGATTTTTAAATAAAAGGAAGTACAAGGTATTGCAAGCATTTGCCGGGTTTGCTAAACTCTTGTCTTGCCTTTTTAGAGTTTTTATAGTAGAAAACCAACCAAAGCTCAGATTAGATTTTGCTATAACTACCTAGAATCAATCATTATAGCAATCAAGAGCGATATCTACAATGGGCTACGCCTACGCAAATTGTTGAATAACTGTGAATACTTGATGAAAATACAGCCAAGCTAATATCTTATCCAGAAAATTACTGTAAGTATAAACATAGGTAACTTCAAATCATCTATGCAGCTACTCGCCCTCTATAATTGGAACAATTTCTGAACTTAGACAATCTTAGAACTGGTCATTGCCAGTAAATGCACTCAGGTAAAAATTACTATCTTGGCTGAAGCAAAGGTTTGTAGCGCTTAAGCGCTATTTGAAACGTAAGAGAACTTGCTACTTAAATGATGTTTAATTTTCCCAGACTGCTTTTGATCCCCATTTCGGTAGAATGACTAGGCAGAACCCTAAAACTAAAAACCGCTTTTGACTGCGACGCACATGAATCAACTGAACAATGGTTTTACGATATTTCTAAGTCTGCTAGTCGAGGCGATGCCTTTTTTGCTTCTTGGGGTTTTATTCTCTAGTTTGCTGCTATTTTTTGTTGATGAGCGCAAATTAGTAGAAAAAATGCCCAAAAATCCTCTGCTGGGTGCTTTAGTTGGCAGCATGATTGGCTTTTTATTTCCGGTGTGTGAGTGCGGGAATGTACCGGTAGCGCGGCGGTTCCTGATTCAGGGAGTACCCACACCAGTCGCTATTGGTTTTTTGCTAGCAGCACCAACAATTAACCCAATTGTAATTTGGTCAACTTGGACGGCATTTCGAGATCAGCCCGAAATAGTGGTTTTACGAGTCGTATTTTCCCTAGCAATTGCCACAATTGTTGGTTTTGTTTTCAGTTTTCAAAAGGACTTAAATCCGATAATTCAACCTGCGATCGCTCGGTATATGAAGTTTAATCCACCCGCGCAACCTGAAACCAAACGCCGTGGCAAACGTTACCAAGTACAAGAGCAAGAAGCAATACCAAATATCTTGCAATCCGGGACTTATATCTTAGGAGGAAAAGCAGGTGTACCTCTGCGGATAGATGCTAATTTGGCACAAGAAACTACGCCAATTTCTTATACCAATAAACCCCTTGTAGAGAAACTACGCTTAGTAGTAGATAATAGCGTCCAAGAATTCCGGGAATTGGGCGGAGTGATGATTTTAGGAAGTGCGATCGCAGCTGCAATTCAAGTTCTAGCCCCCCGTGAAACGATACTGACTCTGGGTGCTGGCCCTATTAGCTCGATTGTGGTCATGTTGATATTAGCAGTAGTGGTGTCAATTTGTTCTACAGTCGATTCTTTCTTTGCCCTATCTTTTGCCTCAACTTTTAGCAGTGGTTCGTTGTTAGCATTTCTGGTATTTGGGCCAATGATTGATATCAAAAGCATTGGTTTGATGTTATCTATTTTTAAGCCGAAAACTGTCTTTTACTTATTTGCTTTAGCAGCACAATTAACATTTGTGTTAACTCTTTTCCTCAACTTGCACGTTTTTTAAAGAATCAATCTTTTGTTCTTTGCTAATAACCAATGCCCAATGCCCCATCCCCAATGCCCAATGTCCATATAACTAATGGCTAATAAAAATCCCAAATCTAAAATCCAAAATCTGTTACTCCCTTGGCTAGATGCCCTAGCAATTACAGCTTGGGGCATTTTGATGGTGAGATATTGGCTAACTAACAAGCTGAACCTGTTGATTCACCCAAATTACATTTGGTTCGTGGTTGTGACTGGTATCAGCTTGATCGTTATTGGTTTCTTGAAGATGCAGGAACTTTGGCAGCACCGTCGTCGTGATGTGATGCCAAACGCCCAGCACATTAGTTTATTTCCCCCTGGTTGGGGCAGTTCTTTATTGTTGATTGCAGCGATTTTAGGTTTCATTTTTACACCACAAGTTTTTGCTAGTGACAAAGCACTCCAAAGGGGTGTAACGGCTGATTTATTGGGAACTACACGTGTTAAACCCCAAGCTTTTCGGGCTACTGTTCGTCCAGAAGAGCGATCGCTTGTAGACTGGGTACGCACTGTCAATGTCTATCCAGAACCAGACACATATACGGGGCAAAAAGTCAAAGTTCAGGGATTTGTCATCCATCCGCCAGATATAGGAAAAGAATATTTGTTCTTAGCACGATTCGTCTTAACTTGCTGTGCAGCAGATGCTTACCCAGTAGGATTACCGGTGAAACTTCCAAACAATCAAGAACCTTATTCCCCCGATGCGTGGTTGGAAGTAGAAGGGCAAATGATCACAGAAAATCTTGCAGGTAAACGCCAACTGACTATTGCTGCTACTTCTCTCAAAAAGATTCCTCAACCGCAGAATCCATATAGTTATTAGTTGATGCCCAATGCCCCATGCCCAATTCCCAATGCCTAATGACAAATGACAAATGACAAAATCTAAAGCATTTATCCAACCACTGGATCGGATAGCGATCGCACTAATGCTACTGCTAAGTGTGCTGATTGGGTTAATCATACTGCAAGGTGATGTGGTAACTGCTCGTGTGCGGGACTTTACCTGGCAAAATCAACAGATTGGGGCGGAAGACAACTCTTTCACCCTTACCTTCAGTCGCCCAATGGAAACAAAAAGCGTAGAGGATAATTTGAAAATCGAGCCACCCCTAGCAGGTAAATTTAGTTGGGCAGCGCGGCGAATGGTTTATACGCTGCTAACACCCGCACCCTATGGCACGAATTATAAATTGCAGTTACAGGGAGCCAAAGATAAGTTTGCACAGCAAGAAGGTAAAAATCGGTTGATCCAGCCCTTTACAGGGAGTTTCCACACACGCGATCGCGTCATTCTTTACATAGGAACCGATAAAGAAGAACAGGGACGATTAGTTTTATACAATTTAACCCAAGAGCAAAAAAGGGTACTTACTCCCAAAGACTTGATAGCAATGGACTTCGAGTCATTTCCTGATGGGGAGAAAATTTTATTTTCGGCTCGCGCCAGCAATAACCAAGACTTACTTTCAGCCCAAATATACACAGTGACAACAGGTGTTTCTAGTAACTCTGGACAAGAAGCAAAACCAGGAGGCAAAGTTGATCTAGTTTTAGATAGTAAAGATTATCAAAACCTGAAATTTGACTTATCACCTGATGGGCAAACTATTGTCATCCAGCGCGGAAACAAAAATAATCCCGGCGACTTTGGATTATGGTTTATGCCAGCAACCAGTGACGGTTCAGCAGAAAAACCCACCCCTAAACGCCTGAAAAGCCAACCAGGGGGAGACTTTATGATCACCCCAGATAGTAAAGCTGTAGCAGTTGCCCAAGGACAGGGAGCAGCGATTTTACCACTGCAAGGTGATGCCAGTAAACCCCTAGATTTTCTGCCGCAGTTTGGTTTGGTACAGGCTTTCTCTAAAGATGGCTCTCAAGCAGCAATGGTAAAGTTTAATACAGATTACACGCGAGATTTGTTTTTGGTGACAAACCAAGGTGTGCAGAAACAACTATTAAAAACAACAGGCTCAATTCTCAGTTGCCAATTTGATATTGCTTCACCCACCCTCTACTGCTTGCTGACACAGCTAGTATCTAAAGAACAATACATAGAACAGCCTTATGTGGTGGCAATTGATCTGAAAACCGGGCAACAGAAACCACTGCTAGTACTGCCTCCCGCTCAACGAAATGTGCAAATGAGTTTATCTTCTGACGGTTTGGGCTTGTTATTTGACCAAGTAGTGCCGCAGACAAGCCCCCCAGCATCATTACCCACAAATACTTTGAAAACTGATGATGGCGATGTCATTGCTACGAGTAGCCTGTGGTTAATGCCACTGTTACCCATTGCGGATGCTGCAACTGTTGAAATTAGACCGGAACAACTCCCTTTAGCCGGATTTCGGCCGCGGTGGCTACCTTGATAGAATAATTCGTAATTCGATTTTGGAAGATCAGTTAGGAATAAGAATTAAATAACATCCAGGTTTATGTCCGGGCCTTACCTCACCCTCAATCCCTCTCCTTATAAAGGAGAGGGATTGTGAGACAGGATGAAGTTTTGCATTTTATTTAATCCACGTTCATTAGGGACATCCAAAAATTAAATTACTCAATTCCTGCATCCAATACGACTATCAGATTTTTTCCCCCTGCTTACCAAAGGTATTGATGATTTTTTTCTTTGGAAGTCCCTTAAGGTTCTCGCCACCTGAACTGAGTTGAACCTAATGGAGTTCAGTTCCATCCTTACGGAGTAGATAGCGATCGCTAATCAACTTCAAGACGACTCTACCTATTTCTGGATGCGTTTTCTCAATGAGTGGTTGCACAACAACGCCTTCCATGATGCAATTGGGACTGACTACACTATTGGCATTATTGAACTGAGACACCGCTTCCCAAGTGTAAGCACCGATATAAAGCACAGGTATCCTTGGCAAAGCAAATTCCTCGCAAAAAGCTACAAAATCGCTGTAATTCAGAAAATAACTGCCGTGACGTACAGCAAATATAGCAATTCCAATATTGCCATTATTCAAGCCATATTTGATATCTTGTACACCGTAGATTTCCCCAAAAATCTGAGTTCCTGGCGGAAGTTTCTGTAAAACTTCGTTTTCGTTGTAAGCACGAATATAAACTAATTTTTTGTTTACTTCGTTGTTTTTCCAGAAGTAATTATGGCTGCCAATTTTAGTTGTTCCATCACCATCAACTAAGACAGTGAAGTTAGTTCCATGCAACTTCTCTGTAACAACAACTTCTTCACCTTCAATTAGGATGTTTTTGTAACGTTTCAGGTTTTCTGGACTGGGGAATTTGTAATGTCCAATAAAACTTTCTAGTTCTCCGCTCATCCCTTGAGGAATTGGATATTCGTACTTTGTTACACCAAAATACTCTGTGTAGTCGTCTCCGACATTTCCCATAAAGTTATTACCAACAGGGATAAGTAAACCCTCAGAAAAAATTCCCCGAAGTTTGGCAGCCCGCAGTTTTTTCGAGTAGTAGTTACGAATACCAAACTCATCCAAAAACTTTTCTGGAATAACACTATCAATAGGAAAATAAAAAGCTAAATCTCCAGCGTGAAGTTTACCTTTGGCTATAATTACTTGATACCCCATATCTTCAATAGAGACAATATCTAGCCTATCAGCATTTGGATGAGGATTAATACTGTTGATTTTAACAACTTCAACTTTAAAAATACTCATAGCTCACCTCTTTTGAAAAAAATATATTTTAGAAAAACTCTAAATTTAGTATATTTAAAAAATAATCAAGCAGACATATACAATTTTGACCTCTCTCCTCTTAAGAGCTACCGTGTATACACAAATAATTTAATTACCCTAAATCCTATTTTGTAGGGTGTGTTATGCCGGAGGCTAACGTACCATCCAAGATTTTCGGTGCGTTAGGACTAACGTCCATAACGCACCCTACTAGATTGAAGCTATGTATACCGTAGCCGTTGTGGAGAGAGGCTTTGAATCTTACTCCTATTCCTTTGTAGGGAAGGGGTTGAGGGTTAGGTCTGTATTGCACTCAACCCAGAAGCGCTATAGTAATTATTTGTTGATAATTTGTCCAAGCTTCCCAAAAAAGATAGATTGATAGTGTGCCTAAGAAGATACGAAGCACTAAATTCACAGTAGAATCTGGAATTTTTGGCAATGAACGAGTACTTATCTGAACACCTAAAAGTCCACCGCATCCCAAAACTATACCTTGAAGAAACAGAATATTTCCCTCTAATGCGTGTCCTGTGCAGGCAGCCAAAGCAGTGATGACAATCACACCTAAACTAGTCTGAATTGCTACTTTAATTTCTTCTCCCAGGAGTAACATTTGCAGTGGCACCATAATAGTACCGCCACCTAAGCCAAATAAACCTGCTAAAATTCCTGCTGCTCCTCCAGTGCCAATTTTAGAAACTAATGGGTTAAATATTGGGGCTGTATTCTCTATTTCTTTGAAGGCCAGTTGCTTACGAAGTTCAATCAAATAGATATTAGCGAGTAGTATGATGCCAAATGTAAAGAGTATTATATAAGATGGGATTTTATTGGCGAAGTATACACCTATTCCAGTAGTTAAGAAGGCTGGAATTCCTAAATAAATTACTCGTTTAAAGTCAAAGTAGCCCATCCACCAATTCTGCAAACTTCCAGAAATTGAAGTAATCACGATCGCAAGGCTACTAGTAGCGATCGCTTGAACGGGAGTATAACCTAGTGTGACTAAAAGAGGAATTGTGACAATACCGCCACCTATTCCTAAAAGTCCAGCTATGACTCCAGATATTAGACCCCCAGTCACTAAAATCAACCAACTAAAATCAATCATAAATCATAAATGGGAATTGGGAATTGAGCATTGGGCATTGGGCATTAATCACTTGAATCCCAGCTTTTGTACAGATGCGATAATCGCGTCTCTCCTTATCCCCGTACTGTCACCGGATGGCTGACAACGCCTCCGTAGAGCAAGCCCGAATCATTCCACGGAACTGTACTCGGTTGTGTGTTACCTAAATTGTCAGTAGCAATAGCTTGGAGAAAATATTCGCCAGGGGTTGGGTTCCATTCAATGTCCCACCGTGTCCATGCAAATGGAAAGTTTGGTTCTCTCAGTCGGGCAAATTGCCAAGTTTTCCCACCATCTAGACTGACTTCTACACTGACAATTTTTCCTTTTCCAGACCAAGAACGTCCACGTAGTAAGTGGGTTTTAGCTGAAAGTGTAGCGGGCCAAGCCAACTCAAAAGCGCTCTTAACATTTTGATAGGTAATCAGCTTACCTTTATATGGTGCGATCGCTGGATAATCTGCACCAACCAGTACCATCTGCTCCGTTACCCACTGGGTATATATCGGTGTTTCAGAAACTTCAATCCGCTCAATCCATTTAACGTTGGCGTTTCCTCCCCAACCAGGGAATAGCGCACGGCATGGCTGGCCATGATCTGGAGGTAATGGTTCTCCGTTCATTGCATAGACAACGAGTGAGTTATCTGCAAGTGCTTTGGCGATGGGAACTACATTGTTAAACTTGGATTTATTTGTGTCCTTTGAATCGAGCGAATCAAAATCTGCACCCTCAACGAGTACGTCTCTCGCTGTCGATTTCAATCCAGCCCGCTCTAATAATATACTTAGTGGTACACCAGTCCACTCAGCCACACCAATAGCCCCAAGCCTCCACCGGGTTCCAGGGAGTGGTATGTTGTAAGCTTCTTCAAAGAAGCGCCGACCATTAGCAGCACACTCTATGGCGCAAGTGACTGAGATGGAGGGCATAGCGATAATTTCATCGTAAGTGAACTCGCAAGGTGCAGAAACGCCAGTTCCATGAATTTGCAAACGCCACGTAGATGGGTCAAATGGAGGTGGTGTACTGCGGTTGTGAACATAGAACCAATCGTTTGGCACTAAATAACCACGCCCATACATCGCTTCCCAGTTCATCTCTAATGTGCCTTTGCTATGAGAGATATACCCAGGTGGCAATGGTTTAAGTATTTTACTGCCTTTGGTTTTAACAACTGCCTGACTATGAGCAGGCGCAGGTTTAGCTAACCCTCCAATGACTGTTGCGCCAACCATAGTGGCTAGTATTTTCAGAAAGCGCTGGCGCGACATACCTGCATCTGTGCTTTTTTGCCAGATGCACTCATCAACCCGTGCCTGTTGATAATCCTCCTGATCAAAGAGGTTTTCATCGCTCAAGCTATTACTCCTTGTAATTCGTAAGTCGTAATTCGTAATTAATATACAGAGCATTAGACTTGATGAAGGAGAACGGGAGATGAGGGAGTGAGGCAGAAGAATTAATAACCAATGCCCAATGCCCCATGCCCCATGCCCCAAAAATTAGCTATTTATCGCTGTCCACACACCAGTTATTTCATCTTGTGTGTAGTTGGGCAAATAGTGGTCAAATCCGTTTTTAGCTATTTGTGCGATCGCATCAATAAAGCGATCGCAGTCTTCTAATGTATTATATACTGCGAAGCTGGCGCGGATAATACTAGGAATATTGCGTGTAATTCCCCTGTCTACTTCTTGAGCAATTTCGTAGTCTTGCTCATCCGAAATATTCTTGAGTTTGCGAATGTATTCATAAGTGCAGAAAGCCCCAGCCCTAACCCCAATGCCGTATTCTTGTGCCAGAATTTCTGCTACTAAGCGTCCATCAAATCCATCAATATCAAAGGGAATAACATGGGCTAAATTATCTCCTGGGATATGTAATTGCACTCCCGGAATCAGCCTAAGCCGTGTATATGTGAATTCAACTAGAGAGTGTTCATACTGAGCAATGCGATCGCGCCCTACTGCTTCGATAATTTCAATCGCCTTGGCAATTGCGATCGCACCCATTGCGTTTGGTGTTCCAGGGTCATGAGCCCGTTCTGTATAAAAACGCTTGATCTCTAGATTTCTGGTGATATAAGGCAGATTACCACCACCAATTTGATAAGGGTAAGAACTATCAAAAAATTCTTTTGGCCCCAACAAAACCCCGGTTCCATAAGGTGCATACATCTTGTGTCCAGAGAAAGCCACAAAATCTAAATGACATGGGTCATCATCTGCACGCATATCTACTCGTTCGTGCTGAATCAACTGACACACATCTGCAAAAATCTTAGCGCCATACCGATGTGCTAAAGCTGCGATTTCGTAAATCGGCGGTCTGTAACCTGTAATTGTTGAAGCACCTGTAATTGTTACTAACTTAATTTGCTCGCCTTCAGGAAGATTTTGGTGTGCCTTGAAAATTTCTTCTATTTCTGCAACACTTACGCTTCCATCCTGTTGGGTTCTATACTGTACAACTTCGTCTCTAGTAACCCAAGGGAGTAGGTTTGATGAATGCTCAATATCAGAAACTAAGATTTTTCCAGGTTTTTTTGCCCAAAGTGTGGCAGCTCCATTAATTGCTTCTGTTGTATTCTTCGCAAAGATTACATAGTTGTTTAAAGATGACCCCACAAAGTCCCGAATAACGTTCCGGCTAGCGTCATATTCTCGTGTTGTGATGATGGACTTTTGCCCAGAACCTCTATGTACGCTGCCATAAGTATCAAGCATATCATCCACATGCTTCTTAAGGGTTGCAAAGGGGGTAGTTGTAGCTCCATTATCCAAGTTGACGTACTCAACATCGTTTCCCTTAAGGGTCTTTACCCGAAAAGATAGAGACTCATCTGTGAATAACGGTCTAATTTCTTTGTCCCAAAAACTATCAAAATTTTCTGCAACTAGCGGTAATTGGATAGCTTCTTGCTTTATATTTACACCCGTTAAAAGTATGTCGGTCATCTTTAGCACCCCTATTTTAAACTTAGAATTTCTGGAAAAGCCTAACTGCAAGACCGCTTTATGTAATGCAATAATCACATTGATCACTAGTATCTATAGTCTTTATAATTACTTGGCTACTAGTAGAAAACTCGGTTATCCCAATTATTATTTAATAAACGAATTAAAAACTCTATCCGTATTAACACTTGAGTATGGTATTCCTGCTGTTAAATAAAATACATTGTAAAAAATAATTTAAAGTACTTAAGTACGCTTCAAACAATTTTCTTATAGTCATTAAACAAACTTCATGTATTGAAGGCAAATTGATCGAAAAAGTCTTTCACTAACGAAGCCTGAAATTGCTTACTAGAACTATATTGACCGAGAAAAAGCTCGTACTAAGTTGAGATTATTCTTTAAAAAAGTTTCATAAATCTACTTACATTAAGTATTACTACTTTAAAACTATTTCATACGTGTTTACTCGTAATTATCAGGGTTCTGTTACCTTCAGTCTTAGCAGAAGACCTTGGTTGTTTGCTGGCATTAAATAGCGATCGCTCAAGATAACAAAATGATCGTTGAATAGTAGATACTTGTACTGATATCCATCCTAAGTAAGTAATAAAATGTATTCTTAAATACATTTTAAGTTAACATCTTAAGACAGATGCGATTATAAAAAATAAAGTATATAATTAGCACGCTTTTTTATATTAAAAAACTTCTGTAGGACAGAGCCATTACTGTACTAATCTCCTCTGCCCCCTGCCCGTTTCACCCTGCCTCTTCTTGACGGAAAAGAGCATCATAGTGTTATAACGGCATCAGTCTAAAGACAATAGGACTTACGCAAAACTACACGCAGTAGGGGCAATTCATTAATTGCCCCTACGAAAAATCAAGATTTGGACTATTTTTGCGTAAGTCCTTTACAAAACGGGGAACACCAATTGATGATTAATTGCTGGTGCTTGGAGAGAGTTAAACTTAGCTTTTAGAGCAAACCCTGATTAGACAAAGTTGATAAGCAATGCTAATGCCAGCACTGCTGATATTTTTAGGCAGGTGGGTCAAGAGTGATGAATGAAGCTGACACATCAAATAAGGGGGCTGTGATGGAATCCCTAAATTCTGCTAATTCGCCACAATCAGAGCAGGCGAGTTGTCCCTTTTACTCAGTTGTGCCTAATGAGAATATGACAGTTAAACAACTGCCACTCCTCATGCCAGCTGAAGATACACAATTTTCAAAAGATACCACCCAGCAGGACTGGGTTGCAGAGCCAGAAAGCGGCAAGCAAGCACTAATTGACTCAGAGTTTCAGAACCTGCTGGCATTGAACGAAGAATTGCGTGCAGCTAACAATAAGTTGTATGAACAAGTAGAGCAGCTAAAAGACAACCTAGCTGAGTCTGAAAAGGTTTTGCAGTGGCAGAAAACGCGCTCTAGCGTTACTGAGTCGATGCTCAACCAACATACTCAAGAATTAGCTGCGGCTCAAGAACAGATAAAATCCTTATTTCAACAATTAGAAACTGCTGTACAAACTGTTCAACACCAGGAAATTTTCACTGATAGTTATAAAGCACATCTGCAAATTAGCCAGCAACGCCTTGCCCAGCTAGAGCGAGAATGTACGTTGTTACACACTAATAACAGCGAACAGTCTGAGCAGTTATTGCAATCAGAAACTGTTTGCCGGGAGTTACGTACTAGACTGATGCGACAACAACGCCAGACGCTGCAATTTAAAGCGGCTTTGGAAAAATGTTTAGATACATCGGTTCCTAGCTATGACTCCTTAGAAGATACTGCCAAACACCCCAAAGACATCACTAGCGGACAAGGAAGATTTTCTAGAAAAGCTCGGTCTTTGTTTCCTAACGCCCAGCCAATTCAAGCTTGGTCAGCAGAATCAGAATCCTTAACTGAAAATGCGGATGATTCTTGGGGCGAACCTTCAGCACCAATCCCATTCCAAAGAAATCAACCGACTACGCCGCCATCTTCTTGGAACTGGTCAGTTAAGCAAAATACCCCAAAATCAGCAGAACCTACCCCCTCTCCAAAAATTGACGATTCCCCAGCTACACCGGAAGCTGTTTCAACTTCAGGGTCATCCAATTTAGATCAGCAGTTAGATAGTTTAATCCAAATGTTTTTCACCTCCCAGCCGGAATCTGCATCACCGCCGCCTGCTGCAAAAACAGATGTGGATGGTAATGATGCGCCTATCTGGGAGACTTTGGCAACAATCCTAGAAGATGATGAGGAAATAGAAAATCCACGGGAGGCGCATTTGGAGGTAGAAAGCAATCCCCCTGCAACTACCTCCAAATCTTGGACGACAGATTCTGTACCTTCTTCACCAACCAATAACTTACTAATTTCCTCTACCTCCTTCCACACTGAGCCGCCTGTTGAAGAAGCCGAAGACTACTGGTCAGAAGTTTCCCAATTGTCAGAAAATGATTTGTCGCTAGAGTCATTAGGTGATAACACTGATGATGCCAATTCACCTTCACCTGTGGTTTATCCCCAGCGTCCACCCAAGGGGCGTAAGTCATTGGCATCTGTGGAACTACCGAATTTCCGCCCTAAAGGTCAATAGAGACGCGATGAATTGGGAGAGACGCGATGAATCGCGTCTGTACAAAAAAAGGTAATGGTATCTCTAAAGGAATTGGGAGTTGGGAGTCAAGTGATTAATGCCCAATGCCCAATGCCCAATGCCCAATTCCCAATATCTAATTAAGAATCCTTGCTTCTGATTTCGGAATTATGGCTTCTGGGTTGGCTTTTGCTACTTGAGAGCGCGATCGCGGTTTGCCTGTGGCGATCGCATAATTAATCGCCAAGAGCCATAGCCACAAGCCCGGATTCCGGGGTTCTAGCCAATGACCTGCCCGATTTAAGAAGCGCCCGAACCAAGGACTTAGCAAAGCGCTAAGGAGGGCATGACGACCAAAGTTGAAATAACTACCAAGCCATCGCATTAAATCTCTAGGCCCAGCAAGTTCCCAAATCCATAAAAGTAAGGCAGGATTTTTGCTGGCGGCTTTCAGTGCTAGGCGGTTAAAGGTTAACCAATCACACCGATCTTTGATGAAGTTATCTGCTACTTCTTGGGGTTCGTCTGCTAACAGTCCAAAAAAGGTGTTGAGCATGGAGTTAATGCGCTGGGGTGGTAAGAATTTCCCAGTGGGAACCATCATCCCTTTAGAAAATAGCCAAGTTACTGAAACGTTGCTTTGGTAAGCGCGAATTTGGTTCAAATGGCGGAAACTCAACAAGTCATGTTTGAGAGCGGTATCTAACAAGCTTGTTAAGCGCTCTAAGTTGCGAACTAGGGAACCAAAACCGGTGAAGACTAGGGGAGACTGGAGTGATGCGGCATCACCGATCGCAATCAATCGATTGAAGGCAACTGTGCGATCGCTACTTCCTACACTAAAATGACCCGGTATATACCCAAATGTCGGCTTTTTCCACACCAATTTTTCCATATCGCATCTACGATACTCTGGCAAAATCGTGAAAAAGTCCTCGTACATCTCTAGCAAGGAACCGGGATTTTCAGCATTGACTTCGTGGTAATGAAATAAATAAATCGTCAGTTCATCATCTGCTGCGGGAAACAGTTCCCAAATCAACTGCCTTCCCCGCGAAATATCTCCATGACTATAAAGCACGTCCCCATATTGCGAATCCCATACCCCCGGCTCAAATCCGCTCTCAATTACTGCTCCCACCGTCGGACATACACTATCAAAGGCCCGACCACCATTTAACTGCCAAGCGATAGGTGAGGCAGTTCCCATTGCATCTATTAGCAGCCTTCCACTTACTTGTTTTTCAACCTGACTGGGTAAGTGCTTGACTTGCAACAGAACTTGTGATATATCAATATCTGCACGGATAAATTCTGTTTCATCCCAGATTTCGCCGCCTGCTGCTTGCAGCTTTTGCCCACACATTTGGAGCCATTTTTCGGAATCTAAGCCTAAGTTTAGGACTGTGGGTGTATGTAGGACTGGCGATCGCAGTTTGGATGGATTATTCGCATCAAAAAACTTATTGAATCCATCTTTGTATTCCCTGGCAATGATGGTTTCTAACTCTGCGGGGGTGACTAAACCCAGGTTAACCAAGCTTTGAATCTCATCGCGGGAAATATTCCATTCTCGGTTCATCCGGCCAAAGGGCATTCGTTCCACCAGCAGGACTTTATATCCAAGTTTTGCCATCAATGCTGCATGAATCGCTCCTAGTGCGCCACCGATGTAAATGATGTCGTATTGGGGAATTGGGAATTGGGCATTGGGAATTGGGCATGGAGCATTGGTCATTTCCCCTTTACTCTCCTGCGAAAACACAACCTGACGCGGCTGCTGCGGATTTCGTACTCCTTCGCGCCATCGTTGCTCCCACCAGTAGGCGCGTGTTAGATCGTATTCACCGTTGGGCATTTTCTGAAAATACTTGACGGTGAGGGGGTAAGCAGAGGCTAACGCGGCAAAAATCGATTGCTGGGATAAATCAATCGTTGGCGGTTCTGGGTAATGATGCGGAAAACGGCTTCTGATTTCTTTGGTTAGGCGTTGCAGAATTTTTCCCTCACTGGGAAAGGGTTGTTCTGCCCAACGAAACACTTTTAGATAGGTAGTTCGTTGCACCGACCAGACAAATACCGAAAGTTCCACAGGCAAGTTTTCGGAAACAGCCGCCCCAGCAGCTGTAGTAGCACTGGGTATTTTGAGGCGAAAGCCTTCCGAAGTAAGCACTTTTTCTCCATTTCCAGGTTCAAAATCTGTTTGTAGCCAGCTACGCACAGTTTCTATATCTGGAGTTGGAACTTCTAAATAAAGGATTTCTTTCATGTTTTCCTGACATCTCCCATCAATCTACTCACTAAGACAGATTTTCTTAAGGCACAGAGTAAGGTATACTCCGCCCTATTAGTTTCATAAAGATTCAGTGAAGAAATTTTAAGAGTTTGTCAAATTTATTGTTCATTTTGTATTTCTGTAAACCCACGCCATGAATTATCCCATTCCAGACAGCCCCCAGGAAATTTTTGCTCTACGACAACAGCCGATTGATGAAGAACTCGTTGCTGCTGCGATCGCTGGCGTAATTAAAGTTGTCCGCGCTCAGGGTCAATCTTTGGAAGAATTAACCGCTCAGTTGCTAGCAGACGATCCAATGCTGGATCGGGAACAACGTCGCTGGTTGAGCCAATTAGTTGCCCAATCCTGGGAAAAGTTTTCATAAAACGTTGCATAATTAAGTAATTTTTTGTCACAGCATTAGATTTCTAGGTTTGCACCTAAATATTAGAATATTGGCGATGCCTGCGGCGGGCTGCGCCTACGCACTTTAGGTATAAGAGTAACAATAATTATCAGTATTGGATTGGTGATTGGGTTGCTGTTTTGGTATTTATGGCACACAAGCCACTAAATTAACCATATCAGGGTTTTACATTGCTAATAAATTTTACAACGTTCTGAAAGCGAAAGACCTCTGGTTTAAGCCGTAGGTCTTGTTTTCGGTTCATGTCTCTATCGCCGCCTTAGCGGAATAAATGTTTTTGGCACACAACTTAGTTTGCGATCGCCTACTTAGGGACTTCCAAATAAAAAAATACCCAAAAAACTCTCTCCTCCTCATTCCTCTGTGTTCTCTGTGTCTCTGTGGTTCGTTTCATTTGGGTAATTTATTTCTTGGAAGTCCCTAAGTAGGCGGAAATAAATACAACTAACTATCAAAGTTCTTCAATTACGATCGCATATCTAGATTTTGCTCTCTCTGTAAATTCGCTTGCAACAGATTACAAAATAACTTCCCTTGCTGAATGGCATCATCCAAGGCAATATGAGCCAATGGCAGATTTTCTAGCCATGCAGTCGGTAGATTATCTTTACCAGATTCGGTGTAACTTTGTTTCAAGAATGCCATCGCATAGGATCGGATATCCAATGCCGAAAATTTAAAGGGGCTATCACCCACAAAGTTTATCAAGTACCAGTAGACAAACATAAAGTCATAAGCGGCTGGATAGCCAACAAAGATCGGTTTACCTGGTAAAGCCACAAGCCAGGAGTGGTAAGACTGCATCACCTCTAAAGGGGGCTTAAGATTGGTTCGACTGGCTGCCCAAGCATCTGGCTGTTCTGCCCACCATTTCATAGTTTTGGGGTGTCCTTGTGCCCTTGGTAAGGTTTCTAAATTAGCTGTAAAAGTCGCAACTAATTCTTTCTCCGCAGTATACGCAGCTGAGGCAAAACTAAGCATGGAGTGGGGCCCAGGGATAGGGCCATCCGCTTCTATATCAGTGCTAACGTAGATTTCGATTGTCACTTTTTATTTTGCCCGTCTTTCATCAGTACGCACAAAAATCTTACTTGATAGCAGGAAGCGATCGCCAAAGTGCGATCGCTTCCCTCACACTACATATCCCTTTTCTCAACTAGAAGCTTTCACCACCGCTTCTGCTTGGGAGTGCAATAACAAACCATATTCCAAGCCCTCCACCACCGCTTGATAGGAAGCCTCCAAAATATTGGTAGAAACCCCTACAGTTGTCCAGCGTTGACGACCATTGCCTGATTCTACCAACACACGGGTTTTCGCCGCAGTGCCCGTATGTCCGTTGAGAATCCGCACTTTGTAATCTGTCAAATCAAAGGTTGCTATTTGGGGATAAAAATTCACCAAAGCCTTGCGTAAAGCTGCATCCAATGCTGCAACAGGGCCATTACCTTCCGATGCCTCCAAAATATTTTTGCCGTCAACAGCGATTTTGACTGTAGCGAGGGCGTTACTAGTTTCTTTCCCCTCAATCAAGTCACAGTGGACTTGAAAACCTTTGACTTCAAAAAACTTCTGGCGGCCTCCCAAAGCTTCGTGCATCAGTAGCGCAAAACTCGCCTCTGCTGCTTCAAACTGAAATCCTTCACTCTCCAAATCTTTGAGACGCTGGAGAATTTGCTTTGCTTCTGCCTTTAGCTCGTCGAGGTTAATGCCAAAACTGCGGGCTTTGGCTAAAACATTGCTTAGTCCAGACTGTTCAGAAATCACAATGCGGCGATGATTCCCGACTTGTTCCGGCCGAATATGTTCGTAAGTGAGGGGATTGCGTTCTACTGCTGATACATGAATACCGCCCTTGTGGGCAAAAGCCGAAAGTCCCACAAAGGGAGCATGTTCATCAGGCGCAAGGTTAACGACTTCACTAACAAAACGACTAGCTTCTGTAAGTTGTGTTAGCTGGTCTTCTGTGATACAACTGTAACCTAGCTTCAGTTGTAAATTGGGAATTAACGAACAGAGGTTAGCATTACCACAACGTTCACCATAACCATTAATTGTCCCCTGTACCATCTTTGCCCCAGCCATCACTGCGGCTATTGCATTAGCAACCGCCATTTCTGAATCGTTATGAGTATGAATTCCAATTTGGGGAATTAGGGATTGGGCATTGGGCATTGGCAACTGAGTAGATTCTTTCTCCATGCCCCATGCCCCATGCCCCATGCCCCATTCCCCAGTTACCCTAACTACATCTTGCACAATTTGGCTAACTTCATGAGGCAAAGTGCCGCCATTAGTATCACAGAGGACTAGCCATTCAGCACCAGATGCGATCGCAGCCTCTAATGTCTGTAAAGCATAATCTGGATTGTGCTTGTAACCATCAAACCAATGTTCGGCATCATAGATAATGCGCCGCCCTTGAGAACGGAGGTACTCAATGGTGTCACGAATCATCGCCAAATTTTCTTCTAATGTCGTCTTGAGGCTAGTTGTAACGTGTAAATCCCAAGACTTACCAAAAATCGTTACCCAGCGAGTTCCCGCAGCCAAAATATCCTGTAGCATCGGTTCGGTTGCGGCAGTGGAGTTAGGCCGTCGAGTCGAACAAAAAGCCACAATTTCAGCTTGTTTTAGCGGATCTTCTTGAAGTTGCCAGAAAAATTGTACATCCTTGGGATTTGCACCAGGCCAACCGCCTTCAATGAAGGGAACTCCCAGTTGATCGAGTCTCTTGGCAATGCGTAACTTATCTTCTATCGATACTGATAGCCCCTCGCGCTGAGTGCCATCCCGTAATGTAGTGTCATAGAGCCAAAGTTGAGGTGAGGAATTTGTGGTCATAAAACTGGGACCGACGAGACAACTTTCGAGGCAATGTGTCAATATACAACAAAAAGCCTGTTTGACAGTTTAAAAATGCCTAAAGTACTAGCTGAAGGTAAAACAATTGAGTGCGTAAGTGGAAGCAATCTCCGAACAATTTTGCTGCAAAATGGTATTAACCTCTACAATGGCGGTGCTAAGGTAATAAACTGTCGGGGCATTGGCAGTTGTGGAACCTGTGCAGTTAAGGTAGAGGGCGAAGTATCAGCAGCGAATTGGCGCGATCGATCGCGGCGTTCGCTGACACCCCATTCTCCTACAACAGACTTGCGTTTAGCCTGCCAAACTAAGGTTTTAGGCGATGTGAAAGTGACAAAGTTTGATGGATTTTGGGGACAAGGTTCTCGAATAGTGTGGACACCAAAAGGTTAAAAAGGAGTAAGACAAAATGGGTAGATGGACACCCTTAATTTTAATGGCTGGAGGTTTAGCCATTCTGCTTGGTACATTACTAGGCATTAATTTTCCTATGGGCGTGCAAACCGCTAACGCTCCCGGTGGCAAAGCAGCAAAAGTTCTGCCAGCTAATATCAATGTTAATAGCAGCGCTGGCAGCAAAAATGAAGAAACTGCAACGGAAGGAAATGAAACAACCGAAACAAGCCAAACAAACGAAAATAAACGCAGCATTGTAGCTCCAAGACCTGACAACAGAAGCAGCGTTGCTCAAAATCCTTCTGATGACTCAACATCACCTGCTGAGAGTACAACAGACGGCAATACAAATAGTTCCGAAAACACGACATCTAGCGATGCCAATCAAAGCAACGAACCAATTCGTGCCTTGTGGTAACGATATATCCGTCTTTAGTTACGAGTTATAAGTTATAAGTTATGAGTAAATTAGTTATGAGTTATTAGTTATGTACTAATGATAAGTGGCTAATGACAAATGACTAATGACAAATGACTAGTGAGATCGTAATTATTGGTGGCGGCGTTATTGGTTTAGCGATCGCCGTTGAACTAAAACTGCGCGGGACAAATGTCACCGTGCTTTGTCGTGACTTTCAAGCTGCCGCTACCCACGCTGCCGCCGGGATGTTAGCACCAGACGCGGAAAACATCACTAATGGGGCAATGCTTTCATTGTGTTTGCGATCGCGTGCTTTATATCCCGACTGGACGCGCAAACTAGAAGAACTAACCAGTTTAAATACTGGCTACCGTCCTTGTGGTATCCTCGCACCCGTCTTTGAAGAAGAGAGGGGCATGGGGCATGGGGCATTGGGCATTGGAAAAAACCATCCTATTCCCCCACTCTCCCACTCCCCCACTCCCTCCTCATCTCCTGCTTACTGGTTAAATAAAGAGGCAATTCATCAATATCAGCCAGGGTTGGGGGACGAAGTAGTTGGTGGCTGGTGGTATCCTGAAGACGCACAAGTTGATAATAAGGCTCTAGCTCACGTATTGCGAACGGCGGCTGAGTCTCTTGGCGTTGAACTCAAAGACGGTATTACAGTAGAAGGATTTTTACAGCAACAAGGACAAGTGGTTGGCGTGCAAACTAACGCTGGAATAATTCGCGCCGCCCACTATGTTTTAGCTTCCGGTGCTTGGTCAAATGAGTTATTACCGCTACCTGTGCTACCCAGAAAAGGACAAATGCTGAGTGTGCGGATACCGGAGTTTACAACGGAATTGGACTTGAAGCGGATTTTGTTTGGGCAGAATATTTACATCGTACCAAGACGCGATCGCCTAATTATCGGGGCAACAAGCGAAGATGTTGGCTTCACCCCCAACAACACCCCAGAAGGCATTCAAAAATTATTACAAGCTGCCATCCGACTATATCCCCAATTAAAGCATTATCCCATCCAAGAGTTCTGGTGGGGATTTCGCCCAGCCACCCCCGACGAATTACCCATCCTTGGCACTAGCCACTGTCAAAATTTAACCTTTGCTACAGGTCATTACCGTAACGGGATTCTACTCACACCCGTAACAGCCGTATTGATTGCCGATTTAATCTTAGAACAAAAACCCGATTCTCTACCTACTGATTTTCACTATTCCCGCTTCCAATCCCAGCCATCTACCTCCACCCCAATGCTGACTAACTCTGCCAATTTCTCTAACGGAAATCGTCCTGCGATATCCACTCTCCCCATTCAAGATTCCCCGCTAATTATTGCTGGCAAAACCTTTCAATCCCGCTTGATGACAGGAACTGGTAAATATCGCAGCATTGAAGAAATGCAGCAAAGCGTCGCCGCCAGTGATTGCCAAATTGTCACCGTGGCTGTACGACGGGTACAAACTAAAGCCCCTGGACATGAAGGTTTAGCTGAAGCCTTAGATTGGACAAAAATTTGGATGTTGCCCAATACCGCAGGTTGCCAAACTGCTGAAGAGGCAATTCGGGTAGCGCGTCTGGGGCGAGAAATGGCGAAATTATTAGGGCAGGAAGATAATAATTTTGTAAAGTTAGAAGTAATACCCGATCTTAAGTATTTACTCCCAGACCCAATCGGGACGCTGCAAGCCGCAGAACAACTAGTTAAAGAAGGTTTTGCAGTATTGCCTTATATTAACGCTGACCCCATGTTAGCCAAGCGTTTAGAAGAAGTTGGCTGTGCAACGGTAATGCCTTTAGCATCGCCTATTGGTTCTGGACAAGGGCTAAAAACAACCGCCAACATCCAAATTATCATCGAAAATGCAAAGGTGCCGGTGGTGGTAGATGCTGGTATTGGTTCACCCTCAGAAGCAGCCCAAGCAATGGAATTGGGAGCAGATGCCTTGTTGATTAATAGTGCGATCGCTCTTTCTGCAAACCCAGCAGCAATGGCCCGTGCCATGAATTTAGCAGCAGTCGCCGGCCGTCTAGCATATCTTGCTGGCAGGATGCCCATCAAAAATTACGCCAGTCCTAGTTCACCTCTCACTGGGACGATTACTAATTAGGGAATTGGGAATTGCGAATTGCGAATTGGACAAGGAGAAAGACTTGTTGCAAGATTCTCACTCAAATCACTTTGTCCTCTTGTCTCTCCTGCTCCCTTGCTTCTTCCCCATTCCCCATTCCCAATTCCCCATTCCCAATTCCCAATTCCCAATTCCCAATGTAACGATTTGTCTAGCAGTTTCAGAGCGGATTTAGCATTTATGTAACATTAAATGAACCATAAAGATAAAGGAATTAATTCATGCCCTATATCAATGAAGAAGGCGGCCTTCTAAATAATTTTGCCCGGGAACCAAAGATTTATCAAGCAGAACCTCCCACAGAAGGGCAAAAACGAACTTATCTCATACTAGGAATAGCCGCTACAGCTTTGGTTATCGGCTTGATTCTAGTCGCCTTCTTTGTTTCTAAGAGCAGTTAATCGTAAAATATTTTAATAAAATTTCATCTTCTTTATAGTTTTTCAGGTTCCGATTTTAAGAGGGGCCTGCTTTTTTATTTTTTGTTAAAATTTAACTAGCAATTCAAGTATAGAATTATACTTTTTTTCTTAGATTTGAAGGCTTAATTTATTCTAAGCAGCGCAAGATATACTTAAAAATTATTTTTATTACAGCAGTTTGCAAATAAGTGAGCTATAAAATACAGGACTCAAAATCACATATTAAGAATTTCTGCCTCCTGCCTCAAAACCTGCCGCTTTGTACTTGATACAAAATAAAACTGCTTTATTACTTTAGCCTCTTTGGATGCACCCAAAATGTTGATATATACTGTGTTTTGGCTCTTTAGCCGCTATGAGCGTGAATGATACTGCACACAATAATAATTCTAATTGGAATCGGCAAGTATATCACCGCCTAAAACTTGCCCTAAGTCTTGGCTTACGACGACAACTTTTTTTAGCAGTATGTGATGATTTACACTTAAGAAATCAAGTAGCGGCTCGTTTGCATTCTACATTGGCTTATCCTGTGGGACAAGTGCTATATCAGCCATCAAATGCCCAAGAAAATAGCACTCCAGCTTATCCGCGATTAGTCACGTTGCGTTTGAATTTAAACGATCCCAATCCCATAGTTCAGATAAATCAATGGTTAGCTAATTATCCACCGCCAACCGTTGGAGGATCAAAAGATACCCCTGGAAGACCTTTTCCAGTACCAGCATTTCAGATTGTAGGTGTGGAACATCTCACCAAACAAACAGTAGCAACACAGCGTTTATTTTTACACTATCTCCGTTTAAGCGAACAATTTTTCTCTACACAAGAATCCGGCCGATTCCTAGAATCTAACTTGCTGTTGTGGATACCGCGTCCTTGGTTATCTGCCATAAAGCAATCAGCACCACAGTTTTGGCGTTGCCGGACTGGTGTATTTGTGTTTGCTGGAGAACCCACACCTGCAACTCAAAATACAGGCTATCCAGAACGTTTGTCTAGTTCCAAAAGCTTGGATTTAGGAAATATTAAGCAGTCGATTCTAGATGAATCAGTTAACCAAGCAGAACTCAGAACGGCAGCGACTGAGTTCAAGTTTGAGAAGAATTCCAATTTTCCAACAGAGATACAAGGGAATGGTGTAGATAAAACCCAAGAAGCTACGCCACAACAACAGGAATCTACTAATCGGTCTGGTAGTGGCAATAATAATCAATCACTGTCGTCTTTATCTTATGTTAGTAGCGAGTTAACAGAGCTAGTAATAGCAACAATCAACACAAGTATTAATCAAAATGCTGAGGATTATTTACAACCACAGCAGATTTTGTTGGAGATTGAAAAATTACACGAAAATCTTGTTTCAGGCGAGATACTGGCAGAAGCTTATCATCGCTTGGGCACTTTATATCGCCTTCGCATTGAGCAAGGGGAGTCAACCCTAGAAAACCTGATGGTGGCAATCATTGCCTATCAAGAGGCTATTAGCTATGACGAAAGCTCACCACAACTTCCAGATATATTAAATGATTTGGGTACACTCTACTGGATGCTATACCGCACGCCACCCAATTCTGAGGAGGGACAAACTTATGTAGAGCAGGCAATAGAATTTTATCAGTTGGCGTTAAAGATGATCTCACCGCAGACGCATCGAGAAACTTACGCTCGTGTACAAAATAATTTAGGGACAGCTTATGGTGATTTAGCTCGTTTTTCTCACCCATCTGAAAATTGGCAGCAAGCAATATTAGCTTACAATGAAGCCCTCAGCTACCGTACAGCCGATATGGATTCATTAAAGTATGCGGCTTGTCAGAACAATTTGGGTACTGCTTACTGGCATCTAGGGCAACACAATCAACCGATTGTGCATTTAAAGAAAGCGATCGCAGCTTACAACGAAGCACTCGTACACTACAACCCCAAAGAGGAGCCGCTTAAGTATGGCATGATTCAAAATAATATCGGTACTGCCTGCTGGAATCTGGCACAATACGAGCAACCAGTCCAAAATCTCCAGCTAGCTATAAATGTCTATAACAAAGCTCTTAAGTATCGCACTCCAGCTAATGTTCCTAGCGCCTGCGCCGCAACACAAAATAATCTCGGTACTGCCTACTGGCATCTAGCAAACCTATCTCAGACAACTAAAGAGGCACGGCAAAAGTATTTGCAACTATGCATCAGCGCTTACGAAGAGGCTATATCCTTAGCTCACTCGCTGACCGGTACTCCTTTAAGCTTTGATTTACTCGCCTCTTATAATAACCTGGGACTAGCACATTATCAGCTAGTAATAGATAAGTCGTTTAATGGTGACAAGCCAACACGTTCTCAACATCTAGAAGTAGCCTTAGACTATCATTTGCAAGCCTTAAACGCATTGAGCAAACAATCAGAAGCTTATCAAACAACTTTCACTTATGTGGTGAAAACTATTCGCGCTTTTCATAATGAATTAGGGATACAGGGGCAAAATCTGGCTTTATCTAAAGTTCCTAGTCAGTTGTTGCCAGAGATTTTGGCAAAGTTATAAGGAAAAGGGTTCAGAGTCAACACCCTAGTCTTAAACCCGTTTATTCATCCGCCACTCGGAAAGAATTCATTGCTGTTAGCGGATAGCTAAGGTTTAGCCCATTCTGACTCCTGAATTATGTTTGATAATCTATAGGACTAGTATTTAATTTCTGAAAAGATACGGAGGGAACCTCCCTTCGGGTTCACCAGTCGCCTGCGGCGGGAAACCCGCCTACAGCGCTGGATTCACCACAACATACTGGCTCCCCTACAATACCTAATTTTGTTCAAAAATCAAATATGATTCCTATATAATGAATCGAAAAGTAGCAAATAGCGATCGCCTTAAAACAGGATAATACAGCTGAACTGTCAAATCGTTCCCATTCAACCTATAACTATGGCATCCACACCTAAAATCCTCGCCTTTGCTGGCAGCACCCGGATTGATTCTTACAACAAAAAATTGGTAAAAATCGCGGCAACTGGCGCTCAGGCAGCAGGCGCAGAAGTGACTTATCTAGACCTCCGTGATTTGCCCCTACCTTTGTTTGATGAAGATTTAGAAGCTCAAGAAGGACTACCCGCCAACGCCCGCACTTTTAAGGATTTGTTGATTTCTCATCAAGGATTGCTGATTGCTTCGCCGGAATATAACAGTTCACTCACAGCAGTTTTAAAGAACGCCATTGATTGGGCATCCCGTCCGGCCCCAAATGAAGCGCCATTGGCTGCTTTTGCTGGTAAAGTTACTACTATTATGAGCGCGTCCCCAGGCGCTCTTGGTGGTTTGCGGGGGTTGGTTCACCTGCGGTCTATTTTGGGAAACATCAAAGTTTTAGTACTTCCAGATCAAATCGCATTACCCAAAGCTTACGAAGCCTTTAACGCCGATGGCACGCTAAAAGATCCGAAACAGCAAGAATCTATTGAAAAGTTAGGCGATGGCTTAACAAAAATATTGCTGAAGCTCAATTAAATTCTTTAATTTGATAGTAAATAACGAATACCTATCATTAACACAAAGATACCATACAGCTTTTTCATGAACTCGCTGCTGATAAACGGCTGATTTGCAAACAATGCTCCGAAGAAGTTACCCACGATTAAACCAACTGCAATAATTAGGGCATATTTGATATTAAGATTACCGTTGCGATGGTAAACTAGGGCTGCTAAAATCCCGATTGGCAAAATTTGAGCAGCTACAGAAGTCCCTGTGGCTAATTTCTGATCTAAACCAATTACTAATACCATTGCCGGAATCATAATTGCACCGCCACCAATACCAAACATCCCACCAGCAATACCAGAAACTAAACCGATTAACAATAGTTGGATAAAGATATTAGACATAAAAATCGTCGCTAGATTGTAAATTATAAATTAATTTTCTGAGAAAACATTGACTTAGGTAGCATTCCATGCACACCTTTCTGGGGAGTGTTCACAACTTGAGTGATGTGAAAATTCACAGCTAAACTACACAATACATAAGCATCTTCTGGCGATAAATTTGCGAAGTGTTCCAGAAAATCAATCATATTTTTTAAAGCCAGTTCTAAAGCTTCATCTAAGGTTTTAGCAAACCCCATTGTAATAATATGAGTTGGAGTTTCGGCAATTGGTGTTGTCAGTTGTAAATCCTTGCGAAGTTTGAGGGTAATTCTCCCATTCATGGAAGTTTCAATGGCGGTGACATTTACCTCGCCATCCCCTTGTGCAGAATGCCCATCACCAATAGAAAATAATGCACCTGGTACGAAAATCGGCAAAAATAAACGAGAACCAGCTTGTAATTCCCGGTTGTCGATATTACCGCCGTAAGAACCTGGTGGGATAGAAGTTCGAGAGGTTTCTGGAGTAGCGACACCCAGAATTCCAAAAAACGGTTTGAGGGGAATTTTGATGCCAGCACCCACCGGAAATTCCGCGATATTGTTTACTAAATCTAGAAGAATGAATCTCAAAGCAGGTTGAGGAAACTGCTGTGGTAAAGCTCCCCAACCTGTACGAATGGCATTAAAGCCTACAGGTAATCGAGGTGCGATCGCAGCTAATTGTACTTCTAAAACATCCCCTGGTTCGGCATCGCGCACATAAATTGGCCCTGTTAGTAAATGCGGCCCCCCAGAAATTTTGCGTTCTGGTAGCAGATTTTGGCAGATATCGAGAAATTCTGGTGTGATAAATTCTGGTGGTGCTTTGTCGTAAACGTAGTAACCAGTATAAGTTTCCACATCAACGGTATCGCCAGAATTAATAGTAAGTGCTGGTTTTAGTAGATGCGAGAAACCACCCAGATGCACAGTTTGCTTTGTAGCTTTTAAAATGTAATGAGTCATCGCTGTTGTTTTAATATATCTAAATCACCAAGAGCTTCTTATTAGAAACCTTTAATTCTTTACGGTTAAATCTCTAGAGTTCTGGCGGTTAATGTAAGGGGAAAATCACTAATAAAAATGATAATACAACACTTTTCAAACATCCTCTAAACAATAAATCTTTAAGCTGTTTTTCAACTTCCGTCAAGCCTCAGATGAAAGAATGCCTACTAGTACTCGTACCAAATCTTCTAAACCTTCAGGAACACGATAAAGTTTAATATCTTCTGTAATTAGCTTTTGTTGTCTATTGAGTGTACCAAATTTCCAGTCATCTCCATTAGTAACTGCGCCAAATAAAATTGATGATTGATCGTCTAGAGACTGAGCCAGAGCTATTAACTCTACCGCTAGTTGTGTAAACCCTCTTCTGATATCTGATTGTTTTGCTTCAATCACTAATAAATAGTTAGATTTATGTAAATAATAATCTAAAGTACCTTTGAGCTTTTCATCTACATTGATTGGATACTCACTATATAGTTGAGCTTTTGTTTGATCGCAGATTTCAGCCAGGATAGGAGCAATCATAAATTCTCTGATTGATATCTCAGCCCTCGGGTTAAAAAGCTTTATATTGCGCTGCAAGTAATTTTGTAAAAATTCTAAATAGCTAACCTCCGCAAAATATCTTGGTAATTTTAGCTCTGTGCGATCGTAGCTGTATTCAAACTCAGCTACTACATCTATTGTGGGATTAGGTAACAAAAAGTATTGACTAAAAGTGTAACTTTGCTCAGGTTTTAAAATTCTATATTTATTCATAATTTTTTATTGTGAAATAACTATGCCGGAGATATTACGAATTATGAAAAACTCCACCCACAAGGGGATGGAGTTTTTGGGCATGGGGAACAGGGCATGGGGAAGAAGTTGTTTGGCCCAAGCGACGGGGCGACTATCACGGTACACCCACAAGGGGATGGAGTTTCCCGTCGCTTTCAATGAATTAGGAATTGATATGATTATCTCAATAATTTGCTAAACTCCAACTTCAGGGATAGCAAATAAAAATAATTTCAGCGTTGGGAAGTGAGAGGGGGTTGTAGAGTGCCTGATGATGAACGCATAGTCAATGCACAAATGAAGCGTAGGCGTAACCCAACCCAGGTATCGCTCCGAAAAGCAAAATATTTCCATTCCAGCAATTTTATTAGTATAATAATGGATCGTGTCGAATTAAAGCTATACCATGCCTAAACTCAAGACTCGTAAAGCCGCAGCGAAGCGATTCCGTGCCACCGGCACCGGCAAAATCGTCCGTCGGAAAGCTGGCAAAAGCCACCTTTTAGAACACAAATCTTCCGACAAAAAGCGTAGTATGTCCAAGAGCGCCCTTGTACATGAACGCGATGAACTCAACGTGCGCTTGATGCTCCCATATTTGTAAGTCCTTCAGGAAATAAGTTATGACACGGGTAAAACGCGGTAATGTAGCTCGGAAGCGCCGCAATAAAATTCTCAAACTAGCTAAAGGTTTTCGCGGTTCTCACTCAACTCTGTTTAGAACTGCCAATCAACAAGTAATGAAGGCACTACGGAGTGCCTACCGCGATCGCAAAAAGAAAAAACGCGATTTTCGTCGCCTCTGGATCACCCGCATCAACGCTGCTTCAAGACAACACGGCTTGAGCTACAGCCAGTTGATCGGTAACTTGAAAAGAGCTGATATCCAACTAAATCGCAAGATGTTGGCACAATTAGCAGTCCTCGATCCAGCTAGCTTTGGCAAAGTCGCCGAACTAGCAGTTCAAGCTAAAGGATAAAGGTGGCAACGGATGCATAACAGATGTAACAGATGGCAAGTAATTACTCGGTTACATCTGGTATTATCCGCCATTATTTTTTGGATATCTTGCTTTTCCATAGTGGGGACAGGATTTACTGCATCTGCTGCCGAAATACCAGAAATTCAGCAGCGCGGCTATGTAACTGTAGCTGTCAAAGATAACTTGCGTCCCTTGGGATTTAGAGATGCCAGTGGTAATTTGCAAGGCTTTGAAATTGATTTGGCACAGCGATTAGCACTTGACTTAGTTGGGAAAGCAGATGCCATCAAATTGAAACCTGTGGCGAATCGCGATCGCCTGTCTGTAGTCTTAGACAAGAAAGTTGATTTTGCGATCGCTAGGGTGACAGCAACCGAGTCACGCAGCCGCATAGTTAGTTTCAGTGTTCCCTACTATTTGGATGGCACTGTATTAGTTACAAAAGATGCCTCTGTGCAGCAGTTGAGCGATTTGGCAAAACAAAAAATTGCCGTCCTCAACAACTCCAGCACCATTGCTAGAGTTCGGTACTATTTACCAAACGCCGAGTTGGTAGGAGTAAATTCTTATAACGAAGCACGAGAGCAAATAGAAAGTAATAACGCCGTAGCCTTTGCCGCAGATGCCACCGTTCTAAGCGGTTGGGTGCAACAATATCCTCAATATCGGCTACTGCCAACTAAGCTCTCAACTGAACCCTTGTCTGTAGTTACGCCCAAGGGCTTGCAGTACGATGAATTAAGGCGAAATGTGAATGTAGCGATCGCTCGTTACTTAGAGCAAGGTTGGCTCCAGCAACGCTCTCAATATTGGGGTTTACCATAGGAGACGCGATGAATCGCGTCTGTACAAGAGTTAGAAGTGAAGAATTATCTTCCTCATGCCCAATAAGCTGATAATAGATTAAAGAAGCAACTTTATAATATTTGTATTTGCAGCAATGGATAACAGTCTAGCCGTTGTTTATCTCTCAATTTTGGTGGGTATACTCACAATTGCAGCCGTGAGTGTTTTTCGCCAGATTTTCAAAACTCGCAAGATTGAAGGCTCCTTTGCAAAATTGCGAAAGAAGTTAGAGAAAGAAAAGGGTACGACTCAAGAGTATTATGAGTTAGCCAGTATTTATTCAGAAAAAAAATTGTATTCCCAAGCGATCGCGCTGTTTCAAAAAGCTCTGAAAGCTGCCGAAGAAGAGGAAGAAGAAAATATTGCCCCTATTTATAACGGGCTGGGTTATATTTATTTTACCCAAGAGCAATATGACCTCGCAATTCGTCAGTATAAAGAAGCCCTGAAATCTAAACCAGAGTACGTAACAGGGTTGAATAATATTGGACACGCTTATGAGAAGAAAAAATTAACTACTCAGGCGTTACAAAGCTACGAAGAAGCACTAAAGATCGATCCAAATAACCCTATCGCTAAACGCCGTGCTGAATCATTACGTCGTTTGGTTTCTGCGTAATTGCTGAGGTATCAAATAATTTTAGATTTTAGATTTTAGATTGAGCAACGCAAGATAAATGTGCTTGCTCTTTTTAATTTTGGATTAGACGAGAGCGCAGCCTATTTATTTTCCGAATCTGAAGTAATCAACCCTAACTAAATCAGGTACAGAAATGATTTCCTGCCTACGCCCATCTGCGTCATAACCAAGAACTAAACCGAATCCTGGATTTTGAACTCGATAGCTATCGCCACGCTTCAAAGAGTAACTATTGACAAATTAATTTAGCTTGAGGGACTTCCAAATAAAAAAATACTCAACTATTTCCTGTGGGGTGGGCATCTTGCCCGCCGTCTTTAACTGGGCGGGCAAGATGCCCACCCCACAAGATTGGATAATTTATTTGTTGGAAGTCCTTTAGCTTCTATATTTTATCGGGTTTCAATCTTAGGCTGAGAAATAGATAACTATAAGTCTTTTGTAAAAATGTAAAAGATGATTAAGCGGCTAAAGCGTTTTTTGTGGCTAGCGATTCCCATCATTGTCGTGATTTCTCTCTCACTGGGACTAATGGAAATATCGACGGCTCAACAGCCTTCGATTTCCCATCCTCTCACTTCGCTAACAGAGGCAGAAATTAGTACTGCTGTTTCGGTCATCAAAAGAGAAAAATCTTTGAGCGAAATGGCAGCTTTTCCACTTATTGCTTTACAAGAACCAGATAAAGAAGAAGTTCTGAAATTTAAAGCTGGTAAAACTTTCGGACGAAAAGCTTTTTTGGTAATCTATGAGCGATCGCAAAACAAAACTTATGAAGGTATCGTTGATCTCACAAGCAAAACCTTAAATTCCTGGAAAGAAATACTCTCTGTTCAACCTGCGATCGTCAATCCAGAATATGAACTGGCTACTCAGGTAGTTAAAGCCGATCCTCGATGGCAAAAAGCGATGTTAAGGCGGGGAATTACCGATTTCGATCGAGTCAAAATCAGTTCATGGTCTCCAGGAATCTTGACTAAACAGGAAGAAGCAGCAGGTAATCGTCTTTGCCGCAGCTTATCTTACTACCAGGGACAACACTGGAACTATTACGGTAGTCCTATTGAAGGAGTAGTGGCAACTGTAAATTTGAACACAGGTAAAGTTGTCAGTTTTGTTGATAAGGGAAACGTACCTTTCTCTAAAGAAAACTGGAACTATGATATAAAATCTTTGGGAAAATTACTTTCAGCGCCTAAAGTATTAAAACTTCTCCAACCTAATGGTAAAAGTTTTGAGATCAAAGACAATCAAATTAGCTGGCAAGGTTGGAAGTTTCGGTATTTAATGCATCCTCGTAGTGGATTGGCATTGTATCAAGTAACATACGATGATGGGAAAAATGTCAGACCAGTTTTATACCGCGCTAGCCTATCGGAAATGGTAGTTCCTTACGGCGATCCAAATCCCACTTGGTCGTTTAGGAATGCATTTGATGTTGGGGAATATAATCTTGGTCTACTAGCAAATACGATGGAGTTAGGTAAGGAAATTCCTGAAAACGGTCTTTTGCTGGATGCTGTATTTGCGAATGACCAAGGAGAACCTTATAAGATACCAGGAGTTATCGGTATTTATGAACGCGATCGCGGAATGCTGTGGAAACACTATGATTACAATACTCGGCGTAATGATGTCCGTCGCAGTCGAGAATTAGTCATATCGATGACTACGGCTGTTGACAATTATGATTACAGCCTTAATTGGATTTTTCACCAAGATGGGACTTTGGAAGTCGAAAATGAGTTAACAGGTATCGTCCTGGCGCAGGGAACGGCAGCAGAAAAGCAATCTGAGGATAATTCTTATGGTCGGCTAATCGCTAAAAATATCTTTGGAGTAAATCACCAGCACTTTTTCAACTATCGCCTAGATTTCGATGTCGATGGTCAAGCTAATTCTGTGATGGAAATGAACGTGAAAGCTTTGCCGATGGATGAGAAAAATCCATTAGGAAATGCGATCGCAATTACAGAAACCCCACTCATCAAAGAAACGGCTGCTGTACGCAATTTGGATATGAAAAGCAGTCGGGAATGGATGATTGTGAATGCAGACAAGAAAAATCCCCTAGGGGCTGCACCTGGATATATGCTAATGCCTGGTGGAAACTCCATGTTTTTCCCAGTGGAAGGCTCGAAAATCCGTCAACGGGCAGAATTTGCGACTCATCACCTCTGGGTAACAAAATATAAACCTACTGAACTCTATGCTGGCGGCGATTATCCAAACCAAACTCAAGCAGGACAGGGTTTACCAAAATATATTGCCGACGATGAACCCTTGATGGGTGAGGATATCGTACTGTGGTACACAATGGGCGTAACTCATATTCCGCGATCGGAAGATTGGCCTGTGATGCCCGTTCACCGAGTTGGCTTTCAGCTAGTTCCTAGAGGATTCTTTAGCCGGAATCCAGCCATAAATTTGCCTGAGTAAAATATTTAGGACTTACGCACTTTACAAAAGAATTATGTTACAGCGTATTGCAGGTAAATGAAGTACACGGGTAGGGGCACAACATGTTGTGCCCCTACGATGATCTGTACCTCACGCCTGTTGCAATCTGCTATATGTATCAACGCACATACGTGGTTTCAGGTTTTTATCAATCATTCTTTGATGGTAAATAACCGGTGCTGTAGGGGCAATTCATGAATTGCCCCTACGACAGATGTGGTTTTTTAAGTTATCCATATTTAATCTTTCTTGTCAATGTGTAAGTCCTAATATTTGTTTGCTCAAGTTTTCGTCCTTCAGTTTTTTTGTCAAGTCTAAAGGGGGTAACTTGAATGCTGATAAACTTATATAGTTCAAATACTGGCACTTGTTAAAATAGGATATCTAATGAACTTTCCAGAAATTAATATTCCCGGTAATGGCAAGCTGCACGCTCGTTTAATTACTTCCTTGGGTGAAATCGTAGTTCGTTTGGAAGAAGAACGAACTCCCAACACCGTCAAAAATTTTGTTGGTCTAGCAACCGGAACAATCGACTGGAAAGACCCTAAAACTGGTGAATCCGGTAAGGGAACTCCAGCTTACGATGGAGTTCGCTTTCACCGAGTCATCCCTGATTTTATGATTCAGTGTGGCGATCCTCTGAGTCGTTATCTAGATACCGCCAGCCGTTGGGGTACTGGTGGCCCAGGATATCAATTTGAGGATGAGTTTCATCCTGAATTGAGACACACTGGTGCAGGTATCCTGTCGATGGCTAATGCCGGACGCGGTACAAATGGTTCGCAATGGTTCATTACAGAAGCACCAACGCCTCACCTTGACAACAAACACAGCGTTTTTGGTGAAGTTGTGCAAGGTTTAGATATAGTCAACAAGATCGCTAATGTGGCTACGACTAGAGATCGTCCGAATCAAGAAGTGGTGTTACAAAAAGTAGAAATTTTTCGGCAGTAATTAACACCATTTCCCTAAAATCTACATGTCTCATGATTTTAGGGAAATGGTAGGGTAGGGAACTGATAGTTTTAAGATTTCAAAATGTAAAGGGAATCATCAGGCTGCCATTCTGTGTGTGTTAGAGCGTAGTACACTACATCATGACCATAATGGTGAGCATTGTTTTTATACTTCATGCCTAACTTTTGAATCACACGCACTGAAGCGATGTTTTCTGGATGAGCGATCGCTACTATCCGATCTAGCTTCACTTCCCAAAATCCAAACTTTAGAGTCGCAACAGACGCTTCAGTAGCGATTCCCATATTCCAATAGGGCTTGTCAAACACGTAGCCAAGCTCAACTTCTGGCGTATTTTCCAGAAAACCAAGTCCACAACGGCCAATCATTGTACCAGTTTCTTTGTGTATTACTGCCCACATTCCAAAGTTGTGTTGTTGCCACTGTTTGATATGTTTGCTTAAACTTGCCTGGGTTTGTTCCCTGCTTCTTGGCGACAAATACCTCATGACTTCTGCATCGCTGTAGAGGCGAAATAGGTAATCAAAGTCATTTAGATTAAAGTGTCTTAGTCGCAATCGCGGAGTTTCGATCTCAGGCATAATCACCTCAACTCAAAAGCGTATTTTTTATCAGGATTAACGAGTCGCGGAAGTCCCCACCTTCAATGTACTCATAAGGTGGGGCTTGTAAGCCAAGCTTTCTGGATGTATGACAAATCCTACTTGTTTTTCTGGTAGGATAAGTGTTGTCTTGACCATCAATGCCACAAGCGAAAACCAAGCTAATAGGTACATGTTGCAAGAGAAAAATTTGGGTCTTGGGAACCAGGACTCCTGCCCTTGGAGGGAATGTCAGACCAATATAACTACGAAGTTCTGGAGGCTGTTCCTGATGAATTGGGAAGCCCCTCGTCTTACTGTGGGGTAGTTCACTATAATGCTCTTACTATGAGCATCTACCAATTCCTGAAAAAATCTTATACGCAACCTCGTCGCCGTGAGAACGACTGGCGATTATTTTTGCGTTTAGTGCCTTATGCCCGTCGTAACGGGCAACTATTGGCACTCTCAATGTCTTTACTCGTACCGATCGCCCTAGCTAATGCCATCCAACCTCTGTTGATTGGCCAAGTTATCTCCCTAATTCGCAATGAACCTAGCACTTACGAATTTCTCAGGAATGTTCCCTTGTCTCAAGGGCTAAATATTCTGGAGGGATTATTGTTTATGGCGATCGCAATCCGATTGCTTTTGACAGGCTACCAGGGTTATTTAGTACAAAAGCTAGGGCAACAAATCACCGCCGCAATTCGCCAAGACTTATTTCAGCACGTAACATCTTTAGCAGTACGGTTTTTTGACCGCACACCCGTAGGTAAATTAATCACCAGAATCACCAGCGATGTAGAAGTGCTAGGCGATGTCTTTTCTACTGGGGCAATTGGCATTGTGTCCAATATATTTTCTATGCTGGTGATTTTGGGTTTAATGTTGTCCATCCAATGGCAACTCACTTGCTTGTTGTTATTGATGCTGTTACCAGTTACCTGGTTAATTGTTTACATTCAGCAACAGTACCGCAAAGCTAACTACAAAGGGCGGGAAGAACTTTCTATATTGAACTCACAGTTACAAGAAAATGTCGTTGGCATTAACGTTGTGCAGTTGTTCCGCAGAGAAAAATTTAATGCCGAACTCTTTCGCGCCACCAACAGCCGTTACACTCAGCAAATGGATCAAACCATCTTCTATGATTCGTTTATTTCAGCAACCTTAGAATGGATTGGGCTGATTGCGATCGCAGGTGTTTTGTATATGGGTGGTTGGTTACTCTTAGGAAAAAGTTTAGCTTTTGGGACTTTATCTGCATTTATCTTGTATGCCCAGCGATTATTTGACCCTTTAAGAGATTTTGCCGAAAAGTTTACAGTCATTCAAGCGGGTTTTACTGCTATTGAGCGTGTCGGCGATATATTAGATGAACCGATAGAAATCCGCGATCGCGCCAACTTTCGCTTCTCAATATTTGATGCTAAATTCGGTTACATAGACGAGATCGTTGCAAATTTAGAATCTCCAGATATCACTTCCCCGCCTGAACTGGGAGAGATTTGCTTTGAACGCGTTTGGTTTGCTTACAAAAATGATGATTATGTAATTAAAGACTTAGATTTCACCATTCGTCCTGGTGAAAAAGTCGCATTAGTCGGCCCCACCGGTGCGGGTAAAACTTCGATCATCCGGCTTTTGTGCCGCCTCTACGAACCAACTAAAGGACGTATTCTCATCGATGGCGTAGATATTCGAGAAGTGCCACAAGCTGAACTAAGGCGCTACATGGCAGTAATTTTACAAGAAGGCTTTTTGTTTGCTGGCGATGTTAAAAGCAACATTTCTTTAGGAGATGGCTATACCATTGAACAGATTCAAGAAGCAGCAGAGCAAACCAATATTGCTCAGTTTATAGAAGAACTACCCCAAGGTTATGATACTCAACTTCGAGAACGGGGGACAAATATTTCTAGTGGTCAAAAGCAACTTTTAGCTTTTGCACGGGCTGCTATTCGCAATCCCCAAATTTTGGTACTAGATGAAGCTACTGCTAGCTTAGATGTTGGTACGGAAGCTTTAGTTCAAGAGGCATTAAATCAGCTATTGATCAGACGTACCGCTATTATTATCGCTCACCGCTTATCTACAATTCGCAATGTAGACCGGATTTTTGTTTTGAAGCGTGGCGAATTAATCGAACAGGGAAGTCACGATCAATTACTGCAACAAGGAGGACTTTATGCCACTCTGCATAACTTGCAGATGTTGGGAACTTAAGAGGATGAATGAACAAGTCCTCTTTTCGGTATCAAAATAATATATCCCAAAGACGCGATAAATCACCGTCTCTACAATAATCAGTCCTTTGTAGAGACGGCGATTTATCGCGTCTCTTACTTTAACCGAACAGTATTGGAGTAATTCCAACAGCGATCGCATTTCGTGTAGGCTTTGCCAACGCATTTTTCGCCGTCAGCATTCACTACCCCAATTCCCCAGTCTTCTGTCTGCGCTGTATATTTTAATTTTTGTAGTGCATCAGCAGAATCTAATAATTCCACTCAACTAATTGTTTTCTACACTCTCAATTGCACAAAAGCAATATTTTAATTACGAATTAATTTTTTAATAAATCGCCACAGCAGGGAAAAAGGTAAAATTAATATCGCCTTTAATATTTGCATAAAGTGACTTAATCGACCTTTCTAAATAGCGGGGGGATTAGACTGGCGTTGCAGGATTGCTAGATTTTCTCGAACTGTCGCTGTAGTGGGATGATTAACGCCTAACACCCGTTGGCACATTGCCAGGGCTTCAATGTACAGAGGTTCGGCTTCGCTGTACCGTCCTTGGCTATAGTAGAGCAAAGCTAAATTGTTCAAGCTAGTAGCTACATCGGGATGCTCCCCAGCAAACAGGCGCTTTCTCATTGCCAGGGCTTCAATCAATAGAGGTTCGGCATCGCTGTACCGTCCTTGGCTATTGTAGAGCAAAGCTAAATTGTTCAAGCTAGAAGCTACATTGGGATGCTCCCCAGCAAACAGGCGCTTTCTCATTGCCAGGGCTTCAATGTACAGAGGTTCGGCATCGCTGTACTGTCCTTGGCTATTGTAGAGCAAAGCTAAACTGTTCAAGCTAGTAGCTACATCGGGATGCTCCCCAGCAAACAGGCGCTTTCTCATTGCCAGGGCTTCAATCAATAGAGGTTCGGCATCGCTGTAC
>NZ_JBALDM010000013.1:0-196804 GCF_036917435.1 Nostoc sp.
TTAAATCCTAAAAAAACGACAAATATTCTAGATATTACATTAGCCTCAGTAATCTCTAAATTTAATCCATTGATGAAAGATAATTTAATCTGCGCTTTTTCAATGGGTTGGTCATAACTGACATCAATCCCTCATCAATCCCTTGAAATTGATTTTGAGAAGCGTTTTCAAACCATTGTTGAACCTGATTGTATAGAGTTGGGTGATTAGCTTTCAGTGCCAGGACATAATCCCCTTTTTTGTAGATAATCTTATTGGCAATCTTTGTTTGTGTCCCCATTGCATCAATGGTGATTATAGCTCCTGTAATATCTAGCAATTCTAATAATGCAGGAATAGCGGTAATCTCATTGGATTTATCTTCTACTTTCATCTGTCCCAAAACTAGACGTTGTGTACTCGACCAGGCACTAATGACATGTAGTGCTGATTTATCTTGATTTCGGTCGTATGAACCCCTAATTGTCTTGCCATCTATAGAACCCATTTGACATCTTAAGAAGGAACTGCAAGCCTCTTAATCATTAACCTGATGAAGCAGAGGTTGAGTTTGGCAGTGGAACCAACCAGGGTTCGTTCAAAGTTCTTAACCAGAATTTTACAACGCTCCATCCAAGCATTGGAGCGTTCGATCACCCATCTGGCAATTGCCGGAGCAAATCCAGACTTTCCTTTTGCTGCTTTCTCTTGTTTTGAGGGTTTCGTAGAAAGTTGAAACTGAATTTTGGTCATGATCTCCGGGTAAATCCGCTCTAACTCCTGAGTCAAATATTCTGGGTGATATCCATGATCTAGCAGGATAGTAATCTTGGGAATATCGAGAGGTTTTGACTTGAAATAGTCGATGTTGAGAGTAAACTTCTCTTTTAATCCGGCATCATCTGAGACATTGGCGCGAGTGCAGTGCGTAAAGAAGGGAAACCCAATGGTGTCAATACCCAGATGCCTTTTAATACCGTTAGTCGCTTTGTAGAAACAAAAACCTTTCGACTCCACACTGGCATTGCAGGTATTTTTCACCGCTTAGGAGTCAATGATGATCAACGTCGTCCAGTGCGGTTTTTTTTACCTTTTCACGCACTTTCCCATGTAAGACACTCATCAGTTCCTCAAATACCCCAGCCGCTCGCCACTGTTTGTAGTGCCAATAGACGGTGGAATAAGGGGGAAAATCCTTGGGTAAGTCTTGCCAATTGCACCCATTTTTCAGTTGATAGAGAATTCCATTGAATATCTCTCGCTTTTTCCAGTTGGTCGGTCGAGTCTGCTTCTTAGTCGGTAAGATATCTTGTAATAAGGGTTCAAAAATTTCCCATTCTGCATCAGTGAGGTTGCTGGAATACGTCATTAACATTGGATTTTAGATGCTGAGGAGTACCTTAATTCAAACCCATCTTCCGCACTTCAAAGCGTATTACAAATAAGACAAAAATAGTTACCAAAAATGTTCATGTTATTCAGTATTAATACTGGCAATGGTTGGCTGGACGATGCTTATAGCGATCGCTATATTTGGTTATCTTAGGATGTTACAAAGTGAAGCACAGAAGGTGGGATGATAAGTATTTTTGCTGCTAAAGAAATAAGGATGATCAAAAAAAGAAGCTGGAAGATTTATTTTAGCAACTAATTTAGTTGAAGATGAGAAATTAAAGCCAGCAGAAATTATTACAAATTATAAAAATCAGCAGTCTTGCGAAAGAGGATTTAGATTTCTGAAAAATCCTTTATTTTTCACTGATAGTTTCTTTGTAGAAAATCCTGAAAGAATCGAGACAATGTTATTTTTAATATCTTTGTGCTTATTAGTTTATAATCTCGGTCAGAGGGAACTAAGGAATAGTTTAAAAAGAGCCAATATCGGAGTTAAAAATCAACTAGGTAAATTAACGAAGTGCCCCACATTAAAATGGATATTTCAATGCTTTCAAGGGATTCACATTTTGACTTTGAATGGAGTTAATCAAATTGTTAATCTAACCCAAGAACGCAATTTTATTTTGAATTTTCTCCCACTGTCTTGTCAAAAATACTATCTAATCTCTTAATCTAAACAACAACAACACAATAAAGTGACAATTTATTAATATTCAAAGGGGAAATAATCGCTCCTCTAATTTTTGTTGCTTAGATAAACTACTTGATGTAGAAAATATTTTATATTTGATTATTTTTTTTCAAAATCAGATTCGTTGAGTATTATTTTCTTAATTATCCTAATTTTTTGCGTTTTCATTAACTGTAATTAATTTGTACTTCAAATTGAAGTGCGGAATGTGGGTTAAAAACTTCCACAACAATTCAACTCCCCAACGTAATCGATAAATATCTCTGATTTCATCATCACTAACGGCAGCCTCTGCTGATGCTGGTAAATTAGTTACCTTATCGTTATTCAGTTTTCGTTTCTAAATCACAAAAATTAATCACCCTATAGGCTTGAGCATCATCAGATGCACCAACTTTAATTAATCCACTTTGCTTTTCAAATTCTAACTTCCAGTTATTTTTTATCCGCAAAACAAAATATTTGTTTTCTTGTACTAATTCTTGGATAAATTTTAATCCGGCAAAACACGGCAGTTGCTTCAAGTCGGGGAACCCGCCCAACGCACTGCCTCCCCTATCCATTACCCCAACAGCATTTGTTGGTAAACTAGACATCATTTTAGAACCAAATTTATAATGATGGTCATGTCCAAAATTTATGAAGTTATCCGATGGACTTCCAGTAGCTAAATTTAGAGAACTAAAAAGTTTTACCTGATGATGACCTAGTACCCATAAGAATTTACTGGTCAAAGTAATAATTGTTGAATCAATTGGACAAATCGCATATTTATCGTGTAATTTATTTTGAACTTTCTTCTGTACTAATTCATTTAATTTTTGGTAAATTTATTGAAAGGATTTTTGGTTCTGATGTAAATTTGCTTTAGAGAAAGTAGAAATATCTACCTCGAATCCTGTGTTGTTTAATCTGTTAAATAAATCTCGCATACTTGTTAAGCTGTTATCCATAACGTCAGATAGCCAGCACTCGAAGAACAGACGACTGTTCAATACTGGATAATCGTTTTTTGGCAGTCCTTTCAAGATACGTTTGACAATCTTGGGAAATTAATTTATAATCACTATCAAATAGATATACTTTAATCTTCCGCCCAAAATTTAACATATTTTGGGCTGTTTTTATGGGATTTTTCTTAACATTCAACACTTTTGGTTTATCCTCATACTCTCCCGATTTTAATCCAATTGAATTATGGTGGTCACAATTTAAATCTTTTTTACGCAGTTTCGCTCCAACTACAACAGTAATGGTTGATAAACTAATCTCAGTTGCACTCGACTTAATAAATCCTCAACATTTAAGAAACTGGTTTGCTAGTTGCTGCTACCGTACCTCATAACAGCCGTAAATGCCTTGAATATCCAGTTTCGCTTATGTTGAAACTGGATATTCAAGGCAAGTTTGCCCTCAAGAATGATGATTATAGTCAAGTATGGGAGTTGATTCCCACACTTAGGTTAAAGCTTGATTGCCCTTTTCCTGTCCTTGTGTCCTCACTTCCCCCAATGGTGCAGACATGATTTGCTTTTGCTGTTCTTGTAGCCAGGCTTCAAAGAGTTCATTCAGCAGGCGTACTTTCATAAATTCATCGAGTTGTACGGGAATAAATTTTTCCAGTCGCAAAATCACGAACCAGTCAGCAATACGGGTAGGGGGCAATATCTGACCTGGTTGACTGCTTGAGAGCATTTGCACCATTACTGGATGTAGTACATTCAGTTCAATCGGGCCTACTAACCCACCAGTTTGAGCTTCTGGACCGAGTGAGTATTCCCGCGCTAAGTCAGCAAAAGAGTTTTCTTTTGCCTGAATCCGAAAGTAAAGTTCTTGGGCTATTCCCACATCGTGGGTTCGCAGTAGGGAATAAATTACTTTGTCTAGTTTTGCCTTGGACTGAAAAAAGTAGGATTCTAGTTTATTACCCCAAGTGGCTTGCTTAAATTTTTCAATTTTCAGCTTCCGAGTGGTAATAACTTCTAGTTGTTCAGGAGTCAGCCCTTGACCTGTAATCCAAACGTGGATGTCTTCTTCATTTTTGAACTGTTTTTCAGCGTAAAACTGCTGTTTAGCTTGGGCTACTTCTTCAGGTGTACACTCTATTACTACCTTCTCAGAGTGTGAGTTTTGCTCTATCGCCTCATCAATGATCAATTCTCGCTGCAACTGCGGCAGCATTTGGTAACTTGCCAGCAAGGAAATCAGTTCGCTCGCTGTGATTGTACGATTACCGATTTGGATCGCTTCAGTCATTAGCTTTCGGACATCTCAAGAATATCTAGTTTGTTAAAGAAGCTAAACCGTAGCCCATTCACTGGGAGTTTTTGTCTTAATCTTACCGAGATAAGTAATAAGTACAGTAACCTCACTTTTTCAATAATTACACACTTTAAAATATACAGTTTAAACCTCGTCTAAGTTGAAACCCGTAGTTTTTCGCACTCTATGATTGTCTGAGCGTTAGGTAGTGTTTCTCTACTTACTCGTGTTGCGTTATTTCCATTACATATCTCATACAGTGCCATTAAACGTTCACGGCTACAAGCACGATCTGCTTTTAATGCTTCATTATCTCAAGATTGCAACATTTTGGTTCCAGCAATCGCAGTTAATTTTGAACATCCCTGTTTTGTTATTTGTCACCCCCACTTCTTCACAGTAATAATCTTCTGACAAACTATGCCCTGCTAACAGAAGTAAAACACGCTTTATTCCTGGCTTTGAAACTTAGCCTGGGTAAAATACCCAACTTTAAATCTACTAATATGTATCCAGTACCCAAAAAATTTAACATCTACAACGACTCTAAATAGCTCAAAAGATCCGCCATTTCTTGGGTGCTAGGCTGAAATTTTGGCATTGGTGGCGTTTCGCCACTGATCACCTGATGAATCAATCCATATTGAGATTTATGCTTGGAAACAGCCTGTAAACTTGGCCCTACTCGCCCGTCTGCTTCCAAACCATGACAACCAGCACAGTTAATTTGAAAGATCGCGTGTCCTTGCACTGGGTTTCCTGTTAGAGATAAAACACTCTTGACATAAGGATCGGAGGCTTGAACCAACTGAACACCAAAAAAGCCCAAAGGGACTGATAGCAGTATGGCCAGCGTCAATAAAACGATGCGCTGAATCAAAATTTCAGGTTTGGTAATCTGGTTATCCAAGAGGTTTGCGGTAAAAGTCTAGGTGTGCTAAAAAGTTTTCTTTTCCTACACATAGCTTAAAAGTTCTTGATTGTGTCTGCAAGCACAGAAGACTATTTTCTTGTGAGCAGTTGCCTTGCAAAAAGTCTGTAGGGCGCAGGATTCATACTAAATTTGGTAAAATCAAAAATAGGCAACGAATATTTAATAATTACAAAAAGGAGATTTCCAGTGGTTGAACCCCTGCTATCAGGTATTGTCCTTGGTCTAGTTTTCGTCACCCTCGCTGGACTCTTTTACGCTGCCTATAAGCAATACAAGCGCCCTAATCAGTTGGGCGGTTGAGCAAGTAGTGAGTGCTGAGTTAGGAGTTAGGAGTTAGGAGTCAAGAGTGAAGAGTTAGGAGTTATATTGTTCCTCATCTCCTTTATTTGCCCCTGATTCCTGACTCCGAATTCTGTAGAAAGTAAGTGATGTGTTGCCGTAAACCTTCTCGCGGCAAATTTCCCAAGAGGGAATCTCTGGCGGTGTCCAACCTTGTGAGGCGTGTTCAACTGCGATTTCGCCACTAGGATCTAAAAGTTGATGGTGAGCGATCGCTTCTAATACTGGCTGGTACAATCCACTGGCATAAGGTGGATCGAAGTAAATTCTATTGAATTGCTTGCCTGATAAAGTCTTTAACTGCTGCGTAATATCTCCTCGCAATACCCGAAATTCTTGCTCGGCATTAGCTACCTGCTGCCAATTTTGTTGAATGGTGGCACAGGCTCGGCTGGATTGTTCAATACCGACTGCTAGGCTAGCTCCTCTACACAAAGCCTCTGCACCCATTGAACCAGTACCGGCGCACAAATCTAGCCAGCGACAACCTGCAATTTCTCCCTGCCAAATATTAAAAACTGCCTCTCTTACCCGCGCACTGGTAGGTCTAGTTTCTTTCCCTGGTAAAGTTTTTAGCTGGCGATTACCGTAAATTCTCAGGCTCATTGGTTATTAGTCATTGGTCATTAGTCATTGATTATTGGTCATTAGTTTTAGACAAAAGACAAAGAAAAAATGACAAAAACAGTTTAGGCAGGAATTTTTTCGCGGACTTGAGCAACAAAATTAGATAGGATTTGCAATCCGATATTAGAGGATTTTTCGGGGTGAAATTGAACTGCCATCAGATTTTCGTGAGCGATCGCAGCTGTGACGGTTTGAGTACCGTGAGTGATGGTTGCTGCACGGATTAACGGATCTATTGGGTCAACATAGTAAGAATGGACAAAATATACCCAAGGATCAGACGGTAAATGCTCCCACAAAATGCTTTTTTCCTGAGTCATTTCCAGCTGATTCCAACCCATGTGAGGAATAGTGATGTCAGGTTCTGGACGAAAGCGCCGTACTTTTCCTTTGATAATTCCTAGTCCTGGTTGAGTACCTTCTGCACTTGATTCAAAGAGAATTTGCAATCCTAAACAAATTCCTAAGAAAGGTTTACCAGATGCGATCGCTTCTTTAATAGGTTGTTCCAAACCACGCGATCGCAGGTGTTGCACTGCTGGATCAAATGCTCCTACTCCCGGCAAAACTATTGCATCTGCCTGCTCTAATTCCTTTGGAGAATAAGTAACATTAGGTCTTGCTCCAGCTTTTTCTAAGCCTTTGCAGACTGAGTGCAAATTTCCCATCTCATAGTCTACGACCGCAATTACTGGCATTCACCTGCTCCTTGTAAATTTATTAATGGAGGGTTTTTCTATGTTTTTCTATTCTAAATAATATTTGATATTAAGAAAAGAATTCTATTAACTTATTTTGACATTTGCCTAAAAGATCAACAGTCGAATTCTTCTGATGATTTATTACTTGAAGTTACCAAACTCGATCTGATACCAGATGACTTAAGTTTTTTACGCCAGTTACCCGTAGATATGCAACTTGCCAATACTTAGGTGATGGAAAAAATCAATGCAATTCAACCTGAATACATCATCTGTTGTGGACAGGCTGCAATCCTTACAGAATTAAGTGTAGAAGCATTTGCTAGCTGTAGATAAAGTAGAAATCCCGATAGAAAAATTGGTGTGGAAAGAAGCGGCAATTCAGATTAACCATGACTGTGGTAAGTTTGTCTTTACTATTCATTCTTGGACTACTTAGACCAAAATCAACTCACGATCCGTTGTCTTTTTATCCATATCCCGGTTCTAAACCAAGAAAATTTGATGGGGATTCTTGTGATTTCGTATTAATTATTAACAAACTGGCACTTTTATCAAGTTGTTAATGTCTGTATGGTAAAAGAAATATCTAAGTATATGTTGCCATTGTTACTAATTTTCCCAATCGCTCAATCAACTCCTGCGACACTATCACCTGAAGAAGTCGTACAACCACAAGAAGTACGTCCTTTGCCAGGTAAATTGGATACAGTACCAACCTTTAACAGCAATAGTCCAGAATTGGTGTTGAAAGAAGGAATTTTACTTTCCACTTTTCCACCAGATGGCAAAAAAGTCCCGACAGCGCATTTAAATTTTCCCTTTCGAGGACGATTTGATATTTTTGCCCATCACGTTGCTAGGGCTGAACCTCCAGAAAATTTGCTATCGCTCTATTTAGGGATAATTTTGCACAACCCTGGTTTGGAAACAGTGAAAGTGAATATTTGGCAGGCGGCGAGTTATTTGAGTCAACCGGATGCACCATTTATTCAGTTACCATCTTTTAGCCAAAATCCTTTAGGGACAATTTTTGCAGGGCCAGGCGATCGCGTCATGTCTGATGTGTTGAGGGGACTACGACAAGAGATTTTCCCTGCCCAAATTGAGATTCCAGCAAAGCAAAGTCGGATGTTACTAAATTTACCAATTCCTGTACAGGGATTGACACCACCTCTAAATGGGCGATCTACATTGATCCGATTGCAAAGTAATGGCAATGTTTATGCAGCTAGCCTCGCCATGTTTGCACGGGTTAATCCTGATGGCAGTGAGCGATCGCCTACTTTAGAAGAATGGCAGAATTTACTAAATAATGGTGATTTAGCTGGGCCACGAGATAAAGCCCCCACTCCCCTAGAGGAACCTGGCAAGCCGATAATTTATGGGCGGGTTGCTGGAGTGGCTGGTGGTTCACGATGGAGAGCCTTATTAGTAGATAATCCTAAAGCTAGGTATCTAACTATTCCCCAGCCGGGTAAAGTGTTTTCTTATGCTCTGAGTACCCTGCACGACGGTACATTAGGAACTGGTCAAATTCAAAGTGCTACTATGCTAGTGCGTTATCCCGACACTGCATATCGCGCTCATGGCAACTATGGAATTCAATATAATCTCAAGTTGCCGCTATACAACAATACTCAAACTTCTCAAACTGTGAGTGTATCCATACAAACCCCACTCAAGGAGAATGAGTTAGGCAAACCAGGGTTACGCTTTTTGAGTACACCAGCCCGTGAAGTATTTTTCCGAGGGACAGTTCGGGTACGATACAAAGATGAGCAAGGTAAGCCACAAACTCAGTTTGTGCATTTAGTGCAAAAGAGAGGTCAGTCAGGGGAACCGTTAGTTTCATTAAAGATGAAAGCTGGCGATCGCTCCTTAGTAGAAGTAGACTTTCTCTATCCACCGGATGCCACACCACCACAAGTATTAACAGTGTCAACTCAGGCTGAAACCCGGTATTAAACAATTCCTAATTCGTAATAACGCTAGTAGACTCGCTACCGCTACGCTAACGTAATTATGTTTTGTCATGGGGAAAACAAGTGGTTTATAGAAACGGTGGTATCAACGCCTATTGAATTACGAATTACGTTAGCGAAACCACTCAGCAATTACTAATTATGATTAATGATGGATAATAGAGCTTTGATACTAGTTTTTACAACAATTTATCAAGCGATCGCGTGCTGGTTTGAAGATCAAAAGCCGCCCCCTGGTCAAATGTTTGATGTGGGTGGATATCGTCTACACCTCTACATTGCAGGAGAAGCTAGTCCAACAATTGTTCTAGACCACAGTTTAGGAGGAATTGAGGGCTATCTTTTAGTTGAAGAATTGGCAAAGCTAGGACGAGTATGCATTTATGATCGAGCAGGTTATGGATGGAGCGATCGCAGCCCACATCCCCGAACCAGCAATCAAATTGTGACAGAATTAGATACACTGCTTACCAAAGCAGGAATTAAACCGCCCTACATTTTGATAGGAGATTCCTTTGGTAGCTACAATGTCCGACTGTATGCCCATCGATTTCCTGAGAAGGTGATTGGAATGGTACTCACAGACGGACTGCATGAAACTGAAATGCTCAAAATGTCTTTTCAGTTACAAGCATTGAAACTATTTTTTATATCTGGCTTTTTCATGTCTATTCTAGGCTCGATACTTGGTATTATTCGATTAATGAGGATCTGCAAAGTATTTGAACTGCTGAAGCCGGAATTAAGTAGATTTCCTAATCACTCACTTAATTACATAAAACGTTCCTTTTGCCGTCCTAAACACTGGATTACAATGAGCCGAGAAATGTTAAATCTGAGTGCTAGTGGACGCGAGGTTATCATAGCTAACCAATTTGGTGATCTGCCTATAGTTAATATCAAAGCAAATTCTTTTTTCAAACCTTCTTTCTGGACTCTTTTTATTCCTCTGCAAGGTGCTAACCAATTGCGGAATCAAATGCACGTAGAGTTGCTGAAGTTATCAACAAACTGTACTCAACTTCAAGCAAGTGAGAGTGGTCATTTTGTCTGGGTAGATCAACCTGATGTCATTATAGATGCTGTAAAAATTGTTCTAAATAAAGTTGATCTTTCCCTTCCGGGTTAACAGGCATAGATGCTGAACAGGGAAATTATGAATTTTGTTTTGCATCATTCATAATTCAATTATTTTCTTTTCTCCCCAATCTCAAATTTTATGGATTCAAATCCAGCATTGTGTGCAGCGATCGCAAATCATATTACCACCAGTCCCCAGCAACGAATTACTTTCGCCGAATTCATGGATATGGCATTATATCATCCTGAATACGGCTACTATTCCAGCGATGCACTCAAAATTGGCTTTAAAGGTGGCGATTTTTTCACCTCTCCCAACCTCTGTACTGACTTTGGCGAGTTACTAGCAGAACAATTTTTCCAAATGTGGGAAATTTTAGGAAAACCTATACCCTTTTCTCTGGTAGAAATGGGAGCAGGTCAAGGACTGCTAGCATTACATATCCTTAAATATCATCAACAGAACTATCCAGATTTTTTTACCGGACTGGAGTACATCATTGTTGAAAAGTCTCCAACGTTAAGACAAGAACAGCAGCAACGGTTACAAGACTTACCCGTACGTTGGTGCAATCTAGAAGACATACCACCAAATGCGATCGCAGGCTGCTTTTTCTCCAACGAGTTAGTAGATGCGTTCCCCGTCCATCAATTCATCCTAAAAACCGGAGAACTCCGAGAAATTTATGTGACAACAGATAAGAATGAAAAAGAAACCAATGCCCCATGCCCCATGCCCCATGCTCAATGCCCATCATTTGTAGAAGTCACAGGAGAACCTTCAACCCCCCAACTGGGAGAATATTTAGACTTAGTGGAAATGAACTTTACCCAAGGTGCATATCCAGATGGCTACCGTAGTGAAATTAATTTAGCGGCTGGTGACTGGTTGAGTATAGTAGCAGACCGCTTGCAGCGCGGCTATGTGTTAACAATTGATTATGGCTACCCCGCCAGCCGTTACTATAATCCCAGGCGATCGCAAGGAACATTACAGTGCTATTACCAGCATCGTTTCCATGACAACCCTTATATTAATATTGGGCGACAAGATATCACTGCCCATATTGACTTTACAGCTTTGGAACGCTGGGGCGAGAAGTACAATTTAAAGAATATTGGTTTTATCCAACAGGGATTATTTTTGATGGCGTTGGGGTTAGGCGATCGTATTGCAGCCCTTTCTTATCAAAAGCAACCCCTCTCGGACTTACTACAGCGCCGCGACGCATTACAACAACTTATAGATCCCACAGGACTAGGAGGCTTTGGAGTCCTGATTCAGAGCAAAGGTCTGAACGATACAGAAATTTCTCAACCTCTAAAAGGATTGACTCTGCCAGAGTAAAGGTATATTTGAAAAGTTAAAACTCTATTTAAGAATGCAGTATCAGTCTTATTTAGACTAGCATAACAGTGAATACTGTAAAGTTAAACACACTACCAAAGTAATAATTATGTCAACTCATGACCTGCTAATGCTAGTAACACTACTTACCCCTGGTATTTTACTTTCAGTGATAATTATGGTGACTTTTGCCGCCGGTGGTTGATTGCCAGAGTTAGAGAGTCGCAATAGGGAGTAGAGAAACTGAGATTTAGGATTGTATCTTAAAAGTTTCTAATAACTACTTCCCAACTAAATTTGAATCAAACAATACAAACGCGATGTTCCAATGGGCTGTGACGCTTAAAAACTCGCTATCGGTGACGCTGTATTAAAGGAACGTGAAAAATGAAGGTGGCATTTCTGGGAACTGGACTGATGGGACTACCAATGGCTCAAAGGTTATTAGCCGCAGATATACAGCTAGTTGCCTACAATCGCACCCCAGAAAAATTAGCACCATTACAAGCAGCTGGGGCTGAAATTGCTACACATCCCCGCCACGCTATTCGTGCTGCTGAGTGCATAATCCTCATGCTTACTAATGCTCCGGCTATTTATAATGTGTTGCTTTCAGATACTGCTTGGCAAACCCTAGAAGGGCGCACAATTATCCAAATGGGAACAATTACGCCCACAGAAAGCCAGGAAATTAGAGATGCAATTGTTGGTGGTGGTGGTGAGTATTTAGAAGCACCTGTATTAGGGAGTATCCCAGAAGCAAAAGCTGGCAAGTTGAGTGTTATGGTAGGGGCAGAGCCAGAACAATATCAACGGCACTTAAAGTTACTCCAGAATTTTGGGACAGAACCTTTACTTATAGGCCCAGTGGGATCTGCTGCGGCGCTTAAATTGGCATTAAATCAACTAATAGCTTCCCTGACAACTAGCTTTGCTCTGAGTCTAGCTTTTGTCCAGCGTCAGGGTGTCGATGTAGATGTGTTTATGCAAATCTTGCGCGATAGTCCACTCTACGCAGCTACCTTTGACAAAAAACTACAAAGGATGTTGGATGGTAATTATGCCGATCCAAATTTCCCGACAAAACACTTGCTCAAAGATACAGAATTGTTTATCTCTGAAGCGAAATCTCGAAGTTTGGATCTCAGCAGTATTAAAGGTGTGCGGCAAATTTTGCAAACAGCCGTGAAAATGTCATTTGGTGATGATGATTATTCATCGCTATTTTCTGTAATTAAAGAATGGGGTGAATAGATTTTCGTAGGGTAGCACAGCTAGCTATGCTACCCCACTTAAAAATATTGTGAGACTCATTTAGGAAAGTTTCTGCTTATACCATTTCTTTATGAGGCTGTGCCAAATTTTCTTGGCTTCTTCTTTCTTTGTGTCCTTTGCGTCCTTTGCGGTTCGTTCCTCATATAGTTTGGCGCATCTTCATACAGAATTGGTATTACACCCCTATATTCCTAATATAGAAAGGACTTACCCAAATAATAGTCAAAACCCTGATTTTCTGTAGGGGCAATTCATGAATTGCCCCTACCAAGTATAGTTTTGCATAAGTCCTAACACACTTTATAAAATGCTGAATCAAAAGGTTTTAAAGGTTTTAACTGAATCGTGAATAACGATATTACTGCCCATTAGGAGTAGTAGTTGATTGAGGAAATGGTAGAGATTCAGTCTGGGGCTGAGGTTCAGGTTTAGGATTCAGAAAATCCTGCCAAGTCTTAATTTGCTCTTGCGCTGCACTGTAAGCAGCACTACCACGTGGAATCGATTTTGCAATATCAATCCCTCTAGCAATATCAGACTGACCCTGAGAGCGTGCTATTTCTAACAATTGCTGACTCCATTGGTCAATAGCCAGATTCGCATCCATACGTAAGATGCTATTGTTTGAAACCCGATCTGCCAGTCGTATTGCTTCAACTAAAGCTTCTGTTGTGCCAGCCGCGCCAACTTCCTGGGCTTTTTTCCAATTTTCTTTGGTGCGGATTTGTCCTTCCCAGTCATTGACCGCAGCTTGTGCTTCTTGTGAAAGCGCCCTGCCCGACGAGGCAATTTGTTGAGCTGCACTAATGGCGGCAGTGAGATTTCCACTCTGAGCCAGTTCTTGTGCTTGATCCAAGTAGGGTTGGTCTTGAATTCGCTGAATTTTTCCTACCCAAGTACGAATTCTTTTCCGTGCCTCTGGATATAATGCCCGACCTCTACGAATTTCGCTAGCCTGAGCGATCGCAGCTTGCAAGGAATTGATATCATCAAATATTGCAATCTGTTCAGCGCGGTCTAGATAAGGTTGGTCTTCAATCGTCTCCACTTGGGCCTGCCAGCGACCGATTTCTTGCCTAGCTTCTGTCGCACGGGGGTTACTTGCAGGAATGAGTTCCACTTGAGCGATCGCAGCTGTTAAATTCGGGACTGTTCCCTGGCTTGCCAATATTCTCGCTTTTTCTAGATTGGCAACATCTTCAATTTCCAACTGCCAACTAGCAATCAGTTGCTGGGCCTCGTTATACACTGGTCTAGAAGGATCGATTTGTTGTGCTTGAGCGATCGCAGCCTGTAAACCAGAAACGTTACCGATCCAAGCACTCCTTTTCGCGTCAGCTATGGCGATAAAGTCATCTGTTTCGCCCTGTAGTTTCGCACTCTCTGGAATTTGTCTAGCAATATTCAGGGCTTCATCGGCATCCCGCTTGTCTAGTTTTGCCTGTGCCAATTCCAGCATTTTGCGTCCAAATGTGGGAATCGCTTCCTGAGCTTTTTGATAAAGGTAACTTTCTTGCCCAATAGACTCAGCTAGCTTGATAGCTTCCACTAAATTATCGACAACTTTGCTGTTTGCTAAACTTTCAGCTTTTCCTAACTTATCGCCATCTTCTCGTGCTGTGGCAATTAGACGATTCAATTGATCGTATTTAGTACCCGCCCAGTATTGATTATCTACACGCAGCATTTTGGCGGATAACATGAATGCCGATTGCCAGCGTCGCTCCTTTACTTCTGCGATCGCACCGTTGTATGTGGCTTCTGCCTTTGACCAGATTGTTTGCCATTTGTCAACTTGTTCATCGACTAATTTATAAGCTGCCAAATCTTCGGGTATCTTGCGAGCAGTTGCGATCGCTTCCTCTAAATTCCCTGTTTGGAAACTTTGATCGGCTAGCTTCAAAATATCCCGTGACCATTCTTCAATAAAACGATCGATTTCTCCATGCAACGGGTGATTTAATGGTAGTTCCTTCACCAGAGCGATCGCTTGCAATAAATCGTTCACTGTTTCCTTAGAAGCCGCTAACTGAGCGCAGTGTAACCGCACAGAAGCACTAGCTAGCGGCCAGAAAATCGAGGGGCAATTAGGGGCAGATGGCAACTTTAGCAACATTGCCATTGCCAATAATCCTACACTGCCAGGAATCAACATTAGTAGTACCAGCCATAATGTCCAGCTTTTCATCCAGCGTGGCCATTTCCCAGAATTACTACTGAGTTGGGCAGTTTCTTCTGAATTACTATTTATAGGTAATCCTTCTTTATCGTTTTTTTTTCGCCGCTTCACTGACTTGGAGTTAGAACCAGTAGCTGGGACATCAAAGGGCTGAGTTTCACCGAATTGTTCTGTTCGGGATAATCTTTTGTTTTGATCTGGCTCTCTATCATCGGCTGAAGACCAACTATCTGGAATATCCCGGTCTGTCATCTCTCACACCAAAATAATTGAATAGCGCTCTGTTTTAGGTTGATAATTCCATTGTTGACATAGTAACTTTCTCATGATTAAAAAGCTACTTTTTTGATTATCTCTCTCCACAGAGTACCATTAACAATCTAAAAAATCAGTGCTAGTTTATACTTTATCCTGAAACAGTAGATTCAGCTTGCAAATCGGCAATTAGTTGAACTAACTGATCGCTACTTGCCTGATAAACATTGCCGCAGAAGTCGCAAATTGCTTCAGCACCATCATCTTTAACAATCATATCTTGTAGTTCGGCTTCTCCCAAAATCTTCAGTGCCCCTAAAACGCGATCGAAAGAACAACCACAATGGAACCGCAGCATTTGCCGTTCGGGAAAAATTTCCAGTCCCATATCTCCCAACAAGTCACTAAAGATTTCAGTTAAATTCTTCCCGGCTTGCAATAATGGCGTAAATCCTGCCAAACCAGCGACTCGTGATTCCAATGTTTCTACTAAAGCTTCGTCTCTAGCAGCTTTTGGTAACACTTGTATTAGTAATCCTCCAGCCGCAGTTACTCCACCTGCTCCCACGAACACACCTAAAACTAAAGCTGAAGGTGTTTGTTCGGAACTCACCAGATAATGAGCCACATCATCACCAATTTCGCCAGAAACTAGTTCTACAGTACTAGAGTAAGGATAACCATAACCGATATCCCGCACAACGTATAAGTAGCCACCACCAACTGCACCACCAACATCTAGCTTACCTTTGGCATTGGGAGGCAATTCCACAGATGGATTCCCCACATACCCGCGTACCGTACCATCTAACCCAGCATCTACCAATATGCCACCCAAAGGCCCGTCACCTTTTACTCGGACATTGACCCTTGATCCACTTCGCTTCATACTAGAAGCCATTAACAGACCCGCCGCCATAGTCCGACCCAGTGCTGCCGTTGCTACATAAGAAAGCTTGTGTCGCCCCCGTGCTTCTTCTGTTAAACGTGTGGTTATCACACCTACGGCACGAATTCCACCTTCGGCTGCTGTTGCACGAATTAACTGATCCGCCATGAATAACCTTACATTTCTTAACAAGTTCACTTTTTCTATTCTAAGTTCTCTGCTGCTAGAAAAGTGACACCGTAACGATCGCTGATTCTATTTGCAATATTAGAAATAGTAATGTCTCACCTTTAGGCAATCTTAGAAAAATGCTAGGTAATTTTCAACAAAGTCAACTACGGATCGAAATTGAAGCGCCAATAGATGCAATTCGTAACAGTCTGCTGCATCCAGAACAACTACAAAAATGGCTCTTAGGACAACGCTTTGCGCCAGGAATGCCAGAAGAACTACTTCCAGGATTTCAGTTTACATCCTGGACTGGTCCAGTCTCGATTCATCATCAAGTAGAGGTTATAAAATCCAACTGTCTCCGCTTGCTACTCAGTGGAGGTATTGACGGGTTTCACGAATGGTACTGGGGAGAAGGCTGGGTGCAATCGCGCTTGGAAGGAGTTTCACTTTTGCCCTTGAATTTGGGTCAAACCCTGAATTTGTTGAGCTTGCGTCAATTTCTGGCAACTCAAGGACGTTGAATTAACTGGAGTTGAAGGGATTGGGAATTGGGGCATTGGTTATTCTTTCCGTCTCCAATCCCCAGTTCAAGAACCAGAAATAATACCTACAATAATTTTTACCAATACAGATAAGTCTTCTGGAACTTGATAGCGTTTCTGGTCTTGAGTCACCTGACGATTTGCACGATGAAAAACCCCAAAGCGCCAGTCTTCACCAGTCGTAACTGCTCCATATAGAAGTTCGGATGTAGATTTAGTCCATTGGTCAAGTGCTATTAATTCAACAGCGAGTTGAGTAAATCCTCGAACTAAATCTGATTGTTTAGCTTCAATGACTAATAAATTTTGAGGCGCTGCAATGTAGTAGTCGAGAGTCCCTTTTAGATAATCATTGACAGCAATAGAATATTCTATATTTAGTCTCTGATTAGTTAAATTGCAAACTTCAAACAAAATTGGACTAATTAAAGCTTCCCGCCTCGTAGTTTCATTAACTAAATCAACATGAGAAAAATTACGGCGAAGTTGCTGCTGTAAGAATTGGATATCTAAAATTTCTGATGATTCAGGTAATGTTAGATTTTTTCTTTCAATAGTGCAATTTAATTCAGCTAAAATATCATCAATTGCGAAAGGTAATTCAAAATATCGGCTAAAACTATAAGATTCACCAACTTGGAGAATGCGGCGGGAACTCATAAAAACCTCAGCCAAATTTATCCTCCTATTTTATACAAACTTAGTCAAATCAAGTTTTAGACTCCAGATGAGCAATTGAATTAGATTTTTTAAATCCTTAAATTACTTTTAATCGTCAGCTGTTAAGACTTGTTCAACTGTTAATTCTAACTCTGGAAAAGTTTGAGATTTAATCTGTTCAGAACCAACAAACTCTACTGGTTCGTATAATTCTTCTATTAATGTGAAGACAGTTACTTTGTTGATTAATAGATCGACAATCCAATACTCTGAAATATTTAAAACGTTATACTCAACTCGCTTGGCTCGATAGTCTACAGTTTTTGTAGATTCGCTGACCACTTCTACAACCAGCAAAGGAGGTGATTCATTGAGTTCAATAACCGCTTCTCGGCTTCTCAACTCCCGCCACTGAGATAATGGCATCACAACAACATCTGGAATTCTCGATGTATCCCATCTGCCAGCACGGGGGGAACGAACACCGATAACCATTTGTTTAGAAGTCCAATCTAACTTTAGTCGGAGAATTTCTGATCGAAAGCAAACATTGAGAAATTCTGTTACCGCCCCATGTTGCCCACTTCCCAGACTCATGGGTATTAGTTCTCCATTAACCAGTTCATAGCGGGTATCAGTGCCATCATCATAAGCTAGATACTCTTCAAAGGTAAGTCGTTTAGTAACTGCTGGGGTTGTAGTCATGGCACGATCGCTTGATTTGCCTTTATCTGATTCTAATTTGGCTTCACAACAAACACCGAACAATTCGCTTCTTCCACAACTTGACTGCTAACAGAACGCTGGACAATTCGCTTCATCCCAATCAACCCCCGACTACCAATTACGATCAAGTCAGCTTTGTAAATATTGGCAAGGCGAATAATCTCTTCAGCAGGATCGCCAGTTACTAATTCTAACTCACTTGTGACTGATAATTTTTCCTGGTAGGATTGCAACTGTTTTTCCAACTGGAAATAAGAAAATGTTGAGGACTCTGGTTGAGGATGATCAGCAGGTAGTTCCATTTCTGACTCTGCCGTGGGAAATACATGACAGAGGATAACATTGGCATCTTTTGACAATGCCAAATTATCTAAACTCTGAATTACTCGTTCTCCAATTTCCGAACCATCCAGAGCTACCAAAATATTTTTTAGCACCGCTCTCGTCTCCTAATAAAAGTAGACTCATTACATTAGTATGTAGCAAAACTTGTTGGCAGGGACACTAAATTATTTTTCCATCTGCCTATTTAGTATATATACTTCGAGGCTATGCCATAAATCGGTTTCACCCAACTTTGACGCTAATGCTTTCCCGGAAGATATTTTCGCCAGTTCTTTGAGACACTAACCCGCGTCTAAAACTGTTCACTGGCTAACTACAAACACAACTTCTTTTTTAAGAACTCAGCACAATAGGCGGGCAATGTCTAGTAGATGCCCGCCAAAAGGCTTAAAACAGGGTAGCAAAAAATTTATTGGCTACCTCGTGAGTTGCTTTTGTCAATAGTCTTAGAAAATATTAACCATTCCAAATCACTCTTCTTGCTGAACTCGGCGGCGAACTGAATCAGCATGAGAAGGTAAGCCTTCTGCCGTTGCTAGCACATCAATGGCACCAGCCACATTTTGCAGCGCAGTTTGGGAGTATTGAATAATACTGGAGTGTTTCAGGAAGGTTTCAACCCCTAACGCCGAGGCATAGCGGGCAGCGCCAGAAGTTGGCAAGGTGTGATTAGGCCCTGCCAAATAGTCTCCCACAGCTTCTGGCGTTGAGTAACCCAAAAAGATTGCCCCAGCGTGGCGAATCTGTGGTAGGAGTGCCCAAGGGTCTTTTACTTCTAATTCCAGATGTTCGGGGGCAAATTCATTTGAGAGTTCTGCTGCTGCTTCGAGTGATTCTACAAGGACAATTAACCCATAATGAGCGATCGCTTTTTCTGTGTCTATTCGCCGTGGATGATCCACTAGCTGTCTTTCCAAGGCTAATTGCACGTTTTTCGCCAAAGCCGCATCTGTCGTCAGCAAAATTGCTGCCGCCATTGGATCGTGTTCGGCTTGGGCTAGCAAGTCAGCAGCGACATGCACCGGATTAGCACTTTCATCAGCAATCACCAGCACTTCGCTGGGGCCTGCCAAAGAATCAATGCCAACGGTGCCATAGACAAGTTTTTTCGCTAGGGTGACATAAATGTTACCAGGCCCAGTAATGACGTTCACTTTCGGAATCGTTTCTGTGCCATAGGCTAAAGCAGCGATCGCTTGTGCGCCCCCAATGCGATAAATTTCTTGTACTCCTGCTTCTTGGGCAGCTACCAAGACTGCTGGGTTAATTGCACCCCCTGGGCCTGGTGGTGTCACCATCACTATATGGGGTACAGCAGCAACACGAGCCGGAATTGCATTCATCAGCACTGTGCTAGGATAGGCGGCGCGGCCACCAGGCACATACAACCCCGCTCGATCGACGGGGGTGTAGCGTTTGCCCAGCACTACTTCATCATCGCCAAAGTGTACCCAGCTTTTTGGTACTCGCTGACGATGAAACGCTTCAATTTGGCGACAAGCTAGCCGAAGTGCGCCCAACAACTCCTTTGACACCTGCTGATAGGCTGCATCTAGTTCCGAGCCTGTAACTCGAAGTTCTTCTGCTTTCAGGGTTTGTTTGTCAAATTCGGCTGTGTAATGCAATACAGCTTTGTCGCCTTGGCGCTTCACTGCTTGCAAAACTTCGCGTACCGTTGCTTCTTTGTGAAGCACCTGTTCGTCATGGGTGCGATCGCAGATCCGTTGCAGTTCTGCTCTAACGTCTGCCTGCTGAGTGATGATTCGCAGCATGGAGTAAGGACAATGCCAATAATTATAATATTCACACCTGAGATTTAGTATTGCTCTTGACCCACTGGGGTGTGCAAGCTGACTCTAATTCTCTTCTCTAGCTTAACCTGGATTTTTTTGATACTCTCAAGGTTGCCAGCAAATGGTTTCCTTAAGAAGGCGACTTAATTGCTCAGTCCGACAACCCTTAGAGGCTAGCGGCAGGAAGTAGGCGTGCCATTTCCCACTACCCCTTATACCCTTAACCTTAACTCTTTGCAGAGTCCCGGCGGTGTGCTTACACATCCAAATCCCCCGGATTTTCAGGCGGTTTTTCCTAACTTCTCAGTAACTAATATCTTTACAGACATTATACAGTACCGCTTCTATACTTGAAAACCCCGAAATTTAGCTGTTTACAGTTCTTTGCCTTTGAAAATACATCCTAAATTTCAGGACAGATTACATTGGCAATCAGACCGCTTTATCAGGTGGTGGTGAGTTGTTATGGTAACAATTTTATTTGATAATTAAGTTGTATTTTAGCGCATTTCCTCAATTGACGGCAGAGATTAGGAAGCACGAGAAGAAGAACTATTGTTCAATAGCAAATTTTTTTAGGAAATTATAACATTGGCAATTTGGATGCTATATTAGTAAGTCTAGTAGTGTGTGTACATATTAATAGTATTTTTGGAATTGACTGTGGCGAATACAAAGTCTGCTCTCAAGCGTGCCCAAATCGCAGAACGTAACCGACTGCGTAACAAAGCTTACAAATCAGCAGTTAAGACGCTGATGAAGAAATACTCTAGTGCTGTAGCTGTCTATGCAGCTAATCCTAGCCCAGAATTAAAACAAGAAGCAGAGGCTCGATTGTCCGAGGCTTACGGCAAAATTGATAAAGCAGTCAAACGGGGTGTCCTTCACGCCAACAATGGGGCAAGGAAAAAGTCGAGATTGGCTCATAAACTAAAGCCCGTAACTCAAACAGCATCTGAATAGTCATTGTTGAGGCAGTGCGCTATTGTAACTCAGTAGCTAGCTGAGTTACAAACTTTCTTAAAGTTGTCGTAATTGGCATAAAACGCCAATTGCTCAGGCCAATCTGGTGTAGTCTAGAGGGTTCCTACACCCTTGCTCTATTCCTTTTAGCCCGTCTAGGGCAGAGTTGCCCCATGAGCAACTGCTTTTGCTTATGCCAATTAAAAGAAGTAGTGAGCGTGTTTTCCCTCTGGATCGTATCTGGGGATCGCATAGGGGCTAGCACAGGAAAAAGACTCACCCGGATGATCATTTGTCCTTAGTCGTGATCGAGGCTAACAATTTTATGACTAACGACAAAGAACAAAGAATGCAACTGGTAGACACGCACGTTCATCTCAACTTTGATAGTTTTCAGCCAGATTTAGCAACAGTGCGATCGCGGTGGCAAGAAGCAGGAGTAGTACATTTAGTCCATTCCTGTGTTCACCCCGATGAGTTTGCCAGCATCCAATCCATCGCCCACGAGTTTCCCGAAATCAGCTTTGCCGTGGGATTACACCCTCTAGATGCTGATAAATGGAATAGCGAAACAGCCGAGAAAATCAAAACTTTAGCTAGTTCTGACTCGAATGTAGTAGCAATTGGGGAAATGGGACTGGATTTTTACAAAGCTGATAACTATGAGCATCAGCTGATGGTATTTGAGTCACAGTTAGCGATCGCATCTGAACTCAACTTACCAGTAATTATCCACTGTCGTGATGCTGCTGTGGCAACTAGAGAAGTGTTGCAAAAATGGCGGGAACTCAAAGGGGAAAGAGTGCGGGGTGTTATGCATTGCTGGGGAGGAACGCCAGAAGAAACTCAATGGTTTCTCGATTTAGGCTTCTACATCAGCTTTAGCGGGACGGTAACGTTCAAAAACGCCAAAGCGATCCAATCCTCGGCGGCGATGGTAAGTAGCGATCGCCTGCTGATTGAAACAGACTGCCCATTTCTTGCCCCAGTTCCGAAACGGGGTGAAAGGCGTAACGAACCTGCCTACGTGCTTTATGTAGCCGAGCAAGTAGCTAAACTGCGTCAAGAGACAGTAGAAGCGATCGCCCATCAAACCACCCAGAATGCCTGTGAACTATTCGGTCTGTCAATATAAAGTGAGTTTGAATCTCTTTTATTCGGTTGTGCTAAAAAAAATAAAACTCTAGGAAGGGAAAATATGGTAATATTATTCCCTCAAAAACATTTTGCGTGCGCCATAATGATAAAGGAAGGAACATAAAATTTCTGAGCCTAATTTTCCGTGATGTTATCGGCTTGGCCATCCTCCAAATCTCTACAAGCGGATGCTCTCCACACATGACTAACCGTTCTAAACCAGGTTGAGCTAGAGTTTTGCACAAGATCGGCTTCTGTGTATTTAACCTATACAAAATCCTTAAACGAAATTGCCTTGTGATTACAATCCAGCAAAACGAAGTGATTCTGATTCAAAACCGACAAGGTGCGGATCGTTCCCTCAGTCTTAGGATATCTAAGATATCACTGAGAGTATAAATAGTCGGGTGGATTTAAAACACACCGTCTAGAGCTGCGTCAGCAAATTAACGCGCTTTTTGGAGGGGAAATGAAGAACGTAGATAAAACTCAGGAATATCTCAACAGTATATTCTTCTTAAATCAAGACTATAGTGGGTTTTTGTTGTCTGAGTACCCGACTAGGGGCAATTATCCCCTTGTCCAAATTGCTCATTCCAGCTTTAATCGCTGCGTTTGCCCACACCTGTAAATAGCAAGTGTGTCAGAAGTTCCCAAACAGCTAAGGACACTGGCTAGCAGTGGGAAGCGTCAAACAGCAGTGTCCAAGGGAAATTTTACCAGGTTGAGAAAGGAAGAGGCATGACTAAAGAAACATATATGGAACCGGCCTTTCTGTTGCCCGACTTGATTGAAATCCAGCGAGCCAGCTTTCGCTGGTTTTTGGAAGAAGGGCTGATAGAAGAGCTAAATTCCTTTAGTCCTATTACAGATTATACGGGCAAATTAGAATTGCACTTTTTGGGTCATAACTACAAACTCAAGGAGCCAAAGTACAGCGTCGAAGAAGCCAAACGGCGGGACAGTACTTATGCCGTCCAAATGTATGTGCCCACGCGCCTGATTAACAAAGAAACCGGGGAAATCAAAGAGCAAGAAGTATTTATTGGGGATTTGCCTTTGATGACCGATCGCGGCACGTTTATTATTAACGGAGCCGAACGGGTAATTGTCAACCAAATCGTGCGATCGCCAGGGGTTTATTACAAATCAGAAATTGACAAAAACGGGCGACGTACTTATTCAGCTAGCTTAATTCCCAACCGGGGAGCATGGCTGAAATTTGAAACAGACCGTAACGATTTGGTGTGGGTACGCATCGACAAAACCCGCAAACTCTCAGCGCAGGTACTTTTAAAAGCTTTAGGGTTATCAGACAACGAAATCTTTGACGCTTTACGCCACCCCGAATATTTCCAAAAAACCATCGAAAAAGAAGGGCAGTTTTCTGAAGAAGAAGCCCTGATGGAGTTATATCGGAAACTGCGTCCTGGTGAACCACCCACAGTATTAGGTGGACAACAACTGCTAGATTCTCGTTTCTTTGACCCGAAACGTTATGACCTTGGTCGCGTTGGGCGGTATAAACTCAACAAGAAATTGCGCCTTTCTGTGCCAGACACAATGCGCGTGTTGACTGCTGGCGATATTTTGGCAGCCGTAGATTACTTAATTAATCTAGAATATGACATCGGTAACATCGATGATATTGACCACTTAGGCAACCGTCGGGTGAGAAGCGTCGGTGAATTGCTGCAAAACCAAGTGCGGGTAGGCTTAAACCGTTTAGAAAGAATTATTCGGGAACGGATGACCGTATCCGATGCTGAAGTACTAACTCCCGCTTCCTTGGTGAACCCCAAACCATTAGTAGCAGCAATTAAAGAATTCTTTGGTTCTAGCCAATTAAGTCAGTTCATGGATCAAACCAATCCCTTAGCAGAACTGACCCACAAACGTCGTCTAAGTGCCCTTGGCCCTGGTGGTTTAACTCGTGAACGCGCCGGTTTTGCCGTGCGAGATATTCATCCTAGCCACTATGGACGCATTTGCCCCATTGAGACACCAGAAGGCCCCAACGCCGGATTGATTGGCTCCTTAGCAACCCATGCGCGGGTTAACCTGTATGGGTTCCTCGAAACACCATTTAGACCTGTAGAAAATGGGCGAGTTAGATTTGATCTTCCTCCAGCCTATATGACAGCCGATGAAGAAGACGATCTACGGGTTGCTCCTGGGGATATTCCTGTAGATGAAACCGGACACATTATTGGGCCTCTGGTGCCAGTGCGCTATCGGCAAGAATTTTCCACCACAACACCAGAACAGGTGGACTACGTAGCAGTATCTCCCGTACAGATTGTATCGGTAGCAACCAGCATGATTCCCTTCTTGGAGCATGATGACGCTAACCGAGCGCTGATGGGGTCGAACATGCAACGGCAAGCAGTACCCCTGCTCAAGCCAGAACGTCCTTTGGTGGGTACTGGTTTGGAAGCCCAAGGAGCAAGAGACTCCGGGATGGTGGTTGTATCGCGTACCGATGGCGATGTGACTTATGTGGATGCTACAGAAATTCGCGTCCGTCCTAAAGCTAACACCTCCGAAATTAGATACACCCTTTCCAAATATCAACGTTCCAACCAAGACACCTGTTTAAACCAGAAACCTCTCGTCCGCATTGGTGAAAAGGTTGTTGCTGGTCAGGTATTGGCTGATGGCTCCTCCACCGAAGGCGGTGAATTAGCGCTAGGACAAAATATCGTCGTTGCCTACATGCCTTGGGAAGGCTACAACTACGAAGATGCGATATTAATCTCTGAAAGACTGGTGCAGGATGATGTCTACACATCAATTCACATTGAAAAATATGAAATTGAAGCTAGACAGACGAAACTGGGGCCAGAAGAAATTACCAGAGAAATTCCCAACGTCGGGGAAGATGCCTTGCGCCAGTTGGATGAACAAGGAATCATTCGTATTGGTGCATGGGTAGAAGCTGGGGATATTTTGGTGGGTAAAGTCACACCAAAAGGTGAATCTGACCAACCGCCAGAAGAAAAACTATTGCGGGCGATTTTCGGTGAAAAAGCGCGGGATGTGCGGGACAATTCCTTGCGAGTCCCCAACGGTGAAAAAGGACGGGTAGTTGATGTGCGCTTGTTTACTCGTGAACAAGGCGATGAACTACCACCAGGAGCCAATATGGTAGTCCGGGTGTACGTTGCCCAAAAACGTAAAATCCAAGTTGGCGACAAAATGGCAGGACGACACGGTAATAAAGGGATTATTTCTCGAATATTACCGGCGGAAGATATGCCTTATTTGCCCGATGGTTCACCAGTGGATATTGTACTCAATCCCTTGGGTGTACCCAGCCGGATGAACGTTGGACAAGTATTTGAATGCCTCTTGGGTTGGGCTGGTCAGACCTTGGGAGTACGATTTAAGATTACTCCTTTTGATGAAATGTACGGTGAAGAGACATCCCGCCGAATCGTGCATGGCAAATTGCAAGAAGCACGGGACGAAACAGGGAAAGACTGGGTATATAACCCAGATAACCCAGGCAAAATCATGGTGTATGACGGTCGTACAGGCGAACCCTTTGACCGAGCAATTACCATCGGTGTGGCTTATATGCTGAAACTGGTGCATTTGGTGGATGATAAGATCCACGCCCGTTCTACAGGCCCATACTCACTGGTGACTCAGCAACCCTTGGGTGGTAAAGCACAACAAGGTGGTCAAAGGTTTGGAGAAATGGAAGTGTGGGCATTGGAAGCCTTTGGTGCGGCTTACACCTTACAGGAATTGCTCACAGTTAAATCTGACGATATGCAAGGACGGAATGAAGCGTTAAATGCGATCGTTAAAGGTAAGGCAATTCCTAGACCTGGAACCCCAGAATCCTTTAAGGTGCTAATGCGCGAGTTGCAATCATTGGGGTTAGACATTGCCGTACACAAGGTAGAAACCCAAGCAGATGGCAGTTCCCTAGATGTGGAAGTCGATTTGATGGCAGACCAATCAGCCCGTCGCACACCTCCTCGGCCAACTTATGAATCTCTTTCCCGCGAATCGCTGGATGATGACGAATAAGGATTAGGGAATAGGGCATGGGGCATAGCGCATAGGCAATGGGAAAAACGCCCAATGCCTAATGCCTGTTCCCAATGTTGTAAAACTAAATATACTCAAAACTCATAACTCATAATTCGGAACTCAGCACTTAAGTATGAGACCTGCCCAAACTAATCAGTTTGACTACGTAAAAATCGGCTTGGCTTCCCCCGAACGCATTCGGCAGTGGGGCGAAAGAACATTGCCTAATGGTCAAGTAGTCGGTGAAGTTACCAAGCCAGAGACGATTAACTACCGAACTCTCAAGCCAGAGATGGATGGCTTATTTTGTGAGCGCATCTTTGGGCCCGCGAAAGATTGGGAATGCCATTGTGGTAAGTATAAAAGAGTCCGTCATAGAGGTATTGTTTGTGAGCGCTGCGGGGTAGAAGTCACCGAGTCACGGGTGCGTCGTCACCGCATGGGCTATATTAAACTCGCCGCACCAGTAGCTCACGTTTGGTATCTCAAAGGGATTCCTAGCTATATTTCCATCCTGTTAGATATGCCTTTGCGGGATGTCGAGCAGATTGTCTATTTCAACTCTTATGTTGTCCTGAGTGCAGGTAATGCCGAAACTTTAACTTACAAACAGCTACTCAGTGAAGACCAGTGGTTGGAAATAGAAGACCAAATTTATAGCGAAGATTCTGTGCTGCAAGGCGTAGAAGTAGGTATTGGTGCTGAAGCATTGTTGCGCTTGCTTGCTGATATCAATTTAGAACAAGAAGCCGAAAGCCTACGCGAAGAAATTGGTAACGCTAAGGGACAAAAGAGAGCCAAGCTAATTAAGCGGCTGCGGGTAATTGACAACTTTATCGCCACTGGTTCCAAACCAGAATGGATGGTAATGGCAGTTATTCCGGTGATTCCCCCTGACTTGCGCCCAATGGTGCAGCTAGATGGCGGACGGTTTGCCACCAGCGATTTGAATGATTTGTATCGGCGGGTAATTAACCGCAACAATCGTTTGGCACGTTTGCAAGAAATTTTGGCACCAGAGATTATTGTGCGGAACGAAAAGCGGATGCTGCAAGAAGCAGTGGATGCTTTGATTGACAATGGTCGTCGGGGACGCACTGTGGTAGGGGCAAATAACCGACCCCTGAAATCTTTGTCTGACATTATTGAGGGTAAACAAGGACGTTTCCGACAAAACTTGTTAGGTAAACGGGTTGACTACTCTGGACGTTCGGTAATTGTGGTTGGGCCAAAGCTGAAAATTCACCAGTGCGGTTTGCCTAGAGAAATGGCAATTGAGCTATTTCAACCATTTGTGATTAACCGCCTCATCCGTAGCGGCATGGTAAATAATATCAAAGCTGCGAAAAAGCTGATATCCCGCAATGACCCCAGTGTTTGGGATGTGCTGGAAGAGGTAATTGAAGGACACCCTGTAATGCTAAATCGGGCACCAACGTTGCACCGATTGGGTATTCAGTCTTTTGAACCAATCTTAGTGGAAGGTAGAGCGATTCAACTGCATCCTCTGGTATGTCCAGCATTTAACGCCGACTTTGACGGCGACCAAATGGCGGTACACGTCCCTCTGTCGTTAGAAAGTCAGGCTGAAGCGCGGTTGTTGATGTTGGCTTCTAACAATATTTTGTCACCAGCCACGGGTAAACCCATCATCACACCTAGCCAAGATATGGTTTTGGGAGCGTATTACTTAACCGCAGAAAATCCCGGTGCGATAAAAGGCGCAGGAAAGTACTTTTCTTCGCTAGAGGATGTAATTATGGCTTTCCAGCAAGATCAAATTGACTTGCACGCCTATATTTACGTAAGGTTCGATGGTGAAATAGAATCAGACCAACCGGATACGGAACCCGTGAAAGTGACGGAAAACGAGGATGGTACGCGGACATTAATGTATAAGTTCCGCCGAGTCAGACAAGACGCTAAAGGCGATGTACTTTCCCAGTATATATACACAACTCCTGGCCGCGTTATTTACAACAATGCCATTCAGGAAGCGCTAGCAACTTAATTCGTAATTTCTAATTCGTAATTCGTAATTGAACAATTAATTACGAATTACGTAGCTTGCTTCTCGCGCTTGACGAGTATTACGAATTATTAATTATTGATGACTCAGGACTAATGATTAATGACTAACGAAAAAATGATTTTTCGCAATCGCGTGGTTGACAAAGGTCAACTGAGAAATTTAATTTCTTGGGCCTTTACGAATTATGGTACAGCGCGAACCGCAGTGATGGCGGACAAACTGAAAGATTTGGGATTTCGCTACGCTACCAAAGCAGGGGTTTCCATCAGTGTAGATGACCTGATGATACCACCAACTAAGCGATCGCTCTTAGAAGCAGCCGAGGAAGAAATTCGCGCTACTGAAACCCGTTATCAACGGGGAGAAATCACTGAAGTAGAACGCTTCCAAAAGGTAATTGATACCTGGAATAGTACCAGTGAAGCCTTGAAAGATGAAGTAGTCGTCCACTTCAAGAAGACTAATCCCCTGAACTCCGTATACATGATGGCATTCTCTGGGGCGCGGGGTAACATCTCCCAAGTCCGGCAGTTGGTGGGGATGCGGGGACTGATGGCAGATCCTCAAGGGGAAATTATCGATTTGCCCATCAAAACCAACTTCCGTGAAGGATTAACTGTAACGGAATACATTATTTCGTCTTACGGTGCCAGAAAAGGATTGGTAGATACTGCCTTGCGGACGGCTGACTCTGGTTATCTTACCCGCCGGTTGGTGGACGTTTCCCAGGATGTAATTATTCGGGAATTTGACTGCGGCACCACCAGAGGCCTGACCATTCGACCAATGACAGAAGGTGCCAAAACCTTGATTCCTTTAGGAACCCGCTTGATGGGACGGGTAATTGGCGAAGATGTGGTGCATCCGGTAACAAAAGAATTGATTGCAGCCCGCAATTCGCCAATTCCTGAAGACTTGGCGAAGAAAATTGAAAAATCTGGGGTGGGAGAAGTTGTGGTGCGATCGCCACTAACTTGTGAAGCCGCACGTTCTGTCTGTCAACATTGCTACGGCTGGAGTTTGGCCCACGCCAAGATGGTGGATTTGGGCGAAGCTGTGGGGATCATTGCTGCCCAAAGTATCGGTGAACCTGGTACTCAGCTAACCATGCGGACATTCCACACTGGTGGGGTGTTTACTGGGGAAGTGGCGCAACAAGTTCGTTCTAAAATTGATGGGACTGTCAAACTTCCTCGCAAACTGAAGACTAGAACATATCGGACTCGCCACGGGGAAGATGCCCTCTATGTTGAGGCGAATGGCATCATGCTTTTGGAACCAACAAAAGTAGGTGATGTTACCCCAGAGAATCAAGAGGTTCATCTAACCCAAGGTTCAACACTATATGTATTTGATGGAAATAAGGTAAAGCAAGGACAGTTGTTAGCAGAAGTTGCCCTTGGTGGACGGACAACTCGGACTAATACAGAAAAAGCAGTTAAAGACGTTGCTTCTGACTTAGCTGGGGAAGTGCAATTTGCCGAAGTCGTTCCCGAACAAAAAACTGACCGTCAAGGTAACACCACAACCACAGCCGCACGCGGTGGCTTGATTTGGATTTTGTCTGGGGAAGTTTACAACTTGCCGCCTGGTGCAGAATTGGTGGTGAAAAATGGTGATGCGATCGCTTCTAATGGAGTTTTAGCAGAAACCAAGTTAAGCAGTTTACACGGCGGTGTGGTGCGTTTGCCTGAAGCTACCCCAGGTAAGAGTACTAGAGAAATTGAAATTATCACCGCTTCTGTAGTCTTAGACCAGGCAACGGTGACAGTTCAAAGTTCTCAAGGTCGCAATAACTACTTAGTCTCCACTGGTAACAACCAAGTATTTAACCTCCGAGCTACACCAGGCACAAAAGTGCAAAATGGTCAAGTAGTAGCTGAGTTAATTGATGACCGCTATCGCACAACCACTGGTGGATTCTTGAAATTCGCGGGTGTAGAAGTCCAGAAAAAAGGCAAAGCCAAGCTGGGTTATGAAGTTGTGCAGGGTGGTACTCTGTTGTGGATTCCTGAAGAAAGCCACGAAGTCAATAAAGATATCTCCTTGCTATTAGTAGAAGACGGTCAGTTTGTCGAAGCTGGTACCGAAGTAGTGAAGGATATCTTCTGCCAAAACAGTGGTGTGGTAGAAGTGACCCAGAAAAACGACATCCTGCGGGAAGTTGTGGTGAAGCCAGGTGAATTGCTGATGGTGGACAATCCAGAATCAGTCATCGGGCGAGATAACACCTTCATCCAACCAGGTGAGGAATTCCAAGGTAATGTCGCCACGGAATTGCGCTATATCCAGTATGTGGAGACACCAGAAGGCCCCGCCCTGTTGAGTCGTCCAGTAGTTGAGTTTGCTGTACCTGATAACCCAGATGTGCCATCAACTACATCAGTAAGTCAACAAACTGGACGCTCGATTCAGTTGCGGGCTGTGCAAAGACTCCCTTACAAAGATTCCGAACGCGTCAAATCCGTTGAAGGTGTGGAACTGCTGCGAACCCAGCTAGTGCTGGAAATTGAGCAAGAAGGGGAACAAGACCACAATGCTTCGCCCCTAGCAGCCGATATTGAATTGGTACAGGATACCGAAGACTCAGAAGTTCAACGCTTGCAACTGGTGATTTTGGAGTCCTTGGTAATTCGTCGAGATATTACCGCCGATGCCACCCAAGGTAGCACCGAGACCACACTTGAGGTATACGATGGGATTTCCATCGCCCCTGGTGCTGTGGTAGCACGGACTCAAATCTTGTGTAAAGAAGGGGGGATTGTTCGGGGTGTCCGAAAAGCAACCGAAAACGTGCGTCGCTGTTTGGTGTTGCGCGATGTTGACAGGATCGTTACAAATACTGCTACTCAGCCCAAAGTTAAAGTGGGTGACTTGGTAGTAGAAGGTACAGAAATTGCTCCTGGAGTTTTTGCCCAAGAATCAGGACAAGTAGTGGATATCAAAAATGCCCCTGCTACACCTGGTAGTGACTCAGCGTTGAGTACTAAAAACTACGCTATTACTAGCCGTATTGGTCGCCCCTATCGAGTCAGCCCTGGTGCTGTGTTGCAGATAGAAGACGGCGATTTGGTACAACGGGGTGATAACTTGGTGTTGCTGGTGTTTGAACGCGCCAAAACTGGAGATATCATTCAAGGTTTGCCTCGGATTGAGGAACTACTTGAAGCTCGTAAACCAAAAGAAGCGTGCATTCTATGTCGCCGGGCGGGTGAAATTAAGGTAGTTTACGCTGATGGTGGTGATGAAGCGATCGCTATCAAGGTCGTAGAATCAAATGGTGTGGTGACAGATTATCCTCTGGGGCCTGGACAAAACTTGATTGTGCCAGATGGCTCAATGGTATTAGCGGGACAACCATTAACTGATGGCCCATCTAATCCCCACGAAATTTTAGAAATCTTCTTTAGCCTTGGTTCCGAAGATGGAATCTATGCTTGTGCTAGCATTGCTTTGCAGAAGGTACAGACATTCTTAGTGAATGAAGTGCAAATGGTGTATCAATCTCAAGGGATTGATATTTCCGATAAGCACATTGAAGTAATTGTTCGCCAGATGACCAACAAAGTCAGGATTGATGATGGTGGCGACACCACCATGCTTCCTGGTGAATTGGTGGAATTGCGCCAAGTTGAGCAGGTGAACGAAGCTATGGCAATTACAGGCGGTGCTAGGGCACAGTATACCCCAGTATTGTTGGGTATCACCAAAGCATCGTTGAACACCGACAGCTTTATCTCCGCCGCATCATTCCAAGAGACAACGCGGGTACTTACCGAAGCAGCTATCGAAGGTAAATCTGACTGGTTGCGCGGGTTAAAGGAAAACGTGATTATCGGGCGATTGATTCCGGCTGGTACTGGGTACAATACCTATGAAGAACCTGGTGCAATCGAAGATTATACTGCTGAAATTAGCAATAGTGTCTTAGATGAAGTTGATGATCCCCTGGATATGGTCTTAGATGACCGCACCGCTCGCACCTATAATTTAGATTCTCCGACTCTTGGTGAATCTGGCTTTGGTAGCAGACGTGCAGAAAGGTCAATTCTAGATGAAGAAGATGAATTAATCGCCGATCAAGTAGTAGTAGACGACGATGATTTCGAGGAAGAAGAGGAAGACGACGAGGATGATTTCGACGACGAATAGAGGCTTAAAATTTTGCGTCTCTCTTAAAAGGTAAAAAGTAAAAAGGCAAAAGAAGATTTTCTTTTGCCTTTTTATTTGGCTTTATAAAAACACATTTTTAATCCTCAAGATTCTGGTTTCTATCTTTCAATTTAATAATCAATCAATTACGGTGATTCAGGCGATTCAAAAGTAACATCCTCATATAAATCTGCAACAGCACACCGAAAATCTACACTTTCCAGATGAATGATATCTTCTTTTGCATAGGGATAAAGTACCCATTGTCCTTGTGAGTTACGCCGAAAACACTCAACATTTAACCGAGTTTGACTCACAAGTACATATTCTTGAAGTGACTCCATTTTTCGGTAGTCAGCAAATTTATCACCTCGGTCAAAGGCTTCTGTTGTGGGAGATAGCACTTCTACAATTAAGCTAGGATAACGCAGAAAGTTGTTAAAAGCTTTATCTCGTTGGTCACAACTTACCATCACATCGGGGTAGTAATAGATATTAATCGACTCAATATGTGCTTTCGTGTCTGAGATATAAGCCTGACAACCACTACCGCGCAAATGATTTCTCATCATAGCAAACAGATTTCCGCTAATAATTACATGGGTATTACTTGCTCCTGCCATTGCATAAACCTGTCCCTGTCTATATTCATGTTTAATAGGACTAGTTTCTTCTTCTTTGAGATAGTCTTCTGGGGAAATATAGCTAAAGTCTGGAATTGCGACCATCTGTAATAACCTTGTATGATGCCTTGTATCTAGTTTAAGAGAAGTTTGACGGCTAAATCCGCATAAATCTAGCTATTGCTAGATGTTGTAATTCTCTCAAACGCTATAATCTACATCTATTGCACCGAGAGATTAACTTGTGGATGTCATATTAGAACGATCGCACCAATTAAAACAAGCTTTAGTTGATTTTATCCTTGATGCTGAAGGTGAACTGGCAAAAGCACTGGAAACTTATGCAGCAGAACAGTTGCGTCATGGAAATGGCGATAGTAGGCAGCAGGATTTAACCATCGATAGCTTTCTGACAGCCGGTAAAGTCGGTGACAAATCACCATTAGAGTTGTTTATTGAAAGCCATCCAGATTTAGAAGAGAGCGATCGCAACCTGATCAAAAGCTGGCATCATAGTTTTATTGGCTTATTTGCCATTACAAACATCCTACCTGATGGTTTTGAATTGACGAACTGGCTTACAGATAAAAGCTATATTGTCAAGCCTAACAATACTCAAACATTACAGGCAATATCTCGGTTGAAAGTAGGAGAAATTTTATTAACTCGTATTTCTCCTGTCACTGATAGTTACTGGATGTTATCTGGCCCCTACACAATAATGGGCAAATTAGGTAAACCAAAACTGGCTGTAGCAATTGGTAATTTTAAAGAAAACTATAAAAGTAATCTTTACAGCGATGCTCCAGATTTATTAGAGGAAGCTTGGCAATCAGTAACAAAATATCATCAGCAGTTTGTGGACTTTTTTGGTGCTGATGAAATCACACTATCTGGATATCATCTGAATAAAAAAATAGCCGAATTTCAAGAATTAATTACTGAAAAAACCTTTGCAGAGGCAGGAATTGATCCTTCAAAATCTTTAGCGGAAGTAGCAGAAGCGGCTGGCATTGGAGACGAAGAAATCAAAGCAGCAGCAGAAGAATTTGGTGCTGATTCTAACGTCGTCTCTCAGATGTTGAACAGCAAAGCCGGCAATAGCAAAATGGTTATGCCCAAGGTTGATTTGCCTGCTGAACTCAAGAAAGCAGAACAGGTAACAGCCCTTTCTCATCCGCGTTGGGGACAAATGTTTTTACCAACATATAGTAAGGTGCAAGCAATCTTATCAACAGAAGATTGGCAAAGTATTCAAGGAGCGGAAAAACTAATTCGCTACTATCTCGAAGATAAAAGTATTAATGCCTTTATTTGGCATCGATTAGCACAACAGTATCCAACTCAATTAGAAAATGTGTTGCAAACATTTTTGCAACGTCCAGAATTTCACCTTGAAAGTGATTTGAATGCACTCTTGCAAGAATTCCACAAACCTATTGAGCCAGAGTTACCAGATATTGCCAGTGTACCCATACATTTGCATAATTTATTTCAGGAAGCTTTAGGAGAAGTTAGCAAATCTAAGCCAAAGGGTAAGGGACAAGAAAAGTCAGCTAAGGGTTTTCAAAGAAGTTAAGTAGAGCGGCGTAAATAATTAAAGGTTTGTAGTGAGGACTAAAGTCCTCTCTGCGAGACGCTACGCGAACAAATGAGGGCTGTTCGCGCAGCGTTCCCGTAGGGTAGCCCTCACTACAAAATAATCTCAAGATTTTTTATATTACTTAACTTTCTAAGATGTAAGGGGCTGTTGCTAGAGTTTGTGCCCCTGCTTGCATCATTTCCGTATCTGATGGCAACCAATCATGAGGCCCTTGACAATGATGTGCTGCTAGCAATCCCCATAATCCTCTGGGAATCAAAATTGGTACAACTAGATTGGCACGAACCTGCATATTACGGAGAAAATCTCGGTGACAAGCTTCGATTGGTTCTAATTCAATATCAGCGATCGCCTTTACCCGTCCTGCCAAGTATAATTCAGCATAGCGATCGTTAAAACAACCATCTGGGCCAGTAGAACCAAGTATTGAAAATCCTTTAGAACTCAAAGATTCAAAAGTCACTTGACCTTGCCACTGTCCGTAAAAATAATACAACACCACCCGATCAACCTGAAGCGATTTTCTGAGTTGATTAGTTGTTTGCCGGACTAACTCATCGCGCTGCATTGTTTGAACAAGGCGGTTGAGCAAATCTTGCAAACCCTGTTCAGAGCGATCGCGGCTATGGTTAAATTCTGAGTGAGGATGAATTTGCACAGTTCTAAAATGATGACTAAGTAAATGCTGCCAGATTTATATAGTAGTAATTTATTAGACCTTATAGCGTTTCTTAATCACATGAGTTACATCATAGCCCCCTCCTCGCTTGCGGGGAGGGGGTTGGGGGTGGGGTTCAGTTTTTAAAATAAATTATTAAGAAATTACAATTTTTAATCTGTACTAGAGATTGTAGCAGACTTAGATCCCCGACTTCTTTAAGAAGTCGGGGATCTAAATCCCTTAAAGTTTGCTGTCTCTAGTCAACTTACACGCTGTAGGGGTAATTCATGAATTGCCCCTACTTGGCTACGGTAAGCTTCTAATGCTACTTGTTTAACGGTTGCATTCACAATGGGAAATGTCGTCAGGATGTAGCTAAATTCATCTTCAGTTAAGCCGTAAAGGTGTGCTACCATTCCATCGAGTTCGGCGCGGAGTTTGGCACGTTCTGTTTCGTCGGTAACGCCTTGTTGATGGGAACCTAAACCGACTTCTTGCGCGAGTTCGTCAAATTCTGGTGTCGTGCAGATGAGTTTGGCGGCACGTTGTACAATATCGTTGAAGTTGCGATCGTTTTTTGTTAAACGTGGAACGGGTAGTTGGTAAATGTAAAAGTAATTTAGCGTTGTAGTAACTTTTGTTCGTAGAAGCCAGTCTAAAACAAAGCTGTTCCATACTCCACTAATAAATAATTGGTTTATATTGTCTATTAACTGTTTTCCTTCATCATCAAATATTTTTGCAGTTGGAATTTTGTTACCGTGAAAGTTAGGAGGGATGATAGTTGAAATCATTGTCCTCTCATCAGTATTTCGAGCAATATCACGAAAGCCTAACCTAAAATATTGATAATCCAAATTTTGGCCGTTATCACTTTCATTCCGTTTTAATAAAGCTTTTCTACCTTCTTGCTCATCTACCCAATATCTTGGTTCAGCATATAGATGAGTGAACTGATGAATCATCTTGCCTTCATATAATGGCAATCTTCCTTTAACAGGCTGTTGTTTGAATAAATGACTATCATTTGTCATGTCAAATTCACGGGTTAAGCGCAAATTCCATTTACCTTCAATTTTTTCACCCAGTAAGGGGAACTTAAGCATTTTGTCAGCTATGCGGATATCTACTTCATTGTTAAACTCCATTACAGATAGCGAATCAGGCGATAGTTTACGAACCATATCAATGCTAATCTGCAAGCTATTATCACTAGGAAAACTTTGAAGTTCCTGCACCTCCAAACGCATAAATGCAGATGGAAAATCAGTTGTTGTACTACCTTTAACAAAAGTAAGAACAACTATTTTAAAACTACGATGAACACCTTCAAAGATTTCCTTCCGATTCTCAAAACAGAATAAACCAGTAACTTTAGTTTGACTAAACAACATTTCCCGCAATTGCTTAGTCCCCAAATCAGTGTAGATACCGCTAGGAATTACAATTCCACACTCACCACCTGAACGCAAAAGATTAAAACATTGTTCTGTAAACAGCTTATATAGATTAATATCCGTACCAGCCTTTTTACCATTCACAACAGAAATCTGATTTTTATACTGTTCAGATGAACGATAATAAGCGCTGACATAAGGATATTGACTTTGATATTCTAACCAAGTACTTGCAATTATAGGATTTTGTAAAAGTTTACTCTGTTCCTTCTCAAAATCCTTAATATCCATCTTGTTCTTCGTCACCAGTTCATTATGCTGTGCAAAGAACTCTTTAGCTTGCGGCTTAAATATTTCCCACGGTGGATTAGTAATAATCGCATCAAAACCACCGCGTTCTAAAACCTTATCAAAATGATAACCCCAGTGAAACGGCTTCAAAGCTGCAATATCCTCAACCTTCAAAACACGCTTCTGTGACTTTCCAGTTAACTGAACTTCCTCATACTTAATACCCAAACGCTTACTAAACTCATCCAACAGCAAAAGATTTAACTTCTCTTGCGATTTTTTATTAAGTTGTTCAATATTTGTACGGATGTGAATCAATCGAGTATCTTGAGGTGTATCTGTATCAGGTAATACTTTCGGTAAAAAAGCGTGTTTTTTGTACAAATCAACAGACTTATTTTTCTCTTCTAAAATTTTCTTATAATTATCTGCGGCTAAAGACTGTAATAGATTTCCTTGTAGAGAATTTCCCACAGCATCAAAAGCAGTATCATCTACTTTAATTAAACCAATCAGCGAATTACCCGCCATAATATTAAAATCAATATTAGGCAAAGGCTCTAACTCTTCAACATCGTGAGCAGAAGAAACCAAAGCTAAGAAAAGGCGTAGTTTAGCAATTTCCGTTGCTTCCTCCATGATATCTATACCATAGAGGTTATCAGAAACAATCCGCTTTTTGATAAAATAAGGTAGTGATGGATGGGAATTTTCAATATCTTCAAGTTTCTCCTTGAGGGTAGAATCTCCCATCAACTTAATTGTCCCAAACACCGCACTATAAACTTGAATTAGCGTCTTCATTGCCGCCACAAGAAAAGCACCAGAACCACAAGCTGGGTCAAGAATTGATAAATTAGGAAGAATATCTTCTATTAATAGACGACAAACATTTGCATCCAGCTTGATCAGTAGTTCGTTAATATCCTCAAATGGCTTATACTGATTCGATAGCGAATCATTTACGCGGTCTACAATTAGCTTGTGGATAGTTCTATCACAGAGATATTCTGTAATTTGCGGTCTAGTATAATACGCTCCAAAAGCCTTTTGATTAATGTATTTCTCAAAAATATAGCCTAAAACATCAGGATTTATCTCATCGTCTTTACCTTCTGGCGTATCATCAAGATTCCAAGAATAACGCCCAAATAAATCTAGAACTTGCTCAAACGCTTCATCAACTATAGATATATCATATTTATCTTCAATATGATGTTTAAGAAATAGTCCACCATTGAGGTATTTGACCTTTCCTACCAATTCTTGTACAGATAAATCGCGTTCAAACTCAGGTTTAGCAAAGCTTTCAAAAAACAAAGCCTTGAGAAATTCATTATAAAAATGATTTTCAGCTTTTTGCTTACTTTGTTCAAGCTTATTTTGCAGATAATTTAAATCTTTGTTATCAATAAAACCCTTACGCTGGAGAAAATAAACAAACATCAGACGGTTGAGAATTACCGATGTGTACCAACGTCTATCTGTCTCATTATCAATACCTTTAACAAACTGCAAAAACTTCTGATGTTGCTCTTGAAATTCTTTGTAAAACTTTTTAGTTACAGGCTCAACATCAAAGCCGCGTTGTAGTTTATAAGCAATTTCAACAACCGTCGGTTCACCATGTTCTAACTCAGTAATATCAATAACTAAAGAACCAAGCTTGCTTAAAAATAAGTCTCCTGGTTGACCTTTCACATATAAATGGTCACGAACAAAGCTTTTACTTCCTTCTCGTTTTACCCAATACCAAAGACTACGTGTGCGTTCTTGACCAATAAAAATTAGGAGATTTTCATTAATGAGTTTAGTAACTTCTTGATGAATATCCTTTCTAACTTTAGCCTCTGGGATATTCCCATCCCTTGCGGTGACTTCAAAGATTGCAACACCTGAAAGTTCAGCAATCTTTTGATATTGATACGTGTTATTCTCAATTTTTAAACTTACAGGTTTTTGTCTGGAAGGTTTAGACCAACCTAATTGTTCGATAAATAAATCATTAAATTGAAAGTTATTGAGTAAATCGCGGGTTCGTTGAAAATTCAGAGACATAATTTACCATGCTTGAAAAATAACAAAGAGCATGGTAAAGTTGCCATTCAGAAAATAAATCTGTGGCTATAAAAATTAAGTCTGTGCTGACAGACTTGACAAAACTCTTTTTATAAGAGTTAAATTATTACCATGCTTTTTATACTTTATAAATCCTTTATATTTAATTAGGCTGAGAAATTATACGGAAAAAATTGTTTCAGCTATTTGAACGTCAGCTTGGTTTGTACTGCCGTGATTTGTAATTATCAAGTATATTTGCTGATTACTTTATAAAAATGCCCGTTTACTTTCTAAAAACACTGAAATGTTTTCTAAAAATGACCTTTTACTTGTTCAAAAAGTCATTTGACTTACTCATTTTGGTGTTTTTCGCAAGCAAAAGCAGCTTTTACTTATTTAAACCCCAGTTTGCTTTCTTATTTCGATGTTTTCCGCAAGCAAAAGAAGCTTTGACTTATTCAAACCCCAGTTTGCTTTTTCATTTCGGTGTTTTCCGCAAGCAAAAGAAGCTTTGACTTATTCAAACCCCAGTTTGCTTTTTCATTTCGGTGTTTTCCGAAACTTCTCAAAGACACGATAAATCGCCGTCTTTACAATAATTAGCCCTTTCTAGAGACGGCGATTTATCGCGTCTCTTGCCTTAACCAAACAGTCTTTACCGATTTATTGATTGGGTTATGATTTTACCAAAAGCCTTAGAAGCAGAATTTTGGCAAGAGTTTAAGCAATTTGAGCAAAAGCAGACTATGAGCTACATTACCACAGGCGAGCGCATTGGCTATGAGCGGGGAAAACAAGAACAAGGACAAACCCTCATCTTACGGCAACTACAAAAACGAGTAGGAGAGTTACTACAAGAGGTTCGGGAGCGGATTCAAACTCTTTCTTTAGAGCAATTAGAAGCACTTGGCGAGGCTTTGTTAGATTTTAGAACCATTGAGGATTTACTTAACTGGTTGGAAGCAAATCAAACAGCGTAGAATATTTTTTAATAGACGCGATGAATCGTTCAAAAGACGCGATAAATCGCCGTCTCTACAATAATTAGCCCTTTGTAGAGACGGCGATTCATCGCGTCTCTTGCTTTAATGAGAAATTACGAATTACTAAATAATCCCAAAGAACAAATAATCTGAGGTTCTCGCTTTTCTAGTTCTTCTGTGACAATGCACAAACGGTCATCCATCCGTAGCGCTACTACTAACTCAGCTAACTGCTGATTATTAATACCACTTCTCAGTTGACGGTTGAGAGTATCAATAGCTGACTGTCGCAAAGGATAACGGTAAATCTCATCAATTGCTTTTAAAAGTTCTTCACTAACAAATAGTGTTCCCTTCATTTCTTGAGCATAACTTTTCAGTCGTTCATAAGTGCGGAACCTTGCACCTGATGGTCGCCCTAATTGACCGCCGGCATTTTTCTCTTCTTCAGCAATCAATTCAGCACCCTTTTTAACTAACTGATGATGCTGTTTATCTCTGGGTATTGCCGGGGTAGATTCTTCACACGCCGCCACCCGAAGAACTGCTAATTGTGATTGAGTAACGCTGTTACCATCGCGGTCAACATAAATTAAAGAATCATTTCCTTCAGTGGTTTTCATATAAAGCAATACCCCCTCTGGTTGCACAGGCTGCGGAGTATGGGCGCGGGTAGAATAAGCTACATTTTGCATTTCTTCAATGGTTTTTTTCAAGCCCGGATTATTATCAGTGGCTTTTTTCCAAATTTGAAACGCTTCTGATGTCAAATCAACTTCTGTATCTTCTTCGCCATCTAAAATTCCAGATTTCTCGTTATATAAATCAAGAATTACCCGCGCATCATCATCTTCAAAAAAAGCTTCATCAGTTCCTACCACTTCCGCATTTTCTTGCAGTCGTTTACGGAGTCGTCCGCGCAAATTAATAATCCGTTCCACTCCCTCGGCTGGTAAAAAAGAATAACAGAGAATTTGGTCAGCATTTTGTCCAATGCGGTCTACTCTTCCGGCGCGTTGAATTAAGCGAATAATTGCCCAAGGTAAATCCCAATTGACGATAATTGCACAGTCTTGCAAATTATGACCTTCACTCAAAACGTCAGTAGCTATTAAAATCCGCAACTCTTCTGATGATGAAATTTGCTCCCGTTTACCATTACTCACAGGGCTAAATCTTCCCGTCATTAGTGTAGGGTCTTTCGATTGTCCTGTCACCCCTGCGATATGAGTAATATGATTCAACTGCAAAGTATCTACAAGATAACGGACTGTATCGGCAAACTGGGTGAAAATTAGTACTTTATCTTTGGGATGAGTTTTTGTTAGCAGTTTGATTAAAGCTGCAATTTTTTCATCTTTTTGAGGATTCCACTCGCCACACTGTTGCAGTACATTAATTAATGCTTTGGCATCTTCTAGCAAATCACGTTTGAGCTTTTTTATATCAAAAAGTGTAGAACGTAACCATTTAAATCGCCGTTGATATCGAGTTGTATATTCTTGATAAATTGATTCTGCCCTTTGCCGGAAAACCTTTTCGGTTTTAGATGCTTTCTCATCCTCGTTAGAAAAAAGAGTTATTTCTCCTTCTCTCTCTGCTTGCAGCGAAACTGTAGAATCATCTTCTTCGGTTTCTGTATCAAACAAAGCTGCTGCTACAGAATCAGCATCTTCATCATTATTACTCGTATCTAATAACTCAGCTTCTTGAGTTCCAATGGGAATATCAAACCCATTTTCTAAGGCATATAAATAAATAAAATTTCGTAAGATGTGACGTTCAATTGATTGGATAAAAGCAACACCACTACTTTCTAAACGTTTAAATAAATTAGTGCGTGAAAAACCCATTAACCTCCTACCACCACGAAATAAGCTATTAATAAAACGTTGCTCGCTATCTGTAGGTGGCTCTTTGGGTTTAGCAATAATGTAATTCCCTAACCCATAACGCGGTAAATTGAGTTGATTAATTACTTCTATTACTAATTCTGAGTAAAGACGAGCATAAAAGTCTGTGTCAGAACCTTCTAAAGGAAACTTGAGACTACGAGGCACACGCTGGGGAAAATAAGAACGTCTCCCATCAGAAAATGCTAAATATTTCCGCCCTGTTTCATCTGTGTGGGCATAATTTTCTTTAATAAATGAACGAGTGCGTCGCACCATATAACGCTTCATCAATTCTCGCCAGTCATCAGGGTGTTCGCTTTTCTCAAAGGCAGCTAAAGAACGCACTGAACATTGATGCTTTCTAATAAACTCTAATTCTCCTATAGAACTACCACCCAGTTCATTAATTAAAGCTTCTGGTCTTAATCCTAAATCTTGGTCTTCTGGCACAAATAGCCGCAGTTGTGCGGAAAGGTCAAGATAACTTTTATTGTAAGGAGTTGCAGATAATAAAATACATTTACTTTCGTTAGCTGCAATATATTCTATTATTGTTCGATAACGTTTACCTTCGCGGTTACGTAAATTATGACTTTCGTCAATTAACACAACTCGGTAACGTCGGAGTTTTGGTAATTTATTTTGTACTTGACTAATCGGCATAACTTCGGCAAGTAACCGATAGTTATTTACATATTCTTGCCACATTGACACTAGGTTTTTTGGGCAAATAATTAGTGTTTCTAAAAAACAATCTTCTTGTAATATCTTAGCTAAGGCAGTTCCAACTAAAGTTTTGCCCAAACCGACCACATCACCCACTAACACGCCACCACGCCTAGTTACATGACGTGCTGCTAGCTGTACGGCAGCTTTCTGGAAATCAAATAAGTTGTTAAATTCGCGGGGGATGCGAAATTCTGAAAGTCCAGCGATCGCTTCGTGGGATAAGTGGTAAGCTATCTTGAGGTAGATGTAGTAAGGTAAAACTGGCTCATCTCTCGCCCAACTGCGATCGATAATTTCTGCTAATTCTTGAGAAATATCTACACAACCATAATCTTGCCAGCGATCGCTAAACCACTTTTGCAATTTATCACAAGCATCGTGGTCTAAAATATCAACATTCAACTCCCCTTGTTTTGCCAATCCGGGAAGGGTTAAGTTACTGCTACCCAAGAATCCCACAATTGGAGTGTTGGGGTCATTGCGATGCACAAGATACAACTTGGCGTGGAGAGAATGACGCAAAAACAGTTTAATAATTACCTTCTGACTTTTTAGCTGATGACTTAACCGCCGCAATCCCGCTTCATCTTGATTAGTTGGCGCACCGATAGTCAACTGCTGACGAAATTCCTCTGCCATGCGTTTTTTAAACCGCACGATGCTACTGTTGTCAATTCTTCCATCACCACTAACAAGGCTAAATGCCGCATGAACTTCATCACTGGGTAAGCTTTGCATCCCAATTAGCAAACGACAACAAGCATTTTCGCCACCAACATACTGTTCGATTAAGTCATCAATTCTTCGCCAACCTCTGAGGTTAAAGTAGCCAACGCAAAAGTCTGCGCGATAAGAGACTTTGAGAGTTTCTCGTAAAATCGGCAGCAGTTGTAAATCAATATTGTCAAAAATCCGGGGCATTATTTAAAACTCTATAAATATTTCGTACATCTGTTATATGAGTAAAAAATTTTTCCAGCCAGAAACAAGAGACGCGATAAATCGCCGTCTCTACAAAGGACTGATTCTTGTACAGACGGCGATTTATCGCGTCTTCTTCCTAAATAGGGTAATTTATCGCGTCTTCAAAAATTATAAAAAAAAAGAGCAGTTGCATAATACAACCGCTCTAAAAAATACTTAGATAGATATTTTCTACCTATCCACAGACCCCATAATTACGTCAACACTACCGAGAATAACCACAATATCTGCAACCTTCATCCCACGCAGTAAATGTGGGACAATCTGGAGGTTGTTGAAATCTGCGGCGCGAATCTTCCAACGTGCAGGGAAGACATTATCATCGCCTACCAAATAAATTCCCAACTCACCTTTGCCACTTTCTACACGAGAGTAGATTTCACCTTTAGGAATCTTGAAAGTAGGAGAAACCTTTTTACCAATGAATTGGTAATCAAATGCGTCCCACTCCGATTTTTTACCTGCGGCTAAACGCTTGGCTTCGAGATTTTCGTAAGGGCCACCAGGAAGTCCTTTAAGTGCTTGGCGAAGAATCTTCACCGATTCGCGCATTTCCCGCATCCGCACTACATAACGGGCAAAGCAATCACCGGCAGTTTCCCACTGCACATCCCAGTCGAAATCGTCGTAACATTCGTAATGGTCAACTTTCCGCAAATCCCATTGCACGCCAGAAGCACGTAACATCGGGCCAGAAAGTCCCCAGTTAATTGCTTCTTCACGGGTGATAGTCCCAATACCCTCAACACGTCGCCGGAAGATGGGGTTATCGGTTACTAAACGTTCGTACTCATCAACTTTTGGTATTAAGTAGTCGCAGAATTCAAAACACTTATCTACCCAACCATAAGGTAAATCGGCTGCTACTCCACCAACGCGGAAGTAATTGTTATTTACCATCCGATAACCTGTGGCAGCTTCCCACAAATCATAAATCATTTCCCGTTCGCGGAACTGGTAGAAGAAGGGAGTTTGTGCGCCTACGTCAGCGAGAAATGGGCCAAACCATAGCAAGTGGTTAGCGATGCGGTTTAACTCCAGCATAATGACGCGGATGTAGCTAGCGCGTTTGGGAATAGCGATACCTGCAAGTTTTTCTGGGGCGTTAACAGTGACGGCTTCGTTGAACATTCCCGCAGCGTAGTCCCAACGACTAACGTAAGGAACGTACATTACATTAGTACGGTTCTCAGCGATTTTTTCCATTCCCCGGTGCAAATAGCCGATGACTGGTTCACAGTCCACGACATCCTCGCCATCCAGAGTCATGATTAGCCGCAGAACCCCGTGCATTGAAGGGTGGTGTGGCCCCATGTTTAGCACCATTGGTTCAGTGCGGGTTTCTAGTCTGGTCATAGATTTTGTGTTCTCCGTTCGTGAAAATTTTGAATTGAACCGCCTAGATGCCAACCACAGCCGATTTATCTAGTCTGCCAAAATGAGGTTTGTAGGGGCAATCTATATAATTTTGACTCTACAGGGTTATGTTGGAGAGAGGATAGCAGCGCAGGAGTTGTAATTGTTTCATTTCGTTGCACCTCTTCAATTATTATAGGGAAGCTTGATATGTAAGGGATTGAGGCACAGGTTTTTTTTCATGTAATCTCTTTTTGCATTGAAAATCCTGATGTTGGGTATTGGGATTGGGTGTTAAATAGGACTTAAATCGAACCACAGAGGACGCAGAGGACACGGAGGAATAAGAGTTTAAGAGGTTTTTGGTTTAAGTCTTACCAAATAGAAACAAAATTAAAATTTAAAGATGAAATCAGATTTACAAACACCGCTAGATTTAGAAGAACTGGCTTTTTCTCATATTTCTGTTTTAGGACGGGAGGTAGTTGAAGGTTTGGCGGTTCGTCCAAGCGGACGTTATTTAGATGTAACGGTAGGCGGTGGTGGTCATAGTCGCTTGATTTTAGAAGCTTTGCCAGATGTGCAATTAACGGGGATTGACCAAGATGAGGATGCTTTAGCAGCTGCAAAGAAGAATTTAGCTGAATATGGCGATCGCGTACAATTTATCTATAGCAATTTTGCTGACTACAAATATCCCCCTAATACTTTCGATGGTATTTTAGCCGATTTGGGGGTAAGTTCTTACCATTTAGACCAAGCAGAAAGGGGTTTCAGCTTTCGCCAAGCTGCGAATTTAGATATGCGGATGGATCGGGGGCGATCGCTAACTGCTGCTGATATCATTAATAGTTGGGATGAAGCAGAATTAGCTGATATTTTCTTTAAGTACGGTGAAGAAAGATTATCACGGCGCATTGCTCGTCGCATTGTAGAACGCCGACCGTTGCATACTACTACAGAATTAGCTGATGCGATCGCTTCTTCTGTTCCCCCAAAATACCGCTATGGCAGAATCCACCCCGCTACTCGTGTTTTTCAAGCTCTGCGAATTGTCGTCAACGATGAATTAAAATCTCTAGAAACCTTTTTAGATAAAGCCCCAAATGCCCTTGTCCCCGGTGGCAGAATTGCAATTATCAGTTTTCACAGTTTGGAAGACCGTCCGGTGAAGCATGGTTTAAGAAATTCACCTTTATTAAAGGTCTTGACAAAAAAACCAATTATTGCACAAGAAGAGGAAATTAGTCAGAATCCGCGATCGCGATCGGCCAAACTGAGAATAGCCCAAAAGCTGCTGTAATTGCAATGTAGCCTTAAACTGCTTCATCTTGTGGCTCAGAACTGCTGCGAATACGCTCAATGAACTGAGGATAATTTTTTAAATCCTGTTCTGACTGTAACGGTGGCATTTCAATCCAATTACCTTCAAGATGTAGCTTATCTACATAAGCATAGAAGGCTTCTTCATCTTCCCGATGAGCAAGAACGTAATTATGTAACTCTTTTTGACTCATTGCATGAAAATTAGGCTTGCTCATCCTATGTATCTCAATTTACCATTATGGTATATCTCTATGATATTTTCCTCACCTGCCAAAAAGAATAGATTTTTTGTCCGTTCATCCATCCCAACGATATTAATAGGTAAATAAAGTTTAGTAAACCAGCAGGACAATATGTATGTGTTTTTTGTTCTGGTGTAGGAATAATCTGAACTCCTTAACATTTATTAAAGTTACTGCTAAAAATAAATTCTCAATAACCTGCGATCGCGATCAACCAAAATCAGCGTAGCAGAGAGTTCTGACTGTTGAGTAAGAGGATGAGGAAATCCTAAATTTGGCTCTAAAACGTTTGACTCTAATAGTGTTCTAAAATAACAAAGAGCTTTTTTCAATACAGTTTCCGAGGAGATATTCCATGACTATTTGGGTAAACGAGCAAATTGATCCGTCTGGGATGATTCATGCCTGTATTGCTACTTGTAATGAATCTCAAGCTAAAGAGTGTCATGATTCCTTCCAGAATAATTTGACCGAGAAGCAAAAAGCAGCCGGTTGGATAGCACAATTGCGAACAGTCGATTCTTGGGATGAAGTGCCAGTGAATTCTTTAAAACTCAGTTAATTGGGTGAGATGGAGTTCATTTTTTGAGGTTTTGATCGAACATATTTCAGGAACGTAGGCTTGTCTCCCACACGCTAAATCTATGCCAATGCCTACAGCGATCGCAGTAAATTCTATGAGAAAAGGTTAATAAAGGATAAAATTAGGATTAAAATTCTCAAATTATTAGCAACTGCTTCCAAAAAAAGCAACGTTTTATAAAAAATTGATGATTTTTATTGACTTTTAAGAGTTATCATCTATACCGGAGATGAAATTAAAAAACTTGTATAAGCCGAATCAATTTAGTGAACTATCCCAAAGTTTACACTTCGGAGCAAGCCTGTCCTATTAATTTAGTTGGCGAAACAGGACAAGCGGTTCAGATTTCAATTCATGCTCCCAGTCAATATATCTGTGCCAACTGCGAACGGATATTACCAGATTGGAAACGGCAGCCATTTTTACGAGTAGTGATCGTTTTACAGCGATCGCGTTATAAATTAGTCAAAAAAACGGCAGAAGTAGAGTCAGAGAAAGAACGCTTACGAGAAAAGTTTATGAGATTCGGCTGTGATTTAGCATTTAATCTGCGCGATCGCGGCTATTTAACTGACTTAATTGACCCTCGTACAGGCTACCCTTTACTGTCTCATCCCGGAGCAATTCCCCACGATGACACAGCAGTTGTCAAAGCCTTACTTAACTATCCAGTGATTAAAAATCAATGCCGGGTGTTAATACATCCCGAATGGGGCGCAGCAGTTTATCCTAGCATTTTGATATCAGAAGCTCCCCCAATTGTGATCGAATGGGTTACAAAAGGCATAGCATCCATGCATGGGTGGAAAGAAGTTGATTATTAATTATTAGTCATTAGTTATTGGTTATTTCTCGCTTAACCGCCTCATCCATATATATTGGAAATGAGGAAAATAAAAAACAGATACTGCGGTATTTAGAGATTAGGACGTGCTTAAAAAGACTCAATCTAGGGAATAGGCTGTCTGCATCGATTAAGTCCACGTGGTTGGAATGATTGGTATATAAAAATTTGGTAGAAAGTAAAGCCGATATTTAGCAGTGGTTGAGCTAGGCATAATGTATCAAAAGATGTGTTAAAACCTACTAATGAATAGAACCCAGTCTAATCACGTGAAAATTCGCTTAGTCCAACCGCAAGATAGAAATCAGATTTTCGATATCCAAAGAGATGCTATACAGATACTTTGTTCCCAAGATTATAATCCTGAACAGATTCAAGGCTTATTGAATGATAAACAGTTAAATGACTTAGAAGGGAAAGATACAAAAGATATAGTTTTTGTTGCTGAAATTGGAGAAACAATTGTTGGTTTCTCAGCGTACTCAAGATATTGGGTGAGTGCAATTTATGTCAATCCTCAATATGTGCGGCAAGGAATTGGCACAGAGTTACTCAAAGCAATGGAACGCAAAGCTTTGTCCGAAAACATCAATACATTAGCTGTTTGTGCATCAATCACTGCTAAACCTTTTTATGAAGCATCTGGTTATCAAGAGTTTGGCGAAACTTACATAATTTCAAGCACTGGAATTCATATACCCTGTATCCGTATGCAAAAATGGCTATCTTCAGCTACTGAGGGAGAACAGTCGCAATTAGAGGATTTAACAGCCATTTGCAGATTTTTGCAATGGATACTGATTGGTAAATGAAGTACACGGGTAGGGGCACAACATGTTGTGCCCCTACGATGATCAATACCTCACCGGACAAGGCAAAAGTAAAAAGTAAAAAGGCACTCATAAAGAAAAAGAGCAGTGGTTTGAAGCCCCTGTCTTGAAAAGTTTCCTACGGCGGGAAACCCGCTTGACAGTTCTTTTCGCTAAATTTATTTATGGAACGAAATAAAAACATTTATTTCGAGACGCATAGCGCAAGAAATAATAAGTCCTTATCAAATCCCCTGAATTTATTTATGGGGATTATCTTTTTACTTTTTACTTCTTAACAAGTTGTAATCTGCTGTAAGTGAAACGGTATAAGTAAGTCGCCAATTTTCCTTAAATAAGCACTTCACTTCGCAATTAGCAATAAAATCAGTGTTGGCTCTCTACCCGGAATTAGGCAATTAACAATTTCCGAAGAGAGGAATTGTAAATTGCGAAAAAGCAAATTATTTTAGTCACTTATTAGTCTCATTGAAGCTAATCAAATTGACAAATCGATTCTGGTTTGACAGGACATATTTTGCGTGTAATCGGGTTATTCTTAATATTAATAAAAGTCAATTTTGTCAGAGCGGACAAAGGCTTTATATCGCTGATTTTATTTGAGTTAAGGGAGAGTTCAGTCAAATTAATCAGAGCGGATAAAGGCTTGACATTGCTGATTTCATTTGATTCAAGAGAGAGAATAGTCAATTTAGTCAGATTAGACAAAGGCTTGATATCGCTGATTTCATTTGAATTGAGGTAGAGATAAGTCAAATTAGTCAGAGTGGACAAAGGCTTGATATCCCTAATTTCATTTGAGCGGAGAGAGAGAGAAGTTAAATTAGTCAGAGTGGACAAAGGCTTGATATCGCTGATTTTATTTGAGCGGAGAGAGAGAGCAGTCAAATTAGTCAGAGTAGACAAAGGCTTGATATTGCTGATTTCATTTGTGTCAAGGTTAATAGAACTCAATTTTGTCAGAGCAGACAAGGGCTTGATATTACTGATTTCATTTATGCCGAGGTCGATAGTAGTCAATTTTGTCAGAGCAGACAAAGACTTGATATCACTGATTTTATTTGAGTGGAGGGATAGAAAAGTCAATTTTGTCAGAGTAGATAAAGTCTTAACATCACTAATTTCATTGAAATTGAGGTTGAGAGAAGTCAAATTAGTCAGAGTGGATAAAAGCTTGATGTCGCTAATTTCATTTGAACCAAGGTCGATAGAAGTCAGATTAGTCAGAGCAGACAAAGGCTTGATATCACTGATTTTATTTGAGTTGAGGTCAAGAGAAGTCAAATGAGTCAGCTTTTGGTTAGCCTGCTTGCAATTTTGAGTTTTGGCTTTTTCTAAAAGAACCTCAACAATATGTTTTGTCTGTGGAGGTAAAGTTGATTTCTGCTCACACCAATCTGTAAATCTTTTGGGAGTTTCTAGAGGAGAGGCAATAGTCTGTGTGGTGTAAAATCCGAAAGCGAAAGTAAATATTGTCGCAATGCTTAATGTAAGTTTCATTGTGATTTATTATCTTAAATTTAGTAGACATTTGCTAATTGCTATATTGAATCAATCTGTAAAGGTATAAAACCTATACACTTGTAGGTAAAGTGAGTTCTTAGTCTCGTGTGAAGCTAATGAAATTTACAAATAGATTCTGGTTTTGGACATATTTTGTATGCGATCGGGTTATTCTTAATATTAATAAGAATCAAATGAGTCAGAATGGATAAAGGCTTGATGTCGCTGATTTTATTTGATTCAAGGAAGAGAATAGTCAAATTAGTCAAAGCGGACAAAGGCTTGATATCGCTGATTTCATTTACGGAGAGGTAGAGAATAGTCAAATTAGTCAGAGTGGACAAAGGCTTGATATCGCTGATTTTATTTACAGATAGGTTGAGAAGGTTCAGATGAGTCAAAGCGGATAAAGGCTTGATATCGCTGATTTTATTTGATTTGAGGTCGAGAATAGTCAAATTATTCACAGTGGACAAAGGCTTGATATCACTGATTTTATTTACAGATAGGTTGAGAAGAGTCAAATGAGTCAGAGTGGGTAAAAGCTTGATATCGCTATCGCTCATTTCATTTGAGCCGAGATCGAGTCCAGTCAAATTATTCAGAGAGGACAAAGGTTTAATATCGCTGATTTTATTTGAGCCCAGGCTGAGAGTAGTCAAATTATTCAGATTGGACAAAGGCTTGATATCACTGATTTTATTTGAGTCGAGGTCGAGTTCAGTCAAATTATTCAGAGTAGACAAAGGCTTGATATCGCTAATTTGATTTGAGCCCAGGCTGAGAGTAGTCAAATTATTCAGAGAGGACAAAGGCTTAATATCGCTGATTTGATTGAAGTTGATGGAGAGTTTAGTCAAATTAGTCAGAGCGGACAAAGACTTAATATCGCTGATTTTGTTGAAGCCAAGATCGAGAGAAGTCAAATTATTTAGAGCAGACAAAGGCTTAATATCGCTGATTTTATTTGTGTTGAGGTCTAGAGAAGTCAAATTAGTTAGAGTGGACAAAGGCTTGATATCGCTGATTTGATTGTAGGTGATGGATAGTTTAGTCAAATTAGTCAGCTTTTGGTTAGCCTGCTTGCAATTTTGAGTTTGGGCTTTTTCTAAAAGAACCTCAACAGTATGTTTTGTCTGTGGAGGTAAAGTTGATTTCTGCTGGCACCAATTTGTAAAGCTTTTGGAAGTTGCTAGAGAAGCAGCAATAGTCCGTGTACTGTAAAATCCCAAAGTAAATATTGTGGCGATGCTTAAGGTAAGCTTCATTACATGAAATTATACTTCTAAGTATGCAATTACACTATACATAAATTGCCTAAGAGTTGGTATAAAAAACTAGTTAAGTAAAAATAAAATCAGCTATTTTTCGGTCGCCGCAGTTGCTTGGAATTAATCGGGCCGAGAATTTGGTTAAGGCTACGCAACTGTTCTGCTGTACCCATCCCAATTAGCCGATCGCCAGACATTAAGACTGTATCGCCAGTGGGACCACCGATGAGAGTCCCATCAACGCGGCGAATTGCTAGAACTAATGCCCCAGATTGCGATCGCAATCTCGCTTTTTGCAAACTCTGACCCACAAAGGGACAAAAAGCCGGGTCAAGTAAAAATTCTTCCATGTATAACTGGCGGTCTGCACCTGTCAGAATACCATCTACAAAGTCCAATACTTGGGGTCTAAGTGCCGCAGCAGCCATGCGCTTCCCACCAGTAATATAGGGTGATATCACCTCATCTGCGCCACCGCGTCGTAACTTCTGCAAAGCTTCTTCTGTACTTGCCCGTGCGATCGCGCGAATTCCCGAATTTAGTGTTTTTGCTGATAAAACAATATATAAATTTTCAGCATCGGAAGGGAGTGCTGCAACGATACACATCGCCCGTTCAATCCCAACTTTCAAGAGTGTGTCATCGAGGGTAGCGTCACCTTGGTATGCTGTGTAACCTTCCATCTGCGCCCTTTGCACAGATTCCATCTCTGAATCAATCACCACAAAAGATACATCTTCTGCCCGAAATTCCTTAGCAATTTGCCGACCAGTGCGGCTAAATCCACAGATGATGTAATGTTCTGTTAGGGATTCCATTAACCGCCTCTGTTGTTGTAGCCGAATTCCTTCTTGAAAGTAGCCTTGAATAATCGCTTCTGTAAATCTGTTGACAATGTAACCGATATTGACTACACCCAACAAAATCAGAGCAATTGTAAACAACCGTCCTCGGCTACCTAGTGGGTGTATCTCTCCATATCCCACAGTGGCTAAAGTGATGACTGTCATGTAAGCCGCATCTTCCCATGACCAGCCCTCCACTAACCAGTACCATAAAGTGCCAATGACGAAAACACCCCCAAGAGCGATCGCCCCAGCCATTAACTCCTTTTGGATACGTTGATATTTTTGCTCAAGTGTTGAGAATGAAGTAACAATAGTACTTTTAACCTACTTTTTCTAGTTTTCTGCTAACTTTTCAGTATATTTAAACTCAGTTTGACTTTGAGGATTAACTGATGGCTCAAGCCCTACAAAGAAAACTAGTTACGTTTGAAGAATTTATCACTAAATACCCTGACAACTCAAATAAACGCTACGAATTACACGATGGAGTAGTAATTGAGATACCACCACCGACAGGCGACCATGAGGAGATTATTTTATTTTTAATCGAGAGATTTATTTTAGAATATACCCGACTGAAGCTATCTTATGGCTCTCCCAAAACAGCATTCGTAAAACCATCTGAAAGTGAATCTGCTTATTTACCAGATGTGTTGTTGTTAAACCGCCCCAACCTAGCAAATGAACCTCTATGGAAAAAAGAATCCACTCTTACTCAAGCAGAGTCAATTCCTTTGGTAGTTGAGGTCGTAAGTACAAACTGGAGAGATGATTATTTCACAAAATTGGGTCGTTATGTTCGCGTAGCGTCTCGAAGAGAAGGAGTCGGCATCCCTGAATATTGGATTGTAGACTACGCAGCACTGGGAGGCAAGCGATTTATTGGCAACGCTAAACAGCCGACAATATCGATTTATTCACTAGTTGAGGGTGAATATCAACTCGATATGTTTCGTCGAAGCCAACCCATCCAATCACCCACTTTCCCAGAATTGGATTTAACCGCAGAGCAGATTTTTAATGCTGGTAAGCTGAAAATACTTTAATTTGCATCCTCAAAAAAATAAATCTCTTGTGGGGTGGGCATCTTGCCCGCCCTAGCTGTGCAAATTAAATGCACGACAGCTTAATATCTGAACGCCATTTTTTGAACCGATCAAAATTCCTGTAATCCTTATTCAGACTTGGTTACGTTAATTTAATTAAATACATTGTTCATTCCCAACTTGATTCTGTAGCACAAAATCAAGTTGGGAATGTGGGCTATAAACGTTAACTTAAAAAGAAGTACAAGTTGTGCTAGATAAAAAGTAATTTTTAGGGATTTCTAGCAAACTAGTAAATAACTATATAATGAAAAACTTTCAGGAGGAGCGGTAGTGAGCCTAAAAACTCTCGTTGACCAAGCCACCATCTTTGCAGATTCAGGGTCTGTATCATCTAGTCCCTTTGATGCAGATAGCTTTAATGAAGCTGTCATGTCTACCTACGGTCGGTTTCCCTTAGCCCTAGAACGGGGTGCTGGATGCCGAGTTTGGGATACACAGGGGCGCGAATATCTGGACTTTGTAGCGGGAATTGCCACTTGTACTTTGGGACACGCCCACCCAGTTATGGTAGAAGCGGTAACACGCCAAATCCAGAAGCTGCATCATGTCTCTAATTTGTACTACATCCCTGAACAAGGTGAATTGGCAAAATGGCTCGTTGAACATTCTTGTGCCGATCGCGTATTTTTCTGCAATTCTGGGGCTGAAGCTAACGAAGCCGCAATTAAACTGGCGCGGAAATATGCTCACACAGTATTAGACATTGAAAAACCAATTATTTTAACCGCCCATGCCAGTTTCCACGGGCGGACTTTGGCAACAGTTACCGCTACTGCACAACCGAAGTATCAAAAGCATTTTGATCCTTTGGTTCCTGGGTTCCACTACGTAAATTACAACGATATTAACGCTGTGGAAGTGGCAATTAGTGAGTTGGATGAAGGCGATTATCGGGTAGCAGCGATTTTGATCGAGCCATTGCAGGGAGAAGGCGGTGTGCGTCCGGGAGATGTTGCCTATTTCAAAAAGCTTCGGCAGATTTGCGACGAAACTGGCGTTTTGTTGATTTTTGACGAAGTGCAAGTTGGTATGGGGCGCAGTGGCAAATTATGGGCTTACGAACATCTCGGCGTTGAACCGGATATTTTCACCAGTGCCAAAGGCTTAGGTGGCGGTATCCCCATCGGTGCAATGATGAGTAAGAAATTCTGCGATGTTTTTCAACCAGGGGAACACGCCAGCACCTTTGGCGGCAATCCCTTTGTGTGTGGTGTAGCACTCAGTGTTTGCCAGACATTGGAACGGGAAAATATTTTGCAGAATGTGCAAGATAGAGGCGATCAGTTGCGAACTGGATTGAGAGCGATCGCAGCAAAATATCCTCAGCACATTAGCGAAGTTCGTGGTTGGGGTTTAATCAACGGTTTGGAATTGCGAGGTGATATTCAACTCACCGCAGCCGATATCGTCAATGCTGCCATCAATGAGGGCGTATTACTAGTACCCGCCGGGCCAAAAGTAGTCCGATTTGTGCCACCGCTAATTGTCACAGAAGCAGAAGTAAAGACTGCCTTACAAGCTGTGGAAAAGGCGATCGCAACTCTTACAGCTTAGATAATCAAAAAGCGAGATAAGTCTTTGTATATTCTCGCTTTTTCTTGGTTTTATCAAAACAGAGGACTATCAAAAAATAAATCAATAACCGTGTCACTATAGAAAATATAGCTGCAATATTGAGCAATAGGAAGACTAAAGAACACTGTGCAGATAACATTCTTAGGGACAAGTTCCGGTGTACCCACGCGATCGCGCAATGTTTCTAGTGTCGCTCTGAGATTACCCCAAAGGGCGGAACTGTGGTTATTCGACTGTGGCGAAGGCACCCAACATCAAATTATGCGGAGTGAACTGAAAATTAGTCAACTCTCCCGAATTTTTATCACCCACATGCACGGCGATCACATCTTTGGCTTGATGGGACTTCTTGCTACTTGCGGTTTGGCTGGGAATGTGGAACGAATTGATATCTATGGGCCACCTGGATTAAATGATTACATTCAATCCGCCTCTCGTTACTCCTACACACACTTTTCTTACCCAATTAAAGTTCACGCGATCCGTCCAGGGGTAATTTATGAAGACAATGACTTCACCGTTAGCTGTGGTAACTTGCATCATCGGATTACAGCTTTCGGCTACCGCGTAGCCGAAAAAGACCGGACAGGACGCTTTGATGTGGAAAAAGCCAAAGCCTTGGAAATTCCTTCTGGTCGCATTTACGGTCAACTCAAGCGCGGTGAAACTGTTACCCTTGACGACGGACGAGTGATTGATGGTACTCAATTATGCGGCCCTACAGAAATTGGCCGGAAAATTGCCTATTGTACAGACACCATTTATTGTGATGGTGCAGTGGAATTAGCTCATGATGCAGATGTATTAATTCATGAAGCAACCTTTGCCCATCAAGATGCAGATATGGCTTTTCAACGCTTGCATTCCACAACCACAATGGCAGCACAAACAGCTTTAGCTGCTGGGGCGCATCGACTGATTATGAGTCATTTCAGCCCCCGCTATGCTCCCGGAAATACCTTGGAGTTGAAGGATCTCCTCAAGGAAGCCCGTGCTATTTTTCCCCGTACTGACATGGCTTATGATTTCATGATTCATGAAGTACCCAGACGACGAGAAGTAGAGTTAACTAAGGTAAGCGTTTAAATTGAACGCCTATAGGAATCCGGTTTGATTTCTGAAAATATACGTAGGATGTGTTAGCGACAGCGTAACGCATCAAACCCGGTGCTAGATGTGAGTAATCCTTTGCCTGTCTCAACAATTGTCTTTGACTGGGAGCGTAATCACAAACTCAGTACCCTTATTTAAAGTAGAATTGACAGCGATCGCTAATCCTAATCCAGTGCCTTTGTTTACACTCTTGTTAATAGTGCAGATGTTACAGATAGCGATCGCACTGCCAAGAAAATGTCATAACGTCCAGCAAATAGACACTAGTTTGATTTTACGATGAAGTCAAATAATTAACCAACAATTTACGGTTAGCTAAGTGGATAAAAAATATACAAATAGTATGGGTTAAATATTTACAGCGTATTGCGGGTAATATGAAGTACACGGGTAGGGGCACAACATGTTGTGCCCCTACGATGATCTGTACCTCACCAAGTTGCAATCTGATGTATCTGAATCTGTTTTGTAGATTAGAAGTTATCAAAAGAACTTTCATATAATATATGGTATTGTTGTAAACTAGATAATTTCCTACTTCAATACTTAGAAAAAATAATTAATTTTTCGTCAAGATTTTTATTCCTGAAATGAAATATTTATTAAAAATTCATTCTTCCAACACTGATTAAGAAACTATATGCATGAATTGATGAACATGAAAGCGCCAGTTGGCATAAAATTTTGCCAAGTGAGCTTGTCATCCTTGGAAGAATAGTTAAGTATGCTATTGCGGTTATAAATGTAAAAAACATTTCTCATAAATCTTCCAAATAAATATAGTGTTTCGATATTAGAGGAGTTTGATAGTGGCTAAGATTAGTCTGCATCAAGAGCAACAGGTTACTAATTCAGCACAAAGCACAGTTGACATCAGACAACTATCTACTATTTTGCTTCGCCGACGCTTTCTGATCTTCGGGGTTTCCTGCGTAGTTATGTCAGCTGCTAGCTTCTTGGCTGTCATTACCAAACCCACTTATCAGAGCAATATGCAGATATTGGTAAATTCCAATTTGGCTCAAGGGGAACAATCAAATAATATCCCAGTCGGGGTAGATACTCAGGTTAATTATTCTAGTTCTCAGATTGTTGATTCCACGACTCAGATGAAACTTCTGCTGAGTTCTAAACTTCTCCAGAAAGCTGTAAATTTAGTTCATTCTGATTATCCTGATATTACCTTAGAGGATATTAGCGGTCAAATAAGACAGCACAAAGAAGCACCTCTAGAAGTAACTCCAGAAGAGGGAGGTATAGGAGCTAATAAAGTTTTTAGTCAAGTATTTAAAGTTTCTTTCAATGATCGAGATCCAATCAAAGCCCAAAAATTCCTTCAAGCTCTACAAAAAGTCTATCAAAACTACAATAAAGAACAACAAAAAGAACGCCTTAATCATGGACTAGCTTTTGTAAATGCTCGTCTACCTGAGATAAAAAAAGAGGTGAGTAAAGCTGATAAGAATTTGGAACAATTTCGCAAAAAACATAAATTACTCGATCCCGAAGTCCAAAGTAAAATCCTACTAGAATCTCTAGCCGATATTCAAAACCAACTACAAACCGCTCGTGCCAACCTTCAAGATGCAAACGCTCGCTACGATAATCTAGAGCAACAAATAGCGTCTTCTTCTCAACAGAATGAACTAATTTCTTCTCGTTTAAATAAGTCAAGCCACTATCAAACATTATTGAGTGAAGTTCAAAAGACTGAACTAGCATTGGACAAGGAGCGACTGCGCTATACAGACGATTACCCATCGGTACAAAAACTAAAGCAGCAACGCCAAAGTCAATTGTCGCTATTACGACAAGAAGTGAAATCTATTACTACTAGCAGTAAGGAAGAACCGCTTTTAAAAGGACAAATGGTAGGGGTTGATCCAACGCTAATAGACGAGTTTATTCTAGTGCAGACAACTGTTTTAGGACTAACTGCTAATGAGAAGAATTTAGCCGAGTCAGAACAGCGACTCCGTTCTGAGCTAAACAAATACCCAAGCTTAATAGCAGAGTATAATCGTCTACTGCCAAAGGCAGAAAGTAGTCGTAAAACCCTCGATCAATTGCTACAAACACAACAGTCTTTAGGGCTGAAAATTGCTCAGGAAGGATATAACTGGCAAGTTTTGGCAGAACCTACTGTGGGTACTTATAAGGGCAAAAACAGATTATTACTTTTGGTTGGGGGAGCGGTAATTGGGCCGATTTTAGGTATCTTAGCAGCCCTGATTTGGGAAAAGTTTAATGACGGTGTTTATTGTGTGGGAGATATCAAGAAACTGACAAACTTACGTGTACTGGGATCGGTACCAAAACTTCCATCGAGTGGTGTCAAAAAGCAACGGCTGGGGCTGCCTTGGAATGGACGACGAAGATCGGATTCCCCTGTCATAGAAGTGAGTACTAAATTGCCAGTCCATGAAACGCTGGATATGATCTACCAAAATATTCAAATATTAAAATATCCCTTACCTTTCAAGTCATTGATGTTTACTTCAGCACTACCAGGGGAAGGCAAAACAACTTTAGTATTAGGGCTTGTGGCTAGTGCTAACCGAATGCATCGACGAGTATTAGTTATTGATGCTAATTTGCACAATCCTAGTCTGCACAAAATTCTGGAATTATCCAACGACTGGGGACTATCTTTGTTATTAGTTGATGAGACAACTACTCATTTTAAAGATTATATTCAGCCGATTCATCCTTCAATTGATATTTTGACTGCTGGGCCAGAACCAGAAGACACGGTAAAGTTGCTCAGTTCTCAACGAATGAAAGAACTAATAGAGTTGTTTGAGCAAAGTTATGATTTGGTACTGATAGATGCTCCGTCTATTTTAGGTACGGTTGATGCCAGAATTGTGGCATCTTTTTGCAATGGGATTGTGATGGTAGAACGTATGGGTAAAGTGACTCGAACTGAACTGACTCAAGCTACAGAAATTTTGAGTAAGTTGAATTTAATTGGAATTATCGCTAATGATGTGAATAATTATCAAAAGGTGTTGGTATCTTAGACTGAAGAAGACGCGAAGACTAATTTCCCCGCGTCCTATTTTGAATGGTTTTTAAATGCGATCGGATGAAGCAAAAAACTGTGTTATTTATTGTCAAGCTGACGCATCGCTAACCGGCGATAGTCACCCATGCGGTGATCGCCAACACTGTCAGACTCCAACTCTAAATTGACAGTACTCTTATAGTAGCCCCTCAAACGATCCCACCAGGCTGTCCAATTCAACCAGGAAAGTAGCATATTCTCACGCAAATTGCCATCAGAATCGAAATATAATAGCTTTCCGACATGACTAAACTTCATGCTCGGAATACGAGGAACTATATCATTATTGTTCACCGCTCTAAAGAAACGCTCTTTCATCCCCTTATCCAAGGATTGAGCAAAAATTTGATCGCCTACTCTGGGTTGCCCAAAGGTATAAATCCCGGCTATTTCATATTCTGGCATCTGTTGATCGAGAGTTGCACCCGTCAAGGTCGCCAATGCCCCACCTAAGCTATGTCCCGTTATCCAGATGGGCTGGTTATTGTTACGCAGACTTTCCAGACGAGCGATCGCATCGGGCCAGAGAGACTCAAGAGATTGATAGAAGCCTGAATGAACCATTCCTACTTTCCAGGCGGCTTTGAGCAGTTTGATATTGGTCATCCAATCCGTCAAATTTTCAGTCCCCCGGAAGGCAATAATGATTTTTTCATCATCACCAACCATCAGACCTTCGGTGTCAGTGTCGGGAAATTCCAGATAATGTTCATGACCATTGATCTTGAAACCCAGTTTTTCTAGTTTAGCCTTACTCTCTTGTGGGGTACTGTAAGCTGCTTCGGCAAAATAAGCCAAATAAGCTAAATTTCCCTTACTAAAGCTGCGAGTGTTCGGCTCAAACACACTTTCTAGAAAAGTGCCTTCGGAAGTGATATTACTCTCTTCTTGTTCAACTTCCGATTGTAACTGCCACCACTCATTAGCATAGGGAGCCGTAGAAATATAGCCATCGTAGCGAGTACATCGAGCCAGTCGTTGATTTTTGTAGTGGAGGTTAGTCAGATAAACATCGTCTCCCTGACGAATTTTGTTGTCAACACTGCGATCGCGTTTTTTGATTTCCCAACTCTGCTTTTTAGTGTGGAAATTATCGCTCCAATAGTAACAATCATGGCTATCTACCCAGGAACCCAAGACATTGTGCTCGTTCGGCAACGATTCTGTGGATTTCAGTCGGATCACTGCACCATCAGTTAGCTCACCTGTTGAATCTCCGATAATTTGCAACTTTACATTGTTAGACTCGACTAGCTTTTTATTCTTGCCGAGCTTTTTATTCTTGCCTAGTTTTGGCCAATGATATCGACTAGTTTTGCCCTTACTAAATTGAGTCACATAGTCGCCGTTCATGTGCTGTAAATAGATGGTGTCGCCATACTTAAGCACATCGCCAAGCTGCACGGCAGTAGAGTCGGATTCTAAATTAACTACCATATTGTGTACTGTTTTGTCGAGAATAGGTTTGATACTTTGGCCAGTAGAATTTGTGTGTTTTTTGAAGTAAATGAAAGGGAAATCAGTGAATTTTCAGACTGACAATAAGAGGACTCCAAGAAATAAATTATCCAATCTTGTGGGGTGGGCCGAAAAGCCATTGGTGTCAACTTAAGCTCAAAGCTTTATCCCACAGCCGTTTTACCCCCCTTAATCCCCCCTTATAAAGGGGGGAAACAGGAAATCCGGTTCCCTCCCCTTTATAAGTTTTGCTGTTGTGCTGTTTGATACAAAGGAAGAAAGGGAAACAGGAAATCCGGTTCCCTCCCCTTTATAAGTTTTGCTGTTGTGCTGTTTGATACAAAGGAAGAAGGGGAAACAGGAAATCCGGTTCCCTCCCCTTTATCCCCTTTATAAGGGGAGGGTTAGGGTGGGGTAACGCGGATCGTCATAGGAAGTGAGTGTTGGCAAGAATAAACCAACTTACTATTACGAAAGCTAAATACACCTGAAACTCTTACAAATGAAGGACTTTGCTAGTTAGCTTTAATTGCACCGACCCACTTAAATACTGATACTCATCAGAATTGTGTCGATCGCAATTCCTGGTTCAATTTCTTTCCGATTTTCCCAGAGTGCTTCTTTGAGCTTGTTAGCAACAGGATGATCCACGCCCATGATCGGGTTATGGCGAACTGAGGTAAGATTCAAGGTGGTTGATAGCTGTCTGCCATTTCTAGCAGCCGTCATCGCGTCATTCTCTTTCCACATACCCAAGGTCGCATACTCAATGTCCCCGCCATCATCATACTGCTTGTGATTCACCCAAGAATGCTGGAAGGTGCTGATATAGATGACATAAACGCACATTTGACGCAGGTCTTGGAGGGTTTTAATGTCTAATGTTCCCAACTCCGGTTTGAGAATGGAGTGAGCGGCTAAATCCTTAGACATGGCTTCAATTTCAGACCAGTATTGTTGAATACCAGCTTGATTTTGATCAAAAAAGTCTTTAACATACTTATTGATAATCTGCCAGAAAGCGATCGCTGCTCGGTCATAGTGATTATTGGCGACATAATCGGGCAGTGTGTGCGATCGCGGACTCCAATTGCGATAGGTAAGGGTTTTCAATGCTTCTACCAGAATTTTTTGAGTATCTTGAAAATTTAGGGCGGTTAATTGGGGAACAACACCCTCTTTAGCTTCTGAACCGACTAATTCGCTTAAACCCTGCTGATTAATCGATAGCAAGCCTTCAAAATGTGGCTCTAACAATTCAATAATCGGGTTATTGACTACATTCCGGTAGTACGCCATTGCATATTGATCGATGTTCAGGTGAGTACTACCTAAATGAGCCACAGTTTCGTGCAGCACAAACTCGGCAGAACGGAAAAGTTTTTTTGCCCATTCCCAATTTTGATCGCGGGGAGTAAGATTTTGGATCTCAGTCTCTCCGTGGAGGATAAATTCAATGGAGTGGACATGAAGTTGTTGTCCATCTAGACAGAAACGGGCTTCAATGAATTGGGGTAAAATCCCGTTGGCATCAACGCTCACACCACTAAAATCGTAACGAATAGCATACTGCCAGGGCTGATTTTCCACTCGCTTCAGCTTACCCGGACTGAAACCGTTTAAACGACGCTCTACAAAAAATTCATCACTAAATTTATCGGGACGCAGACGGGTGAGATTGGGTGTCAGGTAGGAGATAGTATTAAGCTCAGTTCCCCCACTTTTGAGGTTAGGGGCAGCGAGGATCTGACGAACTCCGCCTAGACCGTACAAGCTGACCTTAAAGTTGTACTGCCATTTGGTGCTTGGTAGCACAGTGGGGGGAAGGGGTTTGGTGACATCAAAGGTGGGTATGTTTGATGCGTAGATGAATTTTTCTTGATTTGCCTTTCTTTGCTCATAAACAGTCATGTTTAATACCTCTAAAATCTGGATAGAAAATGGATTCGATGCGATCGCTTAAATCGGGTTTTTTCGATTATTCCTTTACGCATGAGTTACGGAATAACGAACCGCAGAGGCGCGGAGGGCGCGGAGAAATCAGAGTTTGAGAGATATTTCGCGTAAATCCTTAAAAAAGCGAGATTTTTGGAATTACGCAAGAAGTCTGCTAAATGCTGATACTCATCATCAGTTTGTCTAGAGGAAGTCCTGGTTCAATTTGAGCGCGTTGTTTCCAGATTGCATCCTTGAGTTCAGCAGAACCAACATCCATAATCAAGTTGCAACGAACCGATGTCAGGTTTTGCATGGACAATATCTGTTTAGCGTGTCTGGCCGCCAGTAGAGGGTCGGTGTCTTTCCACGCACTCATGGTTACATAATCAACGTCGCCACCATCTTCAAATTGCTTGTTATTGACCCAGGAGTGGTAGAAAGTGCTGTTATAGATTACATAAACACACAAATCCTGGAGGTCTTGCATGGTTTTGATATCGAGAGTTCCTAATTCTTTTTTCAGGATGCTGTTGGCGCTGAGGTCTTCAGACATACCAACAATTTCTGACCAGTAACTTTGAATGCTTGCACGGTTGTTGGCAAAGAACCGACTCACATAGTCAGTAATGATCCGCCACATCGTGGATGCACTGCGATCAAAGTGGTTGTTGGTAACGTAATCGGGGAGAAATTGCGATCGCGGGTTGCCATTGCGATATGTCATATTACTCAATTCCTGGCGAATCAGGACATACATATTGTCAACATCCACACAGGAGAGGAAGGTAACAGCACCGTCTACATCCTTGCCATCTTTATCCTTGTATCCCAGAATGGCAAATACACCCCGTGTATTCATATTCAGGACAATTTCAAGATGGGGTTCGAGTAACTTTTGAATGGGATTGTTGATGACGTTGCGGTAAAACGCCATTGCATACTGATCGATATTCAGGTGAAGACGACCCAGATGTATTCCCGTTTCGTGATATAGAAATTCGGTACAACGGAACAGTTTTTTCGCCCATTCCCAGTCTTGATCGCCGGGGCGTTGGGTTTGGAGTTGGGTTTCACCGAAGAGGGTGTATTCGATGGAATGGGGGGTTAGTTGTTGCCCTTCTAAACAGAAGCGAGCTTCAATCAATTTGGGCAAAATGCCGTGGTTATCAATTTTTTGAATGCCACCCATGTCATAGCGGATGACATATTGCCAGGGCTGGTTTTGCACTCGCTTCAGTTGACCGGGATTGAAGCCATTGAGACGGCGTTCTACAAAAAATTCATCACTGTATTTGTCGGGACGCAGACGTGTCAGGTTTTCCGGCGCAGTCGCAATTTGTTTAGCTGGCAGTTTGGCGGGAATTTTCGTAAGGTCGCCGCCATTTTCCATCAAGACTTGCCGTACTAAGACATCCTTGGTTGCTCCTCCCAAACCGTAGGCTGATTGATAGAAGTTAGCTAGCCAGCGTGCCGATGGGTGTACTTCAGATGGAAGTGGTTTAAAAGCGTCTAAGGCACGAATATCACCAATTTTGCCTGCATAGCTAAATTTTTCTTTGCGGCTGAGAATCGCCATCGGCAACTTAGATTTGCTCCAAGTCGCGCCCGCAATCATGCCAAAGCTGTCAGAAAAACAAGAATCGTAGGCTATTTCCCCTGAACCCTTTTCTAGTAACCAATATCCAACCAATCCTGGTTCAATGGACTCTAAACGGCGAGACATATTGGCTTGGATTTCGGCTGTGGTGCGAGGGATGTTCCAGATGCGGAGTTCTGCCAGTTGACCTGTAAAGTAGGAATTATCGACATGACGTTTGCCAATCAATAAGTCTGCATCGGAGTTGTCGGCAATCGCCCCTTCGATTTTGCTTGCACCTTGAGACTGTCCATTGACAAACAGTTCGACCTGCTGGTTACTGACAACCGCAGCCAAGTGATACCACTTTTCAAGGGCAATCTCTGTCTTGGTAGTTCCCCCGAAAACCACATTAGATTTATCCTTTGTGGAGTAGATAAACTTCGGTAGTTTTGTACTTTCCTCAACGAAGAGGCCATAGAAAATGGCCGCCTTATCCAAAGGAGGTTGACCTGGTTTGTCTGCTTCGCCGGGATTATATTGCTTGGTAAAAATCGCACCACCTTGGTAGGAGCCTAAATTGACCCAGGCTTCCAAGGTCAGTGTTTGAGTCAGATTGAGAAATCTCAGCCCCTTGTCAGAGCTTTGCCCCTTACCACAGGAAATATAGTCGTCTTTGCCATCAAAGGAGAGAACAGATTGCTGCTGAGTTTCCAGCTTGATAGGAATTTCTGCTTCCGTCCAAGTTGTTTTGTAAAGTTTGCCATTGTTAGCAGCAGTAGTGCGATCGTTGACATCTCCATTTAAAGGAAAATAACCAACTAATCCTCGTTCACTACCTACTAGACGGCGATTCATCTGCTGTTCAATTTCTAATTGAGTGCGGGCTTGATTCCAAATCCGAAATTCCGCAAGAGAGCCTTTCCAAGGGTAAGCAGCATTGGGTCCTGAACCGATGACAAATTTTTGAATTGGGCTTAAGGATCTGTTTTGTCCACCGCCTTGATGCCAGAGTTTGCCATTTTGATAAATGTACATTTGCCCGGTGACAGCATCTTTAACAAAAGCCCAATGAGTCCAGATATTGTAATCAGTAAGTTGGACAGGTTTTTCAATGCGATCGTACCCAGTTTGATTACCCGCATCCCAATAAATATTACCACCCCAAGGCAAATGAATATTTAAAATACGGGTATTTTGAGCGTCATAAGCCCATAAAATACTGGTTGGTTGTGGGAGACTATTTTCTCCTTTAGCCCAAAATTCGATGGTGATTGCCTTTTCAATAGAGGGAAACCCTTTAGACAATTCAACACGATCATTCACACCATCAAAAGTGAGAACAAACTTTTGCTCAGACATAAATTAATTATTTCCTTTCTAAATTACTTAGTTATAGCGCTGCGAAGAATTAATTTTAGATAATTATAAAAAGAGTTTATGAATAGTAACACTAAACCCAAAACTAAAATCTCAGATCGCAAAATTGGAACTATATTTCATACTAAGATAGTATAGTTTAGCGCTGCGAAGGATTAATTTTAAATAATCATCAAAAGAGTTTATGAATAGTAACACTAAACCCCAAAATAAAATCTCAGATCGCAAAATTAGAACTATATCTCATACTAAAATATGGTTCAAGAGTCTGTTTATGTTGCCCGAAAAATTTATTAGAAATTAGTCTCAGTATAACCACTATAAATGCAGCAACTTGCTTAATAGATCCGTATTTTTACTGAAAAATAACTAATTACATATTTACTTTATAAATTCCGGTGTACCTTTTTTGTTGAAAGGTGAGAAAACTAGGGATAAACTAGTAGTCCACGAACCAAATATTGACACATTGACGGGTGTAAGTTCGTGAAAAAAAGGTTAAAAATTGCCAGTAACATTACTGCTAACAACAGTTGCTCAAGGGTAAAATCACTGACTCCTTCACCGAATTTTAAATTTTCGATTGAAGATTTCTACCTGATAGCTAAAGCAAAATGCATAATTAGTAGGAGGTGGCAACCTCCTGCGTTGGAGAACTGTCTCATCTTAAAGTAGTAGACGCGATAATCCAGAGCGTCAATTAGATACTAGTGTGATTAGATGATCGGTATGAAATTCCAACTTTACTTAGGCTCTTTATTTTCCCAGATTAAAGTACGTCATTGGTGGGTAAGTGTCCTCTTATGGATTGCTTTGGTTGCCCCCGCCCAAGCGTCTGTAATTCTGCGCGTGGCAATTGAGAGGGGCGTTAATCAGGTAAAAGTGGGCAGTTCCACTACTGGGATCGTCAAAGATAGTACCGGGCGGACTCTGGGACAGTTGCCAGCAATGAGTGCATATTATGCCCAAGCGATTCCTGGGGGAGTTGCTTTAGATAAGTGGCAGTCTGGTTTATTTTGGATTGAGCCAACAGGTAAAGGATTCGTTTATATTGGCGATCGCTGGTATCGTGGTAGAACTCTGGTTGTTCCCACAGAAAAAGGCTTAACGGCTGTTAATTGGGTTGACGATCAAGAATATCTCTACAGTGTTCTCGGTGGCGAAATGGATGCTAGCTGGCCCCAAGAAGCTCTAAAAGCCCAAGCGATCGCAGCCCGCACTTATGCTCTTTACGAACGAGAAAAACAACGGAATAATCCCGTTTTTGATTTAGGCAATACCCCCGATCGTTGGCAAATTTACAAAGGTGTCATCAGTGAAGCTCCTGCTACTTACGCCGCAGTAGATTCCACACTAGGGCAAGTACTAACTTACAAAAACCGAATTATTCTCTCAGTCTTCCACGCTTGTTCTGGAGGACACACCGAAAACGTAGAAGATGTTTGGGGAAGCAGCGAGCCTTATCTGCGGGCTGTTCAAGACTACGATCAAAATATCAAGGAGTGTAACTGGGTAAAAACCTTCTCGCCCAGTGAAATTAGCGCTAAATTTCCTGGAGTGGGCAGTGTGACGGCGATGACTCCAGAGGCATACTCACCTTTCCGCAGTGTTAAAGTCTTAAAAATTGTCGGTAACAAGGGCACAAAGGTGCTACAGGGCGAGGAAGTGAGAACAGCCCTGAGACTAAAAAGTACCCGGTTTACCGTTACCAAGGGAGCTGATGGTAGTTTTGTACTTCAAGGGCTTGGCTACGGCCATGCTTTAGGTATGAGTCAGTGGGGAGCGTACAATCTGGCTCGGCAAGGAGTAAATCACCTGCAAATTTTGGGACATTATTATCAAGGTGTAGCCCTAACACCAATTCAGGCAAAGTAGTCTACTTCTGTACTTATAGCAACCGCCTTGTCGGTTGCTATAAGTACAGGAAACGCTTTGACACTCTCAGTCACTTTAGTGCTGAGAGTGTCAACTAAGTTCCCAACTAAGGAACGTGGATTAAATAAAATGTAAAACTTTATCCTGTCTCTAGCTTCCCTCTCCTTTATAAGGAGAGGGATTGAGGGTGAGGTAAGCCGGAGATATAAACTGTATGTTATTTAATTCTTATTCCTAACTAAGTTGGTAAAAATAAACCAACTTATTATGTTATAAAACGCAAACAACCTTAAAGCCCTCACTAATGACAAAGGAGAGCCTTTGCCATTTAGCTTTAATTGCACCGATCTACTTAAACTTTTGCTTCCAAAGACTTGAGTAATTCGGTATTCACACCCGATTCACGAGTCAGGGCAATTTTGCCAGTGCGCGCGATTTCTTTCAAACCAAATTTTTGCAACACTTGCACGATCGCTACCATTTTACCAGGATCTCCCACAACTTCTAAGGTGAGAGAATCTTCCGCCACATCCACGACTCGCGCCCGGAAAATCTGAGACAGTTCGATCACTTCTGAGCGATTGCTGGTACTAGCATTCACCTTCAAAAGCATCAATTCCCTCTCTACGCAAGGGATTTCGGTAATATCCTGTACCTTTAAGACATTGACTAACTTGTATAGTTGCTTGGTGAGTTGCTCGATCACGCGATCGTCACCAGGTACAACCATTGTAATTCGGGAGACACCTCCCTGTTCAGCAGGGCCAACAGCAAGGCTTTCAATATTAAAACCACGACGGGCGAATAAACCAGAAATGCGGGAAAGTACACCCGCCTCATCTTCTACAAGAACTGAAAGGGTATGTTTCATCTTCGCCAATAGAGGCTAGAGCAGGAATTGAGTAACGCAAACATTAGTACTGTTTTGCAGAATTCACTCATTCAAAATTCAAAATTCTTTGAGTTTTAAGCTCTTGACATTTTGTAAAATGTATGTTGATTTCTGGACTAACGTACTATTGCACTAATTATCAGTGCGACCTTTCATTGTAAACTCATATAGTTACATTCATTGCATTCTCTTGAGATAAATTGGGCAGAAATTATCCTCCAAAGAAGAATTTTATTGAATGGATCTCTCTTCCTTGGTAGATGCGGCATTTTTGTAAAGCTTTTATAGTCAGATTTGATAAACCTTTAATAGGAGAAAAGTTTGTATGGGTTGGTTACAAAGATTATTTGGAATGGAAAAACCTGAAAATGCAGAAGTAAATCCTACTCCACAGTCAATAGCGCCAGATACTAGTAGTAATGTTGAGACTGAATCCATCCCCCCAGAACGTCTGGGATTGAGTGGCGAATATGACCAAAGTGGGTTGGCAAAGCGGGTAGCGTTGGCCTTCGATCAAGATGATCAATTGGATGATGTTGATACCCTCTGGGTTGCTCAAACTGGTAGCACTGTGGTGTTGAAAGGTAAAGTTCCCAGTCAAGAAATTCTCGATCAGATGGTTTCTGTAGCTGGTTCTGTGAATGGTGCTACAGATGTTAACACGGATCAAGCCACCATTGGCTAGGCATTAATCACAATAGTGGTAAAGGTATTGGCTGGTGCGATGCCTACGGCGGGCTACGCCTACGCTCCCATTGGATAATTCTCGTTGCATAATATTTAGGAAGTAAGGAACGTAGATTAAATAAAATGCAAAACTTCATCCTGTCTCTAGCTTCCCTCTCCTTGTAAAGGAGAGGGATTGAGGGTGAGGTAAGCAAGGGACATAAACTGTATGTTATTTAATTCTTATTCCTAAGCAAAGGTTGGCGGGCTACGCCTACGCTAACCCATCTCTCAATCCAATCTAAAATAGCTTGGTTAACTAGTTCGGGGCATTCATCATGGGGACAATGACCCACGTCTTCTAAATTCAGCACTTCCAACATTTGGTTGTACTGGGCGAATCGATTAGCCAAGGCTGGAGGAACAAACCGATCCTTTTGTCCCCAAATTAACAACATCGGAATTGTTAAGGTTGGTAATACTGTCTTGACACTGGGACTAAAGTTAACTCCGATCGTAGCTTTGAATAAAGCACTAAAAGCCCTCGCCGAACCTCTGTCTTGGGGAGGGCCAGCTAAAATATCTATGAGTTCATCGGTAATCGCCTCTGGGTTAGCGTAAGCAAGACTTGCCCAGCGACGCAGCACCCCTGGACGGCGCACGAAGTTAAACAAAGGTTTCAGAATCAACGGCGAAGCAACAATATTTTTAATTGCTCTGACAAGTGGTTGCAGCACAGGCGGGATTGCTTCTTGCTCTAGTGAAGGGTCGGGTAAACTCATCATCACCATACCCAGCACCATATCGGGGTGAGTGGCTGCGGCAGCCATAGAAATCAGCGAACCGTTAGAATTACCGATTAATATTGCTGGTTGACGGATAAATGTTTTCCAAAAGTCATAAACCTGTTCAACCCAGAGTTCGATGCTGTAATTAGCTGCGGCTTTTTCTGAAGCACCGAAACCCAGCATATCGATGGCGTAAACAGTGTGATTTTCAGCCAACACTTCTAAATTATGTCGCCAATGACCAATAGAAGCACCAAAGCCATGTAACAAAATCAAGGGTGTTGTCTTATGGTTATTTTGGGCGGCGCGAATGTAAGTATAGCGAGTTTGCCAGCCCCGCCAAACCCAATCCCTTTGATTACCAACCCGCTCTTGCCAGTGTAGTGTAGTTGTCACAGTCTCCTTTAATTTTTCAGCGTGAAAATACTATAGCGGTTCTCAGTTGAGTAGGTACTGAACCCCACCCCCAACCCCCTCCCCGCAAGCGAGGAGGGGGCTATGATGTAACTCGTATGATTAAGAAACGCTATATTATGGGACTTACGCACTGTACAAAATAATCATGTTGTGCATCAACGTAAATACGTTATTTCAGGTTTTTATTAATCATTCATTGATCGTAAATAGACCCACTTTGTAGGGGCAATTCATAAATTGCCCCTACAACTGATCTATGTCAACTCTATGTCAACTACACGTTATCTCATATCATAGCCAAACAAATTTGGGTCTACTTCTCCTAACTGCAACTCTGCCAAACCATACTCTGCCCATCGTCTCTCTACCATCGCCGCCACATCTGGGTCAGATTCTAAAGGCGAACCCCATTCATGATCTGTTTCTGGCGGAATCTTTGTAGTCGCATCAATTCCCATGCGTCCACCTAAGCCAATTTTTTCACTAGCAAAATCCAATGTATCAAAAGGTGTATTCGGCAAAATAAATACATCCCGCACTGGGTCAACTTTAGAACTAATCGCCCACACAACTTGACGCGGATCGCGAATATTTATGTCTTTATCCACAACAATTACAAATTTGGTATATGTAAATTGCGGTAAAGCACTCCAAAATGCTAAAGCTGCCCGTCGCGCTTGTCCGGGATATGCTTTATCAATGGAAATAATCGCTGCTTTATAACTCAAGGCTTCCATTGGCAGGAAGAAATCGACAATTTCAGATACTTGTTGGCGCAGTATGGGCGTATAGATGCGATTTAGCGCGATCGCCATCATCGCTTCTTCTTTCGGTGGACGACCGCTAAATGTTGTTAAGTAAATCGGATTTTTTCGGTGCGTCATACACTCAAAGCGTACCAATGGCGAATCTTCCACGCCGCCGTAATAACCCATGTGATCGCCAAAGGGCCCATCTGGCAAAACTTCCCCTGGTGTAATCGTTCCTTCCAAGACAAATTCCGAATCTGCGGGAACTTCCAAATCAACAGTTTTACACTTTGCCAACTGCACACCAGAACCCCCGTATAGTCCAGCAAACAGCCATTCTGATAAATCTACAGGGATGGGTGTAGCAGCTGCCATAATAATTAGAGGATCTACACCAAGTGCGATCGCAACTTCTAATTTCTTCCCACGTTCGGCTGCTTTTCGCAAATGCCTTGCTCCACCTCGCACCGATAACCAGTGAACCGTCATCGTGTTTTTAGATTGGAGTTGCAAGCGATACACACCTACATTTGGTGTACCCGTCTCACAATCTTTAGTAATTACCAGTCCCAGCGTAATAATCTTGCCAGCATCACCAATATAAGGACGTATCAAAGGCAACTTATTTAAATCTAAATCATTACCTTGAACCACAACTTGCTGACAAGCGGGGAAAAAGTCCCGTCCTGGTTTTGCCTTCAGCACATCAAACAGTACTTTTCCAAAATCTATCGCCTGGGAAATCTTCTTAGGTGGTTTTGGCTGTTGCAGCATACTTAGTTTTTTCCCCAGAGTTTCCAACTCCTCTGGACGCTGCATATTCATCGCCCAGCAAATCCTTTCCACAGTTCCCATCAAATTCACCGCCACAGGGAAGGAAGCGCCTTTAACGTTTTCAAACAACAAGCCCGGGCCACCTTTTTGCAGCATCCGGTTAGAAATCTCAGCAATTTCTAATTCTGGGTCAACTAAAGCGGAAATCCGCCGTAATTGTCCCTTATCTTCCAGAATTTTAATGAATCCCCGTAAGTCTCTCGCCATTGTTTTAATAAAGCTGATTGTTTAAGAAGTGTGAAGCGCTTTCTTATATTATGGGGCATTGGGAATTGAGCATTGAGCATTGGGCATTGGCCGTAAATAAAACTCTTTCCCATTCCCCATTCCCCATTCCCAATTTACGAAATTATTGGTTTTAATTGGAAATTAACCTATTTGATAACTTTTCTTAACTGTATTTTCCAAAGTATTTAGTTATTCTATTTGGGGATACGCAATTATTTTTGATAAATAAGCGCTAATCTAATCAAACATGGCCGGAATATACTATACCTTCCTGGCAGGCGGCTTTGTTATATAGCCCCTGCCAGATTTATTTGTTACAAGCTTTACATAGCCTTGGTTTTAGATGTTTATTAATTTTTGTGAGTACGTTAGTAGAGGCGCACAGATGTGCATTGGTGTCAGATGAAACCCAAGCGAATGGAATGAGACTGTTGACGAATTCATCAGGAATATAACTCACTCTTGCCCAAGACTTCTCAAACTTTCAGACTGCAAGGGACTTCCAAATAAAAAAATATCCAACTATTTATTGTGGGGTGGGCATCTTGCCCGCCTTTGTATATGAGCGGGCAAGATGCCATTGGTGTCAACTTAACGTGAAACCCTTGTAAAAACTGAATATTGAGTTCACTCACCACTCATTACGATCCGCGTTACCCCACCCTAACCCTCCCCTTATAAAGGGGAGGGAACCGGATTTCTTGTTTCCCCCCAATATATCGGGGGGATTAAGGGGGGTAAAATGGCTGTGGGACAAAGCTTTGAGCTTAAGTTGACACCAGTGGCTTTTCGGCCCACCCCACAAGATTGGGTAATTTATTTGTTGGAAATCCCCAATTAAAAACAACCGTGTTGTCAGCTACAGTTATATTCCAGCAAAATAAGCAACAATATTGATGAATAACTAGAAATGCAGCCCTAACTATAAAAGATGCTGCCGTTTCATGAAACCCAGAATTATTGTTTGTGGCTTAGGACGTACCGGATATAAAACCTTTCGTTTGCTGAGACATCAGGGGGCCTTCGTTGTTGGCATTCATCACCAATCTATCCCTGGCGAAACGGCAGGAGATGTGATTGTTGGGGATTTACAAGCAGCTTCTACCCTAACAGCAGCAGGAATTCAGCAGGCAGATACTTTAGTCATTGCCGGATCTAAAGATGCCCTGAATTTGTCTATTATGATGCAAGCGCGGGTGCTGAATCCCCAGATTCGGATTATCAACCGTTTTTATAATACAAATTTAGGGGAGCGCCTAGATCAAAGTTTGCCAGACCATTTGAGTATGAGTGTTGTCGGATTAGCAGCACCCGTATTCACCTTTGCAGCACTGGGAAACCGAGCGATCGGACAAATCAAATTATTTCAGCAAACTTGGCCAATTCACGAAGAATACATTGATGAAAACCACTTCTGGAATGGTCTAAAGCTGAGTGAATTGTGGGAAGATCGATCGCGGATGCTAATTTATTACTTGCCAGTAAAAGGTGAGATGGATTTGGTGTCAGCTGTTATATCTGGACAAGAGATCCAAGTAGGCGATCGCTTAATTGTTGGTACACAACCCCGCATCCGTTCCCCCCGAAGATCGGTAATTAAAAAACTGCTGAAAGTCCTCACCAATTTTAGGCAGTTTCAGGAACACGGGCGATCGGTATTAATGGGTGCTGTTGTACTATTGGCAGTTATTGCGATCGCTACACTCACCTATATGTCGGCTGAGTTGAGCTTGTCTCCTGTCGATGCCTTATATTTTTCTGTAGGCATGATTACAGGAGCAGGTGGTAATGACAAAGTAGTAGAAAATGCTCCTAACAGTATTAAGTTATTTACTGTTGTAATGATGCTAGTTGGAGCAGTGGTGATTGGTATTTGGTATGCAATGCTCACCGATTTTGTCTTAGGAAGCCGCTTTAAGCAATTTTGGGATGCAGCCAGAATTCCCCAGAGATATCACTACATTGTCTGTGGCTTGAGCGGTATTGGGGTGAGAATTATCCAGCAACTCCATGCCAGTGGACATGAAGTTGTAGTAGTTGAACCTGACTGCAATAACAAATATGTAAACACCGCCCGCGAACTCGGTATTCCAGTCATTCAGGGCGATGCCAGCTTTCGCACAATACTTAAAGCCAGCAATATAGATTCTGCTGCCGCAGTGCTTGCTGTTACTAGCAATGATGCTACCAATCTAGAAATTGCCCTTAAAGCCAAAGGCTTGACACCCAGCATTCCGGTGATTGTTCACTATGGCGATCCCGATTTTGCCGGCATAGCGCAACAGCTATTTGGCTTCGAGGCCGTACTGAGTCCGGCTGAACTAGCAGCCCCAGCTTTTGCTGCTGCTGCGCTAGGAGGGCGCATCCTTGGTAATGGCATCACAGCCGATAGTCTTTGGGTAGCTTTTGCAACTGTGATTACACCTTCACACGCTTTTTGTGGTCAGTGGGTGAAAGATGTAGCTATGTCTACTGATTGCGTGCCTTTGTACGTAGAAAAAAACCAGCAAACATTTCACGGCTGGGATTTATTAGAAACTAACCTCAGTGTTGCTGATGTTTTGTATATGACAATGCCAGCGACACGGCTATATCAATTGTGGCGCGATGAGCAAGTTTGCGAAACACACGCTTAAATAAATTGGGCATTGGGCATTGGGCATTGGTAACTTCTTCCCCATGCCCAATGCCCTGTTCCCCATGCCCAAAAACTCCATCCCCTTGTGAGTGGAGTTTTTCATTTGTTAACTACTCGTTCTTGATATTCCTGCTCGGTAATCATATCGAGAGTGTTTTCTAGGCGATCAACAAATACGATGCCTTCGAGATGATCGTACTCGTGTTGAAAAATCCGAGCGATAAAATCGGTTAATTCTTGCTTTTGTAAATTGCCTTGAGAGTCGGTGTATTCGACTTCAATAGATTTATATCGAGGAACTAACCCCCTAATTCCTGGAACACTTAAACAACCTTCCCAATCTTTGACAACTTCAGTTGAATGAGCAATGATTTGGGGATTAATCATTGCAGTAGGTTCCATTTCTGGCGCGTTGGGATATCTGGCATTGGGATGAGAAGCCACAATAAATAAACGATAAGATTGTGCTAGTTGAGGTGCAGCAATTCCCACACCGTTAGCTTTAGCAACAGTGGCAATTAAGTCTTCAATGAGTTTTTGGATATCCTCGTCTTGAATGTTCTCAACCCAAACAGCTTTTTGGCGCAATGTTGGATTGCCTAATTGAATGATTGGCGCTAATTCAGTCATTGGCAAACTTCTTTTGAGAATGGGGAATGGGGCATTGGGCATGGGGCATGGGGCATTGGGAGAGTGGAGTATTTCAGTTGTTTTTAAAATGACAAATGACAAAATTATCCTTCACGTTTGACGGGCAAAGTAGCAGGTTGGACTCCTACTTGGACAGTTTGCCCATTGCGTTCCACTTCTATTGGTAAGGTAGTACCGATTTTGCTGTTTTCGACTAGCTTTTGTACTTGATCAATTTTAGTAACAGGCTGGTTATTAATGCTTTTAATCACATCACCGACTCTTAGCCCAGCCACAGAAGCAGGCGATCGCGGCACAATCTCAACTAGTAAAACGCCGTCATCTGATGTAATATTTAAGCGATCGCCTGCTTTATTTTTTATTCTTTCTTTAATTTCTGGTGTCAGTGTCACCATCTGCACACCCAAATAAGGATGATCTACCTTGCCTGTAGCAATTAATTGTTGGGCAATTTTTTGCACCGTGTTAATAGGGATAGCAAATCCCAAACCTTGAGCGCCACGGATAATAGCTGTGTTCATCGCTATTACCTGTCCACGAGCATTAAGCAATGGGCCACCAGAATTGCCAGGGTTAATTGCAGCATCCGTTTGGATGTAATCAACCCGCTTGTCACTAGCACCAATATCAGAACTAGAACGCCCTGTGGCACTAATAATCCCAGAAGTGACGGTATTATTCAAGCCTAAAGGGTTGCCAATAGCTATTACTGCCTCTCCTGGTTGCAAAGCATCAGAGTTACCTACAGCTAGGGTTGGCAGATTATTAGCGTCAATTTTAATCGTAGCTACATCAGTTACCGGATCTTCACCCAAAACTTTGCCATCAAAAGTTCGGCCATCTTTGAGTGTGACAGTCACGGTATCAGCACCATCTACCACATGAGAATTGGTCACAATTTGACCAGAAGAATTAATAATAAATCCAGAGCCGCTACCCCGCTCTACTCTTTGTTTAGACTGTGGCGCTGCGTCTCCAAAAAACCGCCGGAAAAATGGATCGTTAAATTCGTCTGGTACGCGAGAAGTGATTGTTCGGGAAGAATCAATGCGAACTACCGCAGGCCCTACTTGTTGTACTACTTTTACCACAAAATTAGGATCTCCAGACGATGAAATAATTGGCGGGGGGACAATTACTGGATTGGGTTCTGTTGTCTGTTGAGCTTGAGTCTCACTTTGTCGAGTCTCAAAAGTCCTAGCAGGTAGAACAGAACAGCTTCCCAGGAACACCACTGTTACCCCATATAAGAGTATCCATAACCTCTTGGGCAAGCGTCTGCTATCAACACTATCAACATTATTGGGTACTAAATCATGGTTTGTTGTCTTCATGTGTCGTTGCTTCTCCGTGTCAGTCAGTGGATGTTAGGATCTTGCCTACTGGGTATGTCCCAAAATGATTACAACTTAAAAGCTTATTCTAGGTCTAGTGTGTGTCAATGCTAAATTGATGCCTTCTCTTCTATTGTGACGATTAGCCGCAAAGGTGGTGGATAATGGAAATTCCCATAGAAAGTCTGTGGAGTCAGGTACTAGAGCGCCTACAGCTTGAGTTATCCCGGCCTACCTTTGAAACTTGGATAAAAACTGCTAGCGCGGAACGATTAGAAAACAATTGCTTGGTTATTCGCACTCCTAACCCATTTGCTCGTAATTGGTTACAAAAGTATTACATCAATACCATTGCTCATGTAGTACAAGATATTCTCGGTCATCCTGTAGGAATTTACATTACTGTTGCTCAAGGTGATGAAGTTTCTCATTTTAGTGAACGAGAGGTTTCTTGGGAATCACCAAATCCTAGCAGTATTCCTGAAGCTGTTCCTCATCATAATCATAAAACTACCGAATTAAACTCTAAATATGTCTTTTCCCGATTTGTAGTTGGTGCTAACAATCGGATGGCTCACGCTGCTTCTTTGGCAGTTGCAGAATCTCCAGGTAAAGAGTTTAATCCTTTATTTTTATGCGGTGGAGTTGGTTTAGGTAAAACTCATCTGATGCAAGCTATTGGTCATTATCGCTGGGAAATTTCGCCTAATTGTAAAATATTTTATGTTTCTACTGAGCAGTTTACTAATGATTTAATTACAGCAATCCGTAAAGATAGTATGCAAAGTTTTCGAGAACATTACCGGGCTGCTGATGTTTTATTAGTTGATGATATTCAGTTTTTAGAAGGGAAGGAATACACCCAAGAAGAATTTTTTTATACTTTTAATACTTTACACGAAGCTGGTAAACAAGTTGTGATTGCTTCCGATCGTCCTCCTAACCAGATTCCGAGTTTGCAAGAACGTCTGTGTTCTCGCTTTTCTATGGGGTTAATTGCAGATATCCAAAAGCCGGATTTAGAAACGAGGATGGCAATTTTGCAGAAAAAAGCCGAGGATGAAAATATTCGTCTTCCCCGCGATGTAATTGAATATATTGCTTCTAACTATACTTCTAATATTCGAGAACTAGAAGGAGCTTTAATTCGGGCGGTGGCTTATATTTCTATTTGGGGCTTGCCGATGACGGTAGAAAATATCACCCCAGTTTTAGAACCGCCTAACGAAAAAATGGCAGCTACCCCAGAAGCTATTTTAAAGGTTATAGCAGATAATTTTGATATTTCCATAGACGACCTTAAAAGTAATTCACGACGGAGAGAGATTAGCTGGGCGCGTCAAATAGGGATGTATCTCATGCGGCAACACACATCTCTGAGTTTGCCGAGAATTGGCGAGGAGTTTGGTGGTAAAGACCATACAACGGTAATCTATAGTTGCGATAAAATTACTCAACTCCATCAGAGCGATCGCACTTTAGCACAAACAATCCGCCAACTGAGCGATCGCATCAATCTAACTAGCCGTTCTCAAAAACCATCCTGAAGATGTCTTTTAAGTTTTCCACAACCTGCGCTGCGATCGCTAGCTTTGATGGCTGAATAATTAAGCAAAAATATTAAGTAAGGTATAAAAATTGATTAAATTTAACTTATATTGTGGAAAAATCTAACTTTTTGTAGATAAATCCGTGGATAACTTGATATTTTGCTGATAAAACTTAATTAAGTATAATTACTTCGTGGAAAAATATCTGACTTTTTCCACAAGTTTTCCACAAGGTAAACTTGCTTAATATCATATCCCAATACGCTTGGGTGATTTGTGAAAATTCGCGGTGTCCAGCTCCCCGACTTCTTCGAGAAGTCCGGGATCTAACTTTTCACGAATGATTTAGGACTGCTATAGTTACATTTAAAGCTTATAATTCTGTAATTATTCGATTTCCCAGTAAAAATTTATGATCTCTAGTAGTCTGTCAAGTTTAAATTGATGGGTAAGAAGGTTCGTAGTAAGGACTTCAGTCCTTATTTTCTAAGCACTCTAAGCACTTTAGTGCTTACTACAAACTTTTCATTACTAGCTTGACAGACTACTAAGCAGGATTCTAAAAATCGCTAAAAAAATTTTATTGCGCAGAGCGCGAGACAAAGAAGAAAAAAAGCGAAGAGGGCAAAAGGATAAGAGTGTAAAGGGCTACTGAGTCCTGAGAGGCGCAGCAACCACAACCCGAAAACCCACGTAGTAGTTGCTATAGTCACGCGCGCTCCAGTTGCGAAACGCCGAACGGCAGAACCCCGGATTGTAAATCCACGAACCACCACGCAGCAGCCGCTTATCATCATTACCCATCCAAGCGCTGCCGTTGTTTGGCGCTTTACTATAATTTTCGTGCCAACCATCCTGGCACCACTCCCATATATTACCATGCATATCAAATAAACCAAAGAGGTTTGGTAAAAATATTCCGACATCTGTTGTTTGCTGACGATATTCACCCTCTGACCCAGAATTATAAGTGTAGTTACCGTCATAATTCGCTAAATCAGTGGTAATCGTCTCACCAAAATAAAATGGGGTAGTCGTTCCTGCACGACAGGCATATTCCCACTCTGCCTCACTAGGCAAGCGATAGGTCTTCCCAGTCTTGTTAGACAATCTGGCACAAAATTCAATTGCATCATCCCAAGAAACACACTCAACAGGTCGATTAGCGCCTTTGAAGTTCGATGGTTCGGGATTTAAATCAATATTTACCTTTTTCAGCGCAGCTACAATAGCCCATTGGCTTTGTGTAACTGGAAATTTCCCCATGAAGAAGGGTTGAACGGTGACGGTGTGCTGTGGACTTTCAGAATCTTGTCTTTCTGGTTCATTCTCTGGGGAACCCATTAAGAATTTTCCACCAGGAATTGCAACCATTTCCAGAACTACAGCATTACCCAAATTTTCTGAGAAAAACTCGGCTCGTTGCTGACTGCTGTTGATTGGTTCTCCTTTAGTATTTACCGTCACCACCTCAAACTCAAACTGATTAAGTGGATTTTGTTCTCTCAGAACAGGCTTTGGTTCTATGGCTACAGTCGGTTTTTGCTGACCAATAATTCGTTCTTCTATTGAAGCTACATCTTCATTCCTCAGCCCTAAATATTGCTGATAATCTCTCAAGTCATTAAATGTAGTTTCGCTTAGGGTTGTTTCATCTGCGATTGCCTCAAGCAGCGTTGCTTCATATTCTTCTAATTTGTGCTGATACTCTCGATAAGGTTGTTGAACTTCGGCTTTGATCGCATCGGCAACTTCCGGGGTAAGTTTTAATTGGAGGCGTAGCGAATTTAGCAGACGACGGGCGGCTACGTTAAACTTGCCGCGATTGATGCGGCGTTCCACTTCCTTACGATACTTCAGTTTGGGGTCATCTTTAGGAGACTTTGCCAGCAGAATCTTATGACCTTCTTCAACCGGGTAAAATTTGGGAGTCATTGCTGGCGCGGCTTCTTGCACTTTTGTACTGGCATATTCATGCAGTTCATCAATGGAAATCCAGCCATCGGTATCTTTATCGGCTGCGCCTGTTTCAATACCTTCAACCAAATAGCGGGTGTAAATGGAGAGTTCTGAGCCTTCTTGCTCAAAGGAATATTGGGTAGAAGTGGAAGAAGTGAGAATTGCCCGACCTTTACCGCCTAATTGCTCTTGCACATTTAGACTACCATCACTCTTGACTGTCATACCTTGGGTAATTGCCCCACTAAAGCAACAGTCTAGAATTACAACTTGTCTTTGCGATCTACTGTCATTAATATTGTTGTGCAAAAAACTAGCTGCAACTGCTGAGGACTTTGCCAGCTTGCCGTTTATTTTTTTAGTAGCACGACTTGACAGGTATAGTTGCCCTCTATCATCTTTAATTCCATGCCCAGAAAAATAAAATAACAGCAAGTCATCCTTCTGGCGATTGTTGAAAAGGTTTTCGATAGCCTCTTCTATTTCTTGCCGTTGGGAATCTTTCAGCACCGTAATATCTGATGGAGCAAAGCCACCCATTTCTGGGTTGACTAACACTCGCTGCATCGCCTCAACATCTTTGACAGCAGCTGGTAGCGGTTTTAAATCTTTATCCTCATAATCGTACTCACTAACTCCTATCAGCAGTGCAAACTTAGCCATTATTACTATTTTGTATCTTTTGTCTTGTTCACAAAATCCTCTGCTAGCTGCCGAGCAAATTCTAAATCTTCTCGACTACTGGCTTCTAGGTTCAGTTCTCTGCCGTCTGTTGCTTTGACTACCAGCTTAATTGTTTTGTTGCCCAATGCTGTACCCAAAAACCCAAACAAAGGTTTGATAAAGGCTGGATTGACTATAGCTTTTAATGCCCCCAACTCAAAACCCCCGAAAGCCTTTGAACCTTGGGGGGCTTCTGTAACTGCCACTAAATCTGCATTTTCTACTCCATCAACTTCTTTAATCTGTGGCAGCAAGTTCTCGGCTTCTGCTTGCAACTCCTCTTCGTCTAAACCCAGTTCAGAGAGTGAAATAGTCACCTGAACATTAGATGTGGTTGCCATTATGAAGCATCTCAGTGGTGTTAACAGTGTCTCTGATAGATTGTAATATTTTTTGAGCTATAGATATTACACCAGGCGAAGATAATTTACGGGGACACAGACAAAACCCGCCTTTTCTATGGAAGGCGGGTTAAAAACTTTGATTTCTGCAAGCTGCACACTCGTGACTTCCAGTCATGAGTTAAGCAATCCATATTCTGATACACTATATACATAGCGAAAACCAAGTTAACAGAACCACGACAACTAAAGATATGGGGTTCTACTGAGAAATGGGTACATTGTGCCGCATCCTTGTAGTAGGTAAAATCTTTAAGGTACTGAGGTTGAACATACTTTTAAGATAGTTGTTCAAAAGTCGCCGCCGGTGCGTCGGAGACTCATCAAAACGCCTGTGGAGAACCCATAAGACCTGGAGCAATTTAGGCAGGGATCTATGAAGCAGGAATCGCGTGACTTTTAGTCATGCGAGGTTCAATTTCTGTCAGTTACAGACCTAACCCCCAGCCCCTTCCCTGCAAGGGAAGGGGAGTAAGATTCAGTATTCAAAGCTAGGAAAGAGGTCAAAGTCTATTGCATCCAAAGGAGAAGCGCTATATAAACCCTATTGGATCTTAATACTGTTCGGTTAAAGCAAGAGACGCGATAAATCGCCGTCTCTACCAAGGAATGATTATTGTAGAGACGGCGATTTATCGCGTCTTTGTGATTTAGAGTTTTCATCAAAAAACCTTAACCGAACCGTATTGTATTGGATCTTAACTAACTTACATTCGCAGCCGATACCCCATTTGTAGATCCATTTACAGAAGAAACCTTCACAGAATTGGTTGCTAAAGAATTGGTAAGTTTGGAATTGCTTGCTGTGACTTGCTTCTTCTTAATATTACCTCGTCGCGCACCGCCGGCCATTTCGTATTCCTGGCTGGTTTTACCGTAACGGCTGGCAACTCCTAATAACATTTTTTCTGACATTGTTATTACAATCTGTTCTGCCTTCTTCACATCATCTGTAAGTTTGTCAATGGAAGATAAAGCAGTGTTGTAGGCAGCAAGCTTAGATCGTAGATCGTTAATTGTTGCATTGTAAGTTTGTATAGTCAGTCCTTCCCCAAAGTCTAGTTCTAGACTGATAGATTGTAAACTTTCAATGCGGCGATCGGCTTTTTCTAAAACGTTAGAATTTCTTTTACGACGTGCCATAATTCATCTCTCCCTGTAAGTCAATAGTACTGTTTTATACAAAATCTCCTTTGCTGTCATCAGAAAATATAACAAAATCAGTTGCGTAGGCGTTGCCCATCATAGAGATCGCACCTATAAACATATAGTTAATTTTACTTAAATTATTTTGCAATTTAAGTAATAAATAAATTTATAATTTAGTTACGATAATTGCTGCAATAATTTAAGTTTTTCTTATGTATAAAGGCTTGATTGTTGCAAAGTATGAATGATTTGCAACAATTGCTTATATTTTTGCAACAAAAACTTAAGGGTTTATTATACATAGAGGATTAATTGTTGCAAAGTATGAATGATTTGCAGCAATTGCTTATATGTTGGCAAAAAATGCTTAAGCGTTTCTTATAAAATAAGCAACATTAGCTGCAATCGTTTAAATTTTTACAAGTCTGAAGCGTAAGAGCTTAGGCGTAGCCCGTCGTAGACATCGCCTTTGTCTACTCTCATAAAATAGAATCGTCTTTTGAAGCTTGTTAACGTAATAAATGAAGTCCTGTTGGTATTGAGGCAGATAATTTATGACAGCCAGAAAGCAGCTTATTCAGGAAATTGAGCAGGTTTCAGATTCTTTAGTAGAAGAAGTGCTAAATTTCTTGCTATTCATAAAAGGTAGACAGGATCAGAAAAATTCTACATCTGATGATGAAAAAAGCCAGCCAGCAGAGCAAAGCATTCTAGAGCGCATGGGAGGAGTACCTCAACATTTACTCTCTGTTGGTAATTTATCAGACCGAGACGTTCGCAGAGTAACTATTGCAGCGCGGATAAAGCAGAGCCACAAACAGGAATCATGACCTATTATCCTACGATTTTGGTAGATACAGGTTTGTTGGTTGCCTTTTACGACTCAGCAGATTCACATCACAATCGAGTGGTTGAGTTTTTTGCTGGATCTACCAGTCGATTGGTAACGATTAAGAAGTAAAAAGTAAAAATGCAATTGCCACACTAAATAAAGATTTTGATATTTATCGGCGCTATCGTAACCAACCGTTTACACAAGTTTTCTATCCTTAAGTAATTTTGCCAGCGATCGCCTATAAACAATAAGGATGTTACCATATCCTTCACTAGCTGCATCTGACTTATGAAATTAGTTTGCTCCCAAAGCGATCTCAGTACAAACCTCTCACTCGTAAGTCGTGTAGTACCTTCACGACCAACTCATCCAGTACTTGCCAATGTACTGTTACAAGCGGATGCTGAAACTAACCAAGTCAGCTTAACAGCCTTCGATCTCAGCTTGGGAATCCGCACCAGCTTTAACGCAGAGGTATGGCAAAGTGGTGCGATCGCACTTCCTGCTAAATTACTTGTAGATATCACCTCTCGTCTTCCAGAAGGCGAAATCACTCTCGATGATGAATCAGCCCTCACAGGTGCAACATCCAGTGGAGAAGGTATAATAGTTACACTCACACCCAAGAGTGGACATTATCAAGTCCGAGCAATGGGGCCGGAAGAATTTCCTGAACTACCTGTAATTGAAAATACCGAAGTAATCTATCTCACCACCGCCGCATTAATTGAGGGATTACGGGGTTCATTATTTGCTACGAGTGGTGATGAAACCAAGCAAGTACTGACGGGAGTCCATTTAACAGTTAAACAAGATACCCTAGAATTTGCAGCTACCGACGGACATCGCCTAGCAGTGGTAGAAACTAGTAACGAGCGTCCTCTAGAGGGAACTAGTCAACTAGAGGTGACAGTACCAGCTAAAGCATTACGCGAACTCCAACGAATGCTAGCTCATAGCGCTTCATCAGATGAACCTGTAGCTTTATATTTCGATCAAGGTCAAGTTGTGTTTGCATGGCAAAATCAACGTTTGACTAGTCGCACATTAGAAGGACAATATCCTGCTTATCGACAATTAATTCCCCGCCAATTTGAACGACAAGTGACAATTGAACGGCGACAATTCATCAGCACTTTAGAACGAATTGCGGTGCTAGCGGATCAAAAAAATAATATTGTCAAACTTAGTATTGATAGCGAAGCTCAAGAAATTACCTTATCTTGCGAAGCTCAAGATGTGGGCAGTGGTAGAGAGTCAATGCCGGCACAAATTTCTGGAGAAAATATTGAAATTGCTTTTAACATTAAATATTTGATGGAAGGTTTGAAAGAGTTACCATCTTCTGAAATTCAAATGCATCTGAATCAAAGCCTGACTCCAGTTATTTTTACACCATTGGGTGGTTTGAAAATGACCTATTTAGCTATGCCTGTGCAACTTAGAAGTTAAAAAAATGGTATAAAAGAACCCCTCCCCGCAAGCGGTGAGAGGAGACAAAGCATAGCTTTGACGGGGGTGGGGTTCTTCGGGTTTAATAAGCAATCAAGGAGGAAATTAGCTATAAGAAGCGAGGCTTTGCTCACCCATTGAGTCTCTATCTATGATGTTCAATATCGTAAATGGCACGCTTAGTTGCTTTGAGTGCAGCATCAATATGCTGAAGAGAGCGATGTTGTAAGCCACGTGTAGATCGATTATCTTCCTCACGCTTCACATCAGAATGCACTTTGTTCAATATTTCCTCTGCCTTGTGTAACCGTCCTGGATGATTATTGGGGACATCGATATTTGGATGATTGTTGATATCTTTGCCATCATCAAGAGATGCCTTCTTAATGTCGTTAATAGTGTAGTCTATCTGGTGAATAGCAACATCTTCCTGGCCACTAACAACAGCATCGCCTGGACGATGTTCCAGAAGCCACCGTGCAGTACGTAAATCAGTGAGCGCGTGCAGATAATAAGGATGCTTTCCTGGCAAGTCAGCATACGCAGATCCTGAAGTCATCAATAGACTGTTACCTAGAACTACTGTTACTAGTCCTGTGAAGATACTAATCGAACGAATTTGATGCTTAATCATATTTGTGAATGGGTAAATCAAAGAAGTCTACATTATTTAGACTTCCTGGTTTCATAAAAGGTTTAATTATATTTACGTCAATGCTGTGTAGTTAATATGTCAATCTTCTGTCTCCTGCCCTCTGCCTTTTTTTGTAAGGGATTTCCAATAAATAAATTGATTCCAAAAAACGAACCACAGAGACAGCGTATTGCAGGTAAATGAAGTACGCGGGTAGGGGCACAACATGTTGTGCCCCTACAATGATTTGTACCTCACCAAGTTGCAATTTGCTGTATATTTAATTACGCCTACCTATTTAACAAATTAGAAAGCAACACCCTCAGCAAGGTTTTATTTCTACGATTTGGTGATTTGTTGAATGGGGATTTCAATCCAAAATTCTGTACCTAACCCTGGCTGAGAATCACATTTAAACACACCACCATGTTTATCTACGACAATCTGATAACTAATTGATAACCCCAAGCCAGTGCCTTTTCCCACTGGTTTAGTAGTGAAAAAGGGGTCGCAGATTCTTGCCTTTAAGGTTTCGGGTATTCCTGTGCCATTGTCCGCAATGCGAATAACTACGCTTTTAATATTCCCTTCCATCTCTGCGATCGCAGTGTGGATGGTAATCTGATTGCTATGAGGTTCTGATGTAGACACTTTATAATCTTCTAGAGCATCGATCGCATTGCTTAAAACATTCATAAATACCTGATTCAGTGGCCCAGCATAGCACTCTACTAAGGGAAGCTGACTGTATTCTTTGACTAATTTAATCGCCGGACTTTCCGGTTTTGCTTTCAAGCGATGCTGCAAAATTAGTAAGGTGCTATCAATGCCCTCATGAATATCAACCGGTTTCATTTCTGCCTCATCAAGGCGGGAGAAATTTCGTAAACCCAAGACTATCTGCCGGATGCGATCGATGCCAATTTTCATGGAAGATAGAGTTTTGGGCAAATCCTCGATGAGAAATTCTAAGTCTATCTCAAAAGCGCGATCGCGAATCTCAGGGCTAGGGTTAGGGGTATTATGCAAATAGAGGTCTAGTATACCAAGTAAATCTTGGGCGTAATCGTTGACATGATTGATGTTGCCATAAATGAAGTTGACGGGATTATTAATTTCGTGAGCAATACCAGCTACGAGTTGACCTAATGAGGACATTTTCTCAGTTTGGATCAGTTGGGTTTGAGTTTGCTGTAAATCATGCAAAGCTTGAGTCAGCTTTTGAGTCTGTTCTTTGGTTTGATTATGTAATTGGGCTTGTTGGAGTGCAACCCCAAGCTGATTAGCAATTTGAGTGATAAACTTAATTTCTGCGGCTTCCCAATGGCGGGGTGCAGAATTCTGATAAGCTGCTAGTAAACCCCATAGCTGTTGCCCAATAAATATGGGTGCGATCGCATAAGCCCTTGCTTGAATTTGCTCTAGAACTGCAACGTGACATTGAGAATGTCCAACTTGATAAATATCATCAACTGCAAAGGTTTCGTTATGACAATACCGCCCACCTTGGGTTTCCTGCAAATAGCTATCTTGCCAAACTGTCTTAGTGTCAGAACCTACTAGCTTTAACCAGCCATCACCTACAAACTCGGCAATATATTCACCACTCCAATCAGCCTGGAAACGGTAAACTGCAACTCGATCGGCTTGGAGTGATTTACAGATTTCTTGGGTGGTTGTCTGAAAAATTGCATCTAGATCGAGAGATTCCCTAACTTTTGCCACAACTTCAAACAATACCCGTTGTTGTTCTGCTGCTTGTTGCAAATCTAACGTCTGTTCTCGTGTCTGAGTAAGTAATTCAGCTTGCTGGAGTGCTACTCCCATTTGGGCAGCAATCTGACTGAGAAAGTTGACTTCAGAGGCTTTCCATTGTCGGGGGCCAGTGTGTTGATAAGTTGCCAGCAAACCCCAAAGTTTTTGCCCAACAAAGATCGGCGCAAGCACAAAAGCATGAATTTGAAACTGCTCTAGATTGTCGATATGACACTGAGCAAATCCCATCTTGTAGATGTCATCGACTGCAAATGTTTCATTGTTGCGGTAGCGTCCTCCCTCTGTATCTTGTAAGTAGGTGTCATTCCAAACCGTATTAATTCCTAATTCAGACTCATTCGACCAGTATGGACTAGAAGCCTCGAAATCACCGACAAATTCACCACCCCAATTAGAATCGAAACGATAAACGGAAACGCGATCGGCTTTAATTAATTGACAAACTTCTTTAGTTGTGGTTTGAAAAATAGTATCTGTGTCCAGAGATTCTCGAATCTCGGCAATAACTCTAAACACAGCCTGTTCTTGTTCAGATGTGCGTTGTAACTCAACTGTGCGTCTTTTAACTTGTTTTTCTAAGTTTTCATTGAAGACTTGTACTTGTTGCTGTAGTTCATATTGCTGAACTGCGGAAGCAAAGTGTTTACCGAGGTTTCTAGCCAGTTCAATTTCTTCAACCGTCCATTTTTGAGCTTGTGCTTTTTTAGATTCGCGCCAAACCTCAAAGGATCGCCGGGGGTACAGTTGTCTGCGATCGCTCTCATACTGCCCCGCCCAGAGAGTCTCTGTATCTACTTCGTTGCGGAAAATACTTAAGTAGCCCAGCAAGTGCTGACGATACAGGAGTGGAATTATCAATATGCTACGAATTTTAGTTGGTTGAAAAGCAACTTGTAAACTTCGCAAGTCAGGGGTATTGTATATATCTGAAATCGCCCAAACATCGTAGTTACTAGACTTATAGTGTTCTTGCCAGATACTATACTGCTCTATGAGTGGATATATAGTTTGTTCTGGCATCACAGGTTGCTGTCCACAGATATAAAGCTTGATACAAGTATTTCCTGGTATTAAGCATTCTGTTAAGGTAGTGACGTTGCCATTATGGAAATCAAAAGCTTCATTTCTAATGCAAAGCCTGCCACCAATACCATTAAAGGCAGCAACAGCCGTTTCTAGGGCTGGTTGTAATACAATTGTGGGTAGTGAATGCAACAGAGTAGCGATGCGATTTATAATAGTTTCCCGTTCGGCTGTTTTGCGGACTTGAGTTAGAAGAGAACTTTGAGCGATCGCTACTGATAGTTGATCTACCACCATTTGTAGTGCTTCTAGTTCATATTCTGAAATCAAACGCGCTTGGGAATTATGAGACACCAGTAGCCCCCAGAGTTGGTCTTGATAGAGAATCGGCGCTATGACAGAAGACTTTACCCCCATTGCCTTCAAATATTCAATATGGCAAGAGTCTACAGAGCGGTAACGGATTTCCTCTGATATAGTTTCTCCATTGTCCAAGTCACGCAGGTGAATTTGACCAATTTCTTGAGTATCAACATTTACAACAGAACGCACCCGTGATTTAATAAATAGCTCACGGGCGCTGAGTGGAATATCATCCGCCGGGAAATTCAGCCCCAATAATGATGGCAAACTATTGTTGTAAATTGACTCAGCAATGACCTGTCCACTGCCATCGGCATGAAATTTGTAAATCATCACTCGGTCAGTTTGTAGTAGCGATCGCACTTCTGCCGTTGTTGCTGTGATAATTTCTTCTAACTCTAAGCTTCGTCGGATACGGTTTGTAATCCGGCGTAGTAAACTTTCTTCATGGCGATATAAAGATAAATCTTGTTCAGGGTTGGAGGTCATTGCTTATAGCAAAATCAATTAATAATTTGCAAAATGGCATAATTAAATCTAAAGCCATTTTGAAATTTATTTAATCAATTTGTCTTCAGTAAAACTACGGGCAAATCATTAATGAAAATATTTATTTACCTTTGATAAATATTCATCAAAATATCACAAAAACAGACGCTAAAAAGTTGCGTCTGTAGTAGCTACAAGAAAATATTCTTGCTTTTTAGTTTTGAGCTATTCTCGAAAATTCTCTTAGCAACAAACTTAAACTCTTATATTGTCACTAAAGCGGATTTTCAGATAATCATCTTCCATCTTTGCCCCTCCTGGTTGTAGTGCTGCTAAGGCTTGTGGTAAAACTAAGTTACGACGATGGTTGCCGATCGTAATGTTTAATTCGTCTCCATTCTTACTAAGTTGAACTTGGCTTTTCGGAATACCAGGTAAATAAATTTCTAGGCTGTATTGGTTTTGCTCTTGTACGACCCTCATGGTCGTTTCTTTATAATAAACCTGAGTTGGATCTTCATCTTTATAAAGAGTTTCCTTCAGGCGTTCTAATGCAGCTAATCCACACATTTCTTCAGAAAAAAGTGGAACTTCCTTAACAGGTAGAGGGTGGAAATTATCATGAATTTCCTGGCGATATTGCTCCTGACTTTCTTTCCAACGTTTGAAAAATGGATCTTCGACTTCGCGGGGAATAATTCGATTAGCTACAACTAAATCTGTTGCAACATTATACAAACTCAGATAAGCATGGGCACGCAGAGACTCTTTAATCACCATCTTTTCGGGATTAGTAACTAGACGGACTGAGGTTTGAGTATTGTCTGTTAATACTTTTTCCAGAGCCTCTATTTGTTCATAAAACTCATAAGGTGCATCCATCACCTCTTTATCTGGTAGCGAAAAACCGGCAATTGGTCTAAAAAAAGGTTCAACTAGAGGGCGAAGTGCTACCGAGATGTTTTGAAATGGTTTGTAAAAACGGCGCATATACCAGCCACCGACTTCAGGTAGACTCAGTAAGCGCAATGCAGTGCCGGTGGGGGCTGAGTCGATAATTAAAACATCAAACTCGCCTTCATCGTAATGGCGTTTCATCCTTACCAAGCCAAAAATCTCATCCATGCCTGGTAAAATCGCCAATTCTTCCGCCTGTACCCCATCTAAACCCCTCGCCTGTAAAACTTGGGTAATGTAACGTTTTACAGCACCCCAGTTTCCCTCTAGTTCTTGCAGCGCATCCAATTCTGCGCCCCAGAGATTTGGGCGAATTTTTTGGGGTGCGTGTCCCAGTTCTATATCAAAACTGTCTGCTAGGGAATGAGCCGGATCTGTACTTAAAACCAATGTCTGATAGCCTAGTTCCGCACAACGGAGTCCAGTTGCAGCAGCAACGGAAGTTTTGCCCACGCCGCCCTTACCAGTCATTAAAATTACACGCATAGATGCTTTTATCCTGCCTGAGAATTTTTTACATTTATTTACATTATCGACTGTTTAAGGAAAATAAAGGTTGTGTTTAGGCATGAACAGTGTCTATTTAAGGAATGAGATACATTTTATGTCCCTCGCTTACCTCACCCTCAATCCCTCTCCTTATAAAGGAGAGGGAAGCTAGAGATAGGATGAAGTTTTGAATTTTATTTAATCCACGTTCCTAAGTTAACTTTGCATTTAAACTTCAATGGCCGTCTCTTTCTCTTCACCTTTTGGCTGTGAACTCAGCCGATCTAAAATCTCTAAAACCTCTTGTTCAAAAGCAACTTGGGCGCGGTTAGTTTTGCCACCAACATATAAGCGATCGCCTTTTTGCAATGCCCAGATTTGTGAATGAGAAAAGTAACTCATCACCACACCCAGCATTAGCAATCCAAACCCTGAGTAAACAATTGGTATGCCTGGATCGGCTTTAATTTGTAAGCCAGTGCTGCCAACGACATCCAAAATTTTCAGCTTCACGCCATTGACTTCGGTGGACATCCCAGTGCGGACAGTATCAACGAGTTTGCCTGTGACATCATAAATTAATACCATCCCTTGCAAGTCTTTGGCTAGCAAAGAAACACCCTCACTCAAATCTGGTTTAGTCGGAACCCACGTTCCCCAAATCCGCCCGTTACCTTTAGTGTCCAATTGCGCCATTGGTAGTTGAAAAATGGGGCTGTTGTTAAATTGGACGCGAACACCTGAAATTCCCCAATCAGTTTGGTAGAAAGTTATGCCACGATAGCGCAGAGGCTCGTTGACAAAAATCTTCTTGCGATCGATTTCCTCTCCCTGCTTATTTAAGACAGACATATCGGAATAAAATTGATCGATGCCACCAGATGGAGTGTAGTCAATCCAAAAACGATTGACGCGCACAGACCAATCTTTCGAGACTTTGGCGGCTAAAGGGCCAGCATCTACAATATTTGTCACTTGAAATGTATCGCCACTAGCAACCATTTCCTGTGCCATAAATCCAGTCATCGTTCCCCAAATTCCCCCTATCAGAATAGCTACGATGCCAATATGAACGATAATTGGGCCGATGCGTCCGACTATTCCCTTGCGGGCGTAGAGGATATTTTCTTTTTCTGAATCTGGAAAAATTTTATAGCGGCGTTTCTGTAATATTTCGCTAAGAGAATCCAGAGAACCATTATCTAGTTCTGCACTTAAAGCTAATTTTTGAAATTGCCGTGGTTCTTCGTAATATTTCCAGCGCTGGGCAGCTTTTAAGGCTGGTAACTGCCGGGTAAAGGAACAAGCAGTTAAGCTAGTGCCAAATAAGATGAGTAATGCCAGAAACCACCAGGTACGATATACATGGTCAAACCCAACTACCTGAATTACCTTCCAAGTTAGGAAACCAAATAAAGCGGGATGTTCTGGGTAGTTGCTCTGGTAAAATGCGGGTGACTGATCTTGCTCAATTACAGTACCAGTGGAGCTGAAGATTGCAATCAATAGCAGTAGTGCGATCGCTAATCGTAAGTCTGTCAGTACGGGCAAAAGCTCTTGGCGTAAGAACTGCCCAGGTATTGCCCACCATTTTAATTCTTTGGATGCGGAATCTTCTATAGTCATTAGGTGTAAAATCTAACAAAGGTATTGATATTAAAAACTACCGAGGGGAATCCGAGAAATTAAGGAAAACACACCGAATCCTACTAACAGCGCCCCACTCACTGGGTTAATCCAACCAGACCAGCGACGCAATTCTAGTAATTTTTTAATTGAAGCTGTAAAAGTACCCGCTAAAATTAATGGTGCTACATAACCGGCTGTGTAAGAAAGTAGCAAAATAGCACCTAAGCTTAAGTCTTTTGTACTGGCAATCCAGCCTAACAAACTAGCTAAAACAGGCGTGCTACAAGGAGATGCGACTAAACCGAAAGTCAGCCCCAGCAAATAAGAACGCAATCCTGTCGGTAAATCTTGCGAAATCCAATTGGTTTCGCCCAAGGATGGAAATTGCAGAGGTAGTGCTTCTAATAAGTTCAGCCCCATAAGAATGGCGATAATGCTGACAATAATTGGTAAACCAATTCCCACTTGACCGTAGACTTTGCCCACAAAAGCTGCTATAATTCCCATCCCTGCTAATGTAGTTGCTAATCCTAAAGCAAACCAAGTTGATTGGGCAGCTGCTTGCAAGCGATTTTTGGCTTCATAACCACCGATGTAACCAATGGTAATTGGCAGCATCGAAAGCATACAAGGTGTAAGACTGGTGAGCAAGCCAGCTGCAAATATGATACCAACGCTTACCACGCTCAGGTGTGTCAGTTGGTTAGAAACAAGGCTGTTGGCAAATTGTTCTAGTTGATAAATTTGGGTTTGCAGATTATCAAGCATGGGGAGTTTCTGAGGGTGGAAATGCTTACTCTGCTTGAATTTTAGCTTATTTTTAGATGTAGAGTCAGTAGAAGTGATTATCTGCACCCGATCTCATCTAAATTTCATCTGCCCAAGGTAATGTATCTAAAATACAAGTAAGCTCAAATTATCTCGGAAAAAGCACGGCTGGAGCATTTAGCATGATGATTGCATTACCCGGATTTAAAATGTCACTTTGTTAAAAACAGGGGTAAAAGCAGTCATATACCGTGGAATCAAGCTTAAGGAACAGTGTCCGGTAATTATTAAAGGGTTGCCTCCAGAACAGTAGACTTGTCCGAAAACTCCAAAGCCAAAGTGTTCAAAGCTTTGAGACAAAACTTTGATATTTTTGCGAAAACGCAGTTATGAGGGTTTGAGATAGTTAGTTTGAACAAAGGCACTCATTTCCGAGACAAATTAGTTGTTCAAAAATCAAATAGGAGTCCTATATGGGAATACTAAATCCAGAAATCGTCAGGATTTAGCAGCATGGTTGGCAATCTAATTAGTATTCCCGGATATCACATAACTGAAGAACTCTACAATGGTTCCAGAACCCTTGTTTATCGAGGGTATCAAGAAACCGACTCCTTAAGAGTAGTCATCAAGCTGCTAAAAAATCCTTATCCCAGCTTTAGCGAACTCGTACAATTTCGCAATCAATACACCATTGCCAAAAATCTCAACTTAAGAGGAATCATCCACACCTATAGCCTAGAACCGTACCAAAATGGTTATATCTTGGTGATGGAAGACTTTGGGGGAATTTCCCTCAAGGATTATTTTGCCAACAATAATAATGTCGCGTCTCTAGATGAATTTTTACAAATAGCCATATCTCTATGTGACATCTTAGATATTCTTTACCGTCAGAGAATTATTCATAAAGATATTAAACCCAGCAATATTTTAATTAACCCCGAAACCAAACAAGTAAAGGTAATTGACTTTAGTATTGCCTCTTTGTTACCACGAGAAATCCAAACGCTCATCAGCCCTAATGTATTAGAAGGTACACTTGCTTACATTTCTCCAGAACAAACAGGAAGGATGAATCGGGGAATTGATTACCGGACTGACTTTTATTCTTTGGGTGTAACTTTTTACGAATTGCTCACAGGAAAGTTGCCCTTTGAGTCAAATGAACCGATGGAATTGGTGCATTGTCATATTGCGAAACAAGTACCAGCGTTAGTTGACAGCAAAGAAATTCCCCAAGTTATTTCTGATATCGTCATCAAATTGATGGCAAAAAATGCCGAAGATAGATATCAAAGTGCTTTAGGTTTAAAGCACGATTTAGAAAAATGTTTGTATCACATCAAAGAAAGTGGTGTAATTGAAAGTTTTGAGATTGGTAAGCGGGATATTTGTGACAGCTTTATTATCCCTGATAAACTTTATGGACGAGAAACCGAAGTAGAAAACCTGTTCCAAGCATTTGAACGCATCAGTACAGGGACAACCGAAATGATGTTGGTAGCTGGTTTTTCGGGTATTGGCAAAACAGCAGTTGTTAACGAAGTTCATAAACCCATTGTTAGACAACGTGGTTATTTTATCAAAGGAAAATTTGACCAATTTAATAGAAATATTCCCTTTTCTGCATTTGTGCAAGCATTCCGGGATTTAATGGGGCAATTATTAACAGAAAGTGATGCCCAAATTCAACAATGGAAAACCAAAATTTTAGAGGCTCTAGGTGAGAACGGACAGGTAATTGTTGAAGTTATTCCCGAATTAGAAATAATTATTGGTACTCAAGCACCAGCACAGGAATTATCAGGAACTGCGGCACAAAATAGATTTAATTTATTATTCCAGAAATTCACCCAAGTCTTGACTAGTAAAGAACATCCATTAGTGATTTTTTTAGATGATTTGCAATGGGCTGATTGGGCATCGCTGAAATTAATTCAGCTATTAATGGCTGATACAGCATATCTTTTCTTAATTGGTGCATACCGTGATAACGAAGTCAATCCAACCCATCCGTTAATGTTGACTTTGAGTGAAATTCAAAAAACGGCAGCAACTATTAATACTATTACTTTAGCTCCATTGAATCAAGGTAAGGTGAATGAATTAGTTGCTGAGACACTTAAGTGTACAGAAACTTTGGCATTACCTCTTTCTCAATTGGTAGATCGTAAAACTCAAGGTAATCCTTTTTTTGCTACACAATTTCTCAAAGCATTGCATCAAGATGGACTAATTAAATTTGACTTTAATTTAGGCTGTTGGCAATGTGATATTGCAGCAGTGATTCAGGGAGTGTTCACTTCGGATGTGGTTGAATTTATGGCATTGCAGTTACAAAAACTGCCAAAGTCAACACAAGAGGTTTTAAAGTTAGCTGCGTGTATTGGTAATCAATTTGATTTACAAACATTGGCGATTGTTTGCGAATTATCTGAGGTAGAAACGGCTACTGATTTATGGGCTGCTTTGCAGTCAGATTTGATTTTACCCCAAAGTGAGGTTTATAAGTTTTATCAAGATAGTTATGAATATAGTCAAATTAGCGATCGCCAGACAGCTAAGTATAAATTCTTGCACGATCGCGTCCAACAAGCTACTTATTCTTTGATTCCTCAAGATCAGAAGCAATCTACTCATTATCGTATTGGCAACTTACTCCTAGAGAATCTCTCAGAGGTCGATAGGGAAGATCAGCTTTTTGAAATTGTTCATCACCTGAACATCGGCAGTTCATTAATTGTTAGCCCCTCGAAACGTGAAGAACTTGCCCAGTTAAACTTGGCGGCAGGAAATAAAGCCAGAATTTCTACTGCTTATGAAGCTGCTTCTAACTACTTTGTTGCTGGTATTGATTTATTAGCAACAGACCATTGGGAAAAGCAGTATCAGCTATCCCTAAAATTGTTTCTGGAAAGAGCAGAAGTTGAAACCCTTACAGGTCATTTTGAGTTGGCATCTAGTTTAATCGAAACAGTTCTCGATCAAACGGATATTTTACTCGATAAATGTGCAGCTTATGAGCTAAAAATGCGAATAAATACTGCCTCTGGACAACCCCAAACCTCTATCGAGACTGCTTTGGTGGCTCTGAACTTATTAGGGATTCCATTGGAATCTGAACCTCCTAGCAGCGTTGATTTTGAGCAACTACTAAACCTCCCAGAGATGAGTCATCCCGAAAAGCTCAAAGCTATGGAAATTCTCATGTCGGTTATTGGTGCTGCGTATGTTGCCCAGCCAGAACTCATGTTGCCAGTAACCCTAACCATGCTCAAATTATGCACTCAGCATGGAAATTCACCAATTGCTGCGTTCACCTATGCTTTTTATGGTGTCTTACTCTGTGGGTTTATGGGCGATATTGAATTGGGTTATCAATTTGGTCAACTTTCGCTCAAAATTCTTGAAAAATACGATGCTCTTTTCTTGAAAAGCAAGGTATATGCTCTCTTCTATTCGATGATATGTCCCTGGAAAGAACCTCTTTCTGCAACGATTGATGGCTTGCTAGAGTCCATTCAAAGCGGTTTAGACACAGGGGATATAGAATATGCTATGTACAGCTTAAAAGATTACTGCCATTATTATTTACTAACAGGTGCATTTCTTGATGATGCTAATGCAAGATACGAAAAATATCTGGCATTAAGCCGCAAGATTGAGTATATACATGACGATCTTGCGATCTGGCAGCAGATAGGAATCAACCTGAAAAATTCCCACATTGGAGATGTACAGATTACCCTTGAAAATCTCAATGAGGCAGATACTTTCCATAGCTTGAAAAAGAAGCAATATAATATACCTTTGTTTAGTGCTTACTTTGCTAAGTGCCAACTAAATTACTTCAAGGGTGACTATGCAAAAGCCATTGAAAATGCAAATAAGGCTAGCACTTACCTTGACTTTGTTGTTGGCAAAATCTATCCTACGGTGCATAATTTCTATCAGTCGCTGGCACTATTGGGGCAAGCCCCAACATTAGAATCAGAGGAACGCTCAGGATATCTCGATCTAGTCAGGAAAAATCAAAGTCAATTACAAACCTGGGCTAATCATGCCCCAATGAATATCCTCCACAAATTTTATCTAGTCAAAGCTGAAATTTGTCGAGTTTTGGGAGACAAAAGCGAAGCCATCGAATACTACGATCGCGCGATCGCTCTCGCCAAGGAAAACGGCTATATCCAAGAAGAAGCCTTAGCCAATGAACTTGCGGCTAAATTTTACCTAGATTGGGGTAAACAGAAAGTCGCCACTAGCTATATGCACGAAGCTTACTACTGCTACGCTCGCTGGGGTGCAAAAGCCAAAATTACCCATTTAGAACAACAATACCCCCAACTACTAGCGGCGATTCTCCCATCCTCTTCCCTTCCCATCACCCATGAGGAAACCATCGCCCCAACCTTGATCAGGAGTTTGACTAACGTCAATAGCAGCCAGAATTTATGGTTAGATGTTCCTTCGGTAATCAAAGCAGCACAAGCTATCTCACAAGAAATTGAGTTAGAAAAACTGTTAGCAACTTTGATACAGATGGCGATCGTTTCGGCGGGAGCGCAAATCGGTCGTTTAATTCTCCGCCAAGACGAACAATGGTTAGTAGTTGCTCAAGCCGATTCAGAGCAAACACACAGGTTAGAAATCCTCCTCGAACAATGTCAGGAAATTCCCCAAAGTGTTATTTACACGGTAGCGCGGACACAAGAGACGACTGTGTTTGAAAACTTGAGCGATTCAGCACAATTTGCAGGCGATCGCTATATTACCACCCACCAACCCAAATCCGTGTTATGTACTCCCATTAGCCAGCAAGGAAAATTAATTGGCATCCTGTACTTAGAAAATAATCTCACCACAGGAGCATTTACGAGCGATCGCCTGCAAGTCATTCAACTCCTCACCGCCCAAGCAGCTATTTCCTTGGAAAATGCCAAGTTGTATTGCCAATTAGAGGAATATTCCCATAGTTTGGAGCAAAAAGTCTCCAAACGCACCCAAGAGCTAACACAAAAAGCAACGCAGCTAGAATCAACTTTACAGGAACTGCAACACACTCAAGCTCAACTAATTCAAGCGGAAAAAATGTCCGGTTTGGGACAATTAGTTGCTGGTATTGCCCACGAAATTAATAATCCGATTAATTTCATCTATGCCAACATAAAACCAGCGAGCGAATACGTTACATCCTTAATTGAACTAAATTATTTATACCAGAAAAACTACCCACAACCAATACCAGAAATTGAAGAAAAAATTGCTGAGGTGGAACTAGATTTTTTGGTGAATGATTTACAAAAACTGTTTAAATCGATGCAAATAGGAGCAGACCGCATCTGCGAAATTGTTTTATCACTGCGTAATTTTTCCCGTTTAGATGAAGCCAAAATCAAACCAGTAGATATTCACGAAGGTATTGATAGCACACTGTTAATTTTACAGCATCGGCTCAAAAATACTAGCAGAAACCCAGATATCTCACTCATTAAAGAATACAGCGAAATACCTTTAGTTAATTGTTATCCATCCGCTTTAAATCAGGTATTCATGAATGTTCTCAGTAATGCTATTGATGCCCTAAGAGAATTAGATGTAAATCACAAACCAACTATTACAATTCGTACTCAAATACAAGAAAAGAAATATGTTTCAATCCAGATTATCGACAACGGGATGGGGATGAGCGAATCAGTACGAAATAAGATATTTGAACCATTCTTTACTACGAAGCCTGTAGGCAGTGGCACAGGTTTAGGATTGTCAATTAGCTATTCGATTGTAGTAGAACAACATGGAGGTCACTTAAACTGTATTTCGGCTCCAGGCAAGGGTACAGAATTTGTCATTCAAATACCAATATAAATTGATTCCCATATCTGGAAATAGGGGTAAAGTACCCAGGCTATCTAATTGTGTCCCGCCTTAAGTTGATCCCCGTACTCATTTCTAATCATTAGCAACCCATCTCTTAAGGAAATTTTTGGTTCCCATCCTAATATCTGTTTCATCTTGTTATTACTAGCGCACTGAGTGACAATCTCTAAATATTTTACTCCTTCTTCAACTTCGATATATTTCTCACTTGGCTTGAAGATACTAATGATACTCTCTAGGACATCTCTTACCCTATATTCTTTGCCACTGCTAATATTAAAGATTTCACCAATAATATTTGGCTTCTGCTCTAATAAGGCTTTAGCTACCACAATAATACCTTCAACAACATCAGAGATATGAATAAAATCTCGCGTATATTCCTGACCGCCCTTTGTCAAACGTAATTCAGGAGTAAGACCATTTTGTAATCTTTGTATAGTACGTGGTACCAGACGTGAACTATTTTTGTCTAGACCACCGTAGATGTTAGCAAAACGCACGATCGCTAATGGTATTTTATAAGTCAGATAATATGATTGCGCTATCAAATCTGCACAGATTTTAGAGGTTTCATATATGTTTTTCGCCACCAAAGGTTCATCTTCAAGATAGGGTTTTATTTGGGTTGCATCCCGTCCATAGACCTTATCTGTTGTACTTAAAATCATAGAACATGAGTAAGTACTTTTTCGTATAGCTTCTAATAGAATATAGACTGCACGGATATTGTATTCACAAGTTTCAGAAGGGTTCTCAAAACACCATCCTTCAACTGCAACACCTGCCAGATGGATTACCAGATCAATCTGGCTTGTTAAAATTTTCTGAACCACCTCGTTATCAGGAATTTCTAAAGAGCTAGTAATAAATTCATCATACCAATGATGATTAGGAGCTTTTACATCCGTTGCTATCAAATAAATATGAGGATAATCTGCTTTGATTTTTTTACATAATTCTGAACCTACGTATCCACTAGCTCCAGTTACGAGCCACACTTTATTGCTTAAGATGTCTTTTATCTGATCTGAAAACATATAAAACCCAATATTTTTCTGATGTAGATTTTGTTTGCTTATGCAGCATTTAGATTGAGAAGTAAAAGCCTAATCAGCTTTTTCCTAACTCCAGAAACAATGGGCGAACCGGGAGTTAACCGTCTCGGCTATCAGTGAATGGTGAGTGATGAAGGTATTTTGGTAAAGTACTTTGCCATCGGACTGATGGGTGAGCGTTAGTTTGCACCAAAAGACTCGCAAGGCTTTTTGGGTGTCTTTCAAGGGAATCAGATTGATGTAGCGATAGCGTTCAAGAAAGTAGGAGGCAGAGGGCAGCTATGCTGAAGGAGCCAATTGGAAGGGGATTAGATTGTGACCCCTCCCAATTGGAAGCCACCAAATCAAAGATATGTCCGGTTCTTTATACCCTTACTCTTTTGGATCGTGGGCTTCAGCGCTGGAATCATTCCTTCTGCCTCCTGCCCTCTGCCTTTTTTGGTAAATCTATGAATGGAGCGCTTACTTGTGCCATTGGCTGATTTCTAAGGTCTTGCTTCTAGCCGCACGAGGTAGTCCAAGCAGTCAACATGCTACAGCAGGCTCTATGCCTAAAAGCTCTTCGGAGCAAAACAGTGGTTGTTTGAAAATTGATGTCGCCTTTCTCTAGGGTTTTCTACCACTGACGAGAGAATAGTAACCGGAGGTTGGAGTGACCAATATATCTTCAAATCCACATTCTGTCAGCAGTTGATGAAGCTCATGAGCTGTGAATTGCTTGCCCTCAGCCATCCAAACCATGCACATCGAAAATGAAGTTGCAACTAGAGGACTATCTTTAGTGTCTGACAGCAATATTTCATGAAGGTAGATATGACCTCCTTTCGGTAATGCTTCAAAGCTACTACGTGTCAAGTGGAGACATTTTTCTCGCCCCCAGTCATGAAAGATATTACTGAATAAAATTGCATCGTAACCTTTAGGAAAGGGGTCTTTAAAGAAATCTGCTTCTAAAGTATCTATTTGTTCTTGGAGTCTAGCAGCAGAAATGTATTCTTCTGCTATCCTACAAACTACTGGCAGTTCTAAGACAGTGCAACGTATTTCTGGATAATGTTGAGCCAAGGCAAAACTAAAAGCACCAGAGCCACCACCCACATCAAGAAGACGTTTGACATCTGCAAAGTCTCCTGTTTTAGCAGCACATAAGGCGGGAGAGATTGTCTGGCTGTGCATGTGTCTGGTAAAGGCTTTGGCTTGTTCTGGGTCTATCTCGTGAGCTTCCCAAATATCTTGATCTTTGTAGATGGTAGACTTATCGTTCTGTAATGCCTCTAGCAGAGATGAGTGAGATAGTGGATTAGTTCGCATTAAATGCAATATTCCACCCCAGTAGTAAGGGCTATTGGGAAGGAGGAAATTTCGCGACACATCAGTGATGTAAAACGTTCCTGAATGCTGAACAAGATAACCCAGTGATGTCATGACTCCCAAGAGTGCTTCAGTAGAACGGTTTCCTAAACAAAGGATTTTAGCTACTTCAGCAGCCGTTGCCGGAGACTTTTCTAGTAGAGAAAATAGCCCCAGTTCATCTGCAACAGTAAGGGTAGGAAAATGGAACATGGACATCCATGTATCCCATAGTAATCGGTCATCACAAGTTGCTGAAGGGAAATTTACTTGTTGAATATATGGTGACATACGCAGCAGTCTAAGTAGGTGGGCTGCATCAGTGATAGGTTGTTGAAGAGAAAGACTAAGGGAACTGGATACAAAAAATCATCCCATAGAGGGTATCTGCCGAGATAACGGGAAAATGGGACACGTTATCAAGTTATGTTACGCAGATGTTTGAAAATCCCTGATTTTACGTTGTTTCAATATCAGATTGAGCATGTCTTCTCTTGTGAAAACATCTCCTAAAACCGAATGTATTCTGACTCCTTCTTGAATTAATTTTTATTTTTCAGAGATTAATTATATTAATAACGTAAAATTTAAAAAAAAGGATCAGTAATTATCTATATATATAAGTACCAAAATCTTGGAAACGGGGCTTGAGTAGCAGGCGATGCTATTGGCGAAATATTTCTTCACATTGCCCACCAAGGAAGCTCGATGTCTGGAAGAGCTGGAATCTCGCCTTGGAAACAGCTTTTTTGGGTGATTTAGAAACTGTCAACCAAAAGTTTTAGTTCTGCAATCATTCTATTTAAGGCTTTTTGGGCGGCTTTATAACCAGAAGCCTGCCGCCCCAACTTTCATTCAAATAAAATGCGAAGCGCTAACGCGCCGCTTTGCTAAGGCATATTGTATCAAAATCCACAATGTCATAAACAAAAGTAACTGCTGAGTGTTCCTTCAGTGTGGATTATTAAATTAATTACATTTTTTACCTATAGGCAGTATACAGAAGCGCTAAGTTGTGCATTGAGATTATCCACGTTTCCAGTTGCGACACTGGCATTACCCATTGAAACAGATTATATTTTATATTACTCACTGACTCCAACGGCTCTTTATCCAAAACTATCTTGTCAATTTTCAGTACAGGTGAACACCTAGATTTTCTATCGGTAGTTAAAGCCTCTCAAACTATATCTAGTGAAATTGTGCTTTCGCGGTTGTTGAAGACATTAATACAAATTGCGATCGAGCAAGCAGGAGCAGAAATCGGTTATTTATTGCTGGAACATGAGCAAAATTTGGTAATTGAAGTAGAAGCTAAAGTTAATCCCCAAGAAGAAAAGCTCAATATTTCTCGAACCGTATTTGAAGGCGAAATTTCACAACTTATTCCGCAATCAATATTAAATTATGTTCAACGAACTCAAGAAACAGTGATTTTGCATAATGCAACTGAGCAAAATCTCTTTTCTGGAGATGATTATTTAATCCAAAAACAACCTAAATCTGTACTTTGTTTAGCGATCGCACGTCAGTCAAAATTACTTGGTATTTTATATTTAGAAAACAATCTCATCCCCAGCGCCTTTACACAGGAAAAACTTTCCGTACTGGAAATTTTGACAGTTCAAATTGCTATATCTCTAGAAAATGCTCGTCTTTATCAAGGTTTAGAGAACAGTCAACAACAACTTAACTTAGCGTTAAAATCTGGCAAAATTGGTGTTTGGAGTTGGGATATTGCTAAGGATCATTTTAACTGGGATGAGCAGATTTATCAACTATTTGGGTTAACACCTGAAACCTTTGCTGGCACTTCAGAAGCAATCTTCGATTGTCTGCATCCAGACGATCGAGAATTATTGGCTCAATCCTTGAGTCGAGCGATTAACGAAGGTCTAGAACATAATTTAGAATATCGAATTATTCGAGATGATGGCAGTATTCGCTACCTAGCCTGGCGGGGAAAAGCCTTTTTTAACGAAGCAGGTAAAGCGAGAGAGATGAGTGGTGTTGTAGTTGATATCACCGATGTCTACGACGAGCTTCTCTACGAGACGCTGCGCGAACGCTTACACAAACAAGCTGAAGCCGAACGTATCCAGCTAATCCAAGAGCAAACCGCCCGTTTAGAAGCAGAAGCCGATCGGCAACGAGCAGCGTTTTTGGCTCAAGTCAGTGCCACACTAGCTTCTTCTCTCGATTACAAAAGTACGCTAGTAAGTGTGGCAAACCTGGCTGTGCCTTATTTCGCCGATTGGTGTAGCGTCGATCTCTTGCAAGACAACCAATCAATTAATCGGGTAGCAGTTGCCCACCGAGATCCAGAGAAAGTTAAACTCGGTTGGGAACTTCATCAGCGTTATCCGAGAAAATTGGATGAACCTCATGGCGTGCCGAAAGTACTGCGTACAGGAATTGCTGAAATAGTAACTGAAATTTTAGATGCAGCCCTAGTAGAAGGCATTCCAGATGCAGAGCATCTAAGAATCATACGTGAAATTGGTTTAAAGTCCTGTATAATTCTTCCCTTGATGGCACGGGAAAGAATTTTTGGGGCAATTTCGTTTTTTACATCGGAATCAGAACGTCGTTATAGCACGGCTGACTTGTCACTAGCTGAAGATATTGCTCATCGAGCCGCGATCGCCATCGATAATTCCCGCCTTTACCAAGAAGCGCAGCAAGCCCAAAAAACGGCAGAAATAGCCCTAGAGCGCATTGCCCGTCTTCAATCGATCACATCTGCCCTTTCCGAATTGCTGACACCAGCCCAAGTATCTGAGGTCATTGTAGAGCAGAGTATGGCTGCCTTGGGAGCTAGTTCTGCCCTCGTTGCCTTGGTGAATGAAAACAAGACTGAGTTAGAAATTGTGCGGGCGGTTGGCTATAACCAAGATTTGGTAGACACTTGGCGGCATTTTCCCATTGATTCGCCTTCTCCTTTAGCCGAAGCTGTGCGAACTGGACAACCTATTTGGGCTGAATCGAAACAAAATAGAATATCTCGTTACCCTCATCTAGCTGAAGCTTACACCCAATATGATATTGATGCCTGGATTTCTATTCCCTTGATGGTGGAGGGTTCGGCAGTTGGAGGTATAAGTTTAGGATTTACCCAACTTCAATTACTTAGTGGAGAAGATCAAGCATTTATCTTGGCTATTGCTCAACAATGTGCCCAAGCGATCGCTCGCGCCCACCTTTACGAAGCCGAACGAACGGCGCGAAATGCTGCTGAATCAGCAAACCGCATCAAAGATGAATTTTTAGCAGTCCTCTCCCATGAATTGAGAACACCACTCAACCCAATTCTGGGATGGGCAAAACTGATGCGGAGTCGCAAACTTGACCAAGCAACAAGCGATCGCGCCCTGGAAACCATTGAGCGCAACGCCAAGTTACAAACCCAATTAATTGAAGATTTGCTTGATGTTTCCCGTATCCTTCAGGGTAAGTTGAGCCTCAATTTTGGCTCGATTAATTTGGTATCAGTTATTGAAGCTGCGATCGAGACAGTGCGTTTATCAGCACAGGCCAAATCCATCGAGATTCAGACAATTATTGAATCTGGTGTGGGGCCAGTTTTAGGCGATGCCAATCGATTGCAACAAGTCGTTTGGAATATTCTTTCCAATGCCATTAAGTTTACTCCTGGTGAGGGACAGGTAAAAATTAAATTAGAGCAGGTTGGCTCACAGGTACAAATCTGCGTAACTGACACAGGGAAAGGGATTGTACCAGAATTTTTACCTTATGTCTTTGATTATTTCCGGCAAGCAGATGGAGCCACAACCCGAAAATTTGGCGGTTTAGGTTTAGGATTAGCGATCGTCCGACATCTTGTAGAACTTCATGGGGGAACTGTGCAAGCAGAAAGCCTGGGCGAAGAACAAGGAGCAACTTTCACTGTTAGACTTCCATGTTTACAGAATGAAAGTAAAGGAATCAAAGATGGAATAAATAACTCTTTACTCCAGCCAGATAAGTCCTTACCCTTGTCTGGCTTAAAGATTCTCATAGTGGATGATGATGCAGATATGCGAGAATTTTTACCTTTTATGCTAGAGCAATATGGGGCAACTGCGACAACTGTAGCCTCAGCCATTGAAGCTTTAACTGCACTGAGTCAATTTCAGCCAAATTTGCTCATTAGCGATATCGGGATGCCAGAAATGGATGGCTACATGCTGATGCGACAGATTAGGAGCCTGAAACCAGAGCAAGGCGGGACAATTCCGGCGATCGCTCTAACTGCCTATGCTGGCGAGATGGATTATCAGCAAGCGATCGCTGTTGGATTTCAACAGCATATTTCCAAACCTGTAGATCCAGAAGAATTGGTAAAGGCGATCGGATCGTTAATGAAAAGTTTGTAGTCAGCGCCTCCAGTCCCAATATCGTGAATAACATTGTTTGATCGATTAAATCAGAGGGGTATGACCCTCTATTTATCATCTGTATCCGTCAGTGGGAAAGGGTTTTAGTCAAAATGTAGTTCTTAGTAATCAACTCCTAGCCTTATTCGCAGGATGACGCTAGCTAAACAAGCGATTAAACTATGGATAATATCAAAGCATTGTTGCTTTTAGCACAACCTACATAAATTTCATCTCATTCTTAAATTTAAAATCTCATCCTGCTATATAAAATACCAGTTATGTCAGTGTATCAAGGAAGTTATGGGGAAACCACCGATTTGATTATTGGTGTTCACAACCAAGAAAACCTCGAATTACAAACAAGTTCGGCTCCTGTGGGCGCTCTGACCACAAGAAAAGGAAATTTTTCTACGTTTCTTGCTCCCCTGACTCAAGATACTTTTAAGCAGGTCGTTCAAGATGTCGAGCAAAAATTACAGATTGTCCATCAAACCCTATCAATGCTTGATTCTCAGGGGTTTGAAACTCTTCTGCAAGAAATGTTGCATTCGATTACCTTGAAAACCGGGGAATTACTAGGGGCAGATCGGACAACAATATTTTTATTGGATGAAGAAAAACAAGAACTTTGGTCGATTTTAGCTGAGGGGGAAGGCGATCGCTCTTTAGAAATTCGCATCCCTGCCGATAAAGGCATTGCTGGGGAAGTTGCTACTTTTAAACAAGTTATCAATATTCCTTTTGATTTTTATTACGATCCGCGATCGCATTTTGCCCAAGAACAAGAAAAAAGAACTGGCTACCGCACCTACACCATGTTGGCTTTGCCACTGTTAAATGAACATGGACAGTTAGTTGCAGTAGTACAATTACTGAATAAATTAAAATCTGGAAGTAATCACGCCGATCCCCTTGCAGAACGCATTGATACTAAAGGTTTTCTCTCTGCTGACGAACAATTATTTCAAGAATTTGCCCCTTCAATTCGCCTAATTTTAGAATCCTCGCGTTCTTTTTATGTCGCCACCCAAAAACAAAGAGCAGTGGCGGCGCTAATGAAGGCGATCAAGTCTCTCTCTCAAAGCAGTCTTGATTTAGAAGACACCCTGAAGCGGGTGATGGATGAAGCCAAGGAACTGATGAATGCCGATCGCAGTACACTATGGTTAATAGACCGCGATCGCCATGAATTATGGACGAAAATCACTCAGGATGATGGTTCAACTAAAGAGTTGCGAGTCCCCGTAGGTAAAGGCTTTGCCGGTATAGTAGCGGCTTCTGGTAAAAAACTAAATATTGCCTTTGATTTGTACTACCATTCTGACTCTGATACAGCCAAACTACTCGACCAACAAAATGGCTATCGCACTTGTAGCTTACTTTGTATGCCAGTATTCAACGCCGATCAACAACTGATTGGCGTTACTCAACTTGTAAATAAAAAGAAAACTGGTGATTTTCCACATTATAATCCAGTTGATTGGCCCAAAGCTCCCGACTGCTTCCAAGCTAGCTTTGACCGCAACGATGAAGAATTCATGGAAGCTTTTAATATTCAAGCAGGAGTAGCGCTACAAAATGCCCAGTTGTTTGCCACAGTCAAGCAACAAGAACAAATGCAACGGGATATTCTGCGTAGTCTTTCTAATGGAGTGGTTTCCACTGATAAAACCGGGTTAATTATCGCCGCTAATGAAAGTGCCAAGCGGATGCTAGGGCTGGAGCTAGAAGACCGATTAGAAGGTAAATTGGTTACTGATGCGATCGCCATCAAAGAAGGTGACTTTAGCAAATGGTATCAAGATGCTTTACATGGAGTTGACTTAAGAGATCGCCAGCAATATTACCCCGATCGCACACTCATAACTACTGATATCAAACAGCACAGCATTAATTTATCCATTAATACAATTGCTGATGCCAGCGACCAAGAGCAAGTCCGGGGGGCGCTGGTGGTGATGGAAGACATCAGTGATGAAAAGCGACTCAAGAGTACCATGTACCGCTACATGACCCAAGAATTAGCCGAAGAATTGCTGAAATTAGATGATGCTAAACTAGGAGGCGATCGCAAAGAAGTTTCAATTTTATTTTCCGATATTCGCGGCTACACCACTTTGACAGAAAGCTTAGAAGCAGAAGAAGTGGTAAGTATGCTCAATGAATATTTTGAATCAATGGTGGAGGCAGTCTTTAAACATAAAGGCACTCTTGACAAATACATCGGCGATGCGATTATGGCTGTATTTGGTTCTCCTTTACCATTACAAGAACACGCTTGGATGGCAGTGCAAACATCCTTAGAAATGCGCGTTCGCCTACACGAATTTAATCAACGTCGCTATGCAGATAATAAGCCTGGAATCAAGATCGGCATTGGCATTAATTCTGATATCGTGATTAGTGGGAATATCGGCTCTAGTAAACGGATGGAGTTTACCGCTATTGGCGATGGCGTTAATCTTGGCTCTCGATTAGAAAGTGTTAGTAAACAGTATGGTTGCGACATTATTATTAGCCATAACACTTTTAAACCATGCGAAGATAATATTTGGGCTAGGGAACTAGATTACATTCGTGTCAAAGGCAGAAATGAGCCAGTAGCCATATATGAATTACTGGGATTGCGTTCCAACCCGATTGAAAGCGAAAAATTGCAAGTCATTGAGCATTATCACAAAGGACGCGAGTATTACCTCAATCGCCAATTTTCCTTTGCTAGAGCCGAGTTTGCCAAAGTTTTAGCAGTAGACAATCAGGACAAAGCAGCTATGTTGCATCTGTTGCGTTGTCAGCATTGGTTACAATCACCTCCAACAGAGTCAGATTGGGATGAAGGAGTCTGGACATTTCTGGAAAAATAAGTATCGCCATTCTTCAACAAATAATATAGCGGTTCTCGGTTGAGTGAGATACACCCGTAGGGGCACAGCACTGCTGTGCCCTTACACTTCGCTAATGTTGTACTGCATCTGAATGGGAACCGCTATAAGCGCCTCTAATAAAGCCTGATTTTGTTCATCAGTACCAACAGTGATCCGTAATTTATCATCTAGGTTAAACTGCTTGAAGTAACGGATTAAAATTCCCCGTTCCTTCAGTTTTTGATAGAGATATTCTGCATTTCTTTGTGGAGGCTGTACCAGCAAAAAGTTAGCCTGGGAATCCCAAACATGAAAACCTAACTGTTTTAAATCTGTTGCTAACTGAGTCCGTGATGCCTTAATCTTTGCTACACAAGCATTTTTATAAGCTTGATCGGTAATAGCAGCCGTGCCAATTGCACAAGCGATCGCATCAATGTTATAGCTATCCTTAACTTTAAACAATCCCTGCAACAGTTTGGGATTCGCCACCCCAAATCCCAACCGCAATCCAGCTAACGAATATCCCTTAGATAGAGTGCGAATTACGATCACATTTTCATATTCCTTTACCAAATCCAATGCATTTTCTTCGGTAAAATCTATGTATGCTTCGTCAATCACTAAAACTCCAGATAACTTACTGGCTAATTTTCGTAAATCCTTTGTTGCCACCAGATGCCCCGATGGACTATTAGGCGATGCAATCAATGTCACAGAACCATCAACAGCAATCAGTTCTTCCACAGGTAAACTGTAGTCCTCGCTGTAGGGAATCTCAATAATTTCCGCCGCTTGCATTTCTGTTAATGTGCGATATAGCACATAAGTTGGCATTGGATAAACTACCTTTTTCCCAGGCTCTACACAAGCTCGAATTATCACACTCAACAATTCGTCACTACCATTTCCGACAATAATCCAATCGCTAGGAACTCCTAAAACTTTACTTGCAGCTTGCCGGAACTCCCCACCGAAAGGTTCTGGATACCGCCGCAACCACTCACCATCAATATTTTGTAGCACAGCTAATGCCGCAGGAGAAGGGGGATAGGGGTTCTCGTTGCTGTTGAGTTTGATAATCTGTGTACCGCGTTGAGGCTGCTCACCTGGCACATAGCTAGCCATTGCATCAACGTTGGAGCGAAAGTAATTAGTCATAGGGAATTGGGTGTATATCTTAAGCAAATTTCAAGCCACAATTTCTGACGATAACGTTTTTTGTCGTTTCCATCAAAAAATAAGCCTTTGTAACAAATTTTTTACTGGTTTTTCTTTCTTTTGCCTTGTTCCGTCACGTTAGAAAATAAAAGCATGGAAGCATAGAGAAATAACTAATATCTCATCCCCAATTCCCAATTCCCAATTCCCAATTCCCAATCCCCAATTCCCAATTCCCAATGAGATATATTATTTTTTACAAACCTTATGGCGTTCTCAGCCAGTTTACAAAAGATGCTCCTACACATATCACCCTGAAAGATTATATTGATGTACCTGATGTGTATCCTGTGGGACGCTTAGACTGGGATAGTGAAGGGCTGCTGCTGTTAACAAATGATGGCCAATTGCAACATCGTCTTGCTCATCCGCGTTTTGGTCATAAACGTACTTATTGGGTACAGGTAGAGCGAATTCCAGATGCAGATGCCATACAAAGGTTGCAAACAGGTGTAGAAATTCAAGATTACCGCACTCAACCAGCAGAAGTGAGGCTTTTACCAAAAGAACCACAGCTACCTGAACGCACCCCACCGATTAGATTTCGCAAAAATGTACCCACGGCTTGGTTGGAAATGGCTTTGACAGAGGGAAAAAATCGCCAAGTTCGGCGTATGACTGCGGCTGTAGGGTTTCCGACTTTGCGGCTGGTCAGAATCAGCATAGGCCACCTAAAATTAGATGACCTACAGTTAGGTGAATGGCGCGACCTTACCACATCTGAATTGCAATTTATGCATAATTTTGGTAAATCGAAATTGGTGTAAATAATTGGTCTTTGAAGATCCGATAAATCGCGTCTCTATATCAGGGTTTTGGGCTTATAACGGTTCTCAATTGCATGGAATACAGAACCTAACCCCCAGCCCCTTCCCTACAAGGGAAGGGAAGTAAGATTCAAAGCCTCTCTCCTTTTAGGAGAGAGGTTTGGAGAGAGGTCAAACTGTATTGCATCAAAACGAGAAGCGCCATATCAACCAAAACTTTGAACAACATACATATCACTACCAGTATCCCCTATTAAAAGTAAGTTGCTGTCATCACCTTCTAGATTTCGACTGCCAGCAATACCCTTTTGCAGTACTTGAATCAGCCTTTGGGGAGTGAAAGATTCTAATTCTACAAACTTTCCAGATTCTAACCAGGCTAATTCTTCAGCAGATAAACTTTGACGAACTTCTTGAGGTAATTGTTTAGCTTCTTGTGCCGACTCTGGAGAAGATTGAATGAACATTCCGCGTTTGGTAGCAATAATTTGACGTGGCGTTAGTCCGATATCAATAATTGCAATCTCGCTATTGAGAAACCAATTAGCGTTGGTTTTCAAATTATGAACTAAACTAATTCCTTGTGGATTGCAATCATGTATTGCATAAACTTTCAAATCAGCATTGCGGCGCAACATTTGCATTGTGGTGTCAAAAATGCTTTGGGGATATCCAGTTATGCTGAGAATTGCACAGTTATTTTCAAAGTGGAAATTATTAGCAATTAATAGTTGAGCAATAGCAGCAGTATCACAAACAACTAATCTATCAAAACTGTAAGCTGTCACATCAGGATTAACCGTAGCTGGTGTATTTTCCTCACGCGGAAGCGGAAAAGGTAGGATTTTAAGAATTGAACCATTGATTTGCTGCCAACGACCTAGCCAATCTTTAACTTGAGATTCAGGAAATAAAAATTCTTGTGTTAATAATCCAATTCTCCCTAGCTGTCGAGTTCCTAAATATATGGGCAGCATTCCCATAATCACAGCAATGAAAAAGAGGAGGAATGAGTTTGAGACGAGACTTAGTAAAATTCCTATGGGAAGGATAATTCCTCCTATGATTTGTAAATTCCTCGCATGATGTTTACGACTTGCAGAATTGAGTTTATTTGATTTGCTACTTTCATAGAAGAAAATAATAAATCCAAGATTTACTATTAATGGAATAAAAATAGTTAGCGATGTAATTAAATTAATAAAGAAAAAAGGGAAAAGCCAGCTAAATCCTAAAAATGACTTCGGACTTTTTCGTAGACGATTATCTAGAAAATAAAGCAGTTGCTTGGGTGTAAAAAATAAGGTGTTATTTGCAGAAATGTCAGCGATCGCCTTTGCAAAAAAAGGGTCAGTTATCTTAACACTGCCCATACTAGTTGGCTCAAAGGCAAAGACGTGATTGCATTTTACACAACGACCTTGATTATCTGTCCGGTCTTTTAGTTTGTTGTCAGTTCCGCAGTTAATACACTTCATAATTTTTATTTGATGTTAGTTATCAAGTAGTCATGAAAAAAGCTATGGCGGCTCTCAGTTGAGTAGGTACTGAACCCCACCCCCAACCCCCTCCCCGCTTGCGAGAAGGTGGCTATGATTAGGGCTATATTCTTCTTCTCTGTGTTCTCTGTGCCTCTGTGGTTCGTTATTCTTTAAATCCAACTATCTCTCCCAAATTTCAGATAATAGAATAGTTCTTAACTCAATACCTGATTTACAAGCAAAACACTGTAGTCTTCTCGTTGGCGAATCAAGCGATGTATGCCATTTTCTAGCAAAACTTCGGCAGGTTTAGGGCGGTGTAAAAAGTGAGACGACATGGCATAGCCATAAGCACCCACATCTAAAATGGCAATAATATCACCAATTTCTAACGCCGGGAGTTGACAATTTTTACCTAGATAATCTCGTGAATAAGTAGTATTACCGCAAATATCAGTTGTGAATAGAGAATGAGGATTGTCTGCTTGTTTCCAAGTAACAATTTCGCGGTAGCCGCCGTGTACTGATGGTACTGAAAGATTAGCAACAGTGGTATCAACTCCGACAATCTGCTTTTCTCCTTGCCATTTCACAGAAACAACTTGAGCTAGCATTGTTGCACATCCTGCGATCGCACTTCGTCCCGGTTCAATCACCAAATCAATCTCTCGCCCTAATCGCCTAATTCTCTCACTTAACTCACTCCCAAAAATTTCCCAATCAAAGGCTGTTTTGTTGTGGTGATATGGATAGCCAAAGCCACCACCAAAATCTAAATATTCCCAATCTGGTAACAGTTGTGCTGTGGCAATTACTGTATCAATTACTTGAGTGAAAGCAGTTGTGGCATTAGTTCCAGTCCCTCGATAGAAGTGTAAACCACTCAGCTTTAATCCAAATTTATGAGTTAAAGCGATCGCATCACCAAATTCTTCAGGACGTACACCAATTCGGCTATCTCCAGTAATTTGTGGCAAATTTAAGCGTAAACCCAGCCGAATATCTTTCTGTGTGCCTTTGGGCAAAACTTCGCAGCACACCTGTAATTGAGCGAGACTATCAAAATTGAGAGTTGTAACTCCCCAATTCAAGACTTGTATCATCTCCGCCCGATTCAAATTACTACCGCTATAAACAATCTCACTAGGATCGAAACCAGCTTGCAATCCCAGGTAAATATCTCCTGGCGTATTAGCGTGAAGCCCCCACCCAAATGAGCGAAAAATTTTTAACAGCGTAATATTGCCATTGGTAACGCTTGCAAACCGAAATTGTGTGCGCGGATAATTGACAGCTTTAGTAATGCGTTCAATAGTTTCACGCAAGCGATCGCCATTATAAACATAAAGGGGAGAACCATAAGTACTCAGCAACTCCTGGGCAAGTTCCCCAGAAAATGGGAGACATAAGGAGATTAATTGCTCACTCCCAACTCCTACCTTTTGTACAGACGCGATTAATCGCGTCTCTCCTAACTCTTTTTTATCTAACCTTGCCATCGCTTGTAGTTCCTCCATAACCAACGATGTAACCAAAAAGGATGATCCCAAGACTGTTTGCTGAGTTTTTCATTTAAAACGTGCGATCGCCAAAGTTGCCACATAATAAGTAACCAGAGAGTTTCACCAATCCGCCTACCTTGAATACCTGCTCCAAGTTTGCCTTCAACGATTTGTGCCGCGATATGAGGATAAAAGTGATTATTGGCGCGAAGTATTTCAGGATTGAGCCAGATACCCAGCTGATGCCAAAAATCATTTAAACACCAAGAAGTTAAAGGAACCCCCATCCCCCGCTTTTGTCGCCAAACAATCTCAGGCGGAAGCCAATTTTCTACGGCACGTTTGAGGATATATTTTTCACAGGCTCCTTGCAAACAGAGTTCTCCAGATAGGCTAAATGTCCATTCTGCTAGAGGTAAATCACAAAAAGGCGATCGCACCCACAACCCATGTGCAAGCCCCAATGCAGTCGCACGGGGATGGATATTCTGCGCCCCTTTGAGCATCAGACTCGCACTGCGCAAGCGATGCAGCAAAGATGGACACTCATCTTGATTAAGAGCCGCCAACAGCCAATCTTCAGGATGCAAATTTTGGATCTGTCCATAAGCTTCCGGCTGATAAACTTGAGATTCGTATCCCCCAAGACGGTGAAAAGTGCGGAGATATTGTTGGATAAAAGTTTCCTCTCCGGCGGGATTTTCTGCCTGATAAACACCTGCCGCAATTAAAGGTTTGTTCGTCCAACCGGCAAATAATTGATCTCCACCTTCGCCGTTAAAAATTACTTGAGTTTCTTGACTCGCCCTTTCAGATAGGAGATACAACGGCACACACACGCCATCCCCAAAGGGCAAATCTAATGCTTGCACTGTCGGAATTAAGGCATTCTCGATCGCACTTGGGGTTACTGCAACTTTAACAAGCGGAATTTTCAGAAACTCGGCGACTTGTTCAGAGTATGGATATTCTGGAATGCCTACATCACCAAAATCTAGAGTGTAAGCGCGGACTTTCACCCCTGCTTGTACCAGCAGTGCCGCCACCACTGAAGAATCGAGTCCGCCAGAGAGAAACACCCCAACAGGCTCATCCTTTAAATCGCCAATCTGTCGTTCAATGGAGTTTTTAAGGAGAGTTTGCAATTCGGTAATTGCTGTAGCTTCATCTGTTAACTGTTTTGGAACTTCCCGCCACGAGTGGATATTTTTAGATTCAGGCGATCGCAGTTTACCTGATTGGCGATCGCTCTGCCAAACTAACTCAGTTCCAGCCGGCACTGCAAACACTTCTTTAACAGGAGTTAAAGGTGTAGGGACGTAAGAAAAACAGCTATAGCCATATAAGCCAGGAATGCTAACTTCTGATTTTTGTAATATCGGTAAAAGTAGTTGCAGTTGGGATGCAAACCAAATCGCTTGTCCTTGCTGAGTCCAATACAAAGGCATCTTTCCAAAAGGTTCTCTACCCAAAATTAGGCAGTTATTTTCTTGGAGACTTACCCAAGCATCAGGTGAAGTTAATAATCCTGATGCCGAAATCGCAGCAATTTGATTTTTTAGCAGTGGGGAATTTCCATCAAATCCTAGATAAGCAACATTCCAGATGGGAAGAGGATGATTTTCTTGTAGAGATAACTGATTTTTCTGATCTAACCCCCTAACCCCCTTCCCTACTAGGGAAGGGGGAAAAGTCAAAGCCTCTCCCCTCGTAGGGGAGAGGTTTGGAGAGAGGTTTTCCAAAGTACTAATTAACAGCGCTTCCAACTCGCGTTGAGCGCCGTAACCCCAATAGCCAAGAAAATGATGCGGAATGTTACCCATCTTGACTATCTCACTTCAAAGGTTTCATCGCTAATCTGCCGACCTTCCAGAAACATCTGCACCTTCCAATTGCCAACAGTTGCAGCCGAATTAATCGTGTAGCGACACTGAGTATCCCAGACAGATGTATTAATTTCGCGGGTTTGATAGTTGTTTTGCTTGACAATTTGACCACTTGGGTCAACCCAATTACAGGATAGAGCCAGCTTTTTACCCAAAGGTGCATCCTTTAAAGTGACACGGTAAAAAACTTCTGGATTGGTTTGACGGGAAATTGTCTTCAAGTCACCGCCAGTATTTGATACCAAGGTAATGCGGTCTTGTTGAGCAGAAACACGGGAAAGTACAGAATTCTGTTGCTGGATGAAAAATATTGTAGATGCACTCAATATCACCAAAACTGCAACAACTCCAGAGGCAATCCATCGATTCCGGCGTTGTTGTACCTCCAATGCTTGGCGGCGATTTAACTGAATCAGCGCTTCATCTAGTAACTCAGGCGGTAAATTCAACTCCTGCAAAATTTCTTTAACCTGCTGCTGGTCTAATTCAGCTTCCCGACGCACTTGCAGACCTTCTACTTCTCTGACTATTTGTGATAATTGCTCCTGAGTCAGTCGCTGCGTCATAGCTTAACTCCTGTTAAAAAACTTTATGGTGATTCTTGATTATGTAAGTGGGTCAAATTAAATATAAAACCTCACCCCTGCCTCTGGCTTCCTTTTCTTTACTAAGGCTGCGGCGTACACACAAGTTTTTTAAAGCTGCCCTACACCCAATACTGCGTAGGTTTTGCCCAAAAAATAAAAATGTGTAGGTTGGGTTGAGGAACGAAACCCAACATTTGACGAGGTTTGTTGGGTTTCGCAAAGCCTCAACCCAACCTACGAATATTTTTAACCGAGCAGTATTGGCGTTACACCTTAGCTTGCAATGCCAATACATCGACCTGCAATGCCAATACATCGACCTGCAATGCCAATACATCGACCTGCAATGCCAATACATCGACCTGCAATGCTAATACATCGACCTGCAATGCTAATACATCGACCTGCAATGCCAATACATTAACTTGTAAAAATTAGGCTACGCTACGTTACGCAGAAATTAAAAGATTTGTGTGTACAAGGTAGCCTTACTAAGGAGAGGGATTGAGGATGAGGTTTGATCTTATATTGAATTACGCCTACCTACTTACGTGAAATCAGAAGAACTCTATACTCACTTTTGTAGGTACATCATAAGCTACAAAATAAGATTGTTGCTTTTCGGATTCTTTCTGAGATACTTTTGTGAACCTTAAGAATTTATCTTGTTCTTATGCTCCCTATAAGAATCAAGACTGAGTAATTTTGATCCAATCTAAAATCTAAAATCCAAAATTATTATGACTCAAGAACAACAAACCGCGATTGAAGGTATCTATGAAGTCTGTATCGGCATCCCAGAACCAATTTCTGCAATTCAGTATTGGGAGCAATTTGGCTATCGCATTGGTCAAATAGGCGAATTAACCGCAGATGTAGCTTATCAATTATATGGAGTAAATTCGTCTTTACACTCAATCCGTCTCTACCATCAAAATTCAGATCATGGTTTGATTCGGTTGATGGTTTGGCAAAATCCCACCCATGAAGGTTTGGGAATAGCATCGATGAAAATTAAAGGAAATCGTTGGGCAACAAGCTTAACAACAGATGTATTAAGTATCTTAAATCATATAGAGGATGCAAAAGCCGCAGGTTTCCCTATTAGACACTCTCCCCCGTATTGGGAAGTCATCTATAACAAAGAGAGAAAAAGCCGTCCTTTTATTGAGCCAGCAGTTGGTGTACGAGAAATGCTGCTATTGCAACCTTTAACTCGACAGGTTTTATTTCAAAGGTTTGGGTATACACTGCCACATTACGGACAAGTTAACCATAATGCAGCTCTCAAGACTAGTCAGTTTACTCATATAGGGATCATCGTTCAAGATGACAGCAAAGAAACCCTGAAGTTTTATGAGGAAGTTTTAGGTTTGTTGCGTGTGCGTGATGATGTCGAAACTAGCTATGAATCTTCGCCAGCCGGTCGAGATATTTTTGACCTTAACCCTGGTGAAAAGTTTATTGTTACTACTTTTGACGATCCGCGTTCTTCTAAGTCCGATGTGATGGCTGCACGTAGTGGTAGACTTTATATTGTCCGATTCCCAGAATCTCTTAATTTAGAATCGCGCTTTGAAGCAGCCCAACCAGGTAGCTTGGGTATGTCTTTATATACCTATCGCGTTAAGGGAATACAGGAGTATTGCGATCGCACCAAAGCAAGTACTGCACAAAAAGTTACAGACATCACTACTAATGAGTTTGGCGAGACAAGTTTCTCTTTCGTTGCACCAGATGGCTATTTCTGGACTTTGCTAGAAGCTAATTAACTGTAGATTGGGTATAGGGTATAGGGCATTGGTAGTTATTGACCATACTCTATACCCAAAAACTAGTTTTCATTTATCTATGCCAATAGCCAGTTCCTTTTTGCTATGCTTCAACTGTTTCCAAAGCACCTTCATTTTCTCGTAAGCTTCTTCTGGAGATATTTTACCTGCTGTTTCTAGACAAGAGAGATAAGTAATTTTTTGGGCAAATTCTTGGAGATTGGCATTAAATGCTAAAGTTTCTGGCTGGAATTTACCATAATATCGACTACGAGGGTAAAGAAAGCTATTTTTATCTTGCGAATTAGGCTCTGTCATTAATTTGCTCTCTATTAATTTTTTACTAGAGTTCTCGATTTGAGTTCTATCTACGTGTAAATACACATCGAAAGGTTCCAATTCCAGAATAAGTTCATATTATAGCTGTTTGCAATTGAGTCCAATACAGAGCTAACCCCCAACCCCTTAAGAGCTAGGGGGAGTAAGATTCAAAGCTTCTCTCCCCTAAGAGGCTACGGTGTACACACAAGTAGTTGTTGACGGCGTTTTAAGATTTATTCCTCTTTCTTTTTACTTTTTACTTTTTATTTTTGCCTTGTTCGGTGAGGTTTTTCTCTTGTTTTGGGTAATTCGATGACTTGTGTGTACACCGTAGTCCCTAAGAGGAGAGAATACAGATCATCGTAGGGGCACAACATGTTGTGCCCCTACCCGTGTACTTGGAAAAGACTAAGATTTCATCGCTGGATATTGTTTCAAAACCTGCTGCAAATATTGCCCAGTATAAGACCTGGGATTTTTTGCAACTTCCTCCGGTGTACCCACAGCAATCAATTCTCCCCCTTTATCGCCACCTTCTGGCCCCAAATCTATCACCCAATCAGAACAACGAATTACATCTAAGTTGTGTTCAATTACTAAAATCGAATTACCTTTATCTACCAATCTTTGCAAGACATCTAACAATTTGTGGACATCGTAAAAAGATAACCCTGTTGTCGGTTCATCGATTAAATAAAGTGTCTTACCTGTGGCGCGGCGAGATAGTTCTGTTGCCAATTTTACCCGTTGGGCTTCCCCACCAGATAAGGTAGTCGCAGGTTGTCCTAGTTGCACATAACCCAAGCCGACATCAAATAAAGTTTGCAAACGCGCGATCGCTTTGGGTATATTCTGGAAAAAGTCTAAGCTCTCCTCAACTGTCATTCTCAGGACATCTGAAATCGACTTATCTTTATACTTCACCTGCAATGTTTCGCGGTTATATCTTGCACCTTTACAAATTTCGCATTGCACGTAAACATCGGGAAGAAAGTTCATTTCAATAACATTCACACCCTGTCCGCTACAAGCTTCGCAACGTCCACCCTTAACGTTGAAGGAAAATTGTCCAGGTTTGTAACCCCTAGCTTTCGCTTCTACTGTTTGGGAAAATACATCCCGAATGGCATCAAAAATTCCTGTGTAAGTCGCAGGGTTAGAACGTGGTGTACGTCCAATTGGGGATTGATCGATAACGATCGCTTTATCAATCGCGTTTAATCCCTGAATTTTATCCAAATGTCTGGGTAAGGGAACTTTCTTAGTTAAATGGTGTTGCAGAGATGGATACAGTAATTCGTTAATTAGGGTAGATTTACCAGAACCCGACACACCAGTAATAGAGACGAGTTTACCTAACGGAATGTCTACATCTATATTTTGTAAATTGTTGCGATGAGCATTTTTAATTCCCAAACTGCGCCCATTTCCTTCTCGGCGTTCTGCTGGTGTAGTAATTACCCGTCTTCCTGATAAATATGCACCCGTTAAAGAATCTTCTGCTGCTAATAACGCCTGAAAATCACCTTGGGCGACAATATTTCCGCCGTGAATTCCTGCACCAGGGCCAATATCAACTATATAATTGGCTGCACGAATTGTTTCTTCATCGTGTTCAACAACTATTAATGTATTACCCAAATCGCGCAATTTCGTTAAGGTTTTGAGTAATCTACCATTATCTCGTTGATGCAAACCAATACTTGGTTCATCTAAAACGTAGAGAACTCCTGTTAAACCAGAACCAATCTGTGTTGCTAGCCGAATTCGTTGGGCTTCGCCACCAGAAAGGGTCATGGCGGGACGATCGAGGGTGAGATAATCTAAACCGACATCTAACAAAAATTGCAATCTAGCTTTGATTTCTCTCAAGACTAAATCAGCAATTTGTAACTGGCGATCGCTCAATTCAAATTTCTCAATTCTCTCTCGACAATCTCGAATTGATACGGTAGTCAAATCTAAAATTCCATATTGTCCCAACTTCACCGCCAAAGCTTCCGGTTTTAACCGTTTTCCCAGACAAACTTCACACGGTTGATCGATTAAATACTGCTCTAATTTTTGCTTAACTAATTCCGAACCGCCCTCATATTGCCGTTGCAAAATCGGAATAGCACCTTTAAAACTTTGCTTCCTTAGTGCTTCTGCGGCTCGTTCATCTTTTTCTCCATACAAAATAATTTGTTTCTGTTCTTCTGTCAGCTTGCCCCAATTTGTCTGTAATTCAAATCCATAAATCTGTCCTACACTATAGAGTAATTCCAGATAATAAGAATTATCTTTTTCTGACCAAGGCGCGATCGCAGCATAAACTGGCGCTTCCCAGTCGGGTACAATCAAATCTGGCGCAAATCTTCTTAAAGTCCCGATTCCATGACAGTGCGGGCAAGCACCATAAGGCGAGTTAAACGAGAACAATCGCGGCGATAGTTCCTCCATTACCGCGCCATGTTCTGGACAGGCAAAATTTTCCGAAAATACTAATTCTTCTTCTTTCTCTTGTCCATCGTCACCAAGCAAAGTTACAAGAATGGCCGCAATCCCACCTGATTGTTTGAGACACGTAGACAGGGAATCAACTAAACGCTCCTGAATATCAGGTTTTTTCACCAAGCGGTCAATTACCACTTCGATGGTGTGGGTAAAATTTTTATCCAATTCAATGGAATCTGACAATTCGCGGATTTCACCATTAATTCGGACGCGGACAAAACCCAGGGAAGCCAGACTTGACAAAAGCTTACGATGTGTGCCTTTCTTCCCCCGGACAACGGGTGCTAGGATTTGGAAGCGGGTGCGATCTGGTAATTCCATGATGCGATCGCACATCTCATCGATTGTCTGGGGTGCAATACAGCGATCGCATATCGGACAATGGGGTTCGCCAGCCCGACCAAATAACAGCCGCAAATAGTCGTAAATCTCTGTCACCGTCCCCACAGTGGAACGCGGGTTATGAGACGTTGATTTTTGGTCAATAGAAATTGCTGGACTTAAGCCCTCAATGGCTTCCACATCCGGCTTATCCAGTTGTCCGAGAAATTGGCGGGCGTAGGCGCTAAGGGATTCTACATAGCGACGTTGCCCTTCAGCGAAAATCGTGTCAAATGCCAGGGAAGACTTACCAGAACCCGAAACGCCAGTGAATACGATTAGGCGATCGCGTGGCAATTCCAAGTCAATATTTTTCAGATTATGCTGCCTAGCACCCCGAATCCGAATGGTATTCTGGCTGTTGTGGCTGGGGTACGGAAGATGTCCATTCAAGGATGCTGCTAGCTGTTTGTCTGACATATTGGGCGGCGAAGAAGGAGTTTCTGATGAAACAGTCCTTAATAATACTATCTTTAATTAGTTTATAGTAGAACAATCGTACTGTTTTACTTAGTTCTTTTTCCAGATTCATGCCGCAGACATATTAAGGATTGTATCCGTAGGTTTATTGTAGAAACTGGGCAGTATAGCCCAAATTCGAGTACATCCACAAAAATTTGTCTGCCGCACCTTTATGGGAAATCAACTAGGATTGGTTCTGAAACTACTTTTACTCTCAGCTTTGTTATCGCTATTAATTAAGTATGCAGGGCCAAGTGTACCAATTCCGGCGACAGCAACCAACGCGCTAATTATAATATTGTCGCCGATTGTGATTATAGCGATCGCGCTACTGTGGCGATTCCAAGCACAGAAATTAACTTAAACTATGTACACACAAGTAACTAAAATCAGCTAACCTAGCTGAATTACAACAAAATTGCATCTCGCCAACCGTTGGGAGTCAGCCTGTGAACCTCGGTCAATGGATCGGCTTAATCGCCATAGTTCTTTCTTTATACATCCTGTGGCAAATTCGGGAAGTCCTTTTGCTCATGTTTGCCGCAGTTGTCTTAGCCACCACCTTAAATCGGCTAGCAAAACGCTTCCAACGCTTTGGGATGAAGCGTGGATTCGCCGTCCTCTTAGCAGTAGCAATCTTTTTTGCAGGTGTCGTGGGTTTTTTCTGGCTAATTGTCCCACCATTTGCCCAGCAGTTTCAAGAACTAACCTATCAGGTTCCTAAAGGGTTTGGGCGCTTTAATAATTGGCTTGATGCTCTAAGAACTCGTATTCCTGACCAGTTGGTTCCTTACATCCCAGATATCAACAGCCTCATCCAACAAGTACAGCCCTTCGCCAATCGCTTGTTGGGAAACTCCTTCGCCTTTGTATCTGGATCTTTGGAAGTCGTTCTCAAGATTTTGCTAGTGTTGGTTTTAACAGGAATGATGTTAGCCGATCCCCTAGCTTATCGCAAAGTATTTGTACGGCTTTTCCCCTCATTTTATCGGCGGCGGGTAGATGGGATTTTAGATAAATGTGAAGTCTCCTTGGAGGGATGGATTACAGGCGCTTTCATTGCCATCTGTGTCGTGGGGCTGATGAGTTTCATTGGCTTATTAATTTTGCATGTCAAGGCAGCACTAGCTTTAGCGGTTTTAGCGGGATTTTTTAACTTGATTCCCAACCTAGGCCCAACAATGAGTGTAATCCCAGCAATGGCGATCGCATTCTTAGATGAACCTTGGAAAGCGATCGCTGTCTTGATTCTCTACTTTGTCATTCAACAGGTTGAGAGCAATTTTATTACACCCGTCGTCATGGCGCATCAAGTCTCACTGCTACCCGCTATAACCTTAATCGCCCAACTATTTTTCGTTACTTTCTTTGGCTTTTTAGGATTATTTCTAGCGTTACCCCTGACTGTTGTCGCTAAGATTTGGTTGCAAGAAGTGTTAATTAAAGATGTTTTAGATGAATGGGGAAACGATCATAAAAAAGAGACTGAGTTGGTAGTAGTTTCTGAATCTCCTTTAGCAGATGACTATTGGACAGCAGATAGTCCAGATGTTAATCGGGAGCAACTGATTGATGATGATATTTAGTCCAGCTTTTGGGTTTGCTGTACACAAGTCCTTAAAACCTTGATATTCAAGGCAATTTAACCGTTTTTATCCGTCGAGGTATATTCCTCGGCGGATTTTTTATGAAGAAATATTTATACAAATATATTTTTCTGCATTCTTTTGGGAATCCTACATTTTAGGAAGCTTTTCACTTCCTGAAATATCACGTAACTTTTAGAGGATAATTATGTCTACACGCAAATTGCCCAAAGGCCGTAGTATTAGTTCAGTTGCTCTAGAACCAGAAGTTGCGATCGCAATCCTTGGACTATTTTCCGCAGCATCTGATGGTGAAGGTATTTCTTCAGTAGAAGAATATGCTTTAAGCGAATTTCTCGGTCGGGTTGAATTATTTGAAGATTACTCTGAAGAAGACTTTGAAGAATTGACCGAAAAAGTCGTCAACTTGATTGAAGAAGAAGAACCAGAAGATTTAATCGCCCAGTCCATCGAATCCTTACCCAATAAAAATTATCGTGAAACTGCATACATCACAGCTATCTTAGTAGTAGGCATTGACGAAGAAGTACCCGAAGCAGAACAAGATTATATCTCTGAGCTTCAAGAAGCCTTAAAGATTTCAGACGAACGCGCACAAGAACTTATAGACGCAGTGTTCGGGGAAGATGAAGAGGAAGAGGAAGATGAAGAGTAAACTTTTTTAAACGAAGGCTCTATTTCCCCCTTTTTAAGGGGGATTTAGGAGGATCTAAAACTTTTGATACCGATAAGAGGACTTTTCAAACAACCTCTAACAATCGTTTTTTAATTACATTTGAAGAGTGTTGTAACCAAAGTTAACGTATCGAAAACGGCTTTTTCAGAGGTGGAACAGTTTAGCCTAGCTAACCGCGCTAGTGACAGGGTTAGCTATTTTTGATGCTATGGTTTTTCTAACTTTTATCATTGCACCAAGGGCTACTAGGGAGCCGACTGTAGGAATGGTTGCGCCTCCTGGAGTGTCGAAGGGGACTGCTATGGCATTACCATTTGCAGTTACCATATCGAAACGCCTAGTTCCGCCAGATGTGTATCCTCCTCCAGTCCCAGAATACAAAGTCGGGGTACTTGGATCAAAAGCAGAAACTAGCCGGAAAGCAAAACTAGAATTGTTATTCACTGCGGTAATACTTGATAAGTCCACACTATAGGATAAAAAGCTACCATTACCACCAGTAATGGATGGCGCACCAAAATCCACAAAAGTACTTCCATTAGTAGAATATTGGAACTGAGCGTATTTACTTGCAGTACCTGAGTTGCGCTGATCCCAACTCACAATGATATTTTGATATCCTGCTGTACTAGAGGCAAATTGTACCCCAGCTATTTTGTCAAAAGTGCCGCCTTGGATTGGGTAACTGGCTGTAATCCAAGCCATATTAGTAGGAGTACTAAGATCGGTAGATCCAGCACCGCCGGCAAATGTGGCTGTTGTTCCTCCCACGAGTGAGGCGGTTCCATTACCAATATTAGGAGTTAGATCGGAATTGTTGAAATTCCACTGTGTGAAAACAAGTGCGTGTGCAGGCGCAGAAATAGCTACAGCAGCCACACTAACAGCCGTAGCGATTAACGTAGTAAATAATTTCATTAAATTTCGTAAAATATTTAAATTACTGATTGTATTTTATACTAAATATTTAAATATCGCCAAACATCTTGATCTTGATTTATCTCAGCTTTCTGTTTCTTTAGTCCCATTTCACCAGAAAAGCTCCTCCGCGTCTGGGCGCTTCTACCTGAGAAAAAATATTTGGAATCCTCCCGTCGAACTGACGTAAAAAAATGCCACACCAAGGTATTATCATCAAGTAGTTTTACTAACTATGTGATGACTAGAAAAATTTCTTTTGGCTTGATGCTGCTGTTTCTGGGTACTCAAATTAGTGTTATCCAGCCAGCAGCTAAAGCACAAACTCCAGTTGCACCAACAACTACCACAAAATCAATTTGCTCTACCCAATTGGGAACAGCTATAGATGCTGTAATCAATCGTCCTTTATTTAGTCGGGTGCGCTGGGGAATTTTGGTACAACCCCTGTCAACGGGGCCAAATCTTTACAGTCGGGATGCTCAGAAATATTTTATTCCCGCGTCTAACCTCAAATTGCTGACAACAGCAGCTGCATTGCAGCAATTAGGTGCTAATTTTCGGATTCGCACCTCTATTTATCAAAATAGCAATGGTGTTTTACGTGTTGTGGGTAGGGGAGATCCCAGTTTAAGTGATACTCAACTGCAAACATTAGCACAGCAGCTAAAACAGAAAGGTATAACTCAAATTCAGCGATTGATAGCTGATGATAGTTATATTCAAGGCGATATTGTTAACCCCACCTGGCAATGGGAAGATGTGCAGTCAGACTATGGCGCACCAGTCAGCAGCTTTATTCTAAATCAAAATATTTTTAGCTTAAAACTTGTACCGCAAGCTGTAGGTAAATCTTTACAAGTAGTGTGGATCGATCCTGGTGAGACGAAACAGTGGCGGACAATTAATCAGTCAATAACTGTTGCCCAAAATCAACCAACCTACGTCAATGTTACCCGCGAATTATCAGGAACAACATTACGAATTCAAGGACAATTAACAACAAATTCTGAACCGTCTTTAATAGATTTGCCTGTAGTTGACCCTAATTATTACTTCTTACGGCGCTTTCGTGCTGCTTTGGCAACAGAAAAAATTCCTGTGGGACAAACATTAGTAGTCAATGGTGGCCTTAATCAAGAGGAAATAGCATTTGTAGAGTCGCCACCTTTATCTGAATTATTAATGGAAACTCTTCAGAATAGTAATAATCTTTACGCTGAAGCCCTGTTGAGAGCATTAGCTGGGGAAAAGCCCAGAGTAAAAACTAAGACTAGCGCTGATGTAGGTTTGGAAGTTGTCAAAGCGAGTTTAACTAAATTGGGAGTCGATCCAGCAAATTATATTTTAGTAGATGGTTCTGGTTTATCACGTCGTAATTTAGTGACACCAGAAGCTTTTGTACAAACTTTACGAGGAATGGCAAAAACACCAGCAGGATACGTGTATCGTGCATCTTTGCCCGTAGCTGGTAAAAGTGGAACCTTGAAAAACCGATTTCAAAACACATCTGCTGAGGGAATTGTACAAGCAAAAACAGGTACGCTAACGGGTGTAGTTTCTCTATCTGGATATGTGAATTCGCCTAAATACGAACCGTTAGTTTTTAGTATTATTGTGAATCAATCAGAGCAGCCTGCAACAATTGTGCGGCAAGCAATTGATGAAGTTGTTGTGTTATTAACACAGTTGAAGCGTTGCTAATATTAAGTAAGTGCGAATAAATAGAACTAGTTAATTAATGTAAAATTATTGCAATTGAGTTCATAGTAAGGACTTCAGTCCTTTTTTTTAGGACTAAAGTCCTTACTACAAACCTTTAATTATTTACGCGATTTTACTTATTGCCATCAAATTAAACAACAGGTTTAGTAATTCGGAGTCCCATGATTATTAAATCGCGTTCAATATTGTCAAGTTCGGCAACTTTAGGTAAATGTCCCCAAGGTTGAAAACCGAATGTTTCAAAAAGGTTTAAACTGGGCTGATTGTGGGCAAAAATGAAGCATACTAGGGTCTTTAAACCCAAACTAGGGCTTTCGCTAATTGCTTGTGCTAATAGTTGTCGTGCTAAACCACAGCGATGAAATTGAGGGGCTATATAAATACTAATTTCGGCAGTCGTATTATAGGCAGGCCGCCCATAAAAGGATTGGAAACTCAGCCATCCAGCAATTACTTCCTCTACTTCGATTACCCAAATTGGGCGTTGTGAAGGCGATCGCGTCTTAAACCAAAGAAAGCGACTCTCCACAGATATTGGCTCTAAATCAGCAGTTGCCATGCGGCTAGGAATTGCAGCATTATAAATTGCCACAATTGCAGGTAAGTCAGTTTCAGTCGCATGGCGAATAGTCATTGCTACCGTCTCGGAAAAAATATTGAGAAAATATTCAAAAATAATACAGCCTTACGGAAGCCGTAACACACCCTTGTATCTTATAAGAAGTGGTAGCCGCCCCTTGGATAGTACTAAAACAGAGAAATCTTAAACCTGATAGCTTAACGTTGACGACTAATGTTACATCTAGTATCGTTGAGCGGGAAAAACCAACGTGAAAGCACAGGTATTTAGAGGCGTTAATCAACTGTCTTACGAAGATATCCCAGTTCCAAGCCTAGAACCAGATGAAGTACTGGTACAGGTGCGGGTTGTGGGATTGTGTCAGTCAGATATTAAGAAAATTCGTTATCCACTATATGAACCACCGCGCATTTTTGGACATGAAACTGCCGGCACGATCGCAGCATTAGGCAATGATGTCAAAGATTGGCAAGTTGGACAACGGGTAGCGGTGATGCACCACATCCCTTGTATGCGTTGCGCCTACTGCCTAAGTGACAATTTTTCTATGTGCGATGTCTACAAAAACATTTCCACAACTGCAGGCTTTAACGCCAGTGGTGGCGGTTTTGCCGATTATGTCAAAGTACCCGGACATATTGTCCAAAATGGTGGGCTGATTCCGATCCCCGATCGCATCAGTTTTGAAGAAGCGAGTTTTGTCGAACCAACTAACTGCTGCTTGAAAGCGGTGAAAAAAGCCCAAATTGCCCCAGGACAAACTGTATTAGTTACTGGTGCTGGGCCTATTGGGTTAATGTTTATCATGTTGGTAAAGTATTTTGGAGCAAAAGCGATCGCTACCGATTTACTACCCTCTAGAATTGAAAAAGCCTTGAGTGTCGGCGCAGAGGCGGCTTTTGATGCCCGTGATGCCGATTTAACAGCAAAAATCCATGCTTTAACTGGTGGAATGGGTGTTGATGTTACCTTGCTGGCTGTTCCTAGTGAGAAAGCTTTCTTTCAAGCACTTGATAGTACCCGCAAAGGTGGCAAAATCTTGTTTTTCGCCGAATTCCCCGATGAGTTGGAAATTCCCATTAATCCGAATATCCTCTACCGTCGAGAAATTGACTTGATCGGTAGTTATAGCTCATCTTATCGGCTTCAGAATTTATCAGCTGATATTGTATTTAATCAACGAATTGACGTGCAAGCGTTGATTAGCGATCGCTATCCATTAAAAGATTTATCAGCAGCTGTCGAGCAAGCGATCGCACCCACACCGGATACTTATAAAATCTTAATTTATCCGTAAAACAGAGACAAGGGGGATGAAGAAGCAATTTTTCCCCCCTATGTACCTCATCCCCTATCAGCCTCAAAAAAATGCTTATTACTTTAGTTGCAGTAGCCTTACTAGCTTTCTACGTCGCTTGGAATCTCGGAGCAAACGATGTTGCTAACGCGATGGGAACCTCTGTAGGTTCCAAAGCTGTAACTCTCAAACAAGCGATCGTAATTGCTGGGGTATTAGAGTTTACGGGTGCTGTATTGTTTGGGCATGAGGTAACGGAAACTCTGGCAACGAAAATTGCCAATCCCGCTTTATTCGCAGCTACACCCCAAATATTCGTTGTTGGGATGGTAACGGTACTAATTTCCTGTGGTGTGTGGTTACAAATTGCTACATCACGGGGTTTACCAGTTTCATCTTCCCATGCCGTTGTTGGTGCGATCGCCGGATTTAGTTGGGTAGCTTTGGGAGTAGGTGCAATTGATTGGCCATCAATTGGCTTAATTAGCATTGGCTGGGTTTTAACGCCGTTAATTAGTGGTGCGATCGCTGCTTTATTTTACAGTCTAATCAAACACTGGATTTTAGATCAACCCAATCAATTAGTCCAGTTACAAGAATGGATTCCCTGGTTGAGTACTGCCTTGCTAGGCGTATTCGGCGTAATTGTATTACCGTCGTTAACTGAACCGCTAACCAATTTTGTAATTGAGCAAGTTGGTTTTCCCATCCCTGCTTATGACATCCCACTGTTAACCGGTGCAGTAGCAGCAGTTGGACTCACAATCATTAGTTGGCGACAATTAGAAGATTTGGGAAAAACAGAAGAGTCTACCCAATTCCCCATGCCCAATGCCCCATGCCCCATTCCCAATCCCGTAGAAAGATTATTCGCCCGATTCCAACTGCTAAGTGCTTGCTTCGTAGCCTTTGCCCACGGTTCTAATGATGTGGGAAATGCGATCGCTCCTTTAGCTGCGATCGTTTACATCAATCGCACTGGGAGCGTACCTACAGATGGCATTGATATCCCCATTTGGATTTTAATCCTTGGTGCTGCTGGTATTGTTGGTGGTTTAGCTGTCTGGGGTAAAAAAGTTATCGCCACTATTGGCGAAAACATTATTGCCTTGCAACCTAGTAGTGGATTCTGTGCCGAACTTGCTACTGCTACCACCATCCTCATCGCCTCCCGGCTAGGTTTACCTGTCTCCACTTCCCACGCTCTCGTTGGCGGTGTAGTTGGTATTGGATTAGTCCAAAATATCAAGTCGATTAAGTTCCAAACACTAAAAGGCATTGCCGCCGCATGGCTAATTACCATCCCCGCCAGTGCTTTACTTAGCGCTACCATCTTTAGCATCGCCCGAATTTTATTCCACTAAGAATTATTAATATTTTTTTAAATTTTTCCTCTACTGCATCTACTAAAAGTAGAACCTGGACTCCAACAACAGCAAAAAAGCGTGTTTTTGCAGAATTGCTGCTCATTCATTAGAATGTTGTGCAGGGGATAGCGTAACTTTGAATTTCCATAGAAGCATACTTTAATCTCCATGTAGAGATATAAACTGTCATACAAGTTACATTCCACAGGAATTTACAGCTAGTTTCGCAAGTCAGATAACTTTTCGCCAAAACGCACGCATCTGCAAGTCTCTGACAATTGCTATTGCCAGCAAAACAATAAATATCTCTTTGGAGTGAGATTTCTTTAAAAGTAAAAATCTCATTGGCAAATATATTGATGTAAATCGAGCAAAAATCAAAAAGGTGTCATTTCCAGCTAGTTGCAGCCATACCGACAATCCAAAACCGTTCGACTGAGGAAGGCGGAGTCTAAAATCCAATGGCTAAATACTTGTGAATGCTGAAAAACACTGTGTATTCAGCAATAGGGCAGATTTGATGCTTTGCCAAGTTGTGTTCAGTATGACAGAATTACGTTGAAATGCGGAAGTACTGTTAAAATTTTTAATTTATCTGACAAAATACAGGAAATTAGGATGAGCGCCAATAAAGCGTACAGGAAGCAGCTTTATCGTCAAGATGTTAGAGGTTAGAAGCTAATGGGGCGATTCGAGAAGCAACCAGAAAACCCTAGAGTCAGAGGTGAGCTATCTAGAGCAGCAGAAAATGCTCTTTGGGCTGTAGTTGAAGACTTAGAAAATCTTCAGCAGAACGTTCTTAGAGCGTTGCAGGAAGACGTAAAGCGGCTTCAGTCAGAAAAAAATCGGTTATCCGATGAGATTCAAAGCTTGGTAGAGGAAAAAGAGCATTTGCAACAAGTGCGCCAAATTACTGAGCAACAAGTCTTAATTCGGCAACTGGCAGAAGTTCTGGCAAAACATATATCTTCACAACTGCAATCCTCTCTGGCAACTTTAGCTAACCAAACCGTAGAGGGTAAGTCTTACGAACAAGCTGCGCTAAAGTCTGCTGAAGTGAGCAGCAGTGTAGTAGGTGAAATAAATGAAAAAGTCGAACACATGTTTGACAGCTTAGATGATACCGTTACTGTTACTTTTAACTCGCTACAGCAGGAGCTAAAAAACTATCAAAGTAATCTTTCCCAACAGTTGTCACGGATGTATAGCCAGCAGCAGCAGGGGGAAACGATTTTGGCGGAGTTTGTTAACCGCCTGCATGGAGAACTAGAAAAAACTATAGAAGAAGCTTCACGCAAACCAGCAGCAGGTACGCCTACTGTTATACAGTTTACTGAGCCAGAAAAAAACAATTCTTCTGAGACATCCCTGCCAACCTTTAGCGAAGTAGTAAGAAATTCCTCTGAGCCAATTTCCGCGATCCCGAATCAATTTTTAGAAGAAAGAGAAACCACATTAGAGCCTCCCGTTGTTAGAGAAAACACCGCGAACACAATTTCTGTTTCCATCAAGGACTTGTTGGAAAGAGAAATAACATCAGAGCCTCCCATTGTTAGAGAAAGCGCCGCTAACCCGATTTCTCTCCCTAGCAATGACTTGTCGGAAAGGGAAACAACATCAGAGCCTCCCATTGTTAGAGAAAGTGCCGCTAATCCGATTTCTGTCCCCAGCAAAGACTTGTCGGAAAGGGAAAAAACATCAGAGCTTCCTGTACCACCAAAGGAAAACGCTACTGAACCCATTTCTGTCCTCAATAAGGATTTGTCAGAAAGCGAAACTACATCAGAGCCTCCTATTGTATCTGTGCCACAGCCGGAAGTAATACAACCTCAAGCTTTACGCAGAAGAAATGCTGCTGAACCAGCTTCTGTTCTCCGCAGGCTGTCGCACAGCAAACCGAAATCCCCACCTTCGACTGCGCTAGAGCCGCAGTTGGAAGCAAAAACCCCAGAATCGCGATCGCGTAACTCCTCCGGCTCATCGCAGCTGCAAATAGGTTTGTTGTTGATTGTCTCATCGGCAGTGATATCGTCACTTTACAACATAGCCATCAAGGTAATTTTTCATGAAGGTTCCCAAATTTTTGGAGTAGTAGATGTAGAACGCTTGCTACCGCCGACTTTGGGTAATACTCTGTTAATTTTGACGCTCCGGTTTATGGTAGTAGTACCACTGATGGTATTGTTATCTCCCATATTGCATCCAACACTATGGCAAGACTTAGAAAATTTGGCTGCTTCAGTGCGAGGAAATCCCACAGCTACTAATAAAGCTACCAAGCGGATTTTGCTGTTGTCGGTTGTGAGTGGCTGCTTTTTGTTTTTGTCTCAGGTGCTAATCTATATTGCGATCGCTCAAGTCACAACTGGAATGGCGATCGCACTGTTCTTTATCTACCCGATGGTTAGTGGGTTATTGTCGTGGTTTCTGTTCCGCGATCGCCCCAGCACATTCCGCTTCGCTGCGATCGCCGCCATTTGCTGTGGTGAATTGTTGGTTTTAGGGGGTTCTCCCAACACCAGTATGGGTAATCCTTCACTAGGAAGCAGCACCGCCATTCTTTCGGGCATAGCTTTTGCTGCCTACATAATTCTGACACGGGTATGTGCTAGCAAGCTCCATCCCGTGACTTTTACTTTAATTAACTTCGCTACCATGTTGCTGTTGAGTTTTATTTGCTTGATGCTACCTTTACCAAGCAATTGGAACTTGATAGTTTTTGACCAATCTAAGATGCTAGAACTGGTTTTAAGCGCATTTATCTTGGGTGTGCTGACTCTTGCCGGTTATTTACTTAACAATGTTGGTATCAGTAAACTAGGTGCTTCGCGATCGGCAATTATCGGTGGTAGCATCCCAGTTTTAACAGTGATTTTCGCTGGCTTAATCATTCAAGAAAATTTAGATATTGTGCAAATTATGGGAGTGTTATTAGTAACCTTTGGTGCAGCTGCTTTCAGTCTGGAAACAATGCGAAATCAGGCTAAAGCCTCCAGTAACACGAATTAAATGGCGAGTTCAATTAGTTTAGGTGTAGTGGCTGCTAATTTACCTGCGATCGCTCTCGGCATCAATCCTGACACTAATTTGCCCAGTTGGAATTTATCTAAATCAAAGATCCCCGACTTCTTAAAGAAGTCGGGGATCTTAAATTTTCATGGTTAATTTAGGACTCTGGTATAGGTGCAGATAACACTTAATTACGACTTACGCAACTACACACGGTAGGGACAATTCATGAATTGCCCCTACCTGAAGCCAATAGTAATCAGAATATAGCGTTTCCTAATTACATGAAGTAGATCGTAGCCCCCTCATCGCTTGCGGAGAGGGGGTTGGGGGTGGGGTTCTTGTACCTCACCGCTATAACTTGCCTTGTAATATATTTTTAGGGATTTAGCCTGATACAGATAGGGAAAACACGTATATATAAGCAGTACGAGTAGTACTGACTCAAGCAATTGAGCGCGAGTATTTGCTCAAAGAGAAGATTTGCAAGGAGTTAAGACCATTGCAGCACATTTTGGAACTAGGAGATGAAGAAGTAGTAGAAGGGTTGAGAGTAACCTGTTTTTTCAGGTACATGCATATATGCCGCGATCCTACGATAACCCCTGTGGGTAATGCAAAATTCCAAATCCCTCATTTCTGTGTTTTTGAGGCTGGCGAGATGGTATCTTTATTAATGCCTTTGTGTACTAGTCAACTTAGTCTGCGTAAGCGTAGCCCACCGTAGGTATCGCGCAGATGCTTAGAGAAAGAAGCTTATATCGTAGCCTGCTGCGGATTATCGTCTTTTTTTATTAAGCCACTATCTACGCAATTCCAGTCTCTCAAGTATATAAAACAGCGATGTCAAAATATACTTTCAAGCCCGCGATGAATTAGTGAAATCATGAAATTTTAAAAATATTTCATGAAAAAAATATAATTTCATTGAAAAACAATCTCTAAATAATCATCAGATGGAATCCAATATGTTTTATTATATGTATGCCAATTCACTAATTCTTCGTTGATTAGCACGAGCAACAAAGCATGATAGCTATGCGATTCAGACTGAATCAATCGCAGCTTTCTGTGTCAAATCATCAACACAAAAAGATAAATCAGACTTAGTTTAAGACTCGAAATAGAAATATCATCAAACCTTGATTTAGTCAGAATAGAAAATATGTAAATACCCATCCTTTCTAAACTTTAAAATACATAATTTTATTCCGAAAGCAAAAAACAATGGTATGATGAAAAGCGATGTTTGAAAGAACAATAGGTACTTTGAAATTGGAATTAACTGCTCTACTTGATGTCTACGATCTTCCCTCAAGCCAACGGCTTATAATGCCGAGACATCACAGGAGGTTGTGAACAAAATGATAGTTCACAACGAGCCGTATGGCTCAACCTCTGAATACTCCTACACCTGGTAAGCGGTTTTTTTGAGATTACCCCCAACAATCTGTGCCACCTGTGTACTACAAATAATTCACAAAAGCTGAATAAAAACCATCTTTTTCGAGTAACAAATACCCCAGATGAACCACGAAAACTAGTTTTTCCTCCCAGTCGGCATAGTGCCATAATTAGGTATAAGCAGTTTGACGTTGTTGCTCTTCAAAGATGAGAATAATCCCAGAGAAGTTAAAAGCTTTTGTAGATTATTTGGAACACAGTTAAGTTTTGGGAGGTAGACCGCCGTCAAGGTGGATTTGGTGATATGTGTAACTTTTCAGTCAGATGCAGAGACAGTTATTGTAAACAACAACTAAATCTGACTGTGTACTAGAAAATATGCGAAAATGGTAGTTTGGGCTACCACCAATTTTATGGTTATCGCATACTAATATAATCTGAAGTGAAAAAACCTCCTTCAGCCAGGTGTATAACTACCTATTCTCACTCGATTAAAACTTTGTAAACGTGCTATTCAATAGTCTGTAATATGAGTAACGACATAGATCTGATCAAACGTCTTGACCCCAGTGCGATGGATCAGATCATGCTTTATCTGGCTTTTAGTGCCATGCGGACGAGTGGGCACAGGCATGGGGCATTTTTAGACGCAGCCGCAACAGCAGCAAAGTGTGCAATTTACATGACCTATCTAGAGCAGGGGCAAAACCTGCGAATGACAGGGCATTTGCACCACCTAGAGCCAAAACGCGTAAAAATTATTGTAGAAGAAGTCAGACAGGCGCTAACAGAAGGCAAACTGTTAAAAATGTTGGGTTCTCAAGAACCTCGCTATTTGATTCAATTGCCTTACGTCTGGCTAGAAAAGTATCCTTGGCAACCGGGGCGATCGCGCGTTCCTGGTACGAGTTTGACAAGTGAAGAAAAAAGACAAATTGAGCAGAAACTGCCAAGTAACTTACCAGATGCCCAGTTAGTTAGCTCTTTTGAGTTTCTGGATTTGATTGAGTTTTTGCATAGGCGATCGCAAGAAGAATTGCCAACCGAACACCAAATGCCTTTGAGTGAAGCTTTGGGTGAGCATATCAAGCGCCGTTTACTCTACTCAGGAACGGTAACACGCATAGATTCTCCTTGGGGAATGCCCTTCTATGCACTTACTCGTCCTTTTTATGCTCCAGCAGACGATCAAGAACGTACCTACATCATGGTAGAAGATACTGCTCGGTATTTCCGCATGATGAAAAATTGGGCAGAACGCCGGCGAAATGCCATGCGCTTACTGGAAGAACTCGATATCCTCCCAGAAAAGATGGAGCAGGCTATGGAAGAATTGGATGAAGTTATCCGGGCTTGGGCAGATAAATATCATCAAGACGGTGGTATTGCGGTTGTTTTACAGACAGTTTTTGGTGAGAAAAAAGACTAGTAACACTACGCAAGACTCAAAAAGCTTACTTTATAAGCTTTTAGCCGCTTTTGTCCCTTGCTTGAAAGTAGGGGGATGATTGCTCTACTTACATTTTAATACTGTATTGTTAGTATAAAAGTCACAAAACTGCTTGTGACTTTTGTATTGTTATTATGTTAAAAATTTAGCCCTACTAATCTTAAAAATTTACATCTATCTATAGATATATTTTGTGGAATTAAATGTTTGTAGTAAGGACTTTAGCCCTTTTCTTAGGACTAAAGTCCTTACTACGAGCTAATTTTATTTAATATAATTTGATTTATTCTCACCGACTTACTTAGAGCAGCAACAACTTGCTGAGATTATAGTAGGGTGGCATTGAAACACCTACCCTACTAATTAACCTGTATTCTTAGTCAATTACAAAGCACTGTAATTTAATTAGCGCGGGGTTGCGCTGGAATAGTCGGTTGCGTTGGAAATGGTATGGTGTCGGTACTTGGACTTGATCCCGCAGGAATTACGGTCGGCGGTGTTGAAGATGAAGCACCGATAACACTATCATCAGCACTGATACAAGTATCTAATGCTTGAAGAGGGGGAACATCGATTTGACTACGCAACCCTACCACACACTGCCCGAAGCGCACGGGTAACAAACTACGTCCACAGTAATTTAAAACTGCCGGATTAGCTTCTTCCTTAGTACTTAAGCTAACACCAACTACACAGGTAGCTAACTCTTCAGGTCGCCGGGCTTTCCCACAAGAAGAAAGCGCATCTGTTGCGGCAATTTGGGTATCCTTTTTAATTTTAACCACGCAAGCAGCCAAATCCCTTGGACGCAGTGCTGCTGCACAACCAAGTGAAGCGGCTTCTGCCGTTACGCCCGCTTTGAGGAGACGACCTGCACACACACTATAATCATTGTTGTAGGCAGCAGCGATCGCTGGATTAGGTAAGATCGTTGTCAACAATCCAGCTATAGCCAAAACTGGTACCATGAAATTCCTGGAGGTGGAACTGGCTTGTTTGTTCATACCTCTATTAACCGCTTTATTGCTCATTAACATTGCCATTCTCCAAACACCCAAGGTTATGCTAACTCAAATATTTTAAAAATCCTCTGTAATTCAAGAATTTCAGCGTCAGCAAGGTATAGACATAATTGATTCTGCCGGAAATTGTGTTACTATAACTGTTTGAAAGATAAGTAGGCAACGCAAAAAGTATTTCAGAGTAAGAATACTGCGTAAACCAATCTGATGATTGAGTAGCCTACGAAACTAAATAAACACAAAAAACTTATGGGCAGGAGTACGGCGTGACAGGTCGGAATTCAGGCTTGGAGGCTAGTTTGTCGGGTTTACCGATTAAAAGCAACTGGCGCAAAAATCGATGCGTCTACCTTGGTGAGATACGTCTTACCTCGGTAAGCAGCTTCAAAAAACCAAGAATCCCCTGATTAAAAATTAGGGGAGTGTCAAAATGGAATGTTTCGGTAAAGTTTAAACAGGATTAGATTAAGGAAACTCATGTCCCGATATAGAGGGCCCCGCCTCAGAATTGTCCGTCGCTTAGGCGACCTACCAGGATTGACTCGTAAAAGCGCTAGACGCGCTTACCCACCTGGTATGCATGGTCAGAACCGTAAAAAACGTTCTGAGTATGCCATCCGTCTAGAAGAAAAGCAAAAGCTCCGCTTCAACTACGGTTTGACTGAAAAACAATTGCTCCGCTATGTGCGAAAAGCCAGACGTGTTACTGGTTCTACCGGACAAGTATTGCTGCAATTGCTAGAAATGCGCTTGGATAATACCGTTTTCCGCTTGGGTATAGCCCCCACTATCCCAGCCGCTCGTCAACTAGTAAATCACGGTCACGTAACTGTTAACGGTCGCGTCGTGAATATTGCCAGCTACCAATGCCGTCCTGGTGAAGTAATTGCAGTCAGGGATCGCGCACAATCACGGAAGTTGGTGGAAGCTAACTTGCAATATCCTGGTTTGGCGAACCTCCCCAGTCATTTGGAGTTTGACAAAGCTAAGTTGGTTGGTAAAGTCAACAGCGTTATTGAGCGCGAATGGGTGGCATTACAAGTTAATGAACTACTTGTGGTGGAATACTACTCACGACAAGCATAATTGTCATTTGTCCTTAGTCATTTGTCCTTAGTTATTTGCAAGGGACAAATGACCAATTACTAACCACCAATTTGCGACATGGTGCGGGTGTATGTACCTAAATTGCCAGAATCACGCCCTTTAAAGTTAATTTCGGGCTTAATTGCGAGTAAATGTTTCACCTGCTCTTGTAATTGAGCGGTGCTGACACCAGAACGGAAAGCCGTTTTTAAATCTATTTGACCAGTTTCATTTAATAAACAGGGACGCAGCCAGCCATCTGCACTCAGGCGCATCCGGTTACAACGATCGCAAAAACATTCTGACATTTGACTAATAAATCCTAGTGTCCCCTTCGCACCAGGAATTTGAAAGACATCAGCCGGGCCAGCACCACGAACTTGTGATTCTGTCAAGCCCCAGCGATCGCGGATTTGTTGCCGTAAATCGGCTGAAGATACCCAACCGCGATCGCCAAATAAATCTACATTACCAATAGGCATGAATTCAATAAATCGAACATGCCACTGTTTATCAATTGTCAGGGCTGCTAAATCTAGAATTTCGTGGTCATTAACACCAGGAATCACCACCACATTCAGCTTCAAAGGGTCGAATCCAACGTGATGGGCAGCTTGAATACCCTGCCAAACTTGTTGCCAACGAGAACGTCCCTGATTACCGATAATTTGATCGAAAATATCGGGATCGAGAGAGTCCAGACTAATATTAATTCTTCGCAGACCAGCATTGTAGAGGTTTTGTGCCATCGGAGCCAGCAAAAAACCGTTGGTGGTCATTGAAATGTCTTGAGTTTGGGGAAAAGATGCGATCGCACCTACCAAATCTACCACCCTCGGACGCAATAAGGGTTCACCTCCAGTCAAACGAAATCGGGTAAAGCCGACTGGAATAAATACCTCTTGAATTAAGGTGAGTAACTCCTCATCAGTTAATAGCTGTTGCTTGAGAATATAATCAAGTTCTACTCCCTCTGGCATACAGTATTGACAACGAAAATTGCAGCGATCGATTAAGCTAATGCGGAGGTAGTCTACCTGGTTCATCGTTTTATTTTTATTCTCTCTGATTAATTAAAGACTTTACAAAAGTGGTTTACCCCTTCTTACTATATTTGTTGTAACTCAAAATACCGTACTCCCTCTTAAGTAAGAGTCCGCAGATTGTGGCATAATAAGCCGATCGCATCCACTAGTTAGTCATCAATCGTGCAAGACACCGACTCCATCAACGACCTTGCTGCTGCTTTACTACAGCCAGCCGATATCAGCTTTGAACTGCCCGATCCAGAAGATGAACAGATTCTAGAGTCAGATTTTCAACAACAGCTAGAGATAGCTTGGCAGGTATGCGATCGCTTTGATTTGCAAACTGAAATCTGGCGGGGGCGAATTTTACGGGCGATCCGCGACAGAGAAAAAGTGGGTGGTGACGGACGTGGTACTGGTTTTCTGCGATGGCTAAAAGAGCGGGAAATCAGCAAAAGTCAAGCTTATGCCTGGATTCAACTGGCGAATAGTGCCGATACTCTCATAGAAGACGGTAAACTCGATCCCAGTTCTGTAAACAACTTCAGTAAACGGGCATTTGTTGAAACCTCCAAAGCATCGCCAGAAGTGCAACAAATGGTGAGTGAAGCAGCCCAAAAAGGCGATCGCATCACCAGGCGGGAAGTGCGTCAACTCAGTGATGAATGGACAGCCATGTCCTCAGATTTATTACCTGAGTCAGTCAGAGAAAAAGCCGCAGATAACACCCTTCCCCCGCGTTACATTGCCCCTCTGGTGAAGGAAATGGAAAAACTACCAGAATCGCACCAAAAGTTTATCCAGAAGGAAATTGCCGCTAATCCTGATGTGGATACCCTGAAACAAGTAACTAGCGAAGCGCGTAACTTAGCAAAATATCTCAAAGGGGCCGCTCAAGTCCAGGCGCTGACGCAGGAAAATGTTGATATTGAAACAGCCTTAGAAGAGGCGCAAAGAGTCGGCTGTTTGAGCATTGCTGCTGATTTAGTAAATCAAGCATCGCAGATTGAACAAACGATCGCTAAACTCTACATGACTTGGAAACGAATCGGCAATTTAGCAGATCGATTATATGTAGATACTGGCGCAAGTACGCCCAATTTGCGATCGCTCCTCACTTGCTTGGAACCTCTAGGTGGTGAAATCATGGAATTGCAACTTAGTGGTACGACTGAACACACTGTACGTCTGCAAATTCAGGAGACGAGTTAGCGAATAGGCAATAAGCGATGTCTACGGTGGGCTGCGCCTACGCAGTTTATCTTTCAGTTTTTGGAATTCTCGAATTCTAATGAGTAGCGCAAGATGTAGCTGTAAGCGAGGAGTTATGAGGCGACGCAGTGGGTACTTGAGCAACCAGAACAACGTTACCATTGCCATCTGTAACCCATCCTTGGGCTTCTACAATTTGAGTAGGTTCATTGACATAATTAACTTTCTGTGATTTTTCTTCTGTGTTTCGCTGCGCCTGAAGAACCGCTCTTTTCTGAATACCAACAGCATGATTTTTACTCTCTGGCTCTAGTGCGATCCAATCTGCTAGCACCGCATCATCAGCTATCAATGGCTGCGTGGGATCGGCTACTAGTCCTCCGCGCCCAGTGGTAATAAATGAACTCCTGGCTATTTTCCCACCAGAATCGCAACCAGCAGCAATTTTCTGCGAAGCATCAACCAGATTTACGGGTAATTCTACTAATCCTTTACTGGGATCAGCATCTGGTGAGTTGATTTGGACTGTACCGTTTAATGAAGGATTTTGCTGAGAAAATGCAGTGATATCGCTAGTTTGAAGCTTACTTGGTTTTAGTTGCTCTGGGTCTTTAGTGTTCAATAGCCTCTCTAAGTCTGTACGGCTGCGTGGCACAAAACCAAAAATGTTCTTAGCGGTGATTGCGATTTTACCACCAGAGCCAAAGTTTGCGTTGGCAGTGATATCGTTATTTCCAAAGGGAGTGGCGACAAGGAAGCCTTTTGGTGCATAGATGGTAATTCTACCGCCATCTCCATTAGCTCCTGCATTAGTGGAGATTTGACTATTACGGCGCATCAGTAATAAGTCCTGCACCTGTAGCCTAATATTACCACCCTTACCTGAATCACTATTAGATGTCAGTGTTCCTTTGTCCAGCAGTATGGAGCGAGCGTTTATATTGAGTTCCCCTGCTTTCCCTAAATTGGGTACACCTTCTTGATAGTTGACATCCTTTCGAGCTTCACTGCTCACATTGATTGCAGCCCCATTGCGGACAATCAATTGCCCCGTTGTGATATTTAAATCTCCAGCAGATCCAGAACCTGTAGTTGAAGCAGACAAGCTACTGGGTATAGAACCATTTGGAGAGGTTCCAGTTAATTCTATAGACTCGGAGGCGTTCACAGTCAAATTCCCTCCTTGTCCCGTAGCGGGTTTAAATTGGTTCTCAGAAAATAGAAATTGTCCGTCAGACTCTGTTGACACCCGTGCCCCTTCCTGGATACTTAACCTTCGAGTGTTAATTGTGATGTTACCAGCATTTCCGACATCATAAGTTATGCTAAACAATCCGCTAGGTATAAAATTACCAATTGGTGAAGTAGAGCTTGGAAAGGAGAAACCACCTATTAGTTCGACAGAATCTGAAGCGTTCACGGTCAATTGTGCTACTGAATTGGAGACAGAATTATCAAGAAACACTTGTGCCCCATTGCTTACAATCAACTTCCTAGTGTTGATCGTTAAGTTTCCAGCGTCTCCTCCACTAAAAGTCCCAACCGTCAAAGGTCTACCAGGGCCGATTAGTTCTACAGTATCTGAGGCAGTAACCGTCAAATTTGCCGCTAGTTGTGCGCTCAGGCTGTTAGCTAAAATCTGTGAAGAACCAGTTAGTAGCACGTTCCTGCCTTGTAGCAGAATATTACTTCCACCCTCGCCACTGGCATCTACATAAGAAGGTATTTCAGTTCGTGAGATTAGTTGGATATCTTGGAAATTCTTTACACTTTCGTATCCCAGACCCCAACCTTGGTCTGTTTGCTTCATTTGAACCAGACTATTAAGACCAACACTTCCTAGCTCTATTCGCCCTCCCTTTGCGGTTAAATTTCCTCCCTCCAGCAGAAGATCGCCGCCCACAAGTGCCAATGTTTTACCCGGTTGCACCTGTAGACCAACAGGCGCTTGTAAGTCATTGATTGCGCCATCTGGACTTGCTTGGGATTGATTACGGATGGTTCCTGGTGTAGCTCCAAATTGTAAGCCAACGGGAACACTGACTGTTAAAAGGGTTGTAGTTTGGGGATCTGTAGCGCTAAATTTAGTCCCATCCGCAAAGTTCAGACTACTCGCTGTACTTGCTACAAATGAACCACCAATGTTTAAAGAAGCATTGGGGCCAAAAATAATCCCGTTGGGATTAATTAGAAAGAGGTTAGCTGTACCGTTAGCTCGAAGGATGCCATCAATATTAGAAATAGACTTGCCCGTTACGCGAGTGATGACATTCTCAATATTTACCGTATTGTTAAAGTAGGCTGTATTGCCAGTGAGAACAGAAAACTGTTCAAAACTATGAAACAAGTTTTTACCATGAATTGCCCCACCATCGATCTGATCGGTCTGCTGACCATTAATCAGTCTGGGTGTAACGATTGAACTGTTAATTCCAAGAGTGCCATCCTCTTTAATCTGTGCCAAAGCACAATACTCAGATAAGGCGAATGTTCCACTAACTGCTAAAGAACTTATTAGACCTAACTGCCAGCATGAAAGGCTGCTGTTTTGTGTCATAACAAAATTTGCACTTTATAAATAATGGTTAAGTCGTGAAATACTTCTGATTACTTATTAAAACTAATGATCGTTTAACACGAACTCTGTACCTATACAACTCATATTTGATTTCTAAATAAAATTAGGTATTGTAGCGTGTGTTATAACGCAGTTCGTAACGCACCATTATTGAGGGTTTGGTGCGTTACGCTGTCGCTAACACACCCTACGTATTTTTTCAAAAATCAAATAGTAATGCTATAGCTAATAAGTGAATAAATTAGCAATCTCACCTCACTAGATAAGCTATTGTTAGGTAGACAAGTAATATTATTTAGCAGTAGAAATCTTTAAGATAGCCAGGTAGTAGATAATGGTTACACTACCATAATTTTAATAGCATTTTTTACTAAAGGTGCTTCATTTTTTTTATACCCAACAGGCTTAAAGAGAGTAAGGCTTTGAAAAAATGAAACACCCCTACATCATTTACTGTTGCAAAATTGCTTGTGAAAATTATCTGATTTCCTTTCCCCCACCAGCATAACTAGATAGAAGTTTAATTATATCTAAGCTACCCAGCAGCCATTAGGATAGCCAGGTACTGGGCAAGGTTTACAAAATCCGCCGATAGAAAATGTTTTCACCGTTGTATTTTGTTCTTTAATTGATTGCAAAAAATCATTAGCTTGCTGATTATCAGCAGCGTCACTAACTTCGATTTTAGTTAAATCGAGTGAACACTGAATTTCTAAAATGTTTTGTCCTAAGATGCCATATTTTTCGAGAACTTCGCCAAAATTAGACTTCTTCAGGATGTTACTCAATTCGTTCTTAATCTCGTCTTCTAATTGCTGTAATGTTTGAGTATCTATAACTGTTTTAGATTCCATGATTTTTGCTCTCCTTGCAGACTGGTAGATGTGTGAGTTGATCTTGTCATGTACTAAACTAAGGTGACTTCGATTAGTACGCTTTAGTAACAAAGGAATTAAGAATACGGATTCTAGAGGGGCACGAAAGCATTAGGTTTCTAAAGCTCTTGTGAACTCCCATAATGATGATTTCGGCTTGGCTAGTAATAATTACGCATCGTGTAACAAAACTTCATATATTTCTGCCGGATTTCCTTAAAGCATTCATGAATCTGGCTACTGACCGTTTATCGCTTAAATTAAGTAAAACAAGCGATACTTTCTCTGCAAGATGGTGGGCTATGCCAACACACTGACACTTAGTTTAGTAGGAGGAGCGATCGCACTGACAACTTCTTTGCGCCCCTTTATATAAAAAACTACCCCTCTCCGCCACCGGAAAGGGGTTAATCACTGCTACAAACTCAGCAATATTTAATAAGCGTCTTGCAACTCATAGAAATCAGGCGAGATGTAATCCTTCCGCAAAGGCCAACCTACCCAATCTTCCGGCATCAAAATCCGCTTGAGATTTGGGTGTCCTTCGTAGATAATGCCGTACATATCGTAAGATTCGCGTTCTTGCCAATCTGCGGTCTTCCAAATCCAGTAGAGAGAAGGCACTACGGGGTTTTCTCGTGGTAAGAAAACCTTAACTCGAACTTCTTCGGGGCGATCGCTATTATCACCCACTTTAGTCAAGTGATACACACTCACTAATTCTTGTCCTGGCCCAAGGTCAACACCACCTTGAAACTGGAGATAATTAAACCCATAAGCATAAAGGGCTGTAGCGGTAGGAAGCAAGAAATCTGCCGCCACCTTAATTATCTCTACACCATTTTTGTCTGGTGCTAGAAATTCATGGTCAAAACCATTTTCCGTCAACCACTGGGAAACTTTACCCGCTTGTACCAATGCCTCTTCTTTCTCTGCTGGTACTGGTTTAGATTCTTCTTCAGCCACGGGTTTGTTCCTCCTTTTGTGCCTTTGCTGTCAGTAGTGCAGGTGGTATTGGCATACCAATTGCTTCTGCTAATTCCTTCGGTGGTGCATAGCGAGTTTCTGACTGCAAATACTTACCAGTTAAGATTTCCTCTACTGGCTTCAAATTATGAGTTGTGCTGTAGTAACGGTGGGTTTGCTTAATTTTATCCCGCTCTTGCATCGATTCATTGGCGATTTTCTTCCGCAGTTTAATAATTGCGTCGATAATTGCTTCGGGACGGGGAGGACAACCAGGCAAATAGACATCCACAGGAATCAGTTTATCGACTCCGCGCACTGCTGTGGGCGAATCAACACTGAACATCCCGCCAGTAATTGTACAAGCTCCCATCGCAATTACATACTTCGGCTCTGGCATTTGTTCATAAAGACGCACCAGTTGGGGAGCCATCTTCATCGTAATAGTCCCTGCCGTAATAATTAAATCGGCTTGGCGGGGGCTAGAACGGGGAATTAGCCCAAAACGGTCAAAGTCAAATCGGGAGCCAATTAAAGCTGCAAACTCAATAAAGCAGCAAGCAGTACCAAATAGCAACGGCCACAGACTAGAAAGCCGCGCCCAGTCGTAGAGGTCATCAACCGTCGTCAAAATGACGTTTTCTGAAAGGTCTTGAGTGATTGTAGTCCGCTCAATAGGGTTGATGATTCGCTCTTTGTCCTGAGTTGTTAAATTAGAATTCAAGACCATTCCAAAGCTCCTTTACGCCATGCGTAAACTAAAGCGACTACAAGAATTGCAATAAAGACTAGCGCTTCAATAAATGCTAATAGCCCCAAACGGTGGAAAGCTACCGCCCAAGGATACAAGAAAACAGTCTCCACATCAAATACGACGAAGACTAGAGCAAACATGTAGTAGCGAATGTTGAACTGAATCCAGGCTCCCCCGATGGGTTCCATGCCAGATTCATAAGTGGTGCGACGTTCTGGGCTGTAACCACTAGGTCGTAGAAGCTTGGAAGCTGAGAGCGCTAAGGCAGGTACTAGGCTACAGATGATGAAGAAGCCTAGAAGGTACTCGTAACCGCTGAGGACAAACACAATGAGTATCTACCGCTTATGGAGTATTTTAAGTAGTGACTTGAGATTGGTACTGATGACTAGAGATGAGGGACTAAGGAGTGGAAAAACAAAGAAGTTTTCTTCCCATGCCCAATGCCCAATGCCCCATGCCCAATCCCTTCAATTACGTTACTTTCTTTTACATTATATCTGTTTGGTTTTTCTGAAATCTGGGAAACAGATACACTTCAACTATTTAATTAGCTTTTGATAGTGATAGAAAAGCCAAACAATTATGTCATAATTTTTAACGTATATTTAAGATTTCTCCTTTGCGAGGCCCTAGCCATGAGCGAACCAGCTGTTGAGACTCCGGTGTTAGACCGCTACGAGTGTCGTGCCTGCGGTTATGTTTACGAACCCGAAAAGGGAGACGACAAGCATGATATTCCTTCAGGGATACTCTTTGCAGAACTACCTGTAAGTTGGCGCTGTCCAGTTTGTAGTGCAAAGAAAACTGCTTTTGCCAACATCGGCCCAGCAGGTACTGCATCCGGCTTCAAAGAAAATCTCGGTTACGGTTTGGGTGTCAATAACCTAACGCCAACCCAAAAGAATATCTTAATTTTTGGCGCTTTAGCTCTTGGCTTCTTGTTTTTTATCAGTCTCTACGGCTTACAATGACAGCCGTTCAGCAATTCAAAAGCCGAGGATTATACACCATCCTGACTGCCAACTTCTACAGAAATTTAGAAACAACTTAAGAAATACTAATGCATTTAATTTTGAAAGGTTGGCAACGAATAGCTGCCTTGTTAATAGTAGTCATCATGTGCATCAGTTGTAGCAAAGTTCCTTCTGTTAGCTACAACCCTTGGAAAGTCATTTCTGTGCCTACAGAGTCGAATTTATTGGATATTGCTTTTACTAATAACCCTGAGCATGGCTACTTAGTAGGTAGCAATGCCACCCTATTGGAAACCAATGACGGTGGTAATAACTGGAAACCAATAATTCTGCAACTGGATGATGAAAAGTATCGTTTTGACTCAGTAAGCTTTGCAGGTAAAGAAGGCTGGATTGCCGGAGAGCCTGGACTATTACTGCATACAACTGATGAAGGTGCTTCTTGGTCGCGTATTCCCCTGAGTGAAAAGCTACCAGGTAGCCCGATCGCAGTTAAGGCACTAGCAGACAATACAGCTGAAATGGCTACTGATGTCGGAGCCATATATAAAACCACGGACGGCGGCAAAAACTGGAAAGCCCAAGTGGAATCAGCAGTCGGTGTGGTGCGTAACATAGAACGTTCTGCTGATGGTAAATATGTTGCGGTTTCCGCCAAGGGTAGTTTCTACTCGACTTGGGAACCGGGACAAGATGCTTGGGTTCCCCATAACCGCAACACTTCTCGGCGGGTAGAAAATATGGGTTTTGCTGACAACGGGCAATTGTGGTTGCTAGCTAGAGGAGGTCAAATTCAGTTTAGCGATCCGACTAAACCTGAAGAATGGCAAAAGGCAAAATATCCAGAGTTATCCACCAGTTGGGGTTTACTAGATTTGGCATATCGTACACCTGATGAAATTTGGATCGGTGGCGGTAGCGGTAATTTGCTACGGAGTGGCGACGGTGGCAAAACTTGGGAAAAAGACCGTGAGGTAGAAGAAGTTGCTGCTAATTTGTACAAGATTGTGTTCTTACAGCCAGAACAGGGATTTATAATTGGCGATCGCGGCGTTTTGCTCAAATATCTCCCAAATCCTGAAGCAGCTTAATGGGGAGTGGGGAGTGGGGAGATGAGGGAGATAAATTAATAAACAATGCCCAATGCCCAATGCCCCATGCCCCATGCCCAATTTCTGAGAAGAACTTTGCAACTTGTAACTCTTTCTTAACTTTGTAGGATAATAAACTCAATAACACTCTATGTATAAGGTAGGGATCTAAATGTCAGGTACCACTGGAGAACGTCCGTTTTCGGACATCATTACTAGCATTCGTTACTGGGTAATTCACAGCATCACAATTCCAGCATTGTTTCTTGCGGGTTGGCTATTTGTGCAAACCGGGCTGGCTTATGATGCTTTTGGTACACCTCGTCCCAATGAGTATTTCACACCAACGCGGCAAGAAGTGCCAATTGTGAAGAACCGTTTTGAAGCTAAAAAACAAGTTGAACAATTTATTGGAAAGTAGTTTGAAATCATGACTAGCGGCAATAACATCAATCAACCAGTTACCTATCCAATTTTTACTGTTAGATGGCTGGCAGTACATACTTTAGGTGTACCAACTGTATTCTTTTTAGGCGCGATCGCCGCAATGCAATTTATTCACCGTTAGGAGCAATCATGGCAGAAAGATCGCCTAATCCCAATAATCAGCCGGTTGAACTAAACCGGACTTCGCTATACCTGGGACTACTACTAGTTTTCGTTCTGGGGATTCTGTTTTCTAGTTACTTCTTTAACTAACTAGAACTACTGTTGTTAATTTTTGTTTATTCAACCTGTGTTGATTTGTTGTTAAGGGAGGAGAGAAGCTGTGTCTGGAAGTGGGAGAATTCCCCTGTGGGTCGTCGCTACGATCGCAGGTTTAGGTATAATTACAGTCTTAGGCATTTTCTTTTATGGTGCCTACGCCGGACTTGGTTCTTCGATTTAACATTAGTTTGGTTTAAACCGAACACTATAAGTTAGCATTTTCTAGCATTTGTTGAGAAATCAACGTTAAAAAATACCGCCTGTCTCTATGAGATAGGCGGTATTAATTTTGACTAATAGTCATTTGTCCTCTATAGTTTGTCATTTGTTTTTCGCAAATGACTAATGACTAATGACTAATGACTAAATCAGCTGATATCGTCGCTTTCAATGTATAAAAACAGAAATGCGAAAGTTATAGCTGGCAAAACCCAACCAATGATGGGAACGAAGATAGAAGGCAAAAAGGAAGCTGCCATAATAAAGGTTCCTGCTAAATAACACTACAATTCAAAATGAGCTTACTGCAAATCCTGCCAGATTTTTGAAATTCTTTCATATTTTTAACACAGCCCATTTTGGGAGGGCAGGGGCAGGGAGTAGGGAGTAGGGAGTAGGGAGTAGGGAGAGAGGGGGAAGAATTAATAACCAATGCCCAATGCCCAATGCCCAATGCCCAATGCCCAATTCCCAATTCCCTAAATTACATACCCAATAGCTCATCTAACTGCAAGTTTGGTAAGTCTGGAGGAATCACAGTTCGTACTATTGTGACTTTGTGGCTTTCTTGTAGGGTTGTCAGATGGAGTGCGATCGCTTCTATACGAATTTCCAAACAGCCAAAGGGAATCTTTAATTGGGTCATTACTTCCAATTCTCCCAATACATTATGTTGTAAATTTGTCAATAAATGGGGGCCATCTAGTAGCCAGCGAGTTTGACAGTCTTCAACCCATAACTTTATAACTACTTGGGGAGGTACTTCAGGCAGTACTACGCGCACAATGATAAATTTGTCGGCGATTAGTTCGCCTTCTGGTACATGTAGTTGTGGAATTGGCAGAGGCTCAATAGCTCCCGCAGTTATGGAGCGAGAAGAGGATAAACCTAACAGTGGTTGCGTCTCTTCTTCCAAAGAGTAATTATTCGTTGCATCGGCTTCCAGTTCACTATCTGTATCATCTACAACGATTTCTTGCGCCAACCAAGCTGAAGCTATATTTACTTTTATCGGAGGAGGGGGAGGTGGTAGTTGTCTTACCAGAGCCGTTGAAAGTGCTGGTTCAGATACTTTTTCTACTACCGTATTTTCCACTGCCTCTAAATCAGCTTCCTTTGCTGTGTCTGCCTCTTCCTCAAGATTCTCAAGCTCAAAAACCGACTCTTGAGCTTCTTCTCGCGTCCCTGTGTCAGCATCCAGGTTTAATGGTAAGTTGACATCAACATTGGGGGTTCCAGCACTAAGCAAAAGCTGAGTCTTCTGGGCTGGAACATAGCTATCTTTGTCTTGAGGTTCTATTTCATTGATAGATTCAGGCAAAGAGTATCCTTGACTCTGCATCCACTTCCTCAGCAGAGGAGATGAATGAAGGTTGCCTGTTGTAATAAATTGTGCATCTGGTTGAGTTTCTACCTCAGCAACAAATTCTTCCTGATATGGTGCATTTGGTTGAATTTCTACCTCAGCAACAAATTCCTCCTGATATGGTGCATTATCTACTACTAATTGAGGTGTATTTTCATCTTCAGATACCATTACATCCAACTGCGGTAAGTCTTCACCTGCTTGAACTTCCAATGGATCTGGGGGAACATTATTTTTTACTTCTTCTTCTACGTCATCTGGCAAAGCTTGCACCCGTCTCAAGTATGGAAAAGTGGTATCGAGTATTGGCATTCGACGTTGCTTGATGACTAATTGCTCCAAGTTGATAGCAGCTATAGTAGTATCCTTTTCTAGAAGCTCCTCTTCTGTACGGGATTCTGCAACAACATCTGTGGAAGGGTTGACATCGATTTGAACAGGTGGCAATTTCGGCAATTGAGGCGAAGTGCCTGAATTTTTAGATGTCCGCAGAGTGGTTTCTCGCAGAACTTGCAGGTTAATTTGTGGTGGTAGGGCTGTATTTGGAGATGGATTGAGTATTTGGGACTGATCTGTTTTTGGAATCTTGACTAGATTGAATAGTTTCAAATCGATCCTCACGGTAGTCTCTGGCTCTGTGAAAGCATCAGGCGAGTCCGATGAGGTTATGGTGTCATTTAAGGATGTACTAGGTTTTGCTGCGGCTGTGATTGCCAGTAGTTCTGTTACATCTGCTGTAATGGTGAAGGATTGGCTGGCTAATCGGATGATTTGATCGATATCAGCGAATTGACCATACAAACTGATATCTGCCAATATTAACTTTGATTCAAAGTCAGCAGGAATATCAATTGAGGTATTGATGGTGAAAGGCAATTCCTGATCCGGTAAGTGCTGTACCTGGGTTAAGATTTTTGATTCTAGGGGCGATCGCAGTTCAATTCCTAGTTCAAGCATCCGCAGGCTTTTTGCAGATAATGTTTCAGCCTGCTCTAAATATGTATTGTCTTTAAATTCTATGCGCCCATTGATTGTAAGAGCTTGTCCCCAACAAGCAATATAACTATCTCGATCTAAAGTTAACAATAATGGTGGTTCTGTTGTTAGAGAATCTGTAACCTCTTCATCTTTCAGAAGCAGTTCAGAAGTGGGTAAAGCTAAATCTATTAAATTTTGTAAAATTTGCTCTGCCGTTTCACCTTTGAACCATACAGGACTCACAGGCTCATCGATAACTATATCTTCTTCCGTTTTATCTTGCAGAACAGTGTTAGCAGAGTTACTGTCTGTAAAAATTGCCAATTCTGTGGAAACTGCGATCGCTTGCTCGAAGTTAATTGCAGGTTCTGCTTTGGCAGTATCCAAGTTCCCTTCATCTGGAACAATTTCCAATTCTGCGGAAACTGCGATCGCTTGATCTAAGTTAATTACGGGTTCTGCTGGGGCAGAATCTAAGTTTCCTTCATCTGGAACAAGTGCAATTTCAAATTCTGTAGAAACTGCGATCGCTTGATCTAAGTTAATTACGGGTTCTGCTGGGGCAGTATCCAAGTTCCCTTCATCTGGAACAACTGCAATTTCCAGTTCTGTAGAAACTGCGATCGCTTGATCTAAGTTAATTACGGGTTCTGCTGGGGCAGTATCCAAGTTCCCTTCATCTGGAACAACTGTAGTAATTTCCAATTCTGCGGAAACTGCGATCGCTTGCTCGAAGTTAATTACGGGTTCTGCTGGGACAGAATCTAAGTTCCCTTCATCTGTAACAATTTCCAATTGTGTAGAAACTGCGATCGCTTGATCTAAGTTAATTACGGGTTCTGCTGGGACAGTATCCAAGTTTTCAGAAACACTATCTAGCCGATCGAGTAAATTCGATTCTATTTTTTTCCTTTGCTCTGCCTTCTCTTCCTGGGACAATACTTTAATTTGGACACTGTATTGCCAAGATTTACCGAGTAGATCCGACATCAAATCGCCGCCACAGCGCAACTCCCAAATCCCCGCATCAAAATAGGTAAAGGGAATTACCGCCATTAAGCCTTCTGAATTAGTGCGACGCGATCGCTTGAAAATTCGCCGCGTTGGTTGAATTTCGTGGGTTGAAGAGTGAGTTACTCGCACTTCTACGTCTGTATTAAGAAGACTAGAACGAGCCAAAACTCTATACTGTCCTTCCAAAATTCCAAAATTTGGCGATTCTAGGATATGCCACGAGCGATCGCCTTGTTCCTGTATCAGAAATTGCCAGTGTTCCATTGTGAGTGATGCCCAGACCGACGAGCCGCCGAGTAATATTGTGTATTAACTTGCTTGCAAGTTTACCCCAGTATTTTATAAATGCACTCCTTAAATGGCTATCTAGTTAACTCAGTTTTACTTACTTGACTTTTGGCTATTTAAATACTCGCGTCAAAAGACTTTCAATATATCGCCATCTTGCTTGTGTGCAAAGCTTTTGTTGCTTCCTGAATATTAACTTACGACTAACTCCAGCGCTAAATTAACGGGGATGCAATGCATAGCCAAGGCTATCTCTGCTCAACTTAGGGACTTCCAGGAAATAAATTATCCAAGTGAACGAACCACGGAGGCGCAGAGAACGCAGAGAGAAGAGAAATAGAGAAGATTTTTTGTCAGTTTTGGGATATTTTTTTACTTGGAAGTCCCTTAAGGAATGTGGATTAAATAAAATGCAAAACTTCATCTTACCTCTAGCTTCCCTCTCCTTTATAAGGAGAGGGATTGAGGGTGAGGTAAGGCCCGGACATAAACTGTATGTTATTTAATTCTTATTCCTAACGCAAATATTTTTGTATTATTTTTTACTAAAATTTCCAACTTACAATAGACAGAACGATAGAATAAAAAATTAAGATTCACTTGACAAGTGTTAGTGAATTGTGATTTTCCGCATTTTTGCTACAAAGAGGTAGGATGTAGCTTTTTAAGTGTCCTCTGCGATCGCCTCCGGTACATGCAAAGCGTCATCGGAAATCACAAACTTAACCGCGTAGCACCCGCCCAACGTACCTCAAACGGTTTAAGCATGTATCTATCCTCACCTGAGTGAAATGTGGGTGACAATAAGGATTTACAGGAGGGATTCGATGCTAGTCATTATAATGGACGAGCAAATCCTTGCCCCTGAGCAAGTTTGCCAGTCTTGTTTACTCGCTGACAGAAGCGGTCAACCTCGTTGGCGTGGGGGTAAACTGCGTTGTGGTCAAGTCATTCGCAAACTTACTCAACAGCAACCAGACCAGTACGAGTGCATCATGGGCTTTCGCATCGCCCATATAGAATAGTTTAATTTGCCAGCAAGACCAGGCAACTGCGTTATCCTAAGCTCAAGTAACTATATAAATTTAACCACAGGAGAACGCATAATGTCTTGGCGCGGATCTACAACGGTTTCAGATCGAATTTTTGCTTGCCTGCCTTATTTGCTTCCTCTAATTGAGGTTTTTGTATTTGGCAGATATTTGTTCACAGATTTTCCACCGCTACAACTACTGTTTCTGCCGCTTATACCATTATTGAGAATTTACTACGGTGTGCGTTATGCAGGAATGATTATTTTCTTTGCTTTATTTTTGCTGGTAGTCAGAAACGAAAAAATTAGTCACTTTATTCGTTTCAACACCATGCAAGCAATCCTTTTGGACATCATTATCTTTTTGTTTAACATCCTCACTGATGTTGTGGGGCTAATTCCCGTTGGTGGTTTTGCAATCCAAACTCTATCCACAACCATTTTTATTGGCATAGTGGGGGCAGTTGCATATTCAGTCATCCAGTCTGTAAGCGGGCGTTATGCAGAAATTCCGGCAATTTCCGATGCAGTTTACATGCAAGTACGCTAGTCGTTAACGAGCCACAACGGTGTTTTCCAGGCGACCAATACCTTCAATTTCGACACGGACGCGATCGCCTGGATGCAATGGACTTACACCCTCTGGTGTACCTGTAAGGATCAAATCACCGGGTAGTAGCGTCATAATCTGGCTAATGTAGGAAACTATAACATCGGGGGAAAACACCATCTGATCGATACAGGCGGATTGGACTGGGTTAGCGTCGTCATTCACAAAAGTCTGCAATCTTGCTCCTGGATTTAACTCCCGCACAATCCAAGGGCCCAAAGGACAGAAAGTATCAAAACCTTTGGCTCGCGTCCATTGACCATCCAGTTTTTGTAAATCCCGTGCTGTCACATCATTAGCAATGGTATAGCCCCAAATTTTGGTTTGGGCTACCTGTGGTGTACATTCAAAGGCATAATCACCAATTACTAAAGCTAACTCTCCTTCGTAGTCAACCCTTTGTGACTGCGGAGGATACTTAATTTCCTTCTCAGAGGGAATGATAGACGTGGGTGGCTTGAAAAATATTAGTGGCTCTGAAGGTACTGAAGTTCCCATTTCAGCCGCATGATCTGCATAATTCTTACCCACTGCCACAATTTTTGAAGGAGCGCAAGGAGCCAGAATTTGGTAATTCCCTGGTGTCAAAGTTAAATCAGTGGGTTGTCCTTGTAACCAGGGCGGAGCATCTAGCACCTGCACATTCAGGGATAGTTGTAGTATCCCATAGTAAATCTGTCCTTCTTGATTTTGAATTCGCACATAGCGCTGCGCCATAACTTTGATAAATATCCTTTTATCTGCGATTAGAAACTGTGAGCTTTTTAGCAAATCGATTTAGCCTTGTGCCTGAAAGCCGCTATACATGCTCTTACAAGAAAAAGATACCTGTTGCGTCTCCTCACTTCCCTTTGGGGTCAGCAAGAGGCTTATTTTGGAATCAGCTTAAAGAAATCTGGCGATCGCCTCACGACCCAGTTTTCATTAGGGACATCCAAAAAATCGAAACTTAGGCGATTTGGCTAATGATTCAAATTTAAAACTGGTAAGATTATAGTTCCTTGTTGCTTCCGATGTTGATTAATACTAGTATTTTAAATCAAAATCAAGTATAAATTAAAATCAGCAACCGTTTTTGTCCATAAGGAAACTGGAAAATATGACTACAAGTTACGAAACAATGTACATCCTCCGCCCTGACTTGGGAGAGGAACAGGCAGAACAAGCAGTTACTAAATATCAGAATTTGCTTCGCGATCAAGGCGCTGAGGATATCCAAATTCAAAATCGTGGTAAGCGTCGTCTAGCTTATGAAATCAAAAAACACCGCGATGGTATTTATATTCAGTTAAACTACGCTGCGCCTGCAACTGCGATCGCTCCCTTTGAACGCGCCATGCGCTTGAGTGAAGAAGTGATTCGTTATTTGACAGTTAAGCAGGAAATCGGAGAGGAAAAACCTCCTAAAGAGGAAAAGGAAAAGCCCACTAAAGTAGCTCCACCAGTTCCAGTTTCAGTTTCAGTTTAAGCAGCAGGGAGCAGGGAGCAGAGGGGAAAGAGAAAATGTAATTCCCAATCCCCAATCCCCAATCCCAATTCCAATTCCCATTCAGTAAAATTTTGTCTTTTTATTTTCCGTGACTAATCTGGGAATGTTAAATTAACAAATACTTGCCAAAGGTAGTACTCCCGCAGTTATACCTAAGAGTGGACAAGATTCTGAATGGGAGCTTTAAGCTACTGTGAGCCAATCTGATACACCTAATACTCAAGTTCTCTCTACGGAAGTGTCGCAGCTACGCCAAGAGTTGCAACTTCGCGATCAATTAGTACAACAACTATCTCAAGAACTCTTCCGGCTAGTAAAGGGTAATACTAGTTTTATGCCCCAGCAACCGGAACCTGAGCGTGATTTGAGCCAGCTACAAGCTTTGCAAGAACAACTCCAAGCTGTAGAGCAGCAGGTGGCGTTCTACCAAGAGCAAATTACAACTCGTGACTCCGAAATTTACCAATTGCGACAGTCAGTTCAAGAACTTACAGATCGCACTCGGATGTTAGAGCAAGTAGTACAAGAGTTACCTCAAATTTACCGTCGAAAATTTGAAGAACGGATGACACCAGTCAGAGAAAAGGTAGCAATGCTACAACGGGAAAATCGCCAGCTACAAGCAGAACTGCAAAGTGTGAGTTACCGTTTAGCACTCAAAACTCGCAATGCTAGTCACAGTGGAATTGATTTGCCAAATTTTCCCCGTCCAGTGTCGGAACAAACTAACATTTCGACTCCTCAAAATGCCTAAAGTTGCCATAGTGCTGGAATCTTCAAGATAGAGAAACTAGCACGTAAAGGCAAAAATAACTATACAGTTAGAAATAATGTAATGGCTGGTGTTGTAACTTTGCTCGCCTCTTATCCTTATCCTGTGGTTGCTGTTGCGCGAATTGGTTCAGAATCGCTCGTGGGCAAACTGCTCAATTGGATGGTTTATGAGGCTTGTACTTTATCCTACGCTAAGGGACTTCCAAATAAAAAAATACCCAAAAAACTCTCTTCTCCTCATTCCTCTGTGTTGCGCCAGGTGCTACAACGGGGGGAACCCCGACGCGAGTTGTTCATGGGGGAAACCCCCAAGACCACACTCACTCCGCAACGCACTGGCTTCTCTATTGCCTCTGTGGTTCGTTTATTTAGGTAATTTATTGGAAGTCCCTAAATCCGCACCAGGATGGATAATCCGTAAGGTAGCAACTGAATAAAATAAAAAATCCAGCCTGGTAGCACCAGACTGCAATCTTTAAAGATGTGAAGATATATTTAGAAAATGTGAAAAAATACAAATATTGCTTGACTTCACCATCCTTCTAAAGGGAAATTTATTCTCTAGGCTGCTAGCGCCAGGCTTTCATCTTTGGAAGCGGTAAAAATATCCTCATAAGTATTAAAAATTTCAAACACCGTATCTAGTTGGGTGAGTTCCAAAATTAGCCGCACAGGAGCTTTTACGTTGCATAAAACCAAACGACAACCACTTTGGCGTGCAGCTCTTAGCCCTTTTACCAATGGGACTAGTCCAGAACTATCCATAAAATTAACTTCTGCTAAGTCGATAACCCAGAGTTGATGAGATTGGGGTACTACTCCAGACATTTGTTCACTCAAAGCCATACCGCCTTCCAAATCTATGCTTGCTTGGGGTTTGAACAAAATCACTTGAAGTTCTTGTGTAGGAGTCATGAATTTTACAATGTAGTTGAAATACTTGATTAGAAATCGAAAAATGACATAAATACCTCTTCTCTTTCAACGGCAAAATGACTGCTTTACCCAGATATTTACGGGTATTACAGCCCTGCAATTGAGAGGAATTATTTCAGTATTCATACCGTATAATTTATGATAGCTTTCATAAATATAGGCATAAGCTCCTAATAATTTCGGTATCAAGCATATCTTTTACAAAATTTTCATAACTTAACTAGGTATTTATAAAGTGTTTGTAATTTTTTTTTATTTGTTTTTAAATAAAATTAACTTGTGGTATTGGATTCAAAATTTCTATAGATAATATTCAAAAACTAATAGTTCTTATAGAGTATAAGCTATGGATTACTCAAAATTAAACTGATGACCGAATGAGTTAATGTAGCGGTTTAATTGACACCCCGCCCAAAAACAAGCAAAGATGTAGTAAAAGTAAAAATTTGTAAAGACGGTGGTGCGGAATGTCTTTAGAACTGATTTCACTAGAAAATATCCAGGAAGTGGCCCATAGTTATGGATATTGGGCGATTTTCTTGGGGATTTTGCTAGAAAATTTAGGCATTCCCCTTCCTGGTGAAACCGTGACCTTAGTGGGCGGTTTTCTAGCTGGCAGCGATGAACTAAATTACTGGCTGGTTCTTGGTGATGCAATTATGGGTGCTGTCATTGGCGGTACTTGTGGCTATTGGATTGGTAGAGTTAGTGGTTGGGCTTTTTTAGTAAAAGTTGGTAGCATATTCCGAATTTCTGAAGTGCGACTGCTGGCTATTAAAGATCAATTTAGTCAAAATTCTGCTAAAGCAGTATTTTTTGGACGTTTTTTAGCTTTGTTGCGAGTTTTTGCGGCACCACTAGCTGGTATAGCCGAAATGCCCTTTGGAAAATTCTTTTTATACAACTTTTTAGGAGCAGCTGCTTGGGCTAGTGTGATGGTGACATTAGCTTTCTTTGCTGGGAAAATTATTTCTCTAGAACAATTGGTTGCTTGGGTGGGTCAATTTGCGATCGCAGCCTTACTAATTATCACTGCCTTAATTGTTGTACCCATATGGTTAGAGTCTCGCCAAGTTAAGGAAGCGAGTAGTGAAGAGTAAGGAGTAAGGAATGAGGGAAGATGAGGGAGTGGGGGGAGATGAGGAAGAAAATACTTCTTTATCTCTCTTGTCCCCCTCCTCCTCCTCATCCTCCTCATCCCCTAGTTTGCTGTGACCAAATACGAGTTGGTAGCCCCCAAACATAGATAAACCCTTCAGCAGCTTTGTGATCGAATTGATCTTCGGCTCCGTAGGTTGCTAAATCGGGAGTATAGAGGGAATTATCGCTCGAACGCCCAACTACTGTAGAGTTACCCTTGAATAACTTCACTCGCACAGTTCCAGAGACTCGCTCTTGTGTCTTTTGAATAAAGGCATCAAGTGCAACTTTGAGTGGACTGTACCACAAACCGTTGTAAACGATTTGGCTGTAAGTTTCTTCAATGCCACGCTTGTAATGGGTGACATCTGCTGTCAAAGTCAAGCTTTCTAAATCCCTATGTGCCTGAATTAGCACTAACATCGCTGGTGATTCGTAGATTTCCCGCGATTTAATTCCCACCAGACGATTTTCAATCATATCAATCCGTCCAATGCCGTGATTTCCTACAAGCTGATTGAGTTGTTCAATTAGCTCAACTGGCTTTTTAGCTATGCCATTGACGGTTGTGGGAATACCACCTTTGAAACCAATTTCGATGTATTCTGGCTCGTTGGGAGTATCAGCGATCGCTTTGGTCATTTCATAGATTTCTTCTGGTGGCTCAAATGAGGGATCTTCGAGACTACCCGCTTCAATACTACGACCGAGCAAATTTTTGTCAATGCTGTAGGGAGAAGATTTTTTTACTGGTGAGGGGATACCAAATTTCTCACCATAAGCGATGGTTTCCTCGCGGCTCATACCCCATTCTCTGGCGGGTGCGAGGATCTTCAGGTTGGGGTTCAGGGCGGTTACTGAGACATCAAAACGAACCTGATCGTTACCTTTGCCAGTACAACCGTGAGCGATCGCATCAGCACCATATTTTTCAGCCGTTTCTACTAATACCTTAGCAATCAGTGGACGGGCAAGAGCAGTTCCTAGAGGATAACGATTTTCATAGAGGGCGTTAGCTTGAATCGCTCCAAAGGCGTAATCTTTAATGAAGCTGTCTTTGACATCCGCCACGAGTGATTCACTTGCACCCGATTTCAGAGCTTTTTCTCGAATTGGCTCTAATTCATCTCCCTGACCTAAATCTGCTGCTAGGGTAATCACCTCTTCCACACCCCACTCCTTTTTAAGATAAGGGATGCAAACGGAAGTATCCACTCCACCAGAATATGCTAGGACAACCTTTTTGGCGCGACCCATTAATTTCTCCACTTAGGACAACAAAGAATGAGTCATTATTATATCTGAACTAACCCAGGTATATTTTATTGATGCAACTGAATAACAAAATTCCCGACTTCTCTAAGAAGTCGGGAATCTGAGCCTTGCAATTTTCATAAATCAAATCGGATTGCGATCGTTTCTAGACAAAACTTTTTTATATACCTTGGTATCAGTTTTCACCAGAATGAATCAATGCTAAAAAATTACAGGGTGGAATTTATCCACCCTGTTTTAAATAGATGCAAATCAACTGCCTAACAGTTTATTCTTGATAATCTGGTTTAAGCTTTCGTGCTTGATGGTCTAGAAGATCCTATCTTTTTACCCAAGAACAAACTCAACCCGAATACAGACAATCCAAGCATCAAACTTGGCTCTGGAACAGTTGTGTAAGTGATGCTTTGAACACCCGTAGCAGTTGAATCATTCAAATCGATAAAACTATCACGAAAGACATTAAAGGTGCTAGGTGTAAAATATAACCCTAACCCTGCTTGGTTCAAAATTGTTCCTGAAAAATCGGTAAAAACTGATGCTAAAGGATCATCAGCTTCAGTGTATAACTTCCCAGCATAGTTGGCAGAAATCTTTAAACCTTCGGCGATGGTTACTTCTTGGTCGTCTGCTGCTGCTGCTTGGTCGAATGAAAAAGTGCCTATGAGGGTTTTATCATCGTTAGAAAAATTATAAGTTAGGGCTGCTGCTTGAACGGGGATAGTCTCGCCCAATGAAAAAATCAAAGCAGTTCCTAACGTTGCAGCTGCTAACTTCTTGAAGATGGAGTCAGTCATTTTTTTCTCTTGATATAAAGAACTGGTGCAAAAATACCGCAATAGTTTTATGAGACAGAGACATGTGTTACCACGTCTCTGCAACGTAGTTAGTGACTAGTGAAGCGGTGTATTCAATTTATGGACTTATGGACTTGCCTGCGATCGCAGTTTTCATAGCTTGGAAGATATGAGTCTGATCAACCACACCCCTTATACCGGGCGCACTGTAAGTACCAGAACTATCTGTAAACTCAAGATTTTGTCCAAAGGATCGAGTCAGAGTTGATGAATAAGCACCCTGGTAGTAAACAGGTACAATCCGGCGGCTATGGCTACCCCAGAGGTACTTGTAATTTGGATCAGACCCCCAGAAGTGACCAGCGTCTTTAGGGTTGTGCTTGTTGAAGGTAATATCCTTGGCGTTATACTTCAAGCCTCTAGCCTGATTCGGGTCAGGATTGGGAGTCAGCTTCGACGCAAAGTCATTATTCAGAGTTAGGTAGTGGTCATGGTCAGCAGTAACCAGTAGCAAGTTCTTATTCCAACCACCATGATTATCTACCCAAGTCATAACCTGCTGGACTGCCTTATCAAAATCATTCATGGTACCGATTAGGTTATCCATGTTGTTGTCATGAGCAGACCAGTCTACATCTCCTCCCTCAACCATCAGCCAGAAGCCATCTTTGTCTTTACCTAAAACCGTTAAAGCTGCTTTGGTCAGATCGGCTAAAGTCGGATTTTCGTTAATTTCTTTAGCTATAAAGCTAGCATCAGTTTCACCAGGAGCGAGAGGACGGAGAGTGTCGGGTGCAGGAGCATTAGGAGCGATGGGATTACCAACTGCATCGATTACCGGAACACAATCCCCAGCAGTACTGGTAATGATCTTACCAGATGGACAGGTTGCTGGGGTTCCACCGCCTTTGACAACGGAGCTATAGAGGGTGAAGTTACCTAAACCTGTGCTACTGTAGTCTCCTTTAGAAGAACTGGTAGGAAGGTTGCCGTCTTGTCCACGGGCACCATACAGACCAAATAATTTCTCTCCCTTATTTGGGTCAATTTTGGCAGCCGTGTTTAAGAGTGTTTGAGTTGCATTGGGCCCACGTTCCAAAAAGGTATAACCGTAACGATTGGATTTAGGGTTATTCTTTAGATGCTCATAAGTGTCTTGCTGAATGTACGTATACTTAAATACGCCATCAGCCGTATTTGTGGTTGCCTGATTTTCTAGGTCTTTAGGATGACCGCCACCCAACAAAACATTAGGCTGAAAGTTCAGTAATGTCTGTTGCAGAATACTGTCTTGGTTAGTTTTGGTAGGGTCGTACTTACTATCGTATTTGCTACGACGATTTACAAAAGAAGCCGCAGCACCTGGTGTTGCATGGCTAACAGGTACGGAAGTGACTAAGCCTGTAGACTTACTATTTTCCTTAGCAATTTCCAGGATGGTCTTCAATCTCTTCTCGTAAATGTCTACCCCCATAGCGTTGTTAAAGCTTTTCACCCCTGTATACAGAGTTGTAGCTGTATTAGCAGAGTCGGGATAACTGTACTTGATGTAATCTTTATCATAAGTATCAGGATTGGCCGGGGTCAGAGGAATCCAAGGAAGAGGGCCGCCCTTACTGGTGTCATAACCTGCCAGATTACCATCTGCCAAACTATTGCCATCAAGTCGATTGCCAGTATTAAAAGGAGTCGGCTGAAATGAGAAGTTAGGACGAACAGGACTTGCACCTGTGACTGAATTAGAGTCATCCAGAGCAGAGTTACCTGTTAGATGGGGCTGATCTGTTGGTTTGGCTGGTGTATTTCCCTGAATTGTTGTGCCGTAAGTAGTCACCAATCCATATCCAGTCAGCTTTTGGAAGCTAAGACCAGAACCTTTACCACTTGTGTAAAAAGGAGCGCCTTTAGCAACGGCTGCGGCTCGGGCCATATTCCAACCCATACCATCGCCAATCATGATAATTACGTTAATTCCATTACCCTCGGCCATAGCCGGCTGAAAAACAGAATTACCAAATACCAGCAGAACGGTACAGAGCAAGCCAGTCATGGCTAACGCCAGCGATCGCTTGTACTTTCGCAAAAATGAAATCATTACAGTGTGCCTTAAAGTTAATTGAGCAAGTATTAGCTGTTAGTACTGATAGAAATTTGGTTCTAGATGACTAGCACCAAAGTCTGAGTATGTTGTAGTCACATCTAACTGAGTAGAGGCTTTGGCATGACTTGGTTTAGTCGCTGTTGCTGGTTGTTGATTTGATGTTCCTAAGAACAACAAAACTGCCAGAACCACACCAGATATAAACCAAACCAATGTGCGTTTGTACTGTTTAAGTAATGAAGTCATTGGGGATTTTTGAATGGAATTAATCATCAGGAAACCTCTTAGTAAATAATCTGATGCTATGCTTTGGCAATTAAAATGAATGCCAAAAAACATAATTTTAAAATGCTAATTTAAGTAGCTTTTGGAGAAAATTAGTAAAAATATTTCGGTTTTATTTTGCTTTATTAGGAGATAGCATTAAAACTAAATCTTGATTAAATAAAGGATGAATTGGTAGTACTGAAGATTTTATACAGCTAGTTAGCTGCAAGGTTATATCAGTAATCCGAAAAGTTTTTCGGATGTGATTTTCCAACTTATTAAGTAAGCGATCGCGTTCTTGGATAGTTCCACATTCAACTGTCAAATTGGCACAAAGCATGACTTTGCTTAAGCTAATTGTCCAGATGTGAAGTTTTTCGACTTGCATAACACCAGGAAAAGATTTGAGGGATATTTCTACCTCAACGGGGTCAATTGATTCTGGTGCATATTCTAAAAAAATCTTTAAACTTTCTTGTACTAGAGGTAAAGCACTTAACCCCGTAAAGATTGCAACTACTAAACTAATTGCAACATCTGCCCACCACCAGTCCCAAAGATGAACTGTTAAAGCAGCGATAATTACGCCCACAGAACTAGCAGTATCAGCAATGACATGAAGCAAAGCCCCGCGCAGGTTTAAATCGTTATGAGTGTGGGGATGAAGCAAAGTAATATTGAGCAGATTGACGATTAAACCTAATACGGCAATCCCTAACATTGGCAAGCCCAAAATAGTTGCTGGATGTTGCCAGCGCTGAATAGCCTCCCATGTTATAAAAGTAGCGATCGCTAGCAAACCTAATCCATTCAGCAAAGCTGCTAAAACTTCGATTCGCTGATTTCCAAAGGTTGCTTTTTTATTAGCTGGTTGCTGTGCTAGAAAACTAGCAAGTAACGATATCGCCAAGGCTGTAATATCAGATAAGATATGTCCTGCATCCGCCTGTAGAGATAAACTTTTACTCCATAAACCCACACTCCACTCGGCAATGAAAAAAACAGCAAGCAACCCTACTATTATCCACAAAGTTATTGCTTTTTCCTGATTATCAACTACTTTTACAGGAGCATCTTTACATCCACACCATTCAAGTGAAAGCATTATTCAAAAACCCTTTTTACAGCACATTACTAGGTTGTAAAATTACAATTTTCATATTTTTATTTACTAACATATTTACTCAAAATCTCACTTCTTAAATATAGTTTTTGAACATACTATAGTTAAAGAATTTGCTTGTCATAACTTTTCTGTAAACTTGTTAATTAATTTTTGTCAAAATATAGTTTTGTCGATTCACAAATATGTCTCAATCAAAAATTTATCGTACTTACTTTAAGAAATGGTAATGTTTTTGTTAAAAACCAAAATTAAAGCAGGATGATACTTACAATTTTCAGTAAAATTAGCAGCAATTATGCTGCTAGTAATTTGTTGCTAATTATGCACTAATTTAGTTGTAATCAAAACTTGCGATTGACCTCCAATTTTACTGGAGAGGATGATAACCATTATCTTTATCTAACCTCCTGACACAGTTAATAAAGACCTATAAGTCTAAAAAAATAATATTGAACAGACATCCAAAAATGTATATTTTAAGATTTTAAATATGGTAAATTTGTATACCTATTTTTAAATACCCAACAAATCTTGCATTAGCAGCACATTGAGGATTTCGTAACCAAAATCAGGTAAGGAACAGTGTCAGCACCGCATCTGTCCTATCCTGGAGATGGATATATAGTGTTGTGGGTGAGACTGTGTTTTTCAGTGTTGTGATACCGACTTATAATCGCCAACCGATTTTAGAAAAGTGCCTCCGCGCCTTGGAGGTGCAGGAGTTAAGTCAGTCCAGTTCGGTTACTGATTACGAAATTGTCTTGGTGGATGATGGTTCTACTGATGGCACATTGGAGTGGCTAGCAGCATACAAAGACGAGTTTCCCCATGTGCGATGGTTTCAGCAAGATCATGCTGGCCCAGCTGCGGCGCGAAATTTGGGGGTAAAACAGGCGCTAGGAGACACAATTATCTTTATTGATAGCGATTTAGTGGTGCTGGATAATTTCTTGCAAGCTCATGCTAATGCATTATTGCAGGGACAAGAGAAATTGGGGAGCGATCGCTTTTTCACTTACGGTGCAGTTATTAATACTTGTAATTTCGACAACCCAACAGCTGAAGCCTACAAAGTCACAGATTTTTCAGCAGCTTTTTTTGCTACCGGAAATGTCGCAATTCCCAAACATTGGCTAGAGGAAGCCGGACTTTTTGATACCAGCTTTCAACTCTATGGCTGGGAAGATTTAGAATTGGGTGTACGGCTAAAAAAACTAGGTTTGACACTAATTAAATGTCCAGAAGCAGTAGGATATCACTGGCATCCAGCATTTAATTTAGAGCAAATTCCCCGATTAATTGACCAAGAAATTCAACGCGGACGTATGGGAGTTTTATTTTATCAAAAGCATCCTACATGGGAAGTGCGAATGATGATTCAAATGACTTGGCTGCATCGCTTACTTTGGGGAATTTTGTCACTTAACGGCACACTTAATGAACGAACAATGGCTCCATTATTGCAATGGCTAATTAATTTAGGTAAACCTCAATTAGCTTTAGAAATCGCCCGAATTTTTCTCAACTGGTACAACGTGAAGGGTGTTTATGAAGCCTATGCCAAAATTGAGCAAGCATCGTGAGTTTGGGCTTCATTTTTGGCTGAAAGTGAATAATTACTCATTCAGAGGACTCCTCAGCAATTAGAAGAATTTTTTCTTGGAATCTGGCAAATACAACTTCACCGTCAGTTACTTGTCCCTTAGCAATTTGTTCAGTTCCTACAGCAATTATTTGCCCTATTTTAGTTTTCAGCTTACGCCGTCCTAACCACTCTATTCCAAGAATGAGTGGTGATCATCGGAAGCGATCGCCAAGCCGATAACAAAAAAGTTGTGTATGTACTTGACTGTAAAATCTGCTGATAGTATATTTGTATCACAACAAAAAATAAGTAAGCAAGTGGCTGACATTAAACATTTATACCTGCTGAAAAAATCGGATAAGGCTCACTGGGATTACCTAGTACTTCGTAACCTAAGTTTTATCCCAGACCTAAGCGGCGCTGACCTTTCTAATAAAGATATTAGTTTTAGAAATCTTAGTAGAGCGAATCTTTCTAATACTAATTTAAGAGGAGCAAATTTAAGCGGAAGTGATTTAAGTTATACTAATTTAAGCGGGGCTGACTTGATGGGAGCGAACTTACTTGCAGCGAATTTAACTGGTGCTATTTTAACCGGGGCTGACTTAACACCTCTTGAGATTGTTAATGGTAGGATTGTGAGTTTTAGCAAAACAGACTTAAGTCATGCGAAGCTTGTTGGTGCGACGGCGGAAGGAATAGATTTTGATAGGGCTATACTGTTCCAAACAATTATGCCTAATGGAGTTACCAAACGGAATTATTATTGAAACTACCTTTAAGGAAACTTTTTTCTAAGTCTCCAATAATAGGCACTGCCCAATGTGGAAAAATACCCTCAGCAAGTTTAAATTGACAGAATTGACACAGATATAGCCCAATGAGAATCTAATCATTTACCAATGAAAATGGGTAGTCATAGGGGCACTTGCATAGTCATAAAAATCTGTGTGAGTGCCCCATATTTGGTTTTGTTATTCTGCTTTAGGAGTTTTTACAGCTTGCTTTTGAAACTCTTCCCAAAATACTGAAGTATTCTCATCTGCAACTATTTTCAACATTAATTCCATAAAAATCATTGTTAAAGATTGCATGTCAGTATCAGCAATTTCTTGACCATCAAAATCTGGATTTGTTGGAATATGCACTTCTTTAATCCACCATCGGTCTATTTTTGTTAATAATTCATAGATAGAGCCTAAAAGGTTAATATTTATTTCTACATCGGCATTGGCAAGAAATTTTGGCAATTCATGTGCTAACTCGTTACGATGATCGACAATATTTTTTACTAGTTTCATATCATCGTCATTAATAGCAGACATCTTTTTCAACCATAAAAGTGATGCTTGACGTTTATTCTTCTTATCAAGTGATAAAACTTCATCTTTATATTGTTTACTTTCAACTCCACCTTTTTCATTGAATTCATAGGTGAAAAACTCATAAATACGCACAATAATTGAACTCTGAAGCAGTTCAAATGCTGCCAAAAAAATTGAAGCAGTAATTAGATTACTTCTCAAAGTTTCAGGATTTAAAAACTTAGCCCAACTGCGGTATATCTGGTCTTGAGATGTGTTCATACCTAATAACCTTTTGATTGTTCACAGTCCTTTAGATAAATAGCTCCAAAGATTAAAAACTCTTGATTTATCGTAACGATTCTTGCTGCTTGCCTATCCCAATATATTGACCTCTAAATCAGCTTGTCAATAGCATTTGAGATGCGCTTAACCTGATAGTGTATGTAGTCGCTGTTCATCATCAAGACAAGATAAATTAAGTCAAAATTGCCCCACCCATCAATCGCTCATACCGATATTTCAACTCTTCTTTCATCAAATACCAGCGCTCTAAAGTAACATCCATCTCTATTATTTTCTCTGCTGCTTGCCGCGCTAAAAGTAAAACTTCTTCATCCTCAACCAAACTCGCTAAGGTAAAATCTGGCACTCCTGATTGACGAGTTCCCAGTACTTGCCCTGGGCCACGAAAACGCATATCCATCTCAGAGATGAAAAAGCCATCCTGAGATTGTTCTAACACCTTCAACCGTTGTTGAGCATCAGGATTTCTAGAACTGCTCATCAACAAACAATAAGACTGAGCCGCGCCACGACCGACACGCCCCCGGAGTTGGTGCAGTTGCGATAAACCAAATCGCTCTGCATTTTCAATGAGCATTACTGTAGCATTAGGTACGTCTACACCAACTTCAATAACGGTAGTAGAAACCAAAATTTGCGTTTGGTTATCACGAAATTTGGTAATTGCTTCATCCTTATCGGCTGAACTCATGCGACCGTGCAGTAGCCCCACTTGAAAATCGGGAAAAATACTTTCTTGTAGCTTTTGATGCTCCTCAGTTGCCGATCGCAAATCCAGTTTTTCTGATTCTTCTACCAAAGGCAAAACCACGTAAACTTGTCTACCTTGGGCAATTTCTCGGCGGATGAGGTCATAAGCATGGTTGCGTTGCTGACCTGACAATACTGTTGTCTGAATCTTTTGCCGTCCTGGTGGTAACTCATCAATTTGGCTCACATCCAAATCCCCGTGTATCGTCAGTGCCAAGGTTCGGGGAATCGGAGTAGCTGTCATAGTTAACACGTGGGGTTGTTCGCCTTTTTGCTGCAAACGTGCCCGTTGTTCTACACCGAAACGATGCTGTTCATCTATCACCACTAACCCTAGTTGGTGAAAGTTTACGGAGTCTTGAATTAAGGCATGGGTTCCCACTAACAGGGGCAATTCACCAGTTCCTAACTGAGAATGGATTTGTCTTCGTTTTGCAGTTTTGGTGGAGCCTGTCAGTAATTCCACTGGTAAATGCAAGAGGTTAAACCAACTAACTAACTTACGATAATGTTGTTCTGCCAAAACTTCTGTGGGAGCCATCAGCGCCGCTTGGTAGCCAGATTGAATTGCTGCGAGGATAGCTAGCACGGCGACGACCGTTTTACCTGAACCGACATCTCCTTGTACTAGACGATTCATTGGTACAGGTTTTTGTAAGTCGTTGAGGATGTCGTTAAGGACTCGTTGCTGTGCGCCAGTGAGTTTAAAAGGCAGTATTTCGTAGAACTTCTCTACAAGTTGACCTCTTGGGACGAGGATGGCGCTGGTTTGAATCGCCCTTGCTTGCTGCTGACGTTGCAGTAAACCAAGTTGTAGGTAGAAAAATTCATCAAAAACTAGGCGACGACGGGCAACTTTTAAGGTAGCGCTATCATCGGGAAAATGGATGTTAGCGATCGCATCTTTCAATTCCATCAAACCATATTTCTGTCGCAAACCACTTGGCAAAGGGTCTTTCATCTGAGCCGCAGCAGGTAAAGCAGCAATTACTGCCTGTCGAACTGTATTCGCCACCACGCCCTCAGTCAATCCATAAATTGGCACTACCCGCCCAATATTCAGCGACTCAATGGAATCTCCTGGATTTCCCAAAACCTCTAGTTCGGGATTATCCAATGTCAAGCCGTATTTACTTTCTTTCACCAACCCACACGCCGCCAAAATACTACCTACTGCATAACGGCGTTTTAAACTTTCTTGCCAAGCGCGACTGCTAAAGCGCGTACCTGCATAAAAACGACCAATTTTCATTTGACCGCTATTATCTTTTACAACCAGTTCTAAAATTGATAATTTCTGATTTTTAGGGCTACTAAAGCAGTTGCAACGCTTCACAGTTGCCACTATTGTCACCGTCTCACCTGCCTGTAACTCGCGGATATTCACCTGACGCGCATAATCAATGTGATCGCGGGGATAGTAAAAAAGCAAATCGCGGACGGTGTGTAAACCAAGCCGTGCCAAATTATCAGCTTTTTTAAAACCTATTTCTGGTAAATCACTGAGTTTTTGCTCAATTTTCGGTGCAAGCCTCAGACTCACCTCAGTGATAATTTTAGATTTTGGATCGCGCCTTTGGTGCGCTGGAAGCCCAACTTGGATTTTAGCTTGATAAGTTTTCCCCTGCTCACCTGCTCCTCTGCTCCCCTGCTTCCCCTGTTCCCCGTCCTCCTCTTGCTGTAGTTGCGAGAGATACCTACGAGTCTCTGCTACTAAATGTTGTCTTTCTTCCAGTGCCAGATGTGGATAACTAGCAAATTGTACCGCTAGTCCTTGCCAACGGCGGCGTTCAGTTTGGGGTAAGCCTGTTGGAAATTTGCCCAAAGTCAGACTCAGAAATTCACTGAAACGGTATTCTCTGCCCATCAAGTCTGTAAAGCCCCGTTCGGCTTCTATTGCCAAGGCTTTCTGCAATCTTATCCAATCTGGTTTTTCATTAATCATTGTTATTGGGGATGGGGCATTGGGCACTGGGCATAGGGCATGGGGCATTAGTTATTCACAAATGACTAATGACTAATGACTAATGACTAATCCTCAAACCAACTAGCACGCCATGCAGCCTCTGCTTCTGCGATCGCTCTTTCCCGATGTTTCTTTTGATACTCTCGTCCCAGCTTGTTTAACTGAACTAAAATACTACGAATTTGTCTGCGTTCAGAGGAGAGTGCCACATCAGCAAATTCAATTTCCCCTAGCCGCAGGTTAATAGCCATGATTTGCGTCAGTCCAGATTCTTCCGATTGCTGCTCATTTTCAATTTCAATTACTAAGTTTAATAAGTTTGGTGGCCCTGGCATGACCTCGCCAGATGCTTCTGATGCCGCCGCCGCCGCAGCTGCTAAAATTGGTTCTGGTAATTTTTTGGGTAATACCCCAGATTTTTGTAATAAAAGATTAGCGTCATGGGAAAGTTTTTTCAGTATCTCTTGCGTTACCTCTTCTAAGTTCTGTTGCCATTTTGCCAGTTCTATAGGATTAGATGTATCCAGGGTGAGAGGCTGAGAATTAGAGGCATCCAGAAGTCCAGAAGATGTTACTCCCTCATCCCCCTCATCTACCCCAGCATCGTCACTTTTAATACAAGCGAGCAATTGTTCTGCGGCCACATGACCCAACTTGCGAACAGCTTGTTGCAATTGTTGGCGCTGATTCAATGACAAATGGAGAAAGTTTTCGGGATGCCCCTGTGTACAAAGGTGGTAACTCGCCAGAATCAATTGTTTTCGTACAGCTAGCCCCAAGGTATTTAGATAACTAGCATAAGCGTTTTGTAGTTCTAGTGCGATCGCTCCAATCGCTTCTTTTAGTCCTGCAATATCCCGTTCAATTCGCTCGATTGCTCTTGCCATATCTTTTAGTTCTTGTCCACATGAACTATTTCATAGTACAAATGTACGATTTTATATTTATATTAAATTAAATGCGATATTTTGGGTATCTATAAAAAAATACAGGTCAGGCTATTTGCTTGACCTGTTTGGTAAAGAGTCATTTGTTATTTATTATTTGTCCTTAGTCCTTGGTAAAGACTAATGACAAATGACCAATGACCAATGACCAATAATATTACATACTGCCAATTTGTGCAGCGACTTCATCAGCAAAACTAATTTGTTGCTTCTCAATGCCTTCGCCCAATATATAGCGGACAAAGCGAGTCACTTGAATCTCTGTACCTAATTGCGTCTTAGCTTGCTTCAAGAGGTCTTCTACGGAAATACTCTGGTCGCGGATGTAAGGCTGATCGATCAAAGTCAATTCTTTCAGGCGTTTTTCAATTCGTCCCTGAACAATCTTTTCTTTGATATTATCTGGCTTGTTCGCCAAATCATCCTTGCCCATTTCAATGTCTTTTTCCTTTTGGGCAACTTCGGGGGGGATTTGGTCTACGCTCACATACTCGACATTTGGACAAGCTGCAACTTGCATTGCAGTATTCCGTGCCAAGCTTTGGAACTCTGAATTAGCGGCCACTGACTCACTTTCAGAACCCAGTTCTACTAATACACCAACTCGACCGCCAGTGTGAATGTAGCTGTCTACTACGCCTTGAGTGCCTTCTGCTAGTGCAAAATTGATAAAGCGACGTACTTGGATATTTTCACCCAGCGTAGCAATAGTTTGCTTAATGAATTCTTCAACAGTCCCGCTTGGATTCTCAGCATATTGTTGAGCTAACAAAGACTCAACACTATCAGCAGTTGCTGCTTGCTTTGCCAGGTTCTTAACTAAAGCTTTAAAAGCCTCGTTACGAGCCACAAAGTCAGTTTGGCAGTTGACTTCGATGAGTACACCTACTCGACCACCGGGTTGAATGTAAGTGTCTACTAGACCTTCTGCCGCAATGCGATCGCTTTTTGCCCCTGCCTTAGAGATGCCCTTTTTCCGTAGCCAGTCTGCGGCTTCTTCTACGTTACCTTCAGTCTCTATCAGCGCTTTTTTGCAGTCCATCATGCCGGCACCAGTTTTTTGGCGTAGCTCTTGGACGAGTTTTGCAGATATTTCCGCCATGTTGCCTCAATTCCTAACTTGACCTCGATTTGTAATCACTCAGCTAATTTAGTGCTGAGTTTTGTTAGCGTTAGCGGGGCGTTTAGCCCGTGCTGAGTTTTGAGTGTTCAGTTATCAATAGGACTTACGCAAAATTGTCTCAAAAACCTGATTTGTCGTAGCGGTAATTCATGAATTACTGCTACTTCAGAACTTTTTTGCGTAAGTCCTGATCAATTTTATTCTTCATTGACAAATCAAAACTTAAGAACTTCAAAAATCAAGACTCAGCACTATCCAATTTGCTGAGTCTTTCTATGTTACTCAGCACGGGCTAAACCCCAGCTTCCGCTAACAGCACTATTCTTCTGTTTGCTCGTCGGGAATTACAGCGTCAGTATATTCGGTTTCTTCGTAGTCTTCGTCATACTCGCCACCGTCGTAATCTTCGTAATCTTCTTCAGCTTCCAGCTGACCGTGACGGCCTTCATAAATGGCATCTGCCAATTTCCCGACTATCAGCTTAATCGATCTGATAGCATCATCGTTGGCTGGGATGGGGATATCTACTACATCGGGGTCACAGTTTGTATCCAGCATGGATACAATGGGAATATTGAGCTTTTGGCATTCTTGAACTGCGTTATATTCCCGCCGTTGGTCTACAATGACCACGATATCGGGTACTTTCCGCATTGTTTTAATGCCGCCCAAGTATTTCTGAAGCTTCGTCATTTCCCGACGTAGCATTGAGGCTTCTTTTTTGGGCAATAAATCTAGTGCGCCAGTTTCTTCACGGCGTTCTAAATCTTTCAAACGGTCTACCCGTGTTTTGATAGTTGCCCAGTTGGTCAACATTCCGCCTAACCAGCGTTGGTTAATGTAGTGGGAACCACAACGGCTAGCTTCTTGAGCAATAATTCCAGCTGCTTGGCGTTTAGTGCCGACAAAAAGAAACTTCTTCCCTTGTTCTGCGTGCGATCGCATGTAGTTGTAAGCATTATCCATCAACTGGGCAGTTTGCACCAAGTCGATAATATGCACACCATTGCGGGAAGTATAAATGTAAGGAGACATTTTTGGGTTCCAACGCCGGGTCTGATGCCCAAAGTGAACCCCAGACTCCATCATTTGAGCCAATGAAACTACTGGCATATAAATTTTCAACTCCGATTCGGGTTAAACCTCCATCCAAGTGCATTTCCCAACTGGGAAACACCCGAATTCTTAGATGTGCGAGATTAGTTAACCATACTAGGTTAGCACATTCGCAACAGTTGTTGTTTGGCAAATACGACAAAATAGCGCTGCCCACTCAACAATAGGAAGCGCCATGCTTGTATTGAACTCAAAAATTACGAATTAGGTTCGCGCAGCGTGCCGGAGACTTTATTACGAATTACAAATCACGGTCTTCTTGATCCTTGGGCTTAGGCTTTTGCCGCCGTTGTTCTACCTGGTCGTCGATAGTTTCTCTCATTTTGCGATCGGCAGCGTCCATCGCAGAATACTTAAAACGGTTGAGTATGCCACTGAAAAAGTTGCTAAAGAATCTCTCGATTTCTTGCATGATTTTATACCTCTATATTTACGGTAAATTTTTGACTCTACATTGGTTTTAGACTTTCTAGTGGAAATTGGAAATAAAACGCTAACCTATTCTCAAAGTATCTTTTAGTCTCTTAGCGTCTCTAGATGCTTAAAGGGCTGGCGGTTTATTTATCCTTTGATTCAGTTTTGGTTGAGAATGACTGTATAAAACAGTCTACTCAATTAAATTAATATTGTTGAGATTTACTAGATTGAAACGCTGTAGACATTGTATCTACTGTATTCTGTCTAAGGTAAGAAATGTAGTAAAAATACAGGTAACAAATTGTTTACTGCCACTAATGAGAGCAATTATCCTGAGCTATAGCAACTTCTGGAATTACACCCTGCATATTACTGAATAGTGTCGGGGTCTACATTTAGCGATCGCAACCTTGCCTTTAACTGTTCTATCTTCAATTCTGCCTGTTCTGCTCGTTGGCGTTCTTGTTCTGCTCGTTGGCGTTCCTGTTCTGCCAATGCTTCGGCTTGCTGCCTTGCTAATACTTCTTGCCGTAAAACCTGTACAAGTTCATCAGGGATGAGTAATTTTTCTCCTGTATCTTCTCGATAAAACCCAATTAACCTTCCCTCAATCACCAAGCGCAGTTGTAGCGGTTCACTGCGTCCATCCTGTATAGGTTCGTAGATTTCTCCCCGCAGGCGATAGCCACGTAACTGTTGTTCTACCCACTCACCTTTAGGGTCAAATAGCCAGTATTCTTTGACACCTAGCTGCTCATAGAGAGTCTTTTTGAAGATTTCGTCTTGTCCTTTAGTACCAAAGGATGTCATTTCAAAAATAACTGTGGGTACTTGACCCTCTTCCCAAATTTTATAGTTGTCTCGACCACCGGGTGCAACATCAAAAATCACCATTACATCTGGGGCTACCCGCAACTTAGGAAAACCCTGTGCGTAATAAAGAAATTGATTTCCTAAGACTGTTGCTTGACGGTCTGCCAAATACTGTTTTAGGACTTCCAGGGTAGTTAGCAAGGCATAAAGGTGATCGTAGGTTTCTGCCACTGGTTGACCATCAGCACTGGGATAAAAGATTTCTAATTCGATACCAACAGGTAAAGTAGCCGTCATGGTTGTAAAATCAGTGCTACAAAATTATTGTAGAGCAAGTTTGGCTCTCCCTAACTTGGGATGTGCAAGCTTTTCAAAATATAACTAGATAACTCACAAAATCCTTCGCCTTCAGCAGCATTGGTAATATAAGCAGGGTGATATTTTAACTGATTCATATATTCCAGAACATTTGCCACACCTACAGAAACAGGAAAATAACGCCGATCGAATAAGCTTTCATCATTGGGACTATCGCCCACAGTAACAATTTGTTCTGGTGAGTACTGGGGCAAATATTCGCGCAATACCTGCAATAATCCTACAGCTTTATCTTGTCTTTGGGGTTTAATGTGACACTGCACGTTGCTATAGGTAAATCCCCAACCCATTTGTTGACAAAGATTATCTAGGGTTTGTAGTTCATCTTGACTCAAACCAGCTACATCAAAAGTCCAGTCGGTGATGCGAAAGCGATTATCAGCAGATTCTTGGATTTGGGGAAATTTAGTTTGTAAATACTCAAAAGTTGTAGCCAAGTGCTGGCGATGTTGAGCTAAATCGGGAATAGGTGTTAATACTATTGGTTTCTGATTCCCAGGTGGAAAGTACAAACCGCCATTTTCTGCCATCCCACCTGCCACAGGCATAATCGCACTCAATCCACTTACCCAGCCAGCAGAACGTCCTGTGACAATCAGTACCTTAATGCCAGCTGCCGCTAAATCCTCTAAAGCTTGCAGCAGTGCGGCAGTAAATTTTCCTCGTCTAGTTAGAGTGCCATCCATATCGGTGGCTATCAGACGAATATTGCTAAAACTTGTAGATGAAACCTCAGACAGGGCAAGGAAGTTCCGGTGTCTGGACATAGGCGGTTTGTAAAAGGCTGTAAAAAATATTAATCATACAGCAAGATGGCATGGAAGATTTGGGCATCCTAAACATCAGGAGTCAAGTTTTTCAGTTTGCAACCATGTCCACTTCGATGTTTCTTGCCCAATTACAAGGGTCAAAGCCTAAAAAAGCAACCCAGGAAGTGCCAGCAAGTAATCCTCAAATACCACCATTATTGTTGGTAACTTCTGGAGGACTGGCTTTAGCGGTGATTGCTTTAATTGTCTATAGTAAGCTCCAGAAGGATAAGCTGGAGAAAAAACTTAAGTTTGAACAATTCCGGGCGCGAGAATTAGAGAAAAAGTTTAAGCTGGCGCTGGAAACGATTCGCAAAATGGAAACTAATCCCGATTTGGTCAACTCACGGGATTTTAACCTAGATTATCTGCGAATGCGGATGTCAGAGGAGGTGTTTCATTTTGCAATCCTTAATCAGGTGAAGATTCAGATCAAAGAAAAAGTTACTCAAGCTCTGCGTCCAAATCAAGCACAACAAGGATCTGTCGGAATTGCTAATAGCTCTGGACGACAAGTAGATGAAACTTTTGATGTAGAGTATGAAACTGGGAGTCCAGGGAACTCTGCTAAACGAGTGCTGTTTCGCATTCAAGTCCGGTTAATGAAGTTACCCACGCAAGCAACTTCTGCGACTATTAGTCAAATTATTGACTGTATAGAAACTTATCTAAGTCCAATAGAAAATGAAGATAGTTGGCAACCAACACTTCAGGGTCGGATTGCTACTATGCATTGGGATCAAAAGGCTAAACCCACGCCTCTACTAGTGCTGGAGCAATCGAATGAAGGCGTGAATGTGACTTTTCGTACTAGTCGTCAACCAAATTCCCCAACTCCGCCAAATCAAACTGGAATGAAAAAATCAGGCTAGGCTAGACAGTAAATTATGACTTTGAGTAGGTAGACGTAATTAAATGTAATAGATTAAGGACTGACGAACTGTACAAAATGACTTTTATCTGCATTACTAAATTCGCTGTTCTAGGCTAGCGTGGGCGTAGCCCACCGTAGGCATCGTTAGCTAATAGTGAAAAAATCAAACTTGATGCTTGAAAATCTGTATACATATTTAGCTATTTATGTCAATACTTAGTAGCCTTTTCAAGGTGACTCCAAAAATTTCTTTTTTGCTTTGTGTTCTCTGTGCCTATACGGTTAAAAAGTAAATATTTAACTGCTTCGGGCGCAGATAGGACTCATGCAAACAATAGCCGAAACTTTAATACTCAAGTAGGGCCAATTTGTGAATTGGCCCTACCGCCTGTAGTTTTGCATCAGTTTCAAACAGAAATGGTATAACCTATGCTACTGTTCGTGACTTAAGTCTCTTCTATTCATCATAACAACATAGTGATCGCCTACGTCTTAGGATATAAAGATTTTGAAAATATGTTCTAGTCCTAAATATCAATAATTTTATTAATTAGTAGTTATTTTTGACACTACACAAGCTTTAGCAGAATATATAAAAATCCAGTTTGATTCCTGAAATTAATTAGCTTATTAGGTAAAAGGCAGCAGGGAAAAGGATTATAGAAAATTAAGGCATACCGAGTTTTTTCCAAAAATCAAATAGGAATCCTATACAAAAAAGCAGAAACTATCTCTCTTGATAAAGGTAAAACTTGAAATTTACTAACTTTAAAGGAATAGTTTAGCTGGATAAAGCAAGGTCTACGACGGGGTATGCCTATCCTTGTTGGGTTGTTCACAATTATTCATTTTTAGATTGGAGTTTTAAGATATTAAGCAGTAATACTCACTGATTTATTTACATTTCTTGACCTTCAACCTTCCAAGTAAAGTTTATTGTCTTTTAAATTAAACAGCCTCCATCAACTGCTAATCTTCTAATTAGTGAAAGTAAAGTTTGAGCGTAATTATATGCGTCTCAACTGCTTAACAAAGCTTAAAAGTTGGATAATTAGCGTTAATTTTATAGCGATTAGTTAGTTATTTAGGAATCTCCAAGAGTTTATATTCACAGAGTACACAACTTCTACAAACTGAACTCCGAAACACGATGATGAATCATTACTCACTTCAATGGATTGAGGCATGGTGCCAAGAAAATGGCTGGACAGATTTATTTGTAGAGCGACGTAACAACTTCTGGGCTTTTCCGCCAGGTGGCGTAATGCCAGAACCAATCCCAGTGAATGTTCTCAGAGTGATTAAAGCTGAGAAGGGATTAACTTTTGAAGAAAGATTGTGGTCGATGTCCGCAGTAATTGGAACAATTTTAGCTGTTCTTTTTACCTTTTGGTTTCAGTCGCCGATGCCACTAGTTTTAGCTTTCGCTTTTAACGCTGTTACAGTGGCTCAATTTGAACTTGAAGATGCCTAAATTTTTGTTTTGGGCTTTGGTATTAAAAACTGCTCTTGTCTAGTTTCGGCAAGAGCAGTTTTTAATTTCAGAAAAAGAGACAAAATCAGCACATATCTATAGTTTATCTTTAGGGTAGGGATTGAACTTGGGCAGATTTTTTCATGTGTAGGTTGCGATCGCAATTATCTTAAAACAGTTCAGTAAAATAGATACAACTTACAAAATTTACAGCGGATGTACTAACGCAAGTGCGCGAACGGGCCACATCTGTATTAATCGAAGCGGAGCGATAGCGTAAGAGTGTGGTGAAGAAAACAGAAGAAAGCCTAAAATGGCTTTTTCGAGTGACGCTTTCCTGACGGGCGAGAGCAGCCGCTTGGCAGGGCAGTTTCATTCCCTAAAAGGCTCTGATTTACAAGCGTTTCAAGCAAAAAAGTCAGGTGACTAAAAAATCTATCTGATTGGGCAAGAAAATCGCGTAGGCGTAGCCCGTCGTAGACATCGCACTGAAATTTAGTCGTTGAGGTGGTAGCTTTTCGATGACCAAATCAAGCAAGTTTCTGACTCATACTCTTGACAAAATATCTAAGAGATCGAATGAAACTGCCCTGGTAGCCGCTTGGAAAAAAGCTATTAGCGTGCAGAGCTTCCCGACCTTGAGGCGACTTAGGGGGACTTTAGCACGAGAAACAGACAATTTACCATTTCCAAGAATCTTTGCAACACATCAATCTCTGAATAAGCCCAACCTACGCTTTAGCCCCTCATCCCTTGCATCTATAGCATCTATAGCGGTTTTCAGATAGATAGAATACACTACTTTAGTCTCTAGCCTCTAACCCCTTTGTCCCACTGACGAATATTGTACACAATCTCCAAGCGCTATATTTAGATTACGTAATGCAACAGTTGTCTCTTTTCTCTGATGTGTCTAGCTCTGAGCCAATGAATACAAATTGGTTCCAGAATATTTTAGCCATTCTTGCAGTGAGGCAAGAATCAGCATGGACTGATAATTTTGGTAAATCTCTCCGCCAATGGCTGATTCAACAAGGACATACTCCTATTAAAACACTCAGCTTATTTTCTGGTGGTGGTGGGTTAGACATTGGATTTCATGATGCTGGCTTTGAAATAATTCAAATGGTAGAACTTGAAGCCAAGTATGTTCAGACTTTAAAAAAGAATTCCTTACCAGATAAGTGGCTAGCAGGTTCTGAACCTATCTGCATTGATATTAGAGAGTATTTACCTGAATCTCATCTAACAGTAGATTTTATTATTGGAGGCCCTCCTTGTCAAACTTTCTCTGCTGCCGGACGTAGGGCGGCAGGAGTGTCTGGAACAACTGATGTTAGAGGTACACTTTTTCAAGAATATGTTCGTATTCTGAATGTGTTTAAGCCTAAAGGATTTCTATTTGAAAATGTATACGGAATTACTGGTGCCAATGGAGGCAAAGCTTGGCAAGAAATTCAAGAAGCTTTTAGAGAAGTTGGCTATAATATTTATTTTCGTATTCTTGATGCCGCTGATTATGGAGTACCTCAACATCGGGAGCGTTTATTTATTGTTGGATTAAAAGAGGGTGAATATTTATTTCCCTATCCTACTCATGGCCCTGATTCTCTTAATCAAAATTCTTATTATTCAGCAGGAGAAGCTGTAGAAGGCGCTGATATTTCAGAGGTTGAAACAGGTTTAGGTTTAGGCGGACGTTTTGGACATCTGCTCGAACATATACCACCTGGACTAAACTATAGTTTTTATACAAAAGAGATGGGTTATCCTAACCCCATATTTAGCTGGAGGTCAAAATTTTCAGATTTCTTGTATAAAGCAGATCCAACAAATCCAGCACGAACAATTAAAGCACAGGGAGGACAATATACGGGGCCTTTCAGTTGGGAAAATCGAAGATTCTCGATTGCAGAGTTAAAGAGATTACAGACTATTCCTGATGACTATGAACTTATTGGGAATAGGCAAGTTTCTATTGAACAAATTGGAAATTCAGTACCTCCTCAACTTGGTCGGATATTGGCTCTTAGTATTCTAGAACAAGTAATTAAATTTGAATTATCTTTTCCTATAGTTTACTTACCTGAAAATAAAAAACTAGGTTTTCGGCAGCGTAAAAGAAAGTTAACCGAAATTTATTCTAAAAAGGCTAAATCTGCAATTGCAGATTTATGTAAAACAGGAAAAATTTTATCTGTACCTCGTTTTCAATATGAAAACAAAGGAAAAATGATCAGATTTTTATCTGCTGATTTCTCTTGGAAAAGTGAACAAAGCCCTGAATGTGCGAAAATTTATATATCATACGATTTGAATGATTCATGCTGGGCATTCACAGCAGGTATCAATGATAATTGTGAAGAAGATCAATTCGTTATAGATATTAATCCATCTTATGGTCACGATGAATGGGTTCTGGGAACACATTCAGTTAAGCTTTGTGGTAAGACTCTTGATATACAGTTATATACATCTCTTTGGAAAGCTTTTGAAGAAAAGTTAACTGAAGCTACAGGAAAAGCGGATTTAGTTCAGTTATCTGGATATTATCAATACAATGCCCGAATTAGTGGAATAATAACTTTTCATCCTCTGTTGAAAGTAAAACCACTTTGGCGTGTAATCCAATGTGTGACGAGGTGTATTGGTACTGCTACTCAACTTTCGGCTACAGAGCTTGCAGACCGATGGGGTGTGAAAGGAGAAGATGTTTTCTCCTATCTTCAGTCTCTACGAGCTATAGGTTATGAAGTTAGAAATAGTAACACAAATCCACAAATTCCCAAAGGTGAGTATTTGATTCCTTACGCTTTTCCTACGCTAAATCCTAAAAGTGTGCAACTTCGCAAAAGTCTATAAACACATCATGAATGAGCTACACCTGAGAGTCTACATAAACAGAAGTGAGTTGGTTTTACCTGATGGAACAATTCAATACTTTCAAGAAGGAGGAATGAGTCAAGCTGCAAAGACACGGTACAAAAAAATAGCAGCAGAATTGTCTGGAGGTTACTTAGAGAGACAAATTTTATTTTGCAGAGATTTTTCATTGAATCTTGATTTCTTGCCACTGATTCCAGCACATAAATATCTTTTAGATAGACTTGTACAGTCAGTCACTAGCGAAGTTGGTAGAGCATTAGTTGGTTTGTCAATTCTACAGTTGTGCGTTAAGGCAATTGAGGCGGAACAAAGTATTAGGTTACATAAAGGTAGTACGGCTAAAAGAGACTTTTCTTGGTGTGATGGTATTTCTATGCGTTCTCTTGATAGGCAATACATTACACCTGTATTACGAAAATATGAACTACTGAAATTGAATGCGGATGGTTTCATGATGACACGGAGTCTAGCAGAAAATTATCCATATTCATCTGTATATAAAGCAAATATAAGAGGCGCACGTTCTGAATGGATAAATCTTGTTGAGGCAATTGAGAAAGATGAAATAGTTTCTGAATTAGCACTACGCTATCTCCTTTCACAACTACTCAATCAAGCGGATAACTTTAGAAGATTAGCTTCCCAGACTATTGAGAATTTGACTTTATTTTTGGCAGCAACAATTATTGATAAAGGAATTTCATTAAGTATTATACTGCGTCATATTAATCAATCTGATTATGCCGCTCGTTTAATGGAGATAGCCATGCATAGTTTAATGCAGGCTATGCAAGAATATCAAGCTTTTCCCAACGGTTTGCTAAAACCACTTTCGCAAATGCGTTCAGCCAATAAGAAGCATGGCAATATCGGTGATATTGAACTTTTAGAAGATAGGCAAATTGTCGAGGCTTGGGATGCTAAGTATGGTAAGTCATACTTGCGAGATGAGATTGAGGAGTTATCAGAAAAACTGGAAATACATCCCGCCGTTAAAAAGGCTGGTTTCGTTACAAGTCTTGAAGCTGAACGCATTGATGAATTGGTATCTAGATGTCTTGAAATTGAAGAAATATTTGGAATATCTCTTGAGATACTTACTTTTGAGGAATGGGTAGAGCTACAGTTTACTCGTACATTAGCAGAAGAGGTTGCAACTGAACAAGAACTTGCTTCTGCTTGGCTCATAGCTTACACAGAATCTTTAGCACAGAAACGCCGGGACATTGCTCCAATTGACGAGCCATGTTATCAATGGCTGCTTAAACTAAACGAGACTCTGATAAGTCAATAGCTGAATGTCGCTCATATTCAAGAATTGGGTGAAGTGAGAATTGAACCAGGCGCTCACCTTATTTTATTAAGATTTTCACTTGTTTGAGCCTGCTATTCGCTTCACAAGTTAATCCCACGCTATATCGCGTAGATTACCTTGTGAAGAATCGCTTGAGTTAAACATTTACTAGATGCTACCTTCTACAAGGTGACACAGGATTTGGAGCGGTTTTTTAACCATGAAGCACAGACACAAAGTAGCTTATAGCTTAACATCGCTGATCGGTTTCAATTTAATATCGACCTTAGTTGCATTTGATTCTGCGAACGCTATACCACCAAGAACCCCAGATAAAAGTGTAAACTGCGAGATTTTGGTTGTGGGTGGTGGACTATCTGGTGTCGCCACAGCTTACGAGGGGTTGCTAGCAGGACGAACGGTTTGTCTGACAGAAATTACTGACTGGCTGGGAGGACAAATTTCTTCTCAAGGGACATCTGCGTTAGACGAACGCCCAACTCAGCGAACTCTCAAATTCTATTCTCGCGGCTACCTGGAATTGCGAAACCGCATTGGGCGCAAATACGGTAAACTTAACCCCGGTGATTGCTGGGTAAGTGAATCCTGCTTTCTTCCCCGCGATGCTCACGCCATTTTGACCGATATGCTCAAAGATGCTGAGAAGCAGGGCAAAGGGAAGTTGCAATGGTTTCCCAACACGGTAATTAAGGATTTGGAAATCGCTGCTGATGGCAAAATAATTAATAGTGCGATCGCTATTCAACATCAACCACCAAAATTAGCACCACCTCTCAATACCTATACTTTATCTCAAACTATTGAAGATTCTTATAGCTACGAAAACTCATCTCGATTTAGCAAAACTATTCTCCGTTTCGTTCCCAAGGCAGCGAAAGGGGATGCTCCGAAATGGTACATCGTAGATGCCAGCGAAACTGGAGAAATTATTGCCCTTGCTGATGTCCCTTATCGATTAGGGATTGATGCCCGTTCTTACCTGGAACCCTCTGCTTCCAGCACCAACAACGATCCTTATTGCCCTCAAGGATTTACCTACACCTTTGCAATGGAGGCAACTAAGGAACCGCAACCGCAGAGAATGCCCCCATTCTATTTACAATACGCTCCATATTTTAGCTATGAATTAACGCGACTGGCTAACTTTGATTTAGTTTTCACTTATCGTCGCATTTGGAGTCCAAACAAAGGGAAACCTGCAAAATTCGGTGGTGTAAGTTTTGATGCTCCGACACCAGGGGATATCTCGATGCAAAACTGGACTTGGGGTAACGACTATCGCCCTGGAACAGCCCAAGATAACCTGATTTACAGTCGCCAACAGTTACAAAGTACTGGGCAGTTAAACCCAGGGGGCTGGATGGGAGGACTGCGGACAGAAACCCTCCGCAAAGCTGAAGAAAATGCCATCTCTTTCTATTATTGGCTAGTAGCTGGGACTACAGATTCTCAACTGGGGGATGGTGTAAAGCAGCAGCAAAGCAATAACCGCTTTGTTTCGGGTTTAAATTCTCCGATGGGGACAGTTCATGGTTTATCGAAATATCCTTATATGCGTGAAGGACGGCGTATCATTGGCCGCCCCAGTTGGGGACAATCTGGTGGCTTTGGTATTTGGGAAATTGATATTTCTCGCCGAGATTACAACGATAAGTATTACTCCCAGACTCTGCCAGCAGATATGTATCGGAGGCTACGAGCAGCTGTTGCAGGTTTGGAAGCAGTATCAGTAATTGATGGTAAAGTCCCACCAGAGAAGGCAATGCGACGGACTCGTTCTACCATCTTCCCCGATGCTGTGGGTATTGGTCACTACGCTATAGATTTCCATCCTTGCATGGTGAATAGTCCCGCAGAAGCCCTTGGTAACACAGAACGTCCGGGTGAAAGGCGGGGTGCTGGCCAAGCTTATCCCTTCCAAATTGCTCTAAGGGCTATGATTCCCCAGAAAATTGATAATTTATTAGTAGGAGGCAAAAGCATTGCTACTAGTCATATTGCTGCTGCTGCCTATCGAGTCCATTCCTTTGAATGGTCGTCTGGCGCTGCTGCGGGAACTGTTGCTAGTTTTGCCATCAAAAATGCGATCGCACCCTACCAACTAGTCGATAACTTACCTAAACAAGAGCCACAACTCGAAGCTCTCAAACGGCTTTTGCAACAAAATGGCAACCCCACCGCCTTCCCTGATACATCCATTTTTAACGAAAACTGGGATAATTGGCGATAGGGAATTTGGCATTGGGAATTGGGCATTGGGCATTGGGCATTGGACATTGGGCATTGGGCACTTTTTACCAATACAAAATTCCAACTCTTAATTCCCCATTCCCCATTCCCCATGCCCCATTCCCCATGCCCCATGCCCCATGCCCCATGCCCCATGCCCCAGACAATGGACTAAACTAGTTAGTTGTAGTTTTGTAAAATATTATTGACCAATTGTTTTATGTTTATGATAGTTTCAGCAGATGTTTTCGGGATGGCGACAACACCAACTATAGCTCCTGAACGCTCTAGTCAAGTTATCCGTAAGACTTATCCCAATTACAAAGTGATTGTATTAAATGATGATTTTAATACATTCCAACATGTGTCTGAATGTTTGATGAAATATATTCCAGGGATGAGTGGCGATCGCGCGTGGGATCTGACTAATCAGGTACACTATGAAGGTCAAGCGATCGTTTGGGTCGGCCCTCAAGAACCTGCGGAACTCTATCACCAGCAGCTGCGCCGAGCAGGTTTGACAATGGCACCTCTAGAAGCAGCTTAATTATTATGGGCAAACCCACCGCAGATTCACTCCGGGCAACTTCACAAAAACCTGCCAGACTAGTTTGGAATCACTCGACACACCTTTCTGGTCTTATCCCAATTTTAGAACGTCTTTGTCAACAAGATGGCATCCAAACTGTAACGCCGGGAGTGATTAGCCGATCGAGAGGTCATTGTCCAAAAATGCAACTGCGTATCTCTGTACCAATTCGCGGCGGCTATAAAGTAATTGCCCGGCAGGGGAAGACAGTACAAGAAGTATTTATTTTGACACCTCTGGCGCAGTCAGAACTGGAAACGGCATTAGCGATCGCAATGAGGTCTTAATCATCCCCAATGCCCAATTCCCAATTCCCAATTCCCAATTCCAATGTCTACTCTTCAACACGGTGGACTGCAAATTTGTGTAGTGGCAGACTAAGAATGCACGAGAAAGTTAAGAAATATGACAGAGCAGTAGTTATTTTCAAAGTCATAACTACAGATTCCCATTCTGGTAAAATTATTTTCTCTATGCCAAAAGCTACACAGTAAACTAGCCAATAAGTAAAGCTCATTCTAAACAGAATCACCTCTGTTTCTTCGACTTCACTTTTTTGTTGCTTACTGTCCCATAGTAACACCAGTCCAAGAATGCAAGCTACAAAAGAAACAGCAACTACAAATTCGTGACAAAATATATTTAACGAATGCATTTGTGTTTATTCCCACATTTTTCAGTTAAAGATCAGTCTAAAGGAATATTCCTTGCAGAAATACAAATTATTTACAAACCTCAATAGAGGAATGGAAATTATGTAAACAAATGCAACAAAAATTGTTTTTTTGCAAATATAAATATTATTTAATAATTTTCTTAGAGTTTAAAATAATTTGTCCTATATTTCCAGTAGGAATGGCTGAAGAAGAAAATATCCATTCTGGAATTGAACAAGCGATCGCTATAGCGGTTCTCAGTTGAGTAGGTACTGAACGCCACCCCCAACCCCCTCCCCGCAGGCGAGGAGGGGGCTATGAGGCGATCGCCATATTTATCTTTAAATCTCCCAAATCTTAAAAAAGAATATGAATTTAGTTCCGGCTAGCGATCGCACTAAAAAGCGAGTTTTCCCTTATGCTGCTATTCTGATCGGTCTTACCGCAGCCTTGTTAAATTCTGCATCCCTGGCACAATCAACAAGAGGAAATACTTCCGATCAATCACCTTTACCACAAGCTTATCTAGATGCAGTAGAGGATGCAAAAATTGCAGAACCTCGTAAAATTTATCGAAACTTGACTCCGATTGTTTCGTATAACTCCGATCTCAAATGGGACAAAAGCCGGGTTTTAGTAGTAGCCTGGACTAGCTTTGCTGGATATGCAGATAATTTGGGTAAAGTGATGCTTTTACCACGCGATTTATGGGTTACGGCTGCTCCAGACTTACAAAAATTCTGCAAAACTTACCGTTCCACTAGCCCGATATCTTTAGAGTATCGACTGAACCAATTATTGGGTTTACCTCCAGACTCTGCAACTACAACCAGATATGTTGTTGAACTTTGGGTAGAACCGCGATCGCTCTTTCGTCCTAGTCGAGATCCTAGCATTAGCGATCGTGAGGCAGAACTAGAATTTCCTTTGCCTAATGCCTTTGAGTCAATTTCAACGAGCTATCAAGATTGGTTTACCCAGCAATTTAAGAGCCGCTACGGTTCACCAAGTGACTCATCAACTACCGTTGTTCATTATCCGTGGACACAACTAGGATACACTTACGACTGGGGAAGTCAAAGTGATTGGCAAAGCCTTGATGCCAAGCGATCGCCCCACGTTGGTTTAAGCGAATTCGTGATTAGAGAATGGTCACAAGTAAGTGTTAATTCTACGCAAAGCGCTAAAGAATATTGTAAATAAGAGACTTGCAACAAGAGGAACAGGGACTGTTATACATTGATAGCGGCGCATTTAGCCGTTTTGCCCAATTGCTAAGTACAACATTTGATTAATTCGTAGCAAATTAAATTTGGCAATACCTTGCAATGCCAATGCGTGCCTCTGCAATGCCAATGCGTGCCTCTGCAATGCCAATGCGTGCCTCTGCAATGCCAATGCGTGCCTCTGCAATGCCAATGCGTGCCTCTGCAATGCTAATGCGTGCCTCTGCAATGCCAATGCGTGCCTCTGCAATGCCAATGCGTGCCTCTGCAATGCTAATGCGTGCCTCTGCAATGCCAATGCATCCCTCTGCATTAAAAACGCTACGCTTATTATGCAAAACTAAAACTGTACTAAAAACAATTTTCTCCTAACTGTTCGCAAGCAGCAATACTCACCCAACGACTAGAACCATCTTCCCAATGTTCTTTTTTCCATATAGGTGCCTTGTGTTTGAGGGTATCAATAGCATATTGACAAGCTTCAAACGCCTCACTCCGATGAGGACAACCCACTGCTACTAAAACGCTAATTTCTCCAACTTGCAAACGTCCGGTGCGATGATGAATCACTACCCGATTCACATCAGAGGTAGATAAGCGAATATCAGCAGCAATTTGATAAAATACCAGCAATGCCATAGGTTCGTAAGCTTGATATTCTAAAGCAATCACAGGTTTACCATCAGTTTGATTGCGAACTACGCCACTCATTACAACTACAGCACCGTTGGCTGGATCTTCAGACTTGGCATAGATTTCTTCAAGAGACAATGGTGCAAAGCTAATGGCAAAACTATCTTCGGCTCTTGGTTTAACAGCAGAGTTAAGTGTAGTTGTCATAATTGCATTTTTATTTATGTGGGCTTTTTCTATTGTCCCTAAAAAAAGTGGTATTCATTCTTTAGAAATGAATACCACTTTGTATTTTTTCAAAATTCCTGATGAGGGAGATATTTTAACCAGGTAGAGTTAGCCCAGTCACAGCGATCGCACCAGCGATCGCACTAGCTGCAAGGGAAGTTATAGCTGTCCCAAATATCCACCAAGCAGCATTTGCAACGGTTTTTTTGCTTTCTTCGGCTTGCTTTTTAGCTTGATCTTGAATCGCTTTCAAACGTTTTTGGGTTTCTTTCTGGATGCGTTCGGCTCGTTGCAGTACGCCATCCCGCGCTGATTCTATTTGATCGATAATGCGATTAGCGTCTGCCTCAGAGATATCCTCACGAGAACTGATGACAGCAACTAAGGTGTCACGATCGAATTCACTGAGGCGATCGCGCAATGCTTCAAATCCAGCTTGTGGATCGTCAAATACTTTGGCAAAGTCTTGCTTAATGCCTTCATAGTTGAGTTCGGAACGATCCAGGGAGTTAAGATAGTTGCGAACTTTCCCAAAAACTCCATCCAGCACTGATTGCACCCTTTCCTGGATCTGCTGAAACTGTTCGACAATGGAACTGCGAACCGAATCAATTTGATCCACAATTCGGTTAGCTTCTTCTTCTGAGATATCCTCACGTTGGGATAATAGCGCCACAATTGTCGAACGATCGAATTTGGAGGCGCGATCGCTTAAACTACCAATTCCAGCGCGGGGAGAAGACAGTAGCAATTGTAAATCGCGTTTGATTCCTTCAGGGTTGAGTTCGTCTTTGTTGGTATTACGCAGATATTCTTCAAGATTGGCTTCAAAATCTAGAGCTGCTTGAGTGGTACGTTTTGCTAAACGTTTTGGCGCTCTGATAATATCACCAATGGCATCTTGGGCGCGATCGATGATCTGATTAACTTGCTCTTCGCTCAAGTCTTTGCGCTGACTGACAAGTTTAACTAAGGTTTCTCGATCGACATTAGATAAGCGATCGCGCAGTGCTAAAGCCCCAGCTTTTGGATCGTCGAGTAATTTTTCCAAATCGCCTCTGATACCTTCTGGATCGAGTTCTTCCAAGTTGGTATTGCGGAGATATTCAGCGATCGCTTTGGTAGTTTTTTCGTACTGTTCTTTGGCTTGCTGCGGTACTTGCAAAATACTATCTCGGACTGATTCTAGCTGATCGAGAGTTTGATTTACCTGTTCTTCGCTCAAATCTTGGCGCTGACTGAGCAATTGTACCAATGTATCGCGGTCAAATTGCGATAGGCGCGATCGTAACAAGCTAATTCCAGCTTGCGGATCGTCTAGTAAAACTTTAAACTCACGTTTGATCGCTTCAGGATTAAGTTCGTCTTTGTTAGTATTCCGCAGATAGTCTTCAACTCTTTGACGCAGTTCATCAGCTTTTGCTTTTGCTTGTTCTTGCAATTCTCTAGCGCGATTCAAGACATTATCGCGGTTGCGTTCGAGTTGACTAACAATATTATTAGCTTCCTCTTCGCTAACATCTTGACGCTGTTGCAGCAATTGTACAAAAGTATCGCGGTCAAATTGTCCAAAGCGGCTACTTAAATCTTCAAAGCCAGCTTGTGGATCTTCTACTAACTTGGCGAAATCCCGTTCAATACCTTCAGGGTTGAGTTCTTCTTTCCCCGTGGAACGTAGATAATCTTCGATGCGCGTGCGGAAATCTTGCCCTTTTTCCCGTGTTTGCGCCTGTTTTACAGTCTCTAAAACTTCCAGGCGATCGCTTTCCATTTGTTCAACAATTTCTTTCACCCTGGCTTCGCTGATATCACCACGCTGCTTAAGTAAATTGGTAAAATATTCTTGATTGATTTCTTCCAACTCTCGTCTCACAGTTGTCGGATCTGCATTTACGTCATAGATGACTTCTTTAAATTCATCTACTAGCGTAATTCGGTTAAAATGCCAAGGAAACGAATTTAATATGTACTCTTCTACATCTGCCTTAATTGCATTTTCCAGTGATATTGGTAATTTTGCCGATACTTGCTCACTTGCCTGCTCTCTAAACTTTTTAAATTGTTCTGTGACTTGATCGATATCAACATCTTGAACTTTTTCTTTCAGCTTTTGCAACTGAGTTGTAATTTTTTTGACATCGATATTAGAAAAGTTTACGCGCTCCAGAACTGCTGGTGCAGCAGCACTCAAACCATACTGAATAGCTTGCTTGATTACACCATTGCCATTACCACCGCCAAGTGTAACCAGTTGTTGGAGTCGTTCACCCAACTGCTCAGAATTCAGTTCTTCAGGGGTGGCAGATTTAAGTAAATTGATTACTTGTTCTGTGGGATTCTTGCGATTTAAAGCCTGTTGCCAAGCGCCTTGAAATTGGTCAGCAATGCCACTTATATCTTCTTTAGATAAATCTGTGCGACTGCTGATTAAATCAACAAATGTTTGGCGATCAATATTTTGCAATAAGTCGCTATTAGCAAGAGATTGCAAATCTGTATCTTTAAGAAGCTGGTCAAATTGGGTACGAATTTCTTTAATATCCAGCTTTGGTAATTGTAGAGAACTTAAAGAACTTTGGAGGGTATTTTTAATCCCTTCAGAATCAAAATCTGAAGTTAATTCCCGCCGGACTGCGGCTGTAATATCTTCAGCAGTAGAAACTAACTGTTTTTTAGCAGCATTAGCACCAATACCAGCAGTTGCTGTACCCATCAAAGCTTGAAAACCAGAAGTGACAGTATTAGATATAGAACCAATTAAAGAACCTACTGCCGATGAACCGAACCAAATTACTAGTGAGAAATAGGCAGACCAAATTACTACGCCAACGATTGATCCTAGAAATGCACTTTCGATTAAGCTCAGTTTTACCGCTAGAAAACAAGCAATAAATAATGCAATGCTAGCGGTTATTAACACCCAAGCACCAACTTTGCTTTGAACTTTACGAATTGTTTTACCCAAACCTTCTGACTCATCATCAGAATCTGAATCAATTTCCCAAGATGAAATTCCGACAGCGACTGAGAAGTTTGTAAATAACAATTGAAAAGCAAAAGCCATTAAGACCCCAGCTAGCAATGCTACCAAAATTTTAGGGCCAGAAAAAACTACTGATGCTTCTTCTGGAGTTAATACTTCCTGAGCTAAAGTTATTGGCGCTAATCCAAAGGACTGGCAGTTCCATCCCCAAATAGTTAAAACACCTTGAAACATAGGACTTTTTCACTTTTTTTGAATTCAATTAAATAACCATTTATAAAATGGCTTACCTATCAATTTAGTTACCAGTTAGATAGAATGACACTTTCTTAGGTAAGAAGTTTGTTTGCCAAAAGTTGTATTTTACAAAAAATAGATTATTTTCTTAGCTTTAAACTAATAAAATAATGTAAGGCTTGGTGGTTTTGGAACTTAATAAAACTAAAACAAAATAGAATCTGCTTTATTTAGTTTTATTTTATGCCGAAGTTTCACCCCAATCTCCTTGCAAGCGGCGGCTTAATTGTTACTATTTATAGTTTTGGGTTCCTCTCTAAATCTACTTTTAACAAGTATTATTATTTAGGAATTATACTAAATTTTAAATAAATTTTAAATTCGACTTACGTTAACAATCAAATAGCTCACATCTAATTCTTATAACTATATACATTGTTTGATACTTAAAGATTTTTACTACCTTTAGATGAAAACACCTATGCCTAATGATAGAGGCAAAAATTCTTCCAAGCGATTGATGAAAACTAAAACTAAACATGTATTAATAAGGGTTATTAGGAGCTATAAATTAGTGAATAATTGATTTTTGCTGAGGAGATAAAGATAATGGTTGTAGGTCTACATAAACGTGGTGTAGGTGTATTTTCTCATCGTCGAGATGTTGAACATGCGCTACATGAATTAAAAAAAGTCGGTTTTGACATGAACAGAGTCTCTGTCATTACCGAAGATGGAGACAAAGATGATATTGCTGGGGCTGAAGTGCGCGATCGCGTCGGCGATAAATCTGACGATGGCGCTAAAGTCGGAGCCGCTACAGGCGGTGCTTTGGGCGGATTGACTGGTTTATTAGTCGGTCTTGGAACTTTGGCAATTCCTGGAATCGGGCCAATTATGCTGGCTGGAGCCGCAGCAACAACCCTAGCTACAACTCTCGCGGGCGCTGGTATTGGTGCAGTAGCTGGTAGTTTGCTCGGTGCATTGATTGGTTTAGGAATTCCCGAAGAACGAGCTAGAGTTTACGACGAACGTGTAAAACGCGGACACTATTTGGTCATCGTTGATGGCACAGATATAGAAATCACAAGAGCAGAAGCAATTCTCCATCAGGGTGGTGTCGAAGAATTTGGTATTTATGACAACCCAGATGCTAGAAATGCTGATTATGTCGCTCCAACCCCTAATGTTAATGTCGCTGATAGTGGTGTTGCAAGACGCGCGATTGGAGTCTTTTCTCATCGCCGAGATGCGGAAGCCGCAATCACAGAATTAAGAGATACAGGTTTTCCCTTAAGTAGAGTCTCCATCATCGCCAAAGATGCAAACAGTCATGGAATCGCTGGTGTAGATGTAGATAAAAACGTTGGTGCAGGTAATAAAGCTGACGATGGTGCAAAAACTGGAGCCGCTACAGGCGGTGTTCTAGGTGGTTTGACTGGCTTATTAGTTGGACTTGGAACTCTAGCAATTCCTGGAGTCGGGCCTGTGATTGCTGGTGGCGCAGTAGCAACAGCTTTGGCGACAACCTTAGCTGGTGGCGCGATCGGTGCGGCGGCTGGCAGTATTGTTGGCGCACTGGTTGGCTTGGGAATTCCTGAACATAGGGCGCAAGTTTATAGCGATCGCTTCCAAAGAGGCGACTACTTAGTAATTATCGATGGTACAGAAACAGAAATCCACCAAGCAGAAGCGATTCTCAACCGTCGAGGTATTGAAGAATTTGCGATCTATGATGCCACAGATGTCAGCCAGCATCCGCATCACAATACAGCAGTTGTTAATAGCGATCGCACCAATTACTCAACAGACCTTCATGGAAACGATCCTGCTGTAGTAATTGTTGACCGTCGCGATCAAACACTCTAATCCAAAATAATAGAATTCATTCTGAATTCTGTTGCGATAATTTGAAAGCTTTGCTCCTCACTTCTGCCGTAAAAATCAACTAATTTCACTTTTTGATTGCGAATTAAACCTATGCAAAAGCTAACCCCCTTCTTAATTAGTGCCCTTTTAGTCTTTGGTGTTGCTGCTTGTGATAACGCTTCTAAAACAAGTGAATCTGCACCCAATAACCCTAACGAAGCTGCACAAACACCTACTGCACAAACAACAGAAGCTTCTCAAAAAGACGCACAAAGTGAAGTTCGCAGAAGACAACTTAATTCTGATATCCGTGCCCGCGAACAGCGCAATGATGCCACTGGTGGCGATGCAGACAGAGCTAAGGGTGACTTAGCAAGTGAAGTTCGCTCCAAACTAGAGGCAAACATACCCAAGGGTCAAATAACAGTTGATGCCACAAAGGATGGAGTTGTCACTGTCGGAGGAACTGTCAACAATCAGCAGGAGTTGGCTAAAATTGAAACTTTAGCTAAACAAATTAAAGGTGTCAAATCTGTAGTTGTTAAAGCAACTATTGCTCCACCAACAGGTAAACCACAATAAATCGAAGTGAGTAGGTAGGCAAAATTAAATTTAGATGCTCCTACTCAGGATTAATGGTCAGTTATACTTATTACTGACCATTAAGAATTGATAACTGACGATCTGAATAATTATATTTATTGATGCTCAGTTCCGTTACAGTAACTTTTGTAATCACCGAAAATAAAAACTATGGAAACCGAACAACAACAACGTGAATCGATCAATAACTCCTTATCACAAGGTACGCTAGCACTTGAAGGTGTAGATACTCTAAACTTGCCAAAGTTACCACCAGCATCTGAACCTGAATCTCAATTGCAGCAGATTAGTAGACAAGTTTCTCAATTTTTAGAGAAACTACCCGAATACTTAGGTAGCTTTTTTCAGGATTATAAGCAGCCTCTAATAACTGTTGCTTTAATTTTGACCGCCATTGTTACAGCTAGGTTAGTACTAGCAGTACTAGACGCAATCAATGATATTCCACTACTGTCGGCATTCTTTGAATTAGTTGGAATTAGTTACGGTACTTGGTTTATTTCCCGTTATCTGTTGAAGTCTTCAACTAGACAAGAATTAACTCAGGAAATTCAATCATTGAAAAATCAATTTCTGGGCGAATAAATTTTTCAGCCATTCAACTAGCATACTGTGGAAACTTATCTACTTTTCGTTCAACAAGGGGCTTAAGCCTCTTTTTTCGTATAATTAACCTAAATTAAAAGTGTTTAACAGGACTTAATATTAGTATCTCTGATACATCAAAAGATAGAGGAAATACCATTATATTTATTTTTAAATCACTTCTCAAGATAGTAGGACGAAGATAAAAAATAGCCTAATCTAGGTTTTGAAGTTATTTAATAGATTCTTTAACGAGGACATAAATTATGGCTAATAATGAAGCAGTTAACAGAGATATAGATTCATCCGATCGCGCTGAAGTAGATACTTACGATCGCGGCATTATCCCAGCCGAAACAGCTGCTCGAATGGAAAGAGAAGGAAGTAACTACAAAACACTCCCCACAGAAGAAGGGGAAGCTGATGCAGCGACTGATGACCAAACCGATCCAGCAAGTGTACGCACCACCGACGGCTATACTATGGACAAAGAAGGTTTGTTGAATAACTATGCAGTTGAACCGGAAATGTACTACGAAGAACCGGGTGATGCACGCAAACAAGCAGCTGAGGAAAAGGCAGCACGTATTGAAGAACTCGGAGAAGTTAATCAGGACGAAGAAGGCAAGTTAACCGAAAAGGGTGACAAACGCGGTAGAGGCCCAGGAATAATTTAGCTAACAAACTTTTTGCCCACATTCCGCAGGTTAGTTTTAAAATCTTGTATTGACACCATTGTTATTAACCGCTTTACATCCCCTGTCTACGAAACGTTGAGGCAGGGGTAAGCTGTTGCGCATTTAATTTGCCTAATTAGTGCGGGCAAGATGCCCACCCCACAAGAGATTTATTTTTTGAGGATGTAAATTAAAAGATTTTTAGCTTATTACAGCGATTCGATAAAATTGTGCGCTTGCTACTGCTTAAAAGAGAACTTAGGCAGTAACAAGCGCACAATTTTCTGCATGAATGCTACAAAACCCCGACTATGACTGTGGAACCCACACAGAAACAGAACCAGCACTGCATCGAAAATCAGCCCAGCCCTCATCATTCGTTGTGATAGGTTCGCTGAAATGTTCGGTGATGTCAATGTAAGCGCTGTTGGGTTGCCCAACTTCCATCCACTTAGTCCCCTCTTCCCCATTACTCAAAACAACCGCCATCCCGCCAGGATGTTCTTCATCTCCTAAGCGTGTCCAGCCGATTGTATTAGCGTGATCGAAATAATCGTATTGGTTGCCATAGGCATAGGTTTGACGGGCGTGTAAAAATTTATCAATTATCCATTGATGACTATCGAGCCAAATCTCATACTCATTGCCATCTGGGCCTTTATCTTTGTAATTAGCACCATAGTAATCAGCATAGAAGATACAAGGATAACCATCACTTCGCAGTAGGATCAACGCATAAGCCAACGGTTTAAACCAGGCTTCTACTACAGACTCCAATGACTGCAAAGGTTGAGAATCATGATTGTCAACTAAGGTGACGGCTAAAGCAGGTTGCTGTTGTACCAAGGTATTATCAAATATCTGCCGCATATCATAGCCATTGCCTTGTGTGCTGGCAGCGCTAAAGTTATAGTGCAATGGCGCATCGAACAACATCACATCGCCACCAGTGATGCTAATGAAATGGTGCAGCGCTTCAACTTCATAAGACCAATACTCACCGACGGCAAAGAGATCGCGACCTGCTTTTTGGCGACAGTGTTGCAGCCATTCTGGGAAAAAGCCAGCTTTAACGTGTTTAACGGCATCAAAACGAAAGCCATCTACCTGAGTGGTTTCTACAAACCACTCACCCCAGCGATTCAACTCGTCACGAACTTCTGGACTCTCCATATCCAGATCGCATCCCATGAGATAGTCGAAAGCGCCTTTTTCCAGGTCAACGTTGTCGTCAAATTTTTTATCTTTGAACAGATAAATTGCGTTCTCACCTTCGTTGTAAACGTTATAATCAACCGCGTCGAAGTGCCACCAGTGCCATTCCATATCGGAGTATTTGCCCTGGCGACCTGGGAAGGTAAAGTGAGTCCAGACTTTAATCTTTTGCATCTCACCGATTGCCTGGTTGCGATCGTCTGGACTATAGGGCGTTGCTTCCACTTCTTCTTCTTGGTCTGCACCTAACTTGTGATTGAGGACAACATCAGCGTACACTCGAATGCCAGCAGCTTTTGCCGCGTTGATAGCAGCGATATATTCGTCTTTTGTGCCGTACTTTGTGCGAACTGAGCCTTTTTGGTCAAATTCGCCTAGATCGTACATATCGTAGACCCCGTAGCCGACATCGTAGCCACCCCCTGTTCCTTTGTAAGCTGGGGGCAACCAAACAGATGTAACACCTGCATCAGCTAACTCTTTGACTTTCTCTTTAAACTCATTCCAAAGATTGCCATCTGGAGGGATATACCAATGAAAGTACTGCATCATTACGCCATTGAGTTGAGCCATCTGTATCCCTCCAGTAAAATATGACGATGAATTGTTATTACCGACACAAAAATTATACTTTAAGTTTTCTTTGATGTTTCTAAATAGAAAAAAATCTACTAAAAAATTGCGATTAACTCATATTGTTTTCTTCTGTGGATGACAGTTCTTCAGCTAGATTTTTCTGGAGTGCTTCCAATACTGCGATCGGGTCAGCAGCTTGCTGCATCAATTGAGCTTCCGAATCATGGCGATTGATCACATCAGGCAAATCGGTACGGAGTTCTTCTAATAGAGCAATAATCTTGGCAATTTTTTGCTCTGAGAGCAGGTTAAGCTGTAGCATCAGTTGCGATCGCTGTTCGGCAAAGTTTTCTTGGCGAGTTTGTCGTACTAGCACTCCGGTTGAAATCACCAATGCAGCCGCGTCTAAGCCTTGATTTGACCAGCTAAATGAGGGCAGGTTAAATGGCAAAAAGCGATCAAAAAAACTGCCAAAAATCCACAGAGTCAGCATGACTAGCAAACTATACAGAAATATGGCTCGCCCAAAGAATGTAGCGATCGCTTCTAGTATCCTCTGGTGGGCGGGAATATCTTGAACTGACTGGGTATGAAGTGAAATAATCGCTTCAATATTTTTTGCAATCGGATCTGGTAATGGAGCCGTAATCACTTGATTTCGAGAAGCTTTCTCTTTGAGTTTGTTAGCATCTGAACTGAAGTGTTTGTTGGCTGTGTCGTCTGCGTTGTGCCTCATGCAGCAGTTCCTGAATCTGGATGTTACTCGATTATTGCTTATCTAAGGCGATCGCCCTGCCGGAAAATGAAAAAAGAGGGGTCTAGCGCTTACTAAGCAACTGAGGTACAGCTTAACCCCCCCATAAAGAATAAGCTTTATCTCCCCTATCCTTAGCAAGGAGAGCAGGGTGGTTTCATACAACCAGAGAAAAACTGAAACTGGTTTTTAAAGCCTCTCCCCCCGTGGGGGAGAGGTTTGGAGAGGGGTCAAAATCTATGGTTCTACATGAGAAATCAAGACTTATGTATTTTTCTTTTTTCGTATGAAACCACCCTGCCTATCCTTAGCAAGGAGAGGGGTTAGGGGTTGAGGTTTTAAGATGTACTTCAATCATTTATTACATTTCCAATCTATCGCCTTCTTTTTTAAAATTGCTAGCTACTATGTTAGAGTCGGTGGGAGGTATTATCCTCCGCGCCTCTCTGTTAGAACCGGACGTGCGCCTTTCGGTGCATCCGGCTCCCGATATTCTTAGGGAG
>NZ_JBALDM010000014.1:0-57510 GCF_036917435.1 Nostoc sp.
CATCAGAGACGTTTATCTACCTTGCCATGATCCGGATCATGGTGAGGCGATTGGCATAAAATTTTACTCCTCAAAACTTTTCAAACACCCTCTAATGCTCAAACTCCGGTAGCTGAAATATCCAAGCTATCTCAAGAAGTTTCTGTGCTTCGGAAACAAGGCCCAAGCGGGTTACAAGTATTTCTCAAATCTCATGCTAATACCCTAAATATAAATTCTTCAAATGCAGTCATACCTTCCCCTACACTACGAATAGCTTTAGATGAACTCTGCCAGCAACGAGATTGTTATGCTTCTCGTCTGTACTGGTATACTGACATAGAACAAGCTAAAGCGGCTGCCAAGACCAGTGGTAAACCTATTTTATCTCTGCGGTTACTGGGTAGGTTAGATCAAGATTTGAGTTGCGCTAATAGTAGGTTCTTTAGGGTAGCACTGTATCCAAATAGTCAAATTTCCAAGCTGCTTCAAGACCACTTCATTTTACACTGGCAATCAGTGCGTCCTGTACCCAAAGTAACTATTGATTTTGGCGACGGACGTAAGTTGGAGCGGACAATTACAGGCAATAGTATTCACTATATATTAGATGCGTCGGGTCGTCCAATCGATGCAATTCCAGGGTTATATAGTCCCAAGGAATTTTTGCGTCAGCTACAGCAGGCTGAAGTCGCGGTAAAAGATTATAGTAAACTGGCCCCAAGCGATCGCGAGGCTTTTTTAAAAAAATACCACAGCGATCGCCTAAATTCTATCCAAGCCCAATGGGTTGCAGATTTATCCCGCCTGGGTATCCAGTCTCCCCCTAAGTTAGTGAAAATTCCCAGCAATCCCAGTCAGCCACCGACAGCAGCAATAGCAAGTTCTCTTGCAGTTTCTAAGATGAGAGTTGAAACGCCAATGCTGAGTGCTTTGCAGTCTGATGCTGAACGGAATCAGAATGCCTTGGCTAAAATTACCGATCGGGAAGTTTGGAACAAAATCGCTCAACTCTATGCCACCGATGTCAAGCTAGACCAAAACAGCATCTCTTTAATCAGAGCTAAAAAGTCTCAGTCTGCCAACACTGAAGAAGATAATTTGCCGATAATAGTGAAAAATTTTGAAACCACAATGGCTTTAGATACAGTCAGAAATGAATATATGCTACACACCCAAATTCATCAATGGTTTATTCAAGATAAGCAAACAAGGAGTGTGGAAGCGCTAAATGAGCAAGTATATACCCAACTATTTTTAACTCCTAGTTCTGACCCTTGGCTAGGGCTTTTTCCCAGCGACAGCTACAGCGCTATTGATAATGATGGCATCCGTTAGTTGAGATGCAATTTAAGCGCAACACTATGTAAACAGGGAATTCAAAATGTACACAAAGTAATGTATATGTGATTTAATGCGGATTGCTAAAATAGGAATGCCTGCGGCGGGCTACGCCTACGCGGTATGTCAAAACACTTATGCACAGCAACACAACTCTATCGTCGGGCTACATCTTAGCGCTGGACTTAGGTACAACAGGCAACCGCGCCTTTGTGTTTAACGCAGACGGCAAGATTGTCGGGCAGGCATATAAAGAATTAACTCAGTATTATCCTCAGCCCGGATGGTTAGAACACGATGCTCAACAAATCTGGGAAGATACGTGTTGGGCGATGCAAACGGCAATTGAGAATGCCCAGATTGTTCCATCTGCGATCGCAGCTTTGGGATTAACTGTACAGCGCGAAACCTGTTTGATTTGGGACAAAACCACTGGTAAACCACTCCACAAAGCGATCGTCTGGCAAGATCGCCGGACTGCTCCCCTTTGTCACCAGTTGCAAGAGCAAGGCTATGCTGATGAAATTTACGATCGCACCGGATTAATTATTGATGCTTATTTTTCTGCTACTAAGCTCCGGTGGCTATTAGACAAGGTTACAGATATTGACCTGAACAATGTCTTAGCAGGTACTATTGATACCTGGATACTGTGGAATCTCACAGGTGGAAAAGTCCATGCTACTGACCACAGCAACGCCAGCCGGACAATGTTGATGAATCTTAAAACCTGTGAGTGGGATGAGAATTTACTTGAACTATTTCAAATTCCGGCTCATATTTTGCCCCAAATTCAGCCTAGTTTAGGAATGTTTGGAGTTACTGATGCTACCTTGTTGGGCGCTGAAATTCCCATTACTGCTATCTTGGGGGATCAACAAGCTGCTTTATTTGGTCACGGCTGCGATCGCCCCGGTTTGATGAAATGTACTTACGGAACTGGTAGTTTTTTGGTAGCTCACACAGGTAATGAAATTGTGCGATCTCATCATCAACTTATTTCCACAGTGGCATGGACACAAGCAAATGCAAGTGGAGCATTGAATGTAGGCTATGCCCTTGAAGGTAGTATGTTTACCAGTGGAGCTTGTATTCAATGGTTGCGCGATCGCCTGAAGCTGATTAAAACTGCTGCTGAAAGTGAAACGATGGCCAATCAGGTAAAAGATAATGGCGGAGTCTACTTTGTCCCTGCATTTAGTGGGCTGGGCGCACCCTACTGGGATATGAGTGCTAGGGGAGCCTTTTTTGGCATTACCGCCAGTGTACAACCAGAGCATCTAGTACGCGCCGTGTTGGAAGCGATCGCTTACCAAGTTCTGGAGGTGGTGCAAGCGATTAATGCAAGCAGTACTCCCGTTAGACGATTAACCGTAGATGGTGGTGCTTGCGCGAATGATTTTTTGATGCAATTCCAAGCTGATGTATTAGGTATTCCAGTTGAACGGCCGATAATGCGCGATACAACCGTTCAGGGTGCAGCATTTGCAGCAGGTTTAGCTGTAGGATTTTGGGAGAGCTATGAAGCATTGGTGCAGCAACGGCAAATTGAGCGTGTGTTTGAGCCGGAGAGCGATCGCCCATTATCCAACTTTGCTACTTGGCAAAAAGCAGTTAAACGCACTTTAGCTTGGACAGAGTAAAGACAAGCAATAACAAACTTTGCTATTTTCGACACATGATTAAACCTAAGATTTTTATTGATGGCGAATCGGGAACCACAGGCTTACAAATTTACTCACGTCTCAATCAACGGGATGATATTGAGTTAGTTAGCATTGAAGAATCTAAACGTAAGGATGCAACTGAACGAGCCAAACTAATTAATGCCGTCGATGTTGTTATTCTCTGCCTACCTGATGATGCAGCCCGCGAAGCTGTTAGCTTAGTAAGTAGTAATACGGTTAAAATCCTTGATGCTAGTAGTGCCTATCGCACAGCTAATGGCTGGGTATATGGCTTCCCGGAACTCAATCCAGGACAGAGAGAAAAAATCGCTAACGCCCAGTTTGTCAGCAATCCAGGCTGTTATCCCACAGGATTTTTAGCCTGTATCCGTCCCTTGATTGCTAAGGGAATTTTAAAAAGTAATTTTCCTATCACCATTAATGCAGTATCGGGTTACTCTGGTGGCGGAAAGAATCTCATCAATCAATACCATACCTTCCACGAACAGCAAGCCGGAGGCGAGTCGCTATATCCATACAGCATCTACGGTTTGCAGTTTGGGCATAAGCACGTCAAGGAAATGCATTATTATTCAGGGTTAGCATCGCCGCCACTGTTTGTACCGTCAGTAGGGGATTTTGAGCAAGGGATGCTAGTTCAAGTGCCTTTGCCACTAGGAATTTTGGATAATCCACCATCTGGTGAGGTAATCTATGAAGCGATCGCTAATTACTACCAAGGTGAAAAATTTGTGCAGGTTGCTCCATACCAAGATTCTACTCTGCTGCGAGATGGAATATTTTTGGATGTGATGTCTACGACGGGCTACACCTACGCAATTAAAGGTACTAATATTGTTCAGGTTTTTGTATTCGCCAATGATACTACCAAAGAAGCATTGCTAGTTGCTCGTCTCGACAACTTAGGCAAAGGCGCATCAGGAGCCGCAATCCAAAACCTAAACATTATGTTGGGCTTTCCAGAAGAATTGGGATTGTTATGAAAAAGCATTAGGGAATTGGGAATTGGGAAGAAGCACTTTTACTCCATGCCCCATGACCAATTCTCCATTCCCAATGCCCAATGCCCAATGCCCAATCCCCAATGCCCAATTCCCATTATTTTGATTCTTTTTTTAGTTCCTCAAGCAATTGAATTACATGATGCTCAAAGCCTCTATTTCGATCTTGAACTGATTCAAGCAAAGGTTTATCAAAAATATTAATGACGTTCTTACCTAATTGAATACCTAAAGGTTTTAAATGTCCACCCTCTAAAGTTGCCAGAAATTCTTGAGGTGGTTTTTTCAGAATTTTAGTAAACCATTCACAGGTTGATTTAGCAATTTTATCAGACCGAAAACAGACTAAACCCATAATATTAAATAGTCCACTATCCTTAATTAAATTCTTGGTTTCTTTAGGGGTTGGTTTCACACCCCAACCAAGATTATCGATGATATCCGCTAAAAATTGAGGACGAATTGCACTAGCTGTATCGCTAATATCAGGTGCTAAGAGGATAGAAACTTGCCCTCTAATAAACACACTATTAATTGTAACTTTACGACCTACGTAAGTGTAAATTAGTTTCTGATCTTCTACAATTTTTCGTTTAAGCTCCTCAACGAGAATATTAATATCTGCAATAACACTTTTTATCTGTGACTCATTGGAAGTAGAAGATAGCAGATTCCGAATAAACTTTTCTCTATCTTGAGGCTCTGGAGGTAAAGCAGTAAATCCTTCTAACAGTGAGATATATTTACAGCCAAGGCTATGTCCAATCCAAGAAAAGTTTTTATCATTTAGATAAGCTTCATAATCATATCCTTCCACACTTGCCATCCTCACAAGCTCTGGCAGAATTTCATACTGCTCTCTCATGAGAAAACCCGCTTCTACATAATGGTCAAATGTAAAATTAAACGGTAGAAGAATAATGGTATATCCCTGCTCAAATAGAGATTGAAGCAAATGGCGATAAAAAAGCATGGGTGCAAATGTACCAAAGAAAGCCCCTGCAACAAATTGAATTACTCCTTTAGGCTGTGGATGCAAAGCAACCCAACTGTGAGAAACGGGTTTAAATCTCAGTTTTAAATTTGTATTAACCATGACGTTAGCAATGAGTCTATCTGATTTGGGTAGGTGTATACTTAATCTCCAAACTGATGTTGCTGCTTTTCGGATTCTTTAGGAGATATTTTTCCAAAACTGAGATGCTCGGTTTAATAACATAGTAAACATCTGTAGCTCTCAAAGCATTTATGAAGAGAGATATTTCGATTATCAAATAAAGTTTGCTTATAGCATTTCCCGATCAAATCAGGTACATCATAGCCCCCTCTCGAAGAACCTACTGTGTATACACAAGTCGTATTACCCCCCTTAATCCCCTTATAAAGGGGGGTAATAATAAATATTGTTCCCTCCCCTTTATAAGGGGAGGGTTAGGGTGGGGTAAGATTTACGCCTAAACCCAAGCGAGTAAACTATTTCAGACTTGTGTGGCAGGCATCTAAATCTATTCTGGTATGAAAAAATTAGTATTCCAGTTAACACGTAATAAAGCTTGATACATGGTTAAATTAAATACTAAAGCCCGGAAAAGCCAGAAATATCTATATTTGGAGATGTAGGCGGATGGTTTTACTTAAGATATATAAGACTTTTCTGATAATAACTACTGTTACGCTCATTACAGTATTGGCAGTTTCAGGGTTTGCTAAGACAAAACCTCAACACAATGTAATAATTTTTATTACAGATGGATTGCGACCTAGTAAAGTTAATGCTCAGGAGACTCCTAATCTTTATAAAATTCGCCAACAGGGTGTAAGTTTTGTCAATAGCCATTCGCTGTTTCCTACTTTTACTACCGCTAATGCTTCTGCGATCGCAACTGGACATTATCTCGGTGATACTGGTGATTTCAGCAATACAATTAATGTTGGCTTTCCTGTCAAAAGTGCCAGTAATAGCCCCGTACCTTTCTTAGAGAATAATGCTGTTTTGGGAGAAATTAGCCAACACTTTGATGGTAATTACTTAAACGAAGAAAGCCTATTAGATGCCGCACGTGAGGCGGGATTTAGTACCGCCGCCGTTGGAAAGGTTGGGCCAGTATTAATTCAAGATGTTACTCAACGAACGGGTAAATCTACAATCATAATTGATGATGCCACGGGTTCTGAAACGGGAATTCCTTTGAGTTCTGAAATAGCTGAACTGTTAACAAAAAATGATATTGCCTTAAAATCTCCAACGCGAGGAGATAATGGTAAATCTGGCAACAGTAAAGCACCAGGCACGAAAGTCGCTAATATATTTCAACAACAATACTTTGCCGATATAACTACAAAAGTGCTATTGCCTCTATTCAAACAACGGCAAAAACCTTTTGTTTTAATTTATTGGTCACGCGATCCAGATGGAACTCAGCATAACCAAGGTGATAGTCTAAACACTCTTACTCCAGGGATTAATGGCCCTACTTCACTTGCAGCCCGTCAAAATGTTGATAACAATCTCGGTCAAATCCGCGCCGTTATCAAACAGCTAAATTTAGAAGCTTCTACAGATATTTTTGTGACAGCAGATCACGGTTTTTCTACAATCAGCAAGGAGAGCAAAACCAGCTACTCAAAGACACTTGATTATCCAGATGTTATGAAAGGATTTTTGCCATCTGGTTTTCTAGCTATTGATATTGCTCATGGTTTAGGATTGCCTTTATTCGATCCAGATAAGCAAAATATTGCTGTCGATCCAACTCAGGGTCAGTTTTCTAAAAATGGTTTGATTGGTAAAGATCCGAATAAACCTGATGTATTAGTGGCTGCTAATGGTGGTTCAGATTTGATTTATTTACCTAATAGTGCAAATAACAAAACACTTGCTAAACAAGTTGTAGATATTCTATTGAAAGAAGATTATGTTAGTGGTTTATTTGTAAATGATACATTAGGCTCGATTCCAGGGACTTTACCCTTGAGCGCGATCGCGCTTAATGGTAAATCTCACCTTCCTACCCCTGCGATCGCAGTAAACTTTCGGACATTCGATACTGGCTGCGGCGACCCAACTGCTTGCGGTGTGGAAGTTGCAGACACTTCTTTGCAGCAAGGACAGGGAATGCATGGCTCTTTTAGCCGTGCTGATACTTACAATTATATGGCTGCGATCGGCCCTGACTTTAAGAAAGCTTTTGTAGACCGAGTACCAGTGAGTAATGCTGATGTACCAATTACCTTGGCTAAGATTTTAAATTTGAAGACTCCCCATCAAGGAAAACTTATAGGTCGTGTTTTAAATGAATCTTTGGTCAAAGGAGCCAAAAAAGTTTCTTTTAAATCTAATACTTTGACATCTCAACCAAGTACTAATGGATTAAAAACAATCTTGAAGTATCAAACTGTTGGCTCAACTCGATATTTTGACGTTGCTGGTTTTGCTGGTCGTACACTCGGTTTAGCAAAATAGTACGCCATTGGTATATTTAAATCTTTGAAACTCTCAAGATTATTTCATTGCTATAAACTAAATAAAATGTAGCAATAAACATCAGTAAGTTTCTTCTTGAGAGTTTCTCAACAACTCCAACTTTCCCTTACATTTGATTCTTCAAAGCTAGTTACAATGTGATTTGAGGTGATTAGCATCACCATTTTTTTGTTCGTACTCTTGACATAGTTGATGACCAAAGGTTATAAAACTTTAAGAAAAATAAATCAGTCTGCCTAATCCACTACATTCCCAACAAAGTTTTCTAAAGGGTAAACCGGAGCGGAGGAACCAAACCTGGGGCGTATTTTGAAGAAAGTTAAGAGTTAATAGTGAGGAGTGAGGAATTAATAGTTAGTAAATTCATAACTCAATAACTCATAACTTTCTTAAAAAGGACATCTCTCAGTCCTAGCCCGTCAGCTAACTTCGTCGGCATTGGGAGGAGATTGAACGAGCAGCATTCTTAATAAGTAATGTCTTGTTCTCGTCAGTGTCCTTTGGCTGGTAGCTTTGCGGTTCGTTGTGCCTGCCCTCGGCCTTGAGAGAGGATAATAATATCTTGATTTCTGGCGTTTGAGGCAGGATTGTTTACCTTGAGGTGAAAATCAGCTATGTTCCAGAATAAGAAACATCGCATTGCCCTAATTTCTGTTGATGGCGACCCTGCGGTTGAAATTGGTCAAGAAGAAGCTGGTGGTCAAAATGTTTATGTGCGTCAAGTGGGTTATGCTTTAGCCCAGCAAGGTTGGCAAGTGGATATGTTCGCTCGTCGTAGTAATCCTGAACAAGCTGCGATCGCTCAACATAGTCCAAACTGTCGTACTATTCGCTTAAAAGCTGGCCCGTCTGAGTTTATCGGGCGAGATAATTTATTCCAGCATCTACCTGAATTTATCGAAGAATTCCAGCAATTCCAGCAGCGCCAACAGTTTCATTACTCCCTCATTCATACCAACTACTGGTTATCATCTTGGGTTGGTATGGAATTGAAAAAGCAGCAACCCCTGATTCAGGTACATACCTATCATTCTTTAGGAGCCGTTAAATACAGAAGTATTGGTGATGTTCCTGTAATTGCAGCCCAGCGATTAGCTGTAGAAAAAGCCTGTTTAGAAACTATAGATTGTGTAGTTGCAACCAGTCCACAAGAACAGCAACACATGCGGGTACTAGTTTCCAGCAAAGGGAACATTGAAATGATTCCCTGTGGCACCGATACTGACAAATTTGGAGGAATTCAGCGAAGTGCAGCGCGAGAAAAGTTGGGAATTGCACCAGATGCGAAAATAGTTCTCTATGTTGGTCGGTTTGACCGCCGTAAAGGAATTGAAACCTTAGTTAGAGCCGTTGGCAAATCTAGATTCAGGAGTGAAGCTAACCTCCAGCTAGTAATTGGTGGTGGTAGCCGTCCAGGTCAGAGTGATGGAATAGAACGCGATCGCATTGCTAGCATCGTTACTGAACTCGGATTGGAAAATTGTACAACCTTTACCGGTCGCCTAGATGAAACTGTTCTGCCCTTCTACTACGCCGCCGCCGATGTCTGCGTAGTTCCCAGCCACTATGAACCTTTTGGTTTAGTTGCTATTGAGGCAATGGCTAGTAAGACACCAGTTGTAGCTAGCGATGTTGGCGGATTGCAGTTCACTGTTGTACCAGAAGTCACAGGATTACTTGCGCCTCCTAAAGATGAAGTAGCTTTTGCTGCTGCTATAGATCGTATTCTTGCCAACCCAGCTTGGCGAAACGAGTTAGGTGAAGCGGCAAGGCAACGGACAGAAATCGCCTTTAGTTGGTACAGTGTAGGGTTCCGACTGACTCAACTTTACACTCGTTTGTTGGCTCCAACTGCACCCAATACGCGAACCCGGATTGCAGCTTAATTTTTATAGTTATTAGAGCAGAAAGCCAATCAGTAGCAAGGTTCCTGAGTCACCTTGCTACGTCCTTACTTCTGTGCTATTTAAGTTGAGGGATCTGGAATGTGAACAAATTCTTCCCATCTTTCAATTTCTTCATCTTCTTCATCCTGAAGGTATTCATAACAAGTTGAAGCATTACTGATGTTGAAAAGTTGAGCAAAACCAGAAAACTGTCCTACTCCTTGGAACACTTCATCATAAGGCAACTTGCTAATATCAACATCGTTTTTACGTGCTTGTAAGCGTTGCAATAATTCTAGGTTTTTTTGATAGATTTTTTCACGTTCCTCTTTAGAGAGAACTGTCAAAACTTTAGCAATGTCTTCAATAGTTGTTTGATTATTTGGTAGTTCAGTTAGCAAATCGGCAAATACTTCAGGTTTTCCCCGTAATCTTTCTTTCTCTTCTCTAGATACAGTTTCAAAATAGTCTGGATCTGAACTATATTCATCAACCAGTTTATGCTCTAAATAATAGATGTAATCGAAAAGATTGTCATCATAAAGAGTAAGATAGAGCAAATGTCCAGGAAATTGCTGGGCGATCGCAGCAGCAATATTAGAATCATACCCTAGTCCTGAAGGATAGACGCTAATCCAACCGTTAATACATGGAGAAATCAAAAACTTCTGTTTTTCTTGTGCAGCAAGGCTTTTTACAATTTCTGCCATTTGCTCAGTGTCGGTTGAGCGAATGTGAATAGAACCGTAAGAAGTGCCCATAGAAATTTTGAAGGATATGTGACTATTTGAGTTTACCCATCATTTGCTTTAAAAGACTCAAACCCTGCTACTGCTTGCGCTACGTAACTGTGGACAAACACAATAGATTAGGATTAGTGAATAGCCTATTATTTGCTGCTTTCCAGTCAAATCACTTCTTGTCTACTTTGTCAATATGTAAATCCTAACACTGTCAGTTTCATTGGCAGCATTTTGAAGATATTGGCACAAGTTCAGCGAACTTTTTCCGCTTCAGTTTACCTAAAAACTTTTTTGTCACATCAACTTTATCAGTAAATCAGACTAGTTAGGCATTGCAAGCAGCGATTTGTGCGTAATAAAGCTTGTACAATTATCAAGGCGGTTTTTACTGCCAGAATACTTCTCAGGTGTAAAATTTATCGACAGCAAAATTTTTATAAGGAAAATGCTGAAAACCCCTGAGAAATAGCAACGCAGTTGCGTCCAAAGTACTTCAGGCAGGAGATGAAAGCTAATTGAGTCCTTCTCCCAAAGGGAGACGCTGCGCGAACAGGACTCCGTGAAGTTTTGTTCTGACTTGATTGTTGGTTTATGTAAATCATAGTAACATAAGACTGTGGTTAATTGGTCGATGCCATGATTGTCTACGAGTTCAAAGTTAAGGGTAAGGAAAAGCAGTATTGCGCTATTGATGACGCTATACGTACCAGCCAGTTCATTCAAAACAAGTGCTTACGCTATTGGATGGATAACAAAAATATTGGCAGATATGACCTCAATAAATATTGCGCGGTATTAGCTGCTGAGTTTCCCTTTGCCGATGAACTTAATTCAATGGCTAGACAATCTGCTGCTGAACGTTCTTGGAGTGCAATTGCTCGGTTTTACGACAACTGCAAGAAGAAGGTTAAAGGTAAAAAGGGGTTCCCTAAGTTTAAAAAACATTGTCGCTCAGTTGAATATAAGACTAGTGGGTTTAAACTTTCCACCAATCGTAAAGCGATTACTTTCTCTGACAAGAAAGGTATTGGAACTTTGAAACTAAAGGGAACCTACGACCTTAATTTCTATAACATCAAGCAAATCAAGCGCATCCGGTTAGTACGTCGTGCTGATGGGTACTACGCTCAATTTGCTGTCGATGTTAATTTAGAAATTGAAAATCAACCTACCTTACAAGTAGTTGGTATTGACTTGGGATTGAAGTACTTCATTGCCGATAGTTTTGGCAATGTTGAACCATCTCCCCAGTTCTACCGGAAATCTGAGAAAGCTTTAAATCGTGCTAATCGCAAAAAATCCAAGAAGTTCAGCAAGGAAAGAAAAAAAGCCAAACAACGACAATCTAACAATTACCACAAAGCTAGAAATAGGTATGCTCGTAAGCATTTAAGAGTAAGTAGGCAACGAAAAGAGTATTGCAAAAAATTAGCATATTCCGTCATCCAATCTAACGATTTGGTAGCCTATGAAGACTTGAATGTGAAAGGGCTGGTTCGTAACCGACATCTAGCTAAATCAATATCTGATGCTGGTTGGTACACTTTCCGACTGTGGTTAGAATATTTTGGGCATAAATATGGGAAAGTCACTGTTGCCGTGCCTCCCCATAATACAAGTCAGAATTGTTCTAATTGTGGCGAGAAAGTGAAAAAATCTCTGTCTACAAGAACCCATGTTTGCCCTCATTGTGGCTATGTGGCAGATAGAGATTTAAACGCTAGCATCAATATCTTGAGATTAGGACTGAGTACGGTAGGGCATACCGGAATTTACGCTACAGGAGATTTGCCCTCTTGGGCGGTTGGCGCAAGCCTGTCGTCTAACGGCGAGTCTGTGAATGTAGAATCTCCGAGGCTTTAGCCCGGAGAGTGTCAAACTTTGTATTTTTCCATCCTTTACTTGGGCAAAAATGCTCCAAGTTAGGCACTGATATATTACCCGATGTGCGACTTATTGTTAAAACCACACTTCCATTCCTCTCCCCGAAAGGTCGAGAGGCTTTGATTCCTGCTCCCCTTCCCTCGTAGGGAAGGGGTTGGGGGTTAGGTCTGAGAGTAAAGTTGCACACGACGTTATATTGCAATAGATAACTTTTACCCTTATGACTGGAGAGCAAAATCTTGGGAATAGAATTACGCAGTTTCGTATTTCTCGACAGCCTGCAACCTCAACATGCAGCATATATGGGAACAGTAGCCCAAGGCTTCTTACCATTACCAGGGGATACATCACTGTGGATTGAAATCTCTCCTGGTATCGAAATTAATAAAATTACAGATGTAGCCCTGAAAGCGGCCTCTGTCCGTCCGGGAGTCCAGATAGTCGAACGACTCTACGGACTATTGGAAGTTCATTCTAGCTCCCAAGGTGAAACGCGGGCTGCTGGTCAAGCCATTTTAGCGGCATTGGGAGTCCGAAAAGAGGAATGTCTGAAACCGCGTGTTGTTTCTAGCCAGATTATCCGCAACATCGATGCTTACCAAACACAACTTATTAATCGCACGCGACGGGGACAGCTACTACTAGCAGGACAAACGCTGTATGTATTAGAAGTGGAACCTGCTGCTTACGCCGCACTCGCTGCCAATGAAGCTGAGAAAGCAGCATCGATTAATATCCTTGAGGTTCAAGCTGTAGGAAGTTTTGGACGGCTTTACTTAGGTGGACATGAGCGAGATATTCTAGCAGGTGCGGCGGGAGCGTTAACAGCCATTGAAAATGTAGCTGGTCGGGCAAATCCTCTAGGTGGTCGTCAGGAGTAAAGGAGAAAAAATGGCAAATCGAGAGCATCTAGCTTTACTGAAAGCAGGTGCAGTTACATGGATTGAGTGGAGAAAGAGAAATCCTCAGATTCAACCAGACCTCAGCGCCGCAAATCTGCAAGGGGATAACTTCAGAGGCGCAAACCTCCAGGGGGTAAATCTGAGAAAGGTAGATTTAGGTAATGCTTTACTCGTCCGAGCAAACCTCAGTGGTGCCGACCTTAGTAGTGCCAACCTTCACAAAGCCTTGCTTGTTGAAGCTAACCTGAGTGATGCTAACTTGAGTGTTGCTAACTTGAGTGGTGCTATACTTACGCAGGCAGATTTGAGTCATGCTAATTTGATTGGAGCCGACTTGAGTGAGGCAAATTTGAGAGGCGCTGCGATCGCTCATGCTAATCTAATTGGAACTGACCTAAGAAGCGCTAACTTGAGAGATGCCGATTTAGGGACAGCGAAACTAATCCGCGCTAATCTCTCTTTTGCCAACCTGATTGAAGCTAACTTGATTGAAGCTGACCTCAGCGAGGCAACTTTATATGAGGCGGAAGTATTGGGGGCTTATCTTTATAAAACTGACTTTTACAAAGCTAATTTAAGTAAGGCTCGCTTCAGTGGTGCTTACCTATTGCGGGCTAACTTAACTGAAACTGACTTGAGCCAAGCTGACTTGAGTTGGACTAACCTAAGAGACGCAAATTTAGCAGGAGCAAACTTAGCAGGAGCAAATCTTAGAGGAGCCGACCTGAGAGGAGCTAACCTCATCGGTGCAAATCTTCAGAAGGCAATTATGCCTGACGCTTCAAGGCACGATTAATTAACAACAAAGAGCAATTAACGTTGTACTTATTGATATAGAGACGCGAAAGCATTGCAGCAATTTCGCTTCATAACCCCTACTAGTCTGTCAAGCTAGTAATGAAAAGTTTGTAGTAAGCACTTTAGTGCTTAGAAAATAAGGACTGAAGTCCTTACTACGAACTTTCTTATTCATCAATTTAAATTTGACAGACTACTACCGAAAAACAGCAAGGGTTGGAGGTGGTTAATGCTCAATTAAGGACGTAAGATTATAGCCAAGCTCGATCGTATTGAACAGGCCAGAGTTTATCGTGTCCTAACTGTTTGGCTGCTAGATGCGGCCAGTAAGGATTGCGGAGTAGTTCACGTCCCAACAGTACTATATCAGCTACTTCTGTGCGAATAATTTCGTCAGCCTGTTCAGGGGTTGTAATTAAACCTACGGCTCCTGTATGGATATTGGCTTCGCGGCGAATGCGTTCGGCAAACTGTGTCTGATAACCAGGTTTAATTGGTATATTGATACCTGGTATAATGCCACCCGAAGAACTATCAATTAGATCAACTCCTAGAGACTTAAGTTTGTCACTTAAAGCGATACTTTGCTCGATATCCCAACCTTTATCTGCCCAATCGGTGACAGAAAGACGTACCCAAAGTGGATGGGTTTCTGGCCAAACCTCTCGGACTGCTTGAACAACTTCTCTAAGTAAACGAGTGCGGTTTTCAAAGCTACCACCATAATCATCTTGCCGTTGGTTAGCAAGGGGTGAGAGAAACTGGTGTAATAAGTAACCGTGAGCAGCATGAATTTCAACTAGCTTGAAACCAGCTTGCAGAGAACGTTTAGCAGCCTGGACAAAAGCATCAATAACTTCCTGAATTCCATCAAGACTGAGGGCTTCTGGAACTGGGCTATCTTTACTAAATGCGATCGCACTACTCGAAATCAAAGGCCGCCAACCTTCCTGAGATTCATCCAGCGCTTTCCCGCCTTTACTCGGTTTGGCAGTACTGGCTTTTCTACCTGCATGAGCAAGTTGAATACCCGCAACAGCGCCAAAATTATGAATCAATGCCACAGTTTTAGCTAAAGTTTCTATGTGTGCATCTGACCAGATTCCCAAATCTTGGGGGCTAATGCGTCCGCGAGGTTCTACAGCTGCTGCTTCTGTTAAGACTATACCTGCACCACCAACTGCGCGAGAAGCAAGATGAATAACGTGCCAATCATTAGCATATCCATTAGTACTGGAATATTGACACATAGGTGAAACGGCGATACGGTTGCGAAAGGTAACTTCACGAATCTTGAATACTTCAAACAGGTGTGCCATTAGTATTTATTCCTTCTCTTTGCCTACTAACCCAAGTAATTATGGCTGCGCTACGCTACGCGAATAGGAATCAAACCGCAGTCCTATAGTAAGTACCGAGCAAAGAGCCAAGTGCGCCGCCAGTATAGAATAGTTAATTAAATACTTGTTGAATGACCATCTATAGGACGCGCAAGGAAGGCGGAATTCCGATGCTGGAAGCCTTTCATTCATCTGGAATGGTTGGTTTATTTTTGTCGTGACTTACTAGAAGCCTGATTAGGACTTGAATGAATCGGCTTATTATCTGGTTCTTGGTTTTCCAATTCCCAAATATCGCATTTTACTTCTTCTCGATCAACTAATAACTGTAAATGATCTGGTAATTTAGTTTTTTGCGAAATTGACCAAATTTCTCCGTAGAAACATTCTCTTTCAATTTGTCCGAGAAACATAGCTTTATTCTCCACTAATATTACAGTCTGACAGTTTATTCAGGTTTGTATAAGTCTTATCTAATACACCCTCCATTCAAGGACGCTCTCAGATGAAACCCTCTAAAGCTTCCCGTTGTATGGATCGGGTGGAACATACCAAACACCAGTACCAAAAGATACTATTGCTTCACGCATACTGCACTAGATATTATCTACGGTAACTTGACCAATTTACAGTAATATATATTTATGAGATTCACATAGATTGTCCTAAAAAACAAGAGGCTATTAAAATTTATTGATATTACTTTGTAAAAAGTTGAGTCTGTGGCGAAAACCTTCTCAAAAAAATTATGACTTACACCAAACTACACGGTGCAAGTACGATTGCTTACGTAATTACTAAAATTAAAGACAGTAATTATACTTGGCAGCAAGTGAGTGGGCGTGAATAATTAAAGGTTTGTAGTAAGGGCTGAAGCTCTTACTACAAACTAATTTAACTAATTTTATATTATGTAACATAGTTTTATTTATTGTTGTCCACTTACTTAATAATTAAAACAACAGATTCGGAATTGAATGCATTAGATGAAATTAATTTTCTATAATTGTAGGTGCGTATCCTGAATATCGTTATCTATTCGTTAGGTATTTTTCCAAAATTTTACCCATTACCATTGTGAAAAAGGGTGCTTTACTAAATTGCTGTTGAAATATCTGGAGTCATCAGAAACTTCTTGTCCAATCCAGCTTGGTAGTTCAATGTGTTGATTTTCATCATTAAGTTCTACTTCTGCTAATATTAATCCTTTATTAACACCATCAAACTCATCGATTTCCCAAATCAAACCACCCGACTCGATTTTATATCTGATTTTTTCTATAAATGGACGTTCACATAATGTCTCAAGTATTTCTTGAGCATCTTCTACAGGAATAGGATATTCAAACTCTAATCTTGAATATTTTATATTGGGGCCTTTAATGGTCAAATAACTTTTTTCCCCTACTACACGTATACGTACAGTTGCTTTGTTTTGTGTGGCAATGTATCCTTGACGATATACACTACCTTCAGCTAAGGCTCTCCAGCTATCTCCGATAACTAAATATTTTCTCTCTATTTCTTTCGCCATTTTTACAAAACCTTTATTCAAAAAAAAGATTAGAAATAAATAGGGTTCATAGCAGAAGTATTGAATGTTAAGGAAAAACCGATAAAAATAGACTAAAATATGTTAAATTCTTGGCGTAAGATTAAAGTATATCTATTTATTTGATAGCGCTCGTAAATTCATTTACCAAGATTGTCAAAGGTATCTTGAGAGGACTGCCAAAAAACAATTATCCAGTATTTAACAGATTTGTTGTTAGGATAAAAGGCAACCAGGAATTACAATACAAAAAAGAATAAGGCTTTTAGGCTAATTTATTTTTTAGATAGCTTTGTTTATTTGAACCATATTTTCTGTATGGGCACAGTAATTTTGTGCCCATAGTATGTAGTCATTTACTTGAAAATAGCCGTAAGTTCTTCTCTCGCCAAAGCTAATCCTTGATGAGCATTTTTAAACTTTGTTTCATCTGTAAATTTATGACTAAAACATTTTAAATAAGCTTCCAAATACCTAATACGTAAGTGAGGATCGGACGGACTCAGAAGAAAAGGTAGATCGCCTTCAACCATAAACCGAATAGCTAACAAGGGGATAGGGCTACGAAGTGGACGAAAGTTTGGGTTATGCAGACCAGGACTTTGATTAAGTTTATGAAACTCTCCTATCATTAGTCCTGATTCAACAAATAAAGGTTTAAGTTTTTTCTGGACACTATCTATTATTTGATAACCTTCTTCATCAATGTCAGGAAAAATAAGTAAAAAAGCCTTATTAATTGCTAATTCTTGCTCTTTAACTTCCATCTCAAGAAATAGATTTCGGTAGCGTCCAACAATTTCTTCTAATTGATCTGAATACAAATCTTTGGTACGAATAGCTGCTAGACGAATACTGTTTGACCTGAGAGAGTGAGGTACAAAGGGGCAAACTGGGCCGGGTCTTCCTAAATCAGGATGAGGCTTCCCTAAAAAACTTTTCACCCAATGCATAATTTCAAGTAAGTAAGGAAGGTCTTCACCTTGCTTGATTTGTTCGATTTCAATAGTTGTATAAAGTTGCATAACTTTGAGTAAAACTGAATAAGCTTCAAGTCAAAAATCGAAAATGTTTGTCTAAGATTATGTACTTAAGAACAACAATTAGTTAATCCAAAAAAACATGTAGGATTTTTGTGATTTATTCTTCAGCAATTGCTTATAAAAAACCCTATAAAAGACAGAAATTTATATAAATTTTTTGTCTTTTATAATTTTATGGCAATTAATACACAAACATATTTCCGCAACAAACAACTTTTGCTCATTGATTTTTGAGGGTTTAGCTATAGGACTAATGTTTGATTTCTGAAAAGATACGTAGGGGAGCCAGTCGTGTGGGCGGGTTTCCCTACTTGAGAGAACTGGCGTTGTGTTAGTGACAGCGTAACGCACCAAATCCTTACAAATGGTGCGTTACCTAAGCTGTAACACACCCTACACATACTTAGGTTTTTTCAAAAATCAAATCGTATTGCTATAAAATATACATGTATTAACCAGCCAATACTCTTACTTTTTTCTACTCTCAAGTTTCTATTATTTTTAACGAGTATTTGTAAAGTTTATATCTAGATAGTTATTTATACTGTAAATTTTTAGTGTTGATTTAATAAGAGCGTCAGTTTACTATCAAGCTAGTTAAGTTTTGCTTAAGTAAAATATCAAAAGTTAAGTTTAATTTGATAGGGTTCATTTAAGGATAATTGTAAATATATCTGAATATCTGTAGCAAAATTACTGTAGGAGCATCAGTGAGAGGTTGAGGTAATTGCACATTTGTCAAGAGGGTGCAGGAAAAGGCGATAAATCCAGCTTGAAGATTGGCTTTCTGAGATATTTAACCACGCCGAAGTCATGATTTTCTGGGGCAGCAAAGTACTTAATGAGGTCTTCGGCATTACCTTTATCGTAAGCGACATTAAAAGAAGGGGAGGAGGCGAGCCACATTCGCCTCCTCCCCCTCTCCCGACACTCGATTATCATTTTTATCACCAAATCAAGGGTTTAAGACCCCTATATCTATACGTAGTATTCTTACAAAGTTGGGCGCACGGAAACCGTGACGCACCGCGAAATGCGCCACGGGGATACTCCCCGGTGGTCACTTTCGCCACTTTGCGCTCAGTTGAGTTGGCGTTTAAATCCCCGACTCCAACTGTCTAAAATGTTTGAAGTAATGAGTAATAAGTAATGGGTATTTACTCATTACTCATTATTCATTTAATAGGAATGTTTTGAGTATTTTAACTGATTGACAAAAAGCGGATATTTTTTTTACTTGGCAGTCCCTTATTTATCAATAAATTCTTTGACCACTGTCATAGCATCAGCAGGAATCTGCGTAATTAGGCGAAATGGAAATGCTGTAGTCGAAGCAAACTGGGCATAATCTGATGTCAGAAAGATAGCGTAGTTTTTAGCTTCTGGAGTCATCTGTGCAGCAAAAGCCAAAGTTATCGCTTTAAGGTACTTGCGAACATCTGCTGCTTGTTCACCTACAACTTCACCGCCACTAATGGGTGTATTTGGTTTTCCTATTTGATCTAAAGTAGTACTGGGGTCTTTTACACTTAGATGAGTACCTCCAACTATACCAACTAGCCATTTTGGGGATGGGATTTTGTCAAATCCCACAATCTGTTCAGTTAAAGCTGGGGCAGTTTTATCTGCGGAACCTGCTAATACTAGAGTAGGAATTTGCACCTTAGTTAATCCAGTTTCGCCAAACATGAGAGAAGTTGTAGGATTGAGAGCGATCGCCTGTTTGATTCTAGTATCCCGTAGTTGGTAGGTATTTTCTGGTAATTCTTGAGCAATGCATTGCATAGCTTCTCCCAGACTCAAGATAGTCAAATTCTTTTTGCAGCGCTGCTTGAGCCGTTCTAATTGTAATTCTGCTCCAGCAAGTGCTAAAGCTGTACCACCACCAAAGGAATAGCCAAGAACCATCGCGTTGGTGGTTGCAAGTTTCCCTTGCAAAGGATGATTAGGTGTTTGGTTAAGTTTTTCTAATTCATCGAGAACAAAACTAATATCTCGAGGGCGATTTAAAAACTCTTGAGGCTGCACAACTCTGGTTTTGCCTTGTAATGCTAAGTCAGTATTTGCCGCATTACTACCAGGATGTTCTAAAGCTACCACTACATAACCGTGGGATGCTAAATGTTCTGCTAAGTAACGCAAGTCTGTGCGGACTGACGCGAAACCATGAGAAAAGACAATTACGGGTTTATTGGGGGTTGCAGCAGTTGACCAATAAATATCAACTGGAATTTTGCGATCGCGCTTTTGGTCATTCAGGCTTAAGTTGAGTATTTTTACTTGAGCATTTCCTGATTGGCTAGGATCAAAAGGAAATGCAATCTTCGGTGTTCTAGGATTGAGTTGGGGAGCAATAGTTAGCATAAATTGCTGAGTACGCCAAAAGGCTGTATTCAAATTTCTTCCAACCATAAAAGCCTGTGGCAAATTAATTTCTAAACGCTTACTCGGATAAGCAGCGATAAAACTTAGTATAGAAAGACCCTGCGGTGCAGTAGAGCCTAATACCAATCCTGCCCTGAGTGCTTGTACGCCAGCTTTATCCTTTCTGGCTAAGGCAGTAGCGAAGTCATTGAGAATAGTTGTACCAATCTGAGTATTAATTAACTTATTAATGGTGACAACATTCATCGGTATATTCATGCCCAGCGCTCCTAAGAAGAAGCGGCGTTGTTGTTCAGATAATCCTTTAGCATAAGGCTGCAAACTTTCTGGCAATTCCCCAGTTTTTGCAGCGTTTTGCAACTCAGCCAGAGAAATGGATTCTGTAAATAAGCCTAAACGCATAAGAACAGTGTCAGCCGCGATCGCCGAACTATTTGCTCCGAACTGTGTAAGTGCGATGCCTACGGCAAGGCTTTTACCCAACGCCCCCAAGGAACCTGCAACTGTCTTAAGGCTTCCCCAACTTCTTAGCATAAATATTGATACCAATCATTACTTAGGGGAATATAACTAATATTCGTGTATTTGACTACCCCATTCATTGTCGAGAAATAAAAGTATATTTTTTCCTATACTTCAGAGCGATCGCTCTGTTCTACCAATATCGTTTTTATTGGAACATCCTGTTATAAACGTTAGGTAAAACTACAGTCAGTAGGGGCAATTCATGAATTATTCCTACCTAAAATCATAGTTTTGGCTATTGTTTATGGAAGTCACAGAAAGGCTCTATTGACAGGAATAAATATAATCAAAAAATGAAAAAGCAACAAATTGTAGAATTAATTACAGCAAAGAAATTGCCCATAAATCAGTGTTAATAGCCACAAAATCCCGATTAGTTCTCAGGTAGATTTAATACGGTAACAAAGCTCTAAAACAAAATAAGCGATCGCATAGACAATCTACATTTTTTTAGGTTGATACTTTGACTGTAATTTTCCGATAAAAATTTAATCGCCTGATTAATGTTTTGTCTTTGCCATTTAGGACGTGTTGCAGGTGAATAGTTTTACTGCTGTAGCTTCACTATCATTACTCATCAAATTTGCCCAACCGCATCAACAATTTTTCTTGGCTTTATGCGTCGCAGACTTTACTATATTTTAATTTTGCTATTCTCTGTGATTATTACTACAGTGTGGTGGCCTGTGAATGATTCTGATTGTAATTCTGAAGCTTTTTTAGCATCAAAAACTACAAAATTTCAAGTACATGCGACTAAGGTTATGATTCAGCCGTGGCGTGGTCGTCACCATGTATATGGAATCTTTATGATTCCTGATGAATACAAACAAGCTGAATTTTTTGTGTTAACAGTCCAAGGTGCTGGTAGTTACTGTTCAAAACAATTTGGTTATCAAAAAAACTTTAATGATATCTTTGCTGAACCAGGAACTTATCTGCTGAGAAAGTTTATTAGAACTCGAACTGCTCTCAGGCTTATTTTCCAAGGTTTGTACTTTGAAATCAATGATAATAACAATTGGACGTTGACTTTGCCTGAACTAAAAACTAGTCAAAACAAAGGGTAGAGGTAAAGATATTGAACATTAAATATAAGATAAAACCTCACCCTCAATCCCTCTCCTTATTAAGGAGAGGGAAGCCGGAGACAGGGTGAGGTTTTATATTTAATTTGACCCATTTACTTAATCAAAAATTAACGCATTCTGACAGCAGTGCCTGTGGCAGTAATCAGCAAAAGGACTCCTGACTGGTCAAGATTGATTGTACCAGTATCAATTTCAATCCCAATGACTGCATTCGCTCCTAAACGTTGCGCTCGCTGTTCTAATTCTTCTAGTGCCTTGCGTTGACCTTGCTCAAATAGACGCTCATAGCTACCAGTGCGTCCACCAATAATATCTCGAATACCAGCCAAAAAATCCCGCAAGAAATTGCTACCATAGACCACTTCTGCTGTCACAATGCCTAAATATGACTCAATCACGGCTCCTTGAATCACATCAGTGGTAGTTATTATCATAAATTAGTCTCCTAGATGGCATATTAGGTTAGGATTTAATATTTATTTTGATAATAAATATTAAAAATTAGTGTGTATTGATACAGATTTTATCAACATACTCGCACATACTTTTAGATTGCGATCGCTTCCAGAGAGCGCACAGCGCAATCGCAAATGCACTCTTATTTATACTATGTATTCTGACTAAAATCTAGGATTTTAATGAACATTTTCTTAGTAAAGTTATCTTACCGCGTAATGACCAAAAAAGGATGTAAACTTCTGGATGGCAGCTTCCTAAAAGATAGTATTGATGACTCCAAATCTGAGAAAAATTGAATGCAGAACCAGCAAACTATTAAATGAAATAACAAATAAGAATAAATGTTAAAGCCTCTGATATTGGCGGATCACCTCTTTAGGATTAAGTTAGATATCTGTAGCCTTTCTCTAAAATGCAAGTATAACTACTGAATTAAAAAGTTTCATTTTGTTATTCTACTGATTTATATGTAGGGTAACTTCATCTGAACTTGATATCTTACACTTCATTATTCAGTAAAAACTCTGTAATGTGGTGCTGATTGTAAAGGAAAGATGAGATGAACTATTCACATCTTAATCAATACGAAGAAATACAGTTTTCAAAAGTCCAGATTTTTGTTTTAATGTACAAGAAAAAAGTCCTCTAAAATTTCAGGAAATTTACTGTGTACAAGTCTACATCATTTGTGTTTGGCGTGGTGTTACTAGGATGTTTTGCCTTTACTATACCTTCAGTAGCTCAGGCTCAGGTATTAGTGGCGCAAGCTAAAAACCCACAATTGAAGGAACTACTAGAAGAAGGACGGAGGTTAGTGGATGGTGGCGATTATGGTGGTGCGATCGCAGTTTATAAGCAAGCAGCTAGCCTAGATCCCAAAAATGCTAAAATTCATTCAGGTATTGGCTACTTATACGCTCAACAGGGAAATTACCAAGCAGCACTAACTTCTTATCGTCGTGCGATCGGTATCAGCCCTAACAATAGTGATTTTTACTACGCTGTGGGTTACATCAAAGCGAATTTGGGAGACACATCTGGGGCAAAAGAAGGCTACCGTCGAGCAATACAGCTGAACCGTAACAACGTTAACGCCTACTTAGGATTGGCTGTAACGCAGTCTCGCATGGGAGATTATACTGCTGCTACCTGGGCATACCAACAAGCAATCGACTTAGATAAGAACAATGCCCAAACTTATGAGTTGATGGGTTCAATGTATAAACAGCGACGACAAGCGAAACTTGCCAACAGCTTGCTTCAAAAAGCCCGTGACTTGTACAAGCGTCGCAACGACTCCCAAGGAGTGGACAGAGTAGATGCCATGCTGCGACAGTTAGGAGGATGAGGTTAACCTAACTTGCGTCCCGTTAATTCTACAAAAATATCTTCCAGGTTAGAGGGACGCACCATCATTCCGGTTTTATCAGACTGTTCATTCAAGTAGATATTCGCGGATTCTAATGATGGGAAAAACAAATATTCCCAACTACGCGCACTCTCTTTTCCCACTTCAGACAAACCCAATTGCTTCATCACCAAACCTTCACCGTGAACAGAACGGAGTTCTTGTAAAGTTCCCAAAGAAATCAGCCTACCGCCATCCATAATACCGATGCGTCCTGGCTTGGTAGAGCCAAAAGCATCGCACAAAAATTCGACCTCATCCATATAATGGGTCGTCAGTAGCATCGTCATCCCTTGTTTATTTAAATCCCGAATAATTTCCCAGATTCTTCGCCTGGTTTGGGGGTCTAGTCCTACGGTTGGTTCATCCAAAAACAGAATTTGTGGTTGATGCAATAAAGCTCTCGCAATCTGCAACCGTCGTTTCATACCCCCAGATAGGGTTTTTACCAAATCATCACGTTTTTCTGCTAGCTCAACATATTCTAGCCATTGATTAATCAGTTTTTGTCGCTGTGGATTACTAATGTGATGTAGTCTCCCATGCAATTCCATATTTTCCCAAACGCTTAAATCGTTATCTACACTGGTTTGCTGCAAAACTACACCAATACTTTGTTTTGCTAGCATTGCTTCTCTTATCACATCATATCCACCTACTTCTATCCGTCCTTGGGACGGTTTCGTGAGTGTAGTCAGCATCCGAATTGTGGTTGATTTACCTGCACCGTTCGGGCCAAGTAGAGCAAATATCTCCCCCGCTTCAATTTTGAATGACAGATCATTGACTACAGGTACATTGTTATAAAACTTGTAGACGTTTTCTAAAAAGACAGCAGCAGTCATGGTAACTTTACTCCAATTAAAAATTTAAAATTACTTTATAGCGGTTCCCATTCAGATGGAGTAGAGGATCATATCGCAAGGTGTGAGGATATGGCAGTGCCCATTGGTGTCAACTTAACGTGAAACCCTTGTGAAGAAACGATCTTGAGTTCACTCACTTCCTATGACGATCCGCTTTACCCCACCCTAACCCTCCCCTTATAAAGGGGAGGGAACCGGATTTCCTGTTTCCCCCCTTTATAAGGGGGGATGAAGGGGGGTAAAACGGCTATGGGACAAAGCTTTGAGCTTAAGTTGACACCTATGGGCAGTGCCGTGCCCCTACGACAGATGTGGTTCAAGTACATGAAAATTGCTCTAAAGCAGATTTTTGCAATGATTTATTTAGTTTGAAAGATATTTTGTACCATTTTTTTATCTGTATTCGCAGCTGCCCTATCCAACTCTGCAACTTCACTGACGTTTAATTGCCAACCTAACGCACCAATATTTTCTCTAGCCTGTTCAACACTTTTGGCTCCAGGGATGGGAATGGTTCCTTTACAGATGCACCAATTAATCGCTACCTGTGACATAGTTTTGTTTCTGAACTGTGCCACCTCTTGCAAACATAGTAAAAGCGATTTGCTAGCAGAAGGCGCTTCGTGCTTACGCATTCCTGCTAATATCTGCCTAAATAACAAACCTCGGATTCCTTTGGGCAAAGGCCCTTGCTCAGAATATTTTCCTGTCAGTATTCCTAAAGCTAGAGGGCTGTAGGCAATCAGTTTAATTCCTAACTCATCACAAAGGTCTTTAAGCCCCAATTGGGTGACAGGATATGTAGACAATAAAGAGTATTGAACTTGCAGAGTAGTAATAGGAATACCTCGTTCAGCAAACTTTTTCTGCACTTGTTTAAGCCGTTTAGACCCATAGTTAGATAGCCCCACTCCCTTGACTAGTCCTTGCTCATACAAATCGGCAAGACCATCTAACAGCCCTCTCTCTTGCCAAGGAGCATAATTTGCTGTTGACCAGTGCATTTGTACCAAATCTACGTTTTTTCCCAGGCGTTGGGCAGATGACTCGCAAGCCTTTGCCATTGAGTTGCGTGTCCATCTCCACGGGTAAGCGGCAAGCTTAGTTGCAATACAAATATTTTCTTTGTTTGAACCTACATATTCTTGGTTAAATCGTCCTAGCAGTAACTCACTTCGACCATTCAATCTCCCAGTTCCGTAAGAATCACCCGTATCAAATAAAGTCACACCTTTGTTTACACAGAGGTTAAACACCGCTTGCAACTGGTCATCCATACTTTCGTGATATCCCCAAAGCAGTTGGTTGCCCCAGGCCCAAGTTCCACAGCCCATACTTGGGAGTGAGAGTTGTTGGAGAGTCTGCATCTTTGCTCTCTGTAGATTGCCTTATTAATTATCAGGTATATATAGCAGTCCGCTTTAATTTTTGAATTGATTTGTGTAGGCAAAAGGTAATAGAATTCCAAAAATTAAAATTAAATAAGAGTCGTATCACTTATTGACGCGCGATTAGCATAAACAGTTACGATCGCTAGCATAATACCAGCACCAAAGTTAGATAAATCAAATCAGTGCGATCGCTTGTAACGTAAAATTAATTCCCATCCGGCATTTGCTAACACCTTGACACCCATGCTTTGCGACTACCTCATTCAAATCTTGACTGCCCGTGTATATGATGTTGCCCAGGAAACACCACTGGAGTATGCACCAAATTTATCTGCGCGGCTGAACAATCAACTCTTGTTGAAACGTGAGGATATGCAGTCAGTATTTTCCTTTAAACTGCGGGGTGCTTATAACAAGATGGTGCAATTGCCACCAGATGTATTAGCCCAGGGTGTAATCGCAGCGTCTGCGGGCAATCATGCTCAAGGAGTCGCCCTTGCAGCTAATCGCTTGGGAACCAAAGCGATTATCGTCATGCCAGTAACCACACCTCAAGTCAAGGTGGACGCAGTTAGAATGAGAGGCGGGGCAGTCGTATTACATGGAAATACCTACGATGATGCTTATAGCTATGCTCGTGAATTAGAAGTAGAAAAAGGTTTGACCTTTATTCATCCCTTCGACGATCCTCATGTAATTGCCGGACAGGGAACCATCGGGATGGAAATTTTACGACAATATCAGCAACCCATTCATGCAATTTTTGTCGCAATTGGAGGGGGTGGATTGATTTCTGGGATTGGGGCTTATGTGAAACGGTTGCGTCCTGAAATTAAGATTATTGGCGTTGAACCAGTAGATGCTGATGCGATGTCTCAATCACTCAAAGCTGGACATCGGGTGCGCTTGTCTCAAGTGGGGTTATTTGCTGATGGTGTGGCGGTGCGAGAAGTTGGTGAAGAAACCTTCCGTTTGTGTCAGCAATATGTAGATGAAATTATTCTGGTGGATACAGATGATACATGTGCTGCGATTAAAGATGTGTTTGAAGATACGCGATCTATTTTAGAACCAGCTGGTGCATTAGCGATCGCAGCTGCCAAAGCCTACGCAGAACGAGAACAAATTGAGGGACAAACCTTAATTGCTGTAGCCTGTGGTGCAAACATGAATTTCGATCGTCTCCGCTTTGTGGCAGAACGGGCACAGATAGGCGAACGCCGAGAAGCAATCTTTGCAGTCACAATACCTGAAGAACGGGGAAGTATTCGCCAGTTTTGTGAATGTATCGGCAACCGTAATCTGACTGAGTTTAATTATCGGATTGCTGATGAAAAAACAGCCCATATTTTTGTCGGCGTGCAAATTCAAAACCGTGCTGATGCTGCAAAGATGGTTGAAACCTTTGAAACTCAAGGATTTGAAACTCTTGATTTAACAGACGACGAATTAACTAAATTACATCTGCGGCACATGGTGGGTGGGCACTCTCCCCTAGCTCATAATGAATTACTCTACCGTTTTGAGTTTCCCGAACGTCCTGGCGCATTGATGAAATTTGTGACTTCCATGAGTCCCGACTGGAATATCAGTCTTTTTCACTACCGCAACAATGGCGCAGACTACGGGCGAATCGTTGTTGGTATCCAGGTTCCCCCCCATGAGATGGAAGAGTGGCAAGCTTTTCTTGATAATCTGGGTTATCGCTATTGGGATGAAAACAAGAATCCAGCATACAAGCTGTTTTTGGGATAGGGGAGTGGGGAGATGAGGGAGATGAGGGAGAAATAACTAATGCCTAATGCCCAATGCCCCATGCCCAATGCCCCATGCCCAATGCCCCATGCCCAATGCCCAATTCCCAATGCCCAATTTAACGAAAACTACCTTTCAATATCAGATTGGAGTCCAAAGTATAGAAGCCGATTTCGTTAGGAACCCTAGAAAATCTGCCTGTGCGATAGCCTCTAGATAATTCATTCAGCACCTTATTTTTAATCTCTCTAGTTTGGTGAGGATCTAGTTCTCCATATATTCCGGCGATGACTTCAGCAACGCTGAAAACTTTACCTGGATTTTCTTCAAAGAGAGATGTGAGGGCATCAATTAAGAATTGACCTTCAAAAGCTTTGAGCATCGGTACTGTTTTTGTCGGGGGTACGAAAGGCTTCTTATTTTTGTTTCTAGAAGCACCATTGCGCTTACTTGGGGCTACCAAACTTAAATCCAGAGTATAACAACCTGGCTCATCGGGAATAGTTACCCAGTAATTCCTTTCTCTACCTTGGGTTAGGGAAGATTGAACTCTACCTTTAACTACTTTGAATAGATTGGAATCTAACTCTCCATAGAGCGATCGCACAATAAAATCAATATGACAGACAGTACCTATTTGCTCTTGCAATAGCTGTTTGATGGCTTCCATTCGGGAGATCGCGTGATTATACTGGGGTAGCATGGGGATTTCTGCTACCTTCGTTGAACTATCGTTGTTCTCTGGAGCGATCTTTGCATCTGGCGATGTAGTTAGAGGTTTTCTGTCTTTTGTATCAACAGCAGCAGAAAAGGAATTATCGATCTTAACCTGATCTGAGTCTGTGAGTTCTGATTGTAGAGACTCTACCAATTTGATTTCGTCGATGTCATCAAGAGGTGATAAAAACCGCAGAGAGCCTTCTTGGGAAATATTTGAGGTTTCGTCAGCCGCAGTCAGTCTTGATATCTGCTTCTTGGGATCGGAATAAGACCAGTTAGACAACAACGCTTCTACATGATCGAGTTGCGATCGCGCCTGCACAAAGAGGCGTTCATACTCTTCTGTGAGACGAGCATAATAGTCTCGTAATTCCAACAATGGGGAGAGAAAGTTTCCTGGAGGCGGTTCTAATTGTCCATTTTGAGTCATAAGGCTAAGGCTTCAATCAATTTAAATCAATATCACTTTTGTAAGACATTGCTCTGGGTTTTGCTTTCTGAGATGTCGGCTGGGATTTCTTTGGTGCTTGGGGAGGGCGACATCTCTCACAATATAAGGGTCGAGGCCCGAATGTCTCGCGTTTTGTCAGATCGTTACATTCTTTACAGACAAACTGGAAAACACGAGTATGAATCTGCCTTTTGTGCGCCCTGACAGTGTATTCCCTAACATCAATGAATTTACTTGCCATAATTAGGATTGTGAATTGCCTTCGGATCAATGTCCTATCAATATAGCTATTCAAGCAAATCAAACTGCATCAGTGTGTGTTTATGTAGAAGTTTTAATGAACTACCTCTAGCTGGCAACGCCATCGCTAGAGGTTTCTACATCCTCTAGCTTGTTTATAGCAAAGTTGCTTTGAGATTTTTGACGCTTCTTTTCCCCCAGATGCCTGATACTTCCTGCTGTTTTGCGGGTGCGTGAGGTAGAGCTAGTAAGATCAGCGTCTGCGAGACTGGTTCCCAATCCCGGTAGAATTCCTTTTGCCCAATAAAGCATAACTTCGGCAGCAGCAATATCTCTGTCTTGCAGATATCCACAAACGCCACACTCGTGAACTCTAACATCAAGAGTCTTTTTGTGTTTATTTCCACATTTAGGACAGGTTTGAGAAGGTTTTACTTGACGGGTTGGAACCTCTACGAACACACCACCAATTTGCTCTATTTTGTATTTAATAGTGCTGCGTAACATTCCAAAGCCAACGTCAAGAATAGACTTATTTAGCCCAGCCTTCTGTTTTTTGCGTTTACCTTCTTGACGCAGTTGAACACGAGTGGAAACCCCCAAGACCACAGTCGCTTTTTTAGCTTTAGCGGTCATGTTTTTGACTTCTAGCTTTTCGGTTGCGATGAAGCTACTACAGCTAACTATTTCTACCGCAACTTGGTGTACCCAGTTCTGGCGTTGATTACCGACTTTTCGAGTCAGCTTACCAACCGATGCTTGGGCTTTTTTAAACCGCCTAGAAGCTAAAATCTTCTTTTTTTTATTTGGCGCACGTTTGCGTCGTTTCTCCTTAGACACTTTTTTGATTAGATGTTCTGCATTTCTCAAAAATTTTGGGGCATCAATTTGTTGATGATTCTCGCCATCAGTAATTGATAATGCAGATTTGCATCCTAAATCAATACCAACAGCACCAATAGGTAAAATATCTGGTTTCAGAACTTGATCTAAAATCTTAACCGTGATTGAGGCATACCATTTACCATTGCGATAAAGAATAGTGCAAGTAGTGGGTTGACCCCAATACTTAGCCTGTCCACGCATTTGGATACGCCCAACTTTAGACAGATTGAGATACCCATTCTCTCCATCAGATTGTACTTTGAAGCCTGCACAATCTGGATAAGTCCATCCTGAATAATGCCTAATTGATTTAAATCTAGGGCGTTTACCTAAACCCTTGAACCAACGCTCAAAAGCAAAGTCAACACGCTTGAGAGTGGCTTGCAGCGCATGACTGGGAAGCCGTTTGTACTCTATCCAAACTTCTTTGAACGCAGGTAAACAGTTTTGCTGCTCAAAGTAATCAACTTTGTGATTATATGTTTTGTACTGAGTAAATCTATTATTGACTGCGGCGTTATACAAGTCCTTGTGTAACTTTCGGTGATACCGCAAAATTGATTTAGTTTTCTCGTTTGGGTATAGCCGAAAAGTCATTCGCCTTGTTGCCACAGTACGTTTTTATTTCCTCCCTTCTTACAATTCGTTCCAATAACCCGCTCCGATCCCTACCCTACTAAGAGTCGAGGGTAGGGACTGCCGCGATACGTTCAAGTTGAGCAGGTTCGGTTTTATGGCAATAACCGTACCTCTACAAACATAATTTACAAGCCAGGAGCCTTATGTATTCTAACTCCTGACTTACTTTGAATTATTGCTCTACTGCTGACTAGGAGTAGTAGACGGTGCGACAGGTTGCGATTGAGGTTGTTGACGTAAACCACGCAAAGATTCCCGCAATTTATTCTGGCTAGTGTTATCTCTTCGCCGCCGCCGATTTGCGGTTGGTTGTGGCTGTTGTGATGAATCGGTAGCCGCTCGCTCACGCCGGATGCGTCGTAGAGACTCTGTTGCACTTCCTTGAGTGCGAGTTGTCCTAGCTCCAGACGATGAGTTTGTAGCAGAATTTTCCCCTCTTTGAGGTTCCAAGCGTCTACTAAATCCAGATATTGCTGGTTTTGTAGCTCTAGCTTCGGCTGGTTTTGTAGCTACAGCTTCATTAGATGAAGATGTCAACTCTCTGCGCCTACGTCTTGGATTTTCTGGTGTGGAATTGGCAGCCGTTGTCTGTTGGCTTCTCTCTTCTGCTTGTCTTTGTGCTTGTCGTTCTTGAACTTGGCGCGATCGACTTGAACCTTTTATCGCAAATTCAGTCGCTATAGATACCCCTTGTCTACCACCTTCTGCGGGTTTTAATTTCCAGTCACGCGCTTGTTTCATGGTTTCCTCATCTAAGTCGCGGTTTCCACTAGAACGAGCAACCCGCACATTTGTCACGTTGCCATTTGCATCAGTATCAACAGCTACTTCTACTCTGCCTTCAACTCCTCGCCGTCTTGCTGCCTCTGGATATTTGGCATTACATTCGCGGCAGGCTGCACGACCATTACCATCACCTGAACTGTTAATTTTTGGAGGTGTTGGCGCTGTTGCTACTGTCGGAGGGTTTTCTACTCTATTGCCTATACCAGTCCCAGAGCCTGAACCAATTCCTGAACCTATACCACTGCCAGAGCCTGAACCAATTCCTGAGCCTTTACCACTGCCAGAGCCTGAACCAATTCCTGAGCCTGTACCAGTCCCAGAGCCTGAGCCAATTCCTGAGCCTGTACCACTGCCAGAGCCTGAACTTAAAGCAATGCCAGAGCCGGAACTGCCAGAGTTACCTGTCAAGACTGAACTACCACCGCCACCACCACCGCCACCGCCACTGCTTTGAGGAGCAACAGTTGTCACAGGGACTAATGGCTTAGGAGTAATTTCCCTATTTGTTGGTTGTAGGTTTTGAGTAGTTTGTTTTGGTTGTTGTTCAACTGGCTGAATTTTTGGTCTTTCAATAAATTCTTGTACTGGTTTTTGTACTGGCGGAGTTTCTATAGACTGTTTTTGAATAACTTCCGGTTCTTTTTTCGGTTCTTCTAGAATTTTTTCAACTGGTTTTTCTGGTTCCGCAGTCGGAGAATCCACGATCGCCACTTCTATTGGTTCTTCTTCTGCTGTGGGCAATCTCGTAAAATAATTACCTATACCTGAAGACAGTACGCCAATATGCAGCGCCAGTGAACCTATCAGACTGTAAGTCAGAAAAGACTTGAGAGCCTCAACTTCTTTGGAACGTTGCTCGACAGTAGTGCCGGAAAAACTCATAGCTATTGCTACCTATTCTCACTAATCTAGATATCTTAGAATGGGTGGTTGCAAATATCAAGTAAAAAATTAAAATTGTTTCGAGCAGCGTTCAAGGAACAGCATGATTAATAATAAAAATATCCTTGAAAAATACAGTTGATTATGATGATTTTTAGATAAGATTAATTTTCGTGTCATGTATTGATTACATTAATTTATGTAAAACAAAAAAAGATTAAATAAAAATAATGATGATGAGATTTGAAAAAATTATCATTATATCTTAGACTCTATTGAGAAAAAGTTTCATTTTTTAGCTTGATTCTGCTAGTCTGATTTTGTATTGTTGATGACGTTTAGAGGCACTACATGGGAATTCAGAATTTGTTTGAAGCAGGTGGTATAGTCATGGTGCCACTGCTGGCGTTTTCGGTATTGGCAGGGGCACTAATGATTGAGCGGGCGAAGTTTTGGCTACAGATTGGTAAGCGTCAAAACCGTGTAGTGCGAGAGGTTTTAAATCTTTATCGACTCGATAATCTCGTTGGTGCTGTTGATAAGCTGCAAAAAAATGTAGATTTACCCATAGCACGCATTTTTCTGGCTGGACTACAGCTAGAAAGACCGACTCCAGAAAAATTTCGTTTGGCTTTGAAAAGCGAAGCGCAAGCAGAAATCCCTATACTCAAGCGGTTTCAAGCTGTATTTGACACCATTATCGGTTTAGCGCCTCTATTGGGACTTCTCGGCACAATTTTAGGATTAATTCGCTCATTTGCCGGACTGAATATTGGTGATGTCGGAGGTACTAAAACAGGTGCAGTTACTAGTGGTATTAGTGAAGCTTTAGTTGCTACCGCATCAGGATTGGTTGTGGCTATCTTTGTACTTTTAGGAGCCAGCATCTTTAGGGGACTATACCAGAGGCAGATAGCAATGATTCAAGAGTACGGCGGACAGCTAGAAATACTGTTCCTTGACCGCTATGAACAACTTGAAAACTACGAAAAACCGGAGAAATCTTATGGATCTAGATGAGAATGAACCAGATTTACCACCATTTATAAATGTAGTACCTCTGATTGATGTAATGTTTGCCCTTTTGACATTTTTTATTATGTCAACGCTGTTTTTGACACGCTCAGAAGGGTTGCCAGTAAATCTACCGAAAGCAGCTACCGCGCAGCAACAGCAAATTCCTACTAAAATTACCATCACGGTAAATGAAAAAGGTGATGTTAGCCTAAATCGCAACCCAATAGCAGTTAATGAATTAGCCCCGCAAGTGCGAACTTTAGTAGGTTCTAAGCCAGAAGCTTTGGTGATTATTAATGCCGATCAAAAAGTCTTGCACGGTGAGATAGTGGCGATCATGGATCAGGTACGTCAGGTAAAGGGGGCAAGGTTAGCGATCGCTACCCAAAAATAAAATTAGAAATATCGTACATCAGAAGTTCAAAGAGTCAGGAAAATTCTATATTCTGACTCCTAACTCCTACTGAGTCTAATGACTATCTGCAATTCTTGAGATATAAGCTCATAGCTATTGCTATCTATTCTCACTAATTTCTTTACATTAAAATGTATGCTTACGAATATGAAGTAAATAATTAAAATTTATTGAGATAGCCTTACGGAACCCCGCACTAGCAAAAACATCTTTTAAAATCAGCAATATCATGGTTTTTGGACAAAATTAATTTTTGTTTCAATTAATTTAATTATATGTAAAACAAATAAGTAAATAAAAACCATAATCATTATATTTGATATTCTATTGAGAATAACTTTCAGCTTTGAGCTAGATTCTGGTAGTCTGAGTTTTGTATTGTTAATGACGTTTAGAGGCACTACATGGGAATTCAGAAGTTGTTTGCAGCAGGCGGTATCGTCATGTGGCCCCTGTTTCTATTTTCGGTATTGGGTGTGGCACTGATCATCGAGCGGATAAGATTTTGGGTAAGGATCAATAAGCGTCAAAGCCGCGTGGTGCGAGATGTTTTGAATCTTTACCGTCTCGATAATGTTGTCGGTGCAATGGATAAACTTCAGAAAAATGCAGATTTGCCACTCGCCCGGATTTTTCTGGCGGCTTTAGAATTAGAGGAGCCAAATCCAGAGGAATTTCGTTTGGCATTAGAAAGCGAATCACAGGCTGAGATCCCTGTATTAAAACGTTTTCAAAACCTTTTCGAGACAATTATTAGTCTAGCGCCACTGTTGGGTCTTCTCGGCACTGTGTTAGGACTGATTGCCTCCTTTGCCTCCCTAAACCTTGGCGATGTGGGAGGTAGTAAAACAACTGGTGTTACATCTGGGATTAGTGAAGCTTTGGTATCAACCGCATCAGGATTGATCGTTGCTATATTCATACTCATGTTTGCCAATACCTTTAGGGGACTGTACCAACGGCAAATTGCATTAATTCAAGAGTATGGGGGACAGCTAGAATTACTCTACCGCCGTCGTTATGAACGAGGAGAAAAAACTTATGCGTCTACAAGATGAGCCAGAACTTCCACTCCAGATCAACATAGTGCCGATGATTGATGTGATTTTTGCAATTTTGACATTTTTTATCATGTCAACTCTGTTTTTAACTCGTTCAGAAGGGTTGCCAGTAAATTTACCGAAGGCAAGCACAGCAAAACAACAGCAAGTTCCTACTAAAATTACCATTACGGTAGATGAAAAAGAACAGGTAAGTCTGAACCGTAAACCAATTGCAGTTGATGATTTGACAGAGCAACTACGTGCTTTAGTTGGTTCTAAACCAGAAGTGTTGGTGATTATTAATGCTGATGAGAAAGTTGATTATGGGCGGGTAGTAGCGGTAATGGATCGGGTTCGTAAAGTTGAAGGGGCAAAATTAGCGATCGCTACCCAAAAATAAAAAGTAGAAATATTGTACATCAGAAGTTCAGAGAGTCAGGAAAATTCTATATTCTGGCTCCTAACTCCTTCTTATTTAATCACCACTACCAGCTACGCTTAGACATCTGCAATTCTTTAGATATAAGTTTAAATAATAATTCTTGGTGTGAATGGATAAAAAAGTGATCGCCGTTGAATTCATGTAATGAGAAAGCAGCGATTGTTTGTTCTCGCCATGCTTGCAAAGCTTCATGACTAACTTCTGTGTCTTGCAAAGCACCAAAAACAGTAATAGGACACTCCATTGGCTGTTTTTGAGTGTAAATATAAGTTTCTAGAACGGCAAAATCTGCCCGCAAAACGGGGAGAAACATCTGCATCAGTTCTGGATTTTCTAGCACTGCTTTGGGTGTACCATTGAGGCTGCGTAGCTCTGACTGCAAATCAGCGTCTGATAGGATGTGCAGGGGTGGTTTTGTGGGCTGGATTTGCGGGGCGCGACGAGCAGATATGAAGAGGTGAAAGGGAGTAAGACTATACTGAGAGCGAAGTAGACGGCTCAACTCAAAGCTAACTAATCCGCCCATGCTGTGACCGAAAAAGGCGAATGGTTTGTCTAAGTATGGCATGAGAACTGGAGCGATCGCTTCCACAAGAGGTTCTAATCGCTTCACAGGTGCTGACTTCATCTGCCTTCCCCGCCCCGGATATTCCACAGCACAGACTTCGATATTACTAGGTAGATTATTAGGCCAAGTGCGAAAAATTGCCGCGCTACCACCAGCGTAGGGGAAGCAGAATAAACGCAAGTTTGCTTGAGGATTTGGTTGGGGACAGATAACCCAGGAATTTAAGCTTGGTGTAATTGTCATATATAAACCCTGAATTAGCTGCCTTTTGTAGTTCTGCTTCATATCCTACCAAATGACAGCACAGGGGCAAGTATTTACTACTTTGAAAACTGTAAAAAACGTAATATTTTATTCTTGAGGCAGACATGTTGCTTAATTGGTTTTCTTCAGAGGCATCTTTCAATTCTGATTGCTATAGTTTTGCTAGAAAGTAAAATGGTGCGTTATGGATAAAGCCATAACGCACCATATTTAAGGTAAGGTTTATGAAAACTAATCTTACGTATTAGTAAGTACCACTTTCTCGATTCAGTTGTTCATCATGCTTGGCAATAACCCAAATTGCATGAATACTACCGGGTAGCCAACCTAGAACCGTGAGCAAAATGTTAATAAACAATGTTGGGCCCACTCCAACTGTCAGGAAAACGCCTAAAGGAGGCACTAACAAACCTAGAAGAAAACGAACTATTTTCATGATTTTACAACTTTGTAATTTTGTTTAGTTAGATTCTTTTGAAGATGCCGAATTAGGAAATCCACCTTCGGATATGTTCGTTGGAGTAGATAATTGATAAAAATACTCTTTCTACTCCTTTTAATATTTATCTAGAAGGTAATTCACCTTGGGTTTTGACAACACCACTGCCAGCTAAAAGATTTTTTTCAACAAAGTAGTTGGTAATGAAAGTGTTAGCAAAAGTTAGAATCACTGGCCCAAGTAGGAAACCGATAATTCCGCGAACTCCGAACCCAGGAACTACCACTGCTGCTAACCAAAAACACAAACCGTTGACGACGAGTGAAAATGCTCCAAATGATAGAAAGTTAAGCGGTAATGAAAGAGTAGATAGAACTGGTTTAACTGAACCGTTAATTAGACCAATTACTAAAGCGGCGATTATAGCTGCGGGGAAATTAGCAATATTAACGCCTGGAACAACTAAATCAACAATCAACAGGCTCAAAGCTGTAGCTAGGGCGGTTAATAATGGTGTCAACATTTTTCTGACCTAATCTTTTTTGTTTGTAACTTCTTATCTCATCTTTAACTATGTGCCAGACTTTCACCTCTCTTGCAAGATAGAATTTGCTTCTACCATTAGGTCTATTATTGAGAAAATTATAGGATTTACGCAAAACTACACGGGGTAGGGGCAATTCATGAATTGCCCTAAGAAGAAAATCTTTCTTTTTAGCTAAAACTTTACGCAAGTCCTATAATTTAATCAGATTTTCCAGAATCAGGCTGATAGTAAAGGGCTGACTTATATAAGACTTGTTCTTGATGGGTTTCTAAAGTGCAATTAGATAAGGGGTAAGTTACACAAGTAACAACATAACCAGCCTGTATTTCACTTGGACGGAGAAATTTTTGCTCACCTTGATTAACTTCACCGCTAATGAGTTTGGCGACACAAGCAGAACATTCGCCTTGTTTGCACCCAGATGGTAGACGGATACTAGCTTCTTCTGCTATATCCAGAATATATTGATCGTCTGGTACTTGGATGGTGCGATCTAACCCAAGTGTAGAATTGATGAATCGAACTTGATAAACTACCATCTGCTATTTCTAATTATTGTTTAACTGCTTTCATCGATAAACTAATCCGCTTTAGTTTCTCGTTTATTTCTAGCACCTGGACTTTAACTACTTGTCCGACTTTGACAACTTTGTTGGCATCGTCTACAAATCTATCAGCAAGTTGGGATATATGCACTAAGCCATCTTGATGTACGCCTATATCAACAAATGCGCCGAAGTTGGGGACATTCGTCACGATTCCTTCTAGTTCCATCCCCACCTTTAAGTCCCTAATTTCTTTAATTCCTTCTCTGAAGGTGGCATACTTAAACTCAGCCCGTGGATCTCTACCAGGTTTTTCTAGTTCGCTGAGGATGTCGCGCAGTGTGGGTTCCCCGACGCTATCGGTAACGTATTTCTTCAGGTTGGTCTTTTTGAGTTTTTCGGCAATTTCTGTCACCTGATTTAATGGCACATTTAGATCAGATGCGATCGCTTCTACTACAGAATAACTCTCTGGATGCACTGCTGTATTATCCAATGGATTGTCACCGCCGCGAATCCGTAGGAAACCCGCCGCTTGTTCAAAAGCCTTCGGCCCCAGCTTCGGAACTTTTAAAAGTTGGCGGCGATTTTTAAAGGCTCCATTTTGGTTACGATAGGTGACAATGTTATTGGCAACTGTTGCCGTAATCCCAGAGACGGATGTCAGAAGTTCTTTGGAGGCGGTGTTTAAATCCACGCCGACATAGTTCACACAGCTTTCTACAGTGTCATCCAATTTCTTTTTCAATAACTTCTGATCGACATCGTGCTGATATTGTCCCACGCCAATGGATTTGGGATCAATTTTCACCAGTTCGGCCAAAGGGTCTTGCAAACGGCGGCCGATGCTAATAGCACCGCGCACGGTAATATCTAAATCGGGAAACTCTTCTAGCGCTACAGTACTCGCAGAATATATAGATGCACCGGACTCATTCACCATCACCTTGACTGGTTTGCTTTCTATTGTTTGCAATACTTGCGTCACAAACTCCTCTGTCTCACGGGATGCTGTACCGTTACCAATGGCGATTAACTCAATCTTATATTTCTCAATCAGATTTTTGACAGTTTGTGCAGCTTTTGCGCGTTGTTCAGCCGCTTGGTGGGGAAAAACCGCTTGGTATTCCAAAAATTTTCCTGTTTGGTCGAGGACAGCAACTTTACACCCAGTTCTAAATCCAGGATCTATCGCCAGCGTTGGTTTCATTCCCGCCGGTGCAGACAGCAGCAATTCTCGCAAATTAGTTTCAAATGTCTTGATTGACTCTATATCTGCATATATTTTATTCTCAGAAATGACCTCTCCCATTAGAGAGACTTTCATTAAACGGTTAAATGCATCCTTCAACATCGCCTGATAAAAATCCCGAATTGGCCGAACATTGGTTTTAATTTCTTTCGACTCCAGATAGTAAAGTACCGTATCCTCATCGAAAGCGATTTCAAAGCTTAAGATTTTTTCAGTTTCACCCCGACACAACGCCAGCATATTATGCGGTGCAATATTTTTTACCCTAATTTTATAGTTACGGTACATCTCAAATTTGGTTGTCCCTTCGGGATAATCATCTTTGATGCGGGAGACGAATACTCCTTCTTCTAAAAGATAGTCGCGGATATATGCGCGTAATTCAGCTTTTTCGGCCACTTCTTCTGCTAAAATATCGGCCGCACCTTTAAGGGCTTCTTCTGCGGTTTTGACTCCCGTGGTTTCAGAAATATACTTAGCTGCTTCTTCCTCCAGGGATGCAGTTGCAGGATTTTTGATATTTAGTAACTTGATGAATTCCGCCAGTGCCTCAAGTCCTTTTTCTCTGGCGATAGTAGCGCGGGTACGTCGCTTTGGGCGATAGGGTAGATATAAATCCTCAAGTTCGGTTTTTTGTAAGCAGGATGAGATTTTAGCTTTGAGTTCATCTGTGAGTTTACCTTGCTGTGCGATCGCACTTAAGATCGCAGATTTTCGTTCTTCCAGTTCTGTTAAATAAGTATATCGATCAGCCAGTTCACGTAGTTGCACTTCATTCATCTCATCGGTGCGCTCTTTGCGGTAACGTGCAATAAAGGGAATTGTTGCACCCTCCGCCAAAAGTTCCAGCGCGTTTTGCACCTGATGGGGTTTGAGGTTTATTTCAGTTGCCAGTAGTTGAGGAATGTTCAGCATTAGGAGTCTAAAAGGAAAAAATGAAAATGCTACTTATAAAGGTAATATGCTAGACCCTTATCTTGGCGCAAGGATAAAATTTACAGCTAATTTACCAGATGATTTCTCACAAGAGTGCAATTAGCGACATAGACAAAATCCATCTACCCAAGTTTTAAACCCTATCAATCCACATAGGTAAAGTAAACTTGTATAATCTACTACGTATCAATCCTCGGTTGGGAGAGCGAAAAAACAACCACCTCAGAATCAATCATCTAATTTTATACTTAATTTAGCTACCTCTAAACTCTCTTCACTAACTCTAAACCTTGCTGGACGCAGCGCCATTAGAAAAGAGTTATTCGCCAAGCTTTTGCTGCTTCATCTATCGCAAGAATTATTCCAATTAGTGAAATCTACAAGGTTGTGTAGTTTTAATTTTCTATAATATTTATTTCGATCGACTGTTGTGCATAAAACCTTATTGGATGTAGAATTAAGCACGCTTACAAAAACAATCAATTTTGATTTGTTTTATAAATAAAACAACTTTTAACTCAGAGGTTAGGAATATGCCTTTGTTTTTCTTGATCCCACTATGTACTGCTTTAGCCACTGGCTACCTATTTAAAAAGAGTAGTGATGAAATTGCATATCTTGCAGGTGTATTCGCAGCTATTAGCTTGATATTAAGTTTAGTATTAGCACCCTGGCAAATTCAATTTGGATTGTTAATTATTGTCTTGATGATCACCAATAGGCTGTTGCGGGAGAATGAGCCTGAATAAACTGAAACTAGAGGGCAACAACCTAGATAAATTAAATAATACCAATCACCACCAATTAATTTATTCTCAACATTAAACTGCTAGAAATTATCAGACAGCTAGCACAATAATGTATTTAAAGACGGAAGTTGGTATTTTATTTATGGTAAATTATTCTCTGTGAGTCAGGGTTTAGGGACTTTATACTCATTTTTTAAATGAATATTTTCTAATGAAGGTAAGCATTTTTTTAAGTTTAGTCCATAAATGTGATGCTTAGAGGATGTTTGAAAAGTCATGATTGATGTATCAAATATTTTTACCCCACCCTAACCCTCCCCTTATAAAGGGGAGGGAACCGGATTTTCTTATTTCCCCCCTTTATAAGGGGGGACTAAGGGGGGTAATAATTCGATAAAAATTACAACATACCACTTTTCAAACAACCTCTTAGGTATTATTGAGCTTTTCTATCTATAAGGCAACGCCAACTTTGAAAAATATATTGATAATCAATCATAAGATTAAATAAAATATTTCAACTTATTTGGTGCTGTAATTAATCATCTAAGTTGTGTTTGAGATATCTGAGATTTAAAGATTTTTGTCGATAAATGCAAAACGATTCAGACTTTCAGACTCTCGGTTTTAATGTCTAAATTTATGGTTCTTCAGTACCTGTTATGCCAAATTATTAGTTAAACATCAAAACTTGGCTTCAAAATCAAGATTAAAACCCTAAATCACCCCCAAAGCTCTAAAATGTTAGTAAATAATGTTCATTCTTATTGCATAGCAATAGTTTCAGGGTATTTACAAGGTGATTTAGCATAATATGTAATGAAGAGCCAAATTTATTCCCGTAGGTAAGCAACATCAAAGAAGGCTCTTTGAGTTGTACTGAAATTTTTTAATCATATATAAGTCATATATAGGACTAATATTTGATTTCTAAAAAAATACGTAGGGTGCGTTAGCGACAGCGTAACGCACCAAACCCTGGATAATGGTGCGTTACGAACTTCGTTCTAACACACCCTACATAAGCTGAAAATACTTTAATTTGCATCCTCAAAAAAATAAATCTCTTGTGGGGTGGGCATCTTGCCCGCCCTAGCTGTGCAAATTAAATGCACGACAGCTTACTACATACCTAATTTTGTTCAAAAATCAAGTATGATTGCTATAGATTGTTGGCTATTTTTAATGTATGTCTGTATTATGCTATACTTTTTTATTGCCTGCACTGTTATTCGAGTTGAAACTCTGGTTTTTCTAACTCTTAGCTTGGGACTTTTAGAGCCTAATGCCAAATCGCTACTTCTACGAGTTTACTAGCTAGAAAGTTTTCATAAATCTACAAATTATTAAGAACAAAAATTTATAATATCCAGTATGGAAAATTTGCGACTTTGTAAAGTTTTTGTTTAAGTAGATTTTCAGTAAATAAATTTTTGATGAAGTCTTGCCATAAATATGCAACACGCTTTTATCGTGGTATTCTAGTTGGTAATTAATTATATGTAGTAATAAATTTTGAGGTAAAACTCTAATAAAAATTACGTCTGATTAAGAGAAACATTAAGAGAGGGTAATACTACAATAACGAAAAGACATTTCAAATCCGTTTAAATCAACGTAACCTGCGACTTGTTTACCAAACATTAGTTTACATTAGCTATTAGTCTCCTCAAATACTCCATTTGGACATTGAGTAAAACTAGAAACTTGTAAGCCTCGGTACTTTAGATTGAATTTATCTGTCTAGAATTTCCGTAGACAAGTATACTTCTGTTATTCATTGTGTTCCCATGTCTAAAAAGGGTATGTATGCATACTATTTTGGAGTAAAAATTTTATTAATCGGCTTAGTTTTCAGCCAAGGTTACAAATAGGTATGTGAGCCTAGATAAATTCTATGGTATCTCATAAAATTAATAAACTTTATTTGGAGAAAAGGAAGAACATTTATCAATCCAGTTAAGTTAATTGCTTGAGAGGTTCAGTAGTGTATTCAACAAGATTTTTTTTAGCAGGGTATAACTGATGAAAGTTAATTAATGGATTAATAAAAAATTATGGCAATCCACTTTTATTAGTTTAGCTATACCTGTTCAAAACGCAAGTCGAACCCAATTTTGAGTTGAGCAATGTCTACGATGCGCTACGCCTACGCACACTACTAAAACTTGTCCCGAGTGAATTTATATTTAGAATAGAATCATTAAACTTGCCTAGATATGCATCCACTATGACTTAGAAGAGTATAATCCAGTAAACCAATATAGCTTAATCTACTCCGATAATATAGTCAGTAGATAGAATACAGCAACCCTCCTACAATCTGCATAGTTTTGACTTGTCAACTCTCGGATATTAAATTTAATAGTTATTTTTATATCAGTCACATCAACATAGCCTTCATAGTTTTATTCTCTATTTAATGATGTGGAAGTTTGATTTTACGGCAGGTGTGGACGATATCTGAAAAATTCTAAACCCGATACTTTTGCTGTCAGGTTCATACCTACTATCTCGATTGAGGCAAATGCAATATGAAATATATAGGGCAAATTTCAAACTTTAAAATAATTCCCTACATTATCTTATTTATAAGTATATTATTGAGTATTTCTGGGCAATTGCTGATGAAATATACCATGAGTCATGCAGATGAGGGACTGTTTACTTGGGAATTTCTGCAAAAATTAGCATTAGCTGTTAGTGTTTATTGTTTGGGAATAGTAAATTGGATACTGGCTCTAAGAACGGTAAAATTGAGTATTGCTTATCCACTGACTAGTTTAAATTATGTCGGTATATTTTTCGGTTCATACTACTTTTTTCATGAGGTGATTACACCTACTCGGATTGTAGGAGTTATCACTATTTTTATGGGTATTATTTTAGTGGTTATTCCACTAAAAAAGTCTGTCTAAATTTATTTATAGTAAATCTACCAAACATCTTGAAAAATGAATATTATTACCTGGCTACTTTTAATGATTGTAGTTTTATTCGGAACCACAGCTAACGTATCACTAAAATATGGACTTCACATTTCTAGCTCTGTAGAGGGAGCAAACTCATCTATTTTAAATCTATTATTATCTCGTTATTTTATGATTTGGTTTATCTGCTATACATTGATGACTATATTGTGGCTTTATGTATTGCGGACAATTCCTCTAAGTCAAGCATTTCCAGTTCTAGGATTAATGTATGCATTAATCCCTATTGCTTCACACTATCTTTTAAAAGAGCAGGTTATGTTTAGCCAGTGGTTAGGAATTTCCATCATTATAACTGGTGTAATTCTGGTAGTAAACTAATAGCTAAACTGACAATTATTGAGGTTATTAATATTAAAAACCTCCGAATATAAATTTCAAAGCCATCCTTATAAAAATCTCAATTAAATTTATGAATATAGGTATCATTGGCGGAGGTATAACGGGGCTAGTATTAGCGCAACGTCTTGCACATCGAGGACATACCGTAACTGTATTCGATAGTAATAAACAGCTTGGTGGACTTACCACCTATCATGATTATGGGTTGTTTACTTGGGATCGTTTTTATCATGTTATCCTGCCTTCTGATACTCATTTAATCAATTTTCTTAGAGATATTGGTCTTGGAGATAAGCTACGTTGGCATCGAAGTCTAACAGGGTTTTATGACAATAAAAAGCTTTATTCTATTAGTAACACTATAGAATTTTTGCGCTTTCCTCTGTTTGGACTTATAGGCAAAATCAGATTAGCTTTTACTCTGCTATATGGTTCACGCCTTAATAACTGGCGGCGATTAGAGAAGATTTTAGTTGAAGATTGGCTATTAAAACTCGGTGGTAAAAACACATACGAAAAGCTTTGGAAACCCTTGCTTCTATCAAAATTAGGAGATAACTATAAGCGAATATCAGCAGTTTTTATTTGGGCTTATATTAAACGACTATTTTCAGCACGTGATTCTTCATTAAATAAAGAACAACTTGGTTATGTTTCAGGTGGTTATAAAACTGTTTTTGACCATATACAAAAATTAATTTACGCGGCTGGAGGTAATATTCGCACAGGGGTGACAGTAGAATATATCGCACCTCATCCAGGGGGTGGAATGTGGGTCGAATCTCAGGGTAAAAAGGAACATTTTGATAAAGTCATTTTCACTGGCCCAGTTAATATTTTGGAACAGGTTGCTGCTAAGGAACTAGTGAAAGTTTCAGACACCCATGAAACAGTAGAATACCTGGGTGTAATTTGCATGGTACTGATTACTCATAAGGCTTTAATTCCTTATTACGTAGTAAATATCGCCGATAAAAATATTCCTTTTACCGGTGTTATTGGTATGAGTAACTTAGTTTCTCTACAAGAGACAGCAGGATATCACATGACATTCCTACCAAAATATATCCTTTCCACTGACTCGTTGTTAAAACAGCCAGATGAGGAATTGCGTCAAATGTTTTTCCAGGGTATACGTTTGATGTTCCCGGAACTTAAATCAGATGACATTGTAGCAGCACACATAAATCGAGCTATTAAAGTGCAGCCACTACAAGTTTTAAATTATTCAAGCCTTGTTCCAAAAGTGAGTACTGAAAATGAAGATTTTTTCGTCGTCAATACCTCACAATTGGTCAATGATAGCGTCAACAACAACGCAGTTGTGCGACAGGTCGATGAATTTCTCAAGAAATCAACATTGTTGAATTCTTGAGATTTGAGTAATTGTATTTTATTTTAAAATCATACGAGGTCTTTATGAGTCTTTTTGTTCTTCTACCTGCATACAACGAGCAAGAATCAATTCGCCCCTTGTTCAAAAAATTTCAGACATTGCAGCAAATCTCTAATATGGAGATAAAACTAATTCTTGTTGATGATGGTAGTAGTGATGCAACTGCTCAGACTGCTTTAGAAGAAGCTCAATTCCGAGGAATATTACTTAAATTAGTCCAACATCCCAAGAATGCTGGTTTAGGGGAAGCAATTAAAACTGGTTTCACAACTTTCTTAGAAATTTCTAAAGAAGGCGATTTTTTAGCTGCAATGGATTGCGACAACACTCAACCACCAGAACTGTTAATCAAGATGTATGACACTATGATAGCTGGTAGCTATGATATTGCGATCGCATCTAGATACCGCAAAGGCTCTAAAGTCATAGGTTTATCAAAATTTAGAGAGATAATGAGTTACGGAGCTAGCTGGCTGTTTAGAATTGCCGCCCGTGTACCAGGTGTAAGAGACTATACTTGTGGTTATCGACTATATAACCGTACTTTCCTCAGTAAACTGGATATCTATTATGGGGACAATCTATTTACTGAAAGTGGATTTGCTTGCATGATAGATTTACTACTGAAAGCCAAAGTATTCAGACCAAAAATTGCAGAAATTCCAATGGTTTTGAGATATGACCAAAAGCCAAGCGCCAGCAAAATGAAAATTATGAAAACTATTGCTCAAACATTGAAGCTCCTGTATAAAAATCTATCATCTACAGCAAAAACTTCCAATTTAAGTCAGGCTTTCAATGAGCGACAAGCAGCAAGAATTCCGGTCAAAATGGCAAATCGCAAATAAACCTGAGAGTGATAGTTTAGATTAAATTAAGCGTTTCACCAAACAAGATTGTATATTTAGTAGGAGTTGGTTGATACTTAAGTAAGTAGGTCAAATTAAATATAAAACCTCACTCTGCCTCCAGCTTCCCTCTCCTTACTAACAAGAGGGATTGAGGGTGAAGTTTTATCTTATATTTAATTACGCCCATCGACTTAGACCATTTCCTAGCTCGTGACTCCCTTCATTGAGAAGAGTACTAATATTAGGCTCATCTAAATTTTCCACCGTCACCGTCAAGGGTGCGAACTTTCAAAACCTCAGCACGCCTTTGCGGGCTTTTTTATTGACAAGCTTTTTGAAAGAGGGTTAGGGAAATCCACACTACCTTTCTAGCGACTGTAGCTTTCACTGATTTGTTAGACTAAACACACCAGGATTTTTCAGTCAAATCTCTGAATTCCGCCAGCAGACGAGGCTACCCATGCTTACAAGTACGCTACTTCTCTCGAATCAACTTCCCACTTTACAATATTCCTCCACACCAGAGCGTTTCGATGAAACCTGGGAGGCCCCCCTGGCTACTCTCCTGGGATTAGGACGCGCCGCAGGTGCTGACTTTATCGAATTATTTTTAGAACGTCGCAACTATATTAGTTGTCTTGCAGAAGACGATTCCATCACCAGTATTTCACCAAGTCTGTCTACAGGTGCGGGAGTCAGAATATTTCGCGGCAAAGCCGATTGCTACGTCAGCACTAATGACCTTTCGTTTTCTGGTTTGAAAGCAGCTTTAGAAAAAGGTCTTTCTATCCTGGGATTGCAATTACCTACTGCTAAAGCTTTCATTCCAGAGATTAACCTGGAATTACTGAGAGATTACGCCACGAAAAGAGGTAAAGATGCATGGCTAGCAGTGTGTAGTTCCATCCGCGAAATGGGAGAAGTCCTTCTTGATGGAAATACTCACCTGAAGCAAAAAGCTAGCCACGTCCAATCGCGCCGTGCTAGCTATTTTCGGGATTGGCAAGAAGTTTTAATTGCCGCCAGTGACGGGACTTTTGCCCGTGATATTCGTCTCACCCAGTCGGTAGGATTTAACCTATTGTGTGCTGATGGTGCTAATCGTACCTCAATTGGCGATCGCGCGGGTAATACTAGCGATGCCAATTTCTTGAGAACTTGGGATTCTCAACAAGCTGCCGAAAAAATAGCAGAATCGGCTGGAAAAATGCTCTACGCCGATTACGTCGAATCAGGTACTTACCCGATTATTATGGCCAATCACTTTGGCGGTGTAATCTTCCATGAAGCCTGCGGACACCTGCTAGAAACAACTCAAATCGAACGCAATACTACTCCCTTTGCCGACAAAAAAGGCGAAAAAATTGCCCACGAAAGTTTAACCGCCTGGGATGAAGGGCGCTCTGAAAATGCTTTCGGGACAATTGATATGGATGACGAAGGTATGCCTGCTCAAAGAACCCTATTAATTGAAAAAGGCATTCTCAAAAACTTCTTAGCTGATAGAACAGGCTCTGCACGCACCGGACACCCTAGAACTGGAAGTGGCCGCCGCCAAAATTATACCTTTGCTGCTGCTAGTCGAATGCGTAATACTTATATTGATTCTGGCGAATATAGCACTGATGAATTATTTGCCTCTGTTGATAAAGGTATTTACTGTAAAAAAATGGGTGGTGGTAGTGTTGGTGCTACAGGCCAATTTAACTTTGGTGTTGATGAAGCTTATTTAATCGAAAATGGCAAAATCACCAAACCGCTAAAGGGAGCAATTTTGATTGGTGAAGCTAAGGAAATTATGAACAAAATTTCTATGTGTTCCCAAGATTTGGAAATTGCACCAGGTTTTTGTGGCTCTGTAAGTGGAAGTATTTACACCACTGTCGGACAACCCCACATCAAAGTTGATTCTATTACCGTAGGTGGACGATAAGAATTTTAGATTTTGGATTTTGGGTTTTGAATATTACAATCCAAAATCCAAAATGCTCAACCTCTCGGATTGTTTCGTGGGTTCAATCTCAGAATCTAAAATGTGTTGAACTATTTTCTCAGTCGAGAGAAATATAAGTAATAACATCCAAAATCTAATCTTCAAAAGAGAATCGCTTCCAATCCAAAATCTAAAATCCAAAATTGACTATGCCAAATATCAATGAGATTGCAAATTCTGCCAAGGATAATGCTAATAAACTTGGCATTAAAAAATTCGACATTTATGGCTCAACAATAGATGATACAAGCGTACAGGTAGACCAAGGTGAGCCAAAACAAGTTAAAGCATCAAATCGCTCTGGCGTTACTGTTCGTGTGTGGAATGAAGAAAATACAATGGGTGTCACCAGCACCACAGATGTAGACCCCAAGGGATTAGAATTAGCTTTGAAAACTGCTTACGAAGCCAGTTTTTTTGGTGTTAAAGAAAATGTTCCTGATTTTAGTCCCGAAGCGACTGTTTCCATTGTAAACAAACCTCAAGATAAGACACCCCAAGCACCTGTTGCTGAACTCATAGAAAAATTGTTGGTAGCTGAAAAAGAATTACTAGCAGCCCATCCAGCAATTAAAGGTGTACCTTATAATGGGTTATCGCAAAGAGATATTGACAGATTCTATCTCAATAGTGACGGTGCTGTGAGAACTGAATCTCACTCCTTAGCATCAGTTTATCTTTACAGTAAAACTGAAGAAGATGGAAAAAAACCGCGCAGTGCAGGTGCTTTTAGAATCAACCAAAGTTTAAATAATCTAGACATCAATGGTTGCATCAAAGAAACTGCCGATAAAACTATCAGCCACTTGAATTATGAAAAAATCAAGACTGGTAAATATCGAGTTGTTTTCTCAGCAGAAGCTTTCTTAAGTTTGTTGGGCGCTTTTTCTAATTTGTTTAACGCCCAAAGTATTTTGGATAATCAAAGCCTATCTACTCCTGATGATTTAGGTAAACAGATTGCTTCCTCTCTGCTTTCAGTTTATGACGATGCACTGCATCCAGCTAACGTAGGAGCAGAAACTTTTGATGGCGAGGGCACACCAACTCGTCAGATTTCGTTGATTGAAAATGGTGTTTTAAAAAGCTTTCTGCATAGTGCAGGGACTGCTAAAAGGTTGAATGCCCAACCTACAGGTAATGCTAGTATTGGTGCAAAAGTCAGCGTTAGTCCAAATTTTTATCACGTTTTCACAACAGCAACTTCTGAAGAAGAGTTGAGTTTAGAAACTGCGGAAAATGTGATTTTTATCGATGATTTACAAGCTCTCCATGCTGGAGTTAAATCCTTGCAAGGTTCCTTTTCTCTGCCGTTTGATGGTTGGCTAGTTAATAAGGGTGTCAGGACGAGTATTGAGTCAGCAACTGTTGCTGGCGATTTCTTGGAACTCTTAAAGTCAATTATTTATGTGGAAAAAGAAGCGGAGTTAACGCCAGGGGGAGTTTGCCCGAAAATCTGGGTTAATGAACTGTCAATTACTGGTGAATAAAGCTTGAAAAGCATCAGGTACAACCGTAAGGGCACGGCAGTGCTGTGCCCCTACACCAGGTGGTATTATAATGTCGTATGGCATTATCGCTATAAACGAACCGCAAAGAACGCAAAGAGCGCAAAGGTAAGAGAGTTATAAAGAGTTTGTGCGCCAGTCACATAAGTTTTTGGAAAATTGAAATGCTCCCACTGTTTTTACAATCCTGTTATTAAGCCTTGCCGCTACCTAACAAATACAGTAGAGCCATGCGAACGGCGATACCGCTAGTAACTTGCGATTGGATAAGACTAAATTCTGGATCATCCATCAATTCAGAACTAATTTCAACACCTCGATTAACTGGGCCTGGATGCAGAACTTTAACGTTAGGTTTACAAAGTCGCAATTTTGTGCGTGTAATGCCAAACAACTGATGATATTCTCGCAAACTTGGCAGCAAATGAGCCGTCATACGTTCTTTTTGTAGGCGTAGAGTCATTACAAAATCGGCATCTTGTAAAGCTGGTTCTAGCTGCCAGTGGAGAAAAAGTTGGGGAGTAGGTGAATAACTTCTGACTCCTAACTCTTCAGAGATATATTCAGCAAATAATTTGGGTAAGAGGGTGGGTGGGGCTGCAAGATGCACTTCGGCACCACTGGCAATTAAACTCCAAATATTCGATCGCGCCACACGAGAATGGAGAATATCTCCAACAATGGCAATCTTTTTTCCTTTTAAAAGTTCCAGTCGGGGGCTAGCGGGATCAATTAGAGTACAAATCGTAAATAAATCTAATAGTGCTTGAGAAGGATGTTCATGTTGACCATCACCAGCATTGAGGACACTGACTCGTACACCTAAACGATCCATTTCAGATGCGATCGCATTTGGTACTCCTGCCTCACGATGGCGGACTACCATAATATCAGTTCCCATTGCCAAATAAGTCTTCGCTGTGTCGAGAATTGTCTCTCCCTTCGTCATAGAAGATGTGGCTGCGGCGAAGTTGAGCGTATCTGCACTTAAGCGTTTCGCCGCGAGTTCAAAACTGCTGCGGGTGCGGGTAGAAGATTCAAAAAATAAATTCGCTACAACCTGTCCCTGCAAAGTTGGCACTTTCTTCGTCCGCCGCGATAGCACCTCTTGAAAAGAAGCCGCAGTTTGCAAAACGGTATCGTATTCAGTGGTAGTGAAGTCAGCTAGGGAAAGAATGTGATGACGATTCCAGGTGTTAGTAGGCATGTTTGGGGAGTGGGGAGGGGGGACTAGGGATTGGGGACTGGGGACTGGGGACTTGGAGGAGTGAGGGAGAAATAATCAATGCCCTATGCCCTATGCCCTATGCCCCATGCCCCATGCCCCATGCCCAATCCTTTCAAGTTGGTAAATGGAAAACTTTTAAAGCTAGAGAAATGAGGCTGAGGAACGTTAGAAATCCAATTGTATCTAGCATTGTAGTCACTAATGGGCCACTAACTAAAGCAGGATCGAGTTTCAAGCGTTTCAAACCCATTGGCAGTAACGTGCCGAGTGTAACAGCCACAATTGTATTAGTAGCCATGACCATGCCGGCAATTAAAGCCACCCATCGCTCTTGGGGACGCGCCCAAATTAAGGAAAGCAGGATCATTGTTGTGGCTAAAACTAGGGCTGTGGCTAAACCTGCTAAAAGTTCTTTGCGGAGAATTTTCAAGGTATCTTTGGGTGTTACCTCTCCTACTCCCAAGCTGCGAATTGTCACCGTTAATGATTGAATACCGACAGTACCACCAGTGTTAGAAAAAATCGGCATGATGACTGCTAAAACTGGCACTGCGGAGATTACAGATTGAAAAGGCGCGATCGCACTAGCAGCACCAATATACAATGCCATGATGCCTAACAACCAAGGCAAACGGTTGCGGATGGTGAGTAAGGGAGAGGATAAAGCGGCTTCATCACCACTCACACCCGCCAGTTTTTGAATATCTTCTGTGGCTTCCTCTTCTAAAATATCCATGACATCATCAATGGTGACAATGCCAACTAATCGATCTTCCCGATCGACGACGGGGATAGCAATTAAGTCGTAGCGCTGCATGATTCGCGCCACTTCTTCTTGAGGAGTTTCAGTTCTAACTTTGATGACGCGATCGCTAGAGATATCTTTGATGAAAACATCGGGAAAGGTAAACAGCAACTGACGCAGTGAAACTACTCTCACCAGCGTCCGGTTGTCGTCTGTAACGTAGGCGTAGTAAATCGACTCCTTGTCTTCATCCTGACGACGGATTTTACTTAGGGCTTCACCTACAGTCAAACCTTGTCGCAACCGGACATATTCGGTTGTCATCACCCGCCCAGCCGTGCCTTCTGGATAGCCGAGAATCGTTGCTGTTGCTTGCCTTTGTTCTGGACTCAGTTCTTGTAATAGCCGTTTGATTACCCCCGCAGGTAGTTCATCAAACAATTCTGCCCGTTCGTCGGGACTCATTGCTTCTACAAGTTGCACTACTTGAACATCATGCAGAGAATTAATTAGTTCTTCTTGCACCTCTGTTGGCAGATATTCAAATACATCTATTGCCTGATCTTTGTTGAGTAAACGGAATGCGATCGCGCGTTGTTTCTCAGGTAATTGTGTAATGTAATCTCCCACATCCACAGGTTGCAAGCGATTTAAATCCCATTTCAACTGGTTTAAATCGGTAGTATCAGTCAGCAAATCCCGAATATCTTGTGTGAGCATGATATATATCTCCTAAGTCTCCCCCGCGCTGGGAGACTTCCTCGCCAGTTCAGAGGAGGTTGATACTGCCATCTGGTGGACTATTGCCCATAAAATTTCAACAATTCAATATCGATATCTAAAATCAAGGAATCGCTAGTCATCATCCTAACCCGGAATAGTACTCTCCGGTAGATACTGAGAGTTTTGATCCCTTGGACATGGTGGTAAACCAAACTGTTCATTACCTCGTTTAATAATTGAATTTACCTAACAATACTGTTTGCTCACCTTTGAGGCAGCAAAAGCAAAAATTCTCCGAAATATTGAGATCCCAAGCTGTAAATAACTTTATCCTTTTAAACAAGGATATGTTAAGAGAATACGAGATAATTGCACTACCAGGTTATGCCCATAGATTTACGGGAATTTTATCAGGCTAGCGATCCCAGCAGAACTCTGTTTGTCAATAATAGCTCTGATGGCAAGTATTACATCGATTTTTCCTCGGTACGAGGTGGTGATATTCTTGGCAAGCTGAAGCAGAAGATTACTTTTTTTAAGCCCGATGAACCCACTTGCACTTTATTTACTGGGCATATTGGTTGTGGTAAATCGACAGAACTATTACGGTTACAGGCGGAACTGGAAAAGTTAGGCTTCCATGTCGTCTATTTTGAGTCCAGTGAAGACCTGGAAATGACTGATGTCGATATTGCTGATGTGCTGTTAGCGATCGCTCGTCGTGTGAGTCAAAGTCTGGATAAAATTACACTGGAGACACCCAACAAATTTAATGAGTTGCTCCAAGGTGCTTGGAAAATCTTAAACTCCGAGGTGACGGGGGTAAAAGTTAAGGTTCCCAATGTCGGCGATTTTGGTGTCACCTCTGAAAAAGAAAAGCTTTCTCTGTCTGTGGGTATTGGTGAAATCACCACCAAGATGAAAAATGACCCGACGCTGCGAGAAAAACTCAATCAATATTTAGCACCGCAAAAAACTAAACTGCTAGAAGCGATTAATCAAGAATTATTGGAACCTGCGATCGCTAAACTCAAACAGCAAGGTAAAAATGGTCTAGTGGTAATTGTCGATAATCTTGACCGCATAGATAATCGTGTCAAACCTTGGGGTCGTCCGCAGCAAGAATATTTATTTGTCGATCAAGGTGAGTTTTTGACCAAGCTTAATTGTCATCTCATCTATACCATGCCCTTGTCATTGAAGTTTTCCAACGATTACGGAATGCTGACTCAGCGTTTCCCAGAAGATCCCAAAGTGTTACCAATGGTACCTGTACAAAGAACTGATGGCAGTGTTCATACACAGGGAATGTCGCTCATGCAGCAGATGGTACTAGCAAGGGCTTTTCCTGACATCACACCAGAGGAGCGTTTAAATAAAATTACCGAGATTTTTGATAGTGCTGCTAGCCTAGAGCGGTTATGTAAAATGAGCGGTGGTCATGTGCGGGACGTGCTGAGGCTGCTAAATACCTGGATTATGGAAGAAATGAGTCTTCCCCTAACGGGTGATACCTTAGAGCAAGTTATTCGTTCTCGGCGGAATGAAATAATGTTGCCGATTTCTGATGATGAGTGGCAATTATTACGTCATGTCAAGGAAAAGAAAAAGGTAAGTGATGACCAAGGATATCAAAAACTGATCCGCAGTCGCTTTGTGTTTGAATATCGGGATGGTGGCGAGTCTTGGTTTGATGTTAATCCGATTTTGGCAGAAGCCAGGGAATTGCAATGAGGAATCAGGTAGTGTACAGACAAGTTGAATTACCCCCCTTAATCCCCCCTTGGAAAGGGGGGAAACCGGAAAATCTAGTTCCCTCCCCTTTACAAGGGGAGGGTTAGGGAGGGGTAATTCAATGACTGGTAGTGATTTCATCCTCTGCCTCCTACACTCTAGATTTACGTGAGCTTATCACTTATGACAGACTCGCAACCACCAGAAGATGACCATGTAAACAGCGATGTCTACGACGGGCTACACCTACGCTCTTTGGCACAATTAGCTTGGGCGATTGAATCCTCCGTGGGGCAGTTTAAGCTGATTTTGGCACGGTGTAATTATGCTAGCTTGCGCGATCGCCTTATTTCCAGATTGCAAGAAATTTGTCAAGTCGAAATTTGTGTTTTGGCGGTGCAGCAATCTAACAGGACTCTTTATACTGCCATTCAGGAAGAATTCGGCGAAGAGATACCAGCCTGTGTAATGGTTGTGGGTTTGGAGTCAGTGCAGAATTTGTCTGTGATGTTAACTTCGGCTAATCAGGTGCGGGAAGAGTTTCGCAAGAATTTTGCTTTTCCCTTAGTGTTGTGGATTGACGATGAAATCTATAAACAACTAATACAGCTTGCACCAGATTTGGAAAGTTGGGCAACTACGAGAAATTTTGATATATCAACACAAGAATTAGTAGATTTTGTCACCGAAACGGCTAATTCTTGGTTTGGGAATAACTTAAAACTTAGCGTAGATGTATATGTCAAACTGGAAAATGAGTTAGAAGCGGCGCAAAGATATTTACTCAATCAGCCAGATGTTTATAATTTAGAAATTCAAGCTAATTTAGAATCTTTATTAGGTTTTGTCAAACAGATAAACAATCAAAAAGATTCGGCGCTACAGCATTATCACAAAGCTTTAGGTATTTGGCAGCAAAAGAATAATTTAGAACGACAGATAAAAATCCTCGGTGAGATTGGCTTTTGCTGTTATCTCAAAGCTTTTAAACGTCAAGATATTAATCATCCAGATTGGCAAGCGACTTGGCATTATGTTCAAGAGTATATAAATTTTATTAGCCAGTTTCAAAGTCCAGATTTGATTGCTAATGCAGTAGTTAAATTCGGTGATATATTGCGAGAATTGCAAAAATGGGAACCGTTGCAGAGTCTTACAGAACAAGCTTTAGTAGTACATCAAACTAACAACCAGCTAAGAGAGTTAGCCAAGGATTACGGTTTTTTAGCTGAGGTGGCTTTGGCTAAAAGAAACTGGGTTGAAGCAAATCAGCTTGTTCAGCAAGCTTTGGAAGTTTTTGCTGCAATTCCCAATGTGGAATCAGCGAATATATCAGGGGTTTTAGCTGATATTCCCGAAAGAGTTTTAAAATCAAGAGATTTGAGCTTATATCAGTTTATCTTAGGTCGTTCTCAATACTGTTTAGGTCAAACTCAACAGGCAACTCTCAGCTTAGAAACTGCTAGAGATTTGGGTAATCCTCTAGAAGATGTCAGACTTTACTTGGAAATTTTGAGATTTTTACAGCAGCTTTACTTTGAGCGGAAAGAATATCTTAAAGCATACAAAATCAAACATAAACAGCGTTCTATTGAACAGCAATTCGGTTTGCGGGCTTTTATCGGTGCGGGTAGGTTAGAAGCTACAAAACAGGCGCTTGTAGAGACATTGCGCTCAAACTCTCCCCAAGGAAATATTGCTCCAGAAATTGCTGCATCTGGTCGCCTATTGGATGTGGAACGTTTAATTGAACGCATGGGTCGCCCTGATTATAAGTTGATAGTAATTCATGGGCAATCGGGTGTCGGCAAAAGTTCCCTGGTGAATGCGGGATTGGTGCCAGCTTTAAAGGATAAAGCGATCGGTGTTCAAGATTATTTGCCGATGGTAATGCGGGTTTACACTAACTGGGTGGAAGAATTGGGGAAGCTTTTGGAAAATGGGAGAGATGAGGGAGAGTTAGAATTTCAATTTTCACTCTCAGAAGCTCAACGTTCATCCTCCGAAGGTCAACTTCCACCCTCAGAAGCTCAACATTCATCCTCCGAAGGTCAACTTCCACCCTCAGAAGCTCAACGTTCACCCTCAGAAGCTCAACTTCCACCCTCAGAAGCTCAACTTCCACCTTCAGAAGCTCAACTTCCACCCTCAGAAGGTCAACTTTCACCCTCAGAAGGTCAACTTTCACCCTCAGAAGGTCAAACTACGCAATATTTAATATCCAAACTTAAAGAAAACGAACAGCACAACCTCCGCACAGTGTTAATTTTTGATCAATTTGAGGAATTTTTCTTTGTTTACACCGAACCTGCACAACGGAAGCAATTCTTTGAGTTTCTGGGAGAGTGTCTGAATGTTCTATCGGTGAAAGTTATCTTATCGCTGCGGGTAGATTACATCCATTACTTGCTGGAGTGCAATGATTTGTCCAGTCTCAAGATTATTGGCAATGACATTCTTAGTAATAATGTGCTTTACAAGTTGGGGAATTTCTCACCTGCTGATGCGAAGTCAATTATTCAGCGTTTAACTGAAAATACTAGTTTTCGCTTAGAGGATGCTTTAGTTGAACAACTGGTGCAAGATTTAGCCGGGGAATTGGGCGAAGTTCGTCCCATTGAGTTGCAGGTTGTGGGGGCGCAACTGCAAACGGAGAATATTACAACTCTGGCAGAATATCAGCAGCGTGGTACTAAAGACGAATTGGTTAAGCGTTATTTGGATGAAGTTGTTAATGATTGCGGGGTTGAGAATCAGCAAGCAGCAGAAATATTACTGTATTTGCTGACGGATGATAAAGGAACTCGCCCGTTAAAGACTCGCGCTGAGTTGGAACGCGATTTGATGCCGTATTTCTCGGAGATCCCCCCAACCCCCCTTAAAAAAGGGGGCTTAATTTCTTCTACCCCCTTTTTAAGGGGGTCAACCCAGGCGGGGGGATCAGAGGCTAGGGAAGATAAAGCTTTTGACATCAGCAAATTAGATTTGATTGTAGAAATTTTTGTCCAATCGGGCTTGGTGGTTTTGCTACCAGAGAACCCGGCTGACCGTTATCAACTGGTACATGACTACATCGCCGCCTTTATCCGCCAGCAGCAGGAACCGAAGTTAAAGCAGGTGATGGCGGAACTAGAAAAGGAACGAGAACAAAGAAAACTGAGTGACACGAAACTGAATAACTTTCTCAAACGCGCCCTTTTTGGTTCCGTCGCCGCAGGATTAGTATTAGCTGGGTTGGCAGGGTTATCATGGCGATCGGCAAAAGAGGCAAATGAGCAAAGAAAACAAGCCGATATTAATGAAATTAACGCCCTGAATAATTCTTCAGAAGCGTTTTTGGCATCTGGACAACATCCAGATGCCTTAATCGCAGCCTTAAAAGCAAGTAACAAACTCAAACTTACACCTTCGGCACTAGAAAGAAGCGATACCCGAATGCAAACTGTAGCAACTTTACGGCAAGCAGTTTACTTAAAGCCCAACGAGAAGAAAGAAAATCGTGCCATAGAAGTGAATACTTTAGAAGGTCATAGCAGTGTGGTCATTAGCGTCACCTACAGCCTCAATGGACAACAGTTAGCTTCTGCTAGTGACGACAAGACCATCAAAATCTGGGATGTCAGCAGTAGTAAACTCCTTAAAACCCTTACTGGTCATAG
>NZ_JBALDM010000015.1:0-51232 GCF_036917435.1 Nostoc sp.
TTAAGTTGAATGCTACTACCAACTGTTGTGTTACTTGGTGCAGAGACATTTTGAACTATTAAGTCTGGTGCAGGTGTCGTTAGAGAAATCGCACTGGCAAAAACATTATTGTTTTGAGAAGCAGTAACATAGCCATTCTGATTGAAATTTAACCCATAGCTATTATCAGTGCTATGTAAATTGATATTTGGATTATTTCCGAGAATACTATTTGTATTGATGAGATTATTTTCAGTAGAAAGCATCGATTACTCCATTAAAAGTTAAGTATTTTGGCAAAACAAATCCGACAGCCTTTGCAATTTCAAAGGTTGAAAGTCGAATATTTGTTACTCACAAAAATTAAATCAAATACTGATACATTTATAATACGTGTGCTGTAGCGGAGATACTGTAAACTTAGTGTAAAAAATTACTTTTCATTATGAAGTTACGCAATAAATAAATTGTTAAAGTAGGACATGATGAATGCTGTTGTGCCAGTTGTCTAAATCCTGTCTCCGATTCTTGGTTGCGTAAACATTGAATTATTGTTGCAACTCTTAATCTTTTGCTTACAAATTTCTAACCCGCACCTTGGTAGACTGAACTTTATACAATTGGATTATTATGGGCTGTTAAGCTTTAACAGAGCATTACCTTTGGCTTTCTGGTGAGGCAGTCGCTCGGAGGGGTTTTCCCGTATGAAGAACTGCACCAAGCCGGAGGGTCTACTTAAGATAATAAAGACGAAAGAGCAATCAAGACATGGTAGATTCCCTCAAAAAACCAGGCTTTGAAGAAATCCGGCCAGGGATTAAAGTCCCGGCAAAAGAAACCCTGTTAACACCTCGGTTTTATACTACCGATTTTGATGAAATGGCGCGGATGGATATTTCCGTCAATGAAGACGAGTTACAAGCCATTCTCGAAGAGTTCCGCACTGACTACAACCGCCATCACTTTGTTCGGGATGCGGAGTTTGACCAATCCTGGGATCATATTGATGGCGAAACTCGCAAGTTGTTCGTTGAGTTTCTAGAACGTTCTTGTACGGCAGAGTTTTCTGGCTTTTTGCTATATAAAGAACTTGGCCGTCGCTTAAAAGGAAAAAGCCCCGTATTGGCAGAGTGTTTTAACCTGATGTCACGGGATGAAGCACGTCACGCTGGCTTTTTGAATAAAGCTTTGTCGGACTTTAATCTGTCCCTAGATTTAGGGTTTTTGACTAAGAGTCGCAGTTACACCTTCTTTAAACCGAAATTCATCTTCTACGCCACCTATATTTCTGAGAAGATTGGTTATTGGCGCTACATCACTATTTATCGCCATTTAGAAACACATCCCGAAGACCGGGTTTATCCAATCTTCCGGTTCTTTGAGAACTGGTGTCAGGATGAAAACCGTCACAGTGATTTCTTTGATGCGGTCATGAAATCTCAGCCGCAAATGTTGAATGATTGGAAAGCACGGCTGTGGAGTCGGTTCTTCTTATTGTCGGTGTTTGCGACAATGTATCTCAATGACATCCAACGTAAGGACTTTTACGCCACCTTGGGATTGGATGCACGAGAATACGACATCCACGTAATTCAAAAGACTAACGAAAACGCCGGTCGGGTGTTCCCTCTGATGCTGGATGTAGAGAATCCAGAGTTTTATCAGCGCTTGGATACTTGTATCAGCAATAATGAAAAGCTGAGTGCGATCGCTAATTCCAACACTCCCAAATTCCTGCAATTGTTCCAAAAACTGCCGCTTTACATCTCCAACGGCTGGCAGTTGTTGCGGCTGTACCTGATGAAACCAATTGATACTGTTTCTGGTCAAGGTGGAGTTCGCTAAATCATAACAGGTTTGCGAAAGCTTTAGTGGCTCTGCTGATTGCAGAGCCACTTTTTTTGTGCAGAATACGGACAATTCATCAATTGTCCCTACCTAACCGCCACTTAATCATTCACGAACAACAAAATTCCCGACTTCTCTAAGAAATCAGGAATCTGAGGCTTCAATTTTTACAAATCAAATAGGAACATAGCGATTTTGATAGTAAGCCAAAATTTGGTTAAATCGTTGCCGACTTTCTAAACCAGAGTTTGCTGTCCACGAAATGGACAAGCCACCAATTTGACTTTGATTGTAATCAAACTGTTGGGATGATTGGGGAATTAAATCCACTTCTACCCCTTCGATTTGACGCAAATGAGCTGCTATCTCTCTGTAGACAGCTAAAGGCAAACCAGCGAATTCAATTTTTTCTTTAGTCTCCATCTCTATGAAGCTCCAACATTAAAAGGATTTGAGGAGGGCGTTGCAACTGAAACAGGATTACCATTAGCAGATGCAGCTGATGGCGTTGAGTTGACAGGCTCTTCCCCTACCATTTTGGCAACTTCGATACCAAATTGTTCAAGAATTACAATCGGATTGGAGCCTCCATTCATTTCAATCCGTTTAATCAGTACACCATTGGCTAACCTCTGCCCAGCTTGCACATAGCGACTTGTGGGTTCATCTGGTACTTTGATAATTGCCTGCGGTTCATTACTAATTAGAACTACACCACTCACAATAACTGCCCTTGCTAACTCAGGTTGTGCTGGTGGTGGCAATACAGATACTAAAGTCGGGTTGGAGACAACTTGAGGTAAAACTTTAGGTAAGACTGAAGTCAAAATAGGATTGACTTTTTTTGGTATAGAAGCAATGTTATTTTTCTTCTGATTTGAAGCTATGTTGGGTGTTGGAAGTTTTCGTACCACTAGCGATGCAGTAGGTAGCTTAGGCACCACAGGAACTGGTTTTCCAGGTGTTGTAGAAACTCCGAGAACCGTCGGCCCTAAAATTTGTGCGAACGGGTCAGTGCGGTTTTTTGATATCAGAATTAACCGTTCCCGCTCTGTAGCATTAGTGGATTGAATCAAGCTAGCAGATGCAGGAGTAACTTGTGAAACCTGTTTGGCAGGTATCACTGGATTCTTAAAGGATTGAGCCGCCGATGGCGACTTTGCGGCTATTTTGGGAATCGGCGCAGGATTGACGGCTTGTGGTGTATCTTCAGAAGCACATCCTGCGATCGCTAAGGTTAAAATAGCTGCAATTGTAATTTTTGAATTTCTGCCCATGAGCTGTTCTCAAAAGCCATTGGAAAATTTAAAAATGGAAATCAACATGCCTGAAATTTGTATCAAAGGCAAAGTATGTTCCCTTTATAACCTAATTTTTTACATTTCAAGGGTTATTTTTAGCACTAGCAGCCCAGCATAACTGCGGATTCAGTTTTTTGCAGTTAATCGTCTGCTACACCCATAAGCTGTTTCATCAAATCCAGACCTTTCTTGACTCTACGGGAAACTGTGACGACACTGATTCCTAGATGTTCTGCAACTTGTTTTTGTGTCAAATCTTGTAAAAACACGCATTCCAACACATCGCGGGTACGTTCTTCAAGCTGAACTAATGCTTGTTGCAAGCGAAGTTGATCTTCTTGTGCCAATTGAAAGCTGCGATAGTGAGGATCTGGAACCAATTCTCCCAAACAAGTAGAGCCTTCTTCTCCATCTTGGATTGGTACATCAAGACTCAAGGGAGCGCGGTTTATCCAGGCTAACTTAATTTCTTGCCATTCGTTTGGAGAAATTTCTAGTGCTGTTGCTAATTCGGTGTCTGTTGGTTGGCGATTATGCTTTTCACGCCAAGAACGTGACACTCCTATTGCTTGCTGTTGCAGTGCTAACCACTTCCGAGGAATTCGCACAGTGACACCTTTATCTCGGAGATAGTGTTGAATTTCACCCCGAATATAGGGAAGAGCATAGGAACTAAAGGCGTGTCCCTTGGAAAGTTCAAATTTTTCAATTGCTCTGATTAAACCCAAACATCCAACCTGGATCAAATCATCGTAGGTTTCATGACATTGATTCGTCCAGTAGTGAGCTTCTTTTCTCACAAGTCCAAAATTGAGTTTTACTAGTTGATTGCGAACATTTCCTGACCGAGATTGCTGATATTCTCGCAACAACTGCCAAATTTCATGTTTGAGTTCATTGGTGACTGTGGTAGGCATTGCACCGTGTCTATTGAGTAAATTAACAATCAATTACTCACTTTTAAATTCAGCTGCGATCGCACGAGATTAAAAACGATATCGTGCTATGTGTAATAGCAAATACTATGGTAATAAAAACTTTTTTAAAGAAAATTCCATAGATTTGCTTGACAATCGAGCAAAATTTAAATGGGCGAAATTGGTATTTAGTTTGTTATTTATCTTGGGGATAATCTGTAGCTGTTTTTAGAACTACATAGAAATAAAATATAAAATTAATCACTAAATATCAAACCGAGATTTTACTTAACTTTAATTAATTAATGATGAAGCTAATTTCTATAAATAAAACAACAGTAGTCGGAATTTTGTTAGATAGTAAAAGTTTGATTTACAGTAAAATTACTTGTCATTCAACTCATATTCAACCAATCATTAAAAATTACTAATAATATTGGGAAAATAGTATGTATATTTACGTAAGCCAATACAACAAAAGTTATTCTGGCCATTTGTTGTAATAAGGAGATATTGTGAGGCAAAATATCACTCAATACGGTTGGGTTAAGGGCTATTGGTAAAAAAATTTGGTTTTTGAGACGCGATAAATCGCCCTCTCTACAAGTGTTTTGGTCTTATCTGAACTGTATTGCTTTATAAAAAACCTGTCTACCACCCTGAAAAAAGGCAGGGCTGTTTCATTCTTTCAAAGCCTCTTGAAAAGATGGGGACAAGAAAAGGCAGAATTTTTCTCTTGTCTCTTTTCGTTTCTGTAAGGCTTCTATCGGAATGAAACAGCCCTGAAAATGGGGGCAAAGAAGTTAACTTTTGTAATTAAACCTGATATTTACAGAATTGTAGTTCTGAATGCCAGGTCAGTTATCTAACTCCAGAGAGTTTAGCCACGATTTGGTTCAACCCGTGCAAAAAATAGACCGCGAATCTTGACTTCTTTTGGTTCGCCAGCACCTAAATCTGTATCAGATGGCTGTTCGCTCTCGAAAGTACCAGCAATTTCACCACTAGAGCTATCTACTTTAGCGATTTGCAGAGAAATCTTACCATTTAGATTTTCAGCACGCTTAACGTTAGTGCGGGTAAGTTCTTCATTATCCGTAGCAGGGAGAGCCACAGCATTATCGTAACCACTGACGACACCACGACCTTTAGGATCTAGGAAGGCAGCACCACGATAGGAAGGAACTTTGAAAGTGCCTTCAAAGTCCGTGGAGGTGTTAATACTGCTCAAACTGGGTTGGGTTTGAGCAACCAAGTTTTTGATGGTGAAGAGGAAAGGTACTCGCTCACCGCCAGGAAGTTGTACAGTGATGGCTTGGAAGTCAAGACCATCAGTTTCCGTGAAAGTCAAGCTATTATCTGAGTTGATTTTTAGGTCGCCTTGCACCTGGTCAATGGTGGAAGTGTATCTGGTCAACAATTTACCAGCAACAAATTCTGCTTCTTGGCGTTTATTTGCAGGTTCTTCTTTGATGAAGAAGCTAGTTGGTTCTAAGCAAAGTTCTTTGATGGCATAAGACTGGCTAGAATCAATGGGAATCGAGCCACGGCTTGTTTCTGCTAGTTGGGGGCATTTGTTAGCCAAGCCAGTGCCACGAATTTGGTCGTAAGTGAGTACATCTCTAGTACTAGTAGCAGGAGCATCACTACAAGCAGTGATTAGCCCCAAACACAAAGCGAAGAATGCAACAATTAAAGCGCGATACCTCATGGTCAACCTCAATCTCAAAAATTAATATCTAAGTTGTAAAACTGCATCGAAGCTTTGATTTCTGACGAGAAGCCATCCTTGATCGGACACTGCGTTGCTCTGATTGCCAGAGTTGAGGCAAATGTTCGGGCGTATAGGTTGGAAGTCGCCACTCAAACTTTTCTCTGCTAAACGTAGTTAAACGTGTCGTTCTCTTGATCTTGGGGTGTAAACCCCAGAGTAAGCCGTACACTGTATCTTTTTGGATGTGTGTAACTAGGGGAGCAAAACCAGAGGTTTTACTGTTGGTGGCATTTGTTAGAGTTGGACGGGTGAATGAGTAAGCGCTACACGGAGCAGCACAAGTGCTTATCTCAAAGAGTGCGAAGAGGGGTGTCTGCTTCGCACTTTGCTTTTGCCAATTGCAAAAGCAGCATCGCCCAAGTCTTTTTGTATCATGTATGTGACGCTACTACATACAGTCCATTGTTTGATGGGTAAATTAGCCAGATCATACGATTTTTTTTAACTCAAAATCAAAGTACTCAAAATCCAAGAAAGTCTCGTCTCGATCGCATCTAGCTGACGTGGAAGCTATGTTAAACTTTACCGCTCCGTCAAAGTAGCGATCGCAATTGCTTTTAATAAAGATACAAATCTAGTTATATTCAACCTTTACTTAGGCAGTGAAGGCATGGGCGATCGCGGTGAGTGGAGAAAAAACCATCTAGAAGCCTACAGCAGGTTCATTTTCTCGACTCCTAGTCTAGAGTAACTAGGGAAAATTAAAAATCTCCGGTAAATTTGAGTTGACCTCATTTATACGGAAAGGCTGGGATGAACGATCACAAAAATCTAGAATCAGGGGAGTTGTCCTGTAAACTGCAAGCGATCGCAACTGTGGTAGGTGATGCAGTTCAGGGTTGTGAAGGTGATACTGTAGCTCTTTTGGCTTTGCTTAGGCAATTAGAACAGTTACACCGAGAGATCCGGGATGGGGTTTTTCAAGAGAGTTTGCCTGTTAACCGTCGGCAACTTTACTCGCTGCTGAAAGATATTGAGTCTGAGGGAGGCTGGCCTTATATTGAGCGTATGAGACTACAATCCTTCTTAGCGAATTTACCACAAGAGACTCCCCAAGAAAATAGCCGTGAAGTTTTAAAGAGCGATCGCTCCTTTGCTGATTAGCTCGGAATTAACAACTCTGATCGCCTCATCAACCGCTAAACCAAGAGCGGTTGCTCATTGAGGCTTTAAGAGTGATTAGTTAATAATAATTTTCCGCCTCTACTTAAGATTTGCGGGTTATGCCATCACAAAGAAGGCGATCGCGCTCCTCAAGGTTACGGTTGTGCTTAAGGTAATCACCCACCCAGTCGCAACCACGAACCAGCAGATCGTCAAGATTTAAATTCCACAGAATTATCGTGTTGTCATTACTAGCTGATGCTAGTGTTTGACCATCTGGGCTAAAACTAACACTTAACACTGGGGCACGATGCCCATTTAGACTTTTAATTAATTTGCCTTCATGACTCCAGAGTTTCACTGTACTATCCCAACTGGCGGCGGCAAGCAATTCACCATTGGGACTGAAAGTTACAGCATTGACGCTATCGCTATACCCCTTTAACAAGGTTTTTAACAACGTACCATCCCGTCGCCACAGTTTCACGGTGTTATCCCAACTGGCAGAAGCCAGTAATTCATCAGTGGGACTAAAGCTGACACCTAACACCCAACTGTTATGGGGTGAAAAAGTTTTGAGCAACTTGCCTTCACGGTTCCAGAGTTTTACAGTTTGGTCATCACTGGCGGAGGCTAAAATCTGACTATCAGGGCTGAAATTCACACTATTTACCCAACCTTGATGCCCTACTAATGTTTTGAGTAACTTACCTTGACGGTTCCAGAGTTTCACGGTTTTATCTTTGCTAGCTGATGCCAAAAACTGACCATCGGGGCTAAAATTCACGCTCATCACACTATCGCTATGTCCGTAGAGAGTCATGATTAAAGTACCGTCAAGCCGCCAAAGTTTCACAGTTTTGTCATAACTTCCTGAAGCCAGCATTTCACCTTTGGGGTCAAAACTGACACTAGGAACTTTATTTTTGTGACCAAATAAAGTTTTGTAAAGCCGGGTTTTGAACTCGCCATTACTGGTGTATCGTTGCCAAAGTTTTATGGTGCGATCGCTACTACCAGAAGCCAGCATCTGGCCATTGGGACTCCAAGCAACGCTCAAAACTCGATCCTGATGCCCTTTCAGAATAGACGGTGTTGGGGCATTTAAACTCCATAGTTTCACGCTTTTGTCGAAACTTCCTGAAGCCAGTAATTTATTATTTGGACTGAAAGCTAAACTAACAACAGCATCGCTGTGTCCTTTGAAGGTTTTGAGTAAAGTACCAGTGATACTCCAGAGGTTTATGGTATTGTCTTCACCTGCGGAAGCTAACTTTTTACTATCGGAACTAAAGCTCAAACTCCATACCGTACTGCTGTGTCGCCGTAAATTTTTGTAAAGACGAAAGTCAAAACCGTCTTTACTGTCGTTAATCTCCCTCTGCCAAAGTTTCACTGTCTTATCTCGACCTGCTGACGCTAAAAATTTCCCGTCAGGGCTAAAAACAGCTACAATTACGCCCTGCCGATGTCCTTGCAAAGTTGTAACCAGGCTGCCATCTCGTCGCCAGATTTTTACTGTCTTGTCGTCGCTGGCGGAGGCGATGAATTGACCATCGGGACTAAAGTTTACCCAGTTAACCCACCCGCGATGTCCTCTCAGGGTTTTTACTAATGTGCCGTCTTTGCGCCAGAGTTTTATAGTTCTATCCTTACTGGCAGTCGCTAACAAGTCACCATCAGGACTGAAATTAACGCTATAAACCCAATTTTTATGTCCTTGCAGGGTTTTATATGGTTTGGGGTCGAATTTACCAGTAACCGCGTTTTTGTGCCAAATTCGCACTGTTTTGTCGAGACTTGCGGAAGCCAGCGTTTGACCATCTGGGCTGAAACTTACACTGGTAACAGCATCAGTGTGACCTTTGAGGGTTTGAAGTAAAGTACCATCAGGATGCCAAATTTTCACCGTCTGATCTCGGCTACCTGATGCTAGGGTTTCACCATCTGGGCTGAAAGTTACTCCCCAGACAATATCAGTATGCCCTTCCAGGCGGTTGACTTCTGTTACTCCATAAACAGCTTGTTGTAGGGCTGTAACTACCCGCATTCGAGTATCTGGTTGCACTCCATCTGCCTGTTTCAGTCCTCTCCAAGCCCGCAAACTCTCTAATAAAGCATCAAATTCTTTATTAGACGCAAATAGAGCTTCACTAGCAGCAGTGATTCCACTAATGCTCAAGTTGGTTTCACTGCGTTCGGCTCGTAGAGTTTGGCGAATTGCTGCTGTTTTTTGCAAGTCGGCTTGCCACCATAATGCTGCTATTGTTCCCCCCATGATTGCCAGCATTACGCCGACAATCCGTGCTTCTCGCAGTCGCCGTTGCAACACCAGATTAAGTTGCTTTTGACTAAGTTGTTGGGCGACTTCTGCTTTAGTTTTTTGAAGTTTGATTTTTTCAAATTCAGCGAGCATACCATAGTTGTTTTTTTGGCGAATTGGCTCAACTAGATAATCGTGAACTAGCTGGTAGCGATCGCCTAATTCTTCTCTGACTCGCAACACCAAACCTGAACCCACCAATATTTCTAAAATCAGTTCCCCAACTGTGTCAAAACTTGATATTGTATCTATATCGTGGTTATTAACTAATGCAACTGCTAAATCAGTTTTAGTTTTTAATGGTCGCGTCCCTTTTTCATCAGTTAACTCAAATAATAATTTCCAACTTAACTCTTCATTCTCTTGACCGCAATCTTTGATTACTTCCCCAAGCCAGCGTTCAACTAATTTTGCCGAGCCGCCACAAAGTTTGTATTGTCCAAGAGTGGTAATGTTTTCTATTTGTAATTGAGCGCCAACTATTTGTAATTCAATTGGATGTACTTCATCTAGTTCTCCTGTCAAATCCTGGACTAATCGGTTAATTAATTCATCACTCAGTTCATAATGCGAACGTTGAGTAAGACTGTGAATTATGGCTTTAGCATCCTGGCTAGAGAATTTTCCTAGATAGTAGCGAATATCCTTATCGAGAATATTTTTATTAATTACGCCTAAATCATATAGTCCAATACTATTTTTTTGGCTCAAACGTTCAAATTCTAATAAGTAATGTAAATAATCTTCTCTTAAGGAAAGAATAATTTTTACATAAGAGATATTTAAACATTCACTAAAGAATTGATAAAATTCAATTCTTTGCGTGGGAGTATTACTAATAAAGAAAAATTCTTCAAACTGGTCTAATATGATAATTATTGTATAATTCCGCTCGGTTGCTAACCGAATTTTTTCTAGCAGTATAGTAGGTGTAGAGTCAGGATTAAGTGATATTCCTGTGTATGCCAGCACTTGGTTTAGGCTGCTGATTAAGACTGTGAGCCAATCAGTATAAACAGACAAAACAATAGGGATAGGAATGCGTTCTCCGATCACTTTTCCTATCAATGCGGGGACTAGACCGGCTTTGAGGATTGAACTTTTACCTACGCCTGATGGCCCATAAATTACTGTGAGTTTATAGTCAGCACGACTAATTCTTTCAATCAAACGATTGACATCTTGCTGTCGTCCAGAAGCAGATATTTCCTGAGCAACTCCTTCAGGAATAAACGGTATTTTGTGAGGTTCTAGGGCTGGGTTAATTCTCGCTCGTTGCGGCTGTAATTGACTTGCCCCAATAAAAGCACGAAAGCCATACTGATGTTCTATTTGAATTTTTTCTTGCTTTAGTTTAAAAGCTTCTGTATAGTTATGACGCTCAAAAAAGTAAAGCGATCGCAGTTCCTCTAAAATCTCTAAATACAGTGATGGCTGATGTTGTAGCTCACAAACTACCCTGGCCCATTCCAGGTTATTGATAGCTTCCTCTGGCTCACCTAGATGCCTCTGTGTACGTGCTAGCAAGAGCAGATACCAACTTTCTTGTCGTCGTCTTCGCAAAGCATCTCCCAGAGAAGCTTGTATTACTTCTTCGGAAATAGAAAGTGCTGTATTCGCTAATTCATGAGCTAGTACCCAATTCGACTCAGAAGCTGCAACATTTGCCAAAAAGCCATAATTTTGAGCAACTTGTACGGGAGTTCCATAATTTTTATGTAGATATAATGACTTTTGAGCTAATTTTTTTAAGTCATCCCAGGCTTGTAAACGTTGCAGCATTTCACAAGCGGGCAAAATAAATTTAGCAACTAAGTCTTCTCTTTGTACCCCTTCTAATATGTCTAGACATTGTTTAAACCACAAGAGAGCGTGTTCGCAATATCTACTATTGCTATTGTGGTGCAAATCTGCCATTCGGTGATAACACAGCCCAAGATGGAATAGTACTATTGCTTGCTTGAGTAAAGAGGAGGAAAGGGTAGGATGAGAAGATGGGAGAGGCAAAGAAGAATTACTTTCCAACTCTGCTACTCTCTTCGTTTCTTGCTGCCATAACGCTAGGCTTCTTTGATAATTGGCTAAAGCACCATTAATTTGATCGTTGGCATATTTATCTCGCCCTAAGACAAATTCTAAACTAGCTTCTAATCCTGGTGTTAATTTAAAACCATATAGGCGCAATAAATCATTACGGGCTGATTCTATTTCGTGGCGGGGTTGAGACTTAGGATCTAAATCTAGGGAAGCATTAGATAAAAATGTTTCGGCACCTGCTTCTAAAACTTTGGTAAATAGAGATTCTGCTTCTTGATGAATCAAAGCAATTAAATCTACTTTTGCCATTTCAAATTTAATTGTGGTTGCAGCCCAACTTTTAAAATCAGGGGCTAATCTAGACAGCAATGATGCCACTTCATCTTGTAGCCACAAGACTACTGGAAATGGAAAAGTCGCAGCATAAATATCTCGCGCTTGGTTAATACCTGTAAGTAAGTTTTCTAGATCGAACACTGACTCAATACCAAAAATCATCACAGCATCTGGCAAAGAGTCTGTGGCGACAGCAGGAATATCAAGAGATAGTTCTGAGACTATTGTGTTGTGTAAGGAAGTAGTTGATGAATTGAGAAAGATTTCTCTAATATTGATATCTTTACTGCTTGAGCGAATGTTTTCTAACATCTGCTTACGTAAGTGCCCATAGTTACACCGAACTAAAATTAGGGCAAATTGACCTTCGGATAGTGCGATCGCTCTAATCAGTCTTTCCAAGGTATGCTGATTTTCTCTTGTGTGGATGTGTAGTTGCTTGTCAGTAGTCATTGGTTGTTGGGCATTGGGCATTGGGCATGGGGCATTGGGCATTGGGCATTGGTTATTAGTCCAATGGCAAAGGACAAAGGACTAATGACTATTAACTTACCCAGGACTATTACTTCTTTTGCTGCCAAGCTAAAACTTTTTCTGTTTCTGCTAGGGCTGGACTGATGCCAAACCAGCGCCCCGCAGGATCACGATATTCAAATAAATACATGCTTCGTAGTAAGCTTTGATAGTCAGACTCACCTTTAACTCTCTGTTGCTGAACCACTTCAAACAATAATTCCCACTGGGATTCATCAATAGCTAATAGCAAATCGTCGCGGTAGTCTTTAATGACAGCTTCTAGACAGTCCCTAGAAAAAGGTGGATCTTGCCGTTGCAGGCAGCTATAAAGTAAACCCAGTAAGTTACGAATGTGGCCACCGCTAACGCGACATATCCGATCCAAGGTTTGGGAATGATCGAATAATTCTGTAATTAATAAAAGCCTTTCATTCAAAGGAACTTCTGGAAAAGCTCTTGCTAAGACTAACTGGCGTACTAGTGACATTCCTGGTTCGTAGTCACTGCCATCTCTTTGCCGCACTAACACCATCGGCAGTACTTTTGGTGCAATCCCTCCCCCCAAGCGGTTTTTTAGTGTTTCATACTCATTGGAGAATATTAAGGTTAGGGGAATGGTGTAAACTAGGTGGCATTTGAGTCGGCGTAACTGTTCGCCTCGGTCGATGAAAAGATATTCTGGTTGCGATCGCCCCGATGCTAACGGACGCATATCTACTCGATCCAAATTATCTACGATCACTACCAGTCCTTTTTGACCCCGTAGCTTTAGCTGTTCAACAGCCCTTTCTAAAATTTCTTCGTTAATCGCTTGCAAAATACTATTGGTACGTGGCTCCAAATATTGCCTCAGTTGATTCCGCATCTGCGTGCTATCTTTGGTTTTGGCGGTAATTTTGGCAATACCCAAAGACAATTCTGCTTGTCCAGAAAGCTCTATGGGGGTTTGCAAAAAATCTCCTACTTCTTTAAACAAATTGTTAAAGTAACCACCTTTGAGTTTGATGTTAATCCCTTCTAAACTGGCACTGACTTGACGGGCTACACTCAGTAAAATATCGCTGATATCAATATCTGCCATATCTAAGTCTTGACTGGACTCAAAATAAACTACATGAAATCCCGCTAATTCGAGTTCTGTTTTGAGGCGCTGCAATTCTGTTGATTTACCGCAACCAATATGACCTGTAAATAACTGGCAGGTTGGCTCATCAGGAGAAATCCGAACTATAGTCCGTTGCAATTCTTCGACAATCTTGCAACCACGGACATCAGCAAAATCTATATAATACTGGCTATCTAGCGCGTTACTTATGTTAAGCGTGTAGCTTGGGTTACATGCTTTATAAAAACGTGACAAATTGAATGTCGTTTTCATGTACGTAGATGTGTGTAGATACAGTTTAATTCGTATTTTTTATACCAACAATCTCTAACCTGAAGTAGGCGCACGATTAATTCGCAAGTTGGTAGTATCTTGCAGAAGTCAGCACTTATTACAGGAGTACTGTCAGTAGTATGGTAGAGATTTAATTGACCCTAATAACCTTAAGCATATTTGTCCTTTTTACACCTGCTAATGGGGTTTTGACAATCTCTAACTTTTGTTTGAGGCATAAACCTTTATGGCTGAGTTAATCAGTAAAAAAAGCTACTACATTGTATAGTTCCCAGTTTATATAGCTGATGAGGTATAACTAGTACAAATTATAGCAATTTATACAGAGATTCAGGACTACTTAGTTCTCATTTCACATTCTATTTGTCAATAAAACAAAATCAGAAATATTTAAATTAATTTAGAGAAAAAATATTTGATAAGCACTTGCCAAAAAGACAATGGTGAGTTAAGAATGGACACCGGAAACTTTCATAGGAAGGATTACTAGCACCATGTTAGTTCTGTACTTACTGTAAAGTGTTACTAAAAATAAAAAAAAGTCTTGAGGAGAGCGCCTAACAAAAAATATAAGAACCTCACCCCGCCAAAGCTACGCTTTGTCTCCCCTCCCCTTGCTAAGGAAGAGGTTGGGGGTGGGGTGTTAGGGACTTTTGCAAGAGGTCTAGTGTTTTCGTTAACTAAACACACTGTTTTGTCAAAGATAGGACTTACGCAAAACCACACGCGGTAGGGGCAATTCATGAATTGCCCCTACCTGAGAATAAGGGTTTTGGCTAAAATTTTGCGTAAGTCCTAAAAGAATTTGGACTGTAACGAGAAAGGGGTTTGAATGGCTGGCATAATATCGGTTTCCCGCACAGATTTAGCCCAGCGTCGTAAGAAATTACGGCAACGGCGGCAGATGAAAATTATTCAAGCTATCTGGCGAACTTTTGCCATTACTGGTTTGGCAGGTGGATTGCTGTGGGTAGCAGTTCAACCAGTATGGGTATTAAAAACTCCCAAACAAGTAGTGATGAAATCAGGCAATCAATTACTGTCTGATGAGACAACTAAATCCCTGTTGGTGCTATCTTACCCTCAATCTTTGTGGCGGATTGAACCAGATGCGATCGCAAACTCTTTGAAAAAACAACCAACTATTGCCCAAGCGATCGTTAAACGCCGCCTATTCCCTCCTGGATTAAATATCGAAATCCAAGAACGAGTCCCTGTAGCGGTGACTCAAACCCCAAGTGTACAAAATCAAGGCACTGGCAACAAAAAAGTCACAATCGGTTTACTAGATGCAAGTGGGGCCTGGATACCTTTAGAAAAATACACATCACTGAATCCCACTCGGAAATTACCCAATCTTAGAGTAATTGGATCGCCAAAACAATACTGTCTCGACTGGACTCAAATTCATCAAGCTGTAAGCCAAAGTACCGTAAAAGTGATGGAAATTGATTGCCAAAATCCAGCAAATTTAATTTTGAAAACAGAACTAGGAAATGTACATCTTGGTGTTCCAGGCCCTCAGTTGTCTGAACAAATTAAGGTACTCGCCCAAATGATCCCTTTAACAGCAAAACTCAATTCCGGCCAAATAGAGTATATTGATCTGAAAAATCCCGAAGTTCCATTAGTACAGATGAACCAAAAAGACCAAAAATTAACTCCCAAAAACCCTAAAAATATTTAGTGTGTTTAATGTATTGATAGCTCCTAGTAAATTAAGAAGCTTTATGCTGATAAATATATTTATTATTTTCAGTTTTCCGGCAACCCGCATGAAAATCGGCATTAACTTCTAATTAAAATGAGAAGATCAATCATAAAATCTCTCTTGTGAGGAAAACACTCTCAATTGTTACCTTAACATCTAAATAGTAGGGTGCAAGATGTCAGACAATCTAACTTTGGTCTGTTGAGGATACTTCCAAAGACAGTTTACTGAAATTAAAATCTGTAATTTAAAGTACTGTAGAAAGTTGCGTAAATGCTGCTTTTTGGGAGTCATTTTGGACTGTTCTGTAACATAATTCCTAATTTGGTTACTAAACCTCTAGGAAATCTTGATTTGTTGACCACACTAGTGAGGGTTCTCGTAAGATAGACTGTTGCTCCAACAAAGTGTCCATTAAGACTCCCCAAACAGCAAATTAATCAGGTATAGTCTGACAAGTAAATTCTTGCTGACTTAAACCTTAAGAATAAGTAAGTTTCAGGTGATTTTTGTGTCTAAAGTTGCAATTATCCCCAATGGTGAAACCTATTAACAATATTATTGAGGCAGATAACATGGGCTGTAGTGTGTCTTTAGAACTTATTTTCTCTGATCAGAAGAATGAAGAAATTAATGTCTGGTTGAAGTTATACAGTTCACTTTTAGATAAATATAGGTATACTTCTCTAGAATTGGCTGTGGGATCGGCTGCATTAAAAGCTTATCCCATAGCAAATTTTCGCACTGTCAATTCTGTTAGGCTTGGCAGTAGTGAAAACAATAAAGAACAGTGCCATCGTTTTGTGGCAGTGTCAAACTATAGTTGACTCTTAAGTGAATAACACCTGAAAAAGTCGTTTATCTACCCTTTCACAAATCCAATGACACTTGATAATAACCAAGGACTCACGTATAAAAATTCCCAATCCCCAGGACAGCCTGGGCTTTCTCTGGCAGTTAACTCGACCAATCCCTTTAATAACTCTGGAATGAACTTCGGACAAAATCACGAGAATAAGAAGATTTTTACGGAAAATAGCCGAATTGGTGAGATTGTTCCTGGTCGGGTTGCCAACATTAAAGTAATCGGTGTCGGTGGCGGGGGTGGCAATGCCGTTAACCGCATGATCGAATCTGATGTCTCTGGTGTAGAATTTTGGTCAATTAATACTGATGCCCAAGCTTTAACTCTGGCAGGCGCTCCCAGTCGATTACAAATTGGACAGAAGCTAACACGGGGTTTAGGAGCCGGTGGTAATCCTGCCATTGGTCAAAAGGCCGCTGAGGAATCACGAGACGAAATTGCTACAGCTTTAGAGGGTGCTGACCTAGTATTTATCACTGCTGGTATGGGTGGTGGTACTGGGACTGGTGCAGCCCCAATCGTGGCAGAAGTAGCAAAAGAAATGGGCGCTCTTACTGTTGGCGTAGTCACACGTCCATTCGTTTTTGAAGGTCGCCGCCGCACCAGCCAAGCGGAACAAGGGATTGAAGGGTTAAAAAGTAGGGTAGATACACTGATTATTATTCCCAATAACAAACTGCTGGAAGTGATCCCCGAACAAACACCTGTGCAAGAAGCTTTTCGCTATGCAGATGACGTGTTGCGTCAAGGGGTGCAAGGTATTTCTGATATCATCACGATTCCCGGTTTGGTAAACGTTGACTTTGCTGATGTCCGCGCTATTATGGCAGATGCGGGATCAGCATTGATGGGAATTGGTGTCAGTTCTGGGAAATCTAGAGCCAGAGAAGCTGCGATCGCAGCTATTTCTTCACCATTGCTAGAATGCTCTATTGAAGGCGCTAGAGGGGTTGTATTTAATATCACAGGTGGTACTGACTTGACTTTGCATGAAGTGAATGCAGCCGCAGAAGCAATTTATGAAGTAGTTGATCCCAACGCCAATATTATTTTTGGGGCTGTAATTGATGATAGACTCCAAGGCGAGGTAAGAATTACTGTAATTGCCACTGGATTTACAGGTGAAGTGCAAGCTGCGGTACAACAAAGCGTAGCTAGCATTCGAGTAGCGCCCAATACCTCAAAGCGACCAACAACACAACAACCCGCAGTTAATCCCCCAACCTCAACTCCAAGTGGAACTCCAACTCCAACTCCAATTCCAGAACCAAAAGAAAAACCTGGATTGGATATACCTGACTTCCTGAGAAACCGATCAAAACCACGGAATTAAAAGATTTTGGATTTGAGATTTTAGATTAAATTAGCAGTATTAGGTTAGGCTGAGTGCTCTATAAAATCTGTTAGTTTCAGGGTTTTACCAAAAGCAGGGATAAGCAATCCGTTGCCATCCCTAATTTTGCTAATTGGTAAAGAAACTCATCAACGTTATTTAATAGAATGAAATTGGCCAGGAGTATGTTGGCTTAGATTTCTAGTTGTGCTTTTGAAAGAAAAAATCTGGAAATCTGCCTGACTACGAAGGTTTAAATGTAGCCCGTCGTAGGCATTGCTACTTCTACCACCGCAATCCATTAAACTTATATTCGGTATAAACAAAGCCGCTTGGTTAATAAAGTAAAAAGTAAAAAGTAAAAAGATAATCCCCATAAATAAATCTAGGGGATTTAAAAAGGACGCATAAACAAGTAAAAAGATAAAAGTAAAAAGTAAAAAGATAAAAGTAAAAAGTAAAAAGATAAAAGTAAAAAGTAAAAAGATAAAAGTAAAAAGAAAGATAAATTCAATATTTCTTTTGCCTTTTTACTTTTTACTTTTGCCTTGTACGGATGCCTTGTTTCACAGCATGTTGTGTCGCACTTCGTGCCGCTACGCTAACAAAACAAATCTTTATTTCCTTTTCCATAAATAAATTCAGGGGCTTCAAACCGATTTTATTCCTCTTTCTTTTTACTTCTTGCTTTTTATTTTTGCCTTGTTCGGTGAGTTAACCACGGAAGCGCCCAAAGGAATTCTGTTTGCTGGAGAATGTGATACCAAGTAAACAATAATTTACATTTATTAAAGAGGTAGGGGTCAAATCCGCAACTGAAAAGCTCCTCCTGTCTCCTGCTTCATTCAATTTAGTGACTGTTCAATCCATTGAATAACCTGATGACCAAGATTAGTACCATCAAGGCGATCGATCTCACGAATTCCTGTAGGACTAGTGACATTAACTTCAGTTAAGTAGCCACCAATAACATCTATACCCACAAAAATTAAACCGTCTTGACGTAACCGTTCGGCTACTTGGGTACAAATTTCATTTTCTCTTGGGGTAATTTCGGTTTGAGCGACAGTACCACCAGTGGCCATATTATTGCGAAAATCAGTTCCGCTAGAGAGGCGATTGAGCGCACCAATCGGTTCGCCATTGAGCAGGATAATTCGTTTATCTCCTGCTTTTGCTTCTGGTAGATAGGTTTGTACCATTACTGGGACTCGACCTTGGAGGGTGCTGAGTTCGACAATGGAGTTAAAATTGCGATCGCTCGATTGCAAAAACAAAATTCCTTCCCCAGCTTTATTACCCAGTGGTTTGAGAATTGCTGCCCCCTTTGCTTCCACAAATTGCCGAATAAACTGCTTATCAGCACTGACAATCGTTTCTGGAATCGCCTTGGTAAACTGGAGGGCATACATTTTTTCATTTGCCCCTCGGATGCCACTCGGACTGTTAATCAGCAGGGTTTTATTTTGGTCAATGTAATCCAAAATGTAGGTGGCATAGAGGTAGGAATCATTGACAGGTGGATCTGTCCGCATAAATACGGCATCCATTGTCTCTAAAGAAGTTAAGGAAGAATCGCTCAACTTATACCAAGGATTCGCCGCTACCCAGCGCCCCTCCACCAACTGCACTGGTACAAGTTCGACTCGCTGTAAGACAGCCCAAGCTTTGCCCTCCACCACACTCAGCAGATTTGCTTGAGTTACCCAAACTTCGTGTCCCAGGATCTGCGCTGCTTCGATCAGGGCAATGCTGGTATCATGACATGGGTCAAGCAGATGGATGGGATCAATGATAAAAGCTAGTTTCACCCTTTATACCTCAATCGCCAAGAAATTAAATGGTTATTCAATTATTATCTCTTGACGATCTTACTAATTGACGTACATCTGTACTGCTGAGTAGAAACTGGAGGGTAAAGTCTTGTGGACAGATACTTTTGCGAGAAAAAAGTTCGTAAACAGAGTTGTAGTGGCTTGTCGCTAGCGCAATATCTTCTAAGCTTACACGGAAGTTAGTAACTCATCCAGCTTACCTTGACTGTCTAAAGCGTGGATATCATCACAACCACCAATATGATCGTCATTGATGAAAATTTGTGGTAAAGAACGCCGTCCATTTGCTCTTTGAGCCATTTTATCTCTCGCTGCTTCATCTCCATCGATGCTGTATTCTGTAAATTCAACACCCTTACTCTTCAGCAAACTTTTGGCACGGATACAAAACGGGCAAGTCCTCCAGGTGTAAATTTCTACTTTGGCAGCCATAATTTCCTCAACTTGATTTAATACTTTTTAATTTTATAACTTGTCACTTGCTATAGCGGTTCTATCTCGTTTTCACTTTATCTTCAGAAGGGCTAACTAAATTTGCCACGTTAACTTACTAGTACATCTGAGTCCCTTCCAGAGGTGCTACCCGTAGCTCAAAAATAAAAATCGCTAAAAAGCTCTTGTTTTATAAGCTTCTTAGCGATTGTATAGCAAACTTTATTAAAAATCGCCCTGGCTTACTACTAACCTCTAGGCAAGTGTTCTTTAATCTGTTACTAAAGACTTTTTCTTCACCACTCTCAGCGCACCTATAGCAAATAAGCCAAGGGCAACGGCTGTATTAGGTTCAGGTACTTTTTTAGGTGCAGGTGGCGGAGCCTGATAATATGGTGTACCACTTCTAGCTATTACTTTGAAATCAGGTCCGTTGTAATCTGCATTGGTTGTTATTTGAATACCACTAAGAGAGGTTACTCCCAATTGCTTAAGTTGGACTCCCCATGAACCTACTTGTTGAGCGCCATCAATTTCTGTAGTGTCAATGCTATAGCCTGCATTTTTTTGGTCTTGGCGATTCAGTTGTAAGAATTTACCTATTAACTTGCCATTGCTATCAATGGCTTGAATGCCCAAGTCACTATTCATACCGCGTTCCCAAAAGAACAGGTTGTCTAATCCAGTATTATCTTTCTGAATGGAACTGTCGAAAAAGAGGTTCATTTTAAAAGACCCGGTGTCTTCTGTATCAATAATGTTGTTTAAGTTTTTGTTACCCACGAAGGCAGCAATTTCAGCACCAGTAGGGTCTTTAAGACCAGAAACAGCTATGGGAGCAGAAGCTTTATCACCTTTGTCTGTACTCGCTGCCCCGGTGTTATTGTTTTTGTCGCCTGGGGTACTCGTACTTCCTGCTTGGACGTTTGCGATTGGTGTGTTAGATAAGATATCTACTTTGTTAACGAAAGATAAATTATTAAATTTGGTTCCATTCTGAGTAATGTAATTTAGCCAAATATCACCTTTAGAAGCGTCTGCACCTGTAAGAGATTGAGTGAAATTAGTGTCAAAGGTGGCAGCCTTAACAGATGGAGAAAATGCTAAACCTGCTCCAAAGCAGATAAAAAGAAAAGTGGATATGCGGTAAATTTTCATCAATTTTACTGTGATACTTGAGTAGTCAAATTAATATGCTTTTTCTTCAAGACAAAGGCATATTGATTTTGAAATTTAGTTTCAGCAAGGATTAGCTGATATTGGATAACTGGGATTGATTGTAGCCTGATAGTTAAGATTCAGATAAATCTACTCAATGAGTATTAGATTTATTGATTAGAAATTGATATTTACAAATTGCCATAAAAGATGCTGTAAAGTCCATGTTTTATTTATATGTTTATTAAAAATTTAATTTAGGAGGTAAAAATGAGATTTTTTTAAGTATTGTCCTAGTAGATAGTAATTACACGGAGTAATTATATTTATTTGAAATATTCCACTAAAAAACTGGACTATGAAATGAAGTCTTTTATAATATTGAAATATCTTTAATAAAATATAATTAAATTGATTTAGATAAATAACTCAAAGAATGTCTGTAAAGTTTTACAGGAGAGCATTCCCAAGCACACAGAAGGAGTCTACATAAGTAGACAGTTTTCTTCAGAATCGCTCAAGCTACTCGGTCAAAGGCTTTTTCAGTATATTTGCATAGATGACTTTAGCTTAGTAGAGTAGAAATATTTTTATCTTCATAAGGATTAGTGTTTGATTTTTGAACGAAGTTAGGTATCGTAGTACCTTCTCAGAAATCAAACTGAATTCCCATAGAAAGTGCCGTAGCTATACGAACTACGGCATTTTTAACTGAAATACAAAACTTTAATTTCAGTATTTACCTACTGTCAACGGCATATTCAATCAGTTGAGCAAGCCGATGGCGTAGGGTTTCTAATCCCAAGCGCTGACTAGCTGAAATAAATACGGCTAGAGGGAATTCTTCTCTAGCTAAAGCTAGAGTCTCACTATTAGCTTGATCAATCTTGTTAAAAATAACTAACGCCGGGCCAGGAGTTATCGGCATTTGTGCCAAGATTTCTCTGACTGAGCGAATATGACGCAACCAAGCTGGGTGAGACAAATCCACCAAGTGGAGTAGGGCATCAGCTTCTGTGACTTCTTCCAAGGTGGCGCGGAAGGCATCCATTAATGATGCAGGTAGTTCGTGTATGAAACCTACCGTATCTGTAATGAGAATTTCCTGATGTTCGTTTGTTTCGCCATAAGGAATCACTAAACGGCGCGTCGTAGGATCGAGAGTGGCAAATAGCTGGTCGGCTGTATAAACTTCTGCATTAGTGAGAGCATTCAACAGAGTAGATTTACCAGCATTGGTATATCCAACCAAAGCCACTGAGGGAATTTCTCGATGCTGCCTTCGTTGCCGTAACCGCGAACGATGGGCCTGTAACTGGGTTACTTCTTTTTGCAGTCGGGATATGCGCTGCCCAATGGCACGGCGTTCAGTTTCTAGTTTGGTTTCACCAGGGCCACGAGTCCCTATACCACCACCCAATCGGGACATGGTGCGCCCTCTACCAGCTAGTCGTGGCTGCATGTATTCTAGCTGTGCTAGTTCTACTTGCAACTTACCGGCACGAGATTGAGCGCGTTGAGCAAAGATATCCAAAATTACTTCGGTGCGGTCAACTACCCGGATGCCAATTTGAACTTCTAAGTTGCGGACTTGGGAGGGTGAGAGGTCGCGGTCAAAGACGACGAGATTGACTCCTAATGTTTGGGCAGTTAGGGCAATTTCTTGCACTTTACCTTCGCCAACTACTGTTTGGGGATGAACGCGCGATCGCTTTTGTCGGATTGTCTGTAATACATCTCCCCCAGCAGTATCAACTAAACGCGCCAATTCTACTAGGGTATCTTGGAATTGTAGGGGAGTTGTCTCACTGGTCATCAGCCCCACAATTAGCACGCGATCGTGGTCAGCATCTACTTCCTGGGCGATAAATTCACGCTGGAATTCCGCTTCCAGATTTTCTACCAAGTCTACTAAATCCTGATCTCCCAAATCATCCAAATCCATAGGTGGCGATATATTCCAACTTGGGGTTTGAATTTGGCTTTCCCCTACCTTGAAAGCAGCAGGACTAGTAATCAGGGTGCGAGACTCTTGGGGTATGAGATGAGCTAGATAAGCCTCTTTGACATATCCAGTTGCACCACCTCCCCGCCGTGTAAATCCTGTTCCGGTAATATTTAGGACAACTAGGGCATCTAAGCGTTGCAGGGCCATAGCCGTGAGTGCCGCTTCATTTGGCGGTTCTGGCTTCAGATGGGTGGCTATGCAACGAATACCACTGAGTCGTTCTGCACCGTAACGGGGCAATTCCATTGGTGGTATTTGCGTTTGTCGCGGTGTACCTACCCCGACGCGAATCACTTGTCCGCGACGATTGATGTAGGCGCATACAGGCTGATTGACTTCTGTGCTAATTGCTGCCAGACGCTGGGAAAACTCAGGCGTGGTGATGCGATCGCCTGGTATACGCTGGTGATACAGCTTCTGTAGTTGTTTCAGCTGGCTGGACTTTAAACCTTGGAGATTTCCGTAGATAGTTTCTATAGGCGTTTATGACCAGTAAATGGCCCCCCAATCCTTATATGTCTATTTTACAACACGGTTTAGGCTGCTATCTATATCTTCTGAGGGATGCGTTGGGAATTTGTCGCCCACAGTCTTGATTTGACGCTATTTTGGTGGTGTGAGTATAGCAATGTTAAACCAATAACATAGCATTCCGCGATCGCTTCACTGCTGTTTGTAGTTCCTCTGACAACCAGCTATCAAATTGCGGATAAACTGGCGATCGGGCCACCAATTCCCACCCAGCAGGCTGTAAAATGTTTCTCAAAGCCTGTTCCTGAATATGGGGATAATCAGGATTCACTTCATCTTTTGGCCCAATTCCGCCCAAATCCCTAGCACCAGCTTCGATACAAGTGAGTAACCAGCAGTCATCCTTAACTAAATTCGGTGGAATTTGAATAGTAATATCTGGCGGTAGAATCTCACGTGCTTTAGCAATTACTTCTGGTAATTGATGAGGATCAAAAGGAGGTGCATCAAAAGTTTGCTGATTTCCCGGACTATGAGGTTGCAGGATGACTTCTTGAATGTGATGGTAATGTTGATGTAAGTTAGATATAGCTTCTAAAGTTTCCCACCAATCATTAGCAATTTCTCCAATTCCTAACAGTAACCCAGTTGTAAAGGGAATTTGTAACTCTCCCGCCCACTGCAATTGTTGTAAACGAACTTCTGGTAATTTACTCGGTGCGTGTCGATGTACACTATTTAACAATGTTGGCGTTAACTGTTCCAACATCAGCCCCATCGAAGCATTTACACCCTTAAGCTTTTGCATTTCATCAAAGCTCAATGGCCCCACATTAGTGTGTGGTAAAAATCCCATTGAAAGCGCTAATTTACACAAATCATAAATTCGCCCAAACCACGCCTCACGCTTTGGCGAATTTGGATGAACTTCACCGCTTAGTATAAGTATTTCACAGACTTTTTCGCTTGGAAGTGATTTTAAAATAGTTTCTGCATCTGAAAGACTCATCCAGGGACTTTTACCAGGTTCACTACGAAAGTTGCAGTAACTACACCGATTAAAGCATTCGTAAGTGGGGACAATGGTATAAGCAGGGCTATAGGTGACAAGAGGAGAATTATTAATTGGCATAAGCAGGATAATCTTAAAGAATGCCTTGCTTAAACTATATATAGCAATTCTATGTGATTTGTGAAAATTACTTTTTTAACGTAGACGCTTCGGCTTCCCGCAGGGTACCACAGAGGCACAGAGAACAGAGAGAGAAGAGTCAGCAGAAATTTTTACAAATGATTTAGTAATGCTATAGATTACCGTGTGACTCTTATTTATTAACATAATATTTATAAATAAGAACTATTTGCTTTTATAAATTTCTGGTAACTGCCACCAAGGAACATGGGGATACTCGTGATGTTCCTCATGATAGCCAAAATGATAGCACGTCATAAATGACCACCAGATTGGACGATTAATCGTTTGGGAACGATGGGGCTGAATATAACCTCCTATGGGTTCACTATGAGGTAGGAAAGTACCAAAGTAAAATAGTTGGAATGAACTTAAAAGCGAAGGAATAACCCAAAAGTAAGTTAGATTCTCAGATGGTATATTGAGGATGTGATTATTAAAGTGATAGATAGTAGTCAAGGCAATAATTTGTCCCCAACTCCAGTAACCCTTCATAAAATGAAAATACCACGCGAAGAAATTTTTGTGTTTACCATTATGAAAATCTGGGTCTATTTGACTTGCTGGATTGTGGTGGTGTATCCAATGTTTTTTTAATAATTTTTTATAGGGCAAAAGGCCATATAAAGATAAGGTTAATGTCCCAATAAAATTATTAATCTTGGTGTTCTGGGGAAATACTACCCCATGCATGGCATCATGAGATGTAATAAATAACCCTGTATATAAAAATGTTTGCCAAAGTATGGTAGGCAATAGAATCCAAAATGTTAACTTGGAGGTGTCAAGGGAAAGTAATAAACTCAGGCTAATGATCCATGCAGTAACAATGAGAATAGCAATGAAAAGTCCCTTAGACTGAGATTTATTTTTCCCTACTGTGGTCAGTTTTGTTTGATGATTGGGTGGTTGTTCTGATTGAATCACGCTTTTACTCCGCCTAGTATTCAGGTGAAAGTTTCTAAAATATAGTCACGACAAAAAGCACTAACCACCATTCAGAAAACTCTATTAGTGGTCAGTGTTTTGGATTGGACAGTGCCAATACTCTAATAATATGTACAAACGTAAAGATACTTTAACTATTATTACACATACAAGCGATATACCCAAAACTGTTTTCGGTTGAGAGGTGAAAAGTATAAATAACAACGCCAAGAATTTTAGCGTTTACAGAAAACAGTGTTTCTATTTGGTAATTTCTAAATAGATGAAGCCTTAAAAATAGGTGACTATATAACAATACGGTTCAGTTAAGGCTAAAACTCTTTGTTAAAGTCAGTTTTTTTTAACAAACCACAGAGACGCAGAGAAGCCAGTGCGTTGGGCGGGTTCCCCGACTTGTAGCAACTGGCGCTACACAGAGAGAAGATAAAAACCTTAACTGAACTGTATTAGGTTATATAATAAATGCTCAAAACCCTTATTTTCCGGTAGGGGCAATTCATGAATTGCCCCTATAGCGTGTGGTTTTGCGTAAATCTTATAAACGTCTAGGGCTTTTTTCTTGTTTTTGGAATTTTAAGATAACTTTATTGTTCAGCACATTTTGCTATCGTGACTCACATTCTCGTTTAGTCACATAGTGGCGATAGCGAAACATTGCTTCTAGTTGCGCTTGCACTAACCAACCACTGACAAATTCAACTGTTCCTCCACCAGGCATAGAGAAAGAAATAGTATCAGTCAGCCTAGTTTTGCCAGCTTCTGGTTCAAATTCATGTCGATGTACCCAAGACTCAAAGGGGCCAGAAATCTGTTCGTCGGTAAACAGGCGATATTTGTCGCATTCAGTATGACGCGCTAACCAAGTTAATGGTAATGGGCCGAGAAACAGGCGAAATTCTGTGATAGCGCCCACGTTTAGCCCTCCCTCACGACGAACCACTTGGACTGGCTGCCAAGGTGGATTCAGCATTTGCAAAATATCTGGCCTTTCGTGAAATTTCCAAACTACTTCTGGTGAGGCATTAATTACTGAGGAATGTTTAAAGTGCAGCATGGAAAGAAAAACCTAAAATTCAACTTTCTGATTCTGTATCAATCTCGATATCTAGGGTATCTTCATTAACCCGCACGTACAAAATATTTGGGTTACAGCAAACTTGACAATCTTCTACATAAGATTGCTGTCCTCCAGCACTCAAATCAATAAAAGTTAAGTTCGGTTCGCCGCAATAGGCGCAGTAATACTCAGCTGTGTTTTGCATCAAGTTTTTGGGATTGGGAATTGGGCATTGGGCATTGGGAATTGGATATTAAATTTTAATCTTAGTCCTTAATCCTCAGTCCCCAGTGCCTAGTCCCTAGCCCCCAGTAACGGCTGTAGTTCTTTTGGAGATGGGTTGATATAACTCTTAGCATCGGCCAAATGCTTTAGTAGTGTAGACTGTGGCAGAGGCCCTTGCAAGTGGCTCCAGGGTAATATTTGCTCTGTTGACCATTCGGCGTGGACGTAGAAATCTAAATCGGGGATTTGTCCTTTTAGTTGTTTGAAAGCACGTTTGTAGCTACCCAAGGAGTCGCCAAAGTCACGGGTAAGTTGAAGAAGTTGGGAGAGTCTGCGATCGCCTCTCGACAATAAAGCTTGTATAATCGACCAATTATAGCTTTCTGGCCGAAACTCTATCCCCTGCGGTTTTAGCTGTTTTTGCAAAAACTGTAACCGCTTTTCTGCTTGACGATTTACCCCAAACCATTGAAAGGGTGTGTGCGCTTTGGGGACAAAGGTGCTGCATCCAAATGTTAGGCGTAATCCTGGTGCAGCTTTTTTGATATTACGCATCATCGCCACAGTTTGCTCTAAATCTTCTGCTTCTTCACCGGGAATTCCTGCCATTCCGTAGAGTTTCAAGCTTTTTAATCCGCCAGCTTTGGCATTTATCGCTGCTTGGATAATTTCGTCGTTATGCAGCTTTTTGTTGACGATTTGCCGGATTTTCTCAGAACCACTCTCTACAGCAATGGTAAGCGATCGCGTGTCTCGTTTTGTCAAAGTTTCTGCTAACTGTACTGTTACGGTATTGGTTCGCACTGAGGCAATACTGAGACGAACATCATCGTATTTTGGCTGACTGATATAATTTAGCAAATCTTCAAACTCTGGATGCTGAGTTACAGAAGCCCCTAATAATCCTAGCCGATTTGTGACTTCTAAACCTTTTGCGATCGCGGGAATTAAAGAATCTTCTAAACTCGCTATTCTAAAAGGCAGTGTGAGATAACTCGCCAAACAAAAGCGGCACATTTCTGGACAACTTCTCACCACTTCCACCATGTAAATATTTTCCCAAGCGGCTTTTTCGGTGACTACAGTCGAAGCCGATAGAGTATTTCCCCGATAAGTCTGTTTTTGCACCACTGCGGGAATTTCTGGAGAAATTGGTTTAATTGACTTTACTGCACCATCTTTTGTGTGATATTCGACTTCATACAAACTCGGAATATAAATTCCTGGGATTTGTGCAAGTCTTTTTAGTTGAGTTTGTCTAGAAGCATTTCTAACTTCTTTGTACGCCTCGATGAAATTTCCTAGTAGGTTTTCACCATCCCCCAGTAAAATTACATCAAAAAAATCTGCATAAGGTTCGGGGTTAGCTGTGAGAACGGGGCCACCACCAAAAATTATTGGATGAGAATCATCACGAGAAGTTGCTTGAATGGGAATTTCTAAAGATTCCAGTAAATTTAAAATATTCACATAATCCAGTTCCCAGGAAATAGAAAATCCCACAATTTCCGGTGTTCTGGGGAGTTGTTCGTGAGTATCTGTAAACAGGCGACTTACCTGCACATCATCACGCATTGCCAAAGTTGCCCAAACTACCTGATAGCCAAGGCTAGTGATACCTACGCTATATTCATTGGGAAAGGCGAAAATTATGGGGATAGCGTTGGTGTCTGGGGTGGTGGGGGTGAATAGGAGGCGTTCAGATTCAAATACAGATGAGGTCATGATAATTCGTAATTCGTAATTCGTAATTAATACAGTTAGACTCAGGCTGACTTAGGCTATATACAGACAGATTGCAATTGATTTTCTTCCTATTATTCAGAGAATATATCCTTTTTATGGTGTCAAAGGTTTTAGTTATGAGTAGGGTTATCTATATTTAATTTTAAGCCATAGAATTATCAAGTTAAAAAACAATGTCACGCTATTAGCAAGAATAATTGGTAAGGCTTGTAGATAAATTCCGTAGATTAACCATAAAAAAACACCAATTATGAATGTAATCAGCGTAACTGAAGAAACATCTTTTGCTGATTTTGTTTGCCATGTTTTAAACATCTGTGGTAAAAATGCAGTACTGGTTAGTGTGGCAGCAGCTAATCCTAGAATTGTCAGAAAATCCATTTATGTAAACCTATAAGATAAAGTTTCTATTGGTTAAAAATTTTAGAGACTCATTCATTTTCATTAAAACTTACGCCAACAATAATCACAATACTCATTTTTAGGTAGGAGCAATTCATGAGTTCTCTCTAATGATGTAGTTTTGCGTCAGTAGGATTCATAATACTGTATTAATGTCTTCGGTTTTACATTGTAACGTGAGGTAGAAAGTGGAAAAAAGAAAAAGGGAAAAATTTTAAATCTTTTCCCTTCTTCTTTAAGCCTTAGCCTAATCATGAAAAAATATATGATTGACGTTAGTGAAATCGATTAATTAATTCTTCACGGGATAACTGCAATAGTAAAGGCGTAAATTCTTCTGGTGGTAACGTCAATAAAGGTTCAATAATTTCTTGAAGTTCATTATCTATTTCACCAAAACGAAATTTGAGCAAGTTTTCCACCACCAAACGTTCTCCCTGCTGAATTCCTGTTTCAAGTCCTCGTTGTTCACCTTCTTGCATCGCCTGTTCTCGGTCTTGTTGGTAAAGTGGCGCTAATCGCATAAGTAATTCCCTGTCTTCCTCGTCTTGATTTTGAGTGACTTGTAAGTTTTGCTGCAAGTTGTACAGCAATTCTAACGCTGCTTTTCGGAATTCTTGTACTTTATCTTGCTGCTCTTGCTTGATAGCTTCTAAAGTCTCTTTAAGCTCAGACTCTCCCAACCAATTAGATTCTAAATCACTAAGTTCAATTCCTAAGTCAACTTTTCGCAATATAAGATATAAAAGACTAGCAGGTGATGAATCTGGATAATTAGTTGCTTGGTACTTGGACTTTAAAGCAACAAAGTGTTTTAAACGATTTTGAAACTCTTTACGCATATTCCTAGCAGATGCGATCGCACTTAGCCAATGTGTTATCCGCTACTATAATAGCCTCAGTAAAAAACGGTGAGTCAGTCACCCACCATTCTTATTTGCGGTGCTTGCTGCTGTTTAAGTCGCCTGAAAATCGTCGCACTGATATAATCTCACAGAAAATCAGGAATTAAAATCTTAGCAGGAGGCACAATAAGCTGGAACGATTATCAAAACATATCGTTAAGAATCCCGTTGCCTTTAAGCTAGGGAATGTCGAAATCCAGGAAAATTACATGAATGCTGAAGAATTATTAAACCAAGGATTAAACCACAGTTTACAAGGGGATTATCAAAAAGCGATCGCTACTTTCAACCACGCTATAGAAATTAATCCCAATTTTGCCACAGCCTACTATCACCGAGGTAATGCTCGTTACTTTTTAGCCGATTATCAAGGAGCGATCGCAGATCATAATCAAGCATTGCAAATCGATCCCAATCTCGCCCAATCTTACCACAGCCGGGGTAATGCTTACTTTGCCTTAGAAAAATACGACAAAGCGATCGCTGATTATATCCAAACAATAGAAAATAGTACCCAGTTAGCTGATAATATCAATATTGATATTGCCAATGCTTATCATAATCGAGGTGTCGCTTGTTTTGAAAGCGGCGATCGTCAAGGAGCGATCGCAGATTTTCAACAAGCTTTACAATGGCATCCCAATTTTGCCGCAGCATACAGCAATCGGGGTAATATTCACCACATCTTAGGAAATTTTAACGAAGCGATCGCAGATCATGACCGAGCATTACAATTAGATCCTAAGTTGGCGGAGGCTTATCATAATCGAGGTAATGCCCACTACTCTTTAGCAGATTATCAAAGTGCGATCGCAGATTACAACCGCGCTTTAGAAATAAATCCCAGGTTTGCCGGAGCATATTACAATCGGGGTTTGGTTCTTGCTCACCTCAAAGAATATCACCGAGCAATTGAGGATTTTAATCAAGCGCTAAATTTCAACCCTGATGATGTACAAGCCTATTGTGAACGGGGTCTTGTCCGTAGTACCCTTGAAGATTATAAGGGTGCGATCGCAGATTATGACCGAGCCTTACAAGAAAATCCGACTCTAGCTTTAGTATATGGCTTTCGGGCGAATGCTCTCCGCCGACTGGGAGATTATCAAGGCGCAATTGAAGATAGCAATCGCTTATTACAACTCAATCCTAGTTTAGCTGAAGGATATTGCGATCGCGCGGCGGCTCGTCGTTCTTTAGGAGATCATAGAGGAGCAATTAAAGATTACGATCGGGCATTACAGATTAATGATAACTTAGCCGCAGCTTATTATGGTCGGGGAATTGCCCGTGAAGCTCTGAAAGATTTACAGGGTTCAATTGACGATAACACCCAAGCAATAGAATTGGTTCCTGAATTTTCGCAAGCGTACTGCAATCGAGGAAATGCTCGTCGTCTTTTGGGGGATGAGCAAGGAGCGATCGCAGATTATAATCAAGCATTGGAAATTAATCCTGATTTAATTGAAGCATATTACAACCGAGGTTCAACCCATTATGCTTTAGAAGCTTATGAAAGTGCGATCGCAGATTACACCCAAGCTTTGCAAATAAATCCCCAATCTGCTGCATTTTACAGCGATCGCGCTAATGCTTGCTATGCCCTAGAAGATTATCAAAAGGCAATAGAAGATTATAGTCGAGCGATCGCGATCGACTCTAGTTTTGCTGAAGACTGGTACAATCGTGGTCGTAGCCGTTCTCTATTGGGAGATTTACAAGGAGCGCTTACTGACTTAAATCAGGCTTTACAGCTTCAGCCTCATTGGGCTTCAGCTTACATCCTTCGAGCAGATGTCTACCAAAATCTGGGTGATTCTCAAAGAGCAATTGCGGATTTCCAGAAATCCGCAGACTTGTATTACCAAGAGGGAAATATCCAGTATTATCAACAAATTATTGAGCTAATTGAACAGATTCGATAAATTGGGCATTGGGCATTGGGAATTGGGAATTGGGCATTGGGCATTGGGCATTGGGGAAAAAATTCTCTTAACTCCTAACTCCTAACTCCTAACTCCCTTATTTATTCAAAATGAAAGCGTTCCATGAAGCGCCTGTCAATGCAATCTTTGTAATGCCATAAGAGTTTATGAGGTGGTAAAGTGATGATGCCTTTGGTTAAGATTGCCTGTCCATCTCCTGTACCAATTAAACTTAAATATTGTTTTTGTGGTTTATAAGGTTTGAGCGACTTACCTAATAAAATTCGTTGCAAATTCTCAAATAAAGGTTTACCTTGTCTAACAGCAAATACCCCAGCTTTCGGACGTGGATGATTTACCATTGTGGCGATGTCACCAGATGCAAATACTTGCGGGTGTGTTTGAGATTGCAATGTGTCCTCTACCAGAATAAAACCTTTTTTATCAGTTCCTAGTCCGGCAATTTTTAACCATTCGGGTGCTGAAGCTTGTGTTACCCAAAAAATCTTATTACACTCTACTGTCAAACCAGATTCGCACTTAATCTCAAATAGTTCTCTAGTTTGCTTGTGGTTTATAGGTGCGATATTACACACACTTTCTCCAAGATGTAGCTCAATACCTCGCTGGGTAAGAATTTGCTGAAGTTGATGCCGTACTGATTGATGATAATTAGGCATCAGTTCCATCTGACGCTGAAACAAATGCATTTCTAGATTGGGAAGTGGTTGTTGAATCTGATGTAAATGAGATTGCATCGCCAACGCCAATTCTACACCGCCGGCACCTCCACCTGCGATCGCAATCCTCATCAGTTCTTGAGGATTTTTACTTACAGCCGCAATTAGTTCATCCCAATGTTCCAATAGCTGCGATACTGGTTTAGCTGCGATCGCATATTCTGCTGCACCTGATACAGACACTCTGGCCGGAGTGCTGCCAATATCAATAGACAGCACATCAAAATCTACCGCCAATCCGTTAGCACAGAGAACTTTGTTGTTTTCCAAGTCTAGAGCAACTACTCTGTCAATATACAAATTTGCTTGAGCAAAGTTAGCCAATGGCTTCAAATCAATATGGCATTCATCATGGGTGTAAAATCCAGCAATGTATCCTGGTAACATTCCTGAGTAGGCTGTCTTTTGATTTGCACTAATCAACGTCAAACGCACTCCGGGTAACGGCTTAATTCCAAACATTTTCAGGGCAATTGCATGGCTGTGACCGCCACCAATTAGCACTAAGTTTTTAACTATCGTATGTTGACAGTCATTATTAATTATTTTCATGCTGTAAAAAATATTTTATCAATCAATAACAGTCAGTTATCAAAAATATGTCTGGGGATACATGTTTTCACAGATAAATTTAATCAAACTCAACATAAGTCTCCAAAAGAACGTTTGAAAATAGCAATTGAACAACTAAGAAATAACACAATAGAAACCAGTCTAGCTGTAATTAATGATTTAGAGCAAATTGCCCAAAATCATCCACAATACCACTGGATAATTATGGATGTTCTTACTACTTTTATCCGAGAAAATACTATTCATGTACCTCAAAAAGAAGCAAAAGTTCGTATAGATATTCAAGCAGCCCTGACTGTTATTGCTAGAAGAGATGTAAATCAAGACCCAGAAAATGAACAGCTTGATTTGAGTCACGCGGATATGAGAGGAGTAAATCTGAATAGAGCGAATCTACAACAGACAAACCTCTATCAAGCTAATCTTGCTGGGGCGAACCTCACAGAAGCTAATCTTGCGGGAGCAATTCTCAGTGCAACTAACTTAGAAGGTGCTAACTTATATTTAGCTAATCTAGAATGGGCAATCCTTAGTGCAGCTAACCTAAAAGGAGCTAACTTAAAAGGAGCTAACCTCCATTATGCAAGCTTATATCTAGCTGATTTGCAAGGGGCAGTTCTCAATGATGCCGTACTTGATGGGGCAAACTTGAGAGAAGCTAAATTATCTGAGTAAAACACCATTTTTGCAAGGCGAAAGTTAAAAGGAAGAAAGCTTCCAGTGCAAGCTTTTCAATAATTGTTCAATTTTTGCCTTAATTCACAAGTATATTCGATATTATTACTTAGTTAAAGAGGTATTCGGACACCTATTATAATTTTCTGCTAAATGGTATACTATTTTTTCCAAACATCTAAGTAATAATTCTAAGTTGTAAGGAAAATTTTTACCATGTCTTCTAAAAAGACAGACACTCTGTTGAATTGGTTCATAACTATAACAGTTTTATTTGGCTGCTCATTGACTGTAACTTTCTTTGCTTTGTCTAGTATTAAAGAATTGTCAATTCAGGAAAAAATTCAGTATAGAAACCAAGCGTTAACAACTACTGCAATAGTTTTTCTGGCATCGGCAGCAATGTTTAATACCTATTATTCAGCAAAGCGGGCCCAAGCGATGCATAAAAATGCGATCGCAGCTGAGAAAAACCTCGAAATTAGCCTTCAGAATGCCAAACTGAATCAAGACAGATTGACTTCAGAACGCTTTATGGGGGCAATTGCCCAACTTGGTCATGATAAAATCGAAACCCGAACAGGTGCAATTTATGCATTAGAAAGGGTTGCTCAGGATTTTCCTAAAGAACACTGGACAATCATGGAAATCCTCACTGCCTTTGTGCGCGAAAATGCGCCTATCCAGGCGGTGAAGGTGGAGCAACAAAAGCCAGAATATTCACCAGATGCTTACTCAGGTCGGCGTAGAAGTGGGCCGCGTCCGACACAGCAGTTGGAGCAAAACCTCCATGAAGAATTGCCAATAATCCGCACTGATATTCAAGTAGCCTTAACTGTCATCGGTAGGCGGAATTTTCTCGAAGACCCAAAAGACCAGAAACTTGATTTACGTCATATCGACATCAGACGAGCAGACTTGCTAGGAGTGAATCTGCAACAAGCCGATTTACGTGGTTCTGACCTGAGTGGGGCTGACTTGCGGGGAGCCGACTTGAGTGAGGCTGACCTCAACGGCGCTAACCTTGTTAGGTGTATTCTCTATGAAACCAGGTTACTAAAAGCTAGCCTTTGTGGAGCTAATCTATGTTGGGCTAATCTCAACCGCGCTAATCTCTCTGGGGCTAACCTGCGTTCAGCCAACCTTTCTGGAGCAAGTCTGCGTGTAGCGAATCTCCAAGGAGCAAACCTTTATAAAGCTAACTTGCAACAAGCAACTTTAAAAGTCGCCAACCTCTCTGGAGCAAAGTTGTTTTTAGCTAACTTGCAAGGTGCAAAACTGGGTAAAGCTAACCTAAATCTAACGGGTTTGATTGGTGCTAACCTTTCTGGGGCTAATCTAAATGGAGCTAACCTTTCTGGGGCTAACTTGAATGCAGCTAAACTCCACCAAACAGAAGTTTATTTTGCCAATCTCTCAGAAGCCAGTTTAACGGAAGCTGACCTGTATCAGGCAAACCTGATTGGAGCTAACCTGCATAGGGCGACCTTTTATCAAGCTAATCTGACACAGGCTAACCTGATGGGAGCTAACTTTTTAGAAGCTGACCTCAGCGATGTCAAACTCGAAGGGACAATTTTAACAGGGGCTAAAAACTTAGAGTTGCACCAGATTAGAAAAGCACTTGGCGATCGCACCACTCGTCTACCTGATTATATAGAACCACCGGCAGATTGGCCACAATCAGGTTGAGTTATCACAGCATCATTAGTTATTTGGGCGTATTCTACCGTTTTCACTTACAGCTATAGTTTTTACTAAAAGAGAAGAACGCTTATTATGGGACAGCTAATATTTCTAACAAACGCCTCTATTTATATATAGCAATCTTATCTGATTTGTGAAAATTCGCGGTGTCCAGATCCCCGACTTCTCCAAGAAGTCGGGGATCTAACTTTTCACTGGCGATCGCACAACAATCTTACCGGAAAATCTTCAACTACCGGAACATTGGATAGATAAAGTTTGACCCTCTGAACCTCAACGTTGACCCTCTGAACCTCAAAGTTGACCCTCTGAACCTCAACGTTGACCTTCTGAACCTCAAAGTTGACCTTCTGAACCTCAAAGTTGACCTTCTGAACCTCAAAGTTGACCTTCTGAACCTCAAAGTTGACCTTCTGAACCTCAACGTTGACCCTCTGAACCTCAACGTTGACCCTCTGAACCTCAACGTTGACCCTCTGAACTTCAAAGTTGACCCTCTGAACCTCAACGTTGAGAAATATTTCTTAAGCCAGAGATAAATAATAGGACAGATGTCCTATTCTGGTCATGCTGTAAGAATAAAAAGAAAAGATGCCTATAACAAAGCGCCTGGAAATTTTAGATTTGGTTCGGCATCTTCGGCAACAACTTAATCTCTCTCAGAAACAGTTTGCTACTAAATTAGGAGTCTCATTCAAAACAGTCAATCGGTGGGAAAATCGGCATACAGTGCCTTCACCGTTAGCGCTAAAACTAATAGAAGAAATGTTACGGCAGATGGAAGAACCGGGCAAAAGGCTACTAAACCAGAATTTTCCAGAAGCAGAATCAGATTATGACTTATAGGGTGAGAACATCTGAACGCGAAGATATCTTTGCTGGTAGTAAAAAGAAAAGCGCAACTATTCGAGAGCAACTGCTGCATTATGGTATAGCTTTGCTATGTGTTGCTTTAGCACTTGGGGGAACTCTGCTACTCTATCAATATCTCACCCCAACGCCGGCGGCGCTATTTTTTGCTGCGGTGATGGTGAGTGCCTGGTACGGTGGGTTGGGGCCGGGGTTACTTGCCACAGTTTTGTCTACTTTGGCAATTAACTACTTCCTTTTCAAGCCGCTCTATTCGCAGAATATTACAAATCCAAACGTTTTAGTACCCCTGATCGTGTTCATGCTGACAGCAGGGTTAATCAGTTTGCTCAACGAATCACGCCGCATAGCTCAATGGAAGGCTGAGGAGAGTCTGAAGTCTTTACGCGAAAGCGAGGCAAGATTTGGTCGCTTAACAGAGTCCAATATTATTGGCGTGATTGTAGCCGATCTAAATGGCTTGATTATTGAAGCCAATGATGCCTTTTTGCAAATGCTAAATTATACCCGCAAGGATTTGCGCTCTAGTCGAATTCGCTGGGGTCAAATCACTCCACCTCAATATATTGATGTGAGTGAGCAATCAATTCAAGAACTGAGAATTACTGGGAGTTGTAAACCTTTTGAGCAGGAATACATTCGTAAAGATGGCTCCCAAGTTCCCGTTCTCATTGGCTTTGTCCAGCAAGAAGATAGGACAATTATTGGTTTTGTTCTTGACTTGAGCGAACGGCAAGCCGCGCTGCGCGAACAGCAAGCTGCGCTGCGCGAACGCAAACAAGCCGAAGCCGAAGCCCAGCATCGCATCCGCCAAGCTGAAGTTTCCCAGAGCATTCTGCAAATGCTCTTAGAACACGTCCCAGAGGGAATTACTATCACTGGTGGCCCCCCTAATTTCCCAATCATTGCCAACAGCAAACTTGCCCAAGAGCTTTTGGGCAAACCTGGTGAATCCCTCGTTGGCATGACTTCTAGCGACTATGCTCAATCTTACGGTTTGTTTCTAGCTGATGGTGTAACGCGCCTCACCTCAGAACAATTGCCTTTGTATCGTGCTACGCGCCACGGTGAAACAATCCACGATGAGGAGTGCATCATTGAACGTCCTGATGGAACCCAGATTATAGCTAGTGCTAATGTAGTACCGATTCGGGATTTCCAAGGTGAGATTATTGGTGCAATCAATTGCTGGCGCGATATCACAAACCGCAAGCGCATTGAGGAGGCACTACGGCAAAGAGAAACGGAACTTCGCTTAATTACAGATACACTGCCAGTTCTAATTTCCTTTGTGGATTCAAAACAACGCTACCGCTTCAATAACCGAGCTTATGAAGAGTGGTTTGGGCTTTCTGCGGCAGAAATTTATGGAAAGCATCTCTGGGATGTTGTGGGTGAATCTGCTTATGAAGTGGTTCGTCCTTATGTGGAACAAGTACTTGCAGGAGAGCAGGTAACATTTGAAGGTGAAATGCCTTATAAAGATGGTTGCATACGCTACATTAATGCTATTTTTGTTCCCCAGGTTAATAAACAGGGAACCGTTGAAGGGTATGTGGCGTTAATTACTGACATCAGCGAACAGCAAGCTGCACTGCGCGATGTCTGCGACGAGCTTCGCTTACGCAAACTTGCTGAAGAGGCATTGCGCCAGAGTAATGAGCGGCTAAACTTTGCCCTGCAAACTGCAGGATTGGCTGACTGGGATTTGGACTTAAGAAACCAGACGGCTAACCGTTCGCTACGACACGACCAAATCTTTGGTTACGAGTCTATCTTACCCGAATGGACTTATGACATGTTTTTGGAGCATGTCTTACCTGAAGAGCGTCCTTTGGTTGATGCCAAATTTCGGACTGCTCTAATTAATCAAGAGATTTGGGATTTTGAGTGCCGCATTTGCCGTGCAGATGGAGAATTACGTTGGATTTGGGCACGGGGTCATCTTTATCATAATGCTCAAGGAGAAGCAGTACAGATGCTGGGACTGCTCGCCGACATTAGCGATCGCAAACTTGCTGAAGCAGCATTGCGTGAAAGTGAAGCCCGCTTTCGCCAAATGACAGACACCACTCCCGTACTAGTGTGGATGTCCAGCACTGACAAACTTTGTAACTACTTCAATAAACCCTGGCTAGATTTTACCGGGCGAACTCTGGAGCAAGAGATGGGCAACGGGTGGACTGAAGGTGTTTATACCGATGATTTTCAGCATTGCTTAAATACATACATCAATGCCTTTGATGCCCGACAAAGTTTTAAAATGGAATATCGCCTCAGACGCTTTGATGGCGAGTACCGTTGGCTTTTTGATACTGGTGTGCCTCGGTTTGCATCAACTGGGGAGTTCCTTGGCTATATCGGTTCCTGTGTAGATATCCACGATCGCAAGGTTGCCGAAACTGCCCTGCAAGAAATCAACGAAATATTAGAGCAACGGGTTCAAGAGCGCACCATTCAACTAGAAATTGCCAATAAAGAATTAGAATCCTTTTCCTATTCAGTTTCTCACGACTTGCGATCGCCCTTTCGTCACATCGCCGGATTTGTCGAATTGCTGCAAAAGCGCCATAGCTCAACAACCTTAGATGAAACGAGTCAGCGCTATTTAAAAATAATTGCAGAAACTGCCAAACAAGCAGGCATACTCATCGATGAGTTGCTGACATTTTCTCGCATGGGGCGCACCGAGATGCGCTACATTAACCTCAACATGGAGGAATTGGTACAAGAGATCAAACGCGATTTGGTAACAGAAATCGCAGGACGTAAAATCAATTGGCACATCGAATCACTACCAAAAGTCCAAGGCGATCCCTCAATGCTCCGACTCGTCCTTCGCAACCTCATAGACAATGCCGTAAAATATACGCAGAATCGAAATCCAGCAGAAATTACTGTTGGAAGTACTGACAATGAAAACGAAGTTGTCTTTTTTGTCCAAGATAACGGCGTTGGGTTTAATATGCAATATGTTCACAAGCTATTCGGAGTATTTCAACGTCTGCATAGCGATCCACAATTTGAAGGTACTGGTGTTGGCTTGGCAAATGTACAGAGAATTATTCATCGACATAATGGCCGAGTCTGGGCAGAAGCCATAATTGACAGTGGAGCCACCTTTTATTTTTCATTGCCCAAGTTGTCGAACAAGGAGGGCGAATGAAAGAACTCAAGCGAATTCTGCTAATTGAAGACAGTGCTAACGATGCAGAATTAATATTAGCCGCCTTATCAGAAAATCATCTCGCCAACGAAGTAGTAGTGGTACGTGATGGAGAGGAAGCGCTAGATTATCTCTATCGCCGGGGACTGTTCCGGTTACGAATGGAAGGGCATCCTGTAGTAGTGCTACTCGATTTGAAACTACCTAAAATCGATGGACTAGAAGTGTTAGCACAACTCAAAGCTGACCCAATAATGCGAGTTATTCCAGTGGTAGTATTAACTTCTTCTAGTGAGGAGCCAGACTTAGTTAGATGCTACGAGTTAGGTGTTAATGCTTATGTCGTCAAGCCCTTAGATTATCATGAGTTTGCCGATGCGATTAAAGGTGTAGGACTTTTTTGGGCAGTGATTAATCACCCACCCGTAGGCGCTCTACCTTCTGCACCTCACCGTCAACAGGAGGGCAACTGATGAATATCCTGCGTTTCCTCCTTTTGGAAGATAGTCGGTTAGATGCAGAACTTACCCTTATGGTGCTAATCCAAGGGGGAATTGATTGTGAACTGCTCAGAGTCGAAACCGGCGCTGATTTTTCGGCTGCTTTAGAAACAGAGGCTTTCGATTTAATTCTTGCGGATTATGCCTTGCCATCTTTTGATGGCATTTCTGCCTTAGAAATTGCTCGAAATCGTTCTCCAGAGGTTCCTTTTATCTTTGTTTCTGCCGCGCTGGGCGAAGAATTAGCGATCGAAGCTTTGAAGAATGGTGCAACGGATTATGTATTAAAGCAACGACTAGGGCGGTTAGTTCCCTCAGTACAACGGGCATTGCGAGAAGCCAAAGAGCGCCGAGAGCTAAAGCAAGCAGAGGAGTTGCTACAAAAGAGTGAGGCTAAGTATCGCCGAATTGTTGATACCTCTTATGAGGGAATTTGGATGATTGATTCTGAATCACGAACAGAGTTTGTGAATCAACGAATCTTCGAGATGTTGGGTTATCCGCCTGAAGAGATGCTTGGCTGTTCTATATTTGATTTTATAGAAGAGGTTAATGGGATAACATCCGAAGAGATATTAGCGTGGCTAAAGCGAGAAGGGAGCGATCTTAAAGAAGGTAGATTGCGCTGTAAAGATGGTTCGTACATCTGGACACTGATTTCTGCTAGAGCTATTTTGAATGAACAAAATGAGTTTTTAGGCGCGATCGCTATGCTAACTGATATTAGCGATCGCAAACGCACCGAATCAGAACGCGATCGCCTTTTGCAACTTGAGCAAATAGCGCGGGCGGAAGCAGAAGCTGCTAACCGAATCAAAGATGAGTTTTTGGCGGTACTTTCCCATGAATTGCGATCGCCTCTAAATCCAATTCTCGGCTGGGCAAAACTGTTGCAGAGTCGTAAGTTTGATGAAACGGCACTCCAAAAAGCCCTTGAAACTATTGAACGCAATGCTAAATTACAAGCTGAACTAATTGATGATTTACTGGATGTTTCTCGCATTTTACAAGGTAAACTCAACCTGAAGATGGTATCAGTCAATCTGGCATCCACCATTGAAGCAGCAATGGAAACAGTGCGTTTAGCAGCAGAGGCTAAAAGTATTCACATTGAAATGATGCTTGACTCTCAAGGGAAAGTTTTGGGTGATTCAGTCCGTTTACAGCAAGTCTTTTGGAACCTTTTATCCAATGCTGTCAAGTTTACACCCATTGGGGGAAAAGTAAATGTGCGATTGCAATGCATCGATGCCCAAGTCCAGATTACTGTGAGCGATACAGGTAAAGGCATTCACCCTAACTTTTTAAATCATGTGTTTGAATATTTCCGTCAAGGTGATAGTACAACAACTAGAAAGTTTGGTGGGTTAGGGTTAGGTTTAGCGATCGCTCGTCACTTAGTTGAGATGCACGGCGGAACAATTAAAGCTGAAAGTCTTGGCGAGGATGAGGGGGCTATCTTCACAGTGAAGTTACCCTTGCTCAAGGACAGTGCAACATGCAAAAATGATCCAAAAGTTAAGAGAGCATCTGCCATTTCTACCTACTTGCCTCTCATCGGTGTACAAGTTTTAATTGTCGATGACAATGCTGATACCCGCGATTTTTTCAGCTTTGTGCTTGAGGAGTTTGGAGCGATCGTCACCACAGTAGCATCAGGAGATGAAGCATTACAAGCGCTCACCCAGTCAAAGCCAGATATCTTACTCAGCGATATTGGGATGCCAGAGATGAACGGCTATATGCTGATGGAACAGGTGCGGAATCTAGAAGCACAACTAGGGGTAAAAAAGATTCCTGCGATCGCTTTGACTGCTTATGCAGGCGAAATTAATCAGCAGCAAGCAATAAGAGCAGGATTTCAACAGCACATTGTTAAACCTGTATCACCAGAGGAATTACTCATGGCGATTTCCAATTTAGTCATGTTAAAAAGCTGAGTAATTAGATAAATCTCTTTAACGTTATAGATTTAAAACTATTCTAGAGGCATTTAAATTGCGTGGAATAGCTTCGCTTTATGGACAAAAATGTTGTGTCGTTAGCGCTAACCCCCGCAGTTCAGAGACTGTTTGAAAAATAAATTCTGATGGATTTCATAGATGATTTCTATTAAGTACGTTTAAGTATTTATCAAGTACTTCCGTATTTTTACTCTACCAGATATTTACACACGCTCTTAAACTTAACCTAAGTTTATTTCCGTAAGGAGTCAGATATGAAGACTTATGACATATCTTTCATAAAGACAAATGGACTCACGACTTTGTTGGTATTTATCTCAATTATATTTATTTTCTCAGCAACTCTTATTTTCTCATTATTTGAAAGTATTGAAGGATTTTCAAATCAAGAAAAAATAGAATATATTAATCAAGCATTAACAACTCTTGCCATAATCATTGGAGGATTGGCATTAATTACTAATGCTTACTATACTTCCAAACTGTCTCTAGATGAAAATCAGAGTTTGTTAACCCAACTCCTTGCTGGGACACTAGCTTGGGATAAGAATATCGTTAACACACAACCAACTCCAGAAGAGGTTGTTCCAGAACGCTTTTGTAAAGCAATTGAACAACTGGGTAATGAAAAGATTGAAACGCGATTTGCTGCCATTTATGCTTTAGAGCAAATTGCTAAGGATTCTCACAAAGACCACTGGACAATTATGGAAATTCTCGCTGCTTTTATCCGCGAGAATTCCTCTGTGAATCATGAATATAAGAAAGACTCACAGGGTTCATCAAAACTTCCTACAGATATTCAAACAGCCTTAACTGTCATTGGAAGACGCAATTCACATAAAGATCCGGTAAATCAGAAACTGGATTTACGGAATACAGACCTCCGTAATGCCGACTTAACTGAAGCTAACCTCTCTAGGGCAATTCTCGTAGGATCTAATTTACAATGGGTCAATTTTACACGAGCAAATCTCTCGGAGGCAGACTTATCAGTAACCAATCTTTGTGGTTCAGTTTTCTATGAAGCAAACCTCTCAAAGGCAATCCTTCCAGAGGCCAATTTGCAAGGGGTAATCCTCAGAAAAGCGAACCTTTCAAAGGCAATCCTTTATGATGCTAATTTAGAAGGGGCAATCCTTTGTGATGCCAATTTAGAAGGAGCAATTTTTTGTGATGCCAATTTAGAAGGAGCAATCCTTTGTGATGCTAACCTCTTTGAAATAAACTTTGAAGGTAGCAACCTGCAAGATGCAAACCTAATTGGCAGTAACCTACAAAGAGCAAAACTTGCTGGAGCTAATTTAGAAGGTGTATTATTCAGTACAGCTAATCTGCAAGATGCCAACTTCCATGAAGCCAACCTTTCTAGGGCAAACTTGAGCGGATGCGAAAACCTAGAATTACAGCAGCTTGAGCAGGCTATTGGCGATCGCACAACAATTCTACCGGAAAATTTGAACATTCCCCAACACTGGCAGGCTATGTAAATTACAAAGGCAAGACGCGATAAATAAGTAATGAGTAATGAGTAATGAGTAATGAGTAATGAGTAAATACCCATTACTTATTACTCATTACTTAAAAATTAAAAACCCTTGATTTGGTGATAAATCGCCGTCTCTACAAGAATTGCGATTTATTGCGTATTTGCGTCTATGTTAAAAAATTGACTTTGGTAATAGAGTTTTAGCCTTAACTGAACTGTATTATTAGATAACACTGCGTTTTTAGTATTAGCAGTGAAATATATCATTAAAAATAATAAAACTATCAAATTCAAAGAGATTTTTTAGTAAGTTAAATTTATTTGTTTTTCATGACAAAAGCAATAGCTAAATTTATCTCTGATTGTTGGCACTGTTACAGCCTGTGAATTTGAAACCGTCTACTATATCTGAGTACTTTCACAAAACAAAATAAAATTAATCATCAAAAGTAAGTCTCTTAATACTGGAAAATAAATTGTTGTCATCCTATCCAGCTAAATTACAGTAAGTTGGTAAATTCTCAATAATTTCCATTTTTTATGAATTCAGAATCGATAAATCCACAATAGTTAACTAACAAATAAAGGAAAAGCTAGAAAATCAAGAAAGAAGTAAGAATAAAAACTTAAGCAATTCAGTTTTTTCTGCGCCACTAGTTAAGAGGTAATCTATGGTGCGAAACTCAAAATTAGGGTACAGAACGTTCCCTAAGTCTATTCTGCGTCCATCCGTTGCTGTAGGTATAATTGCATCTTTGTTGGTTGGCGGAATAAGTTTTTATATAGTCAAACGTTGGCAAAATTATGCAACCCCTGAGACACAAATGCCAGCAACACAATTGCCAGAGTTAACAACCGTAACAGCTTTAGGGCGGATTGAACCACAAGGAAAGGTAGTTAAACTCTCTGCTGCGGTATCTGCGGAAGGAAGTCGGGTAGAAAAGTTGTTGGTGAAGGAAGGGGATAGGGTAAAAGCAGGACAAATAATTGCGATTTTGAACAGCCGCGATCGCTTACAAGCAGAATTTCAAGAGGCGCAAGAACAAGTCAAAGTAGCCCAGGCAAACTTAAACCGCACCCAAGCAGGGGCTAAACGTGGTGAAATTGCCGCCCAAAAAGCTGCGATCGCCCGTTTAGAAGCAGAACGCCAAGGTAATAGTAATGCCCAAGCAGCAACAATTGAGCGATTCCAAGCCGAAGTGCGTAACGCCCAAGCAGAAGACGAACGCTATCAGCAACTATATCGACAGGGGGCAATCTCCGCCTCCCAACAGGATAGCAAGCATTTAAACTTGGAAACCGCCCAGAAAAACCTGCAAGAAGCGCAAGCACAGTTAAATCGTACCCAATCAACTAGCCAGCAACAGGTAAAACAAGCTACTGCAACCCTTGATGAAATTGCTGAAGTCCGAGGAGTAGATGTAGAAGCAGCCCAAGCAGAAGTCAATCGGGCTGTAGCAGCGATGAATTTGGCAAAAGTCAATCTAAAACAGGCCGAGGTGCGATCGCCCCAAAGTGGACAGGTATTTGAGATTCATACCTATCCTGGTGAATTAGTCTCAAATGATGGCATTGCTGATATCGGACAAACCAGCCAGATGTATGTCATAGCCGAAGTCTACGAAAGCGATATCGGCAAAGTGCATTCAGGCCAAAAAGTAACATTACTTGGTGATTACCTCCCGATTGAATTGCAGGGAATTGTAGATCGCAAAGGCTTGCAAGTACGGCGGCAGAATGTCGTCAACACAGATCCTGCCAGCAATATCGATAACAGAGTAGTAGAAGTTCATATCCGACTAAATGAAGCCTCCAGCCAAAAAGCTGCCACCTTAACCAATATGCAAGTTAAGGCAGTAATTGAATTATGAAATGGGCATGGGGCATGGGGCATTGGGCATGGGGAATTGTAAGTTCTAAGCTTAACGCTTTGTGTTCAAAGGTCGAAGTTCCCAGTTCAGAAGTCAAAGTAATCATCTTTCCTCTGAACTCCCCAATGCCCAATGCCCAATGCCCAATGCCCAATTCCCAATTCCCAATTCCCAATTCCCCAATAAATTATGGGATTGATTAAACAACTGCTACGACGAACCCCTTTAGGATGGTTACAACTGAATCATGAAAAAAGCCGTCTCTTGGTGGCATTGTCAGGTATTGCCTTTGCGGATCTTCTCATGTTTATGCAACTGGGATTTCAAACTGCGCTGTATGACAGCAACACCAGATTACATCGCAGTTTGCAAGCAGATATTGTTTTAACCAGTCCCCAAGCCCGTAACTTGCCAAGCTTGTCTACATTTTCTCGGCGGCGACTTTACCAAGCAATGGATATACCAGGGGTGAAGTCAGCAGAACCAATGTATTTCAATAACACAATCTGGAAAAATCCCCAAACACACCGTGAAGCAGGGGTATTAGTCATCGGCTTCAATCCAGACAAGCCAGCTTTTGATTTACCAGATGTTAATCAGCAATTGCAGGCAATTAAGCTACCGAATACCGTTTTATTCGACCGTGGCGCAAGAGGAGATTATCAAAAAGCGATCGCTCAAATTGACCAAGGTAAAACCCTAACTACCGAAATAGAACGGCGCACAATTACCATCAGTGGCTTATTTCAAGTCGGGGCTTCCTTCGGTTCTGATGGCAATCTAATTACTAGCGATCAAAACTTTTTGCGGCTATTTTCTGGGCGACAGTCTAGCAGTGTCAGTCTTGGTTTGATTGTTCTGAAACCAGGCTACGATCCGAAAAAAGTAGCAGCAATGCTCAAAGCCTATCTGAGAGATGATGTCAAAGTCTTAACCCACGCCGAATTTATTGAATTTGAAAATAACTTTTGGAGAACAAATTCGCCAATTGGATTTATTTTCAGCATGGGTGTATCAATGGGCTTTGTAGTGGGCGTGATTATCGTCTATCAAGTCCTTTCCGCCGATGTTAATGCCCATGTTCGAGAATATGCCACCTTTAAAGCAATGGGATATCACAATTATTACCTGCTGGGTGTGGTGCTTGAAGAATCGTTGATTTTGGCAGCACTAGGTTTCTTCCCCGGATTAGGAGTATCTTTAGCACTTTACCAACTGACTCGCAGTGCTACAAACTTACCCATGTACATGACTGCGATTCGGGCATTGCAGGTATTAGTACTGACTATCATGATGTGTACAATTTCTGGTGCGATCGCCACCCGCAAACTCCAAGCCAGCGATCCTGCTGATATGTTTTGAAAAATGGGCATTGGGCATAGGGGATGGGGCATGGAAATATTTATCAATGCCCAACTCCCAATGCCCAATGCCCAATGCCGCCCAATGCCCAATTCTAAAATATGCTTCCCGTAATCTCTATTAAAAATCTTGACCACCATTTTGGCCATAGTTCACTTCGTAAGCAAGTTTTATTTAATATCAACTTAGAGATTAATGTCGGTGAAATTATTATTATGACCGGGCCCTCTGGTTCTGGTAAAACTACCTTGCTGACTTTAGTGGGTGGATTGCGTTCTGCCCAATCTGGTAGTTTGCGGGTGTTGGGGCGAGAACTTTGTGGTGCTAGTGCTGAAGAACTAGTGCAGGCGCGACGGCATAACGGTTACATTTTTCAAGCACATAACTTGCATGGTAGTTTAACAGCACTCCAAAATGTCAAAATGGCTTTGGAATTGCACAAATATCTTGGGTTAAAAAAGATGCTAGTGAGATCAGCCCAGATGCTAGAGCAGGTAGGATTAGGAAATCATTTCGATTATTATCCTGATAAACTATCTGGGGGACAAAAACAAAGAGTAGCGATCGCTCGTGCCTTAGTCAGCCATCCTCAAATAATCCTAGCGGATGAACCCACCGCCGCCCTTGACAGCCAATCGGGACGAGATATAGTCAATCTCATGCAAAAACTGGCAAAAGAACAAGGCTGTACAATCTTGATGGTTACTCATGACAACCGCATCCTAGACATTGCCGATCGCATCGTTGAAATGGAAGATGGCAAACTCAAGTCAATCAATTTTGGATTTTAAATTTTGGATATTGGATTGACCCCGATTACAAGGGTACAGGGCATGAACCGAAATAATCTAAAATCTAAAATTGGCACGGTCAAAATTAAAAGTATTAACTTAGAGTTGATCAGCCTTCATTTCTCAAGTTCAGAACTTTAAGCTTTTTACTCAGAACTTACGCAAATAATAGCCAAAACCCTTATTAAGTAATCAGACAGAATTCATTACACAAGTTTTTTCCTGTAACCTGTAACCTGTTCCCTATCTCCACCAATGAATTTAATTGTGTCCGACTACTTATCAGGTAGGGGAAATTCATGAATTGCCCCTACAGCATCTCGTGGAAAGCGTTATTACGAATTATCTTAACAAGGCATTAAAGAACTTACTCTCCCCAATACTGCCATATCTTCTGCATCTAATTCCGACGGAATCCCACTGCGAATCAATTCCGAAAAATCTTCATTAGGAACCATAACAGTCAATGTATACAAGCGAGTCGAACCAGTATTTTTAATCAAATGAGTCCCTGTGGGAGGCACTAATAAACTATCGCCAGCTTTGATCGCGGCACTCTTGCCATCACACATAGCGATCGCTTCCCCTTTGAGAACAAAAAACATTTCCACCGCCCACTGATGGCGATTTGGTGGTGTTTGTCCCCCAACATCAAAAATTTCTATACAGGAAGTCAAGGAAGTATTAGCATTTATCGAATCGAAGATAATGGCTAATCGATTAGAATCATTGGGACTAATGCGATATACTTGGTAATCTTTGGGAGATTTGATAACCGGAATTACACAACGAGTAGCGTACATTTATTTATCCCCTCTAAAGTTATCGATGGGTTTGAAAATTCCTAAAATCCTAGTCTTAAATCATATAATTCTAAAAGTCTAAAATTATTGATCGTTCGCGCAGCGTCCCGTAGGGAAGAATGAGCATTCATACATGGGATCAATCTAAAATCTAAAATTCAAAATCCAAAATTGATTCACTCCTCACTCTTTTGCAGCGCTGTGAAAATTTCTTGGGAGTCAGTGACAAAACCGAAGCATTGTTTAACATTGTACAATGTCGCTAACCAACAATATTCAGGCGAAGTAGTAGCGCTACAATCTTTAATTAACACGCAGTCATATCCCAAGAAGTTGGCATCACATAAGGTAGCTAACACACATTGATCGGCATTAACACCAGCAAAAAATAATGTTGTGCTTCCTAGATTCCGCAAGATACTATCTAATGGGGTATCCCAAAACGCACTCATCCGATATTTGTCCACACGAATATCTTCGGGAAGTTGTTCTAGTTCATCCACTACTGCCGCAGCCCAACTACCTGCCATAAGTACTCTAGCGCCATTGCTTGGTAGTGGATCGCCTAATCCCACACCTGCCCCAGTAGGGTTATAGACATGACGCGAACCAGCACTAATATTGAGCAAGTCGGGACGATTTCCCCAATTTATCCAAATGACTGGAACACCCACCTCACGAAGTTCTGGAAGTAAGTTATTCAAAGGTTCAATAGGCTGACGCGCCGGAGTTACATCCACGCCGATATGCGCTAACCAGCCATCAGGGTGACAGAAGTCGTTTTGCATATCAATGACGAGGATAGCAGTTTTTGCCAAGTCTAGACGCAGAGCTTTAGTTTCTGTTGATAAAATAACGGGTTGTGGGATCTTTTGAGGACGAGTGATATCTGCGATCGCATCATTCACTGTCCACGCATTTGGTGAGACTCCCAATGTCCGAAAAGGTTGATTCATAAAATTGCCATACCTTACACCATTTTCTATCTTGTAACTTGAAATTCAGTTCAAAATACAATTACTTAATCAAGGTTAAATATGGTAAATTTCACCATCCAGAATGTTTTAATTGCCGCCAGTGATGATTATGCAACGGTAGATGTACAGATTGTAGATGGTGCGATCGCCTATGGCGGGGCTTTGCCCATCGCAGCCATTGCCCCTAATCTACCAGTAATCGGCACTGCCATCGATGGCAAAAATAAGCTTTTGTTACCTGGTTTTTTCAACGCCCACACTCACTCATCAGAGATGTGGCAACGGGGAATCATGTCAGCTTTGCCTTTAGAATTGTGGTTGGCGGAATTGTATGATTTTGCGCCCCTCGATCCCGAACAGGTTTATCTCAGCGCCTTGGGTACTGCGGTAGAAACTTTACTTTCCGGCGGTACGAGTGTAGTAGATCACCTGGTGTTAATTCCTGGACTTGAGTTAGAAACGATCGCAATTGCAACTCGCGCTTACAGAGAAGTTGGAATTCGCGCCTTTATCGCCCCCTTAATTCAAGATGAATCCCTCAGCGCAGGTATCCCATCTGGAGAATCAGTAAAAACTCATGAACCTTATTTTCGCTCAACTGCGGCAACATTAGAAATTATCGAAGAGGCAGTGAGACAATTTCATCGCCCAGACGAAGGTATAAATATTTTAGTTGCACCAACGGGGATACAGCTATGTACTGATGCTTTATTTGCAGGATGTACTGAGTTAAGCGATCGCTATAATCTTTGTCGTCACTCCCATTTACTTGAAACCAGGGCACAGGAAAAACTCGCCCAAGAGAAGTATGGTTGTACTGCCGTGGAACATTTAAAAAGAATCGGGTTTTTGAGCAATAAAACTTCTCTTGCTCATTGTGTTTGGTTAAATGATAATGATATCGCCATCCTCGCTGAAACTAAATCTACAGTTGTTCACAATCCCTTAAGTAATTTACGTTTAGGCAGTGGCATTGCCCCAATTTTAAAATATCGCCAAGCTGGAGTAAATGTAACTTTTGGTTGCGATGGTGCTTCAAGTAACGACTCCCAAGATTTGTTAGAAGCGATAAAAATTGGTTCTATATTACACAACGTTACAGATTTAGATTATCAGCACTGGATTACACCCCGACAAGCAGTAGAAATGGCATCTTTAGGAGGTGCAAGAGGATTGAATCTTGCAGATAAACTTGGTTCTATTACAATAGGGAAACAAGCAGATTTAGTACTTTATGACCTCACCAATTTATCATTACTTCCTCGTACAGACCCCATTGGCTTATTAGTTTTAGGTCGTCCTACTAATGTTGTTGATAGTGTTTGGGTTAACGGTAAGCAAATTGTTGCTGATGGGAAAGTAACAACAATTAACGTTGATGAATTGCGACAAGAATTATTTAACCGCAGTCAATGGGAGACAAAGCGAAAATCTCAAACTGTCGCGCAAATTGAAGCACATTATCGGACGGTTATGGGATTGTAAAATACAAATAAATTCGATTCTAATTATGTCATATTGCTTTTGTATTAAATTAAAGTTAGCTGATTATGAATGAAAACAAGAGCCAAAATCAAATAGACCAAGAATTGATAGAAAATTTTTCTGGCAAGGAAGAGGATAAAACGAGCAGAAATTGGTGGATTGAAATTATATCCTTGTTAGCATTAACGTATTTGATATTTAGCCTAATTAGTCCAATGTTTCTCAAACAAGGGCAACAACCAAGAAAGATAGAAACTCCTGATATTATAGTCATTACCATTGTTTTATTGTTCAGCTCTGGTTTGCTCAATAGACTAGAGGATTTTGGTATTTCTAAAGAGGGCGGTGTTACAGCCAAGTTTAAACAACTAAAGCAAGAGGTTAATGAACAAAAAAAACAAATCGATGAGCTTCAAGCTAGGCTGTTGACTTTGTGCCTTTTTCGGCGATTTTTGTTCATACAGTTTATGTGTCGTCAATTAGCTCCGAGAATAGGGTTTTTCTCTTCGACA
>NZ_JBALDM010000016.1:0-51954 GCF_036917435.1 Nostoc sp.
CCAGAGAAAATATCCTTGACGCGGACAGTACCAGATTCCTTACCATTACTCTTCCATAGTTCAGTTCCTCCACTGCTGTCGGTGGCACTGAAGTACAGTGTGCCGTTAACATTGGTCAAGTTTTGCGGATTTGAGCTACCTGTACCAGAGAAAATATCCTTGACGCGGACAGTACCAGCCTGAGTACCATCACTCTTCCATAGTTCATTGCCTCCACTGCTGTCGGTGGCACTGAAGTACAGTGTGCCATTGATATTGGTCAGATTTTGGGGATTAGAGCTACCCGTGCCAGAAAAGATATCCTTAACAATGAGGGTACCAGCCTGAGTACCATCACTCTTCCATAGTTCAGTCCCCCCACTGCTATCGGTGGCACTGAAGTAGAGCGTGCCATTGACATTAGTCAGATTTTGGGGATTAGAGCTACCAGTACCAGAAAAAATATCCTTGACGCGGATAGTACCAGCCTGAGTACCATCACTCTTCCATAGTTCAGTTCCCCCACCGCTATCGGTGGCTCTGAAATACAGTGTGCCGTTGACATTAGTCAGATTTTGTGGATAGGAGCTACCCGTGCCAGAAAAGATATCCTTAACAATGAGGGTATTAGCTTCTGTGCCATCACTCTTCCATAGTTCATAGCCATCGCTGTTTTCAATGGCAACAAAGTATAGCGTGCCATTGACATTGGTCAAATTTTGCGGGTTAGAGGAAACTCCACCAGTATTTATATCTTTGACGAGGCTAATCGATGCTTCTTCTGCTGTCATAACCGTTTTTCCTTAAACCTTTGGATAAAAATCACAAGCGAAATCAGGCGTTGGTTGATGATCCTGTTTCTTACTTGCAAAGATGCGATCGCTAAATGCCTTAGCTTCGCTTTTTTATAATTAAACAGCCTCAGTAAAGATGTTGAATTTTACTAACAAGGAATTTAGGAGTCAGGAGCATTAATTTGCAAGTTGGTTAACCAACTTGCAAATTAATCAAGGGGTTTAATATCCTCTACTAAATATTCAAATTTAGTAATCTTCAATGGCAGTTGTGAATTCCCACGCTCATCGATTATGAATTTTTTATTTAACTTTCTTTATATAAAGATATAAAGCCAATTTATTAGCGGTGCAAAGATGTGCGCCCCTAGCATGGAATGTTTTTTTACTGGAAATCCTAATCTAGTAAGCACTACAATATACTCATCCTCTACAATGCTATAGCAATCCGAAGTGAAATGTGAGAAAATACGGAGATAAAAAGTACGTATTTCTAGGTTTTTGAACGATTTTATTTCTCATAAATGATTTAGGATTGCTATATATGCAATAGGGACAAATTAATGTCATTACGATTCGCAATCACCATATCGATAAATGGACTTTTCGCCAATTCTGAACTTATCATCTAATCTTCTCTGCTTTTACTGAAGATTATGTCAGAGTTATAGCTTAGACAAAGAAGTGGAAATTAAACAAAACTATTAATGAAGTCAGAGTTAATTATTCAGTTATCTCAGGCATTTTTTGCCTGGACATAATGTCCATTTATTCAAAAAAGTAGATTGATAAATAGATAAATTATGTCCAAGGTTAAAGCCAAATTCTATCCCATCAAGCTAGTCCAACCAACTGGGTGCTGAGTTGCCATAAGCGATCGCCTTTATCATCATCGCGGGCTTGAGGAGAAACCTTTTGCACAAAGGATTTACCATCTTCCTTCTGGCGATTTCCCCAACTCCAATACACACCAGATTGATTGTACTCAGGATCGGCAACCACCGTCGCCACCCGTTCTCCCGCCAACTCCTGAGATACATATCCCTTAGTGATGTATTTCTGGAATAATGGGAAGATTTTTTGAAATAGGGGATAGTGGTTTCTAAATAGTGGCGTTTCTGCAACACATCCCGGATAGAGAGAGTTGAAGACGATACCGGTTGATTCGTGATAGCGCTGATGCAGTTCCCGCATGGTTAGGACATTACAAACTTTGCTATCCTTGTAAGCTTTGACTGGTTCAAATTTCTTACCATCAATCATTGAGATTGGCTCTTTAAACCCTTCTGCAAAGCCCTGTAAATCACCCAAGTCTGGACGCGGTGGAATCTTACCACCCAGTTCGTCTGGATTGTGGGTGACAGTTCCCAAAATTACGAGCCTTGGCTCTGAAGATGACTTCTTCAGATCCTCTAGCATCAAGTTGCACAAAAGGAAATGTCCGAGGTGATTTGTTGCAACACTTAACTCAAATCCTTCTGGGCTTCGCAGTGGCTCCTTTATTAAGGGCATATAAATTGCAGCGTTACATACCAAAGCGTCTACGGAGTTTCCGCTTGCTCGGAAGTTCTTCACAAATTGTCGAACGCTTTCTAAAGAGCCAAGATCGATATGCATGATAGTGTAGCTGCCCTGGTGTGGGATTCCCACAGATTGGGCTGCAAGTTGAGCCTTCGCTATATCCCTACAGGCCATCACTACATACCATCCCCTTTCAGCAAGAGCCTTGGCAGCGTACAAACCAACCCCTGAAGAGGCACCTGTGATTATAACCGTTGACTTCCTATCCTGTACCATTCTATTCAGACTCTGTTAATCACCTTTTCCTATCTTCAGGATTTTACATCACTGAGTTACCACCTCTGATTGTTTGAGGTGTTATGGTTGGCGATCGCTTACTCACTCAGTTCGATTAAGTTTCTCTAATCGACAAAGAGGGAGCAGCGTATCCCGGTGAGAAGGGTAAGTTCATTTGGAATGCTAAATAGGATGTGAGAATCACAACTATAAGAGCATTGCTGGATGAATTTATATTATTAAATCTGTTACATATAAATTTATAAATAGAAAAATTTATGGACGAGCTACAACCAAGAGTAGAACAGCTACAATCCTTATATAGACTTTGCCATCCACTTACAAATGTTATGTTTCAGCCAGTTCACATAGTGCGATTAGATGAACGATCGCTCAATATATTTATATTGGCTGGGCAAGATGAAGGAATAGAGCTAGAAATTAAGCCAGATGGTAGTATAGAACCATGAATCTAGTATAGAACTATGAATCAGGTAAACTATACAGCAATGAGCGACCAAGAGCTAAAGAGTTATTTTCTTACCCACAAGGATGATAAGGAAGCCTTTTATACTTACATGGATAGACGAAAATCTCGTCATCGTGATGCTGCAATACAATTAAATGATCCGGCTTGGGAAGAAAAGATAATAGCTGTGATTCAGAAACAATTAGGTTATGATTGACAACTTAATCATTTCATATTTTTAATCGAGGTGGACAAAGTTTTTGTAGTCCCCTCGATTCCCCATATAAATTTACCTTTAACTAATACTTCCGCTCTTTCGGCTCAAACATAGTAATCGCCACCGGACGATATTGAATATCAATTCCTGCTGGTGAATAGTAAGCCATTGTGTGTTTGAGAAAGTTAGCATCATCTCGCTCAGAATAATCTTCGCGGAAGTGTGCGCCACGACTTTCTTGACGATTCAAGGCTGATGCCAAAATAGTTTGTCCCACGATCATCAAACTTCGCAATTCCAAAGCTTCCACAAGTTCTGTATTCCAGCACGTCCCCTTGTCGTCTAAATAAATTTGCGGATATTGCTGTTGTATTTCTGTTAATTTCTGTAACCCTTCACTCATTAATGCCTCTGTGCGGAAAACGCCACAGTACTCAGTCATACAATCCTGGAAAGCTTGACGGACTTGGTTAATGCGGTACTGTCCTGGTTGTTCTAGCAAAGATTGAATTTCTTGCTTGGCTTGGGTTACATAGCGTTGCTCATCTATAGAAGGTAACTTACGTTTTTGGACAAATTTAGCGATCGCAGCCCCAGTCCGCTTACCATAAACTACACACTCCAACAGAGAATTACTACCAAGGCGATTAGCACCATGTACGGAAACACAAGATGTTTCGCCAGCCGCAAAGAAAGCATCAACTAAACCATCACCACTACTGCGGACTTGCCCATCAGTATTAACCGGGATACCACCCATACAGTAATGGATTGTGGGACGCACTGGCATTGGTTGAGTTACCGCGTCAACGCCAACTAAGCGGTGTGCTTCTTCCCAACAGAAGGGGACGCGACTCATAATTTTTTCTTTCCCCAAATGGCGAAGATCCAGATAGACAAAGGGGCCACCAGCACTACCATCGAGATGAATACCACGACCGGCGCGAATTTCATAAGCGATCGCTCGTGAGGTAATATCACGAGGAGCTAATTCCATGCGACTGGGTGCATAGTTCGCCATAAAGCGATCGCCTTCACTATTAATCAGATACGCCCCTTCACCCCTGACTGCTTCGGAAATCAGCACTCCTACCGGATATAAACCAGTGGGGTGAAATTGGACAAATTCCATATCTTCCAGGGGTAAACCTGCGATCGCAGTCATTGCCAAACCATCACCCGAAGAAGCGTAATCATTAGAGGTGGTATTATAAACGCGACCATAGCCCCCTGTGGCAAACATTACCGCCTTGGCTCGTAGCACCTCTATATGTCCATCCAAAAGATGGAACATTACCACACCCTTTGCCTCATTTTCTTCCAAAATAAGACGCATCACATACCATTCTTCATAAACTTGCACTCCATAACGCCGCAAATTGTTAACCAATTCGTGCAAAATTGCGTGACCGGTTTTATCAGCAGCATAACAAGTGCGATTGTGAGAATGACCGCCAAAGGCACGTTGGGCAATGCGTCCATCGGGTAAGCGAGAAAACAAAACGCCTAGATGTTCCAGATCGATTACCACATCTGGCGCTTCTTGAGTGAGAATTGCTACAGCATCTTGATCTGCCAAATAATCAGAACCCTTGACAGTATCAAAAGCATGTGCTTCCCAACTATCTTGTGAATCAACATTTTTTAGCGACGCAGCCATACCACCTTGAGCCGCCACCGAATGGGAACGAATTGGGTGAGTTTTTGCAACCACAGCAATATTTAAGCTGGGGTCAGTGCGGGCAATTTCCACAGCAGCACGACATCCAGCCAATCCACCGCCGACAATAATCACATCGTGTTCCAGCATAATTAGCCACTCTACAATACTTGGATAAAATTAAACGTTATTTAGACATGCTGTTCTATTGTAGAGATGTGATTAATCAGCTAGTGCGTTGTGGCGTTTCTACAAAAAAATTCCCTGCCTATAGACAGGGATGCTATTACAAGTTTTGAAATTAGGATTAACTCCTTGTACAGACGCGATTAATCGCGTCTCTCCTAAATCTTTAAGCTGCTTGTACAGGTTGTTGTTGAGACACATTACCTGGTATGGGTTCCATTTTGGTTCCCGGCCCCACAGGACTGACTTCAATATGATTTAACAAGGTAGTGACAAACGCAAATAACAAGAAAGGTAGCGATAGCAAAACGACCAGACCTGCTGTTGCTAAAGCGTACACAGGTCGCTTGGCACCCATCAGCGCCAAAGCAGATGCCAAACTTAGGGTAATTGTAATTAACCAAACAATTATTTGACCGTATATATCACCAAAAGTCAGGGTACAGACAAACCGATACTTTTGAATATTATTTCCGCTCATTACATTTGCCTCAAGTCTCTCCTATATAGGTTCTACGTTAGAGCCATGTTTGCTTTGTAGACAATTTCTAAATATTTTTGCAAATTTCGTAATATCGCTTCACAATCAACTTTTTTTCTTACAAAGCGTAATTTATAGTGCAACATGGCATAAATAGACCAACCATACCTCGCACGAAGTTCTTTTCTTGTAGTCTGTCGCTACCAATAATTCTCTCAATTACATTGCAATACGATGTTTACATGAGTCTTAAAAACTTTGTTTTGTAGGGTGTGTTACACCGTAGGTTAACGCACCATCCTAGATTTTCGGTGCGTTATGACTATAGATAAATTCAGCAAAATGAGGATGTGAAATCCAATTTTTTGGTGTTAAATTTTGAGTATTGCCCAAATTTGTTGAGTTAAATCAACAAAACCCTTTATTTTTCCTGGCAATGTTGTTTTAGGAGTGAACGTGAATACTATTTTTTTTCGTAAAGGTGTTTTTTGGTTGCCAAGTATAGCTGCTCTTGCAGTCATGAGTAGCGGCTTATCTGCAAGTGGCCAGACAGTAGACAAGGTAAGCAGTCAGGCATTAGCTGACTCTTCCGAAACCGTAGTGTCTCCCAATGAGTTTAGTACAGAACTAGACACTGTAAGCCAAAAGCTCTCTACAGAAACAACTGAAACATTTACAGCAACAAATTTAGCTGAGGTACAGCAGTTCCAAAACCCTGTCATACAAGAAAATGCCAGTGCAGCGTCTACACCTGTTCCGGGCACAGTGGCAACCTCATCTGCAACGCTTACCTCTGAGTTTGTACAACCGACTTCTCAAACGACTGCTCAACCATCTGCTACCAAAGTGGCGCAATCGGATATTGATTTAGGTAGAACTACTCGTGGTGGCAGCAGCTATCTTGGCGTTGCTGGTAACATTGGTTTGAGTGGTGATGGTAGCTCGTCTTTGGGCGATGGTAATTTCGCGGTAGTCAGCAAAATCGGACTGACAAATTCTATATCGGTGCGCCCCTCAGCCGTATTTGGGGATAACACCACAATTTTACTTCCTGTCACCTACGATTTTACCTTTAAATCAGCAGATGCTTTTAGCGAACCGTTAGCGATCGCACCTTACATCGGAGTTGGTGCAGCTTACAAAACTGGTGATGATTCGCAATTTGCATTTTTGGCATCTGCTGGCATTGATGTACCTCTAAATGCTCAATTCACAGCAACGGCCTCTGTGAATGCGGGATTTTTCGATCAAACTGATGTTGGCTTTTTGTTAGGAGTTGGTTACAACTTCACTGGGTTATAAGAGTTAGGAGTTAAGAGTTAGTAATATTTCATTCATAACTCCTAACTCCTAACTTTCTACTTAGGGGTAACTTTGTCAATTACCTTGATTTTGCCGTCGTCTCCTACTGTCCAAACATCGTATACACCGACGACATCGCCGTTAGCATCAATATCTACGTTGCCGCTAGCTCCTTGATAATTAATTTTCTTACCATCTTTAAGTAACTTCAGTCCCTCGCAGACATCGGTAACTTCTGTACCAGGCCCATCAGCCACTTCACGAATTTTGCCGGCTATACCAACACCTGTATTCTCTTTAGCAGCTTGTGCTGCCAATGTCAACAAAGCAGCCGCATCCCAAGCTTGAGGAGCGTATTCTCCTGGTTCACCACCCTTTTTATCCTTCCACTGTTTGTTGAAAGCTTCTAGTGCTTTGCCATCAGAACCGGGTACTGTACCGATCGCTCCAGTTAAAATATATTTACCATCACTGCCTTTGCCAACTTGTTCTGGAAAAGTAGGTGATTTCACGCCATCTGTTAGTAGAATTTGCACTCCCTTCGTTACACCTTGCTGATAGGCGGCTTTCAGGAACAGACTACCAGTTTCCGCATACAGTACAGCTAGAACTGCATCTGGTTTACCAGCAAAGGCGGCAGCCGCTTCTGTATCAAATGTCTGCGCTTTTGGGTCGTAGCGGACAGGCTTATCCTTATTAACGATGGTTCCACCCAATTTTTCAAAAGTTTGCACAAATGCTTTTTCAAAGCCAACGCCATAGTCGTTATTAATCACGACTGTAGAAACTCGCTTGAAACCTTTTTTTCTGGCAAGTTGAGCTAATGCTAGTGCTTGGTAGGTATCGGGGGGAGCAGTACGCGCCCAAAAGCCTTTAAAGTCACCTTTTTGTGCCTTTTGAGTAAAGATGGGACTGGTACTACCGGGGGAAACCAGCATGACTTTATTCGGCGTAGCAATGGAGACTGCTGCACTAGAAACGCTACTAGCAAAGGAACCAACTACACCTGCTACTTTATCTAAAGTTGCTAGTTTGGTCATACCGGCAGCACCAGCTTTCGGATCGGTTTGGTCGTCTACTTGCACCAAGGTAACTGGTTCGCCATTCACTCCACCGCAAGCGTTGACTGTATCGACAAGTAAAGGGACAGAACCTAACATCTGCTGCCCGACAGAAGCCAAGTCGCCTGTTGTAGGTAGCAGGGAACCAATTTTTAGCCCTTTAGCAGTGCTTGTCGTAGTTGAGTTTGCTGCTGGGGTAGCGGTACTTCCATTGGTAGGTGTAGCATTGGGAGTACCGGTATCACCACAAGAACCAACTAAAAATCCAGTTGCTATGGTAGCTATGCTGAAGGTTAAGGCGGCGCTAATTTTTTTCATAAACACTTTCACTCCTCAAATATTTAGGAGCCTAGAATTAAGATTCAAACTAAGTTTGTAAGTTAGTTGGATCTTACCAAGACTCCAAAGGATAAATCATATCATCCATCTTTGGGGGTAGAAGTGTTTACGCCTATATTATTTTTTACTTTAGTACACAGAATAAAATCTGTGTACTAAAAGCTGGAAAACGGAGAGGGAGGGATTCGAACCCTCGGTACGGAGTTGCCTGCCGTACAACAGATTAGCAATCTGCCGCTTTCGACCACTCAGCCACCTCTCCATGACTCACGAATATCAATGTTACCAGACTCGTTGGGAAGAGTCAATAGTTATTTTTAATTGGGCATTGGGCATTGGGTATTAGTCATTGGTCGTTAGTTATTTGCTAATGACTAAGGACAAATGACTAATGACAAATTCAAAGAACTTGCGATCGCATCCAAGCTAAGGGTAAGGTGCGTAACTTTTTCCACTGGGGAACGAAAGCTCGTTTACTGAACACATCATAATCGTTGCGTTCAATGACCTCCAAAATCTGGCCGTACAGCATTGATGCTGCCCACACTGGCCAACGGGCATCGGATGCTAAATAAGTAATTCCCTGGTCTGACGTGGTATAGAATTGGCGGGCGCGGTCAATTTGAAAGCGCATCAATGCCCGCCAACGATCATCTACAACACCTTTGAAGAAATCTTGCTCGGTGTAGTTGAATTTTTCCAAGTCCTCAAGGGGAATGTAGATTCGTCCCCGTTTGGCATCTTCTCCCACATCCCGCAGGATGTTGGTGAGTTGATTGGCAATTCCCAGAGCGATCGCTTCTTCTGTGGGAAGATAAGGTTGTTTGTTCTGATGCCACGGAGCGGTGAATATGGTGCTATCAACACCCATTACTTCTGTTGACATTAAGCCAACAGTGCCGGCAACGCGGTAACAGTAGAGGTATAAGTCCTCAAAGGTTTCATAACGACTGCGATATAAGTCCATGCGCTGACCGGCAATCATATCCCGAAAGGGCTGAATGTCCATCGGAAAGCGCTGGAGGGTATCAGCTAAAGCGACATCGTAATTTTCTAATGGGTGTCCCGCAAAAATCGATTCCAGCTGCTGTTCCCATAGGTCTAGGGTTTCTGGCGTGGTAATAGCAGATGCGGGGCCATCCACTAATTCATCTGTACGGCGACACCAAGCGTAAATTGACCAAATAGATTGACGTTTTACCGGACTCATTAGCAAAGTACCCAGGTAAAAAGTCTTGGCATACTTTGCTGTGAGATGTCGGCAAAGTTTGTATGACTCGTCTACAGAGACCAGCGTTTTCATGCGCGGGGGGGAATCAGGCAGTTGCAGCATTCGTTGCGGGCGGTCGGGTGAGCGTTTGCAGGTTTGAGGAATTTGCTACCGGGAGAGCCTCAGAAATTGCCTGCGCTGTCAGCTTACCAGAAAGTACGGCACCTTCCATACTGCCTAAGTAGCGCTGCATGGTATAACTTCCGGCGAGATAGAAGTTGGCAATGGGCGTAACTTGTGCAGGACGGTACTGTTGGCGGCCAGGGGTCGCTTTGTAAACTGAACGCGGCGTTTTCACCACATGAGATTTTAGCAATGTTGCTGGATTGTCTCCCCCAAAGTGGTCGGGGAAAAGTTTTTCCAACTCAGCAAGCGTTGCAGTGACAATCTCCTCATCGGATTTGGCAATCCAATCTTTTGCCGGAGCTAGAACTAATTCCAGCATTGAGCGATTGGGGTTGGCGTATTCACGGCAGGTATTGCTCATATCAGCATAAACGCTTAGGAGGGGCGATCGCGAAAAAAGTAGGTGATCAATTTCTGTAAGTTTCCGATCGAACCACAGATGCAGGTTAATCACTGGTACTCCTTCTAAACCTTCTAGCTTTTGAAAAAACTCCATCAGCTTCCAAGGTTTAGGTAACATGACTTTCAAAGGGTCAACTGAAATGGCAGATACATACGCATCAGCCGTCACAACTTCATCTTCTGCGCCATTTAACCCTCTAATCAAGTATCCCTTCACCGTGCCATCGGCGTTGAGCAAAATTTCTTTCAAAGGGACATTTAACCGCACTTCTCCACCGCGTTCTGTGATGTAATCTACGATGGGGCTACATAGACGTTCTGTGGGAGAACCATCCAAAAATGCAATCTTTGAGCCATATCGTTCTTGCAGAAAGCGATTCAGTGCAGTTAAGAGAATCGTTGCGGAAACTTCATCGGGATTGATAAAGGTGAGTGCTTTACATGCAGCGATAAAAACGTCACTAGTTACCCGCTCGTCTACACCTTGCCTTTTCAACCAATCTAAGAAGCTGTATTTATCCATCTCTTCAACATACTTTTGACCCCGAACCACTGCGGGAAGTAGGCCAACTGCAAATCGAATCTTTTGCTCCCAAGTCAACATGTCTTTGTTGCGAAGAATCGATGCAATGACGTTGAAAGGTGATGGAATATCTGGAACATCAAAACGTGAGAGTGTCCCAGGTTTATCTGGTTGATTAAAAATGAGTGTATGCTCTTTCCACTGGAGTCTGTCTTCAATGCCCAACTCCTTGAGCATTTGGAGCATATTCGGATATGCCCCAAAGAAGGCGTGTAAACCGGTTTCGTACCAGTCGCCGTCAGAGTCTTTCCACGCCGCAACCAAACCACCCAGTACGTCCCGGCTTTCCAAGACAATGGGTGTGTGACCTGCGTCCGTGAGATATTTCGCGCAGGAAAGTCCTGCTAGTCCCGCTCCCGCGATCGCTACTCGCATTTAACCTTAATGCCCTTCAATATTTCTTAATGGTTTTATCGTTCTCATTATACGTTGCAAACTGTTACATTTGGCGGGGATTGTGCGATCGCTGCCCCAAAAAACTTTTGCCAAAGGGAATTTTACTTACACGCACCTGCCTAACAAAATTACCAATACCATTATTGGCAATAGGTTTCGGCCAATATTTTATCTAAATTTACATACAGCAAATTTAGGGAAATAAAAGTAGTTCCTTTGAACTTCCGAATTTTAGATTTTAGACTTGTCGTGAGCGTTCAGTCGAACGATTTTGGATTTTGGATTCTGAAAATATCTAATATCCAAAGTAGTTGATTTCTTTGGGAATCTGTGTATCCGATCTGAGAAAATATCTAGTGAACTGGTTATAGACTGCTATTAAAAAACTCAGTTAGGTAAAAAATTATGAGTGGATCGCAGGAGTTAAAACGCTTTGGACATCACCTGATTCTAGGTATTTCTGGCACGACATTAAGCGATGACGATAAACGCGCACTCAGTGAATTAAAGCCGATTGGGGTGATATTTTTTGCTAAAAACTTTTTGGATGGCACTTCATATCAGGTTTGGTTGGAAAGCTTCAAAGATTTAAACAACCAGATACGAGAATATGCTGAACGTGATTCCATGTTTATAACTCTGGATCATGAAGGAGGTCGTGTCATTCGCACACCAATGCCGATTACGCGATTTCCTCATGGGTTGTTGCTGCGATCGCACGCCCGCGAAGTAGCAAAAGCCACAGCATTAGAACTAAAATCACTGGGAATTAATTTATCTTGGGCACCTGTAGCAGATGTTTTTTCCCATCCCAACAATCCTGTGATTGGCCCTCGCGCCTTTGGTAACACTCCCGAAATCGCTGCAAAATATGCCCGTGACTACTACTTTGGACTTCAAGAATCAGGAATTTTGGGATGCGCTAAACACTTCCCCGGACATGGAGACACCAGCAAAGACTCTCACATTGAGCTTCCAATACTCAATTTAACTGTAGAAGACCTGCGACTTCGAGAACTCATACCTTTCAAAGCTCTAATCGAAGTCCAGATTCCTTTAATTATGACTGCCCATATTTTATTTCCCAGAATAGATGCTGATGTGCCAGCAACTCTTTCTCAGCCTATCCTCAAAACCATACTTAGAGACGAACTTGGCTTTAAGGGAGTAGTTGTATCTGACGACTTGGATATGAAAGCGATTTCAGATATGTTTATGAAAGCTGGTACTGTGGTGCGATCGCTTCATGCAGGTTGCGACCTATTTATTATCTCACGCAATATCAATTCATCATCTCTTGAAAGAACCTATCAGATTGCTGAAGATTTTGCTGATTCCCTGAGTAAGGGTAGTTTAGACGAATCAGTAGTGGAAGCAGCCAGAGAAAGAATCGATAAACTATTGGCAGTAACACCGCAATATACCGTAGAACTTTTGGATAAAGATGTATTATTGCGACATAGTAAACTGGCGATCGCTAGTTCGTATTAATTAGCTAAGGTGCCTTCAAATTACACATTTGCAACTGCCGAAAGACTGGCTAGAATTGCATTTGTTAATTTTTAATTGCTTAGTGGGTGGTATAGGGGTCGAACCTATTTCTGCGAGTTAAAAGCTCGCTGCACAGCCGGTATGCCAACCACCCTAGTTAATTTAAGAAATGAGTTGGTGCGATCGGATATTTTTTACATCGCAAACCTTCTAACACCAACCCTAGATATAAATCCACCTGGGAGGTACTGCCCCTGCTCTTTCTGTGTTATCAGCACAGCGCCTTACTTTTCGGCTTCAGGTGGAAAAAATTGCTGAATCTACACTGTGGAATTTCTAGACTGATTTTTCTTAGCCCAGTAACCCCTTGGAGGTCTAGGAATACCGTATTTTTTGCACCACTTAGCGATTGCAACGTCAGACACTCCAAACTTCTGACTCACTTCAAGAACAGAAGTTTCCCAAATCATCTTTTCTAGGTCTTCCTTAGAGGGACGCTCAACTTTCCTAGATTTAAGCGAAACTCTGTCTTTCTTTATTAAAGTCACACCAGAATCTTTTTGAATTCGCTGCCTTTTGGATAAAACTTTCGTTGATGTATCCTCAACCGAATCACTAGATCCTACGGTTAATTCATTGAGTTTTATTAAGTCCTCAGCTATGTCCTTATTAGAGTGGCAGATACGTTGTGGGTTAGCTAACTCTGATATAGAAAGAAGGTTGGATTGGTGTACTGTTATCTCTCTCAAAGCAATATAATTTTTCCCAGCAACTTCAGAAGAATGTAGAAAGCATATTTTGTCGAGAGGCTCTATATACACAGCAAGAACATCACAGGATGCAAAGTCAAAAGGGACTATGCGGTTTTCTGTGCGATTAGAACGTACACTGGCAATTTTTACTTCCCATGACCCCCACTTGCTTCGCCTCTGGGTAGATTTGACATTAACTCTGTACAAGTAACCATCCTTGTAGGCTACTAGGTCAAAAGGTGCTTTGCCTGTTGTTTGAGTAAAAACGTGAAAGCGATGCCTACTTAGCTCTGCTGCCACCTTGCTTTCTCCCAAACTACCCAGCCAAGTTTTGTTGTCCACTTCAATTTTCCTTGATTGTTCTTTCACCAGTATGTAATACTGGACGATGAAAATCAACAGCTAAGTATAGCCTCCTTATGTTTTATAGACAGAGGAAGATGGAGGAATCGAACCCCTACAATTGCCTGTACCCCAAGGTTCAAGCTTGGTTGCCGTCCATTCAGCGGCATCTTTCATTGAGGGGTGTCTGACGGGACTTGAACCCGCTTTGACTGGTTCCACAAACCAGCGCCTCGACCACTTTGGCTTCAGACACCATTAGTGGAATCAATGGGAATTGAACCCATAACCTCCTGCTTGCAAGGCAGGCGCTCTAGCCATTTGAGCTATGACCCCATATTTGGTGGATACTGGTCGGAATTGAACCGACATCCTTCTAACAGCCAGTTAGACGCTTTACCAATTAAGCTACAGACCCATAGGCGGGAGTGGTAGGACTTAAACCCACAACCTTCAAGGTAGAAACTCGAAGCTCTATTCCATTGAGCTACACTCCCAACATTTGGTAGTCCTGGCAGGAATTGAACCCGCAACATTCTTCTTGTAAGGAAGACACTCTACCAATTGAGTTACAGGACTACGCAAGCGAGTGGAGGGACTTGAACCCACGCACTGAGTATGGCGTACTCAGATGCTACCGATTACATCACACCCGCATTAATCAAGCTGGTAACAGGAATTGAACCTGCAACCTACTGATTACAAGTCAGTTGCTCTGCCAATTGAGCTACACCAGCCTAAATTTTGGTGACGGGGGCAGGAGTCGAACCTGCCGATATTCAGGTTATGAGCCTGACGAGCCACCGTTGCTCTATCCCCGCATATTCACCAATACCCCTGACTGGATTTGAACCAGCATCCTCTTCGTTCTAAGCGAAGCGCCTCTTCCGTTGGGCTACAAGGGCAAAGTTTGGCAGCCCCACCAGGGGTCGAACCTGGAATCTTCGCCTTCAAAGGGCGCTATGTTGCCAATTACACCACAGGGCTTTATTGCCAGGGCAGGGTTTGAACCTGCAACCTCATCGTTCAGAGCGATGCGACTTACCAATTCGTCCACCCGGCATTAAATAATTCGTAATTCGTAGTTCGTAATTCGTAATTATGTTTTGTGACGGGGATTTAAACCTCGACTAAACATACAAGCCATTTATTATTTGGGAATGTGAACCCCTATTTAATTACGAATTACGAATTAGTAATTACGAATTATGAGGCTGCCTCAGTAGGACTCGAACCTACAACCGCGCGGTTAACAGCCGCTTGCTCTACCATTGAGCCATGAGGCAACGAAGCCCCCCAGGTCGGAATCGAACCGACGACCTCCTGTTCTTCAGACAGGCGCTACTACCAACTGAGCTACCGAGGGATAAAGATCATGTAACGAGAGCCGAGGGAATCGAACCCTCAAGTCTTCAGTTTCGTAGACTGAGATGTTATCCAGTTACACCACACTCTCAGAACGGAGAGGACAGGATTTGAACCTGCGACGGGTTATACTACCCGTTTCCTCTTAGCAGGAGGACGCTTTGAGCCACTCAGCCACCTCTCCATAGTGGGTCGAGCAGGATTTGAACCTGCGTGCAAAAAAGAACAGTTTTACAGACTGTCGCCTTCAGCCAGACTCGGCCACCGACCCATAAATCATTCCCTCGACGAGAATTGAACTCGCATCTGTGCTTTGAAAGAACACTGACTTAACCATTAGTCCACGAGGGCATAATTTGCTGAATTTTGGATTTTAGATTTTAGATTTTAGATTTTGGATTAAATTTTTCAATCTAAAAGACGCTAGCAGACTCGCTAACGCTACGCTATCGGCAATCCAAAATCCAAAATTGTCTGACACAGGGACTAGGATTTGAACCTAGAACATCGGATTTGGAGTCACGAGGTGTTGCCGTTACACCATCCCTGCATTTGGTGGCAATGGCGGGATTTGAACCCGCATATACCAGGTTATGAGCCAGGGGCTTTACCATTAAGCTACACTGCGATCGCACCAGAGGTCAGAGCGGGATTTGAACCCGCGCTAATTGGTTTTGCAGACCAACGCCTTCAACCACTTGGCTACCTGACCATTTGGGAGTCCTGACGAGATTCGCACTCGCAATCTTCAGCTTGAGAGGCTGACGGCTTCAACTATTCGCCTACAGGACTGCAACCAGGGTGACGGGACTTGAACCCGCAACATTTCCGCAGACAACGGAACGCTCTAGCCAGTTGAGCTACACCCCGATTTTTGGGAATTTGTGCCTAAAATTTTAGGTTTTTAGGCACATGTTTTTGTTGGTGAACTTGCCCATTTCTTATTCAGTTTTCAAGGTTCAGAAAGTTTACTTTTTACTGTGAGAAACTGTTAGGAAAACAACCGAAATTCTAGGTAGCAAGCCTATTGTGTATTACGGATGTATTCTGTAGTTTTGCTAAGTGCAAACTTAAAACTTTTTTGGTTGATTGCCTCTACTTCAGATGGTTTACAAGTAGAAGCGGCTTTTTTGACTGAAGACTCTGGTTGATGCCAGCGCCTTTGTTTGAGTTGTATGTAGAACATTACTTTGACCTTTGAGAAGCTTTGTTTTTCGCCTCACTACAAATATACTACAAAATACTACAAGAGGTGTCAAGGGGTTTGAAAAAGTTTTTTTGAAATTGTCTAAAAAAGCTTCTGCACTTAGATTTGAACTTGCTCACACCTCTTAAAAGTCAAACTACAGCTTATGATTGGGTGAGTTTTTTAAAAGCCTGACGTGACAGATAACTACCTCAAGCGACAAAAGATAATCAGTTTTGTTGCGATCGCCTCTACGATTACAGCTTGTAGTATTGCTCCAGGCACTTCCCCACAAGTGGGGTTGAACCAGCCAGTGAGCAAAAGCCATACTGCACAAGTTCAAGAGCCTGTAAAAGATCAACTACCGCCATCAGTCAAAGTAGAAAATCCTACATTTACAGTCCCAGCTAAATTTCAAGGAAAAACAGTTTATAAGGTTCCACTCAGCAGCAACGAAAAGGTTATTGCTCTGAGCATTGATGATGGCCCCTGGCCAAAGACAACCTTACAAATGCTAGATATCCTCAAGCAAAATGATGTTAAAGTGACATTCTTTTGGGTAGGACAAGCCTTACAAGCCAACCCTGATTTAGCAAAGCAAGAGGTAGCCGAGGGACACGCCATTGGCAACCATACTTGGCATCATTGGTATCGGCAGATGGATGAAGCTACAGCTAAGAGTGAAATCGATCGCACATCTGACTTGATATACAAAACTACAGGGGTGAAAACTGCTCTGTTTCGTCCTCCTGGAGGCTTTTTAAATAACGGATTAGCCGCTTATGCGAAAAGCCGGAAAGATGCTGTCATTATGTGGTCGCTAACTTCAGCTGATACCGATCCTCACGCCAAACCAGAAGCATTTGTAAATAATGTCTTGAAAGGCGCGAAACCAGGTTCTATTGTTTTGATGCATGACGGTGGTGGCGATCGCCACAGAACTGTTGAAGCTTTGCCACAAATCATCAGTGGACTCAAAAAGCAAGGCTACCGATTTGTGACAATTCCCGAATTGCTCAAAATGGCGCAGTGAGAAATTATCCTCACGGAATTTTAGATTTTGGATTTTGGATTGTTCCAAAATCCAAATTCGTTTATTCCCTCATCACAGAAGCACAAACTTGAGCTTCTTGCCAAAGTTTGTGCAAAAAGAACTCAGCGCGATCGCTCATAGTGGTAAAAAACACACCTACAACATCCTTAGAACTATCTGATAGCCAAGAACCTTGTAGAGTGACTTCCATGTATTGGGTATCGCAAGCACAGAGGGCAATGATTTCTCTGTCATCTCTTTTTACCTCAGCCTTAAGCCCTTCTACTCCTGGCAAATCAACAGGGAGCAAAAAGGAAGCGGTACTGGGTTCAATGTACAAACGTTGCCCAACTCGCAGGGCCAAAATCACTCGCTGCGCTACCCATTCTTCTAGCGACAGAGTGACACATTCCAAATCAAAGCTGCTTTCAGTGTAAGTTAATTTCAGCATTCCTTATGCTCTCCTGCTATTCCAGGCTTGCTTGCATATCTGTCCAAAACTGTTCGGCAAAAGAAATCGCGGGGTGAATTGGCGCTTTTGGTTTGGTACGTAATTGCATACCAGATTCAAACAAGGTGCGTAGACGCGAAGCGGCTTGTCGCCAGACATCGCCTTTACGGGAGTTACATCTCTCACAAGCTGCGACTACGTTATCCCAAGTGTGAGAACCGCCTTTAGAACGCGGCATCACATGATCTAGCGTTAGATGCTTGCCGCTACCGCAATATTGGCAACTGTGATGATCTCGCCGCAACACTTCTCGCCGATTCACTGGCGGAACTTTCCACATCCGCTCATTAGAAGCGATCGTTAAGCGAATATGTTTTGGTACATCAACTACCAAGTTGGGTGAGTGAACTCGCCATCCGCCCTCTGTAGTCAAACCTAACGGTTGAGCTTTGTTGGTTACTAACAGCACAATTGCCCGTTTAATATTGATCTGACACAGTGGCAAGTAATTTTGAGAAAACACCACCACAGATTGCTCTAACACTTGCATTGCGTTCGCGCCGCGCATTGGAGATATCGTCACAGCTTCACTCCTTATAAAAAAACCCCCGCTTCCTGTTTCGGTGAAGCGGGGGTTAGAATTGACCGGAAAAGTTTCTGGTCTCATATTGGTACATTCCTTTGCCTGTACCCCCCGCTTTCTTGATCTAGTTGTGGTTTTGCAATCAACCCATTTATGCTGAGATGTCTAAAATCATCATTACCCTCTGTGATTTGGCCATAATTACGGCTACCATCGCCCATAAATAAATACTCCACTCCCATAGCAGCTGATTCCCAACTGCCTCGGCAATTGGTAGGGCACAAAATTGAAGTAGAGATGGGATAAATGGGTTTCACAGAAAATTTCACCTATTGAAGATTCCTTTAAACATACTACACTTGTATTACTATCCTGTCTATACTTTTAAGGAGAAATAGTAATGCATACGATCGCTCGCACCCCTACCACCGATATGGAAGTTACCAGCATCCGTCTAGAGCGCGAACTCAAAGATAAGCTCAAAGAAATTGCTGGGAATCAGGGATATCAAGCTCTGATTAGAGATATTCTTTGGAATTATGTCCAGCAAAAATCCGGTGAATGGAAACCTCGGTTTTCGCGCGCGGACATTCGAGCTAGCATAGCTGCCACAGCCCAGCAAGAAGAACGTTGTGTACTCACAGGTCAACTAATTCAACCCCAAGAACCGATGTTGTTAGGACTAACCAGGAATGGCGATATGGTTCCTCTGAGTGTCGAGAGTTTGGTTGGATAGTCTTAATATTCAGACAGCGCAGCCTAGTTATCTTATTTAGGGCTTACGTACAAGAGATCCTCCAACCCACTTAAAAAGTTGGCTCTTTAAGATACCCCCTGTTTAAGGGAAGTCAATTGCTTAACTTAGGGATACCCAAGTTGAGCAATTGGCGTTTGTTAGTCCGTACTGCGGCTACGCAAAGGAGGTTTCAGGTTATCAGTACGTAAGTCTTATTACTGAATAATTAGGCTTCATTCAGAATTTAGCTTTATTTTCTCCAATGAGTAAAACTTCTTGTTAAGATTTGTAGCTTATAAAAGGAAATTCTGAGGGGATACGAATTTTAGATTTTAGATTTTTTGGTTCATGCCCCGCTCTGAGCTAAGACAGTAGTCTCCTTCAATCCAAAATCCCAAAGCCAAAATTGGTTTGACGCTTTAGCTTAGTTATATTAATTGAAACCAATACATATCAAAGGATAGCTGCTTAAAGGACTAAAATAAAAACAAAATTTTACAAAATTATTAAAATAAATTCAGTATTTTTACGGTTATAGCTGGGGTATTTCCCTGAGATTCCAGAGAAATTACGGTTTATGTATACTTACAGACAGGATATTCTGAGTCAAAGTTAGTCAATTATCTCAATATAAAGAAGATAAAGCAGCCAAAAATAATCAGGCTGGGTCATTTTAGAATATCCTAAGTATTTCACTACCATGTAGCAATTTGCTTTATATAACGGCAACTTGGCCATCTGCCATAGAAAAGGGCTATAACAGGTGAGAGAAAGTATTCATATAAGATTTGCCAATTATTAAGGTGTCGCAACACAACTAACGGTGAGGAATATGCCAAGGGGTTGGGTACAAAAACAATGGGGTTATTATCCAAGGGCGTGCCAAGAATGAAAAAGCCTTTACAGTCGCCGGCACAGTACGTAGATGACATACATCGACTACAAACTTACAAAGTCAAGCTGATGCAGCATCAGGAAGAAACTGCCCGCCAGTTGGTACAAAAGATTAATCAAATCATCGCCAATACCTCAGCTACGGCATTGATATTGCAAGAGATTGCCCAATTGCTAGGAGCTGCTTTTCAAGTAGATTGTTGCTGTTTGGTTTCAGTAACGGGTGAGATATCCGACGAAGCAACTACTATTAATTGGTGTGCCGATCAATATCTAGGATTGCCACATCCAGAAGAGATGTTTTCGATGGAACAGTTGCTCATGCACTCGCCAGTACTGCAATGTGCTGCTGAACCATTGACTATTGAAGATATTTCCATCATCCAGAAAAGTCTGGTAATTGGGTGTCAGTATTTACCGCTACCCATAAAAGCTGTTTTGGCAATTCCCACGAGGTTGGGTGGCAATAATAATGGGGTAATTAGTCTGATTAAATTCCAACCTTATGATTGGAGTGAATCAGAAAAACAACTGCTTAAAGAAGTGGAATCTGCTTGTGCGATCGCTTTTTCTCAAGTGGCACAAGCTAAACTAATTACTCATCAACAACAGTATCTACAAAAGGGCGATCAGTATCAAAGCTTGATCAAGCAATTAACATTACTGAATCGTAGCAACTTGGAGCTTAATCAAATGCTCCAGTTAGTTATTGCCTCTACTGCCGAATCTCTACAGGCAGATCGAGGTTTACTTATACTACTAAAATATACCGATCCATTATTTAGGACTCAAGGTAAAAAACAAGTTCCGAAAGCGAAAGCGAGAGTGGTTGGTGAATGGGCTAAGGCAACACAAATTTGCCGCACTACTAAACCAGATACCTTAGTAGATCAGTCTTTCTTGGTTTCGGAATGTAGTTTATGCCAGCGTCCCTTTATGGATTCTGGAAAAGCAGTCATTTTCGATAACTATACAGAGCAAAATGATACCTCGGCAGCTGCTCCATTATTTGCAATAGAGCAATTGCCTGGGGTGTTATTAGTGTCGTTAGAAAGTCAAGGTAAAATCTTAGGATTTTTGGTGCTACAGCAATCTGTGACTCGCACCTGGCAAACAGCAGAATTAGAACTTGTAGAAATGGTGTGCGCTCAAGTCAGTAACGCCATAATTCAGTCACAGACATTGCGCCAAGTGCAAACTTTGGTAGATGAGCGGACGGCGAAACTCCAGAGTAGTCTGGAACTCCAGGCAAAGTTGCATGAAAGAACCCGGCAATATGTTGAGCAACTGCGGAAACTCAATGAACTCAAAGATGAATTTTTGAGCAACATGAGCGATCGCTTGCGTTATCCTTTGACAAATATGCTAATGTCCATTCGCAATTTACGTTTGCCAGGAATCGCGCCAGAGCGTCAAGCTAGGTACATGGATATCCTAGAGCAAGAATGCACAAAGGAAATCAACTTGATTAATGACTTGTTGACACTCCAGAAACTAGAGTCGCCTCACGAAGCTCCACAATTAGAATCTATAGATTTAAATACTAGAATCAAGTCTATAGCAGCATCTTTTGAGAACAAACTCGCAGAGAAGGGATTAAAGATTTCTGTAGATTTACCAGAGAAATCGCTAAAACTGCAAACTGAACTAGAGAGTTTTGACCGCATCCTGCAAGAGTTGTTAACTAATTCCTGTAAATATTCCCAGCTTCATACCACCGTCCATTTAGAAGCTGTTCACCGAGTCGATCAACAAATCGATCAAGTTATCATAAAGGTAACGAATACAGGACATGCCATCTCCCAAGAGGAAGCGACTTACATCTTTGACAAGTTCCGTCGCGGAAAAGGGCGCTGGACACCAGGGACTGGCTTGGGGCTTGCTTTAGTCAAGTCTTTAGTGCAGCATTTGAATGGAGCGATCGCAGTTGAGAGTCTCCCAATCTCAGATTCTGAACAGAGCGAAATTTGCTTTACCCTGACTCTGCCTCAATTTTCTGACGAAAGCAAACCATAATTCTTAACGTGACTAAAGAACAGAACGCAACAGAGAATCTTGATTTTCAGTCTCCTAATGATGACACCAACCTTGAAGGAGATTTGACTGCTGATATAGTCGCTTTGGCAGCTAAGGTAGAAGTTCAAATTGAGAAAATAGCAGAGCGACAGCGACAAATCAGCGCTAAAGTCCAAATCCCCCAACCAGTGGAACAAATTTGGAAGGTTTTGACAGATTATGAAGCCTTGCCTGACTTTCTCCCCAACCTCGCTAAGAGTCGTTTAATCGAGCATCCCAACGGTGGAATTAGACTGGAGCAAGTCGGCTCACAGCGCTTACTTAACTTCAAATTTTCGGCGCGGGTGGTTCTAGATTTGGAAGAATGCTTCCCTAAAGAAATTAGCTTTCGGATGGTAGAGGGAGATTTTAAAGGCTTTTCTGGTAGCTGGTGTTTAGAGCCTTATTCTGTCGGTGAATGTGTAGGTACAAATCTTTGCTACACAATTCAAGTTTGGCCTAAACTCACTATGCCAGTGGGAATCATTGAAAACCGGCTGAGTAAAGACCTACGCTTAAATCTTGCGGCTATTCACCAACGTGTAGAAGAGTTAGCCAGCAAAGAACCCTATGTATAACTAAACGCTCATTCAAGAATAATCATGAATGAGCGTTTTTATGAACTCATAGAAACATACGCTTCTATTTTTTCAGTACCCCCAGGGGAATTCGAATCCCCGTTACCTCCGTGAAAGGGAGGTGTCCTAGGCCTCTAGACGATGGGGGCATCGGACTCAGACCTTTTATAAGTTAACCAATTTTCTGGCTATTGTCAACAGCTTTTGCGAAAAAAAGTTTGTGGCAGCTAAACTGGGTGGATGCTAAAGCTTGAAGAGGATACAAAGAGATGGAAACACAAAAAGAATTCCGTAGATGCTCATACCGGAAGGTGCAGGATGCCGACGCTGAGAACTTCGAGAGAAGCTTAGATAGAAAAAACGGTACATTCTGCAAGGGACAAAGGGTATGATGTTGTACCCTGTAGAGTTAATATCTACGATTTTTTACCCAAGATTTTGAAATAAATCGCTCAAAATCTCCAACATGGAAGCATCTTTTGAAATTACCCTACAGATGGCGATCGCTGTTTTTGCAGGCATTAGCGCTCAAGTGCTAGCTGCCTACTTTCGCATACCCAGCATCGTCTTATTATTGCTGTTAGGCATATTCTTCGGCTCTGACGGTATAGGGCTATTGCATCCCCATCTGCTAGGCGCTGGACTGGAAGTTATTGTCGCCCTAGCAACGGCAATAATTTTGTTTGAAGGCGGACTTAATTTGGATCTGCGAGAGTTAGGCAGAGTTTCAGTCAGCTTACAATTGCTGGTCACTCAAGGAACGTTAATCACACTGCTTGGTGGCAGTATGGCTGCCCATTGGCTGGGTGAATTTCCTTGGAATATAGCTTTTCTTTATGCTTCGATCATTGTGGTGACAGGGCCAACTGTCGTTGGCCCTTTGCTCAAACAAATCAATGTAGATCGGCAAGTAGCAACACTTTTAGAAGGGGAAGGCGTTTTAATTGACCCTGTAGGAGCGATTCTTGCCTTCGTTGTCCTCGATACTATTTTGAACGGCGATGCCGATCCAATTAATGCGATCGTCGGTTTACTCATCCGCCTGGGCGTTGGTGCAGCAATTGGTGGTGCTGGCGGTTATCTGATGAGCTTGATTTTCAAACGCGCTAGTTTTCTATCATTCGAGTTAAAAAACTTAGTGGTGTTGGCGATACTTTGGGGTTTGTTTGCCTTATCGCAAATGATCCGCAGTGAATCGGGAGTAATGACGACAGTTGTTGCAGGAGCAGTCTTTGCTAACTCTTCAGTGCCCGAAGAACGACTGTTAAGGAGCTTTAAGGGTCAGCTAACCATTCTCAGCGTCTCGGTGCTATTTATCTTATTAGCTGCCGATCTATCCATTGCCAGTGTGTTTGCTTTGGGTTGGGGTAGTGTATTCACTGTTTTGGTATTAATGTTTGTTGTTCGCCCGATTAATATCCTGTTGTGTACATGGAACAGTGATTTAAATTGGCGACAGAAGCTATTTTTAAGCTGGGTTGCCCCTAGAGGAATTGTTGCCGCTTCTGTAGCTTCATTTTTTGCAATTTCCCTAACCCAGCGTGGCATTAACGGTGGTGATTCCATTAAAGCTTTAGTCTTCCTGACAATTATTATGACTGTTGTCTGTCAAGGGCTAACGGCTGGCTGGGTTGCTAAATGGCTGCAAATCACTTCCAAGGACGTAACTGGGGTAGTGATTGTGGGTTGTAATCCGTTGAGTCTTTTGATTGCCCGGTTCTTTCAAGAACGGGGGGAAAATGTGGTGATGATTGATACTGACCCCGAATGTCTTGTCCAAGCTGAGGCGCAAAATCTGCGAGTGATTGCTAGCAGTGGGCTGGATGCTGCGGTTTTGGAAGAGGCGGGACTTGCCTCTATGGGGACTTTTTTGGCGATGACAAGTAATGGTGAGGTAAATTTTGTGTTGGCTCAACGAGCCGCCGAGGAATTTAAGCCACCGAGGGTTTTAGCTGTTTTTCCCCGCGATCCGCAGGCGAGTATTTCGGTTAGTAATAAAGTTAATCAAGCTTTTATCCCAGACTTGGCGATTAAGACTTGGAATGAATATTTAAATGATGGGCGTGTCAAGCTGGGGACAACGACGTTAAATGAATTGGAATTTTCTATTCAGTGCGATCGCATCCAAGAAAAGATTCGGACTGGGGTATTGATACCGCTATTGGTAGAACGAGAAGAACGCTTACAGGTAATGCCAGTTAACCAAGATTGGGAAATTGGCGATCGCATTATTTACCTATTGCATGACCCCAGACCTAGCCTTTTAAAACGTTTATCTGGTGCTACCCAATCAACTCCCCTCTCTCTAGAAAAGTTAGCGGAGGTTGAAGACCTATCCCTCGTGCAATTATCTCAACTTTCAACTAGTGAAGTTCCTGGGGGATGAGGAAGAGTATACAGCAGATTGCAACAGGTGTGAGGTACAGATCATCGTAGGGGCACAACATGTTGTGCCCCTACCCGTGTACTTGATTTACCTGCAATACGCTGTAACTCCTAACTCAACACTCCTTATTAGCTTTGGGAACGAATAAATTCGCTTTCTGGTGGTTGTTGTAAATTACCAATTTCTGATCTTGGTGCTTCTTGATACATTTCCCATTCCTGCCAGAGTAAAGCAGATAAATGAACTATGGCAAGAATTAGTGTAGCCACCGCAATTAGATAACTGTGTATTGTGTAAAGGTGTTCTACGGTAACTGTATTAATCGCTCCACCCCCAGTTAGGATTTCGCGCAATTGTCCGCCAATCAAAGGAATAGCTTCGATGGTTCCTAATTCAATGTTAAAACGCCAGTATCCTAGTTGAGTCCAATCTAGGATCATCGCTGTCCAATCCAGCCCGATCGCACTTAAGGTCAACAAAATCCCGCTAACCCAAGCAGTCAGCCAACTCTTGCGGAATTGACGACCTAAAAACATCACTACAATTTGAATCATAGCGATCGCAATTGCTGCGTTACCAGCAACATTATGCGCTCTCCAAAACAACCAACCATAAGGCACTTCTGTATTAATCGTCTTTAAGGAGTTATAAGCACCGCCTGCTGTCGGTTCATAGTAAAAAGAAAGCAAAACTCCCGTAGAAACATAAATTAAGCACAAAGTCAAGATTACGACTGATAATATCGTCGCTATTCGTCGCACAATCCTATCGAACTGGGTGCTTTGCATAGCTCACCCCTCCTGTTCTTAAGTAGGTATTTATTCTTTTCTAATTTTAACTAAGAAATATTAATAAATATTGCACTTTTCAAAGAAAAATAAATTTTTTTAATATTTCCGATGTGCTAACTAGCTCAATGCCCTTCATCAGTACTGAGTGAGGAGTGGAAAGGGATAAACCAATTCCCAATTTCCAATTAAGGGTTTGAAACTTTTTGACCAAGAAGTAGTCAGAATTCAAAAGCTATAATTGCGATCGCCAAACTGAACTCCTTTTAGAAAAATCCAAATAGCTTTGGTGGGGTTTAGATAGAGAATGTCAATAAAATTGTACAATTTGCAACAGTTTTCGGGGCTGCTGATGTGGTACTATTCTCATATAGGCACTAGTCTCGGACAAAGCTTGTGTACCATGTGTTACAGAAGCTTAGTTGAGTGGAAAAGATTAGAAACACAAGGCAACTTCAGCAGACTTTGTGGTGTAATCAGACTTGTACCTTCACTTAAACTTTAATAAATATCCCAGATATTAATTTTGATTGTGTGCGTCATTAAGAATTAAGAAATCAAAAGTACTAATTTTTCAAAAATCTCTTTAGTAAGCTCAAATTTGAAGATATGAACCAGCATCATTATAGCGGTGTGCAGTTCAATGAGATACAAAAACTTTGCTGAAATGATTTGACAGCAATGACTTTGGTCTTCTCATCCAGTCGATAACCGCTATAAACAATTACAAACCTGAAGAAATGGCAATTTAGGCATTTTCATTGCCATGAGAGGAAATTATTATTCCTCTAGAGGGAAGCATATATTGCGATATTTTGCAATATAGTCGAAAAGAGAAAATTGCTAGTCAACTGCAACTGAGCCGAGTGAACGATAACACCTATGTCTTACGTCTCCCTGTTTAAAAATATACCAGACCTCTTAAGCCAGCCAATTGGGATAGCAGCTATAGCTTCTCTTGGCATCCACGGTGCGATCGCGATGATTGTGCCATTGATGCCTATGGATTCTAGCAAACCCAAAGATACAGCATCATCAAAAAGCGTCGGGCTGTTGGAATTGAGCCAAGCGGATCAAAGCCGTTTGCCACAAACTACTCCCCAAATTGGTTTACAACAACTTCCTCCAATAGCGCCACTTTCTACCCCTAACTTTAGCGCTCAAGCTGGATTGCCTCCATTGGCAGCACCACCATCCGGCAGTCAGCTAGTATTGCCTCCGCTACCCCCATCGTCGAATAACTATCGAGTCTCCTCATTGCCTACAAGACAGTCTTTGCGGATGATTCCTAGTAGTAATTTGCGATTTGATGCTTCTAAATTTGATAATTCTAAATTCAATAGCAGTCCCAAATTATCTCAATCAGTTCCTCGTGTAAATGTCATAGATACCACCAAATACGAGGCATCTAAGCCGTTAGACGTGAATAGATTGCCAATATTGCAGTCACAGCAAATACCTAGTGATATTCTGCAAAATGCCCAATCTCAGAATTTCTCTAACACTAACCTTATTGCACCAGCACAGATAAATACCACTCCACAAATGACGCAACCGACTAATAATGCGTCAAACATGACTCGAAACCAGCTGATAACTTCTTTAAAACAAGCTCCCAGGGCTGGGGATAGCTTAACCTTAATTAGAGGAACCACGTCACAAGCACCCAATTTATCTCGAAAAGGAACTGAGTTAGCAATTGCACAGCTAGATTCCTACGCAAATCTGAGAAAAGAAGTTCAGCAAGAATACCCCAACGCTGAACAAAAACCAGTCATTCGCCAAACATTACCCACGAATAAACCGAATCTTGAAGGCGCTGTTTTAGGTATGTTGGTGGTAGATACCGATGGTAAGGTCTTAGATATCAAGTTTCAAGACAAGCTAGTTTCCCCGGAATTGCGATCAAAAGCAAGGGAATACTTCAATAAGCAATCCCCCAGGGGAAGTAAACAGATTAGTTCTTATCCCTTTAACTTGCTTTTCCAAAACAGCACTAGCAGCACCACTGGGGCTACTCAATTATCTACACCAATAATCAATAACAATCAGCTTACCCCTTCACCAGCAGCTACTTCTAAACCATTTCCTGAACTACGAATCAGAAATAACAAGTCTACGCCTTCATCGACAGGTATTCTTAAACCATTAGCTACACCCGGAGTCAATGGCAATCAATCTGAGTTGTCAACGATAGCTACTCCTAAACCGTTATCTGAATTGCGAGTCATAAATAATCAGCCTGCGCCTTCATCAGCAGCTAATACTTCCGAACCTTTAGTGCTACCGATAGTCAATGAAATCCAGGCTACACCCTCTACTGAATCGGATCAAAAATTAGTAGAACGGTTACGGGAAGTGAAGGAAAATAGAGAAAAGTCTAATCCAGAAAAATAATCAGTCGGTGGTGATTTTGGATTAAAACCAGCTAAAAGGGCGGTTAGAAACCAAATTTATACAAATAAAACTCACCTCCGTGGGTTTCAAACTTTCCTTAGTCTGCCTCGACGGACTAAGGAAATTTGTCTAGGAGCGAATTTAATCTAGCTCCAAGTTTACACTTATGAGTATTGCTGTGCCCCTACACGAAACTTACACGCCTGCGCGGGTTGAAAACCTTGATTTTCAGTTAGCTCACGCAAGTGTGCCTTGTTAGCACAGTAGTGAATTATACAGCAAATTGCAGTACAGATCATCGTAGGGGCACAACATGTTGTGCCCCTACCCATGTACTTCATTTACCCGCAATACGCTGTATTAGCCTTAGTAGGTGGGCAAAAATAAATCAAACGATGTTACGCAATGTAAAATTAATTAAATTGGCTCGTAGTAAAGGCTTTAGCCCTATTCTCAGGGCTAAAGCCCTTACTACAAACCTTAAATTATTTACGCCTACTGACTTAAAACTTTTCAAACATCCTCTAAGAGTGGTCTATATTCGATGCTACTTTACCAGCCTTTTTCTGCATTCTGAAAAACGTAAGCGGCTACCTCCAGAATCTCTTCAGCAGTTAACTTAGCTTTAAAGGCAGGCATAGCATTTTTACCATTTTGCACTTGGTGGATAATCGCCTCGATAGAGTCGCTATTATAATTTTCTAGGTACTCTGACAATGCTTCCTTTTTCAAGGTTTTCTGGGTAATCAGGATATTGCCGCCACCTATATGGCAAGAGGCGCAGTTAGCCTCGAAAATTTTAGCCCCGTTGGATGTTTCGGCAGCTAGTGCTGGACTAATGAATGTCAATTTGAATAGAGCGATCGCTAACATTAAGATCAATAAAAGTATTCTCAAGAGAATTTCCTCGCAACAAGCCTCCAGGAAGAGTATAAACGCGATTAATCCCTGATTAAGTCAAATTTGATCAAAATTGGCGGTAACGAGTTCATCCCTCAATCGCTACAGGTTGTTTAGCGTTTTAAGGCAGGATAGGACTCGTTACCGCCATTTATCCATTATGTGCGTCACTCTAGGAGGGTGGCGTGTTGCTATGAGGTAATTTCACAGAGAAATCAGCTTGTGTCCAAGAGGGCATTTCTAGCCCTGGACAGTTATTGTACCAACCATACCAGCACCACGGTGAGGTTCGCAGTAGAAAGTGTAATCACCAGCAGGTGCGTCTGCGGGGAAAGTGGTTGTTTCCTTTTTACCAGCACTCATCAGCAACTGCTTATGAGACAGAGATTTTGCTAAAGCGGCATCCTTATCGGGGTTTTTGGCTGCATCAAACACAACGTTGTGGGGAGGAACTTTATTGTTTACCCATTCAACTGTGTCACCTGGTTTAATTGTCAACTTTTTCGGTTCAAATGCTAGCATTCCTTTATCAGTACCCAATTTCACTTGGTAGGTTTCAGCAGAAGCGCTGGGAGTAAAAACTGCAAAGCTGCTAACAACTAAAAGGATTGTCAACACAGCTAAACTAAAGCGTCGCAAGCTTGCCGAAATCAATTTCATGACTCTTCCCTAACAAACAATTTTTTTTTCTTTTCTCATTTTAAATAAAATCTACACCAAATATGACAATCTGTCATAGATACAATTTTTTTTTAATAAATAGCGAGCAATTTATTCCAAAAAGCTAATCAGTGGGGAGTGGGGAGTGGGGAGTGGGGAATGGGGAATGGGGAATGGGGAATGGGGAATGGGGAATGGGGAATGGGGAATGGATTCTTTTTAATGCCCAATGCCCAATGCCCAATGCCCTATTCCCAATGCCCTATTCCCAGTAACTCAGTTCCAGGATTTAGTAATAGATTTTTCCGCCTCCCCACTTAGTGCCAACGATTTTGGGTTGTATGAGAACATGACCCGCGATCGCTTCCAAGTCCTTATCTGTCAGATTTCGCATTACTGTGAAAATATCTGCACTCTTGATACTGGGATGGATTTCGGAAATCTCTTCTTCACCGTCGTAAGTAGTGGGATTTTTCAGGTAATCCACCAAGCCTTCAACGTTGTTACGGTTGGGTGTTGCCAGTGCCAGATCGTCTGGAGTCAGTCCCACGTTCTGGTTTGTCTTGGTAACTCCCCCAGCATGACATTGGGCACAAGCGTAATTAAATAAGCGTTTGCCTTCTTTGACTTGTTTAAGGCTGAGTACGGTAACTTCACCTTGAGTATTTAATGGCACTGTTCGGGTAGCTTTGTCTAGTTCCACTGCTGTCGCGCTACCGACAAACAACTGAAACGAGAGTAAAACAGTGGCCACAACAACGCCAATGAGTCTTCTAAACATGTTTCCCCTTAAAAATTTTTACGCTCAACACAGCTAAGAACGCGATTCTCAATCTCCAAGCTGCTAATTGCTAATGACTCATTGTTTTTTTTCATTAGCTATCAATGATTAGCTAAAGCCCAAGATCACCCTTTAGGTGTCCTCGTCATCACCCAACAAGTCGCTAGTACTTTTTGGGTGTGTTTCAAACGATATTTGGGAAATAATTGCCTTTGCATCTTCTAACGCCAAACGGGTCTTTTGGTGTTTGTAGGCGATTCCCAGTTGGTTGCACAGAGAAAACACTTTTTCTACAGGTATGCTGTAGTCGGCTGCTATCTCTGCGATGGATAGGTCTGCAAAACCCATAATGCTTGTTAACTGATAGATAGAGATTGAGTCGCTGTAATACCAATATCACGTTAGGAGTGCAATTTGTTGCCCAAAATACTGTTTGGGGAATTGGGAATTGGGCATGGGGCATGGGGCATTGGGCATGGGGCTTAACCTTTGCCCCCGGTGAAGGTGACGCTTTGAATGAAGTAACGATTAAAAAAGGCGTAAATACCTAAAGCTGGCAGGGTAAAGACCATAGGGGCTGCCATGATGTAGTTCCAATAGCTGATGTATTGACCTTTGAAGGTGTTCAGCCCCAAGGGGAGGGTAAACATTTGTGGGTCAAATAGGATAACTATAGGCAGTAAAAAATTATTCCAACTTCCCATGAATACAAAAACTGCCTGTGCTGCTAGTGCTGGTTTTGCCAAGGGTAAGACAATATGTCGGAAGATTCCAAAGGTATTTAAGCCATCGAGTTGCGCGGCTTCTTCTAGTTCTTTAGGAAAATTAACAAAAAATTGCCGCATCATGAAGAAGCCAGAGATTTTAGTCAAATCCGTTCGCCTCCGAAAAGTCGCCGTTGAATCAAAGTGATGGTGATGATGACTGCTGCTAACAAAAATGCGATCGCATCTGCATATCCCATTTGTAAATTCCGAAACACAGCTTGGTAAATTAGCAGCACCACTGTTAAGGTAGCGTTATTTGGCCCGCCAGTACCGCCAGAAAAGATGTAAGACTGGTCAAAAAGTTAAAAATTCCCAATCACCCCCACTGCTATCACAAAGAAGGTTACAGGCTGAAGCAGGGGAAGGTTAATGTGGATAAATTGCTGCCACCCATTCGCGCCATCGAGTTCTGCCGCCTCATAAAGTGTTTGGGGTACATCTTGCAACGCCGCCAGATAAATCACCATGAAAAACGGCGCGGTTGACCAAATGTTCATGATCATAATGCCTTTGAGCGCAACTGCTGGATCGCCCAACCAGTTGTAAGTAGGTAGCCCCACAAAAGCGAGAAAATCGTTTAATAGCCCATCAGTGTTATAAATCCACATAAAAATGAGCGTCAGCACTGCTGAAGAGGTAACTGTCGGCAAAAAGTAGAGGATGCGCCACCAGTTTTTACCATAAATCCCAGAATTGAGAGTTACCGCCAGAATTAAAGCTAAGATTGTTTGAGTTGGCACAACTATCGCTACATATTGTGCTGTGTTTCTCAAAGCAATCCAAACTCGTTCATCTTCAGCTAATCGCGTGAAGTTCCGAAAACCGATGAAATCGTACTCAATACCGCCGAGAAGTTGGACTTTTTGTAAGGAAAGAAAAACGGCGTAGAGAATGGGTAAGACTACGAAAGTTCCCAAAACTAGAATGGTGGGCATCATGAACATATACCCAGCAAAGTTTTCTGTGATATTCCACCTGGGGTTACTCCGCCGCCTGTTAATTTCAAACACTACAGAACCTCCGTTTAATCCCGCACTAACCCGGCTGTGGTGATGGGTAGTAGATGATTATTTATCGTACTCCTGTAACAAAAATATTTAAGGTCATTAAATTCTGACTTTTCACATTATGTGGAAAAGCCACGAAAAACCTAACCCCCTAACCCCCTTCCCTCGTAGGGAAGGGGGAAAATTCAAAGTCTCTCTCCTTTTAGGAGAGAGATTTAGAGAGAGGTTTTCCAGATACCTTGAAAAGTCAGCATTAAATTAAGTTGGAAAGCGTAGACGCAAAACGGCGATTTACGAGATATCGGTTGTATGAGTTAGCTGCTTATGTAATTTAGGGAACTATATATTTAGCTTCCTTGAGGATGCTAATTAACCCGATTTAAGCAAGAGGACACAAAATGTCATATACAGCCTACTTACGTTCAATTAAAAATGAACTCCAGAGAACTGATAAAACTCAAAAAAGCCTACGGGTCAAAACTATCATAGAACAGTTTGGCTACCAGCGTAGAAGTCAATCATTCATAGATAATTTTAATACTGCTCTGGATGAATTGGGACTTTCTGCAAATCCGTGCTTGGATTTATATATTCCGTTAGATACAAAAATTGCTATTTCTATTAAGGGTGTAGAACCAATCAATAAAGTAGCTGAATCGGAATCAATTTCAGTCAAACTACAGGAGGCGATTTCAGTCAAACATGACTTCTTCTTCTACTTATTTGATTTCGGTTCTGAACAAGAATATGAACGATTTCAAGCGTGTTTAGATTCTCACCAGCCAGTAGGTATTTTTTTGATTCCCCAAGTAGAAGATTTCTTCTCTGATATTGTTGTCAAAATCTTTAATTATGAATTAATTAGAAAGTATCAATATGGTGGCTATAATACTATACCTAAAGCTGCCAACAGGAAAATTCCTACAAGTATTGTCTCAGAAGATAAAGATTGTGAAGATGCACAAGAAAGTCCTATCTCTGATGCTAGCATTTTTCAGTTTTATCGTTCAACTATGACTAGTATTATACTTGGCAATACTGGGTTAGAATTACTTGATTCTGAAAAATTCGATCAGCAATTTGAACAGATATCTTTATATGCTAATAAATATAACTCTGAACAGTTTTTTATTTTATTTCATTGTCCATCGGTATTAGAAATCCAAGCTCATCAGCAAGAAGACGCTTTAGGATATTTGGTAGATAGAGTTGCTAGAAAAATTCCTTTTACTTTTACTCTCAGGTGTAAATACCCAAATGAAGTCTCTATTGAACATAAAGAGGAAGTATACGCCCATTTTCGTCTATTGCTGGAACTTCCACATTATGAAATAGAAGAAGATGATGTATCTTTGCGAGATTACTTTCTAGATTTACAAAAAGCTCAAATACAGGCTGAATCACAGTTATTGCTGAAGATAAAACCCGAACATTTCTACAGTCTTAAGTGGCAACAAGAAAGTAAAGAATATATCTATCTCAAGTATTTTGCTATTAAAACTTTGGAAAGTATAGGATATGAATTGTCTAATATCGGCTGTGAAGTTGAGTTGAATTCCAGGGATGAAGAAACAACAGATGAAGATACATTAGATGAGGATGAAGAGTACCAAAGTGAAATAATACAAGTTTATGTAAAAAATCAGGTAGTGGTTGAGATTGAAACTCTTAAATATCAAGAATTTCAGGATAATAATCTCTTTTTAGATCCAATTAAAAGAGTTTTAAGAAAATCAAAAGTATGGCCAAATAAGCTAGAAAGTCTTTGGTTGGTAATTCCCGGTTTTGAGATTGCACGCAACTATTACCAACTGAAAAAAGCTAAAGAAATATTAGAATATAAGTTGTCTGGATATTATGGCGATCGCTTCCAAGTTATAATCATGGCTCCTGATTATGAAAAACACCAATTAGTTCCAGTATCATTTGATTCTATCGACTATCCATCTTTTGAGTATGGCGCTAAAAAACCTAGTTTAATACAAGCATATCCAGTTACTAACCGTGTCAAAGAATTTAAGCTTTACTTTAGCCAAGTAAAAGGTTTAAACGAAGAAAAAGAAAAACTAACTAGACTTCTGAAGTTGCAATCTAAGGGACACAAGGGTTCAATTAGTGGAATTCTTTTCTATGGTTTACCTGGATGTGGTAAAACTCTACTAGCGAATGCTTTTGCTAACGAGTCTGGAAGATATTTCTTTAAGTTTTCTCCTGCTGATATTATCAGTGTTTGGATAGGTCAAAGTCAAAAAAATATTCGAGATATCTTTGCCCAAGCTAAGAAAAAAGCTCCTTCAGTTTTATTCATTGATGAGTTGGACAGTATTGGGTTTAATCGCAGCGAAGATAACGCACACAAAGATCAAAAGGCAACGATTAACCAATTACTCATAGAACTAAACAATCTTCAAAATAGTGATGTAATTGTAATTGCCGCTACTAATTATTTAAGTGGAATTGACAGCGCTTTAAAACGTTCTGGTAGACTGGATTGGAAGATTCCTATTTTTCCACCTGATCAAACAGAAAGAATAGATTTATTTAAACACTACCTGTCAAAAATTGATATGAATCAGCTTGCTAACTTTGATATTCTAGCAGAAAAAAGTATGAGGTTTACCTCATCAGATATTGAGTTAGTTTGTCGGGAAGTTAAAAATGCTATTCTTCTAGAAGAAATAAGTTCGGCTTTAACAACTTCAGATGTGATTACTTACATCAATAATCTGCAAGACGGCGGTTTAAGTCTTAACCAAGAACAAGTCAAGGAATTTATGGAAGAATGCAAAAGAATGAGTGTGAAGAATCCTAAATTAGAAACTCTGAAATTAGAATGGGCTTTGTATTAGCAATAGCTCAATAAAAATTGCGTAGGCGTAGCCCGTCGTAGACATCGTTCTTTTTGGCAGTATTGGAAAAATAACTTTAGAAATAGTTTTCAAGCATTACCCACTCAGAGCCAGAAATGCCCTGTTGAACTGTTTCAACATTGTATTGTTCTTGCTGGTTACTCATTGGCTTTCTGAGCCAAGAAAGTTGTACATTGCGTTCAAGATGAACTAACCAATAACAGCTACTTATGAACTTCCGTGAAGAGTTTAAACTGCTGCTACGCGCCCGCTACCCCTTGATTTATATTCCTACTTATGAAGAGGAACGGGTAGAAGCAGCTATCCGAGAAGAAGCAACGAACCAGGGTAATCGCCCAGTTTATACTTGGGATTTTGTTGATGGCTATCAGGGAAACCCCAATGATGCAGGGTTTGGGCGACGTAACCCCCTACAAGCTTTAGAATTTATCGAAAAATTACCAGCTTCCGCGCCAGCTGTATTGATTCTCCGAGATTATCATCGCTTTTTAGATGATGTTGCGATCGCTCGCAAACTCCGCAATCTCTCCCGACTCCTCAAGTCGCAACCAAAAAATATTGTCCTACTATCGCCACGCATCGCCATTCCTGACGATTTAACAGAAGTGCTGACAGTGGTAGAGTTTCCCTTACCTGCCGCCCCAGAAATTAAAACTGAGGTTGAACGCTTACTACAAAGTACTGGTAACTCTCTTTCTAGCAAATTTTTAGATGATTTGGTGCGTTCTTGTCAAGGACTTTCGATGGAACGGATTCGCCGGGTTTTGGCAAAAGCGATCGCAACCCACGGTGAATTACAGCCAGAAGACGTGGATCTCGTGTTGGAAGAAAAGCGCCAAACTATCCGCCAAACCCAAATCTTGGACTTCTGCCCCGCCACTGAACAAATTTCTGATATCGGCGGACTAGATAACCTCAAAGACTGGCTGATTCGTCGCGGAGGCTCGTTTACTGATAAGGCGCGACAGTACGGATTACCGCACCCCCGTGGCTTAATGTTGGTGGGTATTCAAGGAACTGGTAAATCTTTGACGGCAAAAGCGATCGCTCATCACTGGCATTTACCCTTGCTACGTCTGGATGTAGGCAGGTTATTTGGTGGTTTGGTGGGTGAATCAGAATCTCGGACTCGCCAAATGATCCAAGTAGCCGAAGCCCTCGCTCCCTGTATTTTGTGGATTGATGAAATAGATAAAGCCTTTGGCGGGGTTGGTAGCAAAGGTGATGCCGGAACAGCCAGCCGTGTATTTGGTACTTTTATTACCTGGCTAGCCGAAAAAAGCTCACCCGTATTTGTCGTCGCCACCGCCAACGACATCCAAGCTTTACCGCCAGAAATGCTTCGTAAGGGGCGATTTGATGAAATTTTCTTTGTGGGTTTGCCCACCCAAGAAGAGAGAAAAGCAATTTATGATGTTCATTTATCCCGATTGCGCCCCCATAACTTGAAAAGTTACGACATCGAAAGGTTAGCTTATGAAACGCCCGATTTTTCTGGGGCAGAGATTGAGCAAACTTTAATTGAAGCGATGCATATTGGATTTAGCCAAAACCGCGACTTCGCTACCGACGATATTTTAGAAGCCGCAAGTCAGATCATCCCCTTGGCGCGAACTGCTGTAGAGCAAATTCAGCAACTCCAAGAATGGGCGGCGGCTGGGAGAGCGCGTTTAGCATCGAAACACAATCCTTTAAGCGATCGCCTCCGGCGCACTACATGAAGAGTGCTGAGTGTTGAGTGCTGTGAACGCTTTAACAGTAGCTACAATAATTGATTAGTTAATAATTGCTGAGTCAATAGTCAAGAGTTAATCATGAATTACTATTGACTATTGACTATTTACCACTGGCGATCGGGTTTTAATTATGTTGTCTGGCTTAACAAAATTTATACTTGGGTTTTTCTTAGCGATCGCTGTGCTAATAGGTGGCGGCGCTGCAATTGGACTCTATTTCATGAATCGCACCGGCATACCCCCTGCCAAACCCGTTTACTCTAACGATAGCCCCTCGGTGAAAGCCAAAGCTCCAAAAGGAACTCAGCTTGCAGGAGCTAAACCAAGCCTTACACCTGGGATATCTACTAAATCCTCTCCAACTCCCACAGAATCACCAAAGGCTACACCATCACCAAAACCATTGCCATCGGGAGCTTACCGAGGGCGTGTTAGTTGGGCTGAAGGCTTGAGTTTGCGATCGCAACCAAATCAAGAAGCTGAAAAAATTGGTGGGATTGCTTTTAATCAAAAAATTATTATTTTGGAACAAAGTGAGGATAAGGCTTGGCAAAAGATCCGTTTGGAAGGTAGCGAACAAGAAGGTTGGGTGAAAGCAGGTAATACTGAAAAAGTTGATGAACAACAGCCGGAAAAACCAGAAGATACACAAAAAACAGAGCAATAATTCCATAAATAAATTTCGTTGCTCTGAAACCGGGATGGCTCTTTTAATTGTTTCTCCTTTCAAAGAGCAGATCCCCTCCCACCTGCATCTTCTGGAAAATTACTTGTAAAGAATCATACAAAAATCAAATATGACATAGAGAAACTAGTATAATCTTGTATGGTCATAACTTGAAAAAAAGCAAGTGAAAACAGGGGTAGATAGCTATTTAACCAAGCTGGCCTCAGTCTCCGAGGCATCTGAAAGCGTCAAGGTTGTTCCTACCGTAGCTAATTTCAAATTTTTGAATTGGAAAAAGTTATCTAGCGGTGCAGCGATACGTCTTGTGTCTGCGGCAATAATTACGGGGCTTCTGAGTGTCGCTGGGCAAGCTTTAGCACTTCAAAAAATAGGGAGTAATGGGTCTGGAGTTAGCAGTAACCAGAGGTGTTTAAAAAAGTTAGGCTACTTTAATGGCCCAGTCAGTGGCAAATTTGCTAGTTTGACTCAAAATGCTGTAATCAAATTCCAGCAAGCTAATAGAATACCTGCTGATGGTGTTGTAGGTATTAATACGCAACAAACATTACAACGAGCATGTCAAGGTAGAACTACTACTAGGAATACTAGAAGTGCATCGCGTTCGGCAATTGGACAATATCCTGTTCTTTCTCAAGGCAAAACTGGTGCAGCCGTCACAAGGTTACAACAGCGTCTGCGGCAGTTAGGTTACTTGAATGTTAATCCCACTGGAAATTTTGGCCCAAAGACTAGAGATGCTGCGATCAAATTCCAGCGAAATTATGGCATAGCTGCTAACGGGATTGTAAATCAACAAACTTGGAATGCATTACTAGGTTCGTCTCCAACTCAAGCCAGAACCAGTTTCTCGACTCAACAACCGAGCAGGGATTATCTGACTGTAGGCGATCGCGGAGATAATGTCGCATTAGTTCAAGAGCGTTTATCGAACTTGGGTTTCTCTAATACCAATCCTGATGGATTTTTCAGCGATTACACCAGACAATCTGTAATTGCATTCCAGCAATATTCTCGAATTAATGCTACTGGAAATGTAGATTGGCCAACTTGGCAAGCGTTAGGGTTGAACAGCGTTACTAGGGGCAATTCTGTTGAGGGTAATAATATATCACCTGAAACTTCCTATCTAGTACCTGTTAATACTGGCTATGGGACACCTCAGAATAATCGCTATGTATTACCTCCTGCCAATGCCTATGCCCTACCTGGAACTAATGGCAATACATTAGTCGCTAGTAATCCTTACAGAGTAATAATACCAATTTCCAGTAACGATACTCTGAGCAAAGTGCAACAATATATACCGAATGCCATCACAGAGCAATCCCATCTAGGGGATTATGTGAATGCTGGAGCATTTAGCGATCGCACCCAAGCCGAAACTCTAACGAAAAAGCTCCGTTCATTAGGTCTGGATGCACGGGTAAAGTACAATTAAATTGACAAACTCAACTGGGAACCTTCTTGAGTTTTATTCACCTCAATTCTGGCTTGGAAAGCTTCTTTGAGGTGGGGCATGTGGGTGACAGTCAGAATGCAAGCGAAATCAGAGGAAATCGCATTAATCGCAGCAATCAAGCGATCGCACCCTTCGGCATCTTGTGTACCAAAACCTTCATCCACAATCAACAATTGCAACGCCGCCCCCGCCCGTTGTGCTAATAATTTCGCCAGTGCCAAACGGATGGCAAAGTTAATTCTAAAGGCTTCTCCACCAGAGTAAGTTTCATAAGATCGGGTTCCTCTAGAATCGGCGATTAAAATATCTAAGGTGTCTATCAGCTTGGCATTTTTCTTGGTTGATTTAGCACTGCGCCCAGCTTTTTGAGTAATAAATTGGACATGAAATTGATTACCACTCAGCCGCGAAAGTAGTTGATTCGTCTCAGCTTCAAGCTGCGGCAACACATTCTCAATCATCAGTGCTTGGATACCATTTTTACCAAAAGCTTGCGCTAATTCCTGATAAACACGATATTCCTGCTTACAAGATTGTAGTTGCTGCTGCTGTTGTTCATATTGAATTTGTAGCGTTTCCAGTTGATGCGCCAACTGTTCCAAACGCCCCAATTTTGCTATCTGCTCATCGAGTTGCCGTCTGCGGATTGCTAACTGCTGCTCTAAAGCTTGAATTTGGGCAGATGGGTTAGCTGTTGCTTGTAATTGCTGGATAATGCTTTCAATTTGTCCACCGAGTTTTTGCCGTTCCATTACTCTGGCGGTTCTGGATTCCTCTAACTCTTGTAATCTCGTCTGGAGTTGGGGATACTGCTGTTGGGCTGATAGCAGTTGTTGATACCGCAAATGCCAAGATTGAGCTTTCTTTACAGCTATACGTAAATTATTGTGCTGCTCGGAACTGTAGCCAATTTCGGTAATATGACGCTCAAGAGCCGCGATTTGTTTAGCACATTCAGAATCAGTCTGATCCTGCTGGATTCTGGCTTGTAATTGAACAATTTGGGATTGTAATTCTGGTTTTCGGACTAACAGTTGCCCTTGTCGCTTAGTTGCATCTTTAATCTGCCCTTGTTTGATTTCTGCCCATCGCCACCGCTCAACTTCACTCCGGGCTAGGGCGTGATCTTGTTCATTATAATTAGCTTGTTGCAGATATTGGTCTAGCTGGCGAAGTTCGGCTTGTTTATCGGCAGCATAATCACCAGCTTGGAGCGATCGCTCTAAATGCTGTTTTTCAGCAGCAATTTGTTGTAACTGTTGTTGGACATCAGTTGTCGCTTCTAACTGTGCTACCAACTGTCCCCGTTGTTCCCGCAAACCATCATAACTCGCCAATTGTTGGGAAATATCCCGATATTCCTGCCTAAGTACCTGAATTTCTTTGTCAGACACAGCCATTTGTTCCCGCACTACCCAAAACTGCCCTTGAGTATCCTCTAATTCAGTCTGGGTTTTTTCCACCACTCGATTCCAGTGATGTTCATCTAAAGGACGCTCACATAATGGACAAAGTGCTTCAGGATTTTGGAGCATAAGCAATTTTTGCTCTAATTCTCCCAGTTGCTTTTCATAGTCCCGTTGGTGAGCTTGCAGACGTTCAATAAAGTGTCGCCTTTCTTGTCCTTTTTCCTGAACTCGTTGCAGATAAACCCGCTTTTTCTCCAACTCCTCAATCTGGATTCCCACATCCATCACCGCTTGTTGCAGTTGTGGTTGGCGGCGATGCTGGCGTTGCAATTGGTTCTCAGTGCTTTGCAGTTGTTCGAGTCGCGCTACTAAACCGGCATGAGTGCGATCGAGTTGGCTTTGTAAAGTTGCTCGTTGTTGCAATAACGGAGTCACTTGCATTTGCAGCTGATCTAGACGAGCAACATGGTGACGGGCTGCGGTTAGTTGTGACAAAGCAGCTTCTACTTCACCTGATTTAGTCAGAGTTTGCTGAATATCTCGCTCTTGTTGCTGTAAAGCTTCGATTTGGGCTTGGGCTTGTTGCAGTTGCCGTTCGATTTCGTGAATTTGTTTGGTAAGCTGTTGTTGCTTTTGTTGGCGAGTCTGCCCGGCGCGGGTGTATTCTTCAAATTTGGCAGCAAAGGCTTCTTCTTGAGATTGGAGACTCTGATAGTGGGCATATCCAGCTTTAATCTCAGTTTCTTGATGTAATATTTTTTCTAAATCCGATAACTGAGAGCCGATAGCTGATTGTTCTTGTTGGAGGCGATCGCAATCTTGGGTAAGATTTTGGTATTGCTGCTTGACAAAGCTAAGTTGTTGTTCCCAATTTTGGCGTTGGTGCTGAACAACTTGCAAACTTTGTAATTGAATATTATCAAAAGCTTGCACCTGTTGCAGTTGGTTGAGTTCGGCTTCTAACTCGACTCTTTGCGCTTGGGTTGTCTCACGTTGTTGCAACTGAATTTTGATCGACTCCAAAGATCGCTCTAACTCTAATGCCCGTGCTTTTAACTGACGAGAAGATTCCTTTGCCCGTTCTTCCAAATCATCGTACTGATTCAGTTTCAACAACTCCGCTAAAATTTCTTTGCGTTCCGTCGGGCGCTTGAGCATGAACTCATCTGCACGACCTTGACGTAAGTAGGCAGAATTGATAAATGTATCGTAATCGAGCTTGATATGTTCTAAAATCAAATCTTGGGTTGCTCTTACCCCTTTGCCAGTGAGTGAGCGAAACCCAGATGGGATTTCTATTTGAAATTCGAGGACACTAGTACCTCCCCGAATTCGGGTACGAATCACCCGATATTTTTGCTGGTTACTTTGGAAAGTAAAATCAACTCGAACTTCTTTTGCGCCAGAATAGATGACATCATCTTCAGCAGTGGCGCGGCTTTCACCCCAAATTGCCCAAGTGATTGCTTCCAGAAGCGAAGATTTACCCGCACCATTGGAACCCGAAATACAAGCCGTATGCAAGCCACGAAAATCTAAAGTTGCATCACGGTAACTAAGAAAGTTTTTGAGGATAAGTTGTACTGGGATCATTCACCCTATAGCGCCACATCTACTTTTAATAATTAACAGTACAGATGCACTGTTTGTTAGTTTAGCTATCTAGATATCAGGTTTCTAGTCTTGAAGACTTCAATTTTACAAAAATTAACAATAAGATGAGTAAATTTTTCTTGTTGGATGAATAACTTTCCCTATTTTGAGAGAAAAATGAAACTTCCGTGGAGAGCGATCGTTATTTCTCCCTGCCGTCTGAGGTGAAAACTATAATGACTGCGGCAATTCTCGAAAGACGATGAGCGATCGCACCAAAAACAACTTTAAGCATCAAGTCGCATTTTGACTGATTTACAAGCGAAAGGGAATGTACGCGAAAATTGAGTAACTTGTAACCTAGTGAAAAATATTAGCTACTTACACCTTACTATTAAGAACATTAATCTACCAATCAACTGATGATCCAGGAACGAGAAAGAGCCGATAACGATTCGCCGTGGAAAGAAATCTTAGAAGCCTACTTTCCCCAAGCAATGCAGTTTTTCTTCCCCCAAACAGCAGCACTAATTAATTGGGAACGTCCCCACGAGTTTCTCGATAAGGAATTTCAACAAATAGCACGAGACGGTGAACTTGGTAGAAGATATGCAGATAAGTTAGTCAAAGTCTGGCAAATTCAAGGAGAGGAAATTTGGCTGTTGATTCATGTCGAAGTTCAGTCCAAACCGGAAGATATCTTTGCTCAAAGGATGTTTTCTTACAACCTGCGAATTTTTGACAAATTTGCTCAACCAGCCATTAGCCTAGCAATTTTGTGTGATGCTGACTCTAGTTGGAGACCAAATCAATACAGTTACAATTATCCCGATTGTGGTCTGAATTTTAGATTTGGAACTATCAAACTCCTAGATTATCAACAACAATGGACAGAGTTAGAGAATAGCGATAATCCGTTTTCGACGGTGGTAATGGCACATTTGAAAACCCAGCAAACTAGTAAACAGCCAGGAGAACGTAAAACTTGGAAATTTAGCTTAATTCGGCGATTATATGAACAAGGGCTGCAAGAAAGGGATATTCGCAACCTCTATCGTTTTATCGATTGGGTTATGATTTTACCAAAAGCATTAGAAGCAGAATTTTGGCAAGAATTTAAGTTATTCGAGCAGGAACGTACCATGAGTTACATCACTACAGGCGAGCGCATTGGCTACGAGCGAGGAAAGGAAGAAGGAAAACAGGAAGGTGAGCAAGCACTCGTCTTACGACAGCTACAAAAACGGGTAGGAGAGTTACCCGACGAAGTTCGGGAAGGAATTCAAAGTCTTTCTCTAGAACAGTTGGAAGCACTGGGTGAGGCTTTATTAGATTTTAGTGCGATCGCTGATTTGCTCAATTGGCTACAAGCTCATTAAACAGTTTAGTGCGATCGCGATCGCAACTCTACCTGAAAAAGGGGTTGTGTACATCTAGAGGTTGAAATAAGAATGGAATTTATAGTAACGACTTACGCAAACAATAACTAAAACCCTGAGAAAAATAGCGGTTATTGTTTGAATGATTAGAGGCACATATATTTGTACGCCTACCCTCTTACACCATATCTAGAAAAATCTGGAAGACCGCTCTTATGAGTTCCTATAAATGATAATTTTAAGCATTGGGAACCCCTAAAAATCAGAGTTTATGAACGTAGCCGACGATAAAACGATTGTTCGTGAGTACTTCAATTCCACCGGATTTGACCGGTGGAAGCGAATTTACGGCGATGGCGAAGTCAACAAAGTCCAACTAGACATTCGCAATGGACACCAGCAAACTGTAGATACAGTTCTCGCCTGGCTGAAGGCTGACAACAATTTACCAGAGCTATCAATCTGTGATGCTGGCTGTGGTGTCGGTAGTCTCAGCATCCCCCTAGCGGTAGATGGTGCCAAAGTCTATGCTACCGATATTTCGGAAAAAATGGTGGAAGAAGGTAAGGATAGAGCAAAGCTTGCCTTGCAAAATGCTGAAAATCCTACTTTTGCCGTACAGGATTTGGAATCGTTGAGTGGGAGTTACCATACAGTTATTTGCTTGGATGTTCTCATCCACTACCCCCAAGAAAAAGCCGATGAGATGATATCTCATCTCTGTTCTTTGGCACAGTCGCGGATAATTATCAGTTTTGCCCCTAAAACCTGTGCCCTCAGTATACTCAAAAAAATTGGTAGTTTCTTTCCCGGCCCAAGTAAAGCGACTCGTGCATATTTGCATCGTGAAGTTGATGTGGTGAGAATCTTGGAAAGTAATGGCTTTTCATTGCAACGAAAGGCGATGACGAAGACTCGCTTCTATTTTTCCCGGCTACTGGAAGCTACCCGCAACTAAGGTTAGAATCGCAGCAAGAAAAAGACTATACTTTTGCTGCGATTTGACAATCTCAAGGGGTTAATATTCGTAAACGTTGATTTAGTAAGTTGAAAATACTTTAATTTGCATCCTCAAAAAAATAAATCTCTTGTGGGGTGGGCATCTTGCCCACCCTAGCTGTGCAAATTAAATGCACGACAGCTTACTCAGTTTTGCGATCGCGCCCATTGGGTAACATCAAGAAAGAAATATGATAAAAACTATCGTTGGGAATAGATCGATATATTGGAACCTTTGGGAAAGTCAGGTTAAAATCGCTAGCAAAGTGTAAATCTGAAGTGGAACTATGAAAACTGCTGAAAAATTGGCCGCAGGCTGGCTACTGACACTCGGATTCATGTTGGTAATGCTATCAGCAGCAGAGGTATTTAATAAAACAACTACGGAAAAATCAATCACGCTCCCTTTAGCTTGGGATGGCTCCATTGAGTTTCCACCAGCAGCATCTACCCCTGTAATTGATAATACTGCGGTAGAACGTCTAATTTTTGGTGTGCCGACTTTAACATTGGGCACTTGGTTAGCATTAGGATTATACCGTCAAAGTCGGCAAGAGAAAAAGGCACTTAATCAACAACATAGCGATCGCCTACAATCGATTTTTTATGAGATGCTACAAGAAAATCATGGGCGCGTAACTGTTTTAGGCTTTGCCATGCAGTCACAATTGCCCGCAGCCCATGCCAGGCAATATTTAGATGAAAAAGCTAAAGAATTCAATGCAAACTTTAAGGTGAACGAAGAAGGGGCTGTATCATATCATTTTGATGTCTAAATAGCCCATTAAATTCGACACCAACTTACGGCTAAGTCTAATGACGCAGATTTTTTTGAGTATAGCTGCCATATTAGGCGGTTTGTCAGTTGCTGCTGGTGCTTTTGCTACCCATGCCCTACGGGAAAAAATCAGTGAGCGATGCCTACGGCGGGCTACGCCTACGCTAGAAATTTTTGAAACTGGCGCTCGCTATCAAATGTATCATGCTCTGGCACTTTTTCTAGTCGCCATCCTAATTAGTCGCACCGAGTCACCTCAACCCACTCTTATCGCCAGTGGATGGCTGTTTCTCGTTGGCATTGCTATTTTCTCAGGTAGCTTGTATGCCCTTAGCTTAACTGGTATTAAGTCTTTGGGAGCGATGTCTACGACGGGCTACGCCTACGCGCCTCTAGGTGGTGCAGCCTTTCTTGTTGGTTGGGGTACTTTAGCTTTTGCTGCTTGGAATTTGAAGTTGTAAAAAAGTTAGAAATTAAGAGTTAAAGGAATACCAAAAAATAAATTATCCGATATTTGTAGGGTGCATTAATGAAGTGTAACGTGCAATATTTAGTTTACGTCTCGCCATGTATTATCCCTTCTATCTAACGCTTCCTACAAATTGGATATTTTTTAATTGGAAGTATTTAAATTAACAATAATATTTTAAAACATCATTTAAAAATAAAACTTATTTAGGTAATTTTACAGAAGCACATGAATGCAAAGAAGCAATAAACTGCATGAGGATATTCTTAAATAAAACCTAAAAAATTTTACATTTCTAATATAATTTAGAATTATGAAACGGCGCAACTTTCTTTGGTATTCGCTACTATTTACTGCTGGCTGCACCACAGGAGTAAATTTTACCAATAATAGCTCGGATAAAATAGGAATAGCTGCACCAAAAAGTCTAAAATTTGCAGTTACAGATGTTATTGGAATTGAAGATTTGCAACGAGACTATGGAGCTTTTCGTACTGCATTAGAAGAAATTTTAGGGATAAAAATTGAGCTTTTTCCGGTAGAAAACCCCACAGCAGCAGCACCAGCACTCTTATCGAGAGAAGTAGATATTGTATTTGCAGGTCCTTCAGAATACATAATTTTAAACGCTAGGGCAAAGCCTATTCCGATAATTACCATTGAGCGCAGCAACTACCATTCGATTATTCTAGTTCGTGCAGATAGCAAAATTAAATTATTATCTCAATTGAAAGGCAAAACAATTGCCATGCGGAAAGTTGGCTCAACTGCTAGTCATATTGCTCCCACAAAGCTACTGATAGATGCTGGATTAGATCCAAACACTGACTTCAAAACTGTCATGCTTGATGATAAAGGAGGACAAGCCTTAAAAAAAGGTGAGGTAGATGCTTGGGCGACTGCATCTGACAGATACAAAAATGTCCTGGAATCTGAAGGCTTAACTGAAAAAGATTTTTCTATAATATTTAAAGGCCCGTTACTTCCTGGTGATGTATTTGTTGCTAGCAACCAGTTTGCATCCAGCTTCATAGCAGATATGCGATCGCGCATGATTAACCATCAGGATAAACTGATTCAAAGTTTGGTGAGTGCGAAAGCAAATCAAAAATATAAAGGAGGCAAGTTTATTTCGGTAAATGATGCTAATTATAATATGATCCGTGAAGTTTATCAAAAAATCGGACAAGGAAATTTCTTATAAGAGTATAGTTTATAAATAAATGATAGCTGCTGCGAAATATTCTGTTAAAAAGATTTTTATATTCCTTAGTCATTTTAGCGATAACTGGAATATCGCCAAAAAGATTAGTTACGGCTATACTCTAGCAGTTAGTATTGCTTTCATAGGTACAACAAGTGGTTTTTTACTTGCATACCACTATGAAGCACTTGCTCAACAGCAGTTAAAATTATCTTATCAACAACAATCTCTATTAAAAGATTTAGAAAATTCGATAATCAAAGTGCGACTACATCCACAAAGATTAGTTACTGTATTAGACAATTCTATTTGGTTAGAATTTGAGAAAAATAGATTTCTCGATGAAATGAATCAAGTTAATCAGCACTTATCAAAATTAGAAACTTTTGCGAATACTTATGCTGATAAATCAACAACAAAAAATATAGACTTGAGGAATTTGTTGAATAAATATAAGAAAGAAACAAAAGCATATACTCAAATAATAAAAGCTTTTTGGCAGCAGATTGAACTTAATAAAAATTCAGCAAAAAAAACAGAACGTGAGCAGCAAGAATTATTAGAATTTTTTAAAAAAGAAGTTAATATTTCTGTTAAATTTGAAAAACTTTCAGATGAGTTAATTGAAATTATAGGATATGCTGAAATTCAAAAAAAGCAAGCAAATGCTCGTTTTGAAAGTGCCCAAGAACTGCGAATTAAAGTTATTATTGGAAGTATGCTGTTATCAGCTGCGATCGCAGCTATACTAGCAGTATATACCAGTAATTTAATTGCCCGTCCCTTACAAATAGTTACTAACGTTGCTAGAAAAATTACGGAAGAGTCAAATTTTGAACTCAGAGCTAATATTACAAGCAACGATGAAGTAGGAACATTAGCTACTTCCCTGAATCAATTGGTGGAATGGGTGGGAGATTACACCCAAGAACTAGAACTAGCTCGTCAAAGTTTAGAGCAACGGGTAGAAAAACGAACCCAAGAACTTCAACAAACCTTGCGAGACTTAAAAGAAACTCAAGGGCAATTAATTCAAACAGAAAAAATGTCTTCTCTTGGGCAGATGGTAGCAGGCATAGCTCATGAAATTAACAATCCTGCTAATTTTATATATGGGAATATTCAATGTGCCAGTGACTATACTCAAGACTTGCTTGATTTGGTGAGCTTATATCAGCAAGAATATCCAAATACCATCTACTTGATTGAAGAAAAAATTGAAGAAATTGATTTAAATTTTATTCGTCAAGATTTACCACTCTTACTTTCTTCTATGAAAGTCGGGACTCAACGCATCCGGGAAATTGTATTATCTTTGCGAAACTTTTCCCGATTAGATGAAGCTGATATGAAAGTAGTGGATATTCATGAAGGAATTGAAAATACTCTATTAATTCTGAATCACAGACTTCAACCTGAAATTGAAGTAATTAAAAACTATAGAGATTTATCCTTGATTGAGTGTTATCCAGCACAACTAAACCAGGTATTTATGAATATTCTAAATAATGCTATAGATGCTCTAATTGAACACAAAGCTAATTTAGATACAAGTAAAAAAATCATTATCAATACATTAAATATAGATGATAATTATATTAAAGTAGGTATCAGAGATAATGGTTGTGGAATTCAACCAGAGATTAAGAATAAACTATTTGATCCTTTTTTTACAACTAAACCAGTCGGGAAAGGTACTGGGTTAGGCTTAAGTATTTGTTATCAGATAATTCAAAAACACAACGGTAAAATAGAAGTAACATCAGAATTTGAACAAGGGACAGAGTTTGTAATCTTATTGCCAATAAAAACACAAATAGCTTAGTGTCGCTAATTTATGAAGAACGTACAATGAAAATAAAACTACAAAATTTATGTTTCAAGAAAGTTAATAACTCATAATTCATAACTCTTACCTCTCAGGTGTACCAGCAAATTATGTAAAGCCGCATTCGCTGAAGGTACTTCAGGTAATAGGCTAGATTCGTATGCTTCCTGTAACTTATTACGCAGATGTTCATATTCTATTTGATGAAAATCTACATTAACATTTGATAAAACAGACTTTTCTCTCTCTGCTAGTTTTTGGGCAATTAGATCGTGAAGATATGGTAAATTGAAAGCCTCATTTAGCTTAATTAGATTAGCTTCAACTATACCTGTTTGCATCAAATAAATTCCAGTCAATAAAACTCGATAAACATAAAGCAATGGCTTTAATCGATGCGTGTCTTCTTTTTTAAAAAGTTTCCATTGAGTTGCCGCAAAACCAATATAATGGTAATAATGGTGACGAGTAATACAATCTTTGGCAATAAATTTTAGTTCTTCATATTCGGGTGAAGTTGTTAATATTAAAGGTGAATATAGTTGTTCCAACACGTAACCATTCTTTTTAAGTAGCATTAAAAAGAATTTTTTGACATCATGAGTGACTAAATCAATTTCCAAAGATTCGTCAACCTTTGAAACTTCAATAGTTTCATTGCCAGTTTCTAATCCCACCACTTCTTCGACTGGTAAAATATGCACTCCACGCAAGTCATAATCAGAATCAGGTGACGGAAAACCATATAAGTGAGAACCACTAATAATGGTGAATAAAAGCGGGTAAGGCTGTTGCCTAATAATTGTGTTAATACAAGGTGGAATATTTATCATGTGCCGTTTACTTGCTTACCTCGGTTCGCCTATTTCTTTAGAAAATCTTTTGTATAAACCAGAACATTCATTGATGGTTCAAGCTTATCAACCCCGCGAAATGCCCTCTGGGGTATTAAATGCAGATGGCTTTGGTGTAGGTTGGTATCATAGCCAAAAAGATATCGAACCCTTTATCTACAAAAATATCCTACCTATTTGGAATGACATAAACTTACTCAGTCTCAGCCGTTACGTTGAATCAAAGTGTGTACTTGCTTATGTCCGTAGTGCTACATCCGAACAATCTTTAGATTTTGCTAATTGTCAACCCTTTAACCATCAACAACAGCTATTTCTTCACAATGGAGTAATTGAAAATTTTCGTAAAACATTACACAGGAAAATCCGCAGCACTTTAACTCCTGAATTTTACGAAAAAATTAATGGCAATACTGACTCCGAACACATTTTTGCATTGTTACTTTCACAAATTCAAATTAACAAACATCGACCTCCAGAGTATGCTTTACGTACTACATTATTAACACTTTCAGAGATGGCAAAGCGCTATCAAGTAGAAGCTTCAATCAATATAATCTTTAGTAACGGAAATCGCCTGATAGCTTCTCGATTTGCTACAACTTCTCCGGCTCCATCTCTTTATTGGATTCGAGACGATCAGACTTTTCCTAATTCTGTAATTATTGCATCAGAACCTCTATTTACAAGTAATTGGAATGCTTTTCCAGAAAATAGCATCATTACTGTGGAAGCAGATTGTGAGATCAAAATTGAGCAAATTTAGTGTGGAATAATTTATTTTCAAGCCTTCGCTGAATGTTGCCTGAAAACTCAATAGATGAAGCCACATTTTTTACTCAGCCTCATCCTCGTCTTGACTTTAGCACCGTGGGCTTGTAATTATAGCGCTTTCCAATCTATTGAAGTACATCTTAAAACCTCACCCCTCTCATTAGCAAGGCTACGGTGTATACACAAGTCTCTGGTGAGGCGATTTACGGTTAAGTCTCAGAGCCACTGAGAAACCTCACCCTGGTTTTACTGCGTAAAACCTGTCCATCTCCTTAGTAAGGAGAGGGATTAAAGATAGGACAGGGTGAGGTTTTTGTTTTGTTTTGGGTAATTCGATGACTTGTGTTTACAGTTGATTATTGCTGCATCGAAGCTGTGGGAAAAATTCTACTGGATATAGGAATCCGTTGCTTCGGCTTAGTTTCAGTTATATTGACATTAGCAGCAGAAGAGTTATTAGTTACTTCAGAAAGAATAGTTGATTTCTTATTAGTAGAATTTGCAGAATCCCTCAATGGAATAGTCGAAGATGAATTTGAAGATACAGAAGTAATATTATCAGTGTTTTGACTGTTAGACTTTACGGGAGTTTGACCTTGGCATGGAGCAATGATGAACGCCGAAGTTGTTCCTAATGCCAGCATAAGGAAATGAGAAAAATATTTTTGCATGGAAATTGGCAAAATGGGTTGGTAAATATTAAAAGTCTTAAGAAGTTGTGCTTTTTCTTAGTTTTAATAAATAAACCGTAGCTTTAGAGGACTTACGCAAAAAATAGCCCAAATCTTGAGTTTCCGGTAGAGACAATTCATGAATTGCTCCTACCGCGTCTAGTTTTGCGTAAGTCCTACTTTAGTTTGGAAAACGTGGCAATGTTATCCTATAAAACCATAAAATTAGGTTTCATAAGTGAATAGCTACTAGCACTTACTAGTACATTAATTAGTTGAAAAATTCTAAGCGTACCGAATCAAATTCCCTATAACTTAAGGGTGATATAAATTTCTCTTTAATAGAAAGAGAGTGGTTATTTCTAGACTGTTCAATCAGTCTGATAGAAACTTAGCAAATAAATGCACCTGAAATAGCCGACGTTTTTGTTTATCAACCAAGCTGGCACAACCATTTACACTTTAGTTGTATTTAACTTGTTATTAAAAGAGGAATACTACTGATTTTTTTATAAAGCTAGTTTAGAGGAGATTAACTCTTAACTAGCATATCTCAGTAACTAAAGTAGAAGGTATATGAAATTTTAATAAAACCTGAGCTTTATGAAGTAGCTTCTGTAAATAAATACCTGTATACGTTCAGCAATGCTTACTAATCGTTTATTTATAGACATCTTAAAAGCAGCATCCCATTCGGAACAGACGAACTAGCCAGCAATTAAGTGATAATTTTGTCCTCTTATGTAGATATTTTAAGCTTTACTATCTCACCTGAAACTTTCAGAGCATCTGGGGATTCTTACAAGTTAAACTAGACTTCTCTAGTTAAGAATAGCAATATCCACGCCCCTATTTTTTTGGAAATATATGAAATTTAAAACCTTTAAATATCCTTTCGCACTCATGCTAGTCAGCTTTAGTTTTTTGCAGAGTGCTAAGAGGTTGTTTGAAAAGTCAGAGAAATGGTAAAAAAGCTCTCTCAGTATACGCTGTGAATAGATAGTAGACAGCACTGAGAGAGCAACATGA
>NZ_JBALDM010000017.1:0-9487 GCF_036917435.1 Nostoc sp.
AGATACGGGAAACCCAAGAGACGAATAAGACCGTCATTGCTGTAGTTGAAATTGGAAGCCCCTTTTTCAGCGAAGCAAAAAGGGGTACTTCACATCATTTATCTCTTGTAAATCCCTTACTGCCAAACGTAGATCAGGATAAACAAAATAATCCAGATAACATCGACAAAGTGCCAGAACAGCGAAGTTGCATTCACACCAAAGTGTCCCGTGTCGTAATTGCCAGGGATGAAAGAACGTACCAAAATAATTGACTGCAACAGAATACCAGTGAAAACGTGCAAACCGTGGAAACCCGTTAGCAAGTAAAATGTCCCACCAAATACCCCTGTGGTGAAGCCAAAATCGAGGCCGTTCCATTCAATCGCCTGTCCAACCAAAAAGTAAGTACCCATCGCCATTGTTGTCAACAGAAACAGGCGAAATTTCACTAAATCATGGCGTTGCAGGGCTTTTTCTGCTAAGTAAATGACAAAGCTACTGGCGACAAGAATTACTGTATTGATTGTCGGATCTTTTACTTCTAGCCCAGAAACACCAGCTGGTAGCCAGTTAGGAGTTGTTGTTTTGTAGATGGCATATCCGGCGAAAAAACTCAAGAAAATGACGCTTTCAGACAAGAGGAAGACAATGAAGCCAAACATTTTGTTGCCTTCTTCGTCGTGGGTATGTTCGGCGCTTGCGTGGTGCGATTCAGGGGGGTTGATATAACTGTCCATTTTACTTTTGTTTGAGGGGAATTTGAAACGCAAAGGAGCGCGGAGGGAAGCGCAGAGGGACGCGGAGGGTTTTTGCGTCTTCCCGATGTTTGGCGTTATTCTGGGAGGTTGGCTGTTAAGGGTTCTGATTTGCCGTAGCCGTAGGGTTCTGAGATGATGATGGGAATTTCTTCAAAGTTTTCTACTGGGGGGGGTGAAGAAACCATCCACTCTAATCCAATTGCCCGCCAAGGATTATTGGGTGCTTTTTCGCCTTGCATCCAAGAAATCACCATGTTGAAGATGAAGGGCAAAGTGGATATTCCTAAGAGAAATCCGCCCAAGCTAGCGATGACATTCCAGAATTGATACTCTGGGGCATAGGAAGCAACTCGGCGTAACATCCCTTGTAATCCCAAGGGGTGCATGGGTAAAAAGTTGAGGTTAGTACCGATGAAGGCTAACCAAAAGTGGATTTTACCCCAGCTTTCGGAGTACATTCGCCCGGTCATTTTGGGGAACCAGTGATAGATGGCGGCATATAAGCCCATCGTCACGGTTCCGTAGAGGACGTAGTGGAAGTGTCCTACCACAAAGTAAGTATTGTTAACGTGGACATCAACCGGCACGGAAGAAAGCATGATGCCTGTGATTCCTGCGAAGACAAACATGATTAATCCGCCCAAGGCAAACAGCATTGGGGTATTTAGCCGCAGTTTACCGCCCCAAATGGTTGCTACCCAAGCAAATACTTTAATTCCTGTGGGGACAGATACAAACATTGTCGTCAACATGAAAATCAACCGCATCCAGCCCGGAGTACCACTGACGTACATGTGGTGTACCCAAACGATACCGCTAACTACGGCAATCAACATTGATGAAACGGCAACTACTTTATAACCAAACAAGGGTTTACGTGAATAAACTGGGAATATTTCTGAGAAAATCCCGAAGATGGGCAAAATTATCACGTAAACGGCGGGGTGGGAGTAAAACCAGAAGTAATGCTGGAACATGACTGGATTCCCACCCTTGGCAGGGTCGAAAAATGCAGTGCCAGCTGTGAGATCGAGTAGCAGCATCACTGCGCCTGCTGTCAATGCAGGTAGTCCAAATAGTTGGATAATTTGGGCGCTAAATACTGCCCAGACAAACAACGGCATTCTGAAGAAACCCATGCCTGGGGCGCGCATCTTAACGATTGTGGTGACAAAGTTTACTGCCCCCATAATTGAGGATACGCCGGAAATTGCCACCGCTAGCAGCCAGAGAACTTGACCATTAATTAAGTTACCTGTGGGATTTTGGAGACTGACTGGTGGATAAGCCCACCAGCCTGCTTGGGCTGGGCCACCAGGGACAAAGAAGCTACCCATCATGATAATTCCGACTACTGGCACCATCCAAAAGGCGACGGCGTTGAGGCGGGGAAATGCCATATCTCGCGCCCCAATCATCAGGGGTACTAAATAGTTAGCAAAACCAACTAGTGAGGGAAATGTCCACAAGAACAGCATTACAGTGCCGTGCATGGTGAACATACCGTTATAGACGGTGCGATCGACTAAATCTGAATCGGGTGTTAACAGTTCTCCCCGAATCACCATTGCAAAAATGCCGCCAACGAGAAAGAAGAAGAAGGAGGTAACGAGATACTGGATACCGATTACCTTGTGGTCAGTACTAAAGCTGAAGTATTCTTTCCAGTTACCTGGAGATTCGTGGTTAGGCTTCTCATTAGGGAGAAGCATACCTTCAATAGGAACATTAGTCATGGTTATTTTCCTTTCAACCAGGTGAATTGACTAGAGGAGGTGCAGCAGGTGGAACTGTAACCCAACCAGTTTGAACTGATTGATTGGATGTTTGGGCATACTCAGCAGCCGCCTGATTTTTTGCTGGAGATGGCTTTTGGGTTGCAATTTTGGCCAGCCATTGATGATAATCTTCAGGAGATTCGACGATTACATTCGCGTGCATCGTCGCAAAGTATGTACCGCTATACTGAGAATCGGTCAAGCTGTATTTGCCGGGGCGGATGGGGGTAAATTCAAAGTCGATGGCATGGTTGGGAATAATATCCTGCTTGAGGCGAAATGCAGGTATATAGAAGCCGTGGAGAACATCTTGTGATTTTAATGCTAAACGTATCCGGCGATCGCTAGGTAAATGCAATTCGGTACTGGTAACATCTCTTTCGGGATAATGAAACACCCACGCCCACTGTTTAGCTAGTACGTCAATTTTCTCGACGGGTTCAGCTAAGGCTGGGGCATCTTTTGCTTCTGCATAAGCTGATTCCATTCCCAATGGATTATGCAGGTGAACTATTTCTGATGGGCCTTGAATCCCCATTTGTTCGTAAACTTGATAGCTGTAATTTGCAATCCACAACACTAAGAGAATGGGGATTGCTGTCCAGACAACTTCTAGGGCGATATTACCTTCAATGGGAGGGCCATCACTAAAGTCATCTTTGACTGCCCGATGGAAGATCACAGAATACATTAGAGTACTTGTTACTCCCAAGAAGATGAAAGCACCAAGGGTTACTAAGAAGCTAATCAAATCATCAATTAGTACGGATTCGGCCGCCGCTTGGGGGGGAAGCCAGGAGTAAGACTGCTTGCCGATCCAGAGACTGATAACAGTCACTGCGATCGCGCCTGTAAGCAGCGTCAAAATATTTAAAATCTTCTGGATGTTCATTGTCTTTGGTTATTGGGCATGGGGCATTGGGCATTGGGCTAATGACTTATTTGAGTGTCGTGTTTAGGTCTTGGTGCGATCGCAGCAAATTATCTGCTGTATTGTGTACACCAAATTCGGCGGCTAATTGCGCTCCTAGTGTGCCGTGGATGTACAGAATGAACATGATTGCTATGCCTGCGAACAGATATAACCACTGCACTTCTCTATCTGACTGTTTATATTCTTGTCTGCCCCAAACGGAGCGCTGCCACCCTCTCCAGATGGTCATCCCAACAATCAACGCTAATAAGAACACACCACCCACACCATGCCAAATCATGGTTTGCATTGCCTGCAATCCCCAGGCACTTTTCATATCAGCTGGTGGTGTTGCCAACAGCATTTCATAAAAACCTGCTGCCACCGTGAAAAATGTGATGACGCTGGCAGCTAGCATGTTATACCAGCCAACATCAAAGAAATTCTGACGTTCTACGGTAATTGCTAAAAATTTGAAGACCCATTTTTGGAAGGGGAACAGAACACCAACGATATCAAAGGTCATCCCAATGATGAACAAACCTATTGTCAGATGCACTAAGTTGGGATGAATGGGAATGGTGTAGGGTAATCCATTTGCACCTAGAGAGTCGGTCAATTGATCGATTAATTCTGAGTTCATCGCAACACACCATCCTTTACTGCTTCCACAACTGGTACGGTATGCAATCCATACACCCAAACAAGCTCATCTCCGAGATATACCTGCAAGCCAACTATTAGGGTTAAAACTAGTGCGGCTCCCAAATAATAAATTGGTACTTTTTGCGGGTTACGGGAACGAATTACATAGCGCCAAGCTGTAAGCGCCGTGATGATTCCCGAAAGTGACCAACCAATCAGCGTATGCAAATTCAGCACCGATTTAGCTAGGCTGTAAGGTTGTGCTAAACCCGCTTCAAACTGACCAAAAACGATCGCAACGAAGATAGCGACGGTTGCTACCAACATATTCCACCAACTCACCTCAAAAAGACTGGATTTACCAGTAAAATAGCCAACCACATCACAGAAAAACGAAAACAATACCATCGCAATTACGAAGTGGACAACGATGGGATGAACCGTATCTGGATAGGGTAAATTGTGGTCATTCAATGATGTAAAATACTCAAGCATTGTATTCTCCTGGACATATCTACCGCACCGTGGTCAATCAATTTTGGATTTTAGATTTATTCCGCCTCTGACGAGATATAAACCAGAAGACCCTAACCTCAAATCGCTAGTCAAACTTCCATGATTGATGGATAATCAATAATCTCATCACAAGTATCCATCCATAATTGCCCGGAATATGTTCAATATGTGCGCGGTGCAATATGCTTAATCATGTCTTAGCTTTTTGCAGCTAAATCTCGTGAGCTTACCTACAGTGAATAATTGTGATTGTGATTAATTTCCTCATGCCAATAGCCTGAAACAGCAATTCTTGGTGGAGCTAAAAAAATTGCTGTTGTTTATTGATTTGCTTAACCTATCTTTAGCTTAAGTAAAATTTTGTGAATTGTCAAAACAATAATAATTAAAATTTTAAAAGTTAGTTATTTAGCAGAAAAGTATTTCTATAATGTAGCGATTCTGGCATTGAATTAAGATTAAATAACCTAACCTAAATATAATATTTTTTCTGTCAGATATTTCACAATGATAAAATCTTTAATTGTAATGCTTATGACAAAAATATAGCGATTCTCAGTTGAGTGAGGTAAAAGAACCCCACCCCCAACCCCCTCCCCGCTCTTCGATAGGGGGCTATGATATACCTTGTATGATTTGGAAACGCTATATATAATTTTGACTAGTTGCTATAAACGCAAATCAAGGTTTCTTCTGGGATGTGTGTCTCAACCGTTAGATGGAGTGGACGGGCTAGAAAGCTTACCCCACAAAATTGAACAATTTATTTCTTGGAGTTCCCTAAACCGTGATTTCTCGTATATTTGCAAATGTGAGATGCTCTGCATTTAATTTGTATAATTAGGGCGCTCATGTTGCCCACCACACAAGAGTTTTATTTTATTTGATTATTCAATTTAGATAATTTTCAGCTTAAAATGCTTCCTGTGAGGACTAAACAAGTGTCGTTTAAAATTGTGGTGATTGGTACTTCTTTAGGCGGATTATCAGCATTGAAAATTATCTTGGGGAAGTTACCAGCAGACTTTCTAGTGCCGATCGCGATCGTGCAACACCGTCATAAGGAATCTAACAATACACTCCAAGAGTTATTGCAAGAATCCACTTCATTACCGATTCGAGAAGTGGAAGATAAAGAAGAAATCCTGCCAGGACATATCTATCTAGCTCCAGCAGATTATCATTTATTGGTTGAACCAGGTCACTTTGCTCTTTCCACTGATGAGCCAGTTTCTTATGCCAGACCATCTATTGATGTGCTGTTTGAGTCAGCAGCCGATGTCTACACTGAGCAAGTTATTGGTGTAATATTGACAGGGGCAAATCAAGATGGTATGCAAGGTCTTAAGAAAATAAAAGCGCGAGGAGGAATAACTATCGTACAGGAACCTTCCACAGCTGAGAGCGATACTATGCCAGAAGCAGCAATTTCTGCTGTTACAGTAGACTGGATTTTGACACTCTCAAACATTGCTTCCCAAATGGTCAAGCTTTGTCACTCATCACGGAAATAAACCCATGCAGATGGAACCCAAAGTAAACATCCTCCTAGTGGATGATAAACTAGAAAACTTGCTAGCACTAGAAGCAATCCTGGAAAAACTGGGAGAGAATTTGGTGAGAGCTACTTCTGGGGAAGAAGCTTTGAGGTGTCTGCTACATCAAGACTTCGCAGTGATTTTGCTAGATGTGCAAATGCCAGGGATGGATGGTTTTGAAACTGCTACCTTAATTCGCAATCGGGGGCGATCGCGTCACACCCCAATTATCTTTCTTACCGCCTTTAGTACCAGCGACCAAATGCTTTTTAAAGGCTATGCTTTGGGTGCAGTTGATTATTTGTTTAAACCATTAGATCCCAACATTTTGACTTCCAAAGTCACAGTATTCGTAGAACTATTTAAGAAAACAGAAGCCGTCAAGCAACAAACAGCACAACTGGTAGCTGTGAATGGGTCACTTAGGGAAAGTGAAGAACGATTGCGATCGCTAAGTACTTGTTCACCCGTCGGCATTTTTGAAATTGATACTGAAGGAGGATGTAGATATACAAATCCTCGCTATCAGGCAATTTGTGGTTTGAAAGCGGCAGACAGTTTAGAAAAAATCTGGTTAGAATCTGTACATCCAGAAGATAGAGAACGAGCAGTTGCCAGTTGGTCTACCTACATTTATCACGGCCGTGACTACTCTGAAGAGTTTCGTTTTCAGACTGCCCAAGGTATCATTCGTTGGGTTCAAGTGCGCTCATCACCGATGCTTTCTGGTCAAGGAGAATTGCTGGGATATGTAGGCACTCTTGAAGATATTACCGAACGCAAGCAAGCAGAAGAAGTCCGCGCCCAAGTAATTCGAGAACAGACGGCAAGACAAGAAGCAGAAGCAGCAAACCGGATGAAAGATGAGTTTCTCGCCGTTCTCTCCCACGAACTCCGCACACCTCTAACCTCAATGCTAGGTTGGTCAAAAATTCTCCGCTCTAAGAAACTTGACGACAAAGCCACTTCCCGCGCCCTAGAGGCCATTGAACGGAATGCCATATCTCAGATGCAACTAATTGAAGATATCTTAGATGTATCTCGCATTATCCGTGGACAGTTGCGGTTAAATGTGTCTGCGGTGAATCTGATGTCAGTCATGGAGGCAGCCTTAGAAGCAGTGCGTCCTCTAGCAGAGCCAAAAGAAATTCTCTTAAATACCATCTTAGATACTTCGGTAGGTTCAGTTTATGGCGATCCAGCCCGCTTACAGCAAGTAGTCTGGAACCTGCTAACTAATGCGATTAAGTTTACCCCCAAAGGCGGCAGGGTAGAAGTGAATCTGTCAGTAGTCTCTGCTGAAGAACAAGAAACAACTCAAAAATACGCCCAAATTCAAGTTATCGATACAGGTATTGGCATCAGTTCCGAGTTTTTACCGAAAGTATTCGAGCGTTTCCGACAAGCAGATAGCACCACAACGCGATCGCACAATGGACTAGGATTAGGACTAGCGATTGTCCGTCATTTAGTCGAACTACATAAGGGTACAATCTTTGCCCACAGTTTAGGCAGTGGACAGGGAGCAACCTTTACTGTGAATCTGCCAGTACTACAGAATAGAGGGAATAGGGTAAATAGAGAAACCACAGGAGAAATTTCTTCTTCTATAGTTTCGACACCCCTTGCTGGATTAAGGGTTTTAGTTGTAGATGATGAAGCAGATACCCGTAACTTTCTCAGTTTTATGTTTGAGGAGTATGGAGCTTTTGCTACTGCGGTAGCATCAGTTGATGAAGCCTTAGCAATACTTGAACAAGCTAAAACAGATATCCTGATTAGCGACATCGGCATGTCAGAGCAAGATGGTTATACGCTAATTCGGAAACTGCGCTCTTTAGAACCAGAAAAAGGTGGATGTATACCAGCGATCGCTTTGACAGCGTACACGCGAGAAGAAGACCGTTTAGAAGCGCTTTCAGCAGGGTTTCAGCAGCATTTATCTAAGCCAATAGACCCTACTAAATTGATTGCTATGGTTGCCAGTGTATTAAAACTACCTGTGGAAGTTTCAGTTAGTTAAGAGAGACGCGATGAATTGTGTCTGTACAAAATTGAGAGGAGAGACGCGATTAATCGCGTCTCTACATGACTTGGGAATTGGATTGGAATTCAAGTGATTAATGCCCAATGCCCAATGCCCAATGCCCAATGCCCAATCAAGACGAAGTTACGGCATGTTTTTTCAATTCATCTAAAGAAACCACTTCCAAAGCTCTAGCATGGGTTGCAGAAAGCATGACGGGTGGAGCAACGCCAGCATCAAGGGCTTCTTGCCAACGAGAAGCACACAAACACCAGCGATCGCCAGGCTTCAATCCAGGAAAATTAAAATCAGGAACAGGTGTACTTAAATCGTTCCCCCGCGATTTGGTGAACTCTAAGAATTCTAAGGTCACTTCAGCACATACGACGTGCGACCCGAAATCCTGACCACCTGTGCGACAAAAACCGTCGCGGTAAAACCCAGTCATGGGAGAAGTGCAGCAGGCTTCTAGGTTTCCACCGATTACGTTTTTAGCTTCTATCATTGTTAACTTATTGCACTTGATTTTTTCACTCTCGATATAAGCCTATATTGACATTTCCCTAGTTGAATAAAAATCGCTATCCCGGATTAATTCATAAAAGATAGAACTCTAAAATCAACTTATATTAAGCTGCTAATCTTATGCTTATTAGTAATATAGGAATCATATTTGACTATTGAAAAAAGACAAGTATCCGTAGGGTGTGTTAGACGGAACGTCGTAACGCACCAAAAGCTTAGGATCGTGCGTTACACTACGCTAACGCACCCTACTTTTCTCTACGTATATTTCAAAAATAAAAGACTAGTCCTAATAGTGCAATATTTCAGTAAAAGTTCTAATAAAAACCCCTAGCAGTTAGCTAGGGGTAATGCAAGTCAGTACTTTTTCGCATGGAATGTATCCTACTCAAATACCATAACAACCGTCTTATTTATAGATATGCCATTTTGCCAAAGAAAAAAAGCCCCCAGTGGTAAGCCGAGTGTTAGTTTTTTGGAATAGCGGTAATCTACAAAGTTATTCTTCCCAAATCGGTAGGCAATAGAATCATATATATTGTCATGTCATACAAAAAATAACTTCGGCGTATCCTTACCTCGTTGCTTGCCTTTTAATAAGTAAAGCTGATGAAACTTATCAGTTTTACAAAAGTGAGAAAGTGGATCAAAAAATGTAAAGCATTGTAAAGTGTATTCACAGGCAAAGACAAACGAGCCTGATTCATAAATAACTAACCGCACTTATAAAACCATGACAGCAACGATCCAACGCCGCGAAAGCGCCAACGTATGGGATAGATTCTGTGAGTGGATCACCAGCACCA
>NZ_JBALDM010000018.1:0-203788 GCF_036917435.1 Nostoc sp.
ATCAGAGACGTTTATCTACCTTGCCATGATCCGGATCATGGTGAGGCGATTGGCATAAAATTTTACTCCTCAAAACTTTTCAAACACCCTCTAACAAGAACAGCCCTTCCCTACTAGCGTTGGGGAGTAAGATTCAAAGCCTCTTTCCTTTTAGGAGAGAGGTCAAAGTGTATTGCTTCCATTCGAGAAGCGCTATAGGCAAAGCTAGTTAGTGAGGTACAGATGATCGTAGGGGCACAACATGTTGTGCCCCTACCTGTGTACTTCGTTTACCTGCAATACGCTGTATCTTAGGTAAACTCTATAGTCTCAACAAATTCTAAAATACTCTCTTTAATGTCTTCAGCTTCTTCTTCAAGGGAATCGGGAGTTTCGCCGTCCAGAAAGCTGTGCTGACTACTAACTATATACAAAAATTCACCACTAATAAAGGTGAGCAGCCCCCGGTAAGCATCTAATCTGATCGCAGTTCCATTATTTTCTTGCTTAGAAATCGTTGAACCTTTGGGCATATCAATTAACACATAGTAAGCACCTCGCAAAGTATCTTCCAGATATTCGGTATACTCCACAGAAGCCTCTGGTACATTGGCAAAAATCGCCTGGGGTATATATTTGTCTACTAAAATTGTTTGTAAATATTCTTCTTGTCCCACAGACTCCAGTTCCTCTAACTGTTCTAGAGGGAAAGGATAATAATCGATTCTCAACAAAGTACCGATGTCATCAGAAAAGCCAACTACTCCTTCCTGGCTTTGAATTCTACCGCCCTGGTGGGGATCAACCGGAATTGGTACGGTAAAATTACCTAAAGGGGATTGATATGCCTGTTCGCTAAAATCTTCTATGACTACTGTCTCATCTTCGTCATCGTCGTCTGGATATTCTTCCTCTTCTGCTTCTTTAAAAGCTGCAATTACCTCCTTAATGATTTCCTCTGCTTCTTCATCTTCCAGTTCTAAGGCTGCTTGTAGCTTTTTGAGGTAGGCTTGTTTCGGTTTGGCGATCGCAAGTTCATCATCTAAAAGCACTATTACCCCAGCTGCAAAACCATCCAAAACTAATTCATCCGAAAGAGATACTTTGGCGGTATTAAACAGGGGCCCAATTCCCTCTGCTTCTGCAATGGCTAGGAGTCTATCAACGATTTCAACTATTTCATCTTCTGAGTATTCCTCGAAAACCTCGAATTCCCAGAGAATACCCGCTAAACTTTCTGCATCTACATCTTCAATCACTGAATCTGCGATCGCAGTGACAGTTGCGATCGCCGCCACCGCCTCCTCTGGACTTAGTGATTCCTCTGATGTCTTTGGTGAGTTAAAAACCTTGTCATATTTGGTCATAATTGCTACCTAAATTAATCCTTGATAGTAATAACAGATTTAAAGCGACAATGGTCAGTTTACCAATGGAGCGAATCTTCTAGAGAAAAATTTACTCAATTTTCTTCAGGTGGAATGAAACCTTGTTGATAGTTAATCTTCAGCGCTAATGAATCCGACTCTACAAACTGGTGACTTTACATATCATGATTTAAGACAGATTGCGAAGTAATCGGCAATATTCTCGTAAAAATTTGAATACAAATAAATGAGCATGAATAATTAAAAATTTGTAATCAAGGCTGGAGGCAGTTAATAACACTCAATATATTGTAAATTTTTGTTATGCAGCAATTACCATTAATTAACCACTATGAATTACCCATTGCCCCTACGACGCGGGTCTATTTACCATCAATGAATGATTAATAAAAACCTGAAACTACGTATCTACAATTCACAATATTATTTTTTTAGTCCAGGGGGTAAGTCCTAACTGCTATATTCCTTTATTTTTATCATTTAGCAGATGAATTATATCTATCGATAGAATTATAAACTAGCTAGCGATAGATACCTACACCGTGGGAGGGATGTCACAATACCGATGTTTGTAGTGACACACAACACTCGAAATGTCGTGATATTGGTTCTACAACTGTGAATTACATAAATTTTGAGTCTTTTTATGGTAAAAACCCCTCCATCCCAGTTTTCGCCAGATCAATACAAAGTTGATTCTGCACAAGAAAAAGTAGACGCTATTGTAGAAACACCACCATCAGATACTGAGGTTGACCTAGAGTTTCTTTACACCAGAGATATTGAATTTCGTCAAGAAACTATTTACTTTCTTGTGGTCGATCGCTTTTATGATGGCGATTCAGATAACAGCGAAGGTGAAAATTCAGAACTGTACGATCCTAATAGACAAGAATGGGGCAAGTACTGGGGTGGTGACTTACAAGGTGTCATCGATAAATTAGATTATCTCAAAAATATGGGAGTTACTGCCCTTTGGCTAACTCCATTATTCGAGCAAGTAGAAGAGTTATTTATTAGCAATGCGGCGATGCATGGCTATTGGACAAAAGATTTTAAGCGGATTAATCCTCGCTACATTGCTAATGGAGAAAATCCTTCTTTAAATGCTACTCAAGAAGAAAAAAATACGACCTTCGATCGGTTAATTACAGAACTGCACAAGCGGAATATGAAGCTGGTGCTAGATATTGTCTGCAACCATAGCAGCCCTGATACTAGCGGTAGCAAAGGTGAATTGTATGATGATGGTGTTAAAATTGCTGACTTCAATGATGATGTCAATAATTGGTATCACCACTATGGTGAAGTGCAAAACTGGGAGGACGACTGGCAAGTACAAAATTGTGAACTATCTGGTTTAGCAACCTTCAATGAGAATAATACAGAATATCGGCAGTATATTAAGTCAGCTATTAAACAATGGTTAGATAGGGGTGTAGATGCACTGCGGGTTGATACTGTCAAGCACATGCCCATCTGGTTTTGGCAAGAATTCACCGGCGAGATGAGCAATCACAAACCAGATGTATTTATTTTTGGTGAATGGATTTATAGTAATCCTAGTGACGATCGCTCGGTAGAATTTGTTAACCACTCAGGCATGACACTTCTAGACTTTGGCTTATGTGTAGCAATTCGAGCCGCACTAGGGCAAGGTTCTGAAATGGGATTCCAAACAATTCAATACATTTTTGACCAGGATTATCGTTATAACGGGGCAACAGAGTTAGTTACCTTCATCGATAACCATGATATGTGCCGCTTCCAATCGCTGAATCCCGATCCAGCGATGCTAAAGGTTGCGATCGCCTTAATTATGACATCTCGCGGCATTCCCTGTATATATTACGGCACAGAACAGTATTTACATAACGATACTGATGGCGGTAATGACCCATACAACCGCCCAATGATGGAAAATTGGGATACCAATAGCGAGGTTTATCGTTGTATCAGATTGCTATCTGGTTTACGGCGACTGAATCCAGCCGTGTCAATGGGTAGCCATTGGCAAAAATACTTAACCCCCGACGTTTACTGTTATGTACGCCGTTCTCGTGATTCTCTGTGTTTTGTAGCTTTAAACCGGGGAGGAGAAGTTACCATACCAGAAGTAGAAACAGAACTCCCCGATGGTGAACATACTTGCGTGGTAACTCGCAATAAGTATGAAGTCAAAGACGGCAAGATTTATGATCTAGTACTCGAAGAACGGGGAGTGCTTGTTTTTAGCCACGTTGGGGAACGCATCAAAGCACAGACAATTGTCCGCGTTCAACTCAATGGCGTGGATACCCAACCCGGTGAAATCATTGTGGTGACAGGAGATTGCCCAGAGTTGGGTAACTGGGATATCAGCAAAGCATATCCACTAGAGTACATCAACTCAAATACCTGGTCTGCCGAGATTCCCTTTGATGAAAGTACTGGTAAGCTGATTGCTTATAAGTATGCCTTATGGCGGGAAGGGCGATCGCCTCTGCGCGAAAATTTGGTAAATCGTCGCTGGGTAATCGCCAAAGAAGGTACTGTTAAATGGCGTGATACCTGGGCATCGGGAAGAGAATCATAGAAATTTCATTCAGATAAACAATGAAGTGCGAAGGAGTAAAATTTTCATCCTTCGCACTTTATTTTTTGTGAATTAAGTAGGTAGGCGTAATTAAATATAAGATCAAACCTCACCCTCAATCCCTCTCCAAAGTATCGGAGAGGGAAGCCGGAGGCAGGTTAAGAAGTAAAAAGATAATCCCCATAAATAAATTCAGGGGAAATGATTAAGGACTTATTATTTCTTGCGCTATGCGTCTCGAAATAAATGTTTTTATTTCGTTCCATAAATAAATTTAGCGAAAAGAACTGTCAAGCGGGTTTCCCGCCGTAGGAAACTTTTCAAGACAGGGGCTTCAAACCACTGCTCTTTTTCTTTATGAGTGCCTTTTTACTTTTTACTTTTGCCTTGTTCGGTGAGGTTTGATATTTATTTGACCCACTTACTTAATAACGCTTCTTGATACTCTGTTCGAGAACTCGAAAAGTAGCCGCTACATATCTATCTATCCAATACCTGATTTCTAAATGCTTTTTCGATAGATATATATTTTAGCTTATGGTGATCTGGATCACACCATTTTGTCAGTAAAAATAGATATTATCAAGCACATAAACATATAAAAGCTGTCAAAAAAAGGAGCTAAAGGCTCTGTATTCTACAGTACAAAAGAATAGATAATACCTTTATGAGTATTAAACTCACCAGTTTTTAATTCTTACCAAGTCATCTAAAAAAAAAGAGAAAAAGGTAAATGGTGATGTTCGACCTATTGCTGGAAAATAAATTAAGCGCTTCAAAAAAACGAAAATTTAAAAAGGAAATTTTGGCACGAGTTCAAGGTCGAAATCCAGACTATTTAGATGATGAAATAAATTTTTACAAAACTGAATTACTTCCCTATTTTATAAAATTGAGCGAACATAATCCTGTTGCCAGTGTTACAGAACAATTACGGCTTTTACTGGGTGTTTGGACACCAATTTGGTCTACCATATCGTTTCATGAAAGTTTACCAAAAAGAATACAAGAGCAGTCTTTCCAAATTTTCGAGCGTGATGGTTACTGTGCTAGTGTAGCTCGCTACATCATGGGTAAAGAGCCTTCTTTATCCCATAATTATCAATCAAGTTTACCAGCTTATGATTTCATGGTAATCCAAAAATATGGAGTTCAAAATGGTAAATGGTATCTTCAAAATATTGATAGATTTCAGGCTTTTCAAAATCGAGAAATTCCTCTAACTTTAGAATCAGTCTATAACTGGTTTACTAATATAGTTAACACTAAAGTCAAACTGGACGCGCCAAAATATGATTTACCTAAAGCTCTAAATTTAGACAACATAGAGGTAAATCATCCTAACGAATTTCAAAAAATATCCTTAGCAACTTCTCAAATTTTTGAGAATTTATATATAGATAATGACTGGCGACTTGTGAAAACTCAAACAGATGCCTCACATCTACCTAGTTACACAATTGCTGTGAAAAGGCAATAATATTGTGTCCATAAAGTGTATCTATTTAGGTTGCGCAATACGTGCTTCAATATCTTCTAATGTTTGTAACAATAGACTCCTTGCCTGCAATTGCCAGCCCCATTTCTGAATTCTGTAAGCTGATACAGTCCCAACTATAGCTGCAAACAAACAGATGGGTTGATTTAAAGAAATTCCGAATAACAAACCCAATCCAGCAATTCCCCAAAATGGTAAGGCTACAGTTTGTCTTTGTTCTTCCACAATTTGAGTAATTATATTAGATTGTTTATTAGCCAATAATGCTTCTTTTACTTGTCGCTGTTCAGCCACCGACACTGTTAAACCTATTTTTCGCCGTAGTTTTTCCGTTTTACGGGCATCAGTGCTGTACTCAGTTAACTCATCTTCTGCCATTTTTAGCAGTCGTTCTAGTTGCGCCATCATATATTGCATCCGGTATTTTGATACAATTATTAACTTGAATAATTGTTAATTTTTATTGACTATAGCGTTGTATTTAATCGCCAAATTTAAAGTTACACGACAGAATGAAAAATTTAAAATTGAATATGGGAAAGATATGCAACAGATTATAAACTTAAAAGGTAATATTTATGACTACAGTATCTAAAAGTACTTTATCTCCATCTGCTCAAGAGCGATCGCTCATCTTGTGGTTTGATGAAGTTGGCATTGCTGATATCCCGTTAGTTGGTGGTAAAAATGCCTCGCTAGGGGAAATGATTCAACAGCTAACGCCCAAAGGGATTAACGTTCCTAACGGTTTCGCTACCACTGCTTATGCTTATCGTCATTTCATCCAATCAGCAGGTTTAGAAGCAAAGTTACGTAAACTCTTTGCCGACTTGGATGTTGAGGATGTCAAAAATTTACGCGAACGGGGAAAAAAAGCGCGATCGCTATTAATCCACACCCCATTTTCTGTAGAATTGCGAGAGGCGATCGCCACAGCATACCAAAGTCTCTGTGAACGATACCATGCAGAGACAGATGTTGCAGTCCGTTCTAGCGCCACCGCCGAAGACTTACCCGATGCTAGTTTTGCCGGACAGCAAGAAACTTATCTTAACGTTGTCGGTGTTGAAGGGGTTTTAGCAGCTTGTCACAAATGCTTTGCTTCCATATTTACCGATCGCGCCATTTCTTACCGTCATACCAAGGGATTTGACCACTTTAGCATTGCTCTGGCTGTGGGCGTGCAAAAAATGGTGCGTTCTGACTTAGCAACCTCTGGGGTGATGTTCTCCATTGACACAGAAACCGGTTTTAAGGATGCAGCACTAATTACAGCCGCCTACGGTTTAGGTGAAAACGTTGTTCAAGGTTCTGTAAATCCCGATGAATATTATGTTTTTAAACCAACTTTAAAAGCTGGTTTCCGCCCAATTATTGATAAAAAATTGGGTAGTAAAGAACTGAAAATGATTTATGATGACGGTTCCAAATTTACTAAGAATGTGTCGGTTTCGCCCAGCGAAAGAAGTAAATTTGCCCTGAGTGATGAAGAAATTTTACAACTAGGAAGTTGGGCATGTTTAATTGAAGATCATTATTCTCAAGTCCACGGTATATTCACTCCAATGGATATTGAGTGGGCAAAAGATGGCATTACTAACCAACTTTTTATTGTCCAAGCGCGTCCCGAAACCGTCCAGTCACAGAAAACAGGAAATGTATTACGGAGTTATCGGTTTGTTAGAAGAGATAAGGGAGTAAATTCCTCCTCATCCCCCTCATCCCCTCATCCCCTTATTACGGGAAGTGCAATTGGAGAAGCGATTAGTCAAGGGAAAGTACGCCTAATTTTAGATGTTCAAAAACTCGAACAGTTTCAACCTGGGGAAGTTTTAGTAACAGAAAGAACCGATCCTGATTGGGAACCAATTATGAAACGCGCCAGTGCAATTGTCACCAACTCTGGTGGTAGAACATGCTTTGATGGCGAAACCAAAATATTAACCAATAAAGGGTTTATAACCTTGCGTCAGATTTATGAGCAAGGTTATGAAGGTTTGCTAACTCTATCATTAAATACTCATACCAACAAAATAGAGTGGCAACCAATTCTAGATGCGATGAAAAGACAAGCGAAAATGATTAGTGTCAGTATCTCGCAACCAGGTAGAGTTAGTGACAACTACTTACGCTTAACTCCAGATCACAAAATGATTAATATCAGGGGCGGTGTATATGTAAAAACTGAAATTCAAGATATGCTTGCAGCCAAAGAAATGGTCGTAGTAGCAGAGAATATTCCGCAGTTGGGTATATCTGAAAAAGAGAATATCAAGATGGCTTATTTATTAGGGGGTATACTCACAGATGGTTCTATTTATAGAAGCCCTACTCATGGAGAGGTACAGTTTATCCAAAAGGATACTTTGCCGAAGCAGCAATTTATAGCAGCTATGCAGGAATGCATGAATACAGTTTACGATAAACCATTTGTTGCCCATCTCAAAAAAGTATCTTCTGACTCAATCAGAGATCAATTAGTAGTAGGACAAGCAACAGCTTATAGACTCTACTCTAAAAAAATAGCCTACGATTTGCACGAGAAAGAGCAAAATATTGTGAATATGTTGCTCAACAACTCTGTGGAATTTGCTTATAATTTTCTGGCGGGTGTGATTGATGGAGATGGATGTTACTACAATAATCGCATTCATATATATGCGTCAGAAGAACTGCTATTACAAGCTATAATTGTGGCTTGTTTAAAAATAGGTACTGTTCCTCAAGTAACGAAAAATCGAGGAATACATAATGTCCAGTTGGTTGAAAAATTAACAGAAATACTTCAGTTTACCAACAGGGTTAAAGGGAAAGTTAGCGATAGAGTAATACAAACACGCTTCTTTGCTACCAAACAATTATTTGATGAAAATGCTACAGGACAGATAAAACTCAGAAGAGATAATAATTTTTTGATTTCTGACAAACAACTACATAAAATTGGCAAATTCGATCGTCTAGTTGCAAGCGATATTCGGATGCATCGGGTGGTTGCAGTTGATGAAAAGACTCATAATGATGATGTTTTCAATGTTACAGTTGCCGAACACCATAACTATGTTGTGTTCACCAGCAAATATACCCCTGTGATTGTATGTAATTGCCATGCCGCAATTATTGCGCGAGAATTGGGTGTACCTGCGATCGTTGGATGTGGCAATGCTACAGAAATTTTGAAACCTGGTCAAGAGGTAACAATTTCTTGCGCTGAAGGAGAAGAAGGAAAAGTTTATGCAGGTTTATTACCTTTTGAAGTTGAAGAAGTTGCTTTAGAAAGCTTACCGCGCACCCATACTAAAATTTTAATGAATGTGGGTAATCCCCAAGAAGCATTAAGTTTATCAGCAATTCCTAACGATGGAGTCGGTTTAGCACGGACAGAATTTATCATTGCTAACCAAATTCAAATTCATCCAATGGCGTTGATTCATTATGAATTGTTAAAAGATGAATTTGCTAAAGCTAAAATTGCTGCTATTACCTCACTTTATGATGATAAATCTCAATATTTTGTAGATAAATTAGCTCAAGGCGTTGGTAGAATTGCCGCAGCATTTTATCCTAAACCAGTAATTGTGCGAATGTCAGATTTCAAAAGTAATGAATATGCTAATTTGTTAGGTGGACGACAGTTTGAACCCCATGAAGAAAACCCAATGCTGGGTTGGCGAGGTGCAGCCCGTTACTATGATGAAGGCTACAGAGAAGCTTTTGCCCTAGAATGTCATGCCCTGAAACGGGTACGGGAAGAGATGGGTTTAACAAATGTTATTCCGATGATTCCTTTTTGCCGCACTCCCGATGAAGGACGGTTGGTTTTGGCAGAGATGGCAAAAAATGGTTTAAAGCAGGGTGTTAACGGCTTGCAGGTTTATGTGATGTCTGAGTTGCCCAGTAATGTGATTCTGGCTGAGGAATTTGCTGAGGTATTTGATGGCTTCTCCATTGGTTCAAATGATTTAACTCAACTGACACTAGGGATAGATAGGGATTCGGCATTGGTAGCGAGGTTGTTTGATGAACGCAGTCCAGCTGTTAAACGGATGGTAAAAATGGCCATAGAAGCGGCAAAAAAATGCGATCGCAAAATTGGCATTTGTGGGCAAGCACCCAGTGACTATCCAGAATTTGCTCAGTTTTTGGTTGAACAAGGAATTGACTCGATTAGTTTGAATCCAGATTCGGTTTTAAAAACAATGCTGGAAGTCGCAAAAGCTGAGGGTAATAATTCGTAATTGGAGTAATTTATGCCAGTTAGAGACCGTTACCATCACAACGTTAAAAATGCCCTCATCAAAGATGGCTGGACGATTACCGACGATCCATTTCATTTGAAGTGGGGAAAAAGGGATATGTATGTTGACCTGGGTGCAGAGAAATTGATTGCTGCTGAAAAGGAAGGACAGCAGATAGCCGTTGAGATTAAAACGTTTCGCAGCGTATCGGACATGACCGCTCTTGAACACGCATTGGGACAGTACCTTGCATACCGCTCTGTGATGAGTAGAACCAATCCCGAACGCGTCCTCTATCTTGCTGTTCGTGACGAAGTATATGCCGATATCTTTGATGAGCCAATTGCTAAACTTTTAGTAGAAGATTACAAAGTTAATATTGTTCTATTTCAGCTAGAGCAAGAGGTTATTTTTAGATGGATACCTTGGAGCAATACAGGCAGTTGATTCGGAATATTCTGATTGAACATACGAAAATTCCTTTCAGTGCTGGCAATATTCAATTTGAGACAATTTTCGACAACGAACAACACCGCTATCTCTTGATGATTTTGGGAAGAGAACCAGCCTATGATTTGTCTCCTACTGTGACTCGACGCGTTCATGGCTGTCTGATTCACATTGATATTATTGATGGCAAAATTTGGATTCAACGTGATGGTACTGAAGATGGGGTAGCAACGGAACTGGTGAGCGCTGGTGTACCAAAGGATCGGATTGTGTTGGGATTCCGGTCTGAAGAACTACGAAAAGATTCAGAATTCGCGTAGTTTACCGCCGCAGGCATCGCATAACCTGCAATAGTTGAACTTCTGGATCGCTGCCTGTAATATAGCGATCGCTATATTTTGCTAATTATTAACCCATGCCCCATGCCCCATCCCCCATGCCCCATGCCCAATACCCAATAACCAAAATATGGTTCCGAATTGGGATATTGGGTATATTTATCCTCTCACTTGCCTTACGGTTTTGGGGTCTGGAGCGATTCAACACCCTGGTATTTGATGAAGTTTACTTTGCCAAATTTGGTAATAATTATCTCACCCATACGCCATTTTTTAATGCTCATCCGCCGCTAAGTCAATATATGATTGGCATCGGCATTTGGATTGGCAGTCATATTCCTTTTTGGCACGATACGGTAAATGGGTTGACGGGTTCAATGCGATCGCCTTGGACTTATCGGTGGTTCAATGCCCTCACAGGCTCATTTGTTCCTTTAGTTGTGGCTGCGATCGCTTATCAGTTGAGTTATCGCCGTACTTTTGCAATCCTAGCAGGTTTGTTTACAGCTTGTGATGGCATTTTTCTAGTTGAATCCCGCTATGCATTAAGTAATATTTATATCGTCATTTTTGGTTTATTAGGGCACTGGTTTTTATTATTGGCATTAGATAACCAAAATCGACGACGTTCATTTTGGTTAGTTTTTGCTGGCATTGCTTTTGGTGCGTCAGTTGGTACTAAGTGGAATGGTTTATGGTTCCTGTCAGGTGCTTATCTTATTTGGATAGTAGCTTGGGTAATTCAGGGAATACATTCTTTTCCTAACCCCAAACTCTTTTTTACATCCCCTTTATTTAAGGAGGCAGGAGGCAGGGGGCAGGATAGCACAGCATTAGCGAGTCTGGGAACGTTAACAGGGGACGAGGGACAAGAGGTAGAAGGCAGGACGCAGGAGACAGGAGTTAGTACTTATTTTCCCCCATCTCCAGCATCTTCCTCATCTCAGACACCACTACAAAATTTGACTCAAATAAATATTTTCCAGATGTTATTTTATCTAGGAATAATTCCAGCTTCTATCTACAGCATTATCTGGATTCCTCATCTTCAGCTAGATAAAACTTATGGATTTATAGAAGTACATCGGCAAATTTTGAAATTTCACCTACAACTAGGTGGTAATAGTCCGAACGTGCATCCTTACTGTGCTGCCTGGTACAAATGGCCTTTGATGACTCGACCAATGGCATATTATTATCAAACGGCTGAAAGTATCACCGAACCATTACCTGTAATGGGGCCACCTTTGCCTGCTGGTGCTGGAAAAGTTATTTATGATGTCCATGCAATGGGTAATCCATTTTTATGGTGGTTTGGTGTTGCTGCCATCTTATTTTTAGTAGGAATGTTAGTAGCACAAATCGTCATTCCTTTGGTGAGAGAAAAACGTTTTGTAGTATCTGCAACTCTTGGTGTTGATACTTGGATTGCCTTGTATTTAGTTATAAATTATACTGCTAACTTAGCACCTTGGGTAGAGGTAACGAGGTGCGTTTTCATCTACCATTATATGTGTGCAGTAGTATTTATATTTTTAGCGATCGCTTGGTTTGTCGATCAGTGTCTTCGCAGTTATTATCAACAACTCCGGGTTTTAGGTGTCACCATTACTTTTATCATTCTGGCTGCTTTTATTTTCTGGATGCCTATTTATTTGGGTTTACCCCTTTCCCCCGACGGTTATAAAATGCGAATGTGGTTTAACTCTTGGATTTAAACGGGCATTGGGGAAGAATTCTTATAACTCCTATTTAGTATTGAGTTATTGATGGTAATAATATCTCTAAGTAAGTGGGTCAAATTAAATATAAAACCTCACTCTGCCTCCGGCTTCCCTCTCCTTACTAAGGCTACGGTGTACACACAAGTCAGATTTTCTTTCTATATCAAGGTTTTACCCCCCTTAATCCCCCCTTGGAAAGGGGGGAAACCGGATAATCTAGTTCCCTCCCCTTTCCAAGGGGAGGGTTAGGGTGGGGTAATTCGAGGAATGATAGTGATTCGATAACTTGTGTGTACACCATAGCCTTACTAAGGAGAGGGATTGAGGGTGAGGTTTGATCTTATATTTAATTACGCGTACCTACTTAATCTCTATTTATCACCCTTTCAAACAAAGCGCGATAAACAGGTTCACCCTTTTTTTGCGTACCTATTTCCCGTTCTGTGGGGACTGGTAGCGGATTTTCTGCTAACCATTCTTCTGTACCAACTTTCTGATAAGCTGGGTGGGCGGCGAAGCGATCGCGCATTTCCACCGCGATAAATTCCATATCTGATTGCACAAACACAACCCCACCAATCGCCAGATAACTAGCTAATTCTGCCACTAATTCTGGTTGTACTACACGGCGTTTAGCATGGCGGGTTTTAAACCAAGGATCGGGGAATTGAATTGTCACACGCTGTAAACTTCCTGGAGGGAGGGAAGATAAGAGCGATTGCAGTGAGTTATTTACATTGCAAAATAAGTAATGCAGGTTTGTGAAACCCAACTCAAAACGTAACTTATTAGCTTCCAATACCAGAGGTTCACGAATTTCTAAACCTAGATAATTCCAATTGGGTTCTGTCCTGGCCATATTCACCAAAAACTGTCCCTTAGCGCAGCCAATATCTAAATGTAGTGGTTGATTTGGCTTTGCATAAATTTCTTCCCAGTCAATGGGACTTGCTGGTGTTTGATACTTTTTACCAAGTGGATTAACATGCTGGCGGACTCGGACTGCTGCCAAAATTTACTCTCCTTTACGTCAAAATATCTTGTTGATTCTGAATACCAACTTTTTGCGAGTTTTCCTTTAATTACATCTTCAAAGGCTTTCTCTAATTCTGCTATTTATCAAATAGAAACTATCAATTATACCTGCATTTTTAATCCATTATTCAGCGACAAAAATGTTAAAGAAGCATTATCAGAGGAATAGCTTATAAAGCCAATTTTAGATTGTTTTCTTAAATTTATCTTGTCAGATTTCAACTTCAACAAATTTGCACTGGGCAGCCTTTTATTCTACTGTTCTTGTTAAATAGCTAAAAGCTTCTCAGATGTGAGTTAGTATATCTTTTTTTATCTAGATATTTGAATTAGCTGCCCAGACAAAAGAAGGCAATAATATGCTAAGATTGTATCAAATTATGGCAATTATTCAAGAGCAATTTAGCATAATTTTGCGCTTTGCCGAGTAAAAAAGCTAAAATCTACGATTTTTGGAGATTTTTAGGTTATGACAACCTCACAGGAGAGGATTATCCCGATAGACTTGCGAACCGAAATGTCGCAGTCTTATCTGGAATACGCCATGAGCGTGATAGTGGGTCGGGCGTTGCCAGATGCCAGGGATGGTCTAAAACCTGTGCATCGTCGCATTCTCTACGCAATGCACGAGCTAGGTCTACTCCACGATCGCCCTTTTAAGAAATGTGCCCGTGTGGTGGGGGAGGTGTTGGGTAAATATCACCCCCACGGTGACACGGCAGTATATGATGCCTTAGTGCGGATGGCGCAGGATTTTTCCATGCGATCGCCCCTAGTTAACGGACATGGTAACTTCGGTTCGGTAGACAACGATCCGCCAGCCGCAATGCGATACACAGAATGTCGCTTACAAGCTTTAACTAGCGCTGGGTTACTCCACGACATCGAGTATGAAACTGTAGATTTTGCCGATAACTTCGACGGTTCGCAGCAAGAACCCACAGTTTTACCGGCGCGGATTCCCCAATTGTTGCTCAATGGTTCCTCTGGGATTGCCGTGGGTATGGCAACCAACATTCCGCCGCACAATTTGGGTGAATTGATTGATGCTTTGGTAGCTGTAATCCACAATCCCGAACTCACCGATCTCGATTTAATGCAGTATGTCCACGGACCAGACTTTCCGACTGGGGCGCAAATTTTGGGAACATCTGCCATTCGTGAAGCTTACACTACCGGGCGTGGTTCCATTACCATGCGTGGTGTCGCTAACATTGAAACCGTTGAACAACGGGGACGGCCAGATAGGGAAGCAATTATCATTACCGAATTGCCCTATCAAACCAATAAAGCGGCGCTGATTGAAAAAATCGCCGAAATGGTGAACGAAAAGCGGCTAGAGGGCATCGCAGACATCCGAGATGAAAGCGATCGCGACGGGATGCGAATTGTCATTGAACTCAAGCGTGATGCTTATCCCCGCGTCGTTCTCAACAACCTCTACAAGCAAACGCCACTGCAAGCCAACTTTGGCGCGAATATGCTGGCGTTGGTGAATAGCGAACCCCAGGTACTCACCCTCAAGCAATTCTTAACCGTCTTCTTAGATTTCCGCATCGAATCCATTACCAGACGCACCCGCTACGAACTGCGGAAAGCCGAAGAACGCGATCATCTCCTGCAAGGGTTATTAATTGCTCTAGCCCAGTTAGATCCAATTATCGTTTTAATTCGCCATGCACCCGATGCACCCACAGCCAAAGGCGAGTTAATCACAACTTACGGACTCTCGGAAGTGCAAGCAGATGCAATTTTGCAGATGCAATTGCGGCGGTTGACTGCCTTAGAAGCAGACAAAATCCGTTTAGAACACGACGAATTACAAGTAAAAATTACTGACTTGCAAGATATTTTGGCACGCCGAGAGAGAGTGCTAGAAATCATTGAAACTGAAGTTGGGCAATTAAAAACTAACTTTGCCACACCCCGCCGCACGGTAATTTTACCAGGGGAAGGAGAATTAGACGATCGCGACCTCATTGCCAATGAAAAAGCGATAATTCTGGTGACAGAGCAAGGGTACATCAAACGGATGCCAGTTAACACCTTTGAAGCCCAAAGCCGTGCTACTAGAGGAAAAGCGGCAGCCAAGGTGAAAGATGATGATACAATTGAGCATTTCTTAACTTGCTGCGATCACGATAGTATTTTATTCTTTAGTCAGCGTGGTGTCGTTTATTGCCTGAGAGCGTATCAAATTCCAGCGAGTTCGCGTACTAGTCGCGGGACACCTATTGTCCAGATGCTACCCATTCCCAAAGAGGAAAAAATCACCTCAATTGTCCCTGTTGACGAGTTTAGCAACGAAGAATATCTGGTGATGCTCACTAAAGGCGGCAATATCAAGAAAACCGAATTAGCAGCCTTTAGTCACATCCGCGCTAATGGTTTGATAGCCATTTCCTTAGAAGAAGGCGACCAACTTCGCTGGGTAAGACGCGCCAGGGTAGAGGATAGTGTAATCATTGGTTCTCGTAACGGGATGGCGATTAACTTCCGGTGCAACCACGAACAACTGCGTCCTTTAAGTAGGGCGACTCGTGGGGTGAAAGCCATGAAACTCAAAAATAAAGATGAACTTGTGGGTATGGATATTCTACCCGCAGCAATTCTAGAAACTTTGGATATAGTTACAGAAGCCGAAACAGAAGATATCGAAACAATCGAAGCAATCGAAATAATCGAAACAGAAGATATCGAAATTACCGAAACTAGCGAAGAGTCCATAGAAGTGCCCAGCAGTGGCATTGTTGGCCCTTGGGTGTTGGTAATTACAATGGGAGGATATGGTAAGCGCGTACCAGTTGCCCAATTCCGCCTGCAAAATCGTGCTGGTCAGGGTTTAATGGCAACCAAGTTCAAAAACCGCAAAACCAAAGACAAGCTGGCAACCTTACGCATTGTCAACAATGATGATGATGAAATCATGATGGTGACAAATCGCGGTATTATCATCCGTCAAGCCGTAAATGCAATTTCTATCCAATCGCGATCGGCAACTGGAGTCAGAGTGCAGCGTTTAGATGAAGATGATGCTATTACCGGAGTGGCAATAGTTCCACCTGATGCTGTCGATGCAGAAGAAGCAGAGTAAGAAGCAGGGGAGGCAGGGGGAGAGGTTTATCTCTTTGCTTCCCTGGTTAATTGCCTTAGCTAGCGGCATTTTAATGGGACTAACCGTCGCCCCAGTGGGTGCATGGTTCTTGGCTTGGATTGCCCTAGTACCCTTATGGGTGCTAGTTGTCACTTCAGCTAAAGGTAAAAACCAATTTCCGCCTGCTTTCTTATGGGGCATTGGTTATCACGGTGTCGCCCTATTTTGGATTACCGGAATTCATCCGATGACATGGTTGGGTGTTCCTTGGTTGCCAAGCTTGGCAATCACTCTTTTTTGTTGGGGATTTATCAGTGTCTTGGGAGGGATATTCCTTAGTATTTGGGCGGCTGTGATGGTTCGCTTGGGCGGACAAAAGCCGTGGTTGCGTGTACTTATTGGTACAGCCGTCTGGTGTGGCTTAGAGAGTCTGTGGAGTGCGGGGCCTCTCTGGTGGAGTTCTCTTGCTTACACTCAAAGTCCGCATAATCTCGTAATTGTACATTTGGGTCAACTATCGGGGCCTAATAGTGTGACAGCCGCAATAGTTGCTGTGAATGGGTTAATTGCTGAAGGATGGACGAACCGCAGAGGCGCGGAGGACACAGAGGAAATTCTCTCTGCGCCCTCTGTGTCTCTGCGGTTCGTTAATAAATACTGGGTTATCGCCACGGGACTATTAATTACCCTACACTGCATTGGTTTTATCTTATACAGCCGTCCCATTGCCCAAGCCCCAGAAGCAGCGTTAAAAGTGGGGATTGTTCAGGGTAATATCCCGAACCGACTTTTACGAAGTTCCGAAGGGTTTCGTCGCGCCCAAGAAAATTACACCACTGGGTATCTAACTTTAGCAGACCAAGGTGTTGATGCAGTCCTCACCCCAGAAGGAGCCTTACCTATTTTTCAGCGTAACTTGATGCAAACTGCCTTAGTCGCAGCAGTGAAGAAAAAAGGTGTAGTTGCTTGGATTGGAGCTTTTGGCGAACGGGGAGACAGTTATACAATTAGCTTGTTTACTTTCAATAGTAAGGGTGAAATTGTCAGCCGCTATGATAAGTCCAAGCTAGTACCTTTGGGAGAATATATACCCTTTGAAGGGATTTTAGGCGGACTAGTTCAACGCTTGTCACCTTTAGAGGCACACCAAGTTCCCGGTTCAGCAAATCAGATATTTGACACTCCTTTTGGTCGTGCGATCGCTAGTATATGTTATGAATCTGCTTTTCCTGAACAATTTCGCCGTCAGGCTGCGGCGGGTGGGCAATTTATCCTCAGTTCTTCTAACGATGCCCATTACACTGCATCGATGCCATTCCAGCACCATGCACAGGATATCATGCGGGCAATTGAAACCGATCGATGGTCAGCACGAGCAACTAATACCGGATATTCAGCCTTTGTAGATCCTCACGGCAGAACCTTGTGGATGTCTGGATATAATACTTACGAAACTCATGCTGAAACAATTTATCGGCGACAGACACAAACTTTATATGTGCGTTGGGGTGATTGGTTAACACCCTTGTTGTTGATTTCTTCTGGAGGAGTTTGGCTGATAATTCGTGGTATAAAAAAATCTAGCAATTTTAGAAATCCTTAGTGTTGTGCTGGAGGAAAAAAAACGAACCGCAAAGGACGCGAAGAACGCGAAGGGAAGAAGATTGTAAAGGGTTTTTGCGCCAATCCCATATATTTTTAAGAATTTGGGATGCTCCCTGTGGTAGCAGCTTATTATTTAAAGTTTAACTCAGAATATTTAGCAGTTATTGTTTGCATCCAATACAGTTTATATACATCTTGTGGGGTGTAAAAAAGTCTGCGCTAAGAGCTTCCATAAATCAAACTCCGAGGGCATATCTCCTTACTAGAGAATGCTTTTCGTCCCATATTATAAGAAAAAACGTAGTGTATTTTATGCAGAAATACTATATTTTTTTATGTGGAAAAATTACATTTTTATAGATATTGACTATTTATATACACAGGGAGAAAAAATTTACAATGATCCATAAGGGTGAAATTGAAATACAATATTTCATACCAAATTAAGTTTAAAAAAACTCTAAGAGCGATAATTTGTCTACTTTCAGATGTTTTAATAAAGTTATTAACGAAAGTCTAGTAGAAGCAAAAACATGAAAGGTTTCAGGAAGTTATCCTCAATAGCACTATTGCTATGTGCCTTTGTGTATCCGCCCTCATTAGCTGAAGCAAAGGATATTTCTTTAAGTAATGCTCACAATGAACAGAGTGTTACACCAGAGGCTAACCTAGTTGGCAATAAAACTGGAGAGCTTTTAATTGCTCAACGAGGGCCAGAACGATACCGAACGATCCGACGACGGCAGGAGTTCAGACAACGGCAGGAGTTTAGACGACGGCAGCCCGAACGATACCAAAATATCCGACGACGGCAGGAGTTTAGACAACGGCAGGAGTTCAGACAACGGCAGCAGCCCTACGGACGATACAACATTATTCGAGGTCGTTATTAATGGCTGATACAGCTAACTAATGGCTAGTGGTGGTTAACCACTAACCATTAACAATTGTTATCTTCTAATGACTTGCTACTACCTCTCCTTCAAGGCGAACTAGTCGGTCTGCCAAAAGTTTTTCAAGGTCTTCTAATGCCTTGGTGAAACCTTTGATGCCTTCGTCTAGCTTGTCAGTTGCCATACGGTCAGCTGCGTGCATTTTGTCATAGCTAGCTTTGTCAATGGATATCTTTTCGATTGACAAGTTTGCTACCTTGGCGGGGTCAAGTTTACGTGGCAGGTCTGCCACTGTTGACTGCAATTCAGCCAAAAGTGATGGAGAGATTGTCAGCAAATCACTACCTGCAAGTTCAGTAATTTCACCAAGGTTACGGAAGCTAGCTCCCATGACTTCGGTTTTATAGCCGAATTTCTTGTAGTAGTTGTAGATTTTGGTGACAGACAAAACTCCTGGATCTTCAGTTGCTGGGTAGCTATCGCGTCCGGTATCCTTTTTGTGCCAGTCGAGAATCCGACCGACGAAGGGAGAAATTAGGGTAACGCCGGCTTCTGCACAGGCGATCGCTTGGTGAAGACCAAACAACAAGGTAAGGTTACAGTGAATACCTTCTTTTTCGAGAATTTCCGCAGCGCGAATGCCTTCCCATGTGGTGGCAATTTTAATTAAAACGCGATCGCGGCCAATTCCAGCAGCTTTATACTGAGCAATTAATTCCCGTGCTTTAGTCAGAGTAGCTTCGGTATCGTAAGACAAGCGAGCATCTACTTCCGTAGACACGCGACCTGGAATAATTTGTAAAATCTTTAATCCAAAAGCAACTGCTAAACGGTCAAAAGCTAGAGAAACTATCTGTGCTTGGGTAGCCCCGGCTCCAGCATCTTTCTTCGCTTGCAGTAAAGTTTGATCGACAATTCCCTGATATTCTGGCATTTGTGCCGCAGCAGTAATCAGAGAAGGATTGGTGGTGGCATCTTGGGGTTTGAACTTTTCAATTGCCTGGATATCCCCCGTATCCGCGACCACAACAGTCACTGCTCGCAATTGTTCCAGTAAATTCTTAGACATAAAAGACTCCGTGATGAATGTTACAGGATTTACTTAATTCCCTAGCGAGTGCTGAGTGCTGAGTGATGAGTGCTGAGTTAGGAGTTAGGAGTTAAGAGTTAAGAGTTAGGAGTTAAGAGTTTCCTTCTTGTCTCCCCACTCCCTAGTCCTCAATCACTAGTCCCCAGTCCCCAATCCCTAGTCCCCAATCACCAGTCCCCAGTTCCCTGTCTCTTCAATTCTGATTCTGGCAATTTTTCTTAATGATTGCCTAATTTTGCTTACTATCTAGAGCCACAGCCCTATTCTAGATGCCTTATGCCGAAATTGGCTGTCCAATGGAATGCACTTTGATTAAACTAGTTGTGCCCGATTTACCAATTGGAACGCCAGAAGTAATCACTACTTTATCGCCCTTATTAGCTAGACCCATATCCACAACTGTGTTCACCACATTGGTAAACATCTCTTCAGCATGGTGGACTGGTGGGATTAGCAAAGCTTCTACACCCCAAGAAAGGGCTAGTTGGCGATAAGTGGTGATGTCAGAGGTGAGGGCAATAATGGGAGAAGTTGGCCGATATTTAGACACCATTCTCGCTGTACTTCCTGATGAAGTGTTACAGAGAATTGCCCGTGAGCCTGTTTCATAAGCGATGCGACATACTGATTCTGCCACAGATTCGGTAACGCTGAGACTGCCTGCTTCATGACACCACGCATGTCTGCTACCTTCATCTAGAGCCTGTTCTGTCCGCACGGCGATGTTGTGCATCATCTGAACGGCGGCTACGGGATATTGTCCGACAGCCGTTTCACCAGAAAGCATTACTGCATCCGTACCATCTAAAATTGAGTTGGCAACATCTGTTGCTTCAGCGCGGGTGGGATCGGGGGCGCTAATCATCGACTCTAGCATTTGGGTGGCTGTAATCACCGGTTTGCCAGCACGATTACAACGGCGAATAATATCTTTTTGAATCAGGGGTACTTCGTGAATTGGGACTTCCACCCCTAAATCGCCACGGGCAATCATAATTGCGTCGGCAACTTTCAGAATGGAATCAAAGCTTTCTACTGCCTCTGCTCTTTCGATTTTGGCAATTAAACGGATGGAAGCACCAGCAGCTTCAATCATCCGCTTGGCGGGTTCTAAGTCTTGTGGCGATCGCACGAAGGACACGGCTACCCAGTCTACACCCAACTGAATCCCAAAGCGTAGATCCAGCAAGTCTTTTTCGGTGATCGAACTTACAGGTAAAGGAGTTTGTGGTAGGTTTACTCCTTTATGTGTAGAAATCAACCCGCCAATTTTTACTTGGGCGCGAATGCGATCGGCATCGCGATCGCTAACAATTAACTTGACACGACCATCATTAATTAAAATCGGTTCACCCGGTCGCACCATTGCGAACAAAGTCGGCAGTGGTAGAGGTATTTCGTCGATACTCTCACCTTTTTCTTGCAAAACAAAGGTGACTTCAGTACCAGCTTCTAAATTTAACCCTTCCGGTGGTAAAGTTCCCAAACGAATTTTGGGGCCACACAGGTCTTGCATAATTGCGATGGGCTTTTGCTGCTCAGTACTAATTTGTCTGAGATAGTGAGCAGTTTGGGCGTGAAATTCATAAGCCCCGTGAGAAAAATTCAACCGTGCCACATTCATACCCGCTTCTACCAAGCCTCGCAGCTTTTCGGGTGCAGATGTAGCCGGCCCAACAGTACAAATAATTTTGGTTCGACGCATAGGGATTAGGGGTTGAGGAGTAACCTGTGAATTTGGATAGTTTGTGCCGCAGCTACGCCCGTCGTAGACATCGCCCAGCCATCCAAAATCACACGTGCTTCATATCACTAGCTGCTAAATAAAAATACTAAATTAAGTTTTATTTTCGGAGTATTTACCATTTCACCCAAATCCCAAAAGTCATGGGTCAAAAGTCAATGACCAATGACCAATGACCAATGACCAATGACTAATCAAACCACAGCAGATGTCGGAGCGAGTTGTTCTTTTTGTGACATAGACAACATCAAGTCAATCACGCGATTCGAGTAACCCCACTCGTTGTCATACCAGGCAATTACCTTGAAGAAGTTGGAGTTCAATTCAATCCCAGCACCTGCGTCGAAGATACTAGAATGGGTATCGCCTTGAAAATCTGTGGAAACTACTTCTTCATCTGTGTAGCCTAAAATACCTGCTAGTGAACCTGCGGCAGCCTCCTTCATGGCAGCACAGATTTCCTTATAACTGGTGGCTTTGGCAGTTTTGAAAGTTAAATCAACTACAGAAACATCAGGAGTTGGAACTCGTAATGCCATACCAGTTAATCTACCCTTCAATTCTGGTAAAACCAATGCTACAGCTTTAGCTGCGCCTGTGGACGAGGGAATAATATTCTGGCTTGCACCTCGACCACCCCGCCAGTCTTTCTTGCTGGGGCCGTCTACAGTTGGCTGAGTGGCAGTCATGGCATGAACTGTGGTCATCAACCCTTCAGTTAACCCAAAGTTGTCATTGATGACTTTAGCTATAGGAGCTAGACAGTTTGTAGTGCAGCTAGCATTGGAGACAATGATATCCTTGCTGGGGTCAAATAGGTGATGATTGACACCCATGAGCAGGGTAGTAACTCTATCTGGATCTTTGGTGGGAGCGGAAATTATCACCCGCTTTGCACCTGCCTTCAGGTGGTTTGCGGCTCCTTCGTGGTCAGTGAAGAGTCCCGTAGCTTCTACGACATAATCTGCACCTAATTTTCCCCAAGGTAACTCTGCTGGATTCCTTACCGACACACAAGGAATGAAATGTCCGTCAATGAGGATGCCGTCTTCCTTGGCTTCAATATTGTGCTTTAATCTACCGTGGGTTGAGTCGTACTTTAATAGATAAGCGAGGTTATCTGGTGGTACTAGGTCGTTAATGCCCACAAACTCAATGTTGGGGTTATCGATGCCAGCGCGAAGCACGAGTCGCCCGATTCTACCGAAGCCATTGATACCAACTTTCAATTTAGTCAAGATTAAACCTCCCGTTGTGGAAGTTGAACAAAAGGAGAAAGTTAAAAGTCAAAATAGATTGCCTTTTACTCTTTACTCTTTGATCCTGACAGTATCAGCAAGTTAAGGCATATTTACTTGGCATCTTTTAAGGATTGGGGCATTGGGGATGGGGCATTGGGCATTGGGCATTGGGCATTGGGCATTGGGCATTGGGCATTGGGAAGAATCTCTTAATAACTCCTAACTCAGCACTCACTACTCAGCAGTCATAAGGAGCAATCCACGATTTGTTAACAGGTAAACGGCAAAAGTTCCTAGCCAGTGACTAGCTGCATAATGTTCAATTACAACATCTGTTAGTCCATGCTGACGATGGTGAAGGGCAGTAGAGCGGAGTGTTTCGATGCGGCGATCGCTATTTGCCAATCCAGATATGATACCCTCAAGCATCCAAGCACGACTGAGATTAAGTCCGTAGAAGTGGGCTTGCATATAATCTTGAGGATTATCTACTCTGGCAGGTTCTAACCAATTTACTGAATTATCAATGGGTATTTGGGGAAGAAAATCGGTTAGCCAGTCGGTAAAATCTGTTGTTGGGAGGAGTCGCCGCATTAAGTCTGCTTCAGCAAGTCCAGGGGAGAGAAAATCGTAGCCAAGCGGCTCAAATTGTAAGGAATGGTTGCGATCGCTAAGATAAAATTGCCGTGCTTTATTCTCCACTAACTGAATAAAATCAGCATTTTCGGTAATCCTTGCCCAATCTAGCATCAAACCAAGTGCAAAAGCTGTTTGGCTATGCATTCCTGTACGATTTGGAAGTTTCAGTCTGTCAATCCAGCGCTGTAAGTTATCTGCAATCAACTTTTCTAGCGGTTCCAATACAACCCGCCATTCTTTCCCTTGAGGATGATTCCACTCGTGAAGTTCCGCAGTCAGTTGCAGAAACCATGCCACACCATAAGGAAATTCATAAAAGGGTAGCCGTTGAAAATGGGCAATTTCTCCTTGAATTTTCTCAGGTGTTAGGCTCTGCCCAAGTGCTTGCTTTGACGCTGCACTGAATGAGGCTTCGGGGAAATGACGCAGCAGACGTACCAGCAACCAATGACCATGTACGGCTGAATGCCAATCTAAGCACCCATAAAAAGCAGGAGTCAATTGACGCGGTGGTTTGATATCCTCGTCGCTATCAGCCCAATACAAATTACTGTTGGGATACTCCCGCTCGATACAATCCAGCACTAATTGAGCAAACTGTACTGCGATCGCTTCATTAATCTCCAAATTATCCGATGGCATGGTCACTTAATACAATTTTGCTCTTGTGGGGTGGGCAACATTGAATAATTTATTTGCTGGAAATCCCTAGTATTGGCATTGCAAGACATTACTTTTAATTCGCTAAGGAACGTGGATTAAATAAAATGGAAAACTTCATCTTGTCTCACGATCCCTGTCCTTTATAAGGAGAGGGATTGAGGGTGAGGTAAGGCCCGGGCATAAACTGTATGTTATTTAATTCTTATTCCTAAGAATTAACCATCACTTGCGCTTCAACTTTTACCCTAGCTTCTGCTTCCAAAAATTCAGCCACTTGAGCCTCAATTTCATCCCGAACAATTTGGCGATACTCCAAGAAATGCTCAATTTGGGCACAAACCGCTAAATAGCTACTCACGCCACCGGGATTATGCTGATACATACTCCACAAGTAACGCCAGAATTGCCACCGCGTCTGACGACGTACACCCTGCCGCCAACAAATAATCAGAAACGCTCGGAGGACTTTCCAATTCAATGGTTTCTTAGCAGCTTTGCCTTTTTTAGGATAGGTTGCTTCACCCAAAAGACGGAAGTGTTTGTATGTACGCTCCAAAAACCTCTCTGGCTCATACAAATCACAGAAAGCCTGCACATATTCACGAGCAATGTCTTCTAACGGTCGAGTTGGGACAAAGTTCATCAACGTGGTTTGGTTGATATTAGCCGATTTATTGCGGAGTCGTCCTTCCTTTTCTAATCGATGCCAGAGGGCTGTATCTGGAAGCGCTTGCAACATACTAAATAAGGCTGTGGGAATTGCTGTTTGCTCAACAAACTTGACAATTCGCGCACCGGCTCCTATTTTTTCGCCATCAAACCCAATGATAAAGCCTGCCATAACTCGCAACCCTGAGCGGGTAATCTTATTCACCGCATCACTGAGTGAGTCTCGCGTATTCTGGTATTTCTGAGTGAAAGTGAGACTTTCTTCGTCGGGGGTTTCAATTCCCAGAAAAACGGCTCCAAAATTACACACTACCATCAAGTCCATCAGTTCTTGATCTTGGGCTAAATCAACAGAGGCTTCTGTAGCAAAAGAAAAGGGATAATTATGTTCTACCATCCAGGGCAGAAGAGACTTCAAAAATAATTTTACATTCCGCTTATTACCGATGAAGTTGTCATCCACCATAAAAATACTACGTCGCCAACCCAGTTTGTAGAGATAATCTAGTTCTGCTAATATTTGTTCTGGGTTTTTGGTGCGGGGTTTGCGTCCGTATAGCACAATAATGTCGCAGAATTCACACTGAAAGGGACATCCACGGGAAAATTGCACCGACATCTCCGCATAAGCTTCAAACTCTAGCAAGTCAAAGCGAGGGGTGGGAGTATTGGTAACATCTGGTTTTTCACCGCCAGAGCGAAATATCCCTGTGCGATCGCCCCGTGCGATCGCTGCTACAAATAAAGGTAGGGTAATTTCCCCTTCGTCCAATATCAAGTAATCTGCCCCGGCGGATGTCATTTCATCTGGTAACGCTGTCGGGAAAGGCCCACCCACAGCTACTCGTTTACCTCTGCGTTTTGCTTCTAATATCTGACAGAGCAAATCTTCTTTTTGCACAATCATCGCCGACATAATCACCAAATCTGCCCAAGCCCACTCTGCCTCCGTACAGACGCGAACATTTCGATCTACTAGCTTATAGTCCCATTCTTGAGGTAATATCGCGGCTACAGTTACCAAACCTAAAGGCGGTAACATTGCTTTACGGTCTAATAAAGCCAGTGTTTTTTCAAAAGACCAAAAACTTTTTGGAAAACGTGGGTATAGAAGTAAAACGTTCATATTTGATGCTTATAAACCTTGATATTAACTGCTATTTGAGTGTACATACATCTTGTAGCACACTTAAGTAAGCCTTTGTATGCAGTATCTGTAAACTTCTACTATGACTGCTTTGCCTACGCAATTTCTGATATCCCCAAGCATACATGGGTCAAGAATTTAGCCAAAAAGACTAGAACTTTTAAGAAGTAAAAAGTAAAAAGATAATCCCCATAAATAAATTCAGGGGAAATGATTAAGGACTTATTATTTCTTGCGCTATGCGTCTCGAAATAAATGTTTTTATTTCGTTCCATAAATAAATTTAGCGAAAAGAACTGTCAAGCGGGTCTCCCGCCGTAGGAAACTTTTCAAGACAGGGGCTTCAAACCACTGCTCTTTTTCTTTATGAGTGCCTTTTTACTTTTTACTTTTGCCTTGTTCGGTGACACGGATCTAACATCTGTTCTGTTTATGGTTTGGCAAATTGGCAGCTTTGAGAAAATTAACTGTGTTATTTTTAATCTTATTACAAGGTGTATTTGCACTTTCAAGCTATTTAGACGGGTTTTAACCCGTCTTACTTATCCCTAAAGTCTTTGCCCAATCAATAGGAAGTTTTAATTTATAACTCCTGAAAGGGGATGCAATATTGTTAAATGAAGGCTATGTCTAGTTTCAGTTTTTAGATAGCGTTCTTGCAAAGGTTGCCATTGCTGCCAAGACTGGTAACGATTTTCTGTTAACAAAGTAGCAAGAGTAGGCAATTCAGTCTTAATTTCTGATTTGAATACATTTGTCAGCCAATCAGTTAATACTGCACTATCTTGCATCGTACCCAAAATTTCTTGGATATTTTTTACTTCTGTCATATAAGCCGCGTAAGACTCGCCATATAAGTCAGTAAATAATTCCATCTGGTAGCGTATACGTTTAGCTTCTTTTCGCAAACTATGAAGAATTGCTCCTTCTTTTGTCAATTGCTGTTCGATTTTTTCTGGTTCCCAATTGTTCTGAATTTTTATCTCTGATTCCACAAGTTGAGTGCCAATTAGCCAACCTGGATGTAGTAAAAAATTACTTACTTCTGGTAACAGTAAATCTGGTAGTACTCGCTGAATAGGAATGGATGCCAAAGGCTGATAACTTGGTTTATCTAACCACTTCTCTAATGCATCTTTCAGAGACTTGTAAAATTCATCTTTAAACGTTTTCTGTACACTCGATAGTACATCTTCACGTTGTTTAGCTAAAGCTGCGAAAGCTATTCGGAGAGATTCCTGTTCTTTGCGGGGTAAGTTTGGTTGATAATTGTTTTCTAAGCTTTCTTTAAGTACATCTAAATCTCGCAGATTACCAAGACGACGGGCTATTTTACCAATATTTTTATCGCTGATTGGTTTTGGCATATCTAATGCTAGCTCAAAACTAGTTACAGCCGTCCGTAAGCGACGCATTCCTACTCGCATTTGATGCAGTGCTTCTGGATCTTCATCTTTCTTTACTAGTTTTTCCCACTTCCAGGTTTTCTTAACGTGTTTTTGAATCGCTTGGTAGGCGTAGTCCCCTAGAGTTTTTACCGTGGGTTGTGTAGCTAATTTCATAATCAATCTTAATGACATACCTCATTAGGTTATTGCATAATAACATTAGTTAAAAGTTTGCATCTCATCTAATTGTTATATTTTTAGCTCATGTAAGTTGTAAATTTTTATTATAAATATTGATATATTCTGCACTTATCAAAGGTTAAATAAGTATACTTAAACTGCGAATTTAAAAATATTTTTTCTAGTCACTTAGAATAGCATGATTAATCTTTTTACCTAAATTTGTGGGTTTAAAGTCCCCTGCCTAATTATGGCAGCAGGTAATGCGCGTGGGGTTTAAATCCCCGTCACAAAACATAATTACGAATTACGCAGAGCCTGCGGCATAGCTCCGCTTGGAGCGCAGCGTTAGCGCATCCGCAGGAGCGTCATTACGAATTACGAATTATTTTAATTGATGGTATCAAATTTGGATAGTTAAATGTTCGTGGAAATTGCTTGTACAGGGCAAGTGGGGATACACTGTTCGCAGACAATACAATGCGATCGCGTGAATGTCAGTTTGTAAGTCTCTGGATGGAGAGTCAGGGCTTCGGTAGGACAAACCCCAGTACACAAACCACAATGGACACACACATCTTCATCGATCGCAATTTCGCCTAAAGTGTAAGAAACATTAACATGGCGCGATCGCATCCATTCTATGGCGGCATCTAGTTGATCGATATCTCCCGCTAGTTCTACTACCAGCTTGCCAATTTGATTTGGAGCAACTTGGGCGCGGATAATATTTGCCGCGACGTTGAACTCTTTGGCCAGTACGTAAGTGACTGGCATTTGCACAGCGCGTTTCGGGAAGGTGAGAGTTACTCGTTTTTTCACAGGTTTCGCAGAGGGTTTTTTCTGTTGTAGCGTATTGAAAGTTTTATGACCGAAGAAGAATTCAGGAGTCATGAGCCAGAATGGGCTAAACCTTAGCGATCCGCTAACAGGATTGAATTCTGATTTGCTAAGGGGTACGCAGCAATTCGCGCTGGAGTGATTTACCCATCTTATTCCTTTCCGTCCATAGCGATGCTGAGATAGTAAATCAGGGTTTAGCGTTGGGCTGGAGTCTGGAAAAATAAGCTAAATGCTCAGGTATTGATTTTTTACAACACATTTTTCAGAAATTGCCCATAACGTAAGTATGACTTTAGTCATGCCTAAATTAGGACTTTCTTACCATCTGTGTTTCTATTTAGTGTTTTAAACTCAAAGTTATACATCAATCTTAATTAAGTCGTGAGACAAAAAAGACTTCCTCTAATTTTAGGGTCACTTTCCTTAATGGAAAAAACCCTTATAACAAAGGTATTTTCAAATATTATCTGTGTAGGCAAGAGGAAGAACCTAAATTATTTAGGAATGTTGTATGTAGTCAAGTAAACCAAAAGTAATCCATAGGACATTAAATCATGAAGCGTATCTTGGTTGGCACTTTACTTGCTTTACCACTTATAATTGGTTCCTTGCCATTACAGGCATCAGCAGCAGAGATCATTGTCAGACCTGGTGTTCAAAGACATAATGTGTTTGCCCGTCAAATTGTCCACAAAAAGTTAATTCCCGGACATTGGGAAAGAACAAGACACGGCCGCCGTTGGGTTCCTGCTCACTACGTAAGAGTTTAACTTTATATAGCAGTCCTAAATCATTCGTCAAAAGTTAGATCCCCGACAACTTTTACCAAGTGGGGGATCTAGACACCGCAAATTTTCACAAATCACATAGGATTGCTATAGCTTATTCAGCATAATTAAAACTAACACTCTTGCAAGAGTGTTAGTTTTAATTGTATACTCCTTTAATATATTAATTAAAAGATAAAGTATCTTAATTTAATTCTTAATTAAACATGAGTATATACCAAAGTACTAAATTTTTTAAGAAAATTATTACCTGCTTACTGACAATTAGTTTAGTTACAGCTTGCAATGCAATCCGAGCCGATGAAAAAAATCTGTCTCAACAAAAAATATTGCGTGGTGATAATTATGGACAGATAAAAAACCAAAAACGATTACGCACTTACTATCTTTACACTCCAAAATCTTATCATCCAAACCAACCAATGCCATTAGTATTAGTATTTCATGGAGATGCTGGTACTGGTCGTTCAATTAGTGATGTTACCCGCTTTAATAATTTAGCAGATAAAAAAGGATTTATTGTTGTTTATCCAGATGGAATTGATAAAAAATGGAGCCTTAGAGGTAATTCTCAAGGAAAGGTAGATGATGTTTTATTTGTCAGTGCTTTAATCGATCATCTTAAGCAACAAATAAATATTGATAGTCATAAAATCTATGCCACCGGTTTCTCTAGGGGCGGAATCCTTACCCAAGCTTTAGCATGTAAGTTATCTGATAAAATTGCCGCTTTTGCATCAGTAGCTGGCTCTCTTCCAGTTCGGCTCAAACCTAATTGCCAACCTCCGACTCCGATCTCAATGATGATCGTTAACGGTACAAACGATCGCGATGTCCGTTATGAAGGTGATGACCACAGTCAACGAGGAGCGCTTGTTTCTATTTCAGATATGGTAAGCTTTTGGCGATCGCACGATCGATGTATTTCATCTAGCGCATCTTTACTGCTTCCTGGTATGAACTCCAGCCAAAGCTCCAAAGTTAAAGCCACTCACTACTCAAATTGTAGTGGCAACTCAGAAGTCTTACAGCTAGCTGTAGTAAACGGGGGACATTTTTGGCCTGGTGGTGCTTCAACCGATCCTAACCTCAATAAGTTCAATGCAAAACTTGGCTTAAACGCCAGTCAAACCATTTGGGGATTTTTTCAGCGCCACAGTTTATCTTAAGCAACGCGGATTAAATAAAATGCAAAACTTCATCCTATCTCTAGCTTCCCTTTCCTTTATAAGGAGAGGGATTGAGGGTGAGGTAAGCGAGAGACATAAACTGTATGTTATTTAATCTATCAAGATTATCTTTCTACTTTTAACCATTCTAAAACACCATCAACATCAGTAACGTGTTCTCCTGGCGGTATAGCTGGACGATTGATCATGACAATCTTCACACCCAGTTCTCGCGCTGCAATAATTTTGGGTTTTGTAGCATCGCCACCGCTATTTTTGCTTACGATGGTATCAATATTATGATGAATCAGGATTTGCCTTTCATTATTGAGGGTAAAGGGCCCGCGATCGCACAAAATATTTCCTGCTGGTACTAAAGCATCATCAGTAGGAGGATCAATCATCCGCATCAGAAACCAAATTTTTTCTAGGTGAGCAAAAGCGGCGAGTTCTTGCCTCCCAACTGTCAAAAATACTCGCTGTGCCTGATTTCCTACAGACACGGCGGCGGTTGCAACGCTATCAACTTCAATCCAGCGATCGCCACTTTCTTTTTCCCAAGGCGGACGAATTAACATTAAACGGGGTACTCCAACTTCAGTTGCAGCATCTGCCGCATTAAAGGAAATCTGACTCGCAAAAGGATGGGTTGCATCAATCAATAAATCGATTTGCATTTGACGCAGATAGCTAGCCAATCCAGCCACACCACCAAAGCCTCCAACCCGAAAATCGCCCAACGGAATTGAAGGTTCACGGGTGCGACCAGCTAGAGACGTGATTGCTTCTAACCCTTGAATAGTCGCCACCTTAGCAGCTAATTCTGCGGCATCTCCTGTCCCACCTAGAATCAAAACGCGCATCATTGAGATAAAGGTGGAATCTTTGCCAAAATGCCTTTTTTCAGAGCTTCTGGGCGCTCTGACCAAGGCAGTAAACCATCTGCTTTGATATAGTATTGACTAGCACATTCTAGTACCGCAGATGCACTACCATCAACAGCTAAATCACCAAATAAATATGTTAATTTACCTTTGGCGGTAAAGGCAACTACACAAGAACGATTGCAAGCACTCATGCATTCAACTTCTTGAATTGGAAATTCATCTCGTAAGTCCCAATCGTGTGCAAGCTGCTGAAGTTGGTTTAGAAGTTTTTGACCACCACTTTCACCTAAGCGTTTTCCCTCTTGCCAAACGCTAGCACAAGTTTTGCAAACAAATAAAGTATGGTCAGCAACACCCAAGGGACTCGCTGGGGAAATATTTACAGTCGTAGTCATCTGTACCTCGCAGATATGGAACTGGTAAATCTATTTCGGCGGGCATCCTGACTTACTCAATTTGAGATTTTAAATTACATCTCAAATTGGTTTACAGTTGCTCCCAAACGCCGGATTTGCACCGAACTTTAAGAGTTACCTCTGGTAGCTGCTCCCCACCAGAACCGAATAACCTTATCGATCATACACTAGGGTCATCTAATAAAAAGGTGGAGGTGGAAACGCACCCGCCATAATCATAAAGGAAAACAAGATCCAGAAAAACGACGGATCTTGCAGGCAGACCTACATACGAGATGTTGAATAGTAAAGTTCGCCAGCTTTAGGTCTTTTTCTTGCCTGATCAAAGAACTATATGCTAATATTCATATTCGTGTGGTTAAGGAGGTATAGCTCAGTTGGTTAGAGCGCTACGTTGACATCGTAGAGGTCACTGGTTCGAATCCAGTTACGTCCATTTGTTGTACAGTGACTAATTATTTGTCGTCGGTGACAGATTTATGTCGTTCTGACCAATTAACTGTCGTCGGGACAAATTGATTTCTGCAAGCCGCACACTCGTGACTTCAAGTCATGAGTTAGGCACTCCATATTCTGATACACTATATAATACACAGCGAAAACCAAGCTAAATCTGAACCATGACAACTAAAGATATGGGGTTCTACTAGGAAACAGATACTTTTGTATCGCTCCTCTGGTAGGTAAAATCTTTAAGGTACTGAGGTTAAACATACTTTCTAGTACTTGTTTAAGAGTCGCCGTCGGTGCTAGGGAGACTTTAAAAACGCCTGTGGAGAACTTGTAAGACCTGGAGCAATTCAGGCGGAGATCGTTGAAACAGGAATCGCGTGACTTTTAGTCATGCGAGGTTCAAGTTGTTTAAGTACCAGTGACAGATTAATGTCATTTATTTACAGAGACTATAGCGATAATGTCAACATAGCGCTTTCTTTCAACCCTTCCTAATAAAAATTATGATAACCCACCTAGTACCTGGCGGGTTATTACAACATTTTTGCGTGCGTAATAGTTTCAGATTTGGCTTTCAACCCACCCAGTACCTGGCAGGGCCGTTTCATTCCCTAAAAGGCTCTGATTTACAAGCGTTTCAAGCAAAAAAGTCAGGTGATTAAAAAATCTGATTGGGCAAAAAAATCGCGTAGGCGTAGCCCGTCGTAGACATCGCACTGAAATTTAGTCGTTGACGTGGTAGCTTTTCGATGACCAAATCAAGCAAGTTTCTGACTCATACTCTTGACAAAATATCTAAGAGATCGAATGAAACAGCCCTGCTTGCGGGTGGGGTATCAACCAACTCCATAAAAAAAAGATTCCGCCACGCCACTGCGGTCTTGGCTTGTAGCCAAGACCGCAGTGGCTCCACAAGGGGCGGGGCAAAAACCCAAGTGCAAAAGTACTGAGTACTTCTTAATTTACTCAGCACGGGCTAAACGCCCCGCTACCGCTAACAGGACTCAGCACTCAGCACTCAAGACTCAGCACTCAGTACTGAGTCGGTAAACTTACAAAAGTACTGGTTCTGCTTCCAACTTCTCGCTTCTGTTCTTCAATATGGTTGGTAATTCGCTGTTGAACGCTTCACCTTCAACCACTTGCGATCGGAAACCATCGGGCCCAACTGGAACGTCACCAGTGATGGTGGTGCGATAGAGGACGCGCTCGACTTCCAGATGATCCAGATCCTGCGGGGCTAAATGGGAGGTAGCACGATTGTCCCAGAAGGCAATATCACCGTTATTCCATCGGAAGCGGGTGGTGTAGGCAGGCTTGGCGATCTGGTTGAAGAACAACTCAAGCAGCAGGTCGCTTTCTTGTCGTGACACGTCAAGAATGTGCGAGGTGAAGCCAGGATTCACGTACAATGCTCGTTCGCCTGTCTCAGGATGAACACGTACTACGGGGTGAATTGAAACCAGGGGATTGGCTGCAATACGTTGGGCAATCTTGCTATTGATGGGCAGATTCAAACGCGCATTGAAGCGATGTTCGGCTTTCAATCCGTCTGCTAGCGCCCGCAAGGGTGCTGATAGACCCTCGTAGGCTGCAACTAGATTAGTCCACTGTGTGTCACCCCCGAAGCTGGGAACGTTAACCGCACGCAAAATCGATGCCGCAGGTGGGTTGACAACTGCTGTCACATCGGTATGCCAGCGACTCTCGTAGCTAGAACGCTGTAGACCATTACGCCGTTCGTAGCGGCTGCGGTCAATTGGGAGAATTTCTGAGAAGCCATCTATCGGCTCATCTTCGTGGGGATGTGCGTAAGTCACTTCGCCGAAACGAGATGTGAATGCAATTTGTGCAGCATGATCGATGTTCTGACCACGAAAGAACACGACTTTCCACTTCAATAGTGCTTGACGAATTTCTTTGACTGCATCATCGTGCAAAGGACGTGAGAGGTCTACACCACTGATTTCAGCACCAATGAAACCAGCTACCTGTTTGACTTGAATGTGTTTGTTGCTCATGTGAATTCTCCATAGTTTGATTTGTTTCCTTTGGTATGTTGTTTGCACTTTATGGTTACATCCCAAAGGAAGCGATGCCTACGGCTGGCTACGCCTACGCATTTGAAAACATCATACTATAAATCGATAGATTTGCAGTAGTATAAAAGTATCAATTTTTAGACTGCTAAACCTTCCCCACTCTGGGGGCTTGGTACAGATAACTTTGGGCAACTGACTGCCTATCCTTTTTTTGACTTACGCAAAACTACAGGCAGTAGGGGCAATTCATGAATTGCCCCTACCTGAGAATAAGCGGTTGGACTATTTTTTGCGTAAGTACTGAACTTAACGAACGTAAAATCTCGTAGCTATTTAAAAACCTAAGACTCAGAATTATTAATGGTGCGGCTATTACAAACATTCATCGCCTTTTCTACACCCTGTTTGAGGCTTAGTTCAATACACTCAACCACGAACTGAAGTACAAAAGACATCTGCTGATTTTCGGCAGAGGAGAATCGCCCCAGCACGTGGGAGACAGTATCAGAATCATCGTTATTAGCTGCACCTTTGGGTTTACCAATGCCGATTCGTAAACGGGGAAAGTTTTGGGTACTAAGATGTGCGATCGCGCTTTTCATGCCGTTATGTCCCCCAGCCGAACCAGATAAACGCAGTCGAGTTTTTCCCAAGGGCAAATCCATATCGTCATAAATTATCAGCACTGACTCAGGCGGTAATTTATACCAACTTGTCACCGCTTGGATTGCTTGTCCTGAGCGATTCATATAAGTTAACGGCTTTAGTAAGCGAATTTTACCTCCACCTGGGGCTATACCCTCGCCATACTCACCTTGAAACTTGCGGTTTTCTGCCAAGGAAATGCGCCAAGAACGGCAAAGAGTTTCCACAGCAGCAAAGCCGATATTATGGCGAGTTTGATCGTACTTGCTTTCTGGATTTCCCAACCCGACAATTAGCTGGGGAATCACCAAAGCTGGTTGCGTAGAAGCTTCTGTCATTTTGCCTAAAGTCAATTGATATCCAGCAGTCTCCTAACTAGGTTGGGAAGAACTAGCGGTATCCTGCTCAGATTTAGCAGGGTATATTTGCTTAGGTTCCAATTCAGCAGTAGTCTTGACAGCTTCTTCTAACTGTTCTGCTTCTTTTTGAAACTCGGTTTGAAACTCTTTAGAAGCTTCTTGAAAACTACGAATTGTTTTGCCCACACTCCGACCAATTTCTGGTAGCTTCTTTGGGCCAAAGATTAACAGCGCTACTACCATAATTACACCCATTTCTGGCAGACCGATACCAAATATATTCATTTTTGTCTCCTGTAAACTATAGAACCACTACAGAAACCCATATATTATAAGAATACTCAATGGTTAGTGTGGACTGATCATTAACAAAAAAACCCGGAAAAACCGGGTGTAACTTAACTTGTTATCCAAACTTGATAGCGGTGTATGTATTAGCGTCCTAAACTCCGCCAATCAACATTTACATCCTGAATTAACAGTGATCTATTGTAAAGTTGCAGAATAATTAGCAGAAATACAAAAAATAGCCCCATAAAAACAGCCATCACAGGGGTAGTACCCCAACCTGGAGCCACTTTTCCATACTCAGAGTTAAGTGGTTTTAGGATATCTCCCAACCTAGTCCTTTGTGCCATAGTTCACCTAATATTACTTGCCAAAGCTTTTTTTAATCTTCTGTAATATTCTATAAGAATAGCACTCATCATCTATCTCTCAATTATGGAACCCGCAATAGTTCTTAGCATTTCTATGGCTGCCGTGGTGGTTGCCATCACTGTAATGTCGATTTATACCTCTTTTGGCCCTCCTAGCAAGCAATTGAACGATCCGTATGATGACCACGAAGATTAAAAATTGGTCATTGGTCATTGGTCATTGGTCATTGATCATTGGTCATTGATCATTGGTCACTGGTCACTGATACAGCAATAGTGGCTTACTCCAGTGTGGGATTAATCGCTGGGATTACCTTGAAACTAGCGATTTTCCAAGGCTGGATTGTTAAGTTTTGTTGCTGAGATGAGAATTCGGTAGTAGAGAAACGCTCTAACAAATCTACTGTATCTCCTAGATGCCATCCTAAATCAGTTTGCAAAGATAACTCAGCTGTTTCTCCGTGGCATTCATAAAACCGTAGAATTAACTGCTGTGAATCATCTTCGGATGGCTTCAAGGCCATCAAGATTAAATTTTCAGATGATAAATCTAGGAAACTCACCCCCAACCCATCTTCACCAGCAGAGAGGGGAGGACTTTCAGGTGGGTTTTCATTAATAGGATTCAATATGATTTGTAACGGTATATTCAATTCATAGCCACACCGTACCGTATGGGCTGATTCCCAGCCACCAAGATGAGGATACAAAGTATATGTAAACTCATGAAAACCTTTATCAGCTTCCGAGTCTGGCCAATTAGGACTGCGTAGGAGTGTCAAGCGGAGTTGATTTGGTTTGCTGTCATAACCGTATTTACAATCATTCAATAAACTAACTCCGTAAGTACCCTCCTGTGTTTCTGTTGTCAAATCAGCCCAACGCAAAGCAGGGACTTCCCATTTTGCTTGTTCTGCGGGGGTTTCTGATTTTGTTGAACGGCGAATCGCACCACAGGGAATTTCATAAGTAGCAAAGTCTGCTTCAATATTGAGAGGAAAAGCAGCTTTCACCAATACCTGATTTTCTTGCCAATTGACAGTAGTAGCTATCTTTAGCAGAGGTGAACCAGCTTGCAGAATATAGTCTTGACAAAATTCCGATTCACCCAACTGACGCACCACGCGCACACGACTTTGTACTGAACCTTGTTCTAACCATTGAATAGATTGAAGATTTGTTGAGGGTAAGGGATGTTGGGCATAGTTGGGGTCTATATTCCAAGCATCCCAATATTGACCGCTATCTTTAAAAGCTTGTAGTTGATTACCTGCACCACTTAAAACTTCTCGTTGATAAATTTTATCAAAAACACTTGATAAATCTCCCGTATCAGGATCGATGACAACTCGTAAGAATTCATTTTCTAAAATCCAGTCTGGGAGGAGTGGGGGGGATGAGGGGGATGAGGGGGATGAGGGGGATGAGGGGGAAAGCCAAAATATGCGGTAGCCTACGGGTGGAATTTCGGCGGCGAGGAATAGTAGGTTTGATGGTTCAGATAATTGGGAGAAAAGCTGGTTTCCTGAAGTATCGTAAATCTGCCATTTTTCCGGTGTGGGTAAGGATATAGAGACTACCTCAGAACGCTGCCAATTGAGTGAATTGAAAACGAAAATAGGTAAACTATTAGGTTTTGGTGGTTCTGATAGGGTAATGTGAGATGCGATCGCTAAAAGTGATTCTTGTAATATCTTCGTTCCGACTTGTTCCACTTGCTGCCACTGGGGTAATGCATCTGTGTAAACCTGAGTAATTGAAGAACCAGGTAAAATATCGTGAAACTGTTGAAATAACACTTGCTTCCAAGCTGCTTCGATTTCTGCTTTGGGATATGTCAAGCCACAGCTTACGGTTGCAAGGGTAGCAAATAATTCAGCTTCATATAATAAGTTTTCACAACGACGATTCCAACGTTTTTGATCTGCGTGGGTAGTGTAGCAACCGCGATGGAATTCTAAGTATAGTTCGTCATCCCAGGTGGGGAATGAGGGGGATGAGGGGGATGAGGGGGAATCATAACTTCTAACTTCTGACTCCTGACTCCTGACTCCTTTACTGATTTGCTGTAAATACTTTTCAGCTGTTGTGAATTCTAAATTTGGGAAGAAAGGCGACTTTTGCCAGCGTTGGGCAATTTCTAACATATCACGAGTGGGGCCTCCGCCGTGGTCGCCGACACCAGGAAGCCAAAGTGATTGTGATAAACCAGTTTGGGATTGCCATTCAAGAGCATAAGATGCCATTTTAACTGGGTCAATGCTTTCACCGATAGGTGCAGACATCAAACTAAAGACTTCGCTACCGTCAGGCGATCGCCACCAAAAAGCCCCATAATCAAATTTAGTAGTATCATTCCACCGCAACTTCTGGGTGACAAAATACTCAATTCCGGCATTAGCGAAAAACTGCGGTAAAGTTGCACAGAAACCAAAAGAATCTGGAACCCATACTATAGTTGAAAGCTTACCAAACTTTTGCTGGATGTAGCGTTGACCATACAATAGTTGACGGACTATTGATTCACCAGAAATCAAGTTGAGTTCTGGTTCCACCCACATCCCGCCGACAACTTCCCACCTTCCAGCAGCTACCTGTGCTTGAATCGCCTGAAATAAATCAGGGCGATGTTCTTCAACCCAAGCAAAAAGTGCGGGAGTCGAATGGCAGAAAATTAACTCAGGAAAATCTTCTTGCAACTTCAGAACCGACTCAAACGTGTTTTGTGCCGCATTCCAAGTTTCACTCACAGGCCATAACCATGCTAAATCTAAGTGAGCATGACCCAATAAGTAAATTTTAGATTTTTGATCCCCCAAACCCTTAAAAAGAGGGGCTAAAATGTCGGATTGAGTTAAATTTTTGCGTAACGACAAAAACGATCTTACTAACTCTTCCTCCGTGTCCTCTGCGTCTTGGCGGTTCGTAACCTCCCCCACCATCGTCGCCAAAACATCCAACTTTTCCGGCGCAAACCTTTCTAAATAAAGTTGCACCACAGCTAATTCATCAGCCACAAAACCCGGATCGGGATTATTATCAATAGTAGACTCATAAACTAGGAGCGATCGCACTAAAGCACCATCACAATGTACCGGACTCTCTAACCGCAAAGCCACAATAAACTCTTCCCCTGGCTTTACCCCCTGACTGAGAAGCACTCTAGGCGAACAATCAAATAAATCACCCTCCAGCACTAACTCCCCATTCACATAAATCTCAGCAGAATCTGCCCACCAAACCAGCGCCAACCGCAAAGATAACCCAGCTAAAGGATAACCCTGTAAATCTTGGGGTACTACCAATCTTTGCACTAGCCATAGCACTTTTTTCCCTCCTGTCCAAGCGATATTTTCTTTAGCATTCAACTGAACAGGTTGCCAATGAGACAAATCATCAGCCATAACATCAGTAATAATCAGGTCAGATTTCTGGTATAGCCAACTAGACTGAACATTAACTTGACAAAAAGAGCGCAGTTGCTCAATTGCTTGTGAGATGATTTTGGTATGAGATTGAGAGACAGTCGGGGTCATATATTCGCTAAGATTAGGTGTTGGTTGTTTTTATTGTTTGGCGCGAGTCTCACAACTTAACAAGACTTGAACTAAAAAATTACTACTATGTCTTCTGGTTCCTCTGGTCGTTATCAAAGCAGACTATTTAACTTTGTCCACCAGCAATCTCGGCGGGTGACACAACAGTGGGAACACACCTTCCGGCATTTGCAAGTTGCCACTAAGTGGGGTGTGGAGGCACTACTTTACCCAGTGTATCTACTGTTTCAGTCATCTGAATCATCTAGCAAAACGCTACAGACCAAAGAACCACAAACTAGACTAAAGTTACAACCAAATGATACCGATTTCCAGCCCGAAACTCCAAATGCTGACAGTCCTATTCAAAAAGTACTAGAAGCAGCTAATTATCTGTTATCAGATGAAACCGTCTCTACTCCTGAAAAAATATCTGAACCTTTCAATGCTTTGGCTTTATTGGGACTTTTACGGCTGAAATTTGTTAATAATAATTCGACAAATAACGTAAGTCTGACTCAATCCTCAACGATTACAGAAAATAAAGCGGAAATTCTCAACCCTTCACACTTAGAAAGTTTCCTTGTTCCGCACTTTCCAGTAGTACGAGGTATTGCTACAAATTTGAGCAATCGTAATTTAGTGCTTGTTACTATCGACAATGAAATTCTAGATGTTTTGACACCCCAGCAGCAAGCAAAATTAGAAAATAGAATTATTAACGAAGTTGCTAATTACTGGCAATCGTGGCAGTCGATTATAGCTAAAAAAGAAACGGAGCTATTACCACAGATTGACCGTTTATTAGCAAAACTTACTGACGGTAATACAACGAAAATTCCAGTTTTATCTGAGGGGATATCAAAAGATTTACTTAATACAGAGAGATTATTAGCATTTCTAGATATAACCGTTGCTAAATTGGAATCAAATGCTTTAGTACCTGTGCGAGAACGTAGCCAGGAAATTGTTCAAGTCGCCCAAACTCAGTTAAACATATTTCTTTATGGCAAAGAGCAATTAGCTGCTAGGGGAGAAATAGAAACCACTGTTGATGGATTGGAAACTCATACACTAAATATTCAGTCTTTGATTGAAGCGGCACTTAATTACTTTTTTGGCGTTGGTAATAAAAGAACACTTGAGCCAACAGCTAATGATGGGCAATTGCCAGGTAAACTATTATCATCACGCTTTAGAAAAGCTTTGCCAAAAAGCACTGTGATAGATAACCAGGATTTAGGTATTGATCCTTGGCTCACATGGAATGATTTATTTGGGGATACTGAAATCGTTGCTGATAAATCAGTTAGAATTTCTAAAGTTCAAAATCCTGCATCAGTAGGGCATTTTCCACAGAATAATTTAACTGTAAAACAGCCTAAAATTGGATCTGGTTTGATGCAAAGGAAACAAGCAACTAGTAATCTTGCTTCCAGCCAAAAAACATCTAGAAAAATTGCTTCTGCAAAACAAACCCAATCCGGCATTTCTAAGACTAAAAGCAAGAGTGGTAAAGGAGAATTGCAACAGCAGTTTCATCAAAGCAGTCAAGTTGAGGCACAACCAGACTGGATAGAAACTAAAGCAACTTCAACAGGCTATGAAAAACATCCCTTAGAACAAATTCTAGAATGGATTGATTATGGTATGCTCTGGCTAGAAGAAAGATTTGTAAGAATTTTTCAGTCTTTACGACAACTATGGCAGGGAAAATAATACTAATTCGTAATTGTAAGACAGCAGATTTAATCCGGGTTTACAGGTTTATATCTGTAACCTAATTTTGGAAAATTGGTATAAATAAGCTAGAAGATATTTTTTAATAACCTATTATAATATTCACAATTATAGAACTTAGGCAAGAGTTACGGAATAACGAACCGCAGAGGCGTAGAGAAGCCAGTGCGTTGGGCGGGTTCCCCGACTTGTAGCAACTGGCGCGACACGGAGAAATGAGAGATTGAGATATATTTTACGTAAGTCCTAAATTATTCGGAATTCAAGAGCGAGAATAATTAAAGCCTCCTTGCGGGAAGATTACTTTGGTGTGAGCGTTCTGTCCAATATTTTAAAATATTTGGCTACATTCAATGTCAATGAATCAGGATAAAATTTGATGAATCAATACTATTAATCATAATCATGACTGAAAACATTTCAAATAAATGTCCTATTTGTGGTAGTGAAGGAATCCATGTTCGTTCATTGTCTAGAAACAATATTATGAGCGAATTAGAAGATTATTTTGCTGAAAAGCCTCCAGAAACAATTGAAATAATAGACTATGAGATTCAGCAATGTAAAAATTGCTCGCTTGAATATTCTTTCCCTCTCGAAGCTGGTAGCCAGTCATTTTACCAATGGGTTACTACTAGAGTAGGTTATTATCCAGAATCTAGATGGGAATGGTTGCCTGTAATTGAGCAAATAAATCAGCGAGAAAAACAGAATTTGATTTCTATCTTAGATGTGGGCTGTGGTGGAGGGAATTTTCTTGAAATTGCCAAAAAACTTTCAAATACTCGTATAGTCGGCTTGGATACAACTCCAGAATCTGTTGAAAAATGTCAGGCTAGAGGATTTGAAGTTTATTGTGAAACAATTGAGAGTTTTTACAATAAATTTTCTGATGAAAAGTTTAACTATATATTGTCTTTTCATTGCTTAGAACATATTAGTCAACCAAAGCAGTTTATTGCATCAATGTTTTCTGTTCTTAAACCAATGGGTAGTATATTCATCAGCACTCCTTATTCACCTATGTCGGTTGAGTCAGACTGGTTTGATATATTAAATCACCCACCACATCATCTGCTACGCTGGAGTAAGAAATCTTACGAAGAATTAGCAGATCAATTGGGTTGTGAGATAAAATTTTATATGCCACCTGCAAACTCTGTTATGGCAAGAGCAACAAACAATTTTAGTTTATCTAAATTTGGAAAAAATCAAACAGTACCTAAGTTGAAGTTATTTCAAGAAATTATAAAAAACCCTAGTTTATTTTTGAAAATATTCTTTTCTCAATTAAGGCGCGATCGCGTTAATAGAAGTGTTGCCGCAGATATTGTATTAGTGGAATTAAAGCTCTCTTCAAAAATCAAATAGAATTCCTCTTATTTGTTCTGAAAATACGTATAAAATTAACCAGATGATTGACCATAGCGATCGCATCATATCTCGTAAAGAAGGCAGATTTCAAGGTGTTGGAGGACTTGACCTGTATTACCAAAGCTGGCATCCAGAGGGTAAAGTACGGGCAATATTAGCCATTGTGCATGGACTCGGAGGGCACAGCGATCGCTACAGTAATATAATTCAGCATTTGATACCCAAGCAATATGCTATCTATGGCTTAGACTTGCGCGGTCATGGACGCTCACCAGGTCAGCAAGGCTACATCAACGCTTGGAGTGAGTTTAGGGAAGATTTGGGAGCCTTTTTAGAGTTAATTCAGACTCAGAATCCTGGATGCCCAATTTTTCTTTTGGGTCATAGTTTAGGTGGGGTGATTGTCTTAGATTACATTCTACGCTATCCCCAACAAGCATCAGTTTTGCAAGGTGCGATCGCTCTTGCGCCAACCTTGGGGAAAGTTGGGATTTCACCGATTCGGGTACTTTTAGGAAAAATGCTCTCACAGGTGTGGCCGCGTTTTACACTGAATACAGGTATTGACATCAGTGCTGGTTCACGAGATCCGCAGGTTTTAGCTGCGATCGCTCAGGATACACTGCGACATACCCTTGGTACTGCCCGTTTAGCTACAGAATTTTTTGCAACAGTTGATTGGATTAATGCTAAAGCAGGTGATTGGCAATTACCGTTGTTGATTCTCCACGGTGGTGCAGACAGAGTGGCTTTACCTGCGGGAAGTGAAATTTTTTATCAACGGGTAAACTGTAAAGATAAGCTGAGAATTGAGTATCCAGAAGCCTATCACGAAATTCAGCGTGACCTCAACTATCGAGAGGTAATGGCTGATTTAGAGAATTGGTTAGAGCGACATCTACCACCTGAAACAGCGCAGTTAAGAAGGGGAAGTGGTGAGTTAGAGTTTCCTAATTCTTAGGTTTTAGTATCGCATCTACTTCTATCAAACAGGCGATCGCGTATTAAAATACAGAGTCAGTTATCTGAAAAATATGTTGCTGAGGATAGAGAGTTTTTGCTAACCAAGATAGGTTCTCCCTTTATTCCTCCACGGGTAAGAGTACAAATCTTATAAAAGTTTTCGCACTCAAAGATTGCCATAACTAGCTCTTTTCCGGTTTGATAAGAGGATGGTAAGGGTTTACCTACCTCGCATTCCATATCAATTTCGCGATCGCGCCACTGTAACTTCCAAATACGCTTTTCGGCTATTGGTGCTTTGAGTGACTTAGCGATCGCACTATACACCTGCTCTGCTTTGATATCATCCTTGGCTGCTGGCACAAAAAACTTCATAGGCTGAGGTTACAAGTAATGTAGGTTTCATTAGCACCAGCGTAACTCAGTTACCAAGGCAATCTGCTCCCATCCCACGAGAAAAACTGTCCGCTATCGCCTTCTTGAAGCTGTTCAATCACAGCCAATAATTGGGTAACGGTACGTTCCACTGAAAACAATTTTTCCGCAGGGACATTTTTCTGGAAAGGACGGGAAAGGCGGGTATCAGTTGTACCAGGATGTAATGTCACTATTAATGCTTTCGGACAACTTCTTTTATACTCAATGGCCGCAGTTCGCATCAACATATTAAGTGCTGCTTTAGAAGCGCGATAGCCATACCATCCACCAAGTTTGTTATCGCCAATACTGCCCAATTTAGCAGAAATACTAGCAAACACACTGCGTTCTCCATGACGCAATAAAGGCAATAAATGTTTAGCTAGCAAGACAGCACCAATACTATTTATCTGAAAGTAGCGCAGCAAGTTTTCTGAATTAATTTCTCTTAAGCTTTTTTCAGGCTGCAAAGTATCTTCATGCAACAGTCCTACACAGTTGACGACTAAATGCAGTTTGTCAACTTGAGTACGTATTTTTTTAACAGCTTCAACAATCTGCAACTCGTCAGTAATATCCATCTCCAAACAAATTAACTTGTCAGAGTGTTTATCTACTAAAGATAGTAATTCTTCAGCAGCATTTTGTTGGCGATATGTAGCATAAACTTTAGCTATTTTTTCATCTTGAAGTAAGTTTTTTACAAAACCTAAGCCAATACCTTGATTGGCTCCGACAATCAAAGAATTAGCATTTTTCATGCTATCGTTAAAAACCATTTGTTATATATAATTAGTAAAAAACAATTACAAACTAGATATTGCTAATTTGGCTGATAAATCAAGTGCTGCTGAATCGTATTGCCAATAAGGAGAAAATTTCATTAGGTCATCTAACATTAAAAAAGCTGGTTTATCAACTATGTCATCTATAGTTAAAGAATCTATTTTTTTCTCAATAACAGTCATAATGAATTCTCCCTGATAACTGCCAACTGCCCAGATACTCGCATCTCCTCCTCCAGTATTAACTTTGATAAACTCTTCAAAGAAGAAATCAACATCTTTTCTAAAAACTGGCATAATATGTAGCTATTTTTTCTGTAATTAACAAAGGAAAACTTTGGATTTTGTAGAAAGTCACTTACCAATACAAAACTTGCTAAAAATTTTATCCAAAACTGATTCTGTAACTTCCTCTCCAGTAATTTCTCCTAGTGCTTGAATTGCACCGCGTAAGTCAATTGTCCAAAAATCAAGGGGGAGTTGCTGGGCAATTGTTGCTTGTACTTGTTCCAAAGATATTTTAGCTTGAGTTAAAGCTGCTGCTTGCCTTTGGTTAATGGCTAAATCCATATCAGCAGCTTGGACTTTTCCGGTGTTAACTATCTCTAAAATTGCCGTTTCTAAAGCATCAATACCTTGATTTTGGGCGGCTGCTGTGACAATTTTGGATTTGGAATTTGGCATTTTAGATTCAAGATTTTTTCTTTTAATTTCTTCTACTAAATCGATTTTGTTAATCACTAAAATTAATGGACGGTGTTGCACTTGTTCGTAAATTGCTCGATCGCCTTCCGTCCAACCGGCTGAAGCGTCGATGGTAAGCAAAACTAAATCAGCTGCATTGGCAGCACGGCGCGATCGCTCCACACCAATTTTTTCCACTTGGTCTGTTGTTTCCCGAATCCCGGCTGTATCTAGCACTTGTACGGGAATTCCCCCAACAACTAGCTGGGATTCAACCACATCGCGGGTTGTACCGGGTAAGTCGGTGACGATCGCGCGATCGCTCTGGCTCCAAGCGTTCAATAAGCTCGACTTACCCACGTTTGGCCGCCCCACAATTGCCACTTTTAAACCTGTGCGTAACAACTCACCTTTATCTTTGGTTGCCAATAATCTCGTTATTTCGGCGGCAAGTTTCTCGATTTCTGATATTATTGCTTTATCATTCAACGGTGGTAAATCTTCCTCAAAATCAATTCGTGCTTCGATTTCTGCCAAAATATCTAAACAGTTAGCGCGTAACTGCCGGATCGGATGAGCTAATTTTCCCTGTAAACCAGCTAAGGCTGTTTGGGCAGCTTGAGGCGATTTAGCTCCCACTAAGTCAGCAATACCTTCGGCTTGAGTTAAATCCAATCGCCCATTCAAAAAGGCGCGGAGAGTAAATTCTCCGGGTTGAGCTAATCTAGCACCATTTTCTAAACACAGTTGTAATACCTGTTGCACTGCCATAATTCCCCCGTGGCAATGAAATTCCACGACATCTTCACGGGTGTAAGAACGGGGTGCTTTCATGATCAGCAATAGGGCTTCATCTACCAATTGTTGCGTTTGGGGATGACGAATATAACCGTAGAGAATCTGGTGAGTTTCCCAAACTTGTCGCCCTGGTGCGTGAAAAAGAGTTTGCGCTAGAACCATTGCTTGAGAACCAGACACCCGTACAATACCAACACTACCCTGTTGGGGGACAACAGCAGTTGCGATCGCAGCTATAGTTCCAGTAGTAGCAAAGACTTCTGACATGAGCGCCCTTTATTACAGAAAGTTAGGAGTTAGGAGTAAAAACCATAACTCATAACTTTCTAATAGGATAGCAACTGGCAAGGTAAAATTTACCTAAAGGATAATGCCTGATAGTAAAGAGTTAAGGGTGAATATTAGAACTCACAACTTTTTGACACTCCCCTGCCTAACCAAGTTTCGCTTACGCTCACTTGCTTAAAAAGGCAGGGGATTCTTGGTTCAACGAGCCCACTTAACTTAGACTCCTTGCGATATCTAAGGCAGAGGTGGTTCTCTTCCCAAGCGTTAACTTTTGGTCTGCCCGACCATAGTTGCACATAGTGCAAAATTTTTTTGAAGTTTAATGCTGTTCGTCTAGTACCTGTGAATCTTTTACCTACTTCCAGGTGATACTAGAACTACGAAGTAGAACCCCCTAGATTCAGTTGTCAAGGTTCAGGGTCTGCGTGTTAGGCAGCAATAGGGTTTTTTAAGTGGTTGATTACCCTTCCACAAATCCTATTTTACCAAAAGCCGTCCTGGTAAGGACGGGGTTTTCAACCCAAATTTTTGATAACTCATAAGTTTTAGAGAGAGGAATTTACTGTGGAGCAAAAGATTAATTGCGCTGTAGCCTGTGTTAACGGGTGTGTTTTAGAGGATAAATGCCCAAATATCGAGTTTAGAGAGGCGGCTGCAAAATTTATTGAAGAGACTCCCCTAGACAAAATGTTGGAATTGGCACAAGAACGTCTGCGGAAAAAAATGACCGAACCGCCAAAATGGGTTTTTCCTGAAGATCCATAATATTGGTGTTGATAGGCATAAGCAACACAGCGAGAAGCTTAAATAGTATCTGGATCTATATTTAATTCTCGCAGTTTTGCTGCCAAGCGATCACTGCGTTGCTTTTCGTGTTCAGCGCGTTGTTTCTCTTCTTCTGCAACTTCTTGTGGTGTAGAAATTACCTCTCCACCAGGAGTAACAAAGCGCAACTTTTCTTGATAAACACCTAAATATAAACCTAGCTGTTGACTCCACAAACAGCCTTGAGGATTTGGTTGCAACGGTTGATATTCACCATCAAGTAAATGGAACCCTGCAAATTCTAACGTTTCTGGATCAAACCAGAAATAGTCTGGTGTGCGAAAAATATCTTGGTAAATTTGTTTTTTTAGTCCCTTGTCAGTATCGCGTGTGCTATCTGAGAGAATTTCTATAATTAGATTAGGATATTTACCATTTTCTTCCCAGACAACCCAACTTTTACGGGGTTTGCGTTCAGTTCCCAATACTACAAAAAAATCTGGCCCCCGAAAGTTCTCTGATTTACGCTGGCGTGGACTGTAGTAGATGGTGAGATTACCCGATGCATAAAAGTCGTTGCGATTTTGCCACAACCACTCTAAGCATTGAATTAGCAGAGTCATTTGTAGTCGATGTAAGTCAGTTTCCAAAGGCGGTTCGTCACTATATAAATCCCCTGGGGGAAATATACCATCTTCTGGAGTTTCTAAATCTTGGGCGACAGACATGGCAGCAAGTGTCTTAGTGCTATAAGTTTAGCGTAGCAGTGAGAAGCGCAGGGTGCAGCAGTTTGTTAGCTTGGCACTAAATATCTAACCCAACAACCATTAACTCAGGCGGATGCTCAACATTAAACTGGTAGTAAATCTCTCTTTTTTCTTGTGCTGGAAGAGTTAACTGCCATTCTAAAATGCCCATTTCACCCAGTTGAATTTGTGGATTACTGCGGCTGAGGCGTATTTTAATTTGCTCGTTGCGGCTAACTGGCAATTGTTCAGTTACTTTCAGATTTACTTCTTTGTCGAGTAAGTTCGTAATTATCAACCGATAACTATAAGTAATTCGGCGCTGGTTGCTAATCAATCTTTTGTCTACCAGACGTTCAACTAAATCGCGCTCAATTTTCAAACCTTCATCCATCCCTAAATTCAGTTTGAATTCTTGTCCTGGTGCAATATTCTCTAACTGAGTTGTCCCGATAAAAACATTGTTGCGGAAAATATTCGCTTTGCCTGGTAATAAAGTCGCACCATTGGGATTATTTTTCACATTTGCTTGTAAATAAGCAAAACTTACCAAACGCGGCATTGCCACATAATCAAAGTTACAAGGATAGTCGTCATTAAAAATTGTCGTTTTATGAGGTGCGCCATCACTGGGAATGTTACCGCCACCATTCAATTTAAAGGTAACTACACTCCCTTCTTTGGATAGTTCTGCTGTAACAGTTTCTGCTGGGATAAGAACATCTTCTGCACCTTCTTCTTCTTCTCCTTGCCAATCTGCTCTGGCAGCAGAAGCAGGCGGTTCTGCTATGGTAGGTAGCAGTGGTCGCTGTTGTGTAGACAATTGTCGTTGTCGTAACATTTGTGGACGTGGTGCATCAATATACCAGGGTTCAAGTTTAGGTGGGAGAGTACCTAATCCTGGTTTCGCGGTAGAAAGGGTGAGATTTGCACCAATCCAATCTTCGCCACTACTTTGAGTAATTTCTGCAAGGTAGCCCAGATGGACAATATCGCTGGTAGTGCTAAAGCGCAAGTCATAAAGGGGAGTCCAACTGGCGCGATTTACTATGTAAGACACCTCTAATTCAAATTCACCTTCACCTGCAACTTCAACTGCTACAACTATGCTCAAACTCTCTTTGGGATGGGGTGTTTGAATTTTTTGCAATGAGGCGCGGAGTGTTTCCAGTTCTTTGTCTAATTCCTGCTGTTGGGTTTTGCACTCTCCAGATGCGATCGCATATTCACTATACTGGCTTCCGAGAAAATTCAAAAAATCTAAAGTTTCGCTCAGGCTAAGATTTTTCCGAGACAAACTCTGTGCAAAGGGTTCCTCTGTTTTTTCACTTAACCCGGCGATAAAACTAGACTGCAATACTAAAGCATCGACTTGGGCTTGCAGGTGGCGTTTTTCTGCTTCTAACTGCTCAATTTGCCTTGTCAAATGTGCGGCTCGTTCCGCTACAGGTTCAGTGGTGTAAATGCGATCGCTACTCACTCCCATCAAACGCACTCCTACCGTCCCTGTACCGCTAACCCTAACAGACTCAGTTTCTAGAGTCTCTGGCACTGAGGTAATTACTAATTCCTGTTCAATTCCTGTTAAATCAACTACACCCCGTCGTGTAACCAATGCCCTGTCAGCATACACTGTAACAGCTACAATCTCGCTTTGTACTGTTTTGCGCCAAGATGGTATTTCCGGGTTAACCATTGCCAGTTTTCCCCCATTTTTAATCTGCTGGTTAATTGTCAATGTTTCCCGGTCTAACAGTCAACCCCTTTGGGTAATTCGTAATGGGCTTCGCCCCGCTACGCTAACGTAATTACTCGTTAGTTCGTTCAAGTGTACTATAACTAGGATCAATGTTTTGATCTACAAAATTTCTTGCAGCAGCCAGGAGATACTCATAATAGGTACGAGCGACGATAGATAGCTGCTTCCCTGCGGGGTAAACCATGTACCAATTTCGCTGAATGGGAAAGTGTTGGACATCTAAAATACTAAAATCTGAGACATCTGATAGTAAAGTATGACGAGATAAAACCGAAATTCCTAAACCACCTGCGATCGCTTGCTTGATTGCTTCGTTACTTCCCAATTCCAGCTTAACTTTTACTGTCACCCCTTGTTCTTCAAATAGGCTTTGGACGGCGCGACGAGTTCCTGAACCTGGTTCTCGCATAATAAAAGGTTCGTTAGACAGGCGTTGGATCGGAATATTTTTTTCTTTGGATAACGGATGATTAACCGGTGCAAAGACTATCAAAGGATTTTCTAAAAATGCCTCACAATTCACATCCATATTGTCTGGAACTTGACTCATAATATACAAGTCATCCAGATTCTGACTCATCCGTTCCAAAATTTGTTCGTGATTCGTTACTTGCAAAGATATATCAATCCCTGGATAAAGCTCACAAAACGGCCCTAACAAACGTGGGATAAAATATTTTGCTGTTGTAATCACTGCCAAGCGTAATTGTCCCTGTTTCAGCCCTTTTAAATCTGCCACCTTCATTTCATACTGGGCTATATTTCCAAAAATCTGCCGACAAGTGGCAAATAATTCTCGTCCTGCCTCGGTGAGATACAACCGCTTCCCCACTTGCTCAAATAATGGCAACCCTACCGATTTTGTGAGTTGCTTAATCTGCATAGAAACGGTAGGTTGGGTGAGAAACAATTCCTCAGCAGCCCGCGTAAAGCTACTGTGTCGTGCCGCAGCCTCGAAAACCTTTAACTGGTGCAGCGTCGCTTGTTTCAAATGTGGTTCTCCTCTATATAGTTATTCATCGATATAAAACTAGTATTACTGAAATAGTTGCAAATGCTATAGCGATACCAATAGAAATCTACGAGTTTTATTATAGATAAAACTCTATAACTTCTATTAAAATAAAGGTATTTTATTTATGGATTTAAGAAGTTATTATCAAAACAACAAGAAAAGCGTAAGATCCCTTTCACTTCTTCCTGATGAATGATGATTTTCCCAAATTCATCTATCATCATTCATCATTCCATAATTCTTCTACAATTTTTGTCGGTAGCTTGGTTAAATCTGGTAATCTTAATACTTCAATTTCGGCAACTTGTTCTTTGATATTGACTGGCAAGTTTAGCGGTTGGTGTTTTTCTATCCAGCAGCTTGCTAATGGCAAGGTATGCTCCATTTCGTCTAGCGGACGGGGGATTACCATCACTGCATTTAATTCTCCAATGCGTTCTGCTTCAAACATTCCCGCTTCCACTGCTACCGCGACATTTGCCACAGAACCACGAATAATAGCTGTACACAAACCCGCACCAATTTTTTCATAAGCTGCTAAATGAACATCAGCAGCTTTGAGCATGGCATCACAAGCGCCTACCATCGCCGGAAATCCTCGCGTTTCTACCAAGCCAATTGCTTGATTACTCAGACGGCTGTAATTCCCCTGTTCCATCAATTTAGTGAAACGGGCTGTGATGGGAAGTACTACATCTAGGTTGGGATAAGGTCGGGGAATTACTAAGCTAGAAACCAACTGACCAAACTGTTCAGCCGTTTGCACACCAGATTCTACCGCCAGACGCACATCAGCAATTCCACCCCGAACGATCGCAGTACAATGACCGCTACCAGTTTTTTCATACCCAACGAGGTGAACTCCTGCCGATTTCAGCATCATATCCGCCGTCCCAACGATCGCGGGAAAACTGCGGGTAGAAACTAAACCCAAAGCAGTGTCCTGAAAGGTTTCATGACTACTCGCTCCCTGGCTGGTATTCATAGACCGTTGATTAGATGTTTCCATTTGAACTTTCCCAGATAATCATAAAGCCGACAACTTACAATTAACACTTACTCAGACTAATCGTCAGAGTTTGGGTCGCTCAAGGATTGTCTATGGGGAAACAATGTGGTCAACAGTCTGCTTATGCTCCCTTGTCCATAAATTTGAGTGCCAAAACCATTAGGGGATTCTGTAGTTAGCTGATTGGAGTCTGAGTCATGTTTTATAGACTCTTGGGCGGGTTCTTGCAAGGGGGGTTCAACATCCTTGGCTGGTTCCTCTACAGAAGGAGTTTGGCTTTCTGGAGTGGCGGGAGATTTGAAGTAAGAAATCGACTTATTTTGTTTGAAATCCACAAAAGCCGCAGCTGAGAACTTAGTTGAGGAAGTTACCTTTTCCTCAACTTCCCCTGAGCCATTTTCTTCTTCCTTCTGCGGTGGCGGACTTGTAGAAGCTGGGTTATTTGTAGATGGTTCCGGCTGATTTGTTTGAGCAATTTGCCGACTAGTGTCTCCTAAAATCGAACCAGGTGCAACTACTTGTCCAGGTTCAACTGAATAGTTAAAAACTGTTGTGGCTGAACCAATACAAGCATTTGCTCCAATTTTCCCCTTGCCAACCATCAAAAAACCGGCTCCCAGGTTTGCCCCTGCTTCTACCTCTAGAGTTCCTTCATGGACTTGGAGAATTGCTCCCATGCCAATACAGACCCCTGGCCCAATTACGATCTTGCCGTTTACAGCCGCTTGGAGGATGACCCCAGGTGCAAGTACTGCGCTTGGATGAATAGTCACCTCACCACTAATGTAAGAATCAAAATTATTGCTGAGGCGCAGTGACAGCACAGACATGGAAATTTTAACCTCGGAAGCCGGAGTGGGGAATGAGGAATGGGGAATGGGGAATGGGGAATGGGGAATGGTGAGTGGTCGATATTAAAATTCCCTACTCCCTACTCCCTACTCCCCACTCCCTCCTATGGTCTTTGGATAATTGTTTCTAATACCCGACGCTTGGCTTTGGGGTCAATACCAATTAAGCGCACATATTCCCCTTGGTATTCGCCAAGGTGTCCTTCTACGGCTGCGATCGCTTCTCTTTCTGAGGAGGCTTGAATATGACCGGTACTAGTCCAGGAACCAGTACGGAAGCGGCGCTCATCTACATGTTCAATGCTAATTTTAGAGCCACCAGCCAATAATTGCCGGAGTTGGTCTACTACTTCACTACTCAAGCGGGTACTGGTAGCTGTTGCTGTTGCAGAAGGCGCACTGGTAGTAAATGATTTTTGACTGCCAGAGGAGGCTACTTGACCATTTGGACGTTGGATAATCGTTTCTAATACCCGACGCTTGGCTTTAGGGTCAATACCAATTAAGCGTACATATTCGCCTTGGTATTCGCCAATGTGCCCTTCTATAGCTGCGATCGCTTCTCTTTCTGAGGAGGCTTGAATATGACCGGTACTAGTCCAGGAACCAGTACGGAAGCGGCGCTCATCTACGTGTTCAATGCTAATTTTATAACCACCAGCCAATAATTGCCGCAGTTGGTCTACTACTTCAGTACTCAATCGGGTACTGGTAGCTGTTGCCGTAGCAGTACTAGATGTTCCACTGCTAAATGATGATTTCTGACTACCAGAGGTAGCTACTTGACCATTTGGACGTTGGATAATGGTTTCTAATACCCGCCGTTTGGCTTTAGTATCAATGCCAATTAAACGTACATATTCACCTGGATGGTTTGATATACATTCTTCTAAAGCGGAAATTACTTGATTGGTGGAAGTTGCATCAACTGGCTTGCAACTAGTCCAGGAACCAGTACGGAAGCGCCGTTCATCTACGTGTTCCATACCAATTTTGTAACCACCTGCCAAAAGTTGGCGGATTTGCTCTAGAGTTTCGCCATCGACTTTGCCACTGCTAGAGCCGCTACCGTTACCATTACCATTGCTGTAGCTGCCATTGCTATGACTACTATTAGGAGCTTTAAACGTGGTACCTGGTTTAGCATCACCATCCGGGCGTTGGATGATGTTCTCTAGCACACGCCGTCTACCTTTGTCAATCCCAAATAGTCGGATATACTCGCCGCTATGGTCTGTTATACAGCTTTCTAATGCTGCGATCGCTTCACCAAGCGATCTCGGTTCGATTGGTTGGCAGCTAGTCCAAGAACCCGTGCGGAACCGTCTTTGGTCTACGTGTTCTGTACCAATCTTATATCCTTGTTCCAATAGATAGCGTAACTGCTCTATTGTTTCTGCACCCAAGCTATTGCTCGCCACTTCAGTACTCCTTTCCAACTCTAAAACAGTAATACCACTACCTGTATAAGATTTAGCAATTTCATCCCGAATGGGTGCTATACATTTGCTATCCGCAGCACAAAGATAACCAGCTCGTAGCGCCTGATTAATCCCAACCACATGATGAGCAAATTCCTTATCTTGATCCTGCACATCTGGCAAGCGGTCAGCTTGCTGCTGGGTAGTAATTATCGCTCCCGAAGATATATATTTACCTGGGGGAATTTCTACGTCTTGAATCAAAGCGTGCATCATCACGATGCAACCTACGCCTACCCTGGCATTAAACACTGTAGAACGAAAACCAATGAAGGAATTATCGCCTACGTAAGCTGGCCCGTGAATTAGAGCCATGTGGGTAATGCAAGTATTTTTACCCACCCATACCGAGTATTTCTCTTGGTCATCGCCAATTACTCGACCTTGCTCTAACCCATGAATAACTACACCATCTTGAATATTAGTGTTTTCACCAAGATAAAAAGGTGTGCCTTCATCCGCTCTAATCGTAGTCCCCGGAGCGACGATTACATTTGCACCTATTCGTACATCCCCAATCACATTGGAGAATGAATGTACAAAAGCAGTTTCGTGGATTTTGGGTTCAGCTAAACTCCTTGACCACGGAGTTGGGGGTGCTGCCGTGCTGCGGACTGCCATTGCGAGATTCCTCCTATATTGTCATGAGTCATTTGTCCGTTGTCATTTGTCTTTTGTAATGACCAATGACTAATGACTAATGACCAATGACTATCGATATTGATCTTTTTTGCTGTAAATTAGGCGATCTTCAACGTAAATAGTATCTATGATCGCCACCACTGCTGCATCTAATGGACGCTGTTCATTGCCAACAATTTGACGAGCGGCACTACCACGAGTGATGAGTACCCACTCATCTACTCCTGCTCCCACAATATCTGCTGCTACTTCATACTCTGGTAGGATATTGCCGTTTTCATCTACTAATTGTAACAACAGTAGTTTCACGCCTCTGAGAGCTGGCTCTTTTTGGGTGCTAACTACTGTGCCGCGAACTTTGGCAATTTGCATTACAAATTACGGTCTTCTACCGAAAGGACGAATTGCGTTCACATTTTCCCGGAATTGCTCTACGTCTTCTGTATAACGAATTGGTAGGACATATTCTAAGTTTTCGTGAGGACGAGCAATGATGTGAGTCGATAGCACTTGTCCACCGTTGACTCGCTTCACTGATTCAACACCTGCGGCTACGGAAGCTTGCACTTCTGAAACGTCACCCCGGACAATTACGGTAACTCGACCACTGCCGATTTTTTCATAGCCTACTAGAGTCACACGAGCCGCTTTCACCATCGCATCAGCAGCTTCCACTACTGCTGGAAAACCCAGCGTTTCAACCATTCCCACTGCAATTGACATTAGTTTTAATCCCTATTTAAAGTTTTTAACCTTGGACGAAAGTGATGCTCAAAAAAGCAAAGAGCGTTAATTACTTTTTTTAAACAGCTTTTAGGTACGGAATTGTTCTACAGCTTCGGTGTAACGAATCGGCAAGACGTATTCCAGGTTCTCGTGAGGACGAGCAATGATGTGAGTGGACAACACTTCACCACCAAAGACTCTTTTCGCGGCTTCAACCCCAGCAGCTACAGAAGCTTGCACTTCCGATACATCTCCCCGAACTATCACGGTGACGCGAGCGCTACCAATTTTTTCATACCCTACTAAGGTGACACGGGCGGCTTTCACCATCGCATCAGCAGCTTCTACAACTGCTGGAAAGCCCTTCGTTTCAATCATTCCAACTGCAATTGGCACCGCAGAACTCCTACAAAATTAATGCAATCTGTACTGTCGTTTGAATTTTTTGACGGGGAGAGCCTGATCTTATAGCTAAGAAAACACTTCCAATTTAAGCATAGGAAACCTTGGCGTTCCTGGCAACATAAATTACTATAATAGTTTATGATAAGAAAGTTTTAAAAAACTTAACAAAAATTTATCTGTGCTTCTGAGCAATTAAAGTTTACTGAATTACTTGAGCAGCCACTTATGCTTTATAATTTCTTTATTACATTTACAAAACGACATTCATAACCAAGGCTAATTCTATCTGGGGAGGGAAGATCGACGGCTGTATGTTTTGCTGCATCTATCTTTCGTCAGGTTTTGCGGTATGTACAATGACTAGATGAAAAGTATATAACCTTTTCAAATATATTGTATAAATTACTCTGTTCAAAGTAGAAATACAAATGCAAAAACAGAGGTAAAGTTAAGGCGAGTAAATACTTTTACGTATGTAAAGTTATATTTTATCGAAGTTTAGTAGGGGAAAGTGAAGTAAAAATACTTTTGATAATTTAGTTGAAACAATAATAAAAAAATGTTGATGTTTTCCTAAATTAATTTTTTTAAATAAATAATTGTCTGAAAGATTTTTTAAAATAAAGGCTGAGTCATCAAGGTAAATTTAAATGGATCAATTTCTATTTTCAACAAGTTGGTTTGTGCCTTTATATAGCTTATTAGGCGCAGTTTTAGCGCTGCCCTGGGGAATAGGAATAATTCAGCGAACAGGGCCAAGACCTGCGGCATACATCAACTTGTTGACAACTGTTGTGGCTTTTGTCCATAGTCTGTTTGTATTTAAAAATATCTGGGATAGAGAACCAGAAAAGTTACTCGTGCCGTGGTTCAAAGCTGCTGATTTAGACTTATCTTTTACCTTGGAACTCTCAGCAGTCAGTATTGGGGCAACAGTTTTAATTACAGGTTTAAGCTTTCTGGCACAAGTTTATGCTCTGGGTTACATGGAAAAAGACTGGTCGCTGGCGCGGTTTTTTGCGCTGATGGGATTTTTTGAAGCAGCGTTGAGTGGTCTAGCAATCAGTGATTCTTTGTTTCTCAGCTATGCCCTTTTAGAAGTTTTGACGCTTTCAACTTACTTGCTGGTGGGATTCTGGTATGCTCAACCCCTAGTAGTGACGGCGGCGCGAGATGCGTTTTGGACTAAACGCGTTGGAGACTTATTGCTGCTGATGGCTGTGGTGACACTTTCTAACTTAGCGGGGAGTTTGAACTTTTCAGATTTATATGAGTGGGCGCAAACAGCTAATTTAAGCCCAATGACATCAACATTGCTAGGTTTAGCATTAATTGCTGGGCCGGCTGGGAAATGTGCCCAATTTCCCCTGCACCTGTGGTTAGATGAGGCGATGGAAGGGCCAAACCCGGCTTCGGTAATGCGAAACTCGCTGGTAGTTGCTGGTGGTGCTTATTTACTGTATAAATTTCAACCATTGTTAGCACTATCGCCAGTTGCCTTAAATGCCTTGGTAGTTATGGGTACAGTAACGGCAATTGGGGCGACATTAGTATCTATAGCTCAAATTGACATTAAGCGATCGCTATCTCATTCCACCAGTGCATACATGGGGTTAGTGTTTTTGGCAGTGGGGTTACAGCAAGGGGGTGTCGCCTTGATGTTGTTGTTAACTCATGCGATCGCTAAAGCATTATTATTTATGAGTTCCGGTTCAGTCATATTAACTACCCAAAGCCAAGACTTAACCGAAATGGGTGGACTCTGGTCACGAATGCCAGCCACCACCACCGCCTTTATTGTCGGTTCTGCGGGGATGGTGACAGTGCTACCACTAGGAGGCTTCTGGGCAATGCTAGCATGGGCTGACGGTTTCGTGAATATTAGCCCTTGGGTGATTGGGGTTTTATTATTAGTCAATAGCTTAACAGCATTGAACTTAACTAGAGTATTCAGATTAGTCTTCTGGGGTAAACCGCAACAAAAGACCCGACGCACGCCAGAGGTGGCTTGGCAAATGGCCTTCCCGATGGTGACTCTCACCGTCCTGACTTTACTTTTACCTTTGATGCTACAGCAATGGTACTTACTACCAAATTGGGAAAGTATTAATTGGTTGGTAGCATTAGCGCTGTTTACTTCCACCGTGGTGGGAGTAGTTGCAGGTTCTACAGTTTATCTGCACAAAGCTTGGTCAAGATCCAGATTTTTGGCGTGGAGATTTGTGCAAGACTTATTAGGTTATGATTTTTATATTGACCGAGTTTATCGCGTAACGGTGGTGAGTGCAGTCGCACTGCTATCTAGAGTTTCTGCTTGGAGCGATCGCTATTTAGTCGATGGTCTAGTAAACTTGGTTGGGTTTGCAACAATTCTTGGCGGACAAACTTTAAAGTACAGCATTTCTGGACAATCTCAGGGCTATATGTTGACCATCCTCGCAGTTGTCAGTATCCTGGGTTTTTTCATCAGCTGGTCATCCGGTTTATTAGATAAATTGCCTTTTTAAAGTCATTGGTCATTGGTCATTGGTCATTGGTCATTGGTCATTGGTCATTTGTCATTGGTCATTAGTTATTATCTTCCCCATCTCCCTCATCTCCCCCACTCCCCACTCCATACCTGCTTATGCTTAGTGTTTTAATTCTAGTGCCGTTAATCGGTGCAGCTTTAATTGGTTTCTCGCCGTCTGGCATCAGTGGGAAATTTGCCCGTGGGGTAGCTTTAATTTTTGCCATTGTCGCTTTCTTGTGGACAATTGTACTAGGAATTCAGTTCCATCCTGGGGAAATCACTCAGCAGTTTGCCGAGTCTGTCCCTTGGATAGATGTCTTAGGTTTAAACTATAACCTGGGAATCGATGGTTTATCTTTGCCACTGCTGGTTTTGAATGGACTGTTAACTTCTATTGCTATCTATAGTAGCGATGAATCTCTACAGCGCCCGAAATTTTATTACTCTTTGATATTATTATTAAGCGCTGGGGTAACTGGAGCTTTTCTGGCACAGGATTTACTGCTGTTTTTCCTATTTTATGAATTGGAATTAATTCCGTTATATCTGTTGATAGCTATTTGGGGTGGGGAAAAAAGGGGTTATGCGGCTACAAAATTTCTTATTTATACCGCCGTTTCAGGAATCTTGATTTTAGCAAGTTTCCTCGGCATGGTTTGGCTGAGTGGTTCCTCTAACTTTGCACTAGCAACCTTAAACACTACGACTTTACCCTTAGCGACACAGCTTTTGCTGCTAGCGGGGATTTTGATCGGTTTTGGGATTAAAATTCCTTTAGTTCCTTTCCATACTTGGTTGCCAGATGCTCACGTTGAAGCTTCCACACCGATTTCTGTGCTATTGGCTGGGGTGTTGTTGAAGTTGGGAACTTACGGCTTACTGCGGTTTGGCATGAACTTGTTACCACAAGCTTGGGCTTATTTGGCTCCTTGGTTAGCAACTTGGGCAGTGATAAGTGTACTGTATGGTGCATCCTGCGCGATCGCTCAAACCGATATGAAAAAAATGGTAGCATACAGTTCCATTGGACACATGGGCTATGTGCTGTTAGCAACGGCGGCGGCGACACCATTAAGTGTTTTAGGTGCTGTCATGCAAATGATTAGCCACGGCTTAATCTCTGCCATGCTATTTTTGCTAGTAGGGGTTGTGTATAAAAAAGCCGGAAGCCGTGATTTAGATGTTCTCCAAGGATTGCTGAACCCAGAACGAGGTATGCCCGTAATTGGTAGCCTCATGGTTTTGGGAGTTATGGCCAGCGCTGGGATACCTGGAATGGTCGGGTTTATTTCCGAATTCATCATTTTTCGGGGTAGTTTCCCAGTTTTTCCAGTGCAAACCTTACTATCAATGCTTGGTACCGGCTTAACTGCGGTTTACTTCCTAATACTCCTCGACCGCGCCTTTTTTGGCCGCTTGTCTGCACAGGTTACTAACTTACCACGTGTGTATTGGAGCGATCGCGCCCCAGCTGCAATTTTAGCTGTACTCATTGTGATATTTGGCATTCAACCCGCTTGGTTAGCACGCTGGACTGAACCAACTATTACAGCAATGGTGAATAGCCAAAACGTAGTATTGGCAGTGTCCTTAAATAAAGCAATGGAGAGTAGGGAGTAGGGAGTGGGGATGAGGGACTAGGGATGAGGCAGATGAGGCAGATGAGGCAGATGAGGGGGAGAAGAATTAATAACCAATGCCCAATGCCCCATGCCCCATGCCCCATGCCCAATACCCAATGCCCCATGCCCAATACCCAATGCCCAATGCCCAATACCCAATATCCCAATCCCTATACTTTTTGGAGAGATGGTAATGGTAACTATTAAAAAGAAAGCGGCTCACAATCCCTTAGCTGAGTATATTAAACGTCTGCAAACAGGAGAAGCATTACTCCCTGATAGTCCAGAAAATGTGCTGGAAGTTGTTGGTATTCTTAAAAGCTATGGCGTAGTTTTAGATGCTTATTCAAATAACCTTAACTATATTGCCGAGCATCAGTTTTTAAAATTTTTCCCATTTTTTAAATATTTTAATGGAGAAGTTTCTTTTAAAAAATTACTCCGTCACTGGTGGCATGACAGAATTAATTTTGAGTATGCCGAATATTGCATGAAAGCCATGATGTGGCATGGTGGCGGCGGACTAGATACGTATTTAGATACAACAGAATTTAAAGAAAGAGCGCAAGCTGTTATCGCTGCAAAGTTTAAAAATAATCCCTTAGTTCCCGGTATTAACCAACTATTTCCAGATTTCTTAACAGAATATTTGCGTGTCTCTGCTTACTACACAGGTTTAGGTCAATTCTGGCGAGTAATGGCTGATATGTTCCTCAGCTTATCAGACCTCTACGACCAAGGCAAAATTAAATCGATTCCCGAAGTTGTAGACCACATTAAAACAGCGTTAGTGGCAAATGCGTCAAACCCAATTACCTACGCTGTCAAAATTCGAGGTGAAGTCTATGAAATCATTCCTAAAAGCGTTGGTTTAACCTTCTTAGCAGATACAGCAATACCTTATGTAGAAGCAGTATTTTTCCGGGGAACTCCTTTCCACGGTACAGTTTCATACAACGCCCAAGGATATCAAATTCCCCCAGATCAAACGCGATTTCAATATGGCGCATTGTATGCCGATCCTTTACCCATTGGCGGCGCGGGTATTCCTCCCACCTTGTTGATGCAAGATATGCGTCATTATCTTCCAGAGTATTTGCACGAAATATATCGTCGCAGCCTCCGGGGTGAAGATGATTTGCGAGTCCAAATTTGCATGAGTTTCCAAAAATCGATGTTTTGTGTTACCACAGCAACGATTTTGGGACTGATGCCTCATCCTTTGGATACTAAAGATCCAAATGAAGAGAAAAATAATCGAGTTTATTTAGAGAAGTGGATGAGTCGGTTAGAAACTTCGCAGTTGCTGAATGTGAATAAATAGGTAAATATTAGGCTTCTGGTTCAATGCCTAAAGAGCGCAATTGAGCAGTCAAACGTTCGGCTCTTTCCTCGCCAGTCAACAACAAATTACCTTGCAAATCCCACCAGCGTAGCCAAGGTAATTGCATATTGTAATATTGTCCCTGCCAAAGACCTAACTCAACTCCTAAAGGTTGTATAGGATAATGCCCACGTTCATTTGCTGTTAATAACTGATATTGTCCACCAATTAACTCATAAACTTCTACGCTGGCTTTATTCACTTCATAAATGCCGTAGAAGGGAGGACGAATTACCTGCTCATAAATCCAAAATTTACCCTTCCAAGGAGTTTTATCTCGCTCCTCACTACCATCCCCAGAAACAAATTCTAATGCAATCAATGGGGCAATCAATTCTCGCCATAATACATAAGACCTGCGTGTTTGCCCATCTAGAGTAGGTGGTACATTGCCTACATAGAACCAGTCAGGTGCTTCTGCGCCTTTTTCTGGGGGGTCAGTTATCCGCCAGTAGATACCGCTATCTTGACCAATACAATATTGCCCATCAGGATGACGTTTTTGCAATATTGGTTTAATTGAGTCCGTTAGGAGAATGCTTTGGGGATGTTCCTGAAAGTTTTTCACAAAAGTACCATCAGACTCAGGAAGCTGTGTATGGTCTGGGAACGGTGTGAGGGCGGTGGATGGATCGGTTGCAGAGGTCATAAGACACCTTTGCAGGATGTAAGGGTTGTTTTTTAGTTTAGCAGTGGAAGGAGAGAAGAGCGATCGCTAGCTAGGTATTAACGGTCTTCCTCATTTTGCATCTGTTGGAGAGCTTTAATTACTCTTGGAGGAACTTCATTTTGTCCTACAGGGTATCCGTGATAGCCATCTGCATTATCCGGCTGAAATTCATAAAATTTTCCATCGTAGTATCCATAAATCTGTTTACCATTGATAATGCCTTTATCTAAAACTAATTGTGCAACTTCATCGCTCAAATTCATAATAGTCCCCCAACCATTGGGTGAAGCGTGTTTAGGGCTGGATATGTAACGAGGACGTAGTTGTTGAGCCTGATTTACATGAAATAAGTTAGCAACTGGTAAATTTTCATATATTTCACCGTCTTCGCTGTATCTAACTTCAAGGTACTCACCTGCAAATTCAGGTGCATACTCTAAGCTAATTACAGTCCCCTTCAGATAAGCCGCTCCTGCTAATGAACTACCACTAACATCTTTACTATTGAACTGACATTCATGATAAGCCAATACTTGATCTAAAGTTTTATCTATGAAGGGTCCTTTAGTCATAATTCTAACAAATAAGCTAGCATCTCTTCTATTAGCAGAATGTAATTTTTCATAAACCCAATCCTTAACTGTAAAGTCAATGAATAGTTTACAGCTAGAAAAAGTACTATGTACTTGAATTAGGTCTTTACCTCTTATAGATTCCAATTCATCAATTATTTTTACTAGCATCCCCATCAGGGAATCAGCTTCATACTTATTATTTGATTGTACGATAAAAGAAAGTTCGTTAATCAAGAAGTGCATTCACAGCAACTCCAACAAGTCTTTTTCTGCTTGGTCAAAAAAGCCGTCTGGCCATTCATCAATTCTTCCATCAGAATCCATGTGAGGTGAAATTACCTCAGTAACAGCTTTACCTTGTTTTTCTTGGCGCTGGAAATAGTGCAATTGGACATCTTTCGGCTCAAGTTTCCCGTCATGAACTGCAAGACGAATTCCGTTTAAAACATGATCGCTATGAGTTTCTATCACAACTTGAATCCCGCAACTAGCAGCTAGTGCTAACAATTCTCCCATTTTTGCCTGTCCTCTGGGATGAAGATGAGCTTCTGGGTTTTCAACTAGAATTAGTGTATCAGCTTGTGAAGCAAGTACGGCTACGATAATTGGTAAAGTGTAGGTAATTCCGAAGCCAACGTTAGTTGCACGGTAAGCGTTGCTATCTCCATAACTGCATTGCAAATTTATCAAATCCAGAGATGGATTTGATTTTATCCTTATACGTGTACTTGGGCTAATTTCTCCCATCCATGCTTCTACTTGATCTATTAAAGCTGGTGATTTTTCCTCTGGATCGTCGTATTGTGGCTGTGAAGTTTTTACATTAGGGTGACTTAATTTTTGATTAGCAATAATTTTATTTTCATTGACTGCAAGGAAATGTAATGTATATTCACATCTAGCGCCCAGTGTTCCGAGTAATTGAACTTTGTCATATGACATTTGATTAAATGCTCTTGGCCCTATACGCTCTGCCTCAATGTAATGAAAATTTTGATTAAAAAGACTGGATAATTGATATACTTGATCGTCTACAGATTTTGAAGTAAGGTATAAAAAATTAGATCCCACATCTTCTTCTTCATTTTTAAATTTCCATATACTTTTTATGCCATTTTTCCAAAGTATTTCAAATACTAGTGGTTCTTGTTTAGATGCGCCTTCAAAAATTGCATCTTTAGCTGTACCAATATTAATCAAATCTCCATTAAGTACCAAGCCTTTCTCTGACAACAAACCTTTTTGATACGATTGCCTTAATAATAAAAATGCTTGTAAAACAGAAGACTTACCAGTGCTGTTAAGTCCAGATAAAAGTGTAAGTGGTCTAAATGTAAGGGATTGATTTTGAAAAGGCTTAAAATTTGTGAGTGTCAGAGAATCAATCATAGAAGTACTTCCTGAATTATTTTTTCTATAGTACTAAATCTATACTGTACTTTTTCGGCAGCCTGAGATATAGATTCTAAAAAAACTTTGTCATTGTCTATATATGTCTTGAATGTATCAATCAATTTTTTTTTTCTATCTATTAAAACTTGTATTTGTTCGTTACTTAGTTTACTCAGAAGTACTGACCAAGATTCAAATAGAGCTTTATTTATAGGAAACTGTCTTTTCTGAGAATTAGATATTTTCCGAAATGCATCTTTACCAAAGATGTTCCAGCTAGCTATAATTGTCCTTTGGAAATTATTTTCAATATTATATAACTCTGTGTCAGAGAGTTTATTTGTCTTAGAGAGTGCTTTAGTTAAGAAAGTATCTCTGTTGTCAGCATAATCTTTATAAGAAGTCAAGGTAAAGGCTAAGAAACTTAGTATAAATTCCCGATCATCCATACGCATTTTGCGATCATTTCCAAGTTTAACTACCTCTTTAAATTGTGGATATGCAGCAAGTTTAGTTAAAAACTTTGTTCCCTTACCAGGATTAAGAGCATGGCGTAATTCTTGAGGAGATAAAGCAAGGCCTCCTGTATTAATGCGTTTGAAAATATTATATTTAATTTCTGGAGGTGTGCCTTTTTCGATCAAATATACTGTTAGTTGAGTTTCTTCAAGGCGGCGTTGGTATCTGCGTTCAATTTCATCGAAGGTTTTACCTTCCAGATTTGTAAGATATTCTAATCCAGATAGTTTGAGTTTTTTGTCGAGAATAAAGCGCTTGAGTGCAAATAGACGCTGTAATCCATCGACTACTAACCATTTATCTTCATTAGTAGCATCTATATAAAATGCTGGTATGGGGATGCGGATAATAATAGACTCTATAAGCCTGCTTTGGGCATCTTCTTTCCATATATCCGCATGACGTTGGAAATCAGGTGCTAAATCAAGGGCTTCTTCATTGATTCTTTTAAGCAATAACTCTATTGTTGGTTCCCTAGTTACAATGTTAATTTTATCAGGATCATACTGAAAAGTAACTTTTTCCTCTTGTTCTTCTTCTTCTAAAGTTTCTTCATCAGCTAATTCTATATTGTAATTACTCAAATCTGTCATAGAGCTTATTCCTTAGTATTAACATTTATTTGTTGACTCAGTTATTAGTGATGCTTGATGTAACTACATCAGCAAATGGGGCTTTTTAACTGGTGTACTTCAATTCTACTATCTCTGACAAATTATAGAGACGCGAAATTTCGCGTCTCTACGTACCTAGTCTATTACTTATTTACCTTCCCCAAACAAATCGAAAATTGGCGCGATCGCACCCTTAAACCAAATACTTAAACCTCTGGTTCCACGCCGAGCGATCGCAATTGTGCAGTCAAGCGATCGGCTCTTTCGTCACCAGTCAACAACAAATTACCCTGCAAATCCCACCAACGCAACCAGGGTAATTGCACGTTTTCATATTCTCCTTGCCACAAACCTAACTCAACTCCCAAAGGGGCAATAGTATAATGTCCGCGCTCATTTGCTGTTAATAACTGATATTGTCCACCAATTAATTCATAAACTTCTACACTGGCTTTATTCGCTTCATAAATGCCATAATAAGCCGGATGAATTACTTGCTCGTAAATCCAAAATTTGCCTTGAAAAGGGGTTTTATCTCGTTCTTCTCTACCATCCCCAGAGACAAATTCTAAAGCAATCGAAGGGGCAATAAATTCTCGCCACAGTACATAAGACCTCCGGGTTTGTCCATCGAGCAAGGGCGGTACATTTCCTACATAAAACCAATCTGGTGCTTCTGCGCCTTTTTCTAAAGGGTCTGTCAAGCGCCAGTAAATACCTAAGTCCTGACCGATACAATATTGACCATCAGGGTGTAATTGTTTGAGGACAGGTGTAATTGAGTCAGTGAGTAAAATGCTTTGGGGATGCTCTTGCCAATTTTTCGCGCCAGTTCGCACAAAGGGGGGAACCCCCGCAAGCGACTGGCTTACAAATGTGCCATTAGACTCTGGTAACTGCGTATGGTCTGGGAAAGGAGTCAGGGCGGTGGATGGGTCAGTTGCAGAGGTCATAAGACTACCTTTGCAGGATGTAAGGGTTGTTTTTTAGTTTAGCAGTGGGAGGAGGAGAAGGGCGATCGCATTTTCCCCACAACTTTGTAGGTACTCCTTGGCTATGATTAGAAAATTGTGATTTTATTAGCTGCTTTAGTCGCTTTTTCCCTAGCCTCTTGGACATTTACACCCTTTGCTAAAGCTACGCCCATTCGCCGATATGGATGAGCATTAGGTTTACCAAATAATCTAATATCTACATCTTTTTCTGACAAAGCATCTGCTACACCACTAAAACTAATAGAATCAGATTTGTTTGAAGCTAAAATTACTGCGCTAGCTGATGCTCCTAGCTGTTCTATATGGGGAATTGGTAAGCCTAAAATTGCTCTTAAATGTAGTTCAAATTCATTGAGATTTTGTGATATTAATGTCACCATTCCTGTATCGTGAGGTCTGGGAGAAAGTTCGGAAAAAATGACTTCATCTTTGGTAATGAAAAACTCAACACCAAAAATTCCGGCTCCTCCTAAAGCATCAGTGACTTTTATGGCTATTTCTTGAGATTCTAATATCTGATCTTCAGAAATTAGTGCAGGTTGCCATGATTCTTGATAATCGCCTCGTTCTTGGCGATGACCAATAGGAGAACAGAAAATCGTTGGTGCATCCCACTGTTTAATTGTCAATAAAGTTATCTCTATTTCAAAATCAATAAATTCTTCGACAATGACCTTTTGGCTGTCTCCTCTAGAATTAGCGATCGCATAATTCCAAGCCTTCTCAACTTCACTCTTATCCTGCACTACAGACTGACCTTTCCCGGAAGATGACATCACAGGTTTAACAACATTACTAAACCCAATTTCATCAGAAACTGTAATCAATTCTTCTAGTGTTGCTGCATAACCATAAGTAGCCGTTCTGATGCCCAATTTTTGATGCGCCAGTTCCCGAATTCTGTCGCGGTTCATTGTATAGTTAGTAGCAGCCGCAGTTGGTATAACTGTAATCCCTCGCTGCTCAAATTCCAAAAGTTTTTCTGTTCTAATTGCTTCAATTTCTGGTATAATTACATCTGGCTGATATTTTGTCACTACAGCTTCTAAATCATCAGCACTGAGCATAGAAATTACTTCATAAGCATCAGCAACTTGCATTGCTGGAGCATTAGCGTAGCGATCAACGGCAATTACATAATTACCAAGACGTTGAGCCGCGATCGCAAATTCCTTACCTAGTTCTCCTGAACCCAGCAGCATCAATTTTTGAGGCAACTTAATACTCATTAGCTTATCCAGGTTAATGACAATCCAATAATCTTACAGCGTATTGTGGGTAAATGAAGTACACGGGTAGGGGCACAACATGTTATGCCCCTACGATGATCTGTATCTCACCAAGTTGCAATTTGGTGTATGATTTTTTGTGTTTTAATTACCGTCTTCTCAAGAGTTAAATATCGCTCCACGCAGTTGTAAATCTTGAAGTTGTGGCTGAGTTAAACCAGTACCTACACCAAGGTGACACTTATCTACAAGAGTCTCCAACCAAATAGTTTCATTTAAAGTTGCACCTCTTAAATCTGCATTTCTCAAATCGGCTTTCGTCAAATTTGCAAATAAGAGATCTGCATTGACTAAACTGCTACCTTGCAGATTTGATCCAGACAAATCTCCTCGGATAAAGTTTACTCCATCTAAAATTAAACCAGATAAATCTGCTCCTATTAGATTCGGAAATTTTAGCTGACTTGGATATTTAAAAAACCGCATAATACAAATAATATTTGCTTCATTTAGGCGGATCATAGTTAAAAAATCATAACGAGCGATGCCCAGTTGCTTAAGAATTTGTAGACGTTGTGGGGGACTTTGTTCTAAAAACTGGATGGCTGTATCGCGTAGGTCTTGAGATGGCAGATTTAGCACGATTATTAGATTATCATGATATTTACAGCGTATTGCAGGTAAATGAAGTACACGGGTAGGGGCACAACATGTTGTGCCCCTACGATGATCTGTACCTCACCAAGTTGCAATCTGCTGTATGCTAATTAAAAGTTTAACTTTATTAATGCAAGAACCCCAATTTCCTTGAGAAATTGGGGTTCTAATGATAACTACTTACCTAGTCTAGCGTCCTGCTAATAGTGCTTTCGTAGCAGATTCACCTGCTAATCTCACCTGCTTTGTCAACTGAAAATTTAACAACGCTAAAACACTCAACTGAGCTAGAAATGCCATAAAAATTGTCGCCGCCCCAGAGTGCTGGAGCGCTGCCCAAGGAAAAGTTGAAAACAGCCATACAGTAGGATATTTCCACGATGAAATGCCGAGAAATTCTAGAATTACCGGTGGTAGGAACGTTACCACACCTATAGTACCTATTGCCCAGAAAGAACGTTTGCGAGTTTTCAGCAAAAGTATTAATTGGGCAATGGTAGCGTAAATCATGATTATGCTGATAGACAAAGCTACAGATGAAAGTATTTTCAACCTGTCTAAATTGTCATGCGCCCAATTTGGGTTATAGTCTGTATCAATAACAGATGTGAGTGAAATCCAGACTAGCCAAGGGATACTAACAATTGCCAGATTAATAGCGATCGCCACGATTGCAGGGCTTTTTTCAGCCCATATTAGATCCTGCCAAACACTCTTGCGACTAGAAAATTCCTGATGTCGATATCTTGCCCAATCTTGTACAGCTTGACGGTGAGGGGAAAGAATCGCAATAAAACTAAAAAGCGATATAAAGTTGTATACTCCCACCAAGGTTAAACTTTGCTCAATTTGTTCATCAACATTGGTAATTTGTTCCCAATGTTGCAAGATAAATCCCCACATCATCATTTGGGAAAAAGCTGTAAATAAATAACTTTGTCCCTTGTTGATCATTGAGGTTTGAGGATTACGGAAGGAACGTTTCAGAGCTTGTAAAATCCCGTAACTACACAATCCAAAATTCAATAAATGGAAGCCAATAATACTCAGAAAACTTCTACCTATTGGTAAATAGAAAAAGTCCAAATTTTTCAGGGGAGAACCATTAGTTATATGAAAAAAGTTAGGAAAGAGATAATTTGTTGTATCTACAGGGTTAAACAGCGTGAACCAAACAACTGAATTGTTTGAATTGTAGCTAGAAGCCGGTGCCATCAAGATTGGTATTATTAAAAAAATGAAAACTGCGCCACTACCTATCCAAGGCTGAAAACCGCTAAACTTACTACTAACTAGACCAAAGAGTAGTGCAGTACTGTAGAAGAAAATACAGCTTGCAGCAAGAATAGCGTAGTAACTAAAAATGTAAGTAAAAGCGATTTGGGCAGAAGAACCAGCCCATAAATGTAAAGGAAGTGAAACTAAGATTACGAGAAAAATTAAACTCGGAACTCCTAGCAACTTGCCAGTCAATATACTTGTTTCTGATTGGGGACTAAGACGGATAAAATTCAGCGTACCGCGAGTTTCTTCTTTAGCTAAATCATTGATTATTAAATAAGTTCCTGCAACTAATAGTGTGAATACAAAAATCACACTAAGCGTCAGAAATATATATTCCCAGTGATCTCGCCACCACAACTGCCAATCGATTTCGTTTTGCGGACAAATATTATTTAAGATTGAATTATTGTACTCAGCAATTCTAGATTGATCTGATTGCTGTAAAGCCTGATTGTGTCGCTGTTGATATGGTTGACTCAAACGACAGTATGTGTTGGTTAGCGAGTATTTATCATCAGGAAACTCGCGGAACTGATATAAAAAGACTACCAGTTGCAGTAGTAAGGATGTTGCAACTGCGATCGCAATATTAAAAAATTTCAGCCGTCCTTTGAGTTCCCGCAATAGTTGCGGATTCCAATCGCCGATTTTGTCTATTAAATTGGGCATCATAAGAAAAAATTCTCTAAAAATGGGGAGTGATATTTATTGACGAATTAAGATGCTTGTTTGTGACCTAATTTTAAGAATATAGTTTCTAAGTCCTCTTGAGTGCAGTGAAAATCAGTCAGGGGAATCCCTGCTTTGATCAGCGATCGCAATAACTCAGCACTATCTTCTTCTTTACCGGAAAAATTCACCCGCACGCTGTTTTTTCCTGACATTACCTCCCACTCTTCTACTAAATGATGATGTTTCAGTTCCCTTAAAAGTGCCTCTAGGTTCCCCAAAGTTGATATCACAATTTGCTGGTGGGCAAGACGTTGATAAAGGTGTTGTAATGAGGTACTTTCTACCAAAAAGCCAAGTTCCATAATTCCCACAGATGTACACAGTTCTGCTAAATCGCTGAGAACATGGGAGGAAATGATTACAGTCATCCCAGCTTCTTGCAAAGCCTTGATGATTTCACGAAAGTGCATCCTGGCGATGGGGTCAAGCCCAGAAACAGGCTCATCTAGTAGTAGTAAAATCGGTTCGTGGATAATAGTTCGCGCTAAACTTAAGCGCTGTTTCATCCCCCGCGACAGAGTAGAAATCTGGCTATTGCGTTTATTTCCCAGTTGGATTAGTTCTAAAACTTCGTGTAAACGTTGAGTACGGCGCGGTTCTCGCAAGCGATAGAGACGCGCAAAATAATCTAGGTAATCCCAGACTGTAAGATCCTCATATAATGGGTAGTCATCGGGTAAGTAGCCTAGACGACCCTTGAGTTTGGGATTACTCTTGTCACGGAGTAAGCGATCGCCATTAATATAAATCTCACCCGTCGTTGGTTCCTCGGCAGTTGCTAACATTCGGATGAGAGTTGTTTTACCCGCGCCATTTGGCCCAATCAGTCCATATACTTCCCCCGCCTGAATTTCTAAATCAACATCATTGACAGCAACATGCCTGTCAAATTGCTTAGTTAGTCCACGGGTGCAAATTGCTAATTCTTTTACCATCGCTGCGGGGTGCGGTTTATGATTAACACTTAACGTAACCTCTTTCTGTAGCTTTTGTCAGGCTGGTTTCAGAAATTGAAACTGACTCTAAGGAAATTCGCTACATAAAAAAGTAGGAAAGGCATACACACCTTAATTAATTTCTATATGCGACGCGGGCAAGATGCCCGCACTACTGACTAATAACCGCATAATTACTTTTATAAATAGTAAGCATCTCTTTAGCTTGTACAGAGACAGATGTACTTTCTGGAATAGCTTCTAATAAATTGATTGCTTGCCCCCATTTGTCTTGTGCTTGTTGTCGAGTTAGTAGTGAATAAGGTGAATCTTTTACAAATAAATTAGCTTCTATTGCTAGCTTTTGGGCTGATTCTAAGTTTGCTAAGGCTTTCTTTTCAATTAAGACTCTTTGAGTGATAGATTTATAGTTAATTTGATAGTAAACCAATTTCTTCTTTGCTTGATCAGAAACTGATGTTTCATCGGGAATGCTATCTAACAATATTATTGCCTGATACCATTTAGTTTCTGCTTGTTGCCAGGTTTTTAGAGTGTGCGGTGGTTTTTGAACTAGAGAGGCAGCCTGCATACCGAGTTTTTGAGCAGATTTAAAGTTAGCGATCGCTGCGCCAACATCTGGGACGAACGCACTTCCTTCTTGAGTTAAACTTAGACTCATCTGCTGCAATTTTGGGCTTTGCTCTTTAAGTTTCCAACCACTAAAACCTAAAATTAATAAAGTTGTCGCTATAATCAAAGCTGGACGTATTATTTTTCGTGTCAAAAACTTTGGTGATTTCTCTACATGCTGCCTAATAATTGGTTTATTTCTACTTTCTTCTTCAATCTTTTTTAGGGCTTGTTCTGCCTGTTCCCTTAAAGTGTCACACTGAATAATCAAACAAGCAATTTGTTCTTGAAAATAATCACAATCATTAAGAATATCCGTTAATTCTTGAAATTTACCATCACTTGATATAATTAATTCTTGGTCATCGTCTAACCACTCCAAGGTAAAACAAGATTTACCACAGAAAGCAGACACCCCTAATAAAATATTTAAAAAACTTCGACTATTTTTAATAGTATCAAAAATGCAATTTAACTTTTGCTCTAATTCTAGTAACTCCTGTTGACAAATACTAATTTTTTGAATTTGATTTCCTAAAATATTAGAGTTTTCAAAGGCTAAGTTAATTTTTAAAATTTCAGTAATTACCTGATATTGAGCGGATAAGCTAAGATGATTAATATCAGAATTTAGTTGATTGACTAAACGCTCGTCACTGAGAATATCAGTAGCTATTGCTTGCAAAAAATAACCCCATTCAATCCAGTCATCAATTTTTGATTGTAAATCAGTTAATGATATTTTAGTTTTTGAATATCCAAATTTTTCTGCGATCGCTGGATTTACCAATCCAATATTAGCTACAATATCTATTCGAGGAAGTGTAGCGATCGCAGAATTATTGATGCTATCAAATCTCAACTCATGAGCAATTAATTTTTTAATATTCCGTAGTTGCTCCTGAGCATTATTGATTGGGATAATTTGCTCTATGATTTTATTAGAATCGCCAATAGTCAGTTTGAGGCTCTGAACTAATACTGGCAATTCACTAAGAAGTATTTCTAGGTTAGCCATAAATACCCTTTGGGGATTTGTCGAAAGTTTATGCGAAACAATTAAAATGGCTTAAGTAAGAACATAACCACATCTGTTGTATCTGAGCATCCTAGTTGAGTGACAAATCTTAGGAGCTATAAAATGTATAATTCCCGTAAATCCTGCTAAAGTAACAACTTAAGTTTAAAAATCCCAGAGAAAGATAAAATTACCCATTCACTAACTTATGAATGAAGTTGATTTAGCATTTACCCCTGCACTAGAGTTGGCGGAATTAATTCGTCGCCGGGAAGTCTCACCGCTAGAGGTGGTGGAAATATATTTAGAACGGATTGAACAGTTGAATCCGCAATTAGGAAGTTATTTTACAGTGACGGCAGAATTAGCGATCGCAGATGCTAAAGCCAAAACAGAATTATTGACAACTACCTCAGAACTACCGCCATTTTTTGGTGTGCCAATTTCCATTAAAGACCTCAATGCTGTAGCTGATGTTACCTGTACTTATGGTAATCCAGCATTACTTAACAATATCCCTAACTATGATGATGGGGTTGTAACCAGGATTAAGCAAGCTGGGTTTACTATTCTCGGTAAAACAGCCACTTCCGAATTAGGTTCATTTCCATACAGTGAACCTACGGGTTTTCCCGCAGCAAGAAATCCGTGGAATTTAGAATATACCCCTGGTGGTTCCAGTGGTGGCGCGGCGGCGGCGGTAGCAGCAGGATTGTGTGCGATCGCTCAAGGTTCTGATGGCGGTGGCTCAATTCGGGGGCCTGCGGCTTGTTGTGGTTTGGTAGGAATCAAACCATCCAGGGGTAGAGTGAGTAAAGCACCCGTAGGCGAACGCCTCGCTGGAATTGCCGTCAACGGCCCCATCACCCGCACTGTCGCTGATGCTGCCGCCCTTTTGGATGCTATATCTGGCTATGTCACAGGCGATCCTTACTGGTTGCCTGATCCTGAACCATCATTTCTTGCTGCCACTCAGACAAAATTGGGTGCTTTGCGAATTGCCTTTGATACTAACATTTCTCCTTTGGGAGAAGCTGATGCCAACTGTCAGCAAGGTGTCCGTAAAACAGTTCAGTTATTAGAACAACTCGGCCATCACGTTGAACAGAAATCCCCAGATTTTAGCGGTTTAGTTGAACCATTTCAAATTGTTTGGCAAGCTGGAGTAGCTGCGGCAGGACTTCCGCTTGAAGCCTTGCAACCAATGAATCGCTGGCTATTTGCACGTACAGGTTCTGTGGCTGACTATCTGAAAGCAGTTTCCCAAATGCAGATTGTGGCACGGCAGATTGTGGCGTTTTTCGATACCGTGGATGTGCTGGTATTACCAGTTTATCTGCATTCACCTATCCGCGTTGGGGAATGGGCTTCGCTGAGTCCAGAAGAGACATTCCAAAATATTATTGAGTGGGTTGCCCCTTGTCCACCTGCAAATGCAACTGGACAACCTGCGATCGCAATTCCTGTAGGCTTTGATAGTAAAGGCTTACCCATCAGTGTGCAGCTAATCGGTAAACCTGCGGCTGAAGCTACACTCATCAGCCTAGCAGCACAATTAGAAGCAGCTAACCCTTGGATTGGGCATCGTCCAGCCTTTGCAATATAGGGCTAATCATGCAGGCATCGCTTCTAGCAGAATATAGCAATCCTAAATCATTTGTGAACAATTAGATCCCCGACTTCTTAGAGAAGTCGGGGATCTAACCCCATACCTTATAAATTTAGGGGATTTAATGCGTAAATCTTTTACAAGTTTCACAAAATCGACATTAGCTACTGGAATAATTAAGTTGCCAGATCAATTTTTTCCACTTCTTCATCAGATAGTTTCACATTGATAGCTTGTACTGAGTCTTCGATGCTGGAAACCTTGCTAGCACCAGGAATTGGCAAAATAGCGGGCGACTTGGAACGCAACCACGCTAGAACAATATTATATAGTGACACACCTTTTTCTTTAGCTAAGTTAGCGATCGCAGGAATATCTTGCAAATTCTGATGGCGATGTCTACCACCAAAGGGACTCCAAGGCAAAAATGTCAATTCTTGCTGTTCGCAATACTTCAATACGCCGTCATTTTCTGGCTGTCGTTGCCAAGGGCTGTATTGATTCTGCACTGAGACGATATCTACTACATCCCGCGCCCGCTTAATTTGTTCAACGGAAAAGTTAGAAACTCCTACAAACCGAATCAAACCTGCCTCTACAGCTTCTTTCACTGGCGCAAGAGAATCTTCAATGGTGTAATTACTATCAGGAGAATGGTATTGCCAAACATCGATGGGTTTAGCACCACCCAACGCCTCAAAACTGACTCGAATTGTTTCGCGTAAATGTTCTGGGTTGCCGTTGCTTGTCCAGTTTCCATTGGGGCGCATCAAACCGCCCTTAGTTGCGACAATTATTTGGCTAACATCGCCTTTGTAACTAGTAAGCGCCTTGTGAATTAGTCGCTCGTTGTGGTGTTTTTCTGACTCATCTTTGCAGTAAGAGTCGGCAGTGTCAATAAATGTAATACCCAAATCTAAAGCCCGATGAATAACTTCGATTGATTGCGATTCGGGAGGGCGATTAGAGATTGACATGGGCATACCACCCAAACCGATCGCACTCACAAAGACACCAGTTTTTCCTAGTTGTTTAGTTTCCATGCTTCTAGCTATAGCTTTCTGCCCTAATTATCTACCAGCTAGCCAAAGCTTTTTTAGCAATTTATCATAAATCCTCCCTAGTACTTACACTTGGCGATCGCTGAATGCATTTTCAAGGGAATACTCTACTCAGAGGTTAAGTATTCTATACAAGCACTGATGAAAATTGTAGAGGAAACTCGTACACGATTGCAGCTAAAGCATCGGCCACTCAGTTATTGGTTCGGTGGGTGGTGCATTTTTACTGTCTGTTTAAGCTTTTTGATTTACTGCTTATTTTTTGAGTCTGCTTCAGTAAGTCTCAATTGCGATCGCCTTTCGCCAACCCAAATCAATTGTGAATTGAGGCGGTTCACTTTACTGGGAAGCATGGAGAAGCTCAAAATGTTTGATCCCCAAGAAGCATACATTCTTACAAAGACTGGTAGCAAAGGGGGAAAAACTTATCAAGTTATGATTTTGACTCCATTTGGAGACTTTGCTCTTTTATCCCATGTTAGCTATCAAGAGAATGGGGAAGTTACCTTGAAAATAAACGATTTTATCAACTCTGGGCAAACTTCCCTATTAGTACGACAAAATCAGCGAAATTATCTATTTTTCTTAAGTTTATCTATATTAATTTTCATGGCGATCGCTGCTTTTTTTGCCACATCACCCGGAACTACCTGCACCTTCTACAAGAGTATCAATAAGGTCTTTATCGAACGTAAAAGTCTGCGTATTAATCAAGTTATTGAACATCCATTAGAAAATATTCTACGTTTTGATATCCAAGAAAAGCAATTTAAAAACTCTAAGCTTTATCGGGCTGTAATTGTGCTGAAATCCTTTAAAGAAATCCCAATTAATCCACAATACACTGATGAAAAAAGCATTAGATATGTAGTTTCTAGGATACTCTTATTCCTAAAATTTTAACCAAAACTATCTGCACTACTTACTACTGCGCTTATAGACTAAAGTCATAGATCGCTGACTTGTCTAAGAAGCTGCGATATTGTCTATCACAAATGATTTAAGATTTTCAATACAGACACAAAACGCCTAGATTAAGGAAGTTTGAGTCACTTTTAACTAAAATTTTACATCCAGCGCTTTCCATTAGTATCATTCTTGCTCAACTAAAAATACTCACTTTGTCAGTTTGTCTATTTAAGCTATGTTTGATAAATAAATTAAGAAGCCTAGTATCAGTGGCTGTTATTCTACACTTGACAAAAAGCATTGTGAGTCCTAAAAGACGATTGCCAGAAACTATTGCCCATGTCAGAATCACCCGCCAATCTTGGCAACAGGGCTTCCTTGAGGGTGAAGTGAGTGCAGGTGAGTTTGAGTGGCATTTCCAGTGGCATTTTCGCCGGGGAGAACTTGCCGTCAAGCCTTCCCAAGGCCGCGCCTTAATCAAAGAACCCCTCGGTCGATTTTTGGAGCAACAAGATTATCAGCTAGAGCCTGGAGGAGATTATGCTTTTACTATTCGGGCGGAACTCTAGGAGTTATGAGTTAGGAATTCTAACTTCTCATTCATAACTCCTCACTGCTGATTCAGTGAGGCGGTTTAAGTATCTTTCGATTAAGAGGATGGCAACAATGTCATCTATCGGTCTTGGAGGCTGTCGCAGACCTTGTGGCAATAGCTTTGTTAGCCCTTTGGGTGGGAACATTTGCCAATAGCGATCGCGGGCTTCTAAGGTTGTATAGCGCTCATCGACTAAAATAATACTCAGGGGTTCTGTCAATTCCTGATATAATGTCTGTCTCCACTGCTTGGCTGTAGTTTGGTCGCCCATGACCATCAAGGAAATCGGAAACTTTTGACGCAGTGTTTCAATGGCAGCGATCGCCTCTTTTGCTAATGCCACCTGATGATAATACAATTGCCGATCCAGTCCCATCACCGCTAAACCACACTTATCCCGACCTGGATCAAACCCTAATATGACTGGTTGTGTTGGTGAAAATTCACGGGAAGTCATAAGAAATTAAAAATTCAAAACTCAAAATTCAAAATTAAGAAATACAACAACAGTGAGCATTTTAGCTGCTGTTCAAATATGTTTAAATCTTAGTGTAAAAATAACTTTTTAAGTACTAAAAATTATTCTTCCGTTGACTATTGCCACTAATTTTACTCTTAATGGGCCAGCTGTATAAGTGTCCTCTGCTGCGATCGCTTTGATTTCCAAGGGTTGATTGTACTGTCTTAGTTGGGCGACAAAGCGCAGAAAAGTCCCTTCTACTTGCACATCTTCGACAATTCCGGCATTACGCGCCCGAAATTGGGAAGCAGAAATTAGTATTTCTAGCCGTTGCTGTAACTGATAGGATGTCATGGTTTTGGAATCGGCAGTAGTTGTGGCTAACACTGCGCCTCCCGAAAAAACTAATTGATTTCGGGCTGTATCAGCGAAAAACTCTATCTGCTTTTCTCCCCTGACGTAATTACCAGCCGAGAAAATTCGTATCACGTATTCTTGACCATCGCTAATCTGCTTGCTCAATTGGTCAATCCTATCTTGAGTCAGGCGCAGTAGCTCTACATTGGCAGGATTTGCCCCAGGCTCACTTAATCCGAGATTGGCGTTGCGATTGGCTTCTTGTAAAAGTTGTACCACCGCCCGACGAGCAGCAGCCGGTTGGGTAACACGAATTACAGCAGCAGACAGAACTTGACCGCGAACTAAGGCTAATTTACCTAGACGCAGGTCGCGGTAAGACTGGTAATATTTTTCCAGCCTTGCAACTTCTAGTTCTAGTTGCTCCTGTTGTGCTTCCAATTCTTTGAGGCGCGATTCCCGTTTGGCAATCACTTGCTCTCGTGCTGCAACTTCTACGTTACGTTTTTGAATCAATTGATCCAGTTGGCCAATTTTTTGATCGCGCACTTCTATAGCTTCTTGACGATTAGCGAGTTCGCGATCGCGTTTTTCAATGGCTGTTTTGGCTTCGTCAATGGCTTTTTTCGCTTCAGCGTACAGTCGTTGTCGTTCTGTCTTCAGTAGTTCAACTGCCGCCTGTAGCTCTTTCCTCTGGATGGAAACGCTTTGCAACTGAGTTATAGCTTTTTGGTACTGAGTTACAACTTGTCCTAGCTGACCTTGAGTGCGTTGCAGTTGAGTTTGAGTTTGGGCTTGTTGACCAATAGTACGGTTTAACTGAGCTTGTGTTTGGAGTTGTTTGGCATTGGCTGCCTGCAAAGATTGATTAATTGTCTGTAAGTCTTGTTGTGCCTTTGTTTGGGCAACTTTTGCTTGACTTAGCTCAGTTTCCACCTGACTTTTCTGAGTTTCTGCGGTTTTTAGCTGTTCCCGCTTCTGTCTGAGGTCTTTTTGAATATCTTCTAATTCAAAGACTCCCTTTCGCAAGCCTTCATCAGCAGCGAATAAAATTCCTAACGTTGATGCTGAAATCAAACCGCCCGTAAAAATAGTTACCACTACAGCAGTATTTTTCGGACGAAGGTTAAAAAGTGAGAGGCGAGCTTTGCCAACTCGTGTGCCGATGCGATCGCCCACGGTGGCAATTACGCCTCCCAAGATTAAAATTGCTGCGATGAGGATGTATCCGGTGGTCATCTTTAGCTACCGAAATCCTTCCAGATACAGCCTACTACTTTTAAACATTGTCTGGAAAGAAGTGGAAATTGGCAATAGCTGAAATTATTCAATTTTAGATTTACCTCTAGCTATTAGTGTCATTTTTCACAATAAAACACGCGCCGATTCCCCTTTCTTCCATTGATTTTATGTGAATTGCCTACTTAAGGTAACAGGTTTATGCACAGTAATCTTCTTTTTGTGGATGGAAATCATCTTCTTTTCACGCAAATCCCCTAGTAGCCTAGTAACGGTAACACGAGTTGAACCAATTGCTTCTGCGATCGCCTGATGAGATAACTTCAGATCAATAGTGATCCCATCAGCACAAGGAACGCCAAAATCCCGACAAAGAATTAACAAAAAACTCACCAACCTGGAACCCATATCTCGGTGAGCGAGAGTTTCAATCATCATCTCTGTTTGTAAAATGCGCGAAGACAGACCCCGCAGCATTAACATTGATAATTCTGGATTTTCCTTGAGTGCTTGCTCTACTTGTTCAATTGGGGCTGACAGTAATTCCACAGGAGTAAATGCAACCGAATGGTAAAACCGATCCGACTTATTTCCTGTCAGCAATGACAAAACACCAAAAACACTATTTTCCCGAAGCAATGCTACTGTTATTTCCTCTCCTGCCTCGTACACCCTAGAAAGTTTAACAGCGCCTTTCAAAAGAAAATAAACTCGTTCGGCAGGATCGCCAGGAAAAAAGATCGTTTTATTGCGTTCAAACGTTTCCACAACTGGCGGAAACGCCCCGGTCGCCATCTGACGAAATACATTTGCTAGGGCTTTATCTTGTGTCACGATCATCTCCCTTCCCCTACCCAATGCCGGAAAAACAAAAACTGATTACCTAAGAATACACCCGAAAAATGAATAAAGCACCGTCAACCTTTCTGTACTTTCCTATACTCAAACAAATCACTTCATAACTCTTTGTTTATAATGATACATAATTGTTGATCCTTTCAGCTACTAATTGTTGATAAGTAGTTCCAATAGCTGTATTGAAAAGGGTTTTTTAAAGAACAAATGAAGATATCTTGAGGAAATCTTTAGGAAAAATCAAGATTTTTGTCACAGCAAACACCCTTCTCAATATTCATTTTTGCAAATCCTGTATAAAACAAAGACAAAACGTGCGTCAGATTCTAGTATGCTCCTAATGATCGATCGCATTAATAATTTCTATGCTGAATCTGACTGGAAAAAATGCTCTTGTTACAGGTATTGCCAATAACCGCTCGATCGCCTGGGGCATCGCCCAACAGCTGCATAAAGCCGGAGCAAACCTGGGTATTACCTATCTGCCAGATGAACGCGGCAAAATGGAGAAAAAAGTCGCGGAGTTAGTAGAACCCCTCAACCCAAGCTTATTTCTTCCCTGTAATGTCCAAGATGAGGAACAGATTCAATCTACCTTTGAAACAATTCGTGAGCAATGGGGAAAGTTAGACATCCTCATCCATTGTTTAGCCTTTGCCAGCAAAGACGATTTGACTGGAGATTTTAGCCAAACCTCTCGTTCTGGCTTCAACACCGCTTTAGAAATCAGTACCTACTCGCTAGTGCAATTAAGTGGTGCAGCTAAACCTTTGATGACAGAGGGAGGAAGTATCGTCACCTTGACATATTTAGGCGGGGTTAGAGCAATCCCTAACTACAACGTTATGGGAATTGCCAAGGCAGGATTAGAAATGAGTGTGCGTTACCTAGCTGCTGAACTAGGGCCACAAAATATCCGTGTCAATGCCATTTCCGCAGGCCCCATCCGCACCTTAGCATCTTCAGCAGTAGGCGGGATTTTGGATATGATTCATCATGTAGAAGAAGTAGCTCCCCTACGCCGCACCGTCACTCAGCTAGAAGTTGGTAATGCTGCCGCTTTCTTATGTAGTGATTTGTCTAGTGGTATTACCGGACAAGTTCTATATGTAGATGCAGGATATGAAATCATGGGAATGTAAGATAATTGGGGCATGGGGCATTGAGAATTGGGCATTGGGTATTGAGTATTAGTAAAATTCTTGCTCATGCCCAATGCCCCATGCCCAATGCCCCATGCCCCATGCCCAATTCCCCATTCCCAATGCAAACAACCAATCGTCAAATTAATTCAAATTACGACCAGTTAACAAAAACTCCCCGAATTGCCACTGTTCACCGTACCACTGGTGAAACTGATGTGGAAGTTACCATCAACCTGGATGGTAGAGGAACTTGCACAGCAGCAACAGGCATTCCGTTTTTGGATCACATGTTGCATCAAATTGCCTCCCACGGACTGATTGATATAGATGTCCAAGCCAAGGGAGACTTAGAAATTGATGACCATCACACCAACGAAGATGTAGGCATTACCTTGGGTCAAGCTTTAAACCAAGCACTAGGCGACAGAAAAGGTATTGTCCGCTTCGGTAATTTTCTTGCACCATTGGATGAAGCTTTAGTTCAGGTAGCGCTAGACTTTTCTGGACGGCCTCACCTCAGCTACGGTTTGCAAATTCCTACCCAGCGCGTAGGAACTTATGACACCCAACTCGTGCGCGAATTCTTTGTGGCGATCGCAAACCATAGCCAAATGACACTACACATTCGACAATTGGATGGTATTAATTCCCATCACATCATAGAGGCGACATTTAAAGCCTTTGCAAGAGCAACACGGTTAGCAGTGGAAATTGACTCTCGTCGTGCTGGCTTAATTCCCAGTTCTAAAGGCGTTCTATGAAGGGAGTCAAATGGATCATTGAGCATAGGGCATTAGTTATTCCCCCAATCCCCAATCCCCAATAATTGACACACCGCTCAGTGATGGTTATTATCAGCCTACTAGGTAACTTGTAATTAATACCAAGCTGGTAATTAGTGGTTGAAACGAGATGAAGTCTGTTGCAGATGACCCTGATTCTCAACTTAATACGATAGACACTCCGCCAGTAGTCCTAACTTCTGAGTTGCGAAAAGTCTATCGCACTGGTTTTTGGCTAAATCAAAAAATTGTATCTCTCAAAAACTGTTCTTTAACGGTTTACAAAGGCGAAACCTTTGGGTTGCTGGGGCCAAACGGTGCTGGTAAAACCACTCTTTTAAAATTGTTGCTGGGAATTATTCGTCCCACCTCTGGACGGGGATTATTATTGGATAAGCCTATAGGCGATCGCAGTGTTAAGCAACATATCGGCTATCTGCCAGAAAATCCCTATTTATATGACTATCTCACTGGCTGGGAATTTTTGCAGCTAGCTGCTGGCCTATTCCAAATTCCCCAAAGTGTCCAACGCCAACGCATTCCCCAACTGCTGGAATTAGTAGGTTTATCCCAAGCAGATGCTCGTAAAAAGCTTTTACGCCGCTACTCAAAAGGAATGCTACAGCGTGTCGGCATGGCACAGGCGCTAATTAACGAGCCAGATTTGGTTTTTCTCGATGAACCCATGTCTGGACTCGATCCGGTGGGACGCTACCAAATGCGGGAAATTATCCTGGCGCTCAAAGCTGCTGGGAAAACGATTTTTTTCAATAGCCACGTTCTTAGTGAAGTAGAACAGATTTGCGATCGCATTGCCATCCTCGCTCAAGGCGAATTAATTTGCTCTGGTTCCCTCAATGAACTCTTAGGCGTAGAAAACACATATCACGTAAAAGGTCAAGGTGGTGACTGGGAAATTCTCAAAAAATGGATACCCACTCTTAAATTTGAACCTGATGGTTCCTGGCAAGGTACACTACAAGACGATTACTATGATTTCCTCGCTAGTGTTCGTCTTATGGAAGGTAAAATTATTGCCATGAACTTGTCACGCTACTCCTTAGAAGAGTTTTTTATTCAACAAATCCAAAGAATAAATAACTCAGTAAATTAATTTCACAACTAAATGGTGTAGTATGTGGTTATTTGAGCAACAAAACCCAAACTTTCTTTCTCATTTTTGAGTTTACTTTCTCAAGTAAACCTACAAACAACCAGATTACGATATCTTGATTAAGGTTATTTGTATTTATTTAATGAACTTGTTCATAATTTCGGTAGTCATAGCAGATTTTAAACTATAGTTCAAATGTAATCAAATTGACTTTGAGAAGGAAACATTATTCGTAAGTGTTTTATTGGTTTATAGAGAATTTTTTGTAGAAACTACGATTATTTGCGTAATTACTAATGTTTGCTGATAGTTCATATATTCCAGTTTGCTTAACTTTAAATTAACTTCACTAAAAATTCAAATTCAATAAACAAATTTCCTCCGGAAAATTACACTTTTCGACGAAAATAAGAGTGTCGGGGAACTTGAATACTTAGGTATAGTCAAAATAAAAATGTTTAGACAGTACTTTATTGATTGTAGTTTCAGAATCTCAGGTGAATATGCTTAACACAAGTTTGTTTAAATTACTAACTCAGCCAGTTGTGGGTGCGGCTTTGTTAAGTGCTGTCAATGTCGCTGTGCCATTTGCGAGTCTAGCTCAGGGACAACCATTACCACCAACTACACAATCACCAAGCACACAAACACAATTAGATACTAATTATTCATTAGGAGGCGGCGATCGCATCCGTGTAAATGTATTTGAAGTACCTGAATATACAGGAGAGTATCAAGTCCCCCCAGGTGGAGCAATCAACCTACCTTTAATTGGTAGTGTGTCAGTCCTCGGTCTAACAACTGAACAAGCTGCTGACGAAATTGCTAGAAGATATTCTCGCTTCCTCAAACGTCCCTTAATCTCAGTCAATCTATTATCCTCTCGTCCCATCAACATATTCGTTGCCGGAGAGGTGACACGTCCAGGAGCTTACACTCTCAGCTTGAGTGGAGGCGCAGGAGACAATCCAGGCGTACAATACCCCACTGTATTAGCCGCATTGACAACAGCACAGGGCGTAACCTTAGCTGCGGATGTGAGTCAAGTTCAACTAAGGCGTAAAATAGGACGTTCTTCAGAGCAAACCGTCACCATCAATTTGAAGGAACTCATCCAAACAGGCAGACTAACACAGGATATTACTTTGCGGGATGGAGATACTATAGTTGTGCCAACTGCAACTAACTTCAATGTGGCAGAATCCCGCAATATATTTGCATCTAACTTTGCCGCTAGCCAAACCACACCCCGCACGGTAACAATTATCGGTGAAGTTAACCGTCCCGGTTCCTATCTTGTCACCCCAGGTAGCACGGATGCCCAGGGGGGCGCAACCGCTAATAGTGGTTCTGCCTCTCCTACTGGTCTACCAAATGTGACGCGGGTAATTCAACTAGCTGGAGGAATTACAGCACAGGCTGATGTTCGTAGTCTCAAGCTACGCCGACCTACAAGAACTGGCTCACAACAAACTATAGATATTAACCTTTGGCAACTATTGCAGAGTGGTGACTCTAATCAAGACATCATTGTGCAAGACGGAGATACAATTGTTATTCCGACGGCAACTGAAATTAACCCCGCAGAAGCTACTCAATTAGCTACCACAACTTTGTCTCCTACACGCATTCAAGTTGGTGTGGTAGGGGAAGTTAAAAAACCAGGGTTAACAGACATTCAGCCAAATAGTTCTTTAAATCAAGCTATACTCGCTGCTGGCGGATTTAATGATGCCAGAGCTAGTAGTAAGGCTGTTGATTTAATTCGCCTCAATCCTAATGGTTCTGTTACTAAGCGGATAGTAAAAATTGATTTTTCCGCTGGGATTAATGAGCAAACTAATCCCATACTCCGCAATAATGATGTCGTCCTAGTCAATCGCTCTGGTGCAGCTAACTTTGGCGATACCGTAAGCACTATAACTGGACCTCTAGGGATTATCCTTAATCTTCTGAACATTTTCGGACTCTAGTTTAAGATACAGATGTAAATTGGGGGCGTTGATCAATCCCTCTCCGTCCCCAAGTTACACTATCTATGAGTCAAAGCTTAATAGTCAAGAGTTAATGATAGCCCTACTAATTCATTTATTAGAGATATATGAATTATGCGTTCATAAACATGACTCGCAGTGTTCTTCCAAAGAAGCAAGCTACACGAAGCAGTCTCTTCTTATAAAAAAAATTCTAGCCTAGAATGGCTGATCTTATATTCCTACAGACAACCGAGCTAGGTATAGCTCGACCACAGGATAAGACAACACTAGGGTACAGAACTGGCTTAATTTTGGCTATCACTTAGTTATTGACCATATTTTATACTAATTCAACAAACTCTTAAGTAAAATTACTACTTGATGAATCCTATATACCTAAAGATGTAGCTGAAAATTTCTAATCTTCTATTGATAGGCTTTTTCAAGCTTCGTTTTAGTTACTCTCATTCTTATGAGAATGAGAATATTTTAAAAGCTCGAAGCGATAAATTATCTATCCACCTTATATTTGCCGATTAAATGATTCTTATTATCATAAGAATTCTTTAAGTAAATTAACTTATTGATGACAGATATACTATCTTAACTACAGATACGACGTATACACAGTAGAATGATGTCGAATTGGAAATGATGTCATTTGTACAGTTGCTTGGTGTTCATTAATGGAGTGGTTCTGGATACTAACAATTTTCCCTCAGTATTTTTACCAGATATATCCTATTTTGTGGAGCACCAGCTAAAAAAGCATTTCCGCCATATTTACGTGGAAATTCTCAGGTATAAACCTAAGAAACCATGTATAAACTTACAAATGGCAGTTATACGACTGTATCCAATACTGAGTTACTTACTAAGGCTAGAGCTACTGACCGTTGACGATTCAGTTTTTGCAACATACCCTATTTTTCCCTATGATGATACATGGTTTTGGTTTTCTCAGTTTAAGTGCGTCTCTTGTACTTCCCTGGGCATTAGCAGGTCTAGTTCAAGGACAGAGAATAACAGAGTCTTTAGTTAGAGATATTCGTCAGTTATCACCTGTCAAAGAAAAACAACTACCCAGCCGCAAGTTAATCAGCCAGGCTGCTCCGACAACATACTATGTTAGTGGTGACAACGGAAATGACAACAAGAGCGGACTCAATGAAAGCAATGCGTTTAAGACGATTCAAAGGGCAGCAGACCTGACTAACCCTGGCGACACAGTGTTAATTATGAATGGGTGGTACACAAACTTACCAGGAGCCGGGAGTGCCGTAAGTATTAAACGTTCTGGAACTGCAAATGCCTGGATTACTTATAAAGCATACCCTGGACATACTCCAAGAATTAAGCACAATACATGGAATGGTATTGGGTTCTCAGGAGTTTCATATATCGAGATTAACGGTATAGAGATCAGAGGGGATGTTGATAATACCAGTTATTCTTATGCTTTAAGTGAGCAGTATAACAGATCAAATCCGCGTACAAATGGAAACTGCATAACCCTTGACGGAACTAATAATCCTGTTCATCACATAAATATTGTGAACAACAAAGTGTTGAACTGTGGAGGAGGAGGTATCATAGCCCTATCAGCTGATTATGTGAAAGTGTCTAATAACACTGTGTTTAATAATGCCTGGTATGGTGTCTATGGTGGCAGTGGTATTTCGTTCTTGAAGAATCGGAATACTGACGACAACCAAGGATACAAAATGTTCATAACCAATAACAAGGTCTTCAACAATCAACAGTATATTCCCTGGTATGAAGTTGGCAAGATAACAGACGGTAATGGCATTATTGTCGATCAATCACAAGATGGTCCAAGTGGTTCATATAAAGGACGGACTTTAATTGCAAACAATCTTTCGTACAAAAATGGTGGTGCGGGTATTGTTGTACATGCGAGCGCACATGTAGATGTTGTCAACAATACAGCATATGCAAATGGGAATAGTCAAGAGATTGCACAACAAGGACAAGTGTATGCTGGTTTTTCATCTGATGTGAAAATTTTCAATAACATTATCAGTGCTTACTCTGGTCAATACGCGAACAACAACTATTCAAATGTCAACGTTGTCTATGACTACAATCTTTATCCTAATGGTGCACTGCTTCGTGTAATGGGGACTCACGATATTATTGCAGATCCAGGGTTTGTGGATCCCTCAAATGATGACTTTAGACTCACGATTAATAGTAGGGCCACAAACCACGGTTATTATTGGGGAGATTTGACAACTGATTACGCAGGTGACCCTCGTCCTATTGCTAATGCATATGATATGGGAGCATACGAATACCAGTACAGGTAAGCCAATATTATTATAGTTGGGTCAGACTAAAGCTTATCTATGGCTATAAATAAGAAGCCTGCCCAAGGCAGGCTTCTTATTTTGTAGCTAATTAAATAGACATGATATGGTAGCCAAGGTGTTCTCTTACACCGATGATACAAAACCCCAATTTATACAGAGCTTTTGTCAGGAATACGTTTTTGTGCCTCTACCTTTTTTGGCAAATCTTGATGAGTAAAGTATTCTTTAGCATGGCTAAAATAACTACTAGACTCATTTTTATCAATTACACCATTCACAACTAAACCTAAGACGTTGTGACTGGATCTGTGTAGCATTTCTTGAGCAGCAGCAGCACTGTTAGAATCAATCACTCCAGGTCGGGCTACTAACAAAATTCCATCAGTCATTTGACTTAAAGTCAAAGCATCGGCTGCCAAAAGGAGCGGAGGAGCATCAATAATTACAAAATCATAGTTATGTTCAGATGAAGAATTTTCAATTAGTGATGCCATCCGTTTTGAATCAAGTAAAGCAAGTGGGTTCGGAGGTCTAACTCCAGCAGTCAAAACATCAAGGTTATCCATAACCTTAGATACAGCAATATCAAATTCAACCTGGCCTATGAGAACCTCGCTCAAACCAACTGAATTGCTTAGTTGCCAGAGATGATGCTGAGAAGGAACTCGCATATCTGCATCAATTAGTAAAACTTGACGTCCTAGTTGAGCGATCGCAGCAGCTAAATTAGCTGAAACTGTAGACTTGCCTTCTTTAGGAACTGCACTAGTTACCACGATAGTTTTAAGCACTTTATCTGAACTCAAAAATTTCAGATTGGCTTGAATCATCCGGTACATTTCGCTCGTCAAAGAGTGGGGCGTATCTCTGACAGCAATTGTTTGAGTTGTTGCTTCGGAATTTGAATAACCGGAGCGAATCTTTTTAACAGACAAAGGAATAATTCCCAGCAAAGTATATCCAAATATATCTCTAACTTCTTTAAGTGTTTTTAGAGATCTATCTCGCATCCCTAATATAAGCAAAGTTGTAGTGGCAAAAAATAAACCGAACATCACTCCTAGCACCAAAACAATTATTTTTTTGCTTGCTATCGGCTTTTTGGGCACTAAAGCCTGAGCAATAATTCGGGAACTGGCTGTATTGGTATTCTCAACTAATTGTAATTCTTGAACCTTTTTTAATAGAGTTTGATAAGTTGATTCTGCGACATCAACTTTTCGTTCTAACTCGCGCTGATTTTGTGCCAACTGGGGTATAAGTTTTACTCGCTGTTCGTAGCTAGCACGGGAATTATATAGAGATGAGAGTTTTTTTGTTAATCCAAAGCGCTGTATTTCTGACTGCAAAAAACTTTGTATCAACCCTTGTCTAAGTGCCCCAATCTGCAATTCACTTGGGGGAACTTGTGTTTGATTACCAATAGTTTGTGTTTCATTGCCAACAGTCTGACCAATTTGCTGTTGCAGAAGAGATTTTAAACTAGCTTTTTTTGCTTCTAGGTTAATAATTATAGGGTTGTCATCTAAGAAACGGCTGCGCTCAACCGCTAACTGGCGATCGGTTTCTTGAAGTTGTGTAATAACTCCCTGTACAGCAGGCGACTGACTTAGGGCACTCACAGTTATCGCTTGCTGAGAATTTAGCTCTACCCTTTGGCGCAGTTCATTGGTTTGGGCGTTTACCTCATCCAACTGAGCCTTAACATTATTCATCTCATTGTCTAAATTTCCAATAGTTGCAACGGCTGACTTTGTTTCCTCTGATAAATCTGCAATCTGATGTTTTTGTTTAAATATTCGTAGCGCTACTTCTGCATTGTTAACAGCAGCTTGAGTTTTCGGAAGCTGCTTGGCCATAAACTGACGGGTTGCTCCTGCTTCAGAGCGATTTGACAGAATATCATTTTCTAAATAAAAACCCATAATTGTATTGATCACTGCCGCGGCTTCTTCGGGATCGCTGCTACTATAGGTAATTCGCAATACATCTGTCCCACCAATAATTTTTAGGTTAAGCGATTTTTGTAGCGCTTGTACTTCGAGAGCTTTACCTTCGTTGTCTTTTAGTTTTAGTTTGTCTATTGTCCTCTGCAATAAAGCAGGGGAAGTAATAACTTCTATCTGAGTGCTTATAGGATTTTGAGTTGCTACCAAAGGTTTCAAGTCTCCTGAATCTCCTCCTTCAGAGAAACTGGGCGAAATACTAGTTCCTGCTACTTTAAAAGAGGGAACTCTGAATAACAGCTTTCCTTCTGCTTCATAGGATGGCTTAATAAATTTTGTCGATATAGCACTCAGCAGAACTGTAGCCACAAAGACGCTGAAAGCGGGCATCCACCATCGTTTCAATATCAATAAGTAACGATTAAGGTCTAAATCAATAGATTCTCTAGATTCCATAGATTTTTCTGACATAAATCTTCAAAAGTACAGGTTTTAAGCGATAAACTCAATATTGATCTACTTTAGAGTAGCGACAAGGCACAGCTATTAAGTAACAATGATACTACTTTACAATATGACATATAGTATAGACTATTTGAGTCTAAAAACCTGAGATCATTTAAGAGTTTTTGTTTCAATAATCTAAGAGCCAATATGTTGGTAGCCTTGATGAGGGTTATTTGAAGTACATGTAATACCAGTCTATACTGATTTTTGCTTTAATTAACTCTCTTTCATGAAAGTGTGATGGGATATTTCATCTTGATTAGTTGTATTATCAATAATTTATCGATTTGTCCGAAAGAAACTGGTGAAACAGGGTTAAGTAATGGTTTAAATCCCAATCATAAAAAGAATGTCTTTAGAAGATTTTGGCAAGTTCTATGTTATCACTACATTTTTTTCATTATTTGATTTTGATGTGTCATCCTCACTGATAAACATGCTGCCACATAGAGCATCCAATTCAAACTATTAGATTCCAGTAAAGCAGATTCAGTAAGGCTAGCTAAGGCGATATATGTCATGTGTAGAAGTGGCCAAATATCAAATGCTGTTTTACTACTACGTACCCAAGAAAATCCTTTCAGATAACTACGACAAAAGCCTAAACAGAACAACCCTAGCCCTAAAAATCCTAAATCAAGACAAAGAGCAAGATAACCGCTGTGGGGGTGGTTGGGAAACCATCCAGATCCACGCCAAATATAGGCAGATTCACCATCCCATCCTTGCCAGAATCCACCATAACCATAACCAAGCCAAGGATGTTTCCAAATCATATCCATTACTAATGGCCATAATTCTGTTCGACCAGTCAGTGTAGAATCTTTACCAAGCGAACTGAACAGGATATCAGCATCATTAGACAACCAAAAATATAAAATCTGGCTGATAGTTGCCACCAATATTAGGGTTGGTATCATGACTCTATATGACCAACGCCAAATCTGAAAAGCAAAAAATGCAAATATTATAATTAATAGGTTAACTAGAGATGAAGTAGAAACAGAAAGTAGTAAAAGTAATACTGATAAGCTAAACCCAACCCATAAAATCAAACTACGTCTTTTAGCTTGATAAGCAAGGATAAAAAAAACTGTACTACTAGTTACCATTCTAGCTCCCAGTCCATTTTTGTGTACGAATACTCCACGCAGCTTTGGGCTACCAATGTCGTTTTGTATACCATACTTAGGCAGGGCTACAGCAAAAATAAAACTCAATACTATAACAATTCCAAAAGTCCAAGCAAGTAAATGTAGTTGTTGTTTTAAACTATATCGTGAAGCAAAATAAACACCAAATAAACTGGAGTTAAGGAGGGTAAAACTATTTTTAAGTGTTGTTGATGGTTCAAAAGACCAAGTAATAGAAACAATTACCAATACTATTAAAGAATAAAGTAAAATATCTTTAGCAAGAACAAAGAAATAAAGAGTTTTTTTCCAACGTAAAACTAGTAAAAAAAAGGTAACAGCGTAGAATAAGAAAAAAATAATCCGAATCAAGGAGGTATCATATTCTACTATGTCATCTTGGCTTGCTCCTCCTGACAAAATTAATACAAAGATCGCCCCTGAATACATCAGCAAGGCTGCAACTGTAAATCCTTGTTCAGCAAAAATTAATAATTTTCTCATAAATTAACTTAATTTCTCTTTTGCATATTCACTTCTCTTTGATAAATTTGGGCTGTTTGAGCGGCAATATTTGACCAATTTAAATCTTCTTGACAACGAGCAAGTGCGGCAGTTTGCATTTGTTGTTGTAAGTAGCGATCGCTTAACAAAGAAATTATTGCATCAGCTAGGGCTCGAGTATCACAGGGTGGAACTAACAACCCATCTTTTTTATGCTGAACTATTTCACTCAATCCTCCGATATCAGAAGCTACAACTAGCGTTCCCATTCCATAAGATAAAGCTGCCACACCACTTTGAGATGCTTCGATGTATGGCAGAACTGTTATTGTACTGCGTTGAAATAGATTACCTACTTTTTCAAGGGGGATAAAATCATTAATTATTTCATAGCGTTTTTCATCACAACCATTAGGGAAATACTGCTTTATGTTTTCTCCTTTTCCAGCAATAATCAGCTTGACTTCAGGTATACATTCAGCAATTAAGGGCATAGCCTCAAGCAAATATTTCAATCCTTTATAGGGCAATATGCGTCCAAAAAATAACAAGGTATATGGTTCACGAGATGGAATACTTTGACTATCACGACGCTGATATAAACTACCAAGTTCTCCATGAGGTAAAACATTAACTCGGTCTTGAGGTATACGAAATTGTTCAATCAAAATTTTTCTTAGTTGATGAGTATGAACAATCAATTGTTGGGAACGGTAGAAGCTAATACGTCTAGTATATTCGGAACCAAATACAGCCATGTTATCTCCTGGATGACGGAATACATCATGGATAGTCGTCACCAATGGTGGCATTTTGTTCAGTAACAAAGTCCAATCATACCAAGGATCGTTAGTTTCTTGTACATGCAAAATATCTGGCTGTATGTCTTTAATAATACGCATCATACTGCTCATAGACAGTAGGTTACGAGGGTCACGAATCCGTGGTTTTTGAAAGTTAATGATACGGATCTTGGAATCAAGAACATTGCTACAAATATTTGATATTTTTTCGGGATGAATTAGTGTTAAGTCAACATATTTAACTAGACTGTTTGCTAATTCTATGGTGTAATCTTCAAAGCTAAAATGTAATAAAGCAACTTTAATCATAAACAAGTTTTTATCAAATTAATATTTATTTTCTAACGCAGCTTTTATCAACTTTATATTAACTTCTTAACTCTTACTAAATAGTTTTAACCACATAGAACGGGCACCTCCGAATTTATTAATTGCCAAGCAAGCAGCAAAAAAAGTATATGAGCAAGTTGAAATCATTAAAATCAATATAAAATCTAGTCTAAGTTTCTGTAAGAGCAAAAATACCAATATCATCCCAACACTAATTAGCAGAGGACGAGGTATTATACGCCATAAACGTAACGAAAACAACTGAGTGTACACAACGTATACAAGTAAGCTAAAACTAGTAAAACCCATTGCTAACTGCATAAACGCTGCACCCATTAGTTGATATTGTGAAATCAATATTACCCCTGAGGATAATCCTACAATATTGGTAGCAATAACCTCAATTAAGTTAAATTTCTCAAAACCATTAGCTAAAAGCACATAAACAAATGTTCGCACAAATGGGTATGTAATAAGTGATAAACAACTTACCTTAAGTACTAAACTTACCTGACTAAAATCAGGATTTTTATAAACAAATGTTATTAAATCATTTCCAACAAAAAACACTACAACAATAAACGGTAATGCGATACACAAAAGCATTTCTATAATGTTTTCGGTAATTGAACGTGACTTCTCCTTTCCTAGAGCTACTGCCTTTGTCATAGCAGGAAAAGCAGCCATACTTACACTATCTGTAACTAAGGAAAAAGGTAGCATTAATTGTCCGATCACACCATAAAGACCAACCATCAACTCACTTCCTAAGAGGGAGATAATTACGATTGCCATTCTAGTACTAAGTATACCTACTGCATCAATAAGCATAAATGTCCAAGCAGACTTAAATAAGTGCCATACAAAATCTTTCTTAATTTCCCATTTTGGTGTGACCACTCTTGTAATTAAAATCCATTCAATTACAAAAACTAGGGTTTCGGAAATTGCTAAAATCACTGCTAAATGATTTATTCCATAATTCAGATGCAAAGACCAGAGCATTATCAATAAGCGTAGAACATAGACTGGCACTGTAGAGATGGAAATCAAATTCATTCTCTCTTGAGCCTGGAAAATTGCCTCTGTGATGTTGGAAAGCGAAAACGGAATGATTGTTAATCCCATGATGTAGCAAGTAGTTGAAGTGTCCGAACTATAGGGGAGTAAAAACACCACAACGACCTGCGCCACATAAGCAATAATGCTTAAAAGCATCTGCAAGAAAGTACCACTCACCAGGTAAGAAGGCATTTCTTGTGGATTACGAGACAGTTCTCGCGTAAACAAGGTTTTTAGACCCTGCGAACCAATGACCATAAAGATATAGTAGTAGCTAAATGCTAATAGATATCGCCCTAAATCATACGGTCCTAAAGTACGAGCTATAGATGCAACTAACACAAAACTTGTAATGCTTTGTACTAAACGATTCACTAACAATGAGAGAGAATTTGTTAGTAGTTTTCGTTGTCCCATTTTTTGCGAATTATAGTTAAATTAATATATAACGGTTCTCAATTGCATAGAATACAAACCTTACAGCGCTTCCGGCTATTATGCAATACAGTTTTTTTCTTGCCCCTCTCCTATCATAGCTTTTAGCTTTGAGGATGTACCTCATAGCCGCCGGAAGTGCTGTAACCCCAGAAGAGAAGTATGATTCAAAGCCTCTCTGCTTTTAAGAACTCTCGTATATGCACAACTTCTAAAATCCTTGTTTTATAAGATACAAGTCTCGGTAGGCAAGGTTTTTAGTTGATAAAGCTGGTTATCAATAGTGTCAAATTATTGATAGATATCTAGCAGAAAATCAAGGATTTTAAAATAATTTTACGTTCAGGAGAATCGTATTGCATCCAAACGAGAATCACTATCTAGCGTTTTTAAGTAACTGAGGAAAATCTAGCAATTTTCAAAACTTAACCTTATCACAATCACATCAGTAAATGCTAAGTAACCCGACAGAATTAATTACATATTGATTCTTTACAAGACAATAATTTTAGCCCCTTTTTCGTGTAATTAATTCTGTACGACTACTTAGAATATGGGTTGGCAAAATTTTATTTTTGGGCGACTAAAAAAATATTGTCCGCAAATAAATAAACTTTTCTCAGCAATTTACTAAAAGAACGACGCACTTTTTTATTGGGGATTATGAAAAGAATATTTTCTACAATAAACATGACGTTCAAATAGAAAAGACTAATTGCTATTATTTGTTCTTCTTTCTTAAAACCTAATATAGATAATAATTTTCTCAAATGAGATGGTATAGCACAATAAATACGTTTGTATCCAGCTATCTTTAAAGAATCATGTAATTCTCTATATGTATACTCTTTAAGATGCATACCATGAGGATTATCATAGCCAAAAACTGACGATACATCGTGAGGGCCTGTATGACAATGAGGTGTTGTAAAAATGTATTTCCCTTGTTTCACAAGAATTTTGTAAGCACTTTCAAAGTGTGTAGTTAAATCGTCTGGATGAAAGTGTTCAATAACTTGATTAGATATTACTAGATCATAAAATTCCTTCTGTTCAAAATTGTCTAAATTTACACCATCAGTATTACCCCAAGACAAATTCAGTGAAGAATCAGTTATATATTTGGAACCACGTTCCCTTGTAATTTCTGTAGCTTTGCATTCAAATCCATATTTAGCTAGATATTCTATCATTTCTCCCTTGCCAGAACCAACTTCGTAAATTTTCTTAGGTGGAGAACCGATTATTTCTAGCAGAGTTTTATATTTATCCAGACTTGGTTTACTATCTGGCAAAAAAGAGTGTTGCCACTCTAATTTACTATAAAGAGTAGTATAGGCTTGCTCAAATACTTCCCATCGATTTTGTGAGTTCGATTCTAAAAGGTCTTTTGTCAATTTTTTTTCTAAGTCCCAGTGGTCAAGTATCATTTGTTCCGTGATTTCAGCCTCAGCAGGGATGCTATAGGTGCGCTTATAGCGAGTTATTAGCTCAAGTCCTCTTGGTTCCATAATTAACTCTTTTAGTCTAATGGGTTTATGTGGAAGTTAAGTTAAGTAAAGTAAGGATATAAATCTTACTTTTCATAACGTTCAAGAAAAAACGGGTCGTTTGTTATGGACATTATCTAGTCTTGATAAAGAAATGGCTTTCTTGGCTAATTCCTTAGTTTGCTAACACTAACCTTAGTAAGCACCGTCTTTTTGCAAAACTACCATAACTGTTTTGAGCAGAATTTCAAAGTCTAAACCAAGAGACCAATTCTCAATGTAGTTAAGATCAAGATTTATCACTTGCTCAAAATCTAAAATATTTGAGCGGCCTGAGACTTGCCAAAGACCTGTAATACCAGGTAAAACTTCATGCCGAATAAAATGATGTTCAGAAAACTTATCTACATCTCTAGTAGGTAATGGACGAGGTCCTACTACACTCATTTCTCCAAGGATAACGTTAAAAAGTTGGGGTAATTCGTCTAAGCTGTAACGACGGAGAAATTTTCCAATCCGGGTAATCCGAGGATCGTCTTTAATTTTAAAGATAATTCCATCTTTAGTTTCATTTAAAGCTTCTAGTTCTTTCTGCAATTTATCTGCATCAGACCTCATAGTTCGGAATTTCCATACTTTAAACTGTTGACCATGTAAACCTATGCGGATTTGTCTGTAAAATACCGTGCCAGGAGAGTCCAGTTTTATAGCTATAGCTATAGCTGCATAAATAGGGAACGATAACATTACAAATAAAGTTGCAAAAAGAAAATCACAACTACGCTTTATCCAAAAATCCTTACCTGTAATGATAGGACAATCCAAATTCAGACAGGGCATTCCTCCTATTTTACTAAATTCTACATTTCTATAAATTGGTTTTAATTCCATCGGTAAAATATGTACTTGGATGCCAGATGCTTGAAATAACCAGCATAAAAACATTCTATTTTTTAGAGCATCCCAAGATATAAAAACCTCTGTTACACCTAATTCATTAAGCTGATTCAATGTTTTTTGACGTTGATATCTGTCTAATGAACTAGCATGAGCAGTTCCTGATACAATATAATGTTTTTCCTTTTTGATAAAGCTAGAAATTTGCTCATTATCTTGAGGATCACAAATAATAAAGACAGAAGAACGAACTATTTTTTTCTGTTTACGCAGATATTCAAGAGTCAGATTCACAGCATATCTTCCACTACAAATAAAGAATATGCTTAGTAACCAAGAGAATAATATTAGTTTCGGACGTGTAATATCAATAACTGGTTTGTACAAAGAACAAACTAGGAGTATTAATCCATGAGCAAAAGTTAGCGATTTGACAATATTAAAATAGTCATAGCGTTTTTGACCTTCTCGATAAATACCTTCTATCGCTAGCGATCCTATTTGAATTCCAATAGTTATTAGAATAGGTAAGTAATGACTTGGTACATACCAATTTAATTGATAACCAGCTAAGATCCAAGCTAGGGATAGAAGAGCATAGTCTACTAAAAACAGTGTTGTTAATCTCAACCACCACGAACCCTTACGCACCCTGATTAATGAAGATGCACGTAAATCCAAAGGCACTTCAGTGAATTTATTTGTTGTAATGCTTTGATTACTCATAGTTGGCAATACTTGTTGTGTAGTTAAAGGTTTGACGGAAATTTCAAACAAGTGGTAAATCTCAGATTTTTCTTCCCAAGGAGGTTGCCTTTAGAGTCGACTAGTAAAGATTATTTTCGTAGTAACTTTCAATTCTCGATCAAAAATTTTTCTTGTAGTTGGTTTTAATGCGTTTAATTACCCAAATACTTGGTTTTTGTTACACAGGATAATTTTAGTTTGGTATGGAAATTCTGATGTTTGATGCCAAAAAAAGATTTTTTGGTGATTTCACCAATGCTAGAACAGAAATCCTTACATTAATGATTAAGTAGTCTAGGTAATAATATTAGGGATTTTTTAGGTTTACTTACGTAATATATCGTAATAGAAAAACAGTTATATTACAGAGTGGTACTTCTATTTCTATGTTAGGCTTACACTCTTTCGAAGTTAGTCTAGCAATTCTTTGGCTGCATTAACTCATGTGTGCTTAGAATTTATCTATATTACTTACGCACAATTACTGATTAACAAAACTTACATAAACAACATACAACAAAATGCATTAAAAGTTTGTCTATTGTTACAAAACTTTACATGAACTGGATATGGTGCTTGAATTTTGTCCGTTTCATGAATGTTTGTAGAGAATTATCTACAGATTAATGAAAATAAATCTCAGGTTTTGATTGCTGAGTCACATAAGCTTGAGGCAGATGCTCTACATGATCCTCCGCATGATCCTCCGCCTTGTACTGAGGAGAAATACTACTTTTAGTACTCAGCTTTCAGCCTCTCTTTGAGCTGTTCTGGCGTATTCAGATCGCTATACTTAGTCAATTCTAATTAATTAAGCAAAAATTATGACTTTACACTATTGTTACATAAAAAGAAACACAATGAAGATTTAGTAATAATGATTTTTTCCTTTAGCAAAATTTAATGGGAAAGGATAAGGTTTGGTGAATAGTGTGTTTAAGCTAAATATTATGAAAATTATGAAAATATATTTTTTAACTAAAGTCAAACCGGAAAGAAATGCTTATTTCTGGGTATAATTCAACAAAATATAGTGCGGTTTTCGATTTTAAAGTTTTAGTGAAATAAGATGTTGTCGAAAAATGCTGTAGCTACTATGGTAGACGTAAATAATCCTAATTGATTAGTGAAAACTTTAAATACCAAATTCTTTTTGAAGACGTAATATTACGTGATTGGTGCAAATCCGAAGCCTTCATAGCATCTGCCTCCTTCTGTGAAAGCTAGCTAGGCATTGTTCTTGTAGTCCCTCTTTTAGAGATATTGAAGTAGTTAATGTTCACTTTGGCATAGATCATTGATCATACGAAATTATACAATGATTAATACATAAATAAAAAATCTTAGTTTCTGATGGAGTTGATATATAGCAAATGGAGATCAATAGCAAAACTTCAGAGTATAAGCAAAATACTCCGTTAAATGCCTTAACTTATATCATCGGCACTCAACTACACGAATGGAAAGACGTGCAAGCAGTTCATTATCAGGATCTATGCATACATCAGATATTTGAGATGCAAGTTGAGCGATCGCCTGAATCCATCGCTGTAGTATATGAAGATACACAACTGACCTATCGGCAGTTAAACAAACAAGCGAATCAACTAGCTCACCGCCTACGTACTTTAGGCGTGGGGACTGAAGTACTTGTAGGTATTTGCCTAGAGCGTTCATTGGAAATGATCGTAGGAATACTGGGTATTCTCAAAGCTGGGGGCGCTTATGTACCCTTAGATCCCGCATATCCGCCAGAGCGTTTAGCCTTCATCTTGGAAGACACCCAGGCACCAGTGTTGTTAACCCAAGAGAAATTTGTCAATAACTTACCGCCGCACCAAGCACAAGTAATTTGTCTGGATTCAAACTGGCAAGCTAACGCCCAAAATAGTCAGGAAAATCCTGTAAATCAAACGAAAGATGATAACCTCATCTACGTAATCTACACATCTGGTTCTACAGGACAGCCCAAGGGTGTAATGATCCCTCACCGTGGTATCCGCAACCAACTATACTGGCGGCAAACAACCTTTAAATTAACTCAGGAAGATAAGGTTTTACTGACTATTTCTTTTAGCTTCGACCCCTCTGTATGGCAGATATTTTGGCCATTGTGCTTCGGAGGGCAATTGATCCTGGCTCGCCCTGGTGGACATCAAGATACAGCCTACCTTGTGAAGGTGATTACTGAGCAGCAAATCAGCGTCTTGGCCTTAGTACCTTCTATACTGCGTGTCTTACTAGAAGAGAAGGGAATTGAGAATTGCCGATTTCTCCGGCATATTACCTCTGGTGGTGAAGCATTACCTGGCGAACTCATAGAACGCTTCTTTGCCCAACTCAATTTTGACAATGTTCTCCATAATTGCTATGGCCCGACAGAAGCTTCAATTGATACCACTTTCTGGACTTGCGAACGTGGGACTAATTATGTTACTGCTCCCATTGGTCGCCCCATTGCCAATGCAGAGATTCATATCCTTGATGAAAATTTGCAGCCTGTAACTGTTGGTGAATCAGGTGAACTGCATATTGGGGGTATTGGTCTAGCGCGAGGCTATCTTAACCGTCCTGAATTAACCACAGAGAAGTTCATTTCTAACCCTTTTAGCTCTGAAGTTGGGGCACGTCTTTACAAAACTGGGGACTTGGCGCGTTACTTAAGCGATGGAAATATCGAGTTTCTTGGTCGCATTGACCACCAAGTAAAAATACGTGGCTTCCGAATTGAATTAGGAGAAATTGAAGCCGTACTAAGTCAACATCCGAGACTGATACAGACCTTAGTCATAGCTAGAGAGGATGTTCCTGGTGACAAGCAGCTTGTTGCATATATTGTTCCAAATCCAGAGCAAATCCCTAGCCAGATGGAATTGCGTCGATTTTTGGAAACTCGGTTGCCTGAATACATGGTGCCTGGTTTCTTTGTATTTTTGGAGAGTCTGCCATTAAATCCCAATGGTAAAATAGACCGCCGCGCCTTGCCAGCACCGGATATATCTGATATTAGGTTGTTAAGTAACTTTGTTCCACCGCAGAATGCTACAGAAGAAGTTTTAGCCGGCATCTGGGTGAAAGTTTTACGTCTACAAGAAGTGGGAATCCATGACAATTTTTTTGAATTGGGAGGTCATTCACTGCTGGCCACTCAAGTAATTTCTCGGGTTCGCCAAGCTTTTCAGATAGATATACCGTTGCAAGTATTATTTGAGAATCCCACGATCGCTACTTTAGCTCAAGTATTCACCCAAAATAACAGTCGAGGAAATGATCCCCAAGATCAGACTATTCCGTACATAGCCAACCGGGAATCAGCCCCTTTATCTTTTGCCCAGCAGCGAGTCTGGTTTTTGCAGCAGTTGCAACCCGATAGCCGAGCATATATCCTCTCAAATGCACACCGCTTAACGGGTAAGTTAAATGTCGCTGTATTACAACAATCATTAGATGCGATCGTTGTCCATCATGAAGCACTGCGAACCAACTTTATTACATCAGTTGATGGCAGCCCGATACAAGTAATTGGCACGCCTCGGACTGTGGAACTCAAAATAATTGAGATAACACAGGAGCAAGTTGAATCTCTGCTAAGAGAAGAGACGCAACGCCCCTTCAATTTAGAATCTGACTTGATGCTGCGAGCGACTTTGCTCCAGGTGGATGAACAGGAGCATATACTCTTGTTGGTTATGCACCACATCGCCTCAGATGGCTGGTCGCTAGGCATTATTGGGCAGCAGTTAGCAGAACTTTATCAAGCCTTTTTGAGCGGGAAGGCTTCTCCCTTGCCAAAATTGCCCATCCAGTATGCCGATTTTGCTGTTTGGCAACACCAATGGCTATCGGGTGAAAAACTCTCCAGCCAAATCGAATATTGGAAAACCCAGTCAGCAGGTGCTAATACTGTATTAGAATTACCAACCGACCGACCACGGCCACCAGTTCAAACTTACCAGGGAGCAGTGCAATCCCTGATGCTACCTCAAAATCTGAGTGCCTCCTTAAAAGAACTCTCGCATCAGCAGGGTGTCACACTATTCATGACATTGCTGGCGGCTTTTGGGACAATATTGTATCGCTACACTGGGCAAGAAGATATTCTCATCGGTTCGCCTATTGCTGGTCGGAACCAAGTTGAAACCGAAGGTTTGATTGGCTTTTTTGTCAATACCCTAGCCATACGCACTAAACTTGCAGGCAATCCAAGTTTCCGGCAGTTACTTAGTCAAGTTCGAGAAGTAACACTAGGAGCATACTCCCACCAAGATTTACCCTTTGAAAAGCTAGTAGAAGAACTACAGCCAGAGCGAGATATGAGCCACTCGCCACTTTTTCAGGTAATGTTTGCCTTCCACAATACCCCAAGTCAAGTTTGGGAACTTCCGGGATTAACCATTACTCCTCTAGAAGTCCATAGCAGCGCAGCAAAGTTTGATCTTACCCTCGATATTAAAGAAACTTCACAGGGGATCAAAGCTGGAATTGAATACAACACAGACTTATTCGATGATACAACGATCGCTAGAATGCTAGGGAATTTCCAAACTTTACTTGCAGGGATCGTCACCAACCCAGAACAGCAGATTGCAAATTTACCTCTGTTAACAGCATCTGAGGAGCATCAGCTACTGGTGGAGTGGAATAATACTCAAACTGACTACCCCAAAAATACCTGCATCCATCAGTTATTTGCAGATCAAACCGAAAGAACTCCCAACGCCATTGCCGTAATTTTTGAGAACCAGCAATTAACTTACCAGGAACTCAATGATTATGCTAATCAGCTAGCGCATTATCTGCAATCACTGGGAGTCAAACCAGAAATGGCTGTGGGGATTTGTGTAGAGCGATCGCTAAATCTTATAATTGGACTCTTAGGTATCCTAAAAGCAGGTGCATTCTATGTACCTTTAGACCCAGCCTATCCCCAAGAGCGCTTGGCGTTCATGTTGCAAGACTCACAAATTTCTATTTTATTAACTCAGCAACATTTATTAAAAACTCTTCCATCTCACCAAGCCCAAGTTATCTGTTTAGATAGCGACAGAGATTCTATCGCCGCACATCAGCAAAATTCGCCAAAAACAGACGTTACACCCGATAATTTAATTTACACAATTTATACTTCTGGCTCCACAGGCAAACCCAAAGGTGTACAAATTACTCACCGCAACGTCCTTAACTTCCTCACAGGGATGCAACAGCATCTACAATTAACTAATCTTGATAGTCTGTTGTCAGTTACTTCTCTATCTTTTGATATTGCGGGTTTAGAAATTTTTCTCCCCTTAACACTAGGAGCCAAGATAATTTTAGTCAGTCGGGAAGTTGCGGCTGACGGGTTCAAGTTATTACAACAACTCAATAACTCTGATGCAACTGTTATGCAAGCCACCCCTGTGACTTGGCAAATGCTACTAGAAGTAGGATGGAAAGGAAATGCACAACTGAAAATTCTGTCTGGTGGTGAAGCTTTACCTCAAAATTTAGCTCAACATTTACATCAAAGAGTTGCTGAAGTTTGGAACTTATACGGGCCAACAGAAACAACTGTTTGGTCTACAATTAATCGAATTGAGCAGCAAGAAGCTTTAGTTACCATTGGCCGTCCCATAGTCAACACCCAGATTTACATTTTAGATAAATATTTGCAACCTCTACCTATGGGTGTTCCGGGAGAATTGCATATTGGTGGTGCAGGTTTAGCACGGGGTTATTTTCATCAGGCTAAACTAACAACAGAAAAATTTATTGATAATCCCTTCAGTTGTGACTCTGAAAGCCGCCTTTACAAAACAGGTGACTTAGCCCGCTACCTAAGTGATGGTAATATTGAATATCTCGGTCGCCTCGATAATCAAGTAAAAATTCGTGGTTTCCGCATCGAACTAGGAGAAATTGAAGCTTTACTAGCACAACACCCAAGCGTACAGCAAAATGTCGTCATAGCTAAAGCTGATAATTTAGAAAACCAGCGACTAGTCGCCTATATTATTCCTCACCCACAACAGACACCAACCAGAGATGAACTGCGCCACTTTCTTAAACAGAAATTGCCAGAATATATGGTTCCTAGTGCTTTCGTTTTATTAGATAGCCTACCCCTAACCCCCAACAGCAAAATCGACCGCCGCGCTTTACCAGCACCAGACTCAACAAGGCTTGATTCGGAAAACACATATCTTGCTCCCCGCGATGAATTAGAATTACAACTGACCAAAATTTGGGAACAAGTTTTAGGTATTGAGCCTATCGGTATCAGAGACAACTTTTTTGAGTTAGGAGGACATTCGATATTAGCAGTAAAACTGTTTTGGCAAATCGAGAAGACATTTAATAAAAATCTGCCCCTTGCCATTCTGTTCCAGTCAGGTACTGTAGAGGCTCTAGCCAAAATAATCTGCCAAGAAGAAGAAAATGAAACAAGAAACTTGGCTTTAGCAACTACCTTAGACCAATCAAAATCTAGCTGGTCATCTCTAGTAGAAATTCAACCCAATGGTTCCAAACCACCTTTTTTCTGTATTCATGGACTGGGTGGAGAAGTATTGTGTTTCCGGGAATTGGCAATGCATCTGGGATCAGATCAACCATTTTATGCACTCCAGCCACAAGAACTAGACGGAAAAAAGCCGTCACCGTCGCGGATTGAAGATATGGCTGCTCATTACATCCAAGAAATCCAGACCTTTGAGCCGAATGGGCCTTATTTTCTGGGAGGTTATTCTTTTGGGAGTGTAGTTGCTTTTGAGATGGCTAGGCAACTCCAAGAGCAAGGTAAAGAAGTTGGTATTCTAGTTATCCTTGATAGTTGTCGTCCAGGTTATAGTTGGCGGGCATCATTTATCAAGCGACTTCTTTTGCATTTAAATAACCTAGTTCAAAAAGGGCCTAGCTATCTTTGGCAACAGATTTTCAAATGGAGTCATTGGCGTAAGGAAAATCTCCAAAATAAATATAGACGTTACTTGGAAGATGTGCTTCCTTTAGCTGAAACTGACAAGCATTTTAAAATTATAAATGCTAATACTCAAGCCGTCAGTCAATATATATTTACACCTTACCTTGGTCGAGCTACCCTCTTACGAACAGAAGATGCTAATCGAGATGAAGCTATAGGCACACAATACGATCCCGAATTCGGCTGGGGCAACCTAGTGACTGAAGGATTAGATATTCATTACGTTCCCGGATCTCACCTTGCCCTACTTAATGAACCCAACGTACAGGTATTAGCCGAAATATTAAGAAATTGCTTAACTCAGGCACAGTCTCCAAAAAACTAATTTGAATTTTTACTCAGTTTATCAGAACAGAATTCAGCACTACTGGTCTAAACACAAATTGGGCGAATAATCGAAAAAGGCTTGCTAGTTGTAACTAGGATGAGATAATTATTCTGTGGAACGAGAACAGTGGTCGCAGTCAAATAAGTAGGTAGGCGTAATTAAATATTAAGATCAAACCTCACCCTCAATCCCTCTCCAAAGTATCAGAGAGGGAAGCCGGAGGCAGGGTGAGATTTTATATTTAATTTGACCCACTTACTTAACCAAAAGACTTGACCGATTTAATATGCAATAAATCTTGTTAGTGTCACGGATTGAACAGAGGTAATTATTGTGACGCTGTAGGCTTAAATTAATGTCATTTTTAGGTTTTATGTTAGTAAGCAATCCACAATTTACTGATGCTATATAGACGATTTGGACGCACAGAATTACAGATGCCAGTGTTTTCCTGCGGTGGCATGAGATATCAGTTCAAATGGGAAGATGTTCCCAATCATGAGATTCCTGCTGATAACCAGGCGAATCTGGAAGCGACGATTAGAAGGGCAGTTAAGATTGGGATAAATCATATTGAAACTGCTCGTGGTTATGGTACTTCTGAAATGCAATTGGGAAGAATATTGCCCCAGTTTCCTCGTGAAAAGTTAATTGTTCAAACCAAAATCGGCCCAAAGGCAGATGCGAAAGAATTCCGCGAGACGTTTGAACAATCATTAAAAAATCTTCAGCTAGATTATGTTGATCTTTTAGGATTACACGGTATCAACCATACCGATTCATTCGATTACAGCATCCGTCCTGGTGGCTGTTTGGAAGTAGCACAGCAGTTGCAAGCTGAGGGAAAAGTTAGATTTATTGGCTTTTCTACACACGGTTCAACAAATATAATTGTGCAGGCAATTAATACTAATCTATTTGATTATGTAAACCTGCACTGGTACTACATTAATCAATGGAATTGGGCGGCAATTGAAGCAGCTAAACGCCACGATATGGGGGTGTTTATTATTAGTCCATCTAATAAAGGCGGTTTGTTGTATGAACCTCCACAAAAGTTAGTGGATCTTTGCGCCCCATTGAGTCCAATGGTGTTTAATGATTTGTTTTGTTTGAGTCATCAAGAGGTGCATACTTTGAGTGTGGGAGCAGCAAAACCAGAAGATTTTGATGAACACTTGAAGACTTTAGAGTTAGTAGATCGAGCATCAGAAATTTTGCCACCAATTTTAGCCAGATTGGAGTCAGAAGCGATCGCTACTTTGGGAGAAGATTGGGTAAAATCTTGGGAAAAAAATCTACCAACCTTTGACCAAACCCCTGGTGAAGTCAACATTCGGATGATTTTGTGGCTGTGGAATCTAGCGATCGCCTACGATATGGTAGAGTATGCCAAAATGCGCTACAACCTCCTTGGTAATGGCGGTCACTGGTTTCCTGGTAATAAAGCCGATCGCTTAGACGAATTAAACTTACGCCAATGTCTCGCCCACAATCCCCACGCTGATAAAATCCCCCAAGTTCTTGAACAAGCGCATCAGATGTTGGGTGGTGAGGCAGTTAAGCGTTTATCTAAAACTTCATAAATTGGGCATTGGGCATTGGGCATTGGGCGAGAAATAACTTTTAAGTTGTATAGACGCGATTAATCGCGTCTCTCCCGCTAGTCAGATTTATTTTGGATCTGGTGATTTAGCTACCTTCGGTACGACTAGTACCTTATCTACGCGATTTCCATCCATGTCCATCACTTCAATTCGCATACTTTGCCATTCAAAATAATCTGCGGCGGCAGGAATACGACCTAGATGGGTGATCACAAAACCGCCCAAGGTTTGATAACTGCCGCGTTCTTCCGATTCCCACTGTTCCATACCAAAAAGTTCTAAAAACTCCTCTACAGGTAACATCCCATCCAAAAGCCAGGAACCATCTTCGCGTTGCACGGCTTGGGGTTGATCCTGGCCATCTATTGAAGGAACATCACCCACAATTTCGCTCATGATGTCGTTGAGAGTGACTAATCCTTGAATTACGCCATATTCATCCACCACTAGCGCTATGTGAGTAATGGTTTGTTTGAACAATTCCAAAACTTTCAAACCACGGGTGCTTTCTGGCACAAATACGGGCTGTCGCAATCCCACTGTTAAGTCTAGCGGTTCTCCTCGGAAACTCCTGGCTAATAAGTCAGTGACAGGGATTACACCCAGCACGTTGTCAAGTCCTGACTGACAAACTGGATAGCGAGAATAGGCACTATCAGCCATTTTTTGACGATTTTCTTCGGGAGTGTCTTCTAAGTCCAACCAAACGATATCTGGGCGGGGTGTCATTAAGTAGCTGACGGCGCGATCGCCTAAACGAAAAACTCGCTCCACCATATCCTGTTCGGCTTCCTCAAAGGTTCCCGCCTCAGTGCCTTGCTCAATTAAGATTTTTATTTCTTCTTCGGTGACTTGCGGCTCGGTAGAAGCTGTAATTCCCAGCACTCGTAGAATCAAATCTGTAGAAGCGCTTAAGAGAAAGATTACTGGAGAACCGATCGCAGCCAAGGCTTGCATCGGAATCGCTACAATCGAGGCAATCCTTTCTGGATTATTTAATGCCAGACGCTTCGGTACCAATTCGCCAACAATGAGTGAGAAATAGGTAATGAGCAAAACCACTATTCCAAAGGAGAGCGGTTCACTATAAGGTGCTAACAAAGGGACAAGTTTGACATAAATTGCCAATCGGCTGGCAATTGTTGCTCCTCCAAAAGCACCAGTCAGGATACCGATTAGGGAAATACCCACTTGAACGGTTGACAGGAAATGATTTGGAGACTCGGCGAGTTTCAATGCCACCCTTGCCTTCGCATCTCCTTGATTAGCAAGCTGTTGCAGCCTGACTTTCCGGGCTGAGACAATTGCCATCTCAGACATAGAAAACACGCCGTTGGCAATAATTAGCACCAAAATGATTAAAATTTCAAAAGTGATGGAAGACATGTTTAAAATTGCCGCTTATCAGAGCGAATGTAGCTCAATACCTAGTATCTAGTATTAAAGGTGCTTCTATAAATGCTTTGAATGTACATAAAGTAGTAGTTATAGTTCTTAATTCTATTAGTTGCTGTAAATTATTCTTCCACCCAAAGAATAAGAAGGCTGTCAACACTTTTAAAATAGTTGACATAAACTGCCTCAAAATTTTCTGACTCACAAAGACTCCCACCGCTAATAGTACTTATGTCATTTTCTTCTATTGTGCGTGCCTTAGCGCGATCGCCTCTAACCACTGAATTTATTTCTAAGCTAAACCGACAACAAGAATTGCGGTTAAATGGCATTTCTCGATTGCCCAAGGGTTTGGTCGCTTCGGCATTGGCACAGGCTCAAGGTAAGAATTTATTTGTGGTTTGCGCCACCCTGGAAGAAGCTGGACGTGTTTATGCACAACTAGAGGCAATGGGATGGCAGACAGTACATTTTTACCCCACTTCCGAGGCTTCTCCCTACGAACCTTTTGACCCGGAAACTGAGATGAGTTGGGGGCAAATGCAGGTATTGGCGGATTTGGAAATAGGGCATGGGGCATGGGGCATGGGGCATGGGGAAGAAAGCCAGATCCCAAATCCCAATTCTCAATTACCCAAGATGGCAATTGTGGCTACTCAAGGGGCGCTGCAACCTCATTTACCTCCGCCAGAAGCTTTTCAACAATTCTGTCTTACCCTGAAAAAAGGGATGGAATTAGACTTGAATGCTTTCAGTGAGAAAATAACTATTTTGGGGTATGAAAGAGTTCCTTTGGTGGAAACAGAAGGGCAATGGAGCCGGCGGGGTGATATTGTTGACGTGTTTCCAGTTTCATCTGAATTTCCAGTGCGGCTGGAATGGTTTGGTGATGAAATTGAGCAAATGCGGGAATTTGACCCTGCAACCCAACGTTCCGCCCTCGATAAAGTTGGCCAGTTAATTCTTACCCCTACTAGTTTTGCTCCTATTGTGATGGCGGCACTGAAAAATAGTGCTGAGTTTCGAGTGCTGAGTGCTGAGTCAGAAATTAACTCAGAACTCAGCACTCAGCACTCATCACTGATTGAGGGTAGTCGGCGGTTTTTGGGGTTAGCTTTCGAGCAACCGGCATCTCTGCTAAATTATTTATCAGAAAATACCCTGATTGCCATTGATGAACCAGAACAGTGTCATGCTCATAGCGATCGCTGGGTAGAAAATGCTCAGGAACAGTGGGAAATTGGGCATGGGGCATTGGGCATGGGGCATGGGGAAGAATTTAACCCCACTCCCCACTCCCCACTCCCTACTCCCCTAATATTGCCGAAAATTCATCGGTCTTTTGATGAGTGTTTGGCTGATGTTGCCAAATTTAAAACACTATATTTATCGGAACTCTCAGAGGAAAATAGTGGGATCAACCTTTCTAGCCGATCGCTGCCAGTCACGCCGCACCAGTTTGCTAAACTCGCTGAAACCATTCGCCAAGAACGCGATCGCAATTTCTCCATCTGGCTACTTTCTGCTCAACCTTCGCGTTCTGTCTCGCTGTTGCAAGAGCATGATTGTCCGGCTCAGTTTATCCCTAATCCCCGCGACTATCAAGCGATAGATAAGCTGCAAATCAACCATATTCCCATTGCCTTAAAATATTCTGGTCTTGCGGAATTACAAGGTTTTATCCTGCCGACATACCGAATAGTAATCGTTACAGATCGGGAATTTTTTGGGCAGCATTCCTTGGCGACTCCCGGCTATATCCGCAAGCGCCACAAAGCTACTTCTAAACAAGTTGATCCTAATAAACTGCGTCCAGGTGATTATGTAGTTCATAGAAATCATGGTGTTGGTAAATTTGTCAAGCTGGAAAGTTTGACAATCAATAACGAAATCCGTGATTATTTGGTGGTGCAGTATGCTGATGGGTTACTCAGAGTCGTAGCCGATCAAGTCGGCGCTCTATCCCGATTCCGTGCCGGAGGTGATAAAGCACCAGAACTCAACAGAATGACTGGGAAAGCTTGGGAAAATACCAAGAATAAAGTCCGCAAAGCAATTAGAAAATTGGCAGTGGACTTGTTGAAACTGTATGCAGCGCGATCGCAACAACAAGGTTTTAGCTTTCCAGGTGATATGCCTTGGCAGGAAGAATTAGAAGATTCTTTTCCCTACCAACCCACGACGGATCAACTCAAAGCTGTTCAAGATGTAAAACGCGACATGGAAAGCGATCGCCCAATGGATCGCTTAGTTTGTGGCGATGTCGGTTTCGGAAAGACGGAAGTGGCGATTCGTGCTATTTTCAAAGCAGTCATCGCCGGTAAACAAGTGGCACTCCTTGCGCCAACGACAATTTTAACACAGCAGCATTACCATACACTCAAAGAACGTTTTGCACCCTACCCCGTAAATGTCGGCTTACTCAACCGTTTTCGGTCTGCTGAAGAACGCCGCGATATTCAAAAGCGATTAGCAACTGGTGAACTAGATGTAGTTGTTGGTACACAGCAACTTTTGGGTAAAGGCGTGATGTTCCGGGATTTAGGGCTGTTGGTGGTGGATGAAGAACAGCGTTTTGGGGTAAACCAGAAGGAGAAAATTAAAAGCTTGAAAACTGAAGTGGACGTGCTTACCCTCTCCGCTACTCCCATTCCCCGGACTTTATATATGTCCTTGTCGGGAATTCGGGAAATGAGTTTAATTACTACACCACCCCCAACTAGACGACCGATTAAAACACATCTTTCACCGATAAATTCCGAAGCTATCCGCAGTGCAATTCGTCAAGAATTAGACAGAGGTGGACAAGTATTTTATGTAGTTCCACGAGTAGATGGAATTGAAGAGACAACAGCCAATTTACGAGAAGTGTTACCAGGGGCTAGGATTGCGATCGCTCACGGTCAAATGGATGAAAGCGAGTTAGAATCAACCATGCTCACCTTCAGTAATGGCGATGCAGACATCCTTGTTTGTACGACAATTATTGAATCTGGCTTAGATATTCCGCGAGTCAACACCATTTTGATTGAAGATGCTCACCGCTTTGGATTAGCACAGTTATATCAATTACGCGGTCGTGTGGGACGTGCAGGGATCCAAGCTCATGCTTGGTTATTTTATCCCAAGCAACGGACGTTATCTGATGCAGCCCGGCAACGATTACGAGCGATTCAGGAATTTACTCAGCTAGGTTCTGGATATCAGCTAGCGATGCGCGACATGGAAATCAGGGGTGTGGGTAACTTGCTAGGTGCAGAACAATCCGGTCAAATGGATGCCATCGGCTTTGATTTATACATGGAAATGCTGGAAGAAGCAATTCGGGAAATTCGCGGACAAGAAATTCCGAAAGTGGAGGATACGCAAATTGATCTTAATCTCACGGCGTTTATCCCAGCAGATTATATTACCGATTTGGATCAAAAGATGAGTGCATACCGCGCGGTGGCGACAGCTAAATCTAAATCAGAATTAAATCAGATTGCAGCCGAGTGGAGCGATCGCTATGGTACTTTACCAGTGTCGGCAAATCAACTTCTGCGAGTCATGGAACTCAAACAGCTAGCGAAAAAACTCGGATTTAGCCGGATTAAACCAGAAAACAAGCAGCACGTCGTTTTAGAAACGCCGATGGAAGAACCAGCTTGGAATTTATTGGCGGCGAATTTACCAGACAATCTCAAGACGCGGTTTGTGTATTCGCCTGGTAAAGTGACGGTGCGCGGGTTAGGAGTATTTAAAGCAGATCAACAATTGCAGAATTTGATTGATGCTTTTGGGAGAATGAAGGGTGCGATTCCAGAGGCGGTTGGTGTTTGATGATCTAAATCAAACTAAAAGGCTTATGGTAAAAACACTTTTCTCTAGAACCCCGGTTTCGGACTTATTTACAGGGTTCTCCGATCTCGAATTACCTTTTAAATCATTGAAGAGTAGCAGATTGCCGCAAAGCTTTTGAGCAGGCGGGAATTTCAAATCCAACCCTTTGAATCTAGTTAGTAGAATTAAAGGAAATACCAAGCCGACTTCAACTTATGATAAAAACTATCGAAGGCATTTATCAGGATGGACAAATTCACCTCAGCCACCTACCGCAAGATGTTAGCGATCGCTCCCAAGTTCTCATCACCTTTTTAGACCCTGCCAAAATCGACCCCAACAAATTACGCCAACTGATCGAGCAATTAGAGACAATTGCTGGAATTGGACAAGGTTTCGAGGAACTCAACGCTGGTAACACTCGCCCCATTGAAAATTTCATTCAAGAAATGCAGCAAAAGTATGGCATTTCAGGTTGAGATTACCCTAATTGCCGAAACTCAGATTGAGCAAGCTTATCGCTGGTATCGAGAGCGGAATCCTGAATTTGCCGATCGTTGGTTTCGAGAATTGATGAATGCTATTGCTACCCTACAAGAGAAGCCCCAACGTTGTGCCTTAGCAGTCGAAGATGAAATTTTTCCAGAAGAAGTACGCCAACTTCTTTATGGAAAAGCCAAAAACGTATACCGAGTACTTTTTACAATTCGAGATACTACAGTTAATGTGTTGTATGTGCGCCACAGTGGCCAAGCACCACTAACAGTAGATGACTTAGAGCAGTTTGAAGATGGAGTTTAGGATTTAAAGGCGATCGCTATGGTACTTTACCAGTCTCTGCAAATCAACTTCTGCGAGTTATGGAACTCAAACAGCTAGCGAAAAAACTCGGATTTAGCCGCATTAAACCAGAAAACAAGCAGCACGTCGTTTTAGAAACGCCGATGGAGGAACCAGCTTGGAATTTATTGGCGGCAAATTTACCAGACAATCTCAAGACGCGGTTTGTGTATTCGCCTGGTAAAGTGACGGTGCGCGGGTTAGGAGTATTTAAAGCAGATCAACAATTGCAGAATTTGATTGATGCTTTCGGGAGAATGCAGGGTGCAATTCCAGAGGCGGCTGTAGTTTAACTTTATGAATAGAGTCAAAATAAATCTATGTCAGTTATAAGAGCTAAATCTTACGTAGAATATCGTCAAGATGCTTATTGGGTTGCAGGAACTCGGATTTCCCTGGACTCGATTGTCTATGCTTTCCAAAAAGGATTATCGCCTGAAAGCATTGTTAATTCTTTTCCGTTACTGACACTTGAACAAGTTTATAGGGCGATCGCGTTTTATCTAGCCAATCGTGCTGATATTGATGCTTATCTAAAAGCCGAGTCAGCAGCATTTGATACTATGCCTCAACCACTACAAACCGCCGATCCTGCTTTGTACAACAAGCTTATGGCAGCCAAGGCAGCAAGACAACAGGTAGAATCGTGAATAGCTACAATATTAGCTACCAAGCCGATGCTGATTTGAATCAAGCGATCGTTACGGGAGTTCGGCGACAAGAGCGCTTGATTGACTTCCAAACAGCCAGGGCTGCTCGATTAAAAGGTGTAAAAGATTCTGAAGTATTGGCGATCGCAGCATGGCAGGAACGTATCCTCGTCAGCCATGATCTTAAGACAATGCCATCAGAGTTTGCCAAGTTCATCAGAAGCAATGATAGTCCAGGACTGATCATTGTTCCCCAGAAGCTGCCAGTTGAAGTCGCGATCAAGGGACTGCTGATGATTTGGAAGATATACAGTGCAGAGGAATTGGTTGATCACATATACGGCCCAGATATATTTAAAATATTTATTTGAAATGCGCTGGAATGGTTAATCAACGTATCGGCGCAGACTAAACAAAATGCAAAGTGCGATCGCAGAAGCAGCTGTTGTTTGAACCGTAGCAATATTAATTTGAGTAGCCACAGTTAAGAGCAAACAAATATGGTTGTTAGCATATTCTCACAAACCAACTCAACAGGCTTATGAAAATTAGAGCAATTATTCATCCAGCAGAAGAAGGCGGCTATTGGGCAGAGGTTCCCGCGCTTCCCGGTTGTATTAACGAAGGAGACACCATAGAAGAAGTGATGGCTAATTTAAAAGATGCTATTGAAGGTTGGCTTGAAGTTGCCAACAGTCTTGACATCCTCACCGACCTAAAGGCGCTCTTAAGAAGGAGTAATGAGTAATAATACCCATTTTTCATCCACTCATTACTCCTTACTCATTACTTTAAAGCATTGCGTGAAGCACGGGGCTTTAGACCCAATTCATTGGTAATGCAATTGAGTCAACAGATCGAGTTGCCAAAATTGCTGTATGAAATTGATTATTAGAGTAAAATAAGGTGTTCAAGGTATAGACAATGATAAGCAGTTAAAAAGAGTAGAGACATGGAAACTACAACTAAAAGGCAAGCGTTAATCAAGGCTATTAATGAACACTTAGAACTGGCTTATGACGATACCTTACAAGAGATTTTATCACTGTTAAAAATCCGTAAACAGGAAGACGAGTCGGATGAAAGAGATTTTGAAGAGGGATTAAAAGATATCAGAGAAAATGGCGCTTTAACTTGGTCAGAACATCAGCAAAAAACTGCATGAGCTACCAAGTAGAAATTTCAAAAAGTGCATCTAAACAACTCAAAAAGTTACCAGTAGATATTCAAGAAAGGCTAGAAAGCAAAATTCAACAATTAGCTGCTGATCCTCGCCCTGATGGTGTGGGAAAATTAAAAAATGGCGAAAATCGTTATCGCATCAGAGTAGGCGATTATCGGATTTTGTATCAGATTTTCGATGATGTCTTAGTAGTAACTGTTGTCAGAGTAGGGCATCGTAGAGAAGTTTATAGAGACGATTGACACTTGAGCAAGTGAGGATTCCAGACCCACCCCTTTGATTCTAGTTTGATTCATCTACTAACTTGCTTGGTTCACCGGGGTAGAAATCATAGTCCACAATCTCTACCAAACTGTAGGGACACTCTACCGGAAAAGTCCGATTGGGCAAATCTGTTTCTCCAACAGCTAATTCGACACCTTTAAGGTAAGCTTTGCGAAGTGCTTCTTCAAGGTAGGGCTTTAGGCTAGGATTTTCTTCGAGCAGTTCAGCAATATCTAAGCGTTGAATCCGAAGCGTTGCTAACCAGCTACGGCTGCGACGTTGAGGCTGGTACTGCCATTTTAGTAAATGTCCAATCAACACACTCAGACGGTTTCGCAGTTCTTGACGTTGCTGTTTACCCAAAGATTGAATCTCCTCAATCAGATTTTGCAGATCAATCTGGCTCCACTGCTCATTGCTAAGTAAAATAACTTGTTCCTGTGTCCAAGCGTAAAAATCAGTTTCGTAGAGGCTTGGTGAAGGCAAAGGCTTTGGTATCTTTGGGTTTGTTTCAGGTACACGCATTAGGTTAGTTTAACCTCAACGTCTTTGCTTTTATTGTATAACTGTCTTGAACTCCGGTAATTCTGCTATTAAGAGCGATGCAAAAAAACGCCCCCCATTTCTGGGAGGCGTTTCTTATTTAGCTAAATCTTCAGAATTAACCGTTGATAGCAGGAGCAGTCATTGCTACAGGAGTAACTTCACCGGCAGCTAAGTCTAGGGGGAAGTTGTGAGCGTTACGCTCGTGCATTACTTCCATACCCAAGTTAGCGCGGTTGATTACATCTGCCCAGGTGCTGATGGAGCGACCTTGAGAGTCAATGATTGATTGGTTGAAGTTGAAACCGTTCAGGTTGAACGCCATCGTGCTGATACCCAAAGCGGTGAACCAGATACCGACGACAGGCCAAGCTGCTAAGAAGAAGTGCAGTGAACGGCTGTTGTTGAAGGAAGCGTATTGGAAGATTAAACGACCGAAGTAGCCGTGGGCTGCAACGATGTTGTAGGTTTCTTCTTCTTGACCGAATTTGTAACCGTAGTTAAGAGATTCGGTTTCGGTGGTTTCACGCACCAAGGAAGAAGTTACTAGAGAACCGTGCATTGCAGAGAACAAGGAACCGCCGAATACACCAGCAACACCTAACATGTGGAAGGGGTGCATCAAGATGTTGTGTTCTGCTTGGAACACGATCATGAAGTTGAAGGTTCCAGAGATACCCAAAGGCATACCATCAGAGAAAGAACCTTGACCGATGGGGTAGATCAAGAATACTGCACAAGCGGAAGCCAAAGGTGCGCTGTAAGCTACACAGATCCAAGGACGCATACCTAAGCGGTAAGAAAGTTCCCACTGACGACCGAGGTAGCAAGCGCAACCGATCAAGAAGTGGAAAACTACCAACTGGTAAGGGCCACCGTTGTACAACCACTCATCTAAGGAAGCAGCTTCCCAAATTGGGTAGAAGTGCAAGCCAATAGCGTTGGAGGAAGGAACAACTGCACCAGAAATAATGTTATTTCCGTAGATTAAAGAACCTGCAACTGGTTCGCGGATACCATCAATGTCTACTGGAGGCGCTGCGATAAATGCGATTACGAAGCAAGTAGTAGCAGCTATTAGGGTTGGGATCATTAGGACACCAAACCAACCGATGTAGATCCGGTTGTCAGTGCTGGTAATCCACTCGCAAAAGCGATCCCATACGTTAGCGTCGGAGCGCCGTTGTAAGGTTGTGGTCATTGTTTTATAAGTGCTAATATTTTGTTAAAAATGGAACAAGCAAATATTGTTCTTGCCTATTGAGTTAGAGTCTACATGAAATTATTTGGACAGGAGTTTTGACTTAATATTTTGTAATAAAATTCTTTAGCAAGTTAATCGAAATATATAGTTTTTCTACTGTTGCTCATAGTGATAAAAGTAATTGATTGAGCCTTTTTCAGCGATTTAAAGTCATAATTTTTAACGACGCGATCGCCTATTTAATTGTCTTTACATTCCTTAACAAATAATCTCTTCAAAAAATTTCAAGCCGGGTTAATTTGTAACGAAATGATATTAGGAGAGAGGAATGGAAGTGAGGTGAAAGTGTATTGCATCCAAGCGAGAAGCGCTAGATGTTGCTGTTGATTGTTTTTAGAAGTTTGTAGAAACTTAAATTAGGACTTACAGCGTATTGCGGGTAAATGAAGTACACGGGTAGGGGCACAACATGTTGTGCCCCTACGATGATCTGTACCTCACGTCTGTTGCAATCTGCTGTATGCAAGACTACATGCGGTAGGGGGAATTCATGAATTCCCCCTACCGGTAAATAAAGGTTTGGGCTATTTTTTGTGTCAGTCCTGTTAAAAATCAAAGTAGATGTAGGGTAAACTGCCTTCAGGAGCTAATAACCAAACTGCATAGAAACAGATGGGAACAAAGACAAGCTTAATAGGCCAGTTAAACTCTAACTTCAGCATTCGGTTGAAGGCATAGAGTACAGCCATAAGAGCAGCTAAAGTTAGAAGTACCCAAGTGAGTTGGTATTGGCTGATATTTAAGGCATCCACATAGACCTTTTGAGCAAACTGAGCATCAGCAGGATAACCCCAAAGGTGTCGAATTACCAAAGAAGAGTCTTCGAGATTCGGTAGGCGGAACCAAATCCAAGAGGTAAAAACCATCAATTGGGTTAAGAACCAAGCAACGAGGATACCTAAAGGATTTTGCCAGAATTGCTCTAGTTCTGCATAGCGATCGCTCATCGCATCTGTAAGTCGATGAACCACCAAGGCTAACCCGTGGAATATGCCCCAAACTACATAACCCAAAGCAGCGCCGTGCCAGATACCAGCGATTAACATCACAGTAAATAAATTCCAGCAGGTACGGACTAAACCCTGACGCGAACCACCCAAAGGAAAGTAGACATAGTTTCGTAGCCAATCTCCTAGAGTGATATGCCAGCGCCGCCAAAATTCTCCAATACTGGTGCTAAAGTAGGGAAAGTCAAAATTTTCAGGTAAAACTAAGCCGAAAAGTAAGGCACTGCCACGGGCAATATCTACGTAACCGTTGAAATCTAGATATAACTGCAAGCCGTAGGCGAATGTCGCTAACCAGAGATCGGTACTACCCGCCCGTTGTAAGTTACCAAAACATAAATCGACAAAAATTCCCAGATGATCTGCAAAAATACCTTTCTTGACTGCGCCTCTAGCAATTAACCATAGCGCCTGTGCTACTCTATCGGCACTGGGAAAGTCTAGCGTATTGAATTGATTTGCTAAGTTGTGGTAGCGCGTAATTGGGCCGGAAATCAGTTTTGCAAAGAATAATTTGTAGGTGGCAAATTTGAGAAACTGATCCGCAGCAGGCGCACCGCGATAAACATCTATTAAATAAGCAATGCATTCAAAGGTAAAAAATGAAATACCCAAGGGTGCAATCAATTTAAAAGAGCTATCTAGTGAGTTTGTTTGGATATTGAAAACAAACTTAAATAAAGGGGTTAGATACTTAAAAGCTAATAATAGTAAAACATTGAGAGTTATACCTAGCCACAACACTTTTAGACGACGACGATTCCAGTCACCTTGAGCAAATTGCCACTCTTCATTAGAGATTTGCCAGTCAAGAGAATGTTTACCTGGTGATGTATTTTTACCAATCTCCAGCCCCACACGGAAATTGATAAACGTCAATGCTAATAGCAATGGTATGTACTGGATGTGCAAAGATGAATAGAAAACTAAACTAGCAATTAGCAGCGTCCACAATCGTAATTTTTCTTGTGCTAAAGACCAGTAAATCCCTAAAACACTCAGCAAGAATAGTCCATAGAAAATTGATATAAAGTTCATTTATTTGTCATTTATCATTTGTCATTTGTTATTGGGCATTGGGCATGGGGCATTGGGCATGGGGCATGGGGTATTGGACAGAATTAAAATTACCTCTTTTCTCTTATTTCCTTCATCTTCCCCTGCTCTGCTGCCTCCCTATCCTTACTTCACTGGCCAAGGAATCATGGGATCGTTAGCCAGCTTTTTGGAAACTTCGTATGCTCCAAAGCGGTTGAGGTGGCTGGGATCGGAAAAGTAGTCATTGGCTTTTGGCCACCTTTGGCTCAAATCTCGATAGATAAAGTTGGGATTAGTCGCTTGACGCAACATATATTGCTGAAATTCTTGCTCATATCCTCTACGCACTGGATCTAAATAATCTGCCGTGAGAGGCATGTTAACAAACACTAAGGAAATTTTTTGAGATTGGGTAAACTGAAGCACTTCTTGGAAAGCAGTATCTTGCTGTCCTTCTAATTGGAAAGATTTATAGTCGTTGTCGTAATTTCCGGGAACTCTAGAATGTTTTTGATAGTATCTAGCAGGATTGAAGCGGATTGACAAAGCTAGAAAGCCATCAAAATCAACTGCTTGCTGGGAAGTACTCTCGTCTGAAGTTCCGTCTGTTTGCTGTTTTTGTGATGCAACTGTCTGATTGTTACCAAATACAAGCAGTTGTTTTTGCAATAAACTTTTTATTTGGTCGCGGTTTGCATAGCTACCAGAAAGGGATGCTAGAGCCTGATTTAATGAATCATTGACAGCTTGATATGGGCTAATCTCCTGTTTTTCTTCTTTTACTTTCTGTTCGCCGGAAATTTCCTTGTTTTCGGTTGAATCACTGCTATTTGCAGTTGTTGGCGCTTTTTGGAATGCTTGTTTATAACCAGCTGATGCAGCAATGGATTTAAAGGTAATATCCTCGCGTCCACCATTGAAAGCACGGGAACCATCTGCCCAAACAATTATTTTAGGCAGTTCTGATGGTTCTAGTACGTGGCGAAGCAGAAAGTCTACAACTTGTGCAGTAGCACCGTTGATTCCAAAGTTAAATACGTCAATATTTGGATAACCTTGAGTAGCTAAAGCTTTAGAAAGTTCTCCTGGATCTACTCCTCTGAGGGCGCGGGAGGAACCAATAACCAATATATCTGGCGGTGTACCATTTATAGCCAAACGCTGTTTATACAGTGCTAGTTGCTCATCTAACTGCCTAACATTGAAACTTGGCATCTGCGATCGCGCTGCTAAAAGAATAGCTGTTGCGGTTGCTTTTTCCTTCAGTGGTGCGGCTGCCAAATTATTTGTCGGTGTCTCATCACTTTGCGTAAACTCAGAGGCATTAAATACAGAACTCTGATTTGCAGGAGATTTTCTCTTGGAAGTGCTGCTAAAAAGTGCCGTTTTCTCACTCTGAGTTTTCCCAGATGTTAAAGATGCCTTTTGTCCAGGTGGTGAAGGTAAAACACTGGCCGCTTTGGGCAAGCTCGGTTTAGTCTGTGCAATAATTCGACCCAATACCCAATCAGTTTGGAGAGTGAGTAATAATCCGAGCGTCCCCCAAACTAGAGCAATCTTAAGTCCTTGATCGTCAGGATTTTGTTCTGCTGACTGGTGGCTTTCGGTAAATACCTGGCTTTTTAACAAGAATTTTTTCGCGGTTGCACTAGTCGTTGCTATCCAATCTCGCGCTACTTCGGTTACAAAATTTTGAACTTCTTCTGTGGTTAAATCGGGGCGCAAAATTGGCTCACTAGTCTCAGAGGTTACGAGATCGTCAATGTATTTAGAAGTAGCAGCGAATTCTGGGATTGCTTCTGGTACTAAACGTTGGCGATGTTCGAGATCAACGCCATAGTTCCAAAAAGGTTCTTTGTTCCCAGCCCGGCGACCGTATACACGTATTCCCATAATACCGGGAATTTTCAAATGGCGGATAAACTGCGTAATTTTACTTGCTACTTGTTGACGCGCTGGACAAACAGGCGCATCACATAAGATATGCAGTAAATCATTTTTGTTCAGCAAAAGGACGCGAATTCCACCTGTCAATAAACGCCAATCCAAATCAGGATTGAGTATACGCTCCAGTAAAAATACGATCGCTGGTTCATCGCCAGTATTTGCCAAATCCAAGGGTGACGGGGCAAAGGCGGGATGGGTTGTGGCGGGTAAAGCTAGCCAATCAATCCAAGTGGGTTGTGTGTCGCCTGGTTTTTGTCCGTATATGGTGGCGGCGAGAATGCCTTGAGGTGCGATCGCTTCTAACTGCGGTACAATCGCCTCTAAACACACTACTTTGTCGGGGATTGGGGCAGTTCCTAAAGGGTCAAAAGCTGGCGTACAAAAGATATGTAGAGTTGATTCTTTCAGAGAAATTTGGACGGCAACTTTTAACCCTGACAATACCTCAGTTAATAATCGCGCGATCGCTTGGATATCTCCCCAACGCGCCCATTCTTTCAGCATTACCTCTGCTGGTGTCAAATCCACCCGCAGCAGCCAATCAGGGGCACTCTCGCCCCTTACCTGAGAAACAATTACGGCATCTTGGTAGCCGGAAAGTTTGAGATAACGCAACTTCTCTGCTATGGGTTCAGCAAGCAATGAAGCATCAGGACTATAGCTTGATTGGCAAAATATCCACAGGCGATTTTCTTCCGGCTGAGAATTATTTGATTTATATGGCTTAATCTTTGCCTGTACCGATACACCCAAACTACTCAAAGTTTCGCTGAGATATCTGGCGATCGCCTCTGGATTCCCTTGACGTGCCAAACTTTCGTTAGAGACAATTAGCGCCCCAGCCGATTGTTTTAATTTTTCCGAGTCTGCTAGCAAGGCTTGCTCCACTTGCTCCAGATGCTTATCTATTTGATTCAAGTAAACCCGATGGCACCATAAGGGGCGTTGCTCCCCTTTTCTTCGGCCATAGACAAATACTTGATATATTGAGGTTTGTTCGCTGCTTGTGAGAGTATCTAAGTTTGTTTGCTGTAGTGCTTGCAGCAAATCAGACAAAGTACGCCAACGCTTTGGACATTCAGTACCTTCACAAAGAATATGAAGGTCATTTCCCCGTAACCGGACTTTCACCCCGAAAGTGTTAATCCCTGTGGCTTGGCTTACCCATTGGACTAAGGATTGCTGGCGATCTGGTAATACTGTTTTCATGGGAACTTAACTTTACAGTCAGCGATTGTTGGGGGATAGTGCCTGCACTTGTAAACTAGAACCATCTGTTTATCATACTCTGACGTTTTTTTTTAACAATTTTGTTACCTTCGTAGCTCACAAAATCGGCCAAGATAGTCTTGTACAGGTTGCAAGTCTGACTAATATTGAGTTTTGCGTTTATTTTACTAATAGGGAGTCAGAATTTAGAAGTCAGAAGTCAGAATAATTCTATATGACTAGCTGATGACTTGTCCTTTAATCCCGGAATCGTGTCTAATGCGCCTGATGGACGAAATAGACAACAAGCTTATCTCATTTCAACTCCATCCTTTTATGCTTGGAGTCATCTTAACTCCTCACTCTTGTACAGACGCGATTCATCGCGTCTCTACTCCTGACAGACGCGATTGATCGCGTCTCTACAAACTGCTTTTGACTCATAATTCCCATAACCAAAAATTAGCAATGACTCCTGCCAACCAAGAACCCGCAACTAACCCGCCATCCCATCTCGATTTATTTACCATTCCTAAATCGTTCCTTTTACAAGTAGGTACAGCGTCTATATTACTGCTGCTCATTACCGGAAAAACCACGGTAAAGGCGCTAGAAAGCATCGGGGAAGCCAGTGAAGAATTGTTTCGAGGCGATCGCCTACCCATTCTCGACTTCCCAGAGGATAGCGAAACCGATCAAACTTAGAAAATATACACCAAAAAATTATTTGCTCAGGAATAACCCGATGAGCATTCAGTAGAAAACCTAGAAGCGTAAACAGTTATTAGCTTTACAAGATAGAGAATATGGGTTCCCTTTTATACTCTTCGTCTCAAACTACGGATATATACCCGGTGTCGGAATTATTTTTGCGTCATCGTCTCCAGGTGGTGGAAGAATTGTGGGAGTCAGTTCTCCGGCAAGAATGCGGTCAAAATATGGTAGACTTATTGCGGCAACTGCGCGATTTGTGTTCGCCAGAAGGACAGGCAAGAAATGACCAAGCATCTTCAGCCGTCAAATTAATTGAACAACTAAATATCAACGAAGCAATCCGCGCCGCTCGTGCTTTCGCTCTGTATTTTCAGCTGATTAACATCATCGAGCAAGAATACGAACAACGGCAGCAGCTGAGTCGCTATGAGGCAGATACAGAAGCTATAGAGCCAGTAACACCATCCAACGCCAACTATTCGTCTAATCAAAGGGAAGATGATGCGCCGGTTAGTAAGGGAATAGCAACAGTCTTCCTGAAAAAAAATTATCTAGAAAAAGCGCAAGTCAAACCACAAGGGACTTTCGCTGCTTTGTTTCCCTATTTATTCAAACTGAATGTACCACCCCAGCAAATTCAACGTCTAATTGCCCATCTCGATGTGCGCTTAGTTTTCACAGCGCACCCGACGGAAATTGTTCGTCATACCATCCGTGATAAGCAGCGCCAGGTGGTGCAACTTTTACAAAAGCTGGATGCTTTGGAAAACCATTCTGGTACTACACCGGGAGCATATCCTTGGGAAGCAGCAGATGTCCGCGAACAATTGCTCGAAGAAATTCGCCTCTGGTGGCGCACCGACGAACTTCACCAGTTTAAACCTACAGTGTTAGATGAAGTAGATTATGCCCTGCACTACTTCCAAGAAGTTTTATTTGATGGCATTCCCCAACTTTATAAACGTTTCAAACACACCCTATCTAGTACCTTTCCTTGGCTAGAACCACCAAGTAAAAACTTTTGCTCTTTCGGCTCCTGGGTAGGCTCAGATAGGGATGGGAACCCATCAGTTACACCAGAGATTACCTGGCAAACAGCTTGCTATCAACGCAAAATGGTGCTGGGGAGATATATTCAGTCAGTGAAAAATCTGATTGAATTATTGAGTGTGTCGATGCACTGGAGTGATGTCTTGCCAGATTTACTGGAATCTCTAGAGTTAGATCAATCCCAGTTGAGTGAAGTGTACGATGCACTGGCCTTGCGTTATCGACAAGAACCTTATCGGCTGAAACTGGCTTATGTACTGAGACGGTTAGAAAATACCCGCGATCGCAATCTCGCTTTATACAATCGAGAAACGCCAAAAAATCAAGATAGTCCCCTGTATAGTTCGGGAGACGATTTTTTAGCAGAACTGCGAATGATTCAGCGCAACTTGACAGAAACAGGTTTAAGCTGTCGAGAATTAGAAAATCTCATCTGTCAAGTAGAAATTTTTGGTTTTAACTTGACACAGTTAGATATTCGTCAAGAATCATCCCGCCACGCCGATGCGCTGGATGAGATACTACAATACCTGCAAATATTACCTCAGCCTTACAACGAACTCTCTGAGGAGCAAAGAGTTGCTTGGCTTACAGGAGAACTACAAACTCGTCGGCCGTTAATTCCGGCAGAATTGCCATTTTCGGAAAAAACCAACGATGTAATTGAGACTTTTCGCGTCGTGCGATCGCTCCAACAAGAATTTGGCCTCAACATCTGCCAAACTTACATTATCAGCATGTGCCGCGATGTCAGCGACGTGCTAGAAGTACTACTGTTAGCCAAAGAAGCCAGACTTTTTGATCCCGCCATAGCCGTGGGAACCATTCAAGTTGTCCCCCTATTTGAAACAGTAGAAGATTTACAACGCTCCCGAAGCGTCATGCGAAAACTGTTTGAACTCCCCTTATATCGCGCTTTATTAGCCGGCGGCTACGAACAGATAAAGGCAGAAGATGCCGATAAAAATTCATCCCCCCCTGCCCCCCTCCCGGTGAACTTACAAGAAGTAATGTTGGGGTATTCTGACAGCAACAAAGATTCTGGTTTTTTAAGCAGCAATTGGGAAATTCATAAAGCCCAAAAATCACTGCAAGAAATAGCAGAAAACTATGATATAAGTTTGCGGATTTTCCACGGACGCGGCGGTTCTGTGGGGCGGGGTGGTGGCCCAGCTTACGAGGCGATTTTAGCTCAACCCGGTCATAGTATCAATGGGCGAATCAAGATTACCGAACAAGGAGAAGTTTTGGCTTCCAAATATTCCTTGTTGGACTTGGCATTATACCACATGGAAACCATTACCACTGCCGTAATTCAAGCTAGCCTACTGCGGACAGGGTTTGATGATATTGAACCCTGGAATGAGATTATGGAAGAATTAGCAGCGCGATCGCGTCAACATTATCGGGCTTTAATCTACGAACAACCTGATTTTGTTGACTTCTTCCATCAAGTAACTCCCATTGAAGAAATTAGCCAGCTACAAATTAGTTCCCGTCCAGCCCGCCGTCCATCTGGTAAGAAAGATTTAAGCAGTCTGAGAGCTATTCCTTGGGTATTTAGCTGGACACAAACCCGCTTTTTGCTTCCTTCGTGGTATGGCGTTGGCACAGCTGTCCAAGAATTCTTGAACGCAGAACCAGAAGAACACTTGAAATTACTCCGCTACTTTTACGTGAAATGGCCATTTTTCAAAATGGTAATTTCTAAAGCCGAGATGACTTTGGCAAAAGTAGATATGCAAATGGCACATCACTACGTTCAGGAATTGTCAAAACCAGAAGATCAACTTCGTTTTGCCAAGGTTTTTGACCAAATTGCCAGCGAATTCTATCTCACAAGAGATTTGGTGTTGAAAATCACCGATCACAATCGCTTGTTAGATGGCGATCCTGTTTTGCAGCGATCTGTACAGTTACGTAATGGCACAATTGTCCCCTTGGGATTTATCCAAGTTTCCCTGCTCAAACGTTTACGCCAATCTATGAATAGTAATGCTACTTCTGGAGTCATCCATTCTCGTTACAGCAAAGGCGAGTTACTCCGAGGAGCATTGTTAACTATTAATGGGATTGCCGCTGGGATGAGAAATACAGGGTGATTGGGAATTGGGCATGGGGCATGGGGCATGGGGCATGGGGCATGGGGAGAGAAAGTTGTTTTGATTCGATGAAATTGGATAATTTATTTCTTGGAGTTCCCTAGAGTGAAGTTACAGTAAGTTTTTCCCTTCTGCACCTCTACTTCTTATCCCCAATGCCCAATGCCCAATGCCCAATGCCCAATGCCCAATGCCCAATGCCCAATGATTAAAAATAGAATTTTAATTTGCACTTTTTTGGCGCTATCAGCAGGTTTTTTTGGTGCTTACGCCAGTGGGCAAATCACCATAATGCTGCATAGTCAAAAGTGCCAAAATCAACCTTGGGGTTTACAAGAGATATGCAACGCTTGGATGACACCAGGAGCAATATGGCAAGGTAGCACAGCAGGATTATGGACGGGAACTATTTTAGGGGCGTTTGTTGGGGGTTTGGTGACGCGGCAAGTTCGTGATTAATTCTAAAAAGGTAATTAAAACCTTGACTCCTCATAGTGGTAATTCATGAATTGCCCTTACCTCTAGTACTCGGCAGGAAAAAGGTGTCAGTAAGGCTGGTAAAATCTACCCATAGCCTTAAGAGCAAATCACTATGCCTACTGAAACTAACCCAGGGAATCAAACTACCACGGGTGCTGATGCTATTGATGAAGCGATCGCACAGGGAATTGATTTTGATGGTTCTCCCATTCCGCCTGCCAAGCTAGAACTTTATGGTAAAGTCATGGCGCTAGAAGGTAATAGACAGCGCAGTGGCGTATCTAATACTATGCGATCGCGGATTGTGCGAATTGGTGCAAAACACATTCCCCAACCAGAACTCGACCAATTACTTGTAGATGCTGATTTTGCACCCTTAAAAGAAAAAGAAATTGCCTTTTTTTATAGCGGCAAATAAATCTAGCATAGCCAGAATTCATATAATTCGCGGCAACAGAAACATGTAAAAAAGCGAACTATTAACCCATCCATAACCTATCTGTCATCAGCAATCCGCTAATCTAATTTTCTAACTGAAATGGCGTGAGCAGGGGCTAATTTACCAAAATACGCTCCTGAAGCCAAAGAATAATTGAGGATATAGATAATGGCAAAGTTTGGGTACTCAGTGTTTCAACGCATCAGCACTGCGCGTTTGCTGCGTAAAATATGTTTACTGGCGCTGACTGTGCCCTTTCTGGCAAGTTCTACAATCGGTTTAGCGACTGCTGGCGAGAGGAAGTACGAGTACGAATACGAGGGCGAAAACGAGACATACGCTATCGGACTTTGGGGGGATCTACCCTACTCAGATATCCAGGCGACAAAGGGAGTCCCGAATCTCATCGCTGATATGAACTCGCAAAACCTGGCTTTCACTGTCCACGACGGCGACTTGAAGGGCGGCAACTCTACGCCTGGTTCGGTAACACCTACCACGTGCAGTAATGAACTCTACACCCAGGCGCTCGGCTACTTCAACGCCCTGAAAGCACCAGCAGCCTTTACCCCAGGCGACAATGATTGGACTGACTGCGATCGCCCCTCAAACGGTGGATTCAACTCACGCGATCGCCTCGACTACGAGCGTCAGGTATTCTTTAACACGAATTTTTCCCTTGGGCAGCATCGGCTAGCCCAAGAGGTACAGACAAGACCACTGTGTCTTGGTGCAACTGGTGCGACACCATGTGTTGAGAACCGCCGATGGACAGTCGGGAAGGTTACTTATGCGACACTGAATATCCAGGGTTCTTGCAACAACCTATGCGACACTGCACCAGATCCAGAGGAGTACGAAGCAAGAAACAGGGCTAATATTGCATGGATGAAAAAGACCTTTCAAGTGGCAAAGGTACGCAATTCAGTGGCAGTTATGTTTATTTCCCAAGGCGATCCGGGGTGGGATCTGACCGACGGAACCAGAGCGCCTTTACGCGATCCAAAGACACTCGCGCAAACCGATGGTCAGCCTGACGGCTTCCAGGACTTTTTACTAGCGTTCCGCGATGAGGCGATCGCTTTTCGTAAACCCATTGCCTATGTACACGGCGATTCACACTACTACCGCCTTGACAAACCATTTCTGGATGCTCAAGGTAGACGCATTGAGAACTTCACTCGTGTCGAAACATTTGGTGACAATGCGGCGAACGGCACTAACGATGTGAATTGGCTCAAAGTGACCGTAAATCCCCGTAGCCGAGAAGTGTTTTCTTATCAGCCACAGATTGTTCCCGGTAATCGAGTAGCGGTTCCCTCTCCGTAATCTATAGCCCTTCTCGAATGGAAGCAATACACTTTGACCTCTCTTCCATTCTTTTCCCCTACAAGGGGCTACGGTGTATACACAAGTCTGAAAATAGCTGACTAACCAAGGTTTTAGCCCACCTAACCCTCCCCTTATAAAGGGGAGGGAACTGGATTTTCCGGTTTCCCCCCTTTCTAAGGGGGGTAATTCGACACGGTATTAGCCTAAGTCTTATCCTTACCTCACACATTCCAAATTGCCATCCGTATTTTGGCTTCTTGAGTCTTTTCCCAATCGGTTCAAAACTATATCTTCAGCAAGATATTGTCAACTTCCCCTTGCATTTTGAATTGGCACACAGCTATATGTACTTAGGTAATAGCTGAAAGACTTGGAGAACAGATGTCAGGAACTACGCCAAATTCAGAAATGTCATACCGAGTTCTTGGTAGTACAGGAGAGAGAGTTTCTGCGATTGGATTGGGTGGTTGGCACATTGCTTTAAAACACGTTGATGAGCAACTGGCGATCCGAATTGTTAGAACAGCAATCGATCGCGGCATCAATTTTATGGATAACAGTTGGGATTACAACGATGGAGTTAGCGAGATTCGGATGGGAAAAGCTCTGCGCGATCGCTACCGCGATAAAGTTTTCTTGATGACGAAAATCGATGGACGCTCAAAAAAAGCAGCAGCAAAACAGCTAGACGAATCACTTCAACGTCTGCAAGTGGATTGCATCGATCTGGTTCAGCACCACGAAATTATTCGGTACGAAGATCCGCATCGAGTTTTTGATGAAGAAGGGGCGAATGCTGCCTTAATTGAAGCACGCAAAGCTGGCAAACTCCGATACATCGGTTTTACTGGGCATAAAGATCCCCATGTTCATCTCCATATGTTGGAAGTTGCCGCCGCTCAAGGGTTTAAATTTGATACAGTACAGATGCCGCTCAATGTCATGGATGCCCACTACCGAAGCTTTGCAAAGCTGGTTGTACCAGAACTAGTAAAACAAAACATCGGCGTTCTGGGAATGAAAAGCTTGGCAAACGGTATTCTTTTACGGTCAAAGACTGTAACACCAATACAGTGTTTACACTATGCTTTGAATCTGCCCACATCAGTTGTGATTACCGGAATTGACAGCATGGAGATTTTAGACCAAGCCTTTGAAGCCGTGCGGACTTTCCAGCCAATGAATGACGAACAAGTGCGATCGCTCTTAGCAAAAACGTCAGAAGCAGCATCACGCGGCGAGTTTGAGCCTTTCAAAACCTCATCAATCTTTGACAGTACTGCTCAAAACCCAGACTGGCTGGGAGAGGAACCACAGCGCATCCAACAATTGATGTCAGCGTAATGCTTTCTTAGTGTCGTCTGTGCAGGAGGTTCACACATCGACTATGCTACCACTGATATCTTTCTGGTTTCATTCGCTCCCAAGCAAAATTCATTTTTACCCAAGCATCCCGCCAGTAACTTTTAAAACTATGTCCTCCGGCTCTGAGTGCGCGATGATGACCAATCCAGACTAGAATCACTGGTACATAGTAAAGAAATCGCTGCATAAGATAAGTCAGCTTCCGTAACCATGCAGGGCGGTTTCTGTGTAGAACTGCCAAACGCTCGTATTGAAAACGAATATGCTTTACTTCGTCTCTTAATATTTGCTGACACAACTGCTTTAGAACTGGGGAATTTGTTGCGTTTTGAATTGCTTTGTAATACACCAATGCTAGAGTTTCAACCATGATGACGGGAGTTGTCCAAATCTCCATCGTTGGAATTGCATAGCGTATTTTCCGAAATAGTGTATCACCCCAGTTCTTCTGCAACCGAGGGATTTTGGCAAGGTCAAGAAACCGTCCTAAGTCGCCTCCGTGACGTTGTTCTTCTTTGATGAATAGTTCAATCACATCAACATATCTAGGATCTTTGATTTGCTGTGCATAGTTTTTAGCAGTAGCCAGTAAGTGCAACCCATCTGATGTCTCACCTAACTGCCAAGCTGCTAAAGAATCTGCTATAATATTTTGTTCATCCTCTGTAATTTCTGCACCCCGCTTCCAAGGAATTTCTAATTGAAACTCAGCATTGGCTTTGTAGTAGGTGTACCACTCATCAGATGTTGTGATTGAAGACAAAGTAGGTAACAGCTTATGAGGATTCATTAAAACTCCAAATGTGTGTAGGATTCTATTGTTTTAATGATTCCCAAAATTTATTGTAAACATCTAAGACTGTAATTTCGATAGCCACGCTATCTAATGCAACCTCCTGCAATGCGATTGTTTTGACTAACAATGCGATTGTTTCGACTTGCAATGCCATTGTTTCGGCTTGCAATAGGATTGTTTTGACTTGCAATGCCATTGTTTCGGCTTGCAATGGCATTGTTTCGCCTTGCAATAGGATTGTTTTGACCTGCAATGCCATTGTTTCGGCTTGCAAAAATTAACTTACGATTTTTTTAACTTTGTTTTATCTAAAAATCTGTCCATCGTCAGGGCGTACGTCTGTGCAACTGTTAGTTATATTGTTTTAATGGGCAGACTAACAATGTCCCTTCTAGCAGTATATATATGCCCGCCCAGGATAAAACACGCCGCTTGCCTTCTCAATCAATTAGTCAAGATATAACCTCATTGCACGGCTTGCAAACCATCACCACATACACTACAACCCGTACTGATGCGTCTTTAGCAAATTTACAGCAAGCTTATCAGACGATGTTGGCGCAGCAACAAGCCGAAACAGAAAAACTCGCTTTATACCGTGCTGCGGCTGATGCTGCGCGATTAGCAGAATGGGAATTTCATAACGCTGTATTGGCCATGAAAGAAGTCGTGCGTGGACAATATGGATCGGATAGCGATCAAGCCCAAGCAATTGGATTGAAGAAGAAATCAGAACGCAAGCGTCCCAGTCGTAAAAAGTCAGTTGCAATGGCGTAACAGCCCGATGGAAGCGATCGCTGACTTTTCCTCAACGCGATGTCTAACAACAAGCCGCTACGCGATCGCCCATGTCTAAAATCTGTAACCTATTGAATTCAATCTTAATTCCTAGCAAAAAAATCTTTACTCAAAATTCAATCTATCAAAATAGTGAACTTGTTTCATAACTAATGACGCAAAAAATTCTATCTAGAGATCGATATAGTGAATCACCTAAATAAAGTAAAAATAGTATGCTAAATCACATGAGATTGTATTGCATGAAATTAAATTATTTGACAAAACAGCTTTCCAACATCAAAAGCTGGATGGCTACAACACTGCTTTGTATGTTAGCGATCGCTTTTGTTTGGCAAGGTGCATTTTTCTCGAACACCTCAGCAATGGCCGATCCTGCCGGAACCTTAATCGCATCAAAGGACGCGGGCGACAAAGTTCAAGATAAAGCCAGTGAAGATGCTGGACGAGCCAAGAATTTCATCCAAGATACGGCAGATAAAGTTAAGGAAGCTGCTAAGAGCAACGCCAGTAAAGTTGATCAAGCAACAGAGAGTGGTAGTTTTGCTGAACGCAAAGCCAAGAAAGATGCCGCTACAATTCAGAAAAGAGCAAACGAAGATGCAGCTCGCACACAAAAAGCAGTAGACAAAACAAAGAACGCTGTTGAACGTACTGTTGATAGCATCAAGGATGCTTTTGGTAAATAGTAATCCTATTTGATTTCGTTCAAATCTAAAGGCTTAGATCCCCGACAACTTTTACGAAGTCGGGGATCTTGTGTTTACAAAGATTATTAGCATCTATAATAACTAGCGATCGCAGAGAAAATTAACAAAAATATTTGCCAGCAATTATCCTGAACATCTAGCTATAAATGAAATTTTTATATACAAATACTAGAGTTTATTTAAGTGGCATTACTTATTGACAAATATGCTGTGACTTTATGTAATTGCAACCCCATTTTGACAAATTGTTAATGGTTAACAAATTTTTCACCATTATTAATTACGAAGTTATACTTTCCGCTACAACTTAGTAACAATGTAAGAGTGTGATTATCTGGACAACCCCACCGTGGGAAAATCAAAATACTGAAAACGTGGAATTAGAGAGGAAAACACTATAATATGCATCTGAGCGAAATCACCCATCCTAATCAGTTGCACGGTTTATCTGTTCGCCAACTGCAACAGATTGCCCGTCAGATTCGAGATAAGCATCTCCAAACCGTAGCAGTTAATGGTGGACACTTGGGGCCAGGGTTGGGTGTTGTAGAATTAACACTAGGACTTTACCAGACACTAGACTTAGATCGAGATAAAGTGATTTGGGATGTCGGACACCAGGCTTATCCCCACAAACTCCTTACAGGACGTTACGATCGCTTCCACACCCTCAGACAAAAGGACGGAGTTGCAGGTTATCTCAAACTTGGTGAAAACAAGTTTGACCATTTCGGGGCTGGACATGCTTCCACAAGTATTTCAGCAGCATTAGGCATGGCTTTAGCGCGAGATTTAAAAGGCGAAAAATTTAAAGCCGTTGCTGTAATTGGTGATGGGGCGCTGACTGGCGGTATGGCTTTAGAAGCCATCAACCATGCGGGACACATGCCGAAAACTAACCTATTGGTTGTTCTCAACGACAACGACATGTCCATATCTCGCAATGTCGGCGCGATTCCCCGGTATCTTAACAAAATGCGCCTCAGCCAGCCGGTGCAATTTATTAAAGATAATCTTGAGGAACAATTTAAGCAAATTCCCTTCGTGGGTGAATCTCTCTCTCCCGAACTTGGACGCATTAAAGAAAGCATGAAACGTTTGGCTGTTCCCAAGGTAGGGGCAGTTTTTGAAGAACTTGGCTTTACCTACATTGGCCCAGTGGATGGGCATAATCTCGAAGAATTGATTGCTACCTTCCAACAAGCACATCAAATACAAGGCCCAGTTCTGGTACATGTAGCCACAACCAAGGGCAAAGGTTATGAAATTGCCGAACTAGATCAAGTTGGCTACCACGCCCAAAGTCCTTTCAACGTTGCCACTGGCAAAGCTATTCCTTCTAGTAAACCGAAACCCCCGGCTTATGCCAAAGTCTTTTCTCACACTCTGGTGAAACTTGCCGAACAAAACCCCAAAATCGTTGGGATTACTGCGGCTATGGCAACGGGAACAGGTTTAGATAAACTTCAAGCCAAACTGCCCAATCAATATGTTGATGTCGGCATTGCTGAACAACACGCAATCACCCTAGCCGCAGGACTTGCAACTCAAGGGATGCGTCCCGTAGCCGTTATTTATTCTACCTTCCTGCAACGCGCTTATGACCAGATAATTCACGATGTCTGCATCCAAAACCTGCCAGTATTCTTTTGTTTAGATCGGGCAGGAATTGTCGGTGCTGATGGCCCCACTCACCAAGGTATGTATGACATTGCTTATCTGCGTTGCATTCCCAACATTGTAATAATGGCACCCAAAGACGAAGCAGAACTGCAACGCATGGTAGTAACTGGCATTAACCATACCAGTGGCCCGATCGCTATGCGCTACCCTCGTGGCAATGGCTACGGTGTTCCTTTAATGGAGGAAGGTTGGGAACCTTTGGAAATTGGTAAAAGCGAAATTCTCCGCACTGGCGATGACGTGTTAATTGTCGCTTATGGCACAATGGTCTACCCAGGAATGCAAGCTGCCGAAATTCTCAGCGAACACGGTATTGAAGCGACTGTGATTAATGCCCGTTTCGTTAAGCCTTTGGATACCGAATTGATTTTGCCTTTGGCTAAGAAAATCGGCCGCGTCGTCACCTTAGAGGAAGGTTGTCTGATGGGTGGCTTTGGTAGTGCGATCGCTGAAGCTTTAATGGATTCAGATATTCTCGTTCCTGTCAAGCGATTTGGTGTCCCAGATGTATTAGTAGATCATGCTGAACCCGATGAATCTAAAACAGAACTGGGTTTAACTAGCCATCAAATAGCAGAGAGAGTGTTGCAAGCTTTCTTTAAGCAGCAAGTAGCTGCTGTCGTCTAGTTAATTCTTTGTAGAATGAATCGCCCACATTTGTGACTCAGGTGTGGGCGATCGCTTATAAAACTTTAAATAAAATTTAAGTTTATTCAATGAGTTTTGACTAACTATAGCAATCCTGAATCATTCGCTATCAACAAGATCCCCGACTTCTCAGAGAAGTCGGGGATCTGCGGGTTGCAAATGAAGTCATCAAGGTGAATTAAAGTAAAAAATATTGCTTATCCACTAACTACCTTTTCCTATGACACTTTCCACAAACCATGTTTATCCCGTTATTTGGCACAACGATTCAGTGTCACTAATCGATCAAACACGCTTACCAAACGAATATACATTTGTGGAAATCCACCGCAGTGAAGATATGGCGCGGGCGATTAAAACAATGATTGTGCGAGGTGCGCCGGCAATTGGTGTAGCTGCGGCTTATGGAATGTATCTTGGTGCAAGGGAAATTGAAACTAGCGATCGCACCGAATTTTTGCAAAACTTAGATAAAGTCGCCCAGTTATTGCGTTCTACTCGTCCGACGGCGGTAAATTTATTTTGGGCAATTAGCCGGATGATGAAACTTGCCAAGGAAACGCCGGGAACTGTAGAAGACATTAAGCAAACCCTTTTCCAAACAGCCCAAGCAATCAACGTTGAAGATTTGCAAACCTGTCAGGCGATCGGCGACAATGGTTTGGCAGTTTTGCCCACTACCCCCGAAAGGCTGACGCTACTTACTCACTGCAATGCTGGGGCATTAGCTACGGCTGGTTATGGCACTGCTTTAGGCGTTGTGCGTTCCGCTTGGAGGGAAGGACGTTTAGAACGCTTATTTGCCGACGAAACCCGTCCCCGCTTACAAGGCGCAAAACTTACGACTTGGGAGTGTGTGCAAGAAGGTATTCCAGTCACATTAATTACTGATAATATGGCAGCCCATTGTATGAAACAGGGTTTAATCCATGCTGTAGTTGTGGGTGCCGATCGCATTGCTGCTAATGGTGACACTGCTAATAAAATTGGTACTTATGGGGTTGCGATCGCAGCTAAAGCTCATAATATACCTTTCTTTGTGGCTGCACCCCTTTCCACCGTTGATTTTGAATTAGCCGACGGCAGCAAAATCCCCATTGAAGAACGCGATCCAACAGAAATTTATCAAGTTGGTGATACTATTCTCACACCTGAAGGTGTAGATTTTTACAACCCAGCTTTTGATGTGACTCCGGCTGAATTGATTACAGCCATCATCACAGAAAATGGAGCGATCGCACCTCATGAATTAGTGAAATTTCAGTTAAAGCAAGTAGACATCTCCAGAAATTAATGATGCGAGGACTAGCCCTTTTACCTCTGTGTTCTCTGCGCCTGTGTGGTTAGAAAAATTGCTTTTAAACCGCAGAGGCACAGAGAGCGCAGAGAGAAAAAAGAGATTTTTAGGGATAGGTTTTGCTTAGTAAAACCAGAGAGAGGTCTTTTTATTCGACTAATTACCCCTAGTAAACTTAACCAAAATGCTGAATAATTGCGTCGGCAAATTCAGAACATTTCAAAGGTTCAACTGGCGGTTCTAGCAACCGGGCTAAATCATAGGTGACTTGACTATTTGCGATCGCATCGCTTAAACCTTTCTTAACTAAGTCTGCGGCTTCTTGCCAACCCATAAATTCCAGCATCATCACGCCAGACAAAATCACTGAACCAGGATTAATCCGATCTAAGCCGGCGTGTTTGGGTGCAGTACCGTGGGTAGCTTCAAATATGGCACTAGAATCCCCAATATTTGCCCCTGGCCCCATTCCTAATCCACCAACAATGGCGGCAGCAGCATCAGACAAATAATCGCCGTTCAAGTTCATCGTCGCCAAAATCGAATACTCATCCGGTCTGGTTTGGATTTGTTGAAAAATACTGTCAGCAATCCGGTCATTCACCAAAACTTTCTCTTTCCATTTGCCCTCGCCGTGGGTTGCCCAAATTGTGTTAAGAACAGTTTCAACTTCCTTGACAACTTGCGCTTTCTTGTCTGGGGTGAGATTATCAAACCCAGGCTCAATCTGACGGGCGTTTTCTTCCAAAGAAAGATTCGGATTTTTTTCCTTGTTACTCAAAATCCAAGATTCCTGTTCAGTGACAGTTTCTTGACGAAATTCACTGGTTGCTAGTTCATAACCCCAATCGCGGAAAGCGCCTTCGGTATACTTCATGATGTTCCCTTTATGCACCAAAGTGACTTGTTGCTTCTTTTTGGGCAATAGCAAGGCGTGTTTGATGGCACGTCTGACTAGGCGCTGAGAACCAGTTTTGCTGATGGGTTTGATGCCAATACCAGAATCAAGAGGAATCCGTTTTTTACCATGTTCTGGGGTGGCGGGAATTAATTCTTCATTGAGAAATTTAATTAAGCGATCGCCAATTTCGCTACCTTGTCGCCACTCAATGCCTAAATAAATATCTTCCGTATTCTCTCGATAAACAATTACATCCAGCTTTTCGGGATTTTTGTGGGGAGAGGGCGTACCTGCATAGTAACGGCAAGGACGCACGCAGGCATACAGGTCAAAAATTTGCCGTAATGCCACATTTAAAGAACGAATTCCTCCCCCAATGGGAGTAGTCAAAGGCCCTTTAATAGCGACACCATACTCTTCAATTGCCGTGAGAGTATCTTGAGGCAAATACTGATAAGTGCCGTATAAATCGCAAGCTTCGTCACCAGCGTAAACCTTGAACCAACTAATTTGACGCTGACCCTTGTATGCTTTAGCTACCGCAGCATCGAGAACTTTTTGGGTAGCAGGCCAGATGTCTATACCTGTACCATCGCCACGAATAAAGGGGATAATTGGATTGTCCGGTATGATTGGTTCACCATTTTTGAAGGTGATTTTTGCTCCGGCTGCTGGGGGGGTAATCTTGTCGTACATCTTTCACACACTCCTAATCGATACGCTGCTAGTCAAAAAATCCTTATGTGGCAGGCTTGTATATTTTGCTATGTCTTTTGTTCACCAAGCCATAAGGCAAAGATTTTCCCCCTATTTCCCTTGTACATTATTTGGGGATTAAGTGTGAGATTTCAGTGAAGCGATCGCAATTTTGTACGATCAAAAATAGTAAACTACTTTTCGCTATCAATGCTTCACTTTCGAGAATGCCAGATAGCTTACCACTCTTTCACTGACCGCTAAAACGAGAATGGCATGACAGACCCAATGATTTTATCAGGCCCTGCTAATGACATCGACTCCCTCCGACGACCGTTAATTGCTGGGTCTGAAAAAGTCCAACAGCAGATAATCCCACAGTTAGCTGAGTTGGGTAATGAGGGATTAGACGTGTTGATGGAATTTTTACTGAAACGACGTGAGAACCCAGCAACTTGGATTGATGGCAAAGCTTACCAAGTCCTTTACAACTCTGATGCTCCTCTTGCCAAAGAATTTTTGCGCTCTTGTTTTCCTGAAGGAATTGTACCTCTAAAATCAGAGTGCGGGATTAACTACAATTCTTTGCAACAGCTACTTGCTGCTCAAGATTTCCAAGCAGCCGATCGCGTCACCATCGAAAAAATGTGTGAACTATCAGGGACAAGGGCTGTACAACGCAAATGGTTGTACTTTACTGAGGTAGAAAATACCTCGGCTGTTGACTTGCAAACCATTAACAACCTCTGGTTAGTCCACTCCGAAGGGAAATTTGGCTTTTCGGTGCAGCGAGAAATCTGGTTGAGTTTAGGTAAAAATTGGGAGAATTTCTGGCCAAAGATTGGCTGGAAAGAAGGTAATAACTGGACGCGATACCCTAACAGCTTTACCTGGGATTTGAGTGCGCCTAGAGGTCATTTACCCCTTTCTAATCAACTCCGGGGGGTAAGAGTCTTTGCTTCTTTACTCTCTCACCCTGCTTGGTCGAAGAATCCAGAAAAATGATTTTGAGCTTACGGACACACAGATTATGATCAATCCCACCAACAGAGAATTCTACGTAATCATTGAACGGGATGAAGATGGCTACTATGTCGGAGAAGTCCCTCAGCTAAAAGCCTGTTACAGTCAGGGAGAAACAATTGATGAGTTGATGGCTAATATGAAAGAAGTAATTGAACTTTGTTTAGAAACAAAAAGTGATGAAGAAATACCAGAATTTATCGGTATTCAAAAGGTAGTAATTTAATGCCAAAACTACCAGTTATAACAGGTAAAACAGTTATTAACGCCCTTGAGAAAATAGGATTTCAGGCGGTGCGTCAAAAAGGCTCTCATGTACAAATGGAACGTGAAAATGGGCGCTTAGTAACTATTCCTGTTCATGCTGGTAAAACAATAGGTAAAGGATTACTACGCAAAATACTACGCGATGCTGAACTGACGAGGGAAGAGTTTATCGCACTACTGGAATCATAGAGTTGGGAAATTTTCTACCAATTCCAAATGCACAATCTCAAATCAGATAATGGCAAACGTTCGTCTAGAAGATATTAAGCGTAGATTCAATAACGTCACCGCGATTGAGGATATTACCTTTGAAATTCCCGATGGCGAATTTTGGGTTTTAGTTGGGCCATCGGGTTGTGGTAAATCGACAATTTTGCGAACGATCGCAGGTTTAGAAACTGCCACCTCTGGTAAACTCTTTATTGGCGATCGCTTGGTGAATAATATCCCCGCCAGACAGCGAGATGTGGCGATGGTATTCCAAAACTACGCCCTCTATCCTCACATGAGCGTGGCAGAAAATATCGGCTTTGGCTTGCAGATGCGGAAGGTTGACCGAAAAATAATTAAAGAACGGGTGATGAATGTGGCGCGATCGCTTTCTCTCGATCACCTGCTGGATCGGAAACCCAAACAACTTTCGGGTGGACAGCAACAACGGGTAGCATTAGGAAGAGCGATCGCTCGTGAGCCCCAAGTGTTTTTACTTGATGAACCTTTATCTAATTTAGATGCCCAATTGCGCGATGATACCAGGGCAGAATTGAAACAGTTACATCAAGAGTTAGGCATTACAACAATTTATGTCACCCACGATCAAGTTGAAGCCATGACTTTAGCTGATAAAATTGTTGTGCTAAATCGCGGGCGAATTCAACAAATCGGCGATCCCCAAAGTATTTATGCAAGTCCTGCTAATCAGATGGTGGCAAGTTTTTTAGGTAGTCCGCCAATGAATATCTTACCTGCAATTTATCAAGATAACGGTTTTGATGTGAGTGGACAGTTATTAACGGTTTCGGCAGAGGTGAATGAAAAATTACGGTTGCGTCAGGGATACAGTTATGATTTGGGGATTCGTCCAGAGCATATTTTTATTGACGAACCGCCAAGTCGCCAAGGACGCGAAGAAGGAAATGAGAGTCGGCTGATTGTGGAAGTTAAGGTGGTGGAACCTTTGGGAAGGGAAACTTTGATTCGTGCTGGCTTACCTGGTTCGGCGGTGGTGTTAAATATTCAGGTAGGTGGGGATATGCGGCTGCGTTCAGGCGATCGCCTTTCTCTACAACTTGATTTGAATCACTTATTTGTATTTGATCCCAAAACTGGGGACAGAATATTTTGACACTCCTCAGCCTAAAGGCATGAGGATTCTTGGTTCAACGAGTCCACTTAGCCTAGACTCCTTGCGGTATCTAGACTAGAGGTGGTTCTCTCCCCAAGCGTTAACTTTTGGTCTGCCCGACCATAGTTGCTTGTATTGCAAAATTTGTTTGCAGTTTAATGCTGTTCGTCTAGTACCTATAAATCATTTTACCTACTTCCAGGTAATACTAGAACTACGAAGTAGAACCCCATAGATTCAGTCGCTATAGCGTTTCCCAATCACATAAGTTACATCATAGCCCCCTCCTCGCTTGCGGGGAGGGGGTTGGGGGTGGGGTTCAGTACCTACTCACCATACACCCCATTAACTCTTAATTTTCAGCTTACAGCAGTGAGAAGTGTTTATATCCATAATCAGGATGAAATAATGATTCAATCACTACAAAAACTATTTACCTTTGATGAATATTTAGGATTTTTAGAAACACAACCGGAAAAGATTCATTATGAATTACACGATGGAAATATTATTCAAATGCCGCCACCATCAGGGAAACACGAGCAAATAGTAGCTTTTTTAACAATGATGTTAGGGTATGAGTGTCTTCGTCTTAAACTTTATTACGGCATACCTAAAACCGCCACAGTGAAGCCAGAAAATAAAATGTCAGGGTACTATCCTGATGTTTTATTAATGAATTTTTCTAATTTGGGTAATGAACCATTATGGGAGAAACAATCTATCCTTAGTAAACCAGATTCAATTCCATTAGTGATTGAAGTAATCAGTACTAACTGGAGAGATGATTATCATAAAAAGTTTGCTGACTATGAAGAAATGGGTATTCAAGAATATTGGATTGTGGATTATGCTGCTTTGGGTAGCAAGGAATTGATAGGCGATCCCAAACAACCAACAATCACAATTTACTCTTTAAGTGATGAGGGTGAATATCGTGGTAAACAGTTTAGAGTAGACGACCGTATAGAGTCGCCAACATTTCCAGATTTAAATCTAACCGTTGAACAAATTTTTTCAGTGCGTTATTGATAAAAACCTATTCGCCGCGCTGATAATCGCCAAAAAGAATGCTGAGGATGATTTGCGATCACTGCTAGATAATAGTGGGAGTAGTTTTAAATAAATGTCAGAGGTTTAAAAGCTTCACAAGCGACTTCTACCAATAGTTTGAGGTAGGTTTGTTAAATTGGCGATGCTAGGTTATTTTTCAGCAAAATCAACTTTTCAGTCAATGTTGTCAAAGTCATAAATCTCTCCAGCCTGTGGGTAGTATTCGCTCAATAACCGTCGTAGGTCTTCAATCACTGGGATTGACCGTGTAGCCAGCTTACCTTTGGTGTTTGCTTTCCTAATAATCAGCGGGAGCAATGCGATTTTGTTAGATCAGACTTTAATTCTCATTTATAGAGCTAGATTCTCAATAAAAACAGTTATTTGGCTGCGATCGCAGCCCTAAATGGGCGATTTAGCACCCGAATTTTAAGCACCTCACAAAATCGCATTGCTCCCTAATCAGCCTGGGTCTAACGATACCCTTGGATGTGTAAATGTCTTGAGTCAACAGGGTAGAGCATTCACGTATTCTACACGCACTGAACAAGGTGCGATCACGGTCATTTTCTAAACCGTGACTGAAAATTAGCTGTATTTCTGACTGCGTTAGAACCTTGGCGCGTCCGTGCCGATTGATTTTCATCAGTAGACTGTTGACCCTACGATCCATAGCCTACTATTTTTTGACACCTGAACATTGAGCAATTAATATTGAATGGCATACTGGATATCAAAATATTATTACTTTGATACTTTACTCAATTAAGGTTTCAATTTTATTTGATATATTCATAAATATTTTTATAAAAATGGAAATTATGGATGGTATAAATGCGATTGAATTACTACAAGAACAACAATTGGACTTTATACACAGGCTTAAATATTCTTGTCTATTGGATTGTCAAATACCAGGTAAAAATAGTGAAACAACCTTCATTTCAGGAGAAAGCAAAATAAAGCAAATAGTTAGTTTTTGTCTTTCAATGTGTAATAAATATCCCTCTGAAGACCAGAAAAAAGTTTTTTTAAATAATTTTATAGGCAAGTTGGGAGAGGAGGCTGTCAAAAGCCGCTTAACTAATTTTATTGCTGAAGTTGACTATACAATCAAAAATGAGGGGGACGGTAAAGTTGATTTTAAGTTTGCTTTTGATTCAAACACAGGAGGAATTCAGGTTAAAACACGTAATGGCACTTATGATACTGTTAAGTGGTCAATAACTGAAAAAGAGATTGAAGCAAATACCTTTGTAGTTTGTATGTTAATTGAGAAAAATGTACAAATTGAAGAAATCAAAAATAATGAGAAAACTGAATATAAAATTATATCAGCAGGATTTCTGCCAATAGATTTAATTAAGAAAGAGTGTAAAACAGAATTTCAATTTACTATATATGAACTTTTGTATATTAGTGGATTAAATGCTTATCTCAACAAATTATCTGACTTGCAATTGGCGAAATTATTAGAGATGTGATTACTGATACTATTACCAGTAATCACATTAAAGCCAGCTGCTAAAAGTGAAAGATGCGCTTAAAGTTTTACATTTAAACGGTATATCAATCATCACAAGAACTCTAACCATCGTTTGAGCAAACCCTCTTGAAGTCAAAACAGTTTCCCGTTTGCTACACCATTAGGAACTCCTGGTAACAGTTCGCGATTAGCGGTCACTATTAGCTAGATAAATTAATTACTTTTTTATCAAAATAGGGAACACTAGAGATTAAGAAAGAATAACCAATTCTTTTTTGATAAAAGTTACAGATTGTTAACAATAAAATCTTTTTATTATGGAACTGAATTTAACTACTAAGATACCTAGACAAAAACCAACAAAATCATCTATAGAAGCTGCTAATGGAACAGCTACAATAGGCATAATAGTGACCTTGATGATGAGCAGTTTAATGATTTGCTTTGGAAAAACATCTACAATAGGTCTTGCAGGTTTGATAATTATAGTTTTTTTAGTTGGTGTTTTTGTTGTAAGTTTTTTACAAGAGTGGATTGAGCCAATTATAGCGACTCGACTTTTTATAGAGCGAAGTTTCAATGTTTATGATCACACCAAATATGCGGAATTTTATTTTAAAAATTCACATCGCTACTTGATTATGGTAAACGAGAATAATATTGAGATTTACGATCTTAAATCAGGAAATATTATTGTTAATCTCAACGAAGAAGCAGACGCAATATTACTTAGTCCTTTAAACAAATTTATTTTGACACAGAAACGTATTTTACACAAGGGATATCCGAACGTTCTAACTCAAATGTGGAATATTCATACATCTAGCTTAGTATTTAGTTTCATATCACGTTCTGCTTATTTAAAAGGCTTTATTTTTTATGAAAATGAAAAAATAGTTTTATACTGTAATAATAGTGCTAGGATTAATGATGGATATAATGAAACATCAGATGAAGACCCTAAATTGACTATCTGGCAAACAGAAACAGGTCAAATTATAGACAAGCATTGGTTTAATTATGAATCATATTCTGACAAAAAAGAATTAGAAATTCTAATAAAAAATTATTTAAAATCTCATAAAGAACTGGGACAATTAATAGATTATCAATACCCATTGTTAGATGATACTGATAACGAAAAAATTGCTATTGAACCTTATCGAACAAAAATAATCTTCCCATCATGCACAAAAACTTATGATGGTGGTACGCAATATGATCTGGCTAAACTTAAAGAATATGAATTTACGGAAAAAGCAACTTGTATTATAGTAAAAATCCCTCTTAAAGAAATAAAATCAGTAAATCAAAAGGTTTTTTAGAAGTCTTATCAAATGACATTTTGTTGAGCAATTCTGAATGCGAAAGCTATGACTAGCCAAAATCGTACCACCATAGAATTGTGATCGCTAACCAAAGCCCAATACCCAAGATACACAAAGTTGATAGGGCTATCGGGGTTTAATATTACATAACGCCCCTCTACATGGGAAGTTATTTCTTTATAAGGAGGAGCGTTATATAAATGCCTGAAACGCTTTAATTGCAAGGCTTAGAGCGATAATTAAGCGGGTTCTTGTTTTTTCAACTCTTGTATCAATGCTTGACATTGCTTACTAGCATCTCTGGCTTGTCGCATTAAATCAAGTCCTTGTTTCCGGTTTACTTTTGATACTTCTACGGATTGACGGCTTAACTCGGCTGCTTGTTTACCCAATTCCTTGATTTTGGCTTTGAGTTCTTGCATCATCTTTTAACCCTCTAGCTCTGAGATTACAGCATCCAAATTTTCCATTTGTTCATACAGCATATCCGCTCTAGTTTGGAGTAAACTAGCGTCATCAAAATCTTCTAACTCTAACTCAATTTCGGCAAGGTCGTATAATTCTCTTGTTATCACTTCGAGTTTTTCATACAGTCGTTTCAATGAGTTAAGCGTCGTTTGTTTCAACTCGGTACTACCTTATCTTGTAAAAATTATTCCCACCGGTAGATTTTATAAAGCAATGCTGCCACACGCTACCACCGCTACCGCCATGCGATCGCTGCTAGAGAACAGTGCGAGTGAACCCACGCTGCTAACAGTCAAGCCAGAAAACATCCGCCGCCTACGTGAGTTGATGAACAATTCCGAAGCCGATAGCGATGACTAGCTAAAAGCCGTTGTTACCATATCTAAAAATTCCCTGTTGTGCGATCGCGGTTGTTGTCTAAGCCGTGACTGAAGATTAGCTGTATCTCTGACTGCGTTAGAACTTTGGCGCATCCATGCCGATTGATTTTCATAGTCAGACTGTAGAACCTGTGATCCACAGCCTATAACGATTTGACACCGATTAGTCAGAATTGCTTGACCCAACTTAGTGAAGAGGCAGTGTAAGGTTAGCATCATAATACGAAAATTTGATAATAGATAAACCTTAAAATAAGGAATTGCCATTATCAAGTTTTTAATTGCAACCAACTATTGTACTAACCTTGATATCAACAATATCAACATTTAATTTTTTACGAAGAACGTTAAAAATTGCTGTTAAATTATCCATAGTAGGATTTCCTTTTGCAGAAAGCATCCTATGAAGACTTTTACTTGGTTTAGAAGTTTCAATTGCAAGTTCTTCAAAACCTACAGTCCCATTCACAAGTTCTTTCAATATAAGTCTTGCAGTGTCTGGTTCACCATTAACGAAAAGGGTAATTGCTTCCTTAAATAAAGCTGTTGCAAATTCAGGATCATGTTTAACTCTTAAGTTAACTGTTTCTTTAAAGTCTCTAGTAAGTTCCATATTAGCTACCTCTTCTTAGACCCTTTGCCTTTCTCTTCACTAGCTTCTTTTTTTCTGTTTTTGTACTCTTCGTACAATTCTTTAGCCCGATCAATATCAGCTTCCTGAGTTTTCTTTGTTCCGCCACCAAATAAGACTATAAGTTGCTTGCCTTCTTGAGCAAGATAAATTCGATATCCAGGCCCCCAATTAATTTTATACTCGCCAATTCCGTCAAACCATTTTACATTCGATGTATTGCCCAACTCAAGTCGTGACTTAGCCACTGTCACTTTAACCGCAGGAAAAGTATCTAAGCTATCGAACCATTCTTTATAAGGACTAGAACCATCTTCTTTAATGTATTCTTGAACTTTCATACTACACACCCCTATATAGTAACTTATATGTTACTATCTGTCAAGCCAGAAAACATACGTCGCCTCCACGAGTTGATGAACAATTCCGAAGTCGATAGTGATGACTAGCCAAAAGCCGTTGCAACCATATCTAAAAATTCCCTGTTGTGCGATCGCAGTCGCTAGCAAGGGAGACGCGGCAACGCCGTCATCGTCAGCAACGTAGTTGCCAGTCAAGCCACCGCGCCCAATTCGTAAGATGACCACGCGGCGATCGCACCCCAACATCTAAGAATTTTCCAATATCCAATCATGCACATAATCGGAAAATGACAGGACGAGAAGTTTCCCCAGCATCTCTCGAAAATTTGAAATTAGGAGCGGCACGATGCAAGGGTAAGGTCAGAATTACGGTAACGATACTTCCACAGACTAAGGAATGGCTAGCGCGTGGTGGTAACGTTAGCGAACGAACTGATGAGGTGGTGCGGCGAGTTATCGCTGGTGAGCTTGTGAAAAAATTGGATTAACGGCGGTGTGGTAATGATTCTGGATGCGATGCCTGCGGCGGGCGTAGCCATCGCTAACCTATCCCTCGCCACCAATTACAGCGATCGCACACAAAACAATTATATTTTATACTCCGAAGCGCTTATAAAAAGTTTCTTAAACTGCCAGAAATAATCGCCAATTCCCAATTTTTTGTAGCCAAAATCTAAGAAAATAAAAACGGCAATAGAGACTTAATGGATTAGCTGCAAAAACTTATATGGCTATTAATCGACGCAATTTCTTGTTTTTACTAACATCCGGTGCGGGTGCTTTTGTATTAGATGCTTGTGCATTGGCAGAGAAATCTCCTGATGGAAACGCTGCAACTCCTGAATCAACACCAAATACAAAAGGAAATGCAACACTAAATAAGGCAGGTACCATCCAACTACCGCCTTTACCTTACGCCTACGAAGCCCTGGAACCACACATCGATGCCAAAACGATGCAATTTCATCACGACAAACACCACGCAACTTATGTAAAAAACCTGAATACAGCTTTAGATAAACATCCAGAACTTAAAGGCAAAACTATTGAAGAACTGTTACAAAAGCTTGACAGTGTACCACAAGATATTCGCAAAATAGTACGCAATAATGGCGGTGGTCATGTGAACCACTCAATGTTCTGGGAAATTATGAAGCCAAAAGGTGGGGGAGAACCAACAGGAAATATAGCCTCCGCAATTAATCAAAGTTTTGGCAGTTTTGCAGCTTTCAAAAAACAGTTTAACGAAGCTGGTGCTGGTCGTTTTGGTAGTGGTTGGGTTTGGCTAGTGCGTAATAAAGGTGGCAAATTGGAAGTGACAACTACAGCTAACCAAGATAGTCCCTTAAGCGCAGGCAAATATCCCATCCTGGGTAACGATGTATGGGAACATGCATATTATCTCAATTACCAGAATCGTCGCCCTGATTATTTAGATGCTTGGTGGAACGTGGTTAATTGGGATGAGATCAATAAGCGGTTTGCAGTAGCCAGTAAATTAGCTTAAACGTTGGGATAAATGGAGAGATAGAAAAAATAAAAACTGATCTTCCGCTCCTATCAAAGTAATTCGTAATTATAACCAGTCGAAGCTTGTACTCTTTCTAATTACGAATTACGAATTATTCAAAGAGGCTTTTGAGTAGGTACACCAATAGCACGGGGAAACTGAATTGGTGTGGTGGCTAACTTACGCAAATACACACAGTGCCGGATGCTGTGGCTCAAGGGTGTTGTAAATTGTTCGATTGATTCAATAACACCACCCAACTGCTTCACCGCATTCTGCAAAGTTGTGCTTTCATCCTCTGTCCAATTACCACGATAAATTATGGCTAAACCTCCATGTTTGAGCAGTGGTAGAGTATATTCTGCACAAACAGAGACTGACCCTACAGCACGGATCAATGCAATATCATAAGCTCGTCGATGCTGTGGGTGATGACCAATTTCTTCAGCCCTACCAACAAAAGTTTTAGCATTGTTAAGGGCAAACTCGGTTAATATATCGTCGAGAAAAGTAATTTTTTTTCGAGTGGAATCGACAAGGGTAATTGTGCAATTAGGCACTGTAATTGTCACTGGAACACCCGGAAAACCTGCACCTGTACCGATATCAATAATAGTAGGGGAAGCCAAAGATAAATTTCCTGATAACAGGGGTACAATTCCTCGTAGAGAATCCCAGAGATGTTTTTCCCAAAACTCTTGGGGGTCAGTAATGCGAGTTAAATTTAGTTGGCGATTACCTTCTAGGATTAATTCATAAAGCCTTTGGAATTGCGCTTGCTGTTGGACAGTTGGTTGCCAATTCAGAGTTTTCTGCCAGATTTCTGCCATCTCAGGCAATAAGTTTGTCATTGGGAATTGGGAATTGGGCATTGGGCATGGGGCATTGGGCATGGGGCATGGGGCATTGGGAATTGAGTTATTAATTCTGCTCCCTTATCTCCCTCATCTCCCCCTTCATCCCGATGGTAGGGGTTCTTTGACTTTCGATTCTAGTGTCTTTGGGTCTACTGATTGTAGTTCACCGTGATTGAGTGTCCAGCAACGATCTGCGATCGCTAACAGATCGCCGGCATCGTGTGTAACTATCAATAGTGTCCAATCTTGTTTCAGCTTTGCTAATAAATTTACCAGTTGCCGACGCATTGACCAATCTAACCCGGCAGTGGGTTCATCCAATAATAGTAAATTTGGCTGGCGAATCAATTGTACTGCTAAAGCTAAACGTCTTTGCTGACCACCACTTAAAGCATGGGGGGCAGCAGAAAGCGATAAATGCTCTAATCCCACCTCCGTTAGGGCCTCTCTAACTCGTTCTGACCCTAACTCAGGATGTCCTAAACGCAATTCTTCTAAAATTGAACCACCGCAAAAGTGCCGTTCTGGAAACTGAAATACTAACCCAGCTAATTGTTGTAGCTGTTCGGCTATAAGTTCTTGTTCCCGCCAGAAGAGTGCGCCAGTAGTGGGTTCGGCTAGTCCTGACAAAATCTCTAGTAAGGTACTTTTTCCTGAACCACTGGGGCCAATAATTAGACCTAGCTGCTGCGGTGCTAATTCCAAGTTGATCGATTTAAGAATCGCTATTGGACACGCTGTAGGGTGATAATTTACATTTCGGAGATAGAGCATTTGTTAAGATTACCAAAAAGTCAGCAAATTACTGATTAGCTACACTGAGAGTACGTGGAAAATTCTGGAAAATTTTATAGTGCATTACCTGGATTAACAGCTTAATCTAGCAGCAAGAATCATCCAATTTTTCTCCATTGTGGCAGACTCACCTTTAAATAATGGCTATGACCAGCCTGGAAACATAGAAAAATTACCAAAGCTAACCTTTATATAAGAAAATTTAGGTTGAGGCAGAGGCAAGTTAAACAAATTGAAAGTGAACGCAAAAATGCTGCTAGCCTAAATAATGCTGGGGAATTGGGAATTGGGCATTGGGCATTGGGCATTGGGCAGAGGTGAGAAAAAATCTAGCGAACTCCCCCTTTGGTTCCCATGCTTCCTTATATCACCCATGCGCCATGCGCCATTCCCCATTCCCCATTCCCCATTTTGATATGCTTATTTGCAGAAGAGTAATTGAGGCATTAGACCAAAATGGAGATTCAGTTCCGCGAAATTAATCCTTTTGATATGTGGATTTGGCTGAAATTCAGTACAAATCCTTCTGCACGTGAAAAGCAGTATGTAGAAGAAGTTTTCAATTCCTGGTTTTATCTGGGTAAATTGGGTGCATTTAATGCAGAGAATCTTCAGGTGCAGGATACTGGACTCGATATCAGCTACATGAATTATGATGAGCAAGGGTATGACAAAAGCTTGTTAGCACTGATGCACAACATCGGTGAGTTTGAATATGAGGGACAGTGGGGACGTTGTTGGTTTGACTTAGGAACCAGTGATGCGATCGCTCTGGATATTTTAATTAACGCTCTCACCCAGCTAAGTCAGGAATATGTGACCATTGAAGAATTATATATCGGTGGCGAAAATTCAGATTGGTCTATTGAGGATAGCGAAAGCCGTCCTCAGTCTATTTACGATAATTAGTTACAAAAATGAATAAAGCAGGGGAAATTCGGGTAATAGCCTTGGGGCTAATTCGGGATGGCGAACGCATATTTATTTCTGAAGGCTACGATCCCGTAAAGCACGAAACATTTTATCGGGCTTTAGGCGGTGGAGTTGAATTTGGCGAAACTAGTGGCGACGCACTACAACGAGAGTTTCAAGAGGAAATTCAGGCAGAATTAACGAATATTAAATATCTAGGTTGTTTAGAGAACCTATTTATATTTAATGGTAGGCAAGGTCATGAAATTATTCAACTTTACCAATGTGACTTTGTTGATTCAAAATTTTATCAACTAGAAAGTTTAGTTTTTTCAGAATCACAAACTCATAAACATAAAGCATTATGGATGGATATCTCTCGCTTTAAATCTGGGGAATTCAAGTTAGTACCTGAAGGTTTTTTTGAGTATTTATAAATCATTTGAAAATTAACTAAGATTGCTTTACTGTTGATAATGCTACCGCACTCAGCAAAGATACAATATACTGGTTGAGACTAATGCATTCCCGTTCAGAAGTCTCAGCTAAACGCCTATGTAAAGATTTCGGCATCCGTAGTAGTAGTTTACCGCTATAGCTATCATTGCTACTTGCTAAGGGGATATTATCGCAGGGTTAGCGCGTCTCAAACCCTGTTGATAGATTTGCTTTGAATAAATACTCAAGAGAACTACGCAACGAATTTAAATTTGTTGCTAACTTAAACTCAATGACTGTAAAATCATCAGCCGAAAGAGCATGGTTAGCGATAGCAAGGTTTTACGATAACTGATGCTAGCTAGTATTTGTTTCGGCAATAGATTGAGTATTTTGCTAGTAAATTTGGATGTTTAGCTATTGCTGTAGCACCACATTACACGAGTCAAAAATATAGTAATTGTGGTGCAATTGTTAAAAAATCTCTATCAACTCGCACTCATGTTTGTATTTGTGGTTGCAATTTGCATAGAGACGAAAATGCAGCAATCAATATTTTAAATCTTGCTAGACTTGCTAGGGGAGGGCATCTCCGAAGTAACGCTGTAGGACTCATTGCCTCTACTCTTTTAGGCGAAAGCCTATTAGAGCAAGTGACGATGTAGATTACAGAATCCCCGTACCTTCAGGGCGGGGCTTGTACCTAGTACATAAGTGCTGAGTATTTTCTTTACTCACTCAGCACTCAGCACTCAGCACTCACGACTGAGTGTTGTCAATAGGCTTTGAGATGCGCTAGCCCCGTATTTAGCTCTCCTTTGAGCTATGTTAGTTAGTCCGATAGTTAAGAGCTATAGGAAATAGAGAATATTTCTCGCCACTAGGTAATGGGAATGAATCAGCAGCTAGACAAGCGTTTTGTAAAGTTAATCTTTAGACTAAAACAATCGCTTAGTCGAGGACACAGAGAATTGATTACTGCCGTCAGTGTAGCAGTCTGCGTCATGCTGTTGCACTCCATTGGATTATTGCAATCTTTGGAGTTTGCAGCTTTGGATCAATTGTTTCGCTCGCGTCCCAATGAACCGCCAGAAGAGCGGATTACGATTGTAGTAATTGATGAATCCTATTTAAACGAAATACGTTCGTGGCCGATTCCAGATACGAAGATTGCCCAATTGTTGCAAAAACTAAATGTCCACAAACCCCGTGCCATTGGCTTAGATCTCTATAGAAATTTGCCAGTACAGCCAGGGAACCAAGAACTGCGTAATGTTTATAAATCAATGCCAAACTTGATTGGTATTGAACTATTGACAAATGACAAAAACAAAAACTTTAGTGTTTTGCCTCCACAGGGACTGAATCAGAATCAAGTGGGCTTTAATAACCTGCTGTACGATCTTGATGGTAAAGTACGTCGCAGTTTGTTGTATTGGTACATTGATAATCAGCCACATGAAAGTTTTGCTTTGAAGTTAGCTTTATTGTATTTAAAGTCAAAGGGAATTACCCCCACAAAAGCAAAAAGTAACCCTAAGTATTTGCAATTGGGTAAAGCAGTATTTACTCGTTTTGAGGCTGATGATGGTGCTTATGTGAGAGCCGATGATAGAGGATACCAAATTCTGACCAATTTTCCCAAACCTAAATGTCAAAATTCATCTAGAGAATTTTGTAGTTTTCGCCAGGTATCGATAAAAGATGTATTAGCAGATAAAGTCCCAGAAAATTTAATCAAAGATCGGATTATACTCATTGGCTCTACTGCACCCAGTATCCAGGATTTTGTATTCATTCCCTACTCAAGCAATCTAATAGGTACGGCAAAGCCTGTACCCGGAATTCAACTGCAAGCTTATTTTATTAGTGAGTTAATCTCTGCTGCTGTTGATGGACGACCATTATTCCAATTCTGGACTGACTTGGTAGAATACTTGTGGATTTTTATCTGGTCTTATCTGGGAGCCATGACGACATGGCGGATGCGACATGCTACTAGGAGCCTGCTTTGTATCCTCGTTTCTTGCTTTGTATTGATCCTGACTACATATCTTGCTTTCTTGTACGGTTGGTGGATACCCCTTCTTCCCTCACTGTTTAGCTTTGGTAGTTCAGCTATTTGGATGATCAGTCATATTGCCCATATCCAGGAAGAGTGGAAACGTTCTAAAGAATTTTTACATCACGTAATCAACACGATTCCCGATCCCATTTTTGTTAAAAACGAAGAACACCAGTGGATTGTTTTAAATGAAGCTTATTGTCGATTTATTGGTTATCCGAATAAGTTGTTGATTGAAAAGTCAGACTATGACTTTTTCCCTAAGCATGAAGCTGATGTGTTTCGACAACAGGATGAACTTGTCTTCCGAACTCAAAAACCCCAGGAACATGAAGAAGAATTTACAAATGCAGATGGACAGACTCATCAAATTGCCACTAAGCGATCGCTCCACAAAGACTCAGCTGGCAATTTCTTTTTAGTTGGGGTCATCCGAGATATTACTCAGCGCAAGCTGATGGAGGAACAACTCAAGCGTAATGCTGCTGAACTATTCCGGTCTAACAATGAATTAAAACGCAAAGAAGACCACTTGCGTTATTTGGCGTATCATGACCCTCTGACAGGTTTATCCAATCGCAAATTTTTTGCCGAACAACTTTACGAGTCATTACATTGGGCACAACACAATAACCTGTTGCTGGGACTGCTGTTTATCGATCTGGATGGCTTTAAGCAAGTCAATGATAGTCTGGGTCACGAGACTGGCGATCGCTTGCTAATGACTATCGCTGGAAGACTCAGCAACTCTTTACGCACTAGTGATACAGTTTCTCGTTTGGGTGGCGATGAATTTACTATAATTTTGCGGGCAATTCCTAATGTCCAGATAGCTGCTAAAGTTGCCGAAAAAATCTTGAGCAGTATTGCCAAGCCAATTGTTTTGGATGGCTATGCAATCAGAATCTCTGCCAGTATTGGCATAAGTCTCTATCCATACAATAGTCAAGACAGTGAAACTTTGATTAAACAAGCAGATGCAGCAATGTATCGTGCCAAGCACCTGGGTAAAAATCGCTACGAGTTTGCTTAATTAGTCAAGAGTCAAGCCTCCAGGTTTTTTTAACTATAGTAAAAATTTTTACCCTAAAATTAGGAATGTGGACTTTAAACACGCGCAAAGCACTAGCTTGAAAAAGCATTTCGTACATGACTAGAGGTAGTTTTTTAGTCAAGATGAAGACTTAGCAGGGCTTTCTGATCTGATGACTAAAACTAAGAATATAGGTAAGAAAAAAATTAGTCACCAGAATCAATCAGAAAAATAATTATTTTATATTTTTATGTAATTATTTTTGCTCATAAAAATATACTTCTACTGGGTAGAAATATTACGGTATTTTTTAGTTTTATTATTTTTAAATCCTTACAATATAACAACTACGTTATTTTAGCTTTACATATCTTTACTCTGGTTAAAACGTAAATATACAAAAAAGCAAGTATTTTTTTATATTTTTTCAAATTGTTATTCATCAAACATAGTGTTTATACTTAAAAGTATTAAGATATCATTAATAAATAATGAATTAGGCAAAATGCTGATGTCGATCGATCAACATATCTAACTTTAGACTGATGTAAAAATGACTATTTAAGAATACTACTTAAGTATGCAAACTATTTAATACCAGCAGATAGAGGTCACTGCATAAGTAAAGACCACAGTTACTTGTAGTTTATTGGCAATAATTTAATAAAGTTCAAATATTTTGTCAAAAAAATCAGTAAATATACGTTGTCCAATAAAAAATACATTTAAAATGAAAAATTAGTAAATTTACTGAAATCTATGAAAACTAACTTCCGAATCACAAACATTACGATCTTATGTATAAGTGCTTACGTATTAATACCGAAAATTGCGGCTTATACGAGCATATTCAGTCCTGCAAGTGCTAATACTGTTGGTGCTACTAGCAGCAATACTTTAATTGCCCGCAAAGTCAATTCTCAAAATTTGAAAGACACATATATTCCACCAAATTATGGTGGCCCTGACAGTCAGCATGGTAGCGGCACTCGCTGATGGCAATTTTGGATTTTAGATTTGGTAAAGCAGCTTCAGGAGTGCCCAGTTGTGAGTAGTGAGTAGTGAGTCTTATTCCTTTGGGAGATAGCAAGGGTACTTTATTCAAGATGATATTGAAGATTTCCACCAATGATGTGTTTGCACAAGTGTGTGAACTTGCCAATTTGGGTCTGGTTGAGGATAGTCTAAACGGTAGTGTCCGCCTCGGCTTTCGGTTCTAAAAGCAGCACTTTTGAGAATTAAATCAGCCACATCTAATAAATTGCGGGTTTCTGCCCAAAGTCGCAATTGTCGTTCAACATCTGGTAAGTCAAAACTAGCTGGTTCTGTTGGGTGTAAAGCAAGTAAGAATTGACTTAAAGGCAAGGCAGCAAAATCTTGCTGCCAAGATTCAACAGTGGCGATCGCAGTTTCCAACTTTGATTGTTCTCGACAAATACCAGCACTTTCCCAGACTAGACGTGGTAACTTCTCTCTGAGTGCTTCTAGCTGTGTTTGCTGGATATGCCACTCACTAGCATCAACAATAAATTTCCGTGATGGCAGCACTGGTGTTTCTGACGGTAGCCCAATATTTTCCGACTCAATTTGACTCATCTGGGCCCCAAACACAATACATTCCAGCAGGGAATTACTGGCAAGGCGATTTGCTCCATGCACCCCCGTACTAGCGGTTTCACCCACCGCGTACAAACCAGGGATATTTGTGTGATTCATTAGATCCGCAACAATTCCACCCATCCAGTAATGGGCAGCAGGCGCTACAGGAATTGGTTCATGGAAGACATCAATTCCCCAATGCTGACAAACTTTAATGATGTTGGGAAAGCGGTGACGAATTTTGTCGGCGGGGATGGGGCGCATATCCAACCACACATGAGCAGTGGCTAAATCAACGGCGGTAAGTTGTAAATGGCTAAAAATTGCTCTACTGACCACATCTCTGGGTGCGAGTTCACCCGCAGGATGGTAGTCAAAGGCAAAACGCCGCCCTTCATTATCAACAAGGTGTGCGCCCTCGCCGCGTACAGCTTCGCTTATGAGAAAGCGATCGGCACCAGGTTTTGTTAGGGCTGTGGGGTGAAATTGCACAAATTCCAAATCACGGAGGATGGCCCCAGCCCGATATGCGATCGCTACTCCATCACCAGTACTCACAGCTGGGTTAGTAGTTTGGGCAAATACCTGACCGCCGCCGCCAGTTGCCAATATCACAGCACCAGCTTTAATCCATGCGATCGCACCTTGATAAAACAGGCTTATTCCCTGACAGCGACCGGTTTCGGGTTCAATCCACAAACTCAAAGCTAAAGCTTGCTGAATGACTTGAATATTTGGGCGACGTAATACTTGGGCGGTGAGGGTGGTTGTAACTTCCCTCCCTGTGGTGTCCGCAGCGTGGAGAACGCGATTTCGAGAATGGGCAGCTTCTAAAGTTAAAGCTAAGGCTTGACCATGACGGTCAAAAGCAACCCCCAAGTCAACTAGAGATTGAATGCAGTTAGGGGCAAGTTGGGCGAGAAATTCTACTGCGGTGCGATCGCATAAACCTGCGCCTGCCAGGATCGTATCTTCAATGTGTAGCGTGGGAGAATCTTCCGGGGAAACGGCTGCGGCAATACCACCTTGTGCCCAATCGCTAGCGGACAAAGCAACAGTTTCTTTGGTAATCAAGCCGACTCGCAACGACTCTGGTAGACACAGCGCTGTGTATAGTCCAGCAGCACCAGCGCCGACTACTAAGACATCAAATTGGCTAGGAATATCTATCTGAGGCAAGGTTAATGGGGGAAGGGGAAGGGGACAGGGGGAAGGGGATGGAGGGAAAACTTACTATTTCTCCCTCTACTCCCTACTTACATTCATCTGTAATAGAATAATCCCACTCCCTAGAATCAGGAGTGGGCTTTTATTTGCTACATTAACTGCAATTCAGTTATCTGTAGATGCCGTTGTTAAAGCGATCGTCTCCTTCGTTGAAGGCAGGTTCTAGTTCTGTGACGGTAAACTTATCCAAGTTGGCTTGCAAGGTTGCTTTTTGGCGATCGCTCAATCCTGGAAGATCCAATACATCCTCTACATTTTTGTAGGGAGCATTTGTGATGATTTTTTTAGCCAGGGTAGGATAAAGCCCTGGATACTGTTGAAAAGCTCGGACGTTGGTATTATTCAAATCAATTTTTTTACCAAATTCCGTTGCTAGCTTCTTATCTGCCCGATTCTGCCGCTCAATTGCCAAAATTGGGACTTGGGGAAAAGCAAAACTGTTGAAACTAGCAGCTTGGGCTATCTGAGTTGTTCCCAACCATCCCCAGCAACTAAGTAACAAACTAAACACTGTTAATAAACGCGCCAATCCTTTCACGATTTTCTACCTCTTTCCATCAAACAGAAATAAAAGTTTTAAGCTAACAGTGGTCATTAGTCATTAGTCACTAGTCATTAGTCAGAGTGCTAAGGATAAAGGACAAAGGACAAAGGACAAAACCTGATAGCTTAATTAACACAGCAGTCATCAGAAACTAATATACAGCGTATTAATATCCACAATATTTACTGTTACTGGGTTTGATTGTGGTTTTGACAAAATTTTTATCGGGATCGGAGTGTCTAAATAGCTGTAATAGCCTTCTATCAATGATTCTGCTAGGATTCCCTGCAAGATGAAATCTTTTCGGGGTGGCTGATTCTAGCTTCTAAAGAGACAGAAAACCGTGCGATGTCTAAATACCGAATACCCTAGCAAGAAAATTTGAGGGTGATGGACTGTTATGTAATATTTCTTAACTAATTAATTATCTATAGCATCATTCTTGATGTGCCGTAGACTGACTAGAAAAAGTTTTGCTAAGAGAAGCCTAGACGATTCTTCAGCGTACCTTCTTCATGCGGCGATCGCAGCTAACAAAAACAGGCTGTCTACCAAAATTGTGCTTAAAACTGCACCACCAAAGGCATACCAATGTCTTTGCTTTCCACCTAAAGCGAAAATTCCGACTGTTAGCAGCACTAAGGCGAGAATTATCGCCCAACTTTGTCCCCAAGGTGTTTGTACTTGCATCAGGGCATTTTGTAAAATTTGTGGTGCTAAATCTGCATCTACTCTCATAATTTGCCTCCAGTAAGGCATCAAGTCTGCTAGATAAAAATACACGTCTGTTAAAACAGTACCGAGTAAAGAGCCTAAATAAAACCAGCTACCAACCTTGCCCCAATTCTTCGCCAGACACCAGCAAGCAAATGGCAATCCTATAGATTCTACTGGTAGATGCAATACAGGTTCCCAACGCAACCAGCCCCAGTAAATCGCCCCTGCTAACCAACTCCAGCTAAATCCTAATAGTAAATCTCCCCAGACATAAGTTGCAGGACGTGACATTAATGTAAAACTTAGCCACACCCAAAATGCTGTCAGCGCTAAACTGAGAGTTGGTAGCGATCGCACTATTGGCGCTTCTACAAATACTGGCACTGATACCAAAAACACCGCCGCCGCAAATACTAACCAATTTTGTCGAGCAGAAATAGATAAAGGTAAAGAGAGTGCAGATTCCAATTGCCTGATGCCATTCTGCCCAGTATCAGCCAAATTCAACTCAGTATCAATCGAAGGGGTAGAAGCAGTGTAGGACGACAGTGTATTATTAATCAAAGTTTTTAATATTTGTTACTAAACTTTATCTTATTTAAGATATCACATTTTAAAATCCCCCCCTGGGGCATTGTAATTATACTGAAATTTCGGGGAGCGCGGCTGCAAACCAGACAAAACATTCTGCGTCAGACTAATCCATTCAAGTTCCACTATGTACAAAGCTGCTCTGTAGTTTCTTGTATATAGGGGACTACAGAGAGATGAAAGGTAAAATCTAACAGTTAAAAAGTGAAGGGCATCAACCTGCTAAATATTAAAGTTTGATGAATTGCCAAAATTTCGTTGACTTATTCAAGTGGGTGTAAGAACATAGTCAGCGTCTTGGATGATGTTATCGATCGGTAAAATCGAATTTCTATAAGATTAGGTGCAGTAGAGAGTATATAAAGCAACATCATCTAGACAATCAATGTTCATAATGATGTCTATAAAAGGAAAAAGGTATTAATTGCTATGGAGTTTATTCAAGCTTTTATTTTGGGTATTGTTCAAGGTATTACAGAGTTTTTGCCAATTAGTAGCACTGCACATTTGCTGATTTTTACCAAAATATTTGGTTGGAAAGAGTTAGGTTCTAAAGATTTTGTGGATGCCATTCAATTTGGCAGCGTTATCGCAATTGTGGGGTATTTCTGGTCGCTGATTTCTAGTATTATCAGAGGTGGAATCGAAGCACTAAAAGAGAAAGACTGGCAACGCGAAGAGTGGAAAATTATTGTGGGAATTTTAGTAGGAACATTGCCTGCCTTAATTTTTGGCTTTCTTTTGAAAGACATTCTCCCAGAAAGCGCCTTAATTATTGCCATCATGTCAATCATCATGGCACTTTTACTAGCGTTGGCAGAAAAAATTGGCACTCGCAAGCGAGGCTTCGATTCATTGCAGATTCGGGATGGGATTTTAGTTGGCTTGGGACAAACACTTGCTTTAATCCCCGGCGCTTCTCGTTCTGGATCGACGTTGACAACTGCCTTATTTTTAGGATTAGAACGCGATACAGCAGCGAAATTCTCATTTTTGTTAGGATTTCCAACTCTTACCATTGCTACGCTGTATAAAAGTTTGAAAATCTTCAAATTATTTCAAGCCCACGAGTTGCCCGATAACATTGTGGGCTTGTTAATTGTAGGGATTATTTCAACCTTTATTTTTTCCTACCTATCAATTGCATTTTTAATCAAGTACTTAGCAACCAAAAACACATTGGTTTTTGTTTGGTACAGATTAGCATTCGGTAGTGCTATTTTAGCTGCGATCGCAGCAGGCTGGAAAGGATAATTTCATAGTTGTCATTTGTTTAAGGGATTTCCAAGAAATAAAGTATCCAAGAAAACGAACCACAGAGACAAGGCAGCGCAGTCTTGGGGGTTTCCCCCATGAGCGACTGCCGTGCAGAGGACACGGAGAGATGAAGAAGAGAGAGGATTATTGTATGAGATTTTTGGATATTTTTTAATTTGGAAGTCCCAATTCCCAATGCCCAATGCCCAATGCCCAATTCCCAATTCCCAATGAATATTAATCCTGCCCGAATTACCAAGGTTATCCCAGACTCAATAGCCGCAGAGATTGGCTTTGAAGCTGGGGATGCGATCGTTGCAATCAATGGTACACGTCCCCGCGATTTAATTGATTATCAGTTTTTGTGTGCTGATGAAGTTTTAGAACTAGAAGTTTTAGATGCTACTGGTAAAACTCATAGCCTAGAAATTGAAAAAGATTACGATCAAGACTTGGGGCTAGAATTTGAAACCGCCCTATTTGATGGCTTAATTCAGTGTAATAATCGCTGTCCATTTTGCTTTATCGATCAACAGCCACCAGGTAAGCGCACCAGCTTGTATTTGAAAGACGACGATTACCGTCTGAGCTTTTTGTACGGTTCTTATCTTACCCTAACCAATTTGACAGAGAGAGAGTGGCAGCGAATTGAACAAATGCGCTTGTCTCCGTTGTATGTTTCTGTCCATGCGACAGAAGCTGATGTAAGAATTAGACTACTAAAAAATCAGCGTGCGGGACAAATTTTACAACAACTAAAGTGGTTTCAAAAAAGGCGATTACAAATTCACGCTCAAGTTGTTGTTTGTCCTGGTATAAATGATGGCAATCATTTAGAAAAAACCCTCAAAGATTTAACATCTTTTCATACTGGTGAAGTCCCTGCAGTGGTATCGGTGGCAGTTGTGCCAGTTGGGTTGACACGGTTTCGCCCTCAAGAAGATGAACTCATACCCGTAACTAAAGAAAAAGCCCAAGAGGTGATTTCCCAAGTGCAAATGCTTTCACGGCAATTTCGCCAACAATTTGGTTCTAGCGTCGTTTGGTTAGCTGATGAGTGGTTTTTGATTGCAGGCGAGGAATTACCCAGCGAGTCAGAATATGAAGAATATCCTCAAATTGATAACGGAGTTGGTTCGATTCAACTATTTATCAAGCAATTTGCCACCGTTGCAGCAGAATTACTTCCGTCAAAAGTATATCCTCAAAGAAAGTTGACTTGGGTAGTTGGCAACGCCGTAGAAAAAGCATTTCAACCTATTTTGAAACGCTTAAATTGTGTTGAAGGTTTAGAAGTGAATATGCGTGCTTTATGTAGTGATTATTGGGGACAAACCATCAGTGTAACCGGATTACTAACTGGTCATGATTTGCTTTTAAATTTGGAAAATCAAGATTTAGGTGATGGGATTTTGCTACCGAATGTCATGTTAAAAAATGGTGAATTAGTGTTTTTAGATGACATGAGCATTGAGGAATTAGCTAGGAGACTAAATACAAAAATTTTCCCAGTTGCAGGTGTAGAAGATTTAATCAAAAACTGTACTTTTAATTATGCTCAGGTTTAGTTATCAAAGATCAGTTGTTTTTCGGAGGTAATTTGTTGTTATGCTGGATGATAAATAAGAAGTAATGATTAATAATTAATCCACTGAGGAGTCAGTAGTGAAGAATCGGAAAGAATTTCATGAAAAGGCAAATTTCCAAATAAAGAAAGCCGGATTCTTCATTTTAAGTTTTAACTTTTTAATTTTAAATAGTTTTAGTATTTTGCCAGTAACGGCGGCGACTGAAGAACCTGTATTGAGTGTAGTGCATAGCCAAGAAAATGCGAATCAATGGACAGGGATAACTGACCGCTTGCAGACAATAGGGATGAAATATTGTGTAATTTCTCTAGATGATGTGAAGAATAGTGCAGACTGGGGCGATCGCAGAGTATTATTTTTGCCAAACGTCGAGACATTAACGCCAACCCAAGCGATCGCTCTCGAAGAATGGATGAGTAACGGAGGGCGCTTGATTGCTAGTGGCCCTGTGGGTAGTTTGTCATCGGCAGGAGTGCGGCAGTTATTGCGATCGCTCTTGGGAGGTTATTGGGGATTCAGCCTCAGTGACATAGAACAGATCAAACCCACAAAAACCAATAGCTCAGAATGGGCAAATCAAACTGAACTCTTTGGCAAAATACGCGGCGGCGTTGTGATTCCTAATGATATGGGCGCTCAATCTACTGCTATTTGGAATTCCAAAGATAATCCAGCCGCCGTAGTGACAACCGAGCGTACCACCTTTTTGGGCTGGCGTTGGGGAACAGATACAGCCTCAGCAGCAGAATTAGATAATGCCTGGTTAAAAGCTTCTATAAATCATTATTTGACAGCGCCAGCACCATCGAATCGGATGAAAAAAGTAGCAGGAGGTTCGCCAAACTGCTCTACAACAGTAGCCTCTGCACCAAGAGAGCAACAGAGCAGTTCATCCCCCTCATCCCCCTCATCCCTTCCTCCTAAAACTGCCACTGCTCCCACACCAAGAGCGCTTCCTATAGTTAAACCCCCAAGTTCCCAAGAGGCGATCGATCAGTTAGAACAGGCGGTGCGTCTAGATGTTGCACCTAACTCCAATGAGCCGATTGACAGCAATCAAGCGATCGCTCTCCAGCAAGAGCTAGAAAATCTCATTGGTCGGGTGGAAAGCGCTAATTTAGCGGTGTCAGCCGATGCAGTTAAAGAAGGCGTTGGGATATCTGAGGGAAAACAGTCCTCTAGGAATTTGCACACCTACACCCCCCAATCTGTCAAGGAGCAGCCAATACAATTAGCCTCAACTAAATTGGGTGGGCTAGCTAGAACCAAAGACCAAGCCTTGGCACAAGTAAGGGTAATTTCCAAGAACTTACCCCAATTGATTGCTCAAAAAAACTATGCTTTGGCTCGTCAGCAATGGCTGGTAGCAAAGACACTTTTGTGGCAGCAATTTCCCGTCGATCGGAGGTTGGCTCAACCAGAAATTCGGGCAGTTTGGTTAGATCGAGGGACAATTGTTCGTGCTGGTAGCAAGGCGGGACTAGCCCAGATTTTTGATCGCCTAGCCCAAACTGGGATTAATACTGTCTTCTTTGAAACTGTTAATGCTGGCTATACAATTTATCCCAGCCAAGTTGCAAAAGAGCAAAACCCATTAATTCATGGATGGAACCCACTAGAAGATGCAGTGAAATTAGCCCATGAGCGCGACATGGAATTACACGCTTGGGTTTGGACTTTTGCTGCTGGCAATCAACGGCACAATCAGATTCTCAACCTTAATCCAAATTATCCAGGCCCAGTGCTGGCGGCTCATCCCGATTGGGCAAACTACGATAATCTTGGCAATATGATTCCCGTTGGGCAAACTAAACCATTCTTTGACCCAGCCAACCCCGAAGTGCGGCAATACTTACTCAAGCTGTATGAGGAAATCGTTACTCGCTATGACGTGGATGGTTTACAGCTAGACTACATTCGCTACCCCTTTCAAGATCCATCAGCAGGTCGAACTTACGGCTATGGCAAAGCTGCAAGAGAGCAGTTTCAGCAACTTACTGGTGTAGATCCGATAAATATTTCCCCCAGTCAACCAGAACTATGGCAAAAGTGGACAACATTTCGCACCGAGCAAGTTGATAGTTTTGTTGCCCAAGTTTCAGAGCAGTTGCGACAAAAACGACCGAATTTGATTTTGTCGGTTGCAGTATTTCCTCTACCAGAACAAGAGCGAATTCAGAAAATTCAACAAAACTGGGAAACTTGGGCAAGGCGGGGAGATGTGGATTTAATCGTTCCCATGACTTATGCTCTGGATACTTCTCGCTTCCAACGACTAGCCCAACCCTGGATCGCCTCTAAACAATTGGGAGCTACATTGTTAGTACCGGGAATTCGCTTACTTTCTTTACCAACAATCGGGACATTCGATCAACTCCAGTTAGTAAGGGACTTGCCAGTTAGTGGTTACGCACTCTTTGCCGCAGAGAATTTTAACAACGATCTACAAAAACTTTTTATTAGCACCCAAGGTAGAGTTCAATCTACAAAAAGAGAACCGATTCCTCACCGCCAACCTTTTGAAACTGCCGCCATCCGTTACACCGCGCTGCAACGAGAATGGAAATTTGTTTTTCAAAATGACCCACTAGAAAGACCTGCCCAGACAATATCAGATTTTAACAACCAGGCAGAAGTTTTACGCAGTGCTTTAAATCAGCTTGCTGCTTCCCCTTCTCCTAGTAAGTTGCTAGTGGCAAAAGCATCTCTAACTCGATTCCAGTCTCAATTTCGGGTATTGATGAGCCAAGAAATTAAGTCGAATTCCTATCAAGTCAAAGTTTGGGAAAATCGGCTTGTAACTATAGAAAGGCTATTGCGTTATGGCGAACGACGAGTGCAGATGCATCCCTAGTCAAGAGGCAGAGGAGTAGGGAAAGCATAAAGATCAGGACTTACGCAAAAAATTGCCCCTACTACGTGTGGTTTTGCGTAAGTTCAAAAAATGTCTAATGCCCTATACGCTATGTCCAACTAACTATATACAGCGTATTGCGGGTAAATTAAGTACACGGTTAGGGGCACAACATGTTGTGCCCCTACGATGATCTGTACTTCACCAAGTTGCAATCTGCTGTATGAGCTACTTTGTAATTCTTAACACAATTTTTGTCGTCTTTATATACCAAATAAAATCACTTCTTTAGGGTAAAAATATTGGAGAATACTTCAGATAAGCAGCTTTATATAGCTATTTTTTGACAATGACTATTGTAAAAATCTATGCAAACTTTACCTTCGCTTATTGAGCTACAAGGTTTAAAATTAAGAGCTGACTGTTTATAGCTCGCTGGTTGTGCTGAAAACACCACTAGTTAGATGTAGATGCGATGACTATGACGGGCGATTCGGGTTTCTTGTTGAGAGACAATTACCCAAGTAGAAATGGTTACTAGCACACGCTATAGTACTGACAGACACGACAAATCGGCTCCCCTCATTGGAGTTTGTGTGGATAGTACCTCCCGTGTAGCAGAAGTATCATTGCATGAGAGTGAAAGGCGATTTCACGCCGTATTCAACGGCACTTTCCAGTTTATCGGATTGCTCATAACAGAAGGCATCGTGCTTGAGGTAAAGCAAACAGTACTCAACTTTTGCAGACTAAAACCACAAGACGTAATTGGGCGTTCATATTGGGAAATATGGTGGACGCTAATTGTCAGCCAACAACATTTGCGATATATACTCTTCTCCATCGGAGAAATAATTTACACTTCCAAAAGTTCAGGATATTTTCTTAGCGAAAATTTTGTCGCTATTGCAGGTTATTGGGAAAAACTTGAATGTCCTGGCTTTTGGGCTAGCTATCTCCATTCGATTACGCTGGGATTTGGTACAAAGTTTACTGTCATTCTGTAATTAAATAATAAAAGATAAATTGAGGTAAATTATGCCCAAAATTTTAATAATAGAAGACGATGAAGCAGTCCGTGAAAATATTTTAGATTTGCTAGAAGCAGAGGATTTTGAAACTATTACTGCGGCTAATGGCAGAATCGGTGTACATTTGGCTATTAGCGAAGTTCCTGATTTAATTCTCTGCGATTTGATGATGCCAGAAATTGATGGTTATGGGGTGCTAACAGCATTACGCCAAGATCGATCAACGGCAACAATTCCCTTCATTTTTCTCACCGCGAAATCTGCCAAATCTGACTTCCGTCAAGGTATGGACATGGGGGCAGATGACTATATAACTAAGCCATTTACTAGGGCTGAATTATTAAGTGCAATTATAAATCGTTTGGAAAAGTACGCTACTTTAAAAAAGTACTTATCTCCTCAGAATATAATTAATAATTTGTCTCCTAAAATGCAGTTGTTAGAAATTAGTTTACACCGGGTTATCAAACAACATAAATTTCAGGAATTTGAAATTTATTATCAACCGATAATCGATATTTCTTCTGGAAAAATAGTAGCTGCTGAAAGTTTACTACGCTGGCGAAGTCCAGAATTAGGTATGGTTTATCCAACACAATTTATTCCGTTAGCAGAGTCTAGTGGTTTAATTGTTCCTATTGGCAGATGGGTATTAAAAAATGTATGTAAGCAAATAAAAATCTGGCAAGATGCCGGAATTAAATCATTGATTATTGCTGTGAATCTGTCAGTAATTGAATTTAATCAACCAGATTTTATTCCGAAAATAGTCAATTTTATAGCAATGAATAACTTGCAACCGGATGATTTAGAGCTAGAACTAACTGAAAGCATGATTATGCAAGATGTAAATAGTGCGATCGCTACTATGACCAAATTACAATCCTTGGGTATAAAAATTGCGATCGATGATTTTGGTACAGGCTATTCTTCCTTAATTTATCTGAAAAACTTACCAATTAACACATTAAAAATCGACCGTTATTTTATCCATAATGTTGCTAACGATCCACAGAAATCAGCCATTACTAAAGCATTAATTCAAATGGCTCACAATCTCAATCTAGATGTAATCGCTGAAGGTGTAGAGACGGAAGCGGAACTAGATTTTTTGCGCCAACATAACTGTAATTCTATGCAAGGTTTTCTATTTAGTCGTCCACTGTCAGCAGCAGAATTTGAAAAACTTTTATTGACTAACAAATGTTTATATGTATGAATGTTGGGAATTGGGAATTGGGAATTATTTTCCCAGCACCTAATCTTCTCATAGGTTGACTAAGTAAGAAAAATCGGACTTTAGACAGGTGGCAATGATCAAGTATTAAGTCTAAAGTAAGAAAATTATGTCATGGTGTCTACTGTCATGAAAGTCTTTGCGCGTTTCTTGCTACCAGTTTTTTTATTGACTTTGGCAGCAGCGTGTAACCAGACTCGCGCTTCCTCAGATAATCCCACACCACAAATATCTGTATCTTCTACACAACAAACACAGAATTCTACACAGCCAAAAAATATTGTCCGCACTGAAGCACTTTCACCTACGCCCATTCGGATAAATCTCAAGAATTTACCAGCACCCTTCGCAACAGAAAGTGCTTCCAAGCGCCCTGAAGTTGTACCTATTCCGCAAAATCCGGTGCTGCGCGTACCACGAGGCTTTACAGTTAACGTCTTTGCCGAAGGTTTAGATGCCCCACGCTGGCTAGCTTTAACTCCCAGTGGCGATGTCTTGGTGACTGAAACGGGGCAAAACCGCATTCGTTTGTTACGTGACAGCAATGGTGATGGTGTAGCCGACGTTCGAGAAACCTTTGCTAGTAGTGACAACGGACTCAATAGACCATTTGGAATGGCTTTTGCAAATAATTTCTTTTTTCTAGGAAACACAGATGCTGTAGTGCGTTTTCCCTATACCCAAGGCCAAAACAAAATTACGGGTAAAGGGGAAAAAATCGCTGATTTGCCTGCTCAAGGTTATAACAACCATTGGACGCGCAATGTCGTTGTCTCGCCCGATCGCAATAAATTATATGTCTCCGTTGGATCGGGAAGTAATGTGGATGAAGAACCCCTACCACGCGCTTCGATACAGGTAATGAATTTAGATGGTTCCCAGCAGCAAACTTTCGCTTCTGGCTTGCGTAACCCGGTTGGTTTAGATTTTCATCCTATAACTAAGGAACTTTACGCCACTATTAACGAACGCGATGGAATTGGTGATGATTTGGTTCCAGATTATCTGACACGGGTTAAACAGGGGGCATTTTATGGTTGGCCTTATGCTTATCTGACACCAAACAACCTCGATCCGCGTCAAAAAACAGATGGCAAAAGTAAACGCCCCGATTTAGCAGCCCGTACCCAAACGCCAGATGTGCTGTTCCAAGCGCATTCAGCAGCATTAGGTTTGCAGTTTTATGATGGTAAAACGTTTCCAGAAAAATACCGGAACGGTGCTTTTGTTGCTTTTCGTGGTTCTTGGAATCGCGATCGCGGCACTGGTTATAAAATTGTATTTGTTCCCTTTGATGCTAAGGGGCGATCGCTTGGCTACTACGAAGACTTTCTCACAGGCTTTTTGCTAAATCCTTCTGTACCAACCACTTGGGGACGACCTGTAGGTTTACTCGTGTTGCCAGATGGTAGTTTACTACTAACAGAAGAAGCTAATAATCGGATTTACCGGATTCAGTATAAAGGGGGGTAAACAACTTTTATCCCGTTTACGGTAAATTTACGGTAAATTACAGAAAAATACTAATACTCATCTGGTTGAGAAATTGATTATGACTCCCAATGAAAATAATACTCAGTCAAATATCAACGAATTGCCTCCACATTCAGGTACACGCTATTGGGGTGAGGTGGAGGTGATCGAAGAGGGAAATACTTATAGAATTAGCCGTGTTGAAATCAAGCCCAGGCACGGAATTAAACCACAAATCCATTATCATCGTAATGAACATTGGGTTGTAGTCTCCGGTGTAGCCAAGGTAACTTGTGGCGATGCAGAAATATTACTGAATCGAAACGAATCAACTTATGTTCCCGCAGCAACCCTACATAAGGTAGAAAATCCTGGACATATCCCCCTAGTTATTCTGGAAATTCAAAATGGTGAATATTTGGGCGAGGATGATACTGAGCGTCCTTATGACTTAAATTTGGTCAAAAATGTAGCTGAAGGTTAGTCAGAGACGCGATTAATCGCGTCTGTACAAAAGTGAGGAGTTGGGATTCAAGTGATTAATGCCCAATGCCCAATGCCCAATGCCCAATGCCCAATGCCCAATGCCCAATGCCCAAATCAAAACCACCCTTCTTGTTCTATGGTTTCAATCAGCTGTAAGCCACGGGGATCGCCTACTCCTAAGAGTGAAGCTTTCGCGTCTTCTCGGACTCCCAAATCTTTATCTTCAGCAAAGGCTTGAATTAGAGCATCGATCGCTGTGGCATAAACTACATTAGAAGGTAATTCGCGGCAAAGTTGACCAATTGCCCAAGCACAGTTACTCCGTACTGCTGCAACGGGATCGTTGACTAAGGCTTCAATTAATGGTGGTATTGCCCCTATAACTGCTTCATAACCCACTTCTGCCATCTGTGCTAAGGCGCTAGCAGCCCACAAACGCACTGCGGAAATGTCAGTTCTTAAGGCATCTGCTAGGGGTGGTAAAGAACGGCGATCGCGACAGTTTCCTAAAGCCCAAACAACGCCTTTACGCACATAGCCATTCCAATCACTGTTTAGTTGAGCAATTAATGGAGTCACTGCTTCTGAACTAGGATTGCGTCCGAGGGCATAAGATGCACTCACCCTGACTAAGGGACAGATATCAGTTAACAGGCGAATCAGATGGGGTGTAGCACGCGCATCTTCTACATCACAAAAAGCACGCGCCGCTAACATTCTTTCCTGGGGCTGGGGATTTTCTAGGAGGGCTAGCATCAATTCCGGATCGGGCTTAACCACAACTGAATCGGCAGTTAGCGGCTCTATTTTATCTAGGGGGCTTTCTAGTTCCTCCTCAATATCGAGTAGGCTTAGATCGTCTTCGTCATACATAATTTCATTTCAATCCCGAAAAGGGATTAACATATAATCCCCCGTGCCAATAAGTTAAAACTTTATAAGTTGCGTAATTATACACTTTCTTTTCCCCTCGTTGAGTTTTATCCAAACGAGAACCGCTATATACTCAAACGCTAAAGTATATTATGGCTATCCTCTAGTTTATTTTTCTGCACCCAGGAATTTTACCATCCACAGGGATTGGGTTTGATAACCTAACTGATTGTAAAGATTTAATGCTGGTTTGTTGGATTGAAACACTTGTAATCCAATTTGGCGATCGCCTCTTTGAATAGCCCAATTCTCCACATATCGCATCAAAGCTGTACCAATACCCAGTCGCCGATATTCTGGCACAACGTAGAGGATAAAGATATGAGCATGACGATTACCCTGCACTTGATCTATGGCATTGCCTACCCAAAGGCAGGCAATTGGGGATTGGGAATTGGGGATTGGGAATTGGGGATTGGGAATTGGGAATTGGGAATTGAGAATTGGGGATTGAGTATAATTATTCTCCTTGTCCCCTTGTCCCCTTGTCTCCCTCATCTCCCCGCGCTCCCCCTCTTCTTCTACCCACCACAAAGGCGTATCGCTAGAAAAGTATTGCTTAAGAGTTTGTTCTAGGTGAGAAAAATCTTCATTGGGAAAGAGATCCTCGTAAGTTCGGTGCATGAATTTAAGCAGTAGCGATCGCTCCAATGTGGAACCACGGCGAATCATATACCCTGGTAGTAGTTGCTCAGACACTTCTGGCATTTATTGAGTTAACTAGCTGAGTTTTGAAGTGCGGGTGGCAAATTAGCAGGAGTGGGTTGAGAACTTATCCCTACCTCTTCAATTGGTGCAGGTGCTGCCATATCGGATGGTAAAAAGATGCGGGCGCTGACTGCGACTAGGGCAAAGAGAAATACCAAAACTGCAAGCAGTGGGGCGATGTATTGACGAAAAATAGCCATATTTTAATTGCAAAGAGAGCTAGAAACTTTTATGCTAATCTAGCTGAAGATTTGTGAAGTATTCTTTATTTTAGCAATTTTCTGTATTTAGGAATTGGGAATTGGGAATTGGGAATTGGGAATTGGGAATTGGGAATTGGGGAAGAAACTTGTTAAATAATTCTCCCTCATCTCCCTCTACTCCCTACTCCCTACTCCCTACTCCCTACTCCCCTAGTATTATTGACCGCGTTCTAAGTCATCAAGCACTCTTTCGCAATACCAATTTTCCGGCATTCCAGGATAAGTTTCCTTTGCCTGTTCAATTAACCGTTCGGCTGCGGCAGTGTCACCAGATAACTTAGCAATTAGCCTATTTTTGAGATAGCTATCAGATACACCATCGTCTACCTGGTTTGGTATCCCTTGATTTATAGTTGATGGTCGAGACTGATCTCTTCGTAACTGCCAAAATAAAACGTAATAAAGTGTACCAAAAATTAAAATTAGGCTGAGTGTTCCAAAAAAAGTTAGGAGATTAAATGTCAGAAATCCCAGAACTAACTGGGAGAGAACATAGCCAAGTAATAAACCAGTAAGTAAGAGAATAAATGTGCCTACAGCAATAACTACTTGATTCCCCATATATCCTCTTCTTCGTCGTCAAGTCCTGGTCTGGATAATACTACCACTGGCTTGGGATTCCAAGGGGCAAAAAATGGCAATAATAGTAATCCTGGCAAAGCTGCTATTGCTGTCAGTAGAAAGAATGTAGACCAACCGGTGGCTTGTGCCCATGTACCTGCTGGAGCCGTGACAATATCTCTACTAAAAGCTTGTAAACTGGAAAGTAAGGCGTACTGTGTAGCTGAAAAGCTTTGGTTACAAAGACTCATCAAAAATGCTACAAAAGCAGCAGTTTCTAGACCAGCACAGAATTGTTCGATATTAACGGCTGCTAACATGAGATAGAAGTTTTTACCAACTACTGCTAACGCAAAAAAAGCCAAGTTACCGACAGCTTGGAGTATAGCAAATATCCAGAGTGAGCGATTAACACCAATTTTAGTCATTATTGCTCCTGCTGCCAAAGTGCCAACAATAGTGGCGAAAATTCCCAATGCACCAGGAAATGCGATGTCGGTTTGAGTGAAATGTAAGCCTTTATCTAACAAAAATGGGGTGGATACATTCTTTAGTAAAGAATCTCCCAGCTTGTAGATCACAATGAATACCAAAATTAAAAGTCCTTGTAGCCAGCCATGACGCTGGAAAAATTCAATGAAGGGTAATTTGACGGCGGCGGATAAAGTCTGAGGTGGGCGATCGCGCAGTACTGGTTCTGGTGCAAAAATAGAACTTACCAAACCTACCAGCATCAACAGCGACATCAACAAGTAAACGGTTTGCCAAGGCATCCTATCTGCTAAAAATAGGGTGACATAACCAGTTACTAGAATGGCAATGCGATAACCCAACAAGTAAATAGATGCCCCAGCACCTCTTTCTTCTGCTGCCACTACATCAGTGCGGTAAGCATCAACTAAAATATCTTGGCTGGCGCTAAAAAAGGCAACGGCCACAGCAGCAATTATTAAAGGTTGTAGCCCTTGGGATGGGTGTTGTAAAGCCATTGTAGCTATACTTAACAGTAATGCTACTTGTGTAATTACCAGCCAACCTCTACGTCGCCCCAAAAAAGGCGGTACAAATCTATCTAGTAAAGGCGACCAGAGAAATTTTAAAGAATATGGTAGCTTAACTAAACTAAAAGCGGCGATCGCTGCCAAGCCAATCCCTTCTTTGGTCAACCACGCTTGTAATGTCTGACTGGTTAAATACAACGGCAACCCTGATGAGAAGCCAAGAAATAACAAAGCTCCCATCTTCTGGCTGCCAAAAATTCGTAGCAGCGATTTATTTACTTGCACAATATTGAAGATTCCTTGTTATCTAAGTTGAATTGCAGTTATCTTGCCATACCTGCTGTCTAATTTCGTATAAGCACACAAATCTGCTAATATTTTCTTTATTTAAGATACATATCAATGCTGCTCTAACAGTGTGATTATTCCTTAATTTTCCTTAATTGAATAAATCTCATGCCCCTTGATTTCTACCCCGTATGCAGCAAGGTATTTTGCCCAACCTTCACGAGTGCCGATAGCGCTTTTGTCTTTGAGCAATCCTAATTCCTGTTCTTGTTGGGTGAGTTTAGCAAATTCTTCGTAGCGTGGGTAGTCGCTAGTAACAAATGTTTCTTTTCGGTGCAAAATTGGCGGATTTGCTCTTGTTGCATAGTCTCGGTGAGTTATGAAGAGAGTTTTTAAGTCAATACCGATGCTGGCTTTTAACGCCGGATGGGGATCGGTGTCGAAATCAGGGTAAAACAGATAGGATATTTGCGGCTTATCAGTGTGATATTTGATCAATGTGGCTCCATCTACACGCCCAATGGTGCGGCTAGCGCAGCCTTCACAGATTCGCAGCAAGGGATCGAGTGCTGCAAGTGCCGAAATATGGACATAAAGGGCACCGCGTGTATGTTTACCTATTTTGCTTTTTTCACACGCAGCTTGAATTACTCCAGATTTACCTAAGCTGAAAAGTTTTTGGTCGGCTACTTGACAAGCTTCCTCATAGCTGCTGAAAAAAGCTTTGATATCGTGGCGCATTTCTGGGGCTAGCTTTTGCCATGCGGGACGTTTATCAAAGTGAGTCAGAGCGAGATAAACTTGGATATCGAGAGAACGACGATAAGCGATCGCATCCCATTCAGCCTCATCAGTAGCTTGCAAAACTACACCAAAGGCGCGGCGGAAGTTACCAAACTCACTTAGCAATTCTTGTTCATTTTCCAATTCGCCTTTCACGGGTAGTCTACCGCGCTTGGTAAAAAACGCCATGAGTGGTTGCAGCTGTTCTTGATAGTCTTCAAACCGCTTACTGGGGATGCGGACTCGCGGTGTAGAAGTCTTAGAAAAGAAGCGGATAGCTTTGTAGCTTTCTTTTTCGGCTTCATCTCGAAAAACAAAATATACGCCTAGTGCGATCGGTACTGCATCGACATTTAGAACTTCATCAATATAAGTTTTAAGTTCTTGTTGCTCGTAATATTTCTGAAAAGTGTTGCGACGCGTCACAATGCCATCATTGTAAGCAAGTTGGGTTTTGCTGGGTGCGTTAATCAGGATTTGAGCAGCGACAATTAAAACTTTGCTGGCGAGTTCCCAAGCTTGGATAAGGCTTTGACGGCGTTCCTCTGAATCTTCAATAACGTTGAGGACGTAACCCAAATTGACCACATCGGCGGCGGTGCGTGGGACATCGGGATGGTAGTAAGGATCCCAGCCTGCGCTGGTGTAACCTAAGTTTGCTACTCGCTGCACATCACCACCATAGCCGCAACCGTAGTCAAAAAAAGTGGTGTCTGGATTGAGGATTGCCCATTCCATTGCCAATCGTACAGGGCGAGAGATGTCGGGGCGAGCGATCGCAGCTCGATGACGCTCAATTTCTAGCGCTTCAGGCATAATAATTAGTTGTCAGTTAACAGTGAACAGTTAACAGTCAACTAATATACTTTCAATCTTTGACCGCCAGTTCAATTAAATCTTCAATTTTCTTGATATTTGGATCGCCTGCTAAGTAGCCAATACCGCGATGCAAATGCAAACGGAATTGGGTGGCGAGGGTTTCTTTGTCGGTGGGATAGCCGTCATTATGACAGCGTTGCTTGAGGGCGAGGAGGAGTATATCGGACATTTCGCCGCCGAAGACGCGCCAAGTCATCTCGACGTTGCTATCTTGAGGAATTGGGACAGGGGAGGGTGTGGTTGATTCTGCGAGGGAACGGCAAAACGCCCAACGGCATAGGATATTCCATTGGTCGATTTTGGTGCTGCGCTTAAGTTTGGTAAGTTGGTCTTTGGCTGTTTGAGAAAGTTTTATTCTTTCGATTGGCGATTCCATGATTAAAGGTTAAAGAAATACTTTACATTATGCTTTCACATAAGTAACGAGAAATAACAAATGGTTAATTACAGAACTGATACCGTCTCTTTATAAAGCTGCTTCAAATACTAGATTTTTTTAACGCAAAGGTACGCGGAGGTTAGCGCTAAGGTACGCAGAGGTTTTTTAAAGATAATTCACTATGTCTCAAAATAATTAGGCGCATCTTCATAGAGAATTGGTATTACGCAACTGGCACATGATATTTGTAGGGTGTGTGACGCTGCGGCAAAACCCTGTATATAGATGAGGATCTCATAGCGTCACGCACCGTTCTTTAGTAAACGTGTCATGGGTAAGTCCTGAATTAATTTGGTATAATATCCAATTACACATATAAATATCAACGCCCAGTCATACAAAACTCCTACTGAATTATTCTGTATAAAATTTTATTTTAAAAGGATATTATGGCTAAATTACAATTACATTTTAATGGTTCTTTTGCGCTCAAAAAAGATGAAATAAGTAGGCTTCTTCATGCTGCTGCCCAAGATAAAGGCTTAGATGATAGCTTGCCCAATTTGATGGAGAAAACAAGTTTAGGTAATGTCAAAGTAGGAAGAGTAAAAAGTTGGGCAGGACGTGCAGGGTTAATTAAGAAGAATCGTCCCAGTCTGGAAGGAGAAATTGTCTTGCGGCTAGACCCTAGCTTTGAGTCAAATATTACAGACTGGTTGATGCACTTCTATTTAAGTTTTGGCGATCGCGGTCTAAAACCAACACCAGAGAATCCTGCTGATTGGGGTGGATGGTCTTACTTTATATATACATTTTTACCTCGTTATAATAAATTTACGAGTGAAGAATTGCTATATCACAGTACATCGGTTTTTGAAGAAGAAAGCAAAGTAATTTCTGACAGAATTAAATTTATCTTACGAGCATACACTGAGTTCCACGCTTTAGCAGCTTGCAAGTTGATCACCAAACAAGAGGATAAATATGTTAGCGGAGATGCCCGTTTACCTAACTCTTATTTAGTGGGATATTTCTTGGCAAAGTTGTGGGAACGTGACTTTAAAAGTGAAGGTTCCGTTCTCACTGAGTCGATATTGAATGAGAAAATGGGACTTGCTGCCGTACTGGGAGTGAAAGCAGAGGCATTACAAGAACAGCTAAATGCAATGGAAGCTTATGGCATCATCGAACAGCGACGGGCAGTACCTCCGTTTCAGGTGATTCCGCGATGGGATGAACCCTTGGCACTGCTAGAGAAGGCGTATGACAGATAAAAATTACTTGCTGCTGGGAGATGCCAGACCTGATGACCGAATTCATCTGCTACTTTGGGACACACCTGATGAAAGCGAACTGCTGCGTATCGCTCATTACAACAACGCCCATCGGGTCAATTACCGAAAAAATTTGCTACAACGGATTCATCCGGGAGAAAGTTTTCTTGCTCTTCATCACAATTTAGATATCGAACTCAGTGCCATCAAGTTAATGTGTTCTGGGGTTAGCAAACAGATTGTTTTACTCGAAGGGTTAGATTGTCTGATTACCTATCTGCAAATCACATCTGGCAGTCGCATTACCCTTTTCTGGAAACAACTGGAAGAGACGCGGAAGCTAGAAAGACTGTTATGGATACTGCTACCCCAGCCACTAGCACCGAAAAATTGGCCGCCAGAGCGAATTAAGCGTATTCCTTCAGGATAATCATCCTTTTGCATCTGCCATTTTAAATTTACTATGCTCCTCAACCAACTTGTTGAAATCAACGAAAAGGGTAGTATTGCCAGTTCTGTGAACTTTGGCATGATTGATGATTCAGAGAATAATTTATCTTTATGCGAAAGTTTTATCTTTAACTACGACCCAACAAAACCGGAGTCATCGACAGTTGGTATTTTGGATGCGGTGCGCCGTAGCTATCATAGTGCGAATCAGCCGAACATCCATTTGATGATTCAACAGTATGGTAAGGGTAAGTCGCACTTTGCGATCGCAATAGCCAACTTTTTCCAAAAACCTTTCCAGAGTCAGGAAGTGCAAGAGATTTTATCACAAGTGGAAAAGGCTACATCTGGGAAAAGTCAGGCTGTTCTTGAAGGCTTGAAGCTTTTTAAACAAAATCAACGCCACCAACATTTAGTTATCTGTCTAAGTGGTGACACAGGCGGCGATATTAGGAAGCAATTTCTGCAACAACTCGTCAAAAGTCTTGAAGTAGAAGGTATTCAGGATTCTTTAGCACAACATATATGCAGCGAACCCTTACGCTACTTGGAAAGTTTGAATCCAGAGAATAGGGCAAAAGTAGAGAAATATCTACAAAGTATTGGTAATCCTGATAGTGATTTAAATTCTCTCATCCGCTTACTCAGAGAAAATAACTCTGGTGTTATATCCACTGTTAAAAAACTTGCCTTTGAAATCACGGGATTTACTCCTGATTTTACTGCTGATGTAAATATTCAAGCAATTTTAGAAGACCTGATAACAAATCATTGCACTGGACAAAATGCCCACTTTCAAGGTATTTTAATTTTGTTTGATGAGCTAAACCAATATCTGAAAGCTTGGGCAGCAGATGATATTGGTGCTGGAGGTACGGCACTGCAAAATATTACCAATATTTGCGAAAACTATAAAGGGAAAATCGCTCTTTTAAGTTTCACTCAAATTCATCCTGGTCAAGGAGTTGGGATTTCTGCCAATGTAATATCAGAATACCAAAAAATTGCAACTCGCCTTGCACCAAAAGATGGGACTACTTACAACCCCGCTTCTAGCTTAGAACTAGTTATAGAGAACTTATTGCTGCGAAAAAATAATGCTAATTGGCAAACATTTCGTTCTAAGTGGGATAACACTCTCAGGAGAGAAGCTGAAACAGCTTTCGAGCGAAGAATTAAAATTTATAGACAAAAAGGCTGGTCTTTTCAAGAGTTTTATACCCACTTATCCGAGGGTTGTTTTCCCCTCCATCCTCTGACGGCATATCTACTGTGCAACCTTGATTTTACCCAAGACCGGACTGCTATCCAGTTTATAAAAGGCTATGTCAAAAATTTTATCGCAACTCAACCTGTAGAAAATTCTGGAAAACCCAATTATATCTATCCCATTGCTTTAGTAGATACCTTTCTAGAGAACTTTTCTAACTATCCTGTTTATACTCAATATAAAAAAGCTGTAGATTTAGTTCTAGGTGCTGATGATACAGATGAATTAATTGCTGTCAAAGCTTTATTTTTATATGAAGCTAGTGGAGAAAAACTGACCAAGCCCGACCGGGAAGATCATCAAGAAATTTTACTAGCTTTGACAGGTTTATCTAAATCTAAACTCCAGGTAGCGCTAGATAAACTAGAAAAGGAAAGAGATTTAATTTACCACCGACCAGAGGTTAAACTTTACCGTTTCTGGGAAGGAATTAACCCTAAAGGTATTCAAGAAGAAATTGAGGAAAAAATCAAATCACTCACAACATCTATTAATGATGTAGTGACCTACTGTAGTGAGATTAATATTCTTAAACAATATCCGTCTAATACTAAAATTAGTGCTACCCAGTTTGTCAAAGATAACAAATTAGTGAGTGAAGACTGGCAGTTTGAACGTAAGATATATAGTATTGATAAATTCATTAGAGCGCTAGAGAATAATCGGATTCTGAAAGATACCAAAGAGAAGGGAATTTTAGCTTATGTTCTGACAGAGACTCAAGAAGAGTTGCAAGAGTTTCGTAATACTATAGCTAATTATTTATCTAGAACACCGATTAAAAATCGTATAGCCGTTGCTATTCCTACAGAAGAAACTGGAAATTTAGCCCGGATTATTCTACAGATAAAAGCTCTTGAAGAAACTGACAGTGCTGATAAAAGATTGTTGGGAAAAGCGTATCAAGAACAGCTTCAGCGCTGGCAAGAAGAGGCGAACAAGCGGTTAACGAGGTTATTAAATAATTGCACTTATTATTGTGTAGGAATCGAGAAAATTCCCTCTGCTGAACAACACAAAGCACAACGAGTAATCAGTTTACTGCTACAAGATTTGTATCCCTTCGTTCCGCCTGTGGATGAAATTGATAAAATGCGTTCAGACCATCAGACAGGTAAAAAGATTGTCGGCTGGACTGCAAAACAAATCTTCATAGAAAATAATATTAGTCAACAAACGCTTCAAGACCAGTCTTATAGGACTGTTCTTGACCAGATTTTTGTCAAGTTATGGGGTCTATTTAAGAAAACGTCTGATAAATATATCGTTCAAGAACCAACTCATGAAAAAATCCGCGCTGCTTGGGATAAAATCTCTGAAATAACTGACTTAAAAGGATTACCAAAAGATACTTTTGACTTAGAAAAAATTTGGCAAGTACTTTCTACCCCACCTTTTGGTTATAGCGAGTATAATTTTACCATGTTGCTAGCAGGATGGTTGGCAATCCACCGCAAAGAAGTTATTTTACGAGGACGCATCAAACTTACCACTAAAAAAGCAGAGATTGTTCCTTTACAAGATAAGTCTCTGCAAGCTTGGGGCAATACTGATATTCTGCAAAACCCCACAGCATTTGTTGAAGAATGGATTATTAAACAAAAGTCTAAACTGATTCGTCGTCAACAAACACAAATGCCGACTCTTGCGGCATCGCCTATAGAATATGACCAGGCACAGGAGTATCTAGAAGCCGTTGCTGCTTTTTTAGAGTCTAATGAACCGGAAGGGTTAGAAAAAGAAGAATTAACTAAGAATAGAAAGCTGGTGAGTGCTGCGGTTGCTGAAATTGACAAGTGGTTCCAACCGACAGAAGTACTGGAAAACTTACCTCGTGAGGCACAGTTGGCAGCACTGTTACCACTTTACCCGCAACTGTTGAAGCGATCGCCAAACACTTTAATTTTACCAACACAACAACAGCGCGATCGCTTCTCCCAAGCATTGCAAACTGTCAGTAATAAAATTGACCAACTTGTAGCAGCAGAAAACAAACGTGCTGAGTCACTATCTACCGAACAAGCTTGTAGTGCTTATCAAATAGAAATTCAAGGAATTATTGACCAGATTACCCAGATTACAGATTTGCCTCGCCACCTAATTGAGAGTTTGCAAAATGCCTTCCGTACCAGCAACATCAGATTAACAGACATCAGGCAGCAGGCAGAAGCAGGGCAAAAGCAAGCCGAAGATACACAAATCATGCAGAATATTCGCAATTCTGCAACTAAAATCCAAACAATTCATCTTTCTCAAGAAGCGCTGCAAGAAATTGAAACTTTACAATCTCGCTTCAATTATCCTGATAAATTTAAGCATGAAATTGCTGAACTTGTGCAGTTAATTCAAAACAAAATCACTAGCGATCGTTCTAGTTTTGCAAATCTCAAAACTCGACTCCAGTCAGTAAATAACCTCACAGAATTAGATGTTATTAATACAGAATATGCCAAGCTTGATGTTGTCTTTCAAGATTCGGCTGATTACCAAGCCTATCAACAACTACAACCACAAATTCCGAGTTTAAAGCATGACCTAGAGCAAATACAAAGTCTGGAAATTCGCTATCAACAAAGTGATTCTATTGCCAGTTATAATGATGTTTTGGCAATAATTGCTAGTCAGCAGTTGAATATCCATAATACTGACCGCTTTCAAGAGAAAATTTATCAGTTAGAAGTAAATGTTAGGAATAAAATACAGGAATATCAACAAAAACAATCACAAATTATTCAGCAGCAACAAGCTGCTGCCCAGAAATGGATCAAAAATTTAGAAACCAGTTGTACTCAAATAAAGCAATCGTTTGATGATGCAGAGAAACTAGAAGCAGCAAACAAGTTATTGGAGCAAATTCAAGCTAAAAAATCTGATTATATTAACTTAATTAGTGTAACAGAAACTCAGTTACTAGAGAATATAGAAGGTCAATGCGTTGAGGAACAGAAGAAAGATATAACCAATCAAATTTTCGTACTGTTACGGCAACTTCCCCGTTTAGGGCAACAAAATGTGTACGAGAGGTTAGGGCAAATTCTCTCAGAAAAGACGGATGAGTGATAAACATATCATATTAGACCCTACTGGATTATACGATATTCCCTCCGGCTATATCCCTGTCACCACAGAAGTGGAATGGATACAGTTTTTTGGTGTTAGTACTACTCCCTGCTGGGTAAAAGGTGAGCGATTATGCGAATGGGCAAAAACTTGGCTGCGAGTGTGGAATAAGACTGAGGAAATCGCGGAAATTAAAAAACATCCTCGCAACAAACTAGCACAATTGTTTGATACTGTACCCTTACCCCATGACTGGACTGACGAACAATTACTGATTTTTGCTACCAAGTTAGATGCTTATCCCCAAGAAAACCCTATTGCTCACTTTTTGGCAGACAATATTACGGAAATTAATGGGCAGATATGGTTTATTGAACCATCTATTTCCCATCTCGCCGCTTGGTTAGCAATTTCGGTTCCACAAGAATACAAACCTTTTGAGCAAGTTTGGCAGCAGCAGTTTAAGGAACATGAGTTAGCAACTTACTACCAGACTGAAGATAAATTATTGCTTTTGCGTCGCTGGTTAGGCATAGCAGAACCAGTTTTGAACGACATCGGCAAGTATCCCTTGCCAGTTCCCGACTTACTAACCGAAGAGTTTGATAGCTACTGGGAACAACTCATCTCGCGCACCGAAGGCAAAGTTCTGGATTCCCTAAAGCCTACTAACCAAGTAGGTATGGAGCGGATTGCAAATTGTGCTTACAAACTTTTCGGCAATCGACCTAACTGGATTAATCGGGCAAGGGAAGCCAAAGTTACCCCCTATCTGAGCTATCAGCAGAAGCAAGAATTAAGCTTTAACCAACCTCCACCCCAACCTCTGGCTTTAGATGCTACTCCCCAAGAAGCTTTAGCTTGGGCTACAAAAGATTACCTACCCTTCCGTCGCTGGGAAGTCATCAAGCAATCTGCTGCTGTACCAAAAATTAGTGAGAGTTTGGCAGATAGCTTTGTCGAATGGATACTCCAGCACTATCCACAGATGCAGGTAGATTCTGTAGAAAATTCGTACCTCAACTACAGCGTTGCTTCAAAAGTGCAAAATCTTTGCCAAGAAAGTCCTGTGTTATGGGTTGTGGTCGATGGCTTGGGATGGTTAGACCACTTAGAACTGCTATCTTTTCTAACAAAGGATTACAAACTCGCTGTAGAAACTGCGATCGCACCTTACTTTAGCATCCTGCCCACCAAAACAGAATATGCTAAATGGAGTCTATACGCTCAACTTTTGCCTAATGATTCTGGTTGGGTTGCTGATGCTGGTAAAGCTTTTGTAAAAATGGGTGTAGGCAAACGTTATACAGATGGACAAGTTGACAAACTCTACAACGCTTTAAGAAAAAAGACACATAAGTTGTATTGCTGGGATACAGATGAGTTCGATAGTCTTTATCACAGTAAAAAAGACTGGCAAAGCTTTTACGAACTCGACCGTCCCCACACTCTAGAAGGTATTGCCAAAAAGATTGATTACTGTTTGCAACAATACCCCAATCCAGAAGCACTGAGAATAATTATTGCCAGCGACCACGGTCAGATGATGGGTACTTCTGAAAAAATTACTGACTGCCCCCCAGGACTGGAACCCAAGGGAAGGATGGCCATTGGTAAAACTGATGATAGCAGGTTTGTGGTTTTAGAAGGCGATCGCTACAGCCTTCCCCATGACATTAGTATTGTCAAAGGCTCCGCTAGCTTAAGTTCTTTCAGTTACACTAGCAATAAAAAAATTATTGGTTCTCACGGGGGGCTATTTCCTGAAGAAGTTGTAGTTGGTGTATCTGTGCTGCGAAAATCTATCCAACGCCATCCTGTATCAGTTTTTTGCTTGGGTGAAGGTAAACCCAAACAATCAGGAGAACTGGAAATTACTATCGATAATCTCAATTCAGTACCGCTAACAAACCTTTGTCTATATATTCAGGAATTGCCCTCTTTTCAGCAGGGAAAACCATTAGCACAGCAAATTCTAGCCCATCAAAGCTGTAATTTCAAAATAATAATTCCCGAAGTGCCAGAATTACCACCAAATCAAGAAAATGACTTATTCCTATCTGGTGAATTAACCTTTCGATTTGCCAATGCTGAAAATGCAAATGCTGCCCTAGTTCCTGAATCGAAAATTATCGTTAAGCAAATATTCAGTAGTGGATTTAATATAGATGAATTCTTATGAAGGAATAACCTACAATAACGATTTAGTTCATGAGATTTTTGGTAATCTCTGTATTGATAAAACTAGGTTGCCATCCAGTGGACTCAGTTCAATTGGTTTACCTAGTTTTGTTGCTGAATGGCTGCTAGATAAAATTGTCCCTGGTTCGGGAACACTCACATCTATAGAATTAGAAAAAGTCAATAACTTTATTCAAAAAGCATTTCCCCGCAAAGATGACCGTAACGAAATTATTTTTGATCTGACTCAGGGAGAAATACGAAAACTCATTGCTCTAATGCAGGTACGCATCAAATTAGAACAGGGAGGAAGAACAATTCCTGAACCATTGGCACAAATTCCGGCGTTAAATTTAACTGAATGTAGCATTGCTACTGATATCGTAGAACGCTATAAAGTACTTTTACGCCAAGGAATTTGGGGGAAAATTACTTTAGCTATGCTTCCCGACGGTAAAGTAGAAGTGATGGACTTTGAACCATTTCAATGTTCGCAAGTTGACTTGCAAAGTTATGCCGAATGTCGGGCAAGATTCAATACCCAACAATGGCGAGATTTAATATTTTGCTCAATGGGTTTTAACCCTCAACATCCGAGTTATGACCAGGAAGCAAAAACATGGATATTGGCTAGGTTGCTATCATTAGTAGAACCTAATTATCATGTCATAGAACTAGCTCCTAAAGGCACTGGTAAAAGCTTCTTTTTTGAAAATATCAGCAGCAAAGTTAGTTTAATTAGCGGTGGTAAAGTTACTCCCGCCCAATTGTTTATTAACGGTAGAACTAAAGAAGTTGGTTTACTCGGTCGTCATCAAGTTGTGGTTCTAGATGAAGTTCAAAGTTTAACATTCGATAATCCTGAAGAGGTCATTGGCCCACTAAAAAATTATCTTGCTAGCGGTCGTTATAATCGCTCTGGTTTTGCAGATATTTCTAGTGATTGCGGGTTAGTGATGCTGGCAAATATTGAATTAGATGAGCAATTACAACCACGCAATGAAGATAATTTAATGGCTAACCTGCCAAAGTTTTTTACTGAGACTGCATTATTAGACCGACTATCTGGGATTATCCCTGGTTGGAAAATTCCCAAGTTTCAAAGAGAAATGGTAGCTTCTCAAGTTGGTTTAAAAATGGATTTCTTTGGTGAAGCCTTGCTATCTCTACGCCAAGATAATCGCTTCATGTCTTACGTACAGCAGCATACTCACTTTGAAAAAAATGTTACGATTCGCGATCAGAATGCCATCCTCAAATCAGCATCAGGTTTTCTGAAAATTCTCTATCCCCATTTAGAATTAACATTAATGGACTACGAGGATGATTGTCTAAAACCTGCTTGTAAACTGCGCCAAGCTATCCGAAATTCACTATATTATCTGGATGATGAATTCAGGCAGCTTGGTAGAGAAATTCATGTAGAAGCAAAGTAACAGTCAATATCTACTACCAAAAATATCCTGGTTGTATGGTTGTTTGACGGGTAGCGGAGTCGTATTTGAGGAGATATTCACGGGCGATCGCTTCATTTTCTCGCAGTGTTTCGACTTCTTTTTTGCCAATCTCCGTATCCGTAGATAACAAAATGACTTGGTGACTGGCGGAAGGAAAGTAACGTTCAACTAAATTACTGCGGTGCGAGGAGTCGAGTCTACCTAGTGGCGTATCGATTGCTACTGGTAAGCGGTGTCCAGAGACTTTGGCTAAACCCCAGAGGAATGCGATCGCTAATAATTGTTTTTCCCCAGCAGAAAGACGATGTTTCGGGACTGGTTTACCATTTAAATCATATAGAGAAAGTCCAAATGTATTAGTATCAATGGCGATACGATGCACTAAATCTGATTTATGGAGAAGATAAAGGAAGCAATTTTTAACTTCCTCCTCTAATTTATTGAGTTTTCGCAGAGTTAATTTTTCACGAAAAATCTTAAGTGTTTCTTGAACTTTTGCTGCTGAGGTGATAATATGTTCGTTATTTTTATGTTTAATATTTTCGACCGTATATTCACTCAATTCTCTTTTTGACTTGGAAATAATAGTTTCTAATTCAGCTAAACGGCGGCGGATTGTTTCATAATTTGCTTTAGCTTCAACAACTTGATTTTGTGCCGCTTCTAGTGCTTGACGCAGCTTTGTATAATCTTCTGGTGCTGCTGCTGTTTGCACTTGTCTTTCTAGACTGTGAATTTCTTCTTCTTTTTTTTTGATAATAGCTAATTTCTCTTTTGCAGAAAGTTGAGAATTTTGTAAGTGATAGATGAGATTATCTAGCTGACTTAATGTTTCATCATCGGCTAACAACCAAGGTGCTTCTATCTGGATAGTCTTTGTATATAAATTATCTACATCTTGGACTAGAAATGATTGAATTTTTTCAACTTGAGTCGGGGAAATTTCCACTTGATTTAGCCAAGCGAGTAAGCGCTGATCTCGCTCAATTAACAAATCTTTAGAAATTTGTACCTGTTGGTGGCGAAATTCTTTTCCTCCCTGTGCTTGCGCCTGATTAAGTAAATTAGGAATTAATGCCAGAGGTAAAACATCAGCCGCTAATTCACGCATTGACTGACGTACTTGTTCAATTTCCGCAGTTTTTGTATCCTGTTGTAGTTCTAGTTGATTGCGTTCTGCTGCAATCTTCCCACCTTCAGAAATAAATTTATCAAAGGCTTCTTGTTGCTTTACTTCTAATTCTTCTAATTGATTTTTTATATTTTCTAAATTCTGTTCATTTTCTTGATAATCTTGTTGCTGTTGTGTCAATCTTTTTTCAATTTCTTCTATGTTTGATAAATCCTTACTATTACCAAATTCTTTACGTTTGCGGTTGACTAAAATATCCAAATCAACTACTAAACGATCAGATAATTCTAGCCCTAAAAGTCCGCGAATGGCTTCAATTACAATCTGTGGTGGTGATTCCTGTTCTGCAAGGTTTCTTACTTGTTCACCATCGAAGAGAAATAAATTAGAAATTCCTAATGGCAGCAGATTTTCTATATAGTCATCCCAGGTATTCACCAAAGAATCAACAGGCCAAGTATCATCATCGCCTAAAATTCCCAAATAATCTTTACCATCTTTAGGATTTTTTTCCCAAGTTCTGACAATCCGATATTTTACTGGTTTATCATCTTCAATGTGTTCAAAAACTAATTCAATCCGGGTTTTTTCGGCAGGGTTAGCTTTACTATTAACACATTGGTTCAGAAAATCGTTATAACTCAAATTACCACGGGTAGAACATTGAGCGCGATGACCATAAAGTACAAGGCGGATAGCATCCATTAGCGTAGTTTTCCCCCCACCATTCATCCCGCCTAATAAAATAATTGGGCGCAGATTTTCATCTTTTCTTGGATCAAGATTGATTACTTGTCTTCCAGAGTAAGGGCCAAAGTTTTGTAGTACAAGTTCAAGAAATATCATTGATATTTAAGAATAAAATATGATGAACAGCAAACTTAAAGCTTTGTCTCTCTATTTTTATATTTTATATTTGCCCAAGTCTTAGCCTCATCAGCAGATTGTCTAGCATTGGTTACGTCAGCTTGTTGTGTCGTTACGTCAGATTGTGCATTCGTGACAACAAAATCTGCTAAAGTTAGCTGCTTGACCTTTTCAATATCACCTTGTTCAGCTGCTGCTTTCAAATCCCGTTTCAAATGAGCATTTTTAACCGCTTCATCTTTAGAACGCGAACTAGTAGTAAAGCATTTTTCTAATGTGTCATAGATTCCCACGCGCCGCGACATTTTACGAAATTGGCGTTCTGTGTCCAAAAGCTTCGCCATGAGTTCTAAGTGCATAGTGTCATCTGCACAGATTTCTTCTAACACAGCCCATTCATCGCTACCTAATAAGCTAAGGTCAGCACCAGGACGGGGGTCTTGAAATTCTTCACCAGTCACTTCTTGATAAATACGGGGTAAGCTATCATCAAATTCGTGTTTTTCTTCTAGCCAAATGCGGCGAATCTCGCTCATTTCTTCGAGAGTAATTAGGGTGATATCGCGCATATTTTCTGGCGCTGTTTGACGGGTTTTTGTTTGCGCTTCTAATAATCGTCTGAGCCAATGTTCGCGCCAATATTTTGTATATGGGCCAGGTATTGGTTCAACAGAAATTTCCCCGTTTTTATTGCGTTCAAATAGTTGGACATCTCCCCAAATCCGTCGAAAATCTCTCTTGTCCCAGTCCTCTTTAATATCTAGTTCATTACGAATATCTAATAGAGGCTGCATCCATTCTTTTTCTTCATCATTTTGGATCATTGCCTCCATCGATTTATCCTTACTAACAATTGTGCAAACCCAGCAGCCAAATCGGGAATCACCACAGCTAGGAGTAGAAGTATCAACAACTAGTGGACATTCATTATCGGCTGTTGCACCTCGATACATAGTGAATAAGTCTTTGTTACTATATCCCCAAGAATTTTGCCACTGATTTAAGTAAATCCAAACTTCATCAGTACGCCAATCTTCGATAGGAAGATAAATCAATGAGTTAGGTCGGTTGGGATTCGTATTTATATGATCGCGTACCCGCCATTCTCTATGTTTAGCCATCGTAGCTGCACGTTTAGTACTTTCAGCCTTGCGTGTACCTAAGACAAGAATTACTTCACCACTAGACCTAATAACTGCACGGATAAAGCTGTCAGATGGTTGAATTTTAAGGCGTTCAGTACACCATCTAAATCTGTTTCGCGGTGCTGGGTAGCCTTTCCCAATTAAGTTTACCCAGAAGGTATCCTTAATTGCAGGATAAAGCAAATGGGGCTCAATTGGCATTTCTTGCTCAATAGCCGCAACTTTCATCTGTTCTAAAGAATTACGTACCCAAACAGAGACTACAGGGTTTTCTACCAGCGTATCAGTTGTAATAACATGGATGGTTTTAGTTCTCTTTTCCTGGGGGAGTGCTGCGATCGCATTCCAGATCAGCTGTAAGGTGGCAGTACTATCTTTTCCGCCCGAATAGCCCACCACCCAAGGGATCTCATCTAAACAGTATAATTCTTGAATTTCAGTGGTGAGAGCTTGGATATAATCCACTAACTCTGCTACAGTACGTAATTGCTGATTTTTATCTTCTTGCTGTTGTGCTGTAGCCATTTCTTCTTACCTATGGATATTTTTCACCCTTCCTTGAATTGTTCTGAGGGTAGCCACTGTATTGTACAGACTTTAAGGCAAAAAATTAATAAACCCATAATCCTAACACGAATTGTAATTTCATATTTTATACATAATTTTTAAAAATTAACATGAAAGACTCTGACTCAACTGCTGATATCACTAGAGAGTACATGGAACGAGAAAACAAGGAAAAAGAGGTACTAGCTTTACTCTTGGAGAAGTTTTTAGGGATAAAAGATCAGATTCTCGTTCAAAAAATCGAGATGGGTGGTACTGAGGCTTATGTTAGCTCTGTTACACTGGAATGGTTTGCAGGTCGGGTTCATTTCGCTTCTGACTTACCTCTATTTCAGAAAAAGTACAATCCTGAGACTAATAATGTCGAGATTGACGCGGATAGCATTGATGAAATTCAGCAACGTCCCCTTGATTGGTCACGTCAAGCACCGCTAGTCCAGTATTTAGTGGCTAGAGACAACCATAAGTTTCCGCCAGTGCTGGTAGTAATTAATCAAGCGTGGGTGGATAATCCCAAAGCTACTGAATGGGATAGCGAAGGACGCGCCAGAAAGTCTACGACTGATTTTATCCCTCTAGATAAAGACGCTAAAGTAGGTCTGCTAAATATTTCTGAGGATGATGTAACTATTTATGCACTAGATGGTCAACATCGATTAATGGGCGTAAAGGGGTTGATGGAGTTAATCAAAACTCGTAAACTTCAGCGCTATAAAAAAGATAAAGGTGTTGATGACAGTTTTATTACAGTAAATGATTTGATTGACAAGTACCAAGTAGACCTTGCTTACTTGCAAAATTTACCCAAGGAAAAAATTGGTATTGAGTTCATCTGTGCGGTAGCGGCTGGGGAAACTCGCACCCAGGCGAGGCGCAGGGTAAGATCGATTTTTGTTCATGTTAACTTGATGGCTGCACCCTTGACTAAAGGACAACTAACACAGTTGAATGAAGATGATGGTTTTGCGATCGTTGCTAGGAAAATCGCAGTTACACATCCATTATTAGAACAACGAGAAGAACGCAATCCTCGTGTTAATTGGAATAGTGCAACAGTAGCCTCGAATTCTACAGTCTTAACCACCTTGCAAGCTCTGCAAGATATGTCTGAGCGATATTTGGGTCAAAAGTTCCCTCACTGGAAACCCTTGGAGAAAGGTCTAATTCCCATGCGTCCAGAGGATGAAGAACTTGAGCAGGGAATTCAGGAATTTAGCAAGCTATTTGATAATTTGGCTAGTCTTTCCAGTTATAAGATTTTAGAACACGAGGACACACCAGCTTTACGGCGTTTCAGCTTTGAGAAAGATGGAGGTGAAGGAAATATGCTTTTCCGTCCAGTTGCTCAAGTTGCATTAGCGCAAGCTTTGGGAATTTTGGTATTTAAAAAAGGTTTTTCCCTAGCAGATATTTTTAAGAAGCTGCGGAAGTTTGACCAGCAAGGCGGCTTTAGTGGTATGGAATATCCCCAATCTCTCTGGTATGGGGTTTTGTATGACCCAAATAAAAAGCGGGTGCAGGTTGCTGGACGAGATTTAGCAACGAAGTTATTAGTTTACATCCTGGGTGGAATTCAAGAACAGATGGAACGTGCTGAACTTCGTAAGGCTTTGGCGGATGCTAGGACTGTGGAAAAGAAAACTATAGGTTTTGATGGCGAGTTTGTTGAACCGAAAGCGGTAGGACTTCCACACATCCTGTAATTATGCTTGAAATATATTTTGACGATGCCATTGCAGCGCTTCCAGTTCTGGAAAGTGTTGCTCTGTATTTGGTAGAAGTATTGTTTCACCATGAAAATCTTTCATAGGTTTAGCATGGGGCGATGCTTCTTCCAAATCATTACTAACTATGATTTTATATTGCTCATCTACAGCAAACCAACCCCTATCAAATGCCCAATGATGATTTTTGCAAAGAGCAATTCCATTATTAATTTTACTATCATAAAACTGTGAAAATGGCTTGATATGTGCGCCATCAACGATGTTTTGACTTACAGATTTAGTAACTTTTATCCCACAAAAAGCACATTTATAATCATAAATATTTACAATTGCTTTCCTAAAAAAAGCATTTCTAATTACTTCTTTTTTTAACCTATATCTGGGATTAGGTTCTAAATTACTAGACTCAATAGTTTTCTCTATTTTTAAGGAGACATCTTGAAAATTTTCATTAATTGTTAAAAAATTTTCTATTGTATTATCTTCAGATGGGAGCCAAGCTGAAACAAGTGCATCAATTAATATTTGCCTAGAAATTTCATCTTGAATTAAATTAAATAGTTGATCATCCAAATATGCACAGTCAACATCTTCCTTTAGTTTAGGAATTGTTTGAGGACGACCACCATCATATCCAGAACTATACTTGAGATGCCAAAATTTACCATTATCATTTTTTAGATGAAAAAAAGGAAGGGCAAAATCACTTCCCTTAAAAGTACTAGAAGCAAGTACTTCCCAATACTTCTTAAAGGTATCAATCAGTTCATCTGATATGATGATACGATTATCTGTAATTAAATCTTGTGTAATTAGATCAATTATAGATAAAAGTAATATAGGTTTATTAAGAGCATCACCATTTTTCTGACTTTTGTATACCTTAATATTAGAGAAACATTCACAATAATAAACTAAACTTCTCTGATTTGCTGGCTGTTTTGCTTCACTCATTTTTTCATTTTTCTATATATCACAAGTATCTTCTGAAGAGGTTGGTAATGATTAAGCGTAAATCTATGCTAATTTATGAAAGAAATTTGCTTAAATCAAAATCCTCTTCTTGGGAGTTATCTTGAAATCTTTCAGAACTGAGCATCAATAAAACTCTTTCAGAATAATCTACTGCCCCCCGGATTTCTGCTTGTAATATTTCAAGTCCACCATTGGCATATTCTTCAAAGATATAATTACGTTTTTCGTTATTGTTTCCTTCTTGAAGAGATAAAACTTTTATATCTTGAATTTCAGCAATTGCTATTAAATTTATTACCGTATTATATCCCCTGACTATAAACTGTTCTTGGGGTATTGGTGATGGTTCCCTTTTAGAAATTTCCCCTAAAGGTACGCGTTTTTTATGCTTTGCGCCCAACGCAGCTGCAAACACAATCACATCAGCAAAAGTATTAAAAGGCCCTGTTCCACCATCTGAAGATGTTAAACCTTTCACCAACTCAGCTTTATCTTTAGCAACCCTGATTCTACCAGTTTCAGCCATTGTCTTAATATCTACATTGTTGCCATCTTAACCGACAGCTAAAAGCGATCGCTACGTTTACGCAATTGCCAAGGTATGATTTTATGATAGTATGTGGGCAATGCGATCGCTAAACAAAGCTAAACAAACAAATTATCCACCAACATAGTCCATCCTGGTAACGCGGGTTCAGCTTCCGCTACCTCACCACGGCGATAAATTTGGGGTTCTTCAGGATTACTAGCGCGATATACTCTGATAACTTCCTCTTTGAGTACATCCACATCCCAAACTACCAAAGTCCCCGCCGCAAAATAGTCACGGCGTTTACTTTCCATATCTTTCTCAGCCTTATCACCATAATCATTTTCACTTCTCACCTCAACAGCAAACACAGGCGCACCATTAAGGAACTTCCCACCTGTAGGTTTACCAGTATAAAATGTGGCATCAGGACTTAAAGAACGACGATGAGGGAGATTGACAATAAAACCGACATTATCAGGTAAAGCATAGCCACTCTTTGTTAGACGTTCGTAATCCCGTAGACTTGCATAAATTTCACCACCAGCACATAACCTCATTCCTCCCTTTTTCTCAACTGTAACTAAAAAACCTCCGCGCCTCTGCGCCTCTGCGTGAAAAAATCATCCCTGGGTTCTCACCGTCAAAACCTGCGGCGGCGTAGAATCTGGAGGATACAAAAAATCCACCTGTACTTCTCGCTTCTCACCCGCCAACATCTTCAGCGTCACCAACGCTTCACCCCTTTGTCCACGACGCTGTACCAAATGCACATAGCGCGTCTTTTCCACACCATTATCATCGGTGTAACGCACCCGCACCGTTCCCCGAAAGAATATTTGTTCCACACCTGGCTTTAAAAACAGCAGTCTATCTGTTCCCCCTTCATCCTTCACGGGAGTCTGGATTAATACATTCACCGTATGAGTTTGATTAGTAATATTTCTGAGAGGTAAAGTTAGATTGTATTCAACACCATAGTTACTGTGAGCAAAGTACGCCGTGTCAGGATAGCGTTTTAACATCGCTGCACTCTGTATTTGTCCAGTGCTGAGGGTAATTAAATGTACAGTTCCCAAAGGATAAGAAAACGCCTTTCCTGGTTGAGGTATCGTTAACTCAGACACATTGTGATTATCCGTAAGCTGTGTTTGCCATTGCGTTCCTTGGGAGACACCAGCGACGCGACTAAATACTGTTGGTTCTCTGGGAGGGTCGAGAGGTGTGGGAACAGGGTCACGTTTTCCTGCTAAACTGCCTGTATCCAGAAGCTTTTGCCACTCGGCTAAGGTGGGCGGAATATTACTATTTTTGACTAAATTAGCTACATAAACTGGGCTACTACTTGCCAAGCGCATCATCGTCGTGCGACCGTTAGAGGCAGGAGCCTGTACGGGAATGGGTAAATTCGCTAAGATTTGAGTTTCTCCGGGTTCTATCACCAGCTTTTTGGGAAAAATCCCTTGCCTAACTCCCCGCAACACATCATTCATTGTGCGATCGCCCGGCCCAGAGTAAACTGTACCTTGGGGATTTTCCACCACATCAGGTAAAGCGATAAATGGTGCTTCTTTGGTAAGGTAACTAGCTGCTTGTAATACTTCCAGCGTCACAGGTTCATTTCCTGGATTATGTACGATTATCCCTTGGTAAACAGTGCGGCTTTGGGCTGGAGTTTCCGCCCTGACGATATGATGAGCAAATAAATCAAATCTGCCTTCAAAGGGATAATTTAAATGTGCTTCTTGTACTTGTTTCCCATCTGGCGGGAAAGTTGATAGTAAAATTCCTTCAGTTGTTACAAGTTCGGGACTATTGCTGTTAAAAGTGGGAATAATATCGAGTTTTCCTGCTAAAGGGCGTACTTCTTGCGGATGTAATTCGATTCCAGCAATATATTGTGGAGGAACCGTGTAGATATTTAACGCCCGACATATCAAAGCTGCAACTTCGCCTCTCGTAGTGCTTTGCAGTGGTTTTAGCAGTTTGACATCGGGATAATTGACAACAACACTATTAATAGTCGCAGATGCGATCGCATTTTGGGCATAGTTAGGAATTTGTCCCGCATCGTTAAAATATTGTTGTAATATCTGCGTTGGGTTGGATACAAGGCTGTAATTTTTCCCACCAGCTACGACACCAATGATTTGGGCGCGAGGAATTGGCTGGTTAGGCTGGAAAATTCCACCGGGATAACCAGAAAAAAATCCCTTTTGGTAAGCGGTAGAAATTGCTTTATTTGCCCAATAATTACCGGGTACATCTTTAAATGTCGTAGCAGTGCGTTTCACTGATGAATCAGGAAAAGCATTTAGCATCAACACTGCTGCTTCAGCGCGTGTTACTGTTGCTTCTGGGCGAAAACTACCATCAGGATAGCCTGTAATCAGTTTACGCTCTCCTAGTTGCTGGACACAATTTTTTGCCCAATAGTTTTGGGTGTCAGAAAAGGCTAGGGCGTTGGAGGTTGATAGAGTTAGAAGGGAGAATACGACTACTGAAGTTTTTCTGAGGAACATTAATCAACTTTAGTATAAACTAATACTAATTTTGGATGAAGATGCGTCAAACTATATGAGGAACGAACCGCAAAGGGCGCAAAGGACACAAGGAAAGAAAGAAGCTAATAAAATTTGGCGCAGCTTCACAAAGAAATGGTATAAGGTCATTAAAGCATTTTGCGTGGACTTGAGAAAAAATTAACTCAAAATTTACAATAGCTAAGAGTTGATTTTTAATCCTTGCAAAACCCATAAGTCAGGATTCTCTCCTTTACTTCCTACCTTTGTGTACTTTGTGTCCTTTGCGGTTCGTTTCTCTTAATTATCCATCCCGTTCAACTTCCATAATTTCCGTATACTCAAACTCATTCGGACTTTGTTTCACTAAAGGATATCTTTCCCCACCCAACTCAATATAATCTTGTTCGCAATCCGGCTTAGATGAATAATACGTAAGCACATATTCTCTACCAATTCTGCCTGTCATTTCTGCTTCCACCTCACCCCGCCACTGAGTCTTAGTAACTAAAACTATCAACTGATTTGCTAATTGGGGAATCGTCTTCGCAATGTGTCGCCGCGAATTCTCATCCAAACTACCAAAGGGTGAATCCATCACAATTGGGAAAGTACTACTATCGGGAATCATCATCATTTTTCGCTTCTCACTCCATTCCCGTACTTTGTCAATGATGCTAGCTATAAAGGATAAACTGAGAATTTGATTTTCTCCGGTGGAAGCTGCAACAAGTGCTTCTACACCTGTAGTATTTTCTACTAATGTCAGTTCATATTTATCGCTAATTTTAGGAATGTATGGAGTCACAGAAATCTCCATAAATATCTCCTGCACTCGCTTTTCTAGTTGTAGACGAAATTGTTGTTCTTGACGATTTCTAACTTCCGTTAACCGTTCTATTGCATCTTGAGTAGCGTTAATTCGTCGCTGTGCTAAAGTTTGCTTATCTTCATTCAGCTTTTGTTTAGCGATTTGTTTATTTAAACCTTCAATTTCAGTTGTGAGTTGAGCAATTTGCTGCTGATTTGCTCCCTGTTCTCGATTTAATTCATCAATTTTACTTTCAATTTCATCTAACCGTTTTTGCAAACTGCTAATTTCTTCATTAGCATCTTTTCGCAACCGTTCTTGAATATTGTCTAAATCGGCTTCAATTTGAGATATACTTTGCCGTAACTGATTAATCCTAGTTTGTTCTCTATCAACTTCTTCCCAAAATCCTATAGCTTGCTTATCAATTTCATCTACTTGTGCTAGCATTCGAATTGCAGTTTCCTCTACCGCCGAGGAACCTGCTTTATTTAACCAGGTACTCACATGAATATGAGAATGATTACCTTCGTGTAATTCTGCGCCACAAATACAGCGTTGAGAATTGAGTAAATCATTCACAAATTCCCGCGAAATTCCTGATGTTAACTCGCCGCGCTGCTTCAAATCATTGATAATTCCTCGAAACTGTGCTGTAGTTTCTGACAGTAAAACTGTATAGCCCCGCGCAGAAATAACTTTTTTTAGCGCATCCTTAGTTTTTTTATATTCTTCTTGATTCCCTGCTTTCTGCGATTCTAAATTCTGCCATCTTTCTTGTAATTCCTTAGCAGCACTCAATTCTCGTAACCGATTACTTGTCTCTTTTTTAAAAGTTTGTTGATATTCTAACTCTTCTTTTATTTCTGTTTGTCGTTTGGTAATACGTTCACGTTCGCGTTCTATCTTTTCTTGCTGTCGTAATAGCTGTTTAGTTTCCGAATCACCAATCGCTTTTAAATCATTTTCTAGAGTTTTTTTAGCATCTCCTAAATGTCTGATGGAACGGTTGATTACTTCCACACCCAAGAAGATTTTTGTAGCTTCGGCAATTTCAGCTTTTTTGTCAGAACGAACGATTTCTTCAATTCGTTCGCCGTCAAAGAAAAAATATTGATGTAAAGTAGCGGGTAAAATTTGATTGATTATATCGTCTGGTTGCTGAATTGGGATATTCCATTTCCCATCATCTGCACCAACCCACATGGTTAATTGAGTTTTACCAGCGTCAAAATCACCTTCGTTTTTATATCCCCGACAGGCGCGTTTCACTCGATAGCGTTTACCTTCATGTTCCCAGCCAATCTCTACCCAACATTCTACAGCTTGACCTTTTTCGGTTTCTGCGATCGCACGCTTATTGACTAACTGCTCTATCGATGCAAACGCTGCACTAAATTTATCATACAATACCCACGTAAAGGCATTCAGCAAGCTAGTTTTACCAGAGCCATTATTGCCATGAATAATTGTCGTATTCTGAGCATCTCCACCAGCGATGACCATCTCTGGTGTCGTACCATAAAAGGAGCGAAAGTTGCAAAGCTTAATTGAAGTCAGCTTCATCGCACCTCTTCCTTAATAATGTCCAAAATATGATCGTTTATATGGGTGTTAATCTTCTTATCTAGTCTGCCTTTTTCCAACTTCCATACCCGCTCAATAATTTGCCGTACTTCCGGCGGTGCGCTAGTTATTGGCTCTTGAACATCATCGATATTCGCCTCTTGTGACATATCGGATTTTTAAATATAGTTTTTCTATATTCTAACTTTCTCTAGTGCTAGAATAGCCTCCGTAAAGCCACTGTTTACGTTATCTTACAATTTGCAAAAACTATTTTTGCAAATTTATAATTTTATTTGAAAAACTACTTTATTGTTTAATCCTTCTCTGTTATTATTAGTAATAACTGATCTACATTATAATAGGATATTAGCAAAATTTTTTAGGCGCTTTATATCCCATTATGATAAAACTCATAATCTTATTATTTCATATTTAATGCCACTTGTTTGTAAACTCGCAAAAATTTTACAAAAACATATATATAACTTACGCAAATCTTGTGATTTATGTGTTGTGTTTCTACTAGAGCAATATTAATTTAATGGAAGCTTTACCCGATAAGTGGGCAGATATTCAACCTGATATTGTATATTTTTGTACCACTGTTCTGCTAGTTTGATTTGCAGAGTCACAGATAAAGCTGGGATTAAAATATGATCATAAGGGCAAACATTTAAAAGCCATTGAGAAAGGGCAAGTCTTCCCTCGCGCTAATGTTGGGTTGGTGGCTTCCCAGGAATCCGGCTACGATTTGAAATCTAAAGTCTTAGATAAAGGTGGCGACCGCCGATTTCATGCAAAATTTATTGATGGTGTCTTACATTTTCCTGGTTTGGTAACAGAACATTAAACCCACGTAATTATGACAAGACTGGAATTAAAAAATCATCAAGTCTGGCGAGATTTAACTGAAATATTAGAAAATTTAGATGCTAATATTCTTGTTCAAGAACATCTTGAACAATCTGATTATAAAGTGTGTGGCTATTGGGATGAGCAAGATGAATATTATGAAACAATTACGTTACCTCGTACCCTAAAAACCGAATTAGTTAGCAGTTCTATTGGTGTTACTCACACTGAACGTTTTTTAAAACTAAAGTTTTCACTTATAGGTGATAGTGCAAATGTCACACAAGAACCAAATCATCATATTCAAAAGATTGGTGAGTTAGTTCTTGTTTATGATGAGAATCTAGAATTTGTTGATGAGAATTGGTTGTTAGATGTCGATTTTCCAATGTTTGAAATAAGTTAAACTTCACTTATTGTTTGCATCAATTTCTGGGCAGAATTCGTTGTGTCGTAAGATTTTGATTATCTCTCGCCCTGGATGTTTGAACAAGACATAAAACTCACTATTGGGCATTCTCAATTCCTCTCTGTTCTCTGCGTTCTCTATGGTAGCCTGCGGCAAGCCGCTTTGCGTCTATGATTTTGCGTGACTTGTGCGTAAGTCCTAATATATTCTCTGGTTCATTATCAAATATCTAATAAACCATATCGCTTTTGTAAATCAAGTAACTTCATTCTGGCAACGCCTGCATTATCAGCTAAATCAGCAAACTCTACAAAACGCCGTAATTCCTTTTTCAGCAAATTACGCTCAACTTCGATAGTTTCTCTATCTAAATCTGGTGGCAAAACAATCATGTCAAATATAGTTGCGCGTTCCTTGCCCGGATGAGGACGTAAAACTCGCCCCCGTCGCTGAATAAATTGGCGGGGATTACCAGAACTTGATAAAATCACCGCAGTTTGAATTGCCGGAATATCGACACCTTCATCTAAACAACGAATTGCCACCAAACCCTGCAACTCTCCACTTTCAAATTGATGGCGTAATATTTCCCTTTCTTGTAAAGTTGTTTGGGCTGTATAGGTGCTTACCTTGTAACCTAAATCCACTCCCAGAATTTTAGCAACAGCTTTAAGTTGGCGTAGCGATGAACGTTGTCCCGCATCTTGTGAACCATCGCTGCAATAAAAAAGAGTATGAGTAGTTTCGTGGCGAGTTGCCATTAAATCCCGCAAAGCATTTAATTTATTTTCGGCCGCACCAATTAATCTTGCTCTTTGCATCAATAAAGGCTTTAAATCTTCATTGTCTTCAAAGTTTCCTGATTCTCCATTTCCTCGTTCCCTATATAGTAGCGATCGCCCAATTCTTTTAGTTAACTTTAAATAGGCAATACTTTCGGCTTCTGTTAACTCCACCAACACCGGATAATACAGATAATGTACCAAAGCCCCTTGAGCGATCGCATCCCTCAAAGTAAACTCTGGTTGGAGAACTGGGCCAAAATAATCAAATAGAGATTGCGTACCAAAATCATCAAAATACCTCTCCGGTGTGGCAGATAAAGCCAGTCTCAACCCAACACTACGCGGTAAACTTTCTTCTAACTTGGGTGCGCCTAAATTATGCGCCTCATCCCCAATAATTAAAGTTTTGGCGGGAAAATATTTGAGTTGAGACTGAAAACCATCTCCGATTAAAGTGGAGTTCGTAGTAATCACAGTGACAAACCGTTGAGAACCAGAACGCAGATTATAAATTTGCGTAGAAAGTTGACTTTGCCAAGTGCGTAAATTCTCGAAGGCTAAAATGGGTTGCAAATTAAACTTTTCGCATTCTCGCGCCCATTGGGTGACAAGATGACGGTAGGGACACACCACCACCAAGACTTGTAAATTAATCTGCTGATATAATTCACAAGCGATCGCTAGTGCAGTAATAGTTTTACCACTACCAGTAGCCATTTTCAGCGTCCCTCTACCATTGTTGGTAAACCAGCTAGCGATCGCTTGACGCTGATATTGCCGCAATTGCAGAGACACAGGCATCCTTGGACATCCTGGTAATGGTTGCGTGTAATAACTGCCCTTACTTTCCCTTGCAAACGGTAATTTCAACCGGAAAGTGGGCAGTTGCTGCACTGAATTTTTCGTCAGGTACATAAATTATTGGGCATTGGGAATTGGGTATTGGGCATTGGTTATTGGGCATTGGGAATTGGGAATTGGGAATTGGGAATTAATTGGTTATTTCTCCCCCATGCCCCATGCCCCATCCCCCATCCCCCATTTCCCAATTCAGTTGTAACCACGCCAAACACCAATGAGTGAACCTTGCACCTGTACTTGCATAGCACTGACTTCAATGGGATTGTACTTAGGATTTGCTGGTTTGAGGGTAACGCGATCGCCTTGGCGATAAAAACGTTTTAATGTTGTACCAAATCCATCTACTCTAGCGGCGACGATAGTACCATTTTTTAAATGATTTGGTTCTGCTACTGGACGCAGAAATACTACATCGCCATCAGCAATTAAATCTTCAATCATGCTATCGCCAGCTACGCGCAAAGCGTAAGTTTGGGGAGGTAACTCGAAATTAGAAAAATCTAAATGATCTACAGCATCAGTAAATGGTTCTATTAAACCACCAGCTGCGATCGTACCTAAAATTGGCACACCTTGCTTCACAGGACGCAAAATCCGAATCGTTCGCGCTTGTCCTTCAGTCCATTCTATATATCCCTTAGTACGTAAATGTTCTAAACGACTTTGAATTGGTGCTGGTGACTTCAAGTTCATCGCTTGCATCATTTGCCGAATAGAAGGCGAATGCTGGTGCGTTCTGATATATTCTGCCAACCATTCGTAAAGTTCTTGTTGAGCTTCCGTTAGACGTTCCATAAATTTGTGGGAAGTAATTATTAATGTCTCTAGAACATTAGTACTACAAAAAACTCCCCATAACAAGAGAAAAGTAAAAATATCAAAGGCAAAAGTAAGAATATTCTCTTTTCTTTTACCCATTTATTTCGGATTTTTTACCAGCAAGTAGTTAGGAGTCAATTGCACACTAGCTATTTTGACTCCTAACTCCTGTAGAAACGCGATTCATCCCGTCTCTACTCCAAACTCTTGTACAGACGCGATTCATCGCGTCTCTCTTCTTTCATTCCGCCCCTAAAATACTCGCAAGCAAAGCTTTTTGTGCGTGGAGGCGATTTTCTGCCTGTTCCCAAACTTTTGATTGAGAACCTTCAATAACTGCCTCAGTAATTTCTTCACCTCGGTGGGCTGGTAAGCAGTGTAAAACAATTGCCTCTGGATCGGCAAGGCTTAATAGCTGTTCCGAAATTTGGTAAGGCTGGAAAATTGGCATCCGATTATCTGCTTCTGCTTCTTGCCCCATACTCGCCCAAACATCAGTATAAAGTACAGCAGAACCTTTCGCGGCTAATTCTGGATCGTGAGTGACGAGGACTTGCGTTTTGTTATTAGCGATCGCTCTTGCTTGTTCTACAATCTGAGAATCTGGCTCATATCCGCTAGGAGTGGCAATTCTGACATTCATCCCCACCAAAGCACAGCCCAACATCAAAGAATTAGCCATATTATTCCCATCACCCACGTAGGTTAAAGTTAACCCAGCAAAGGTATCAAAGCTTTCTTGAATCGTCAATAAATCCGCCAATACCTGACAAGGATGTTCTGCATCAGTAAGGGCATTAATCACTGGAATCTTGGCATAGTGAGCAAAAGTTTCCAAATCCTGCTGTGCAAAAGTGCGAATTGCCAAAATATCCAGATATCGATCCAATACCCGCGCCGTATCCTGTAAAGGTTCCCCACGACTAACTTGAGTAACATTAGGGTTAAGATCGATTACCTGTCCACCCAATTGGTACATCGCCACAGTAAAACTTACCCGCGTGCGAGTAGAAGCTTTGGAGAACAACAACCCCAAAACTTTATTACACTGCAACTTCAACCGTTGCGATTTCAGTTGAGTTGCCAATTCTAGGAGTTCTTGAAGTTCCGTCGAACTGATGTCCGCTAAACTTAATAAATCTCGTCCGAGCAATGCTGCCATGCTTATAATCTGTAAAAAATAATTATATATTTCTGTCCCTTGATTCAGCCGTGCCAAGAGAATACAGTTTTAGAACCGTACAAATATTTTGAGTCCAACCCAGGATTTGAGTTGATTTTTGCCAAACTTGCGGATTTCCTAGCCCAATGTAGTCAGAAAGAAATATTTTAGCGATCGCACCTAGACAAATAAACTGATTATGGTACAATAAGAAATTGTGGTTGCTAATTAAAACTAAACACAAAACTTGCCAGCATAGCACAGTGGTAGTGCATCCGACTTGTAATCGGAAGGTCGCGAGTTCAAATCCCGCTGCTGGCTTTGAGTACATATAAGAAGGGGAAGGTTTTGAAGCCCGACGAATTACGACAACTCGTCCCGATTTCTAGTTCAACAGGCTGAGTCGGGACATTTTATCGCATCAGTTCCAGAGTTACCTGATTGTACGGCTGAAGATGACACCCGTGACACAGCGATCGCATCTGTGCAGGAGCAAGTTATAGAATTAAAAAGTAAAAAGTAAAAAGTAAAAAGATAATCCCCATAAATAAATCTAGGGGATTTAAAAAGGATGCATAAACAAGTAAAAAGATAAAAGTAAAAAGAAAGATAAATTCAATATTTCTTTTGCCTTTCTACTTTTTACTTTTGCCTTGTACGGATGCCTTGTTTCACAGCATGTCGTGTCGCACTTCGTGCCGCTACGCTAACGAAACAAATCTTTATTTCCTTTTCCATAAATAAATTCAGGGGCTTCAAACCGATTTTATTCCTCTTTCTTTTTACTTTTTACTTTTTATTTTTGCCTTGTTCGGTTAGGTTTTCCAGATACCGTGAAAAGTCAGGACTACTGATGATGATTTATCCTTGTTGCTGGTTTAACCAAGTTTCTAAATCAGCAACATTAGAAAAGTCTAGTAATGCTTCTCCTAGATTCTCTAATTGTTCAATCGATAATCCTTGAACTCTTCTCTAAATTTCAACTAGATAGCAAGAACCACCTCCTGCCTCCAAACCCGTAGCTTTGTACTTCATGTCAAAAGAAAACTGCTGTAATTTGGCAAGCGCTTATAATTTCGCAAGTTGTCGGTAGCGTTCTTGAACTTCCTGAATCGAAAACAAAGTTTCAAACTTCAACCCAGCTGACTGATACAACTCACCTCCACCTTGCTCTCTGTCTACCAGTGAAATTACTTGATTTACGGTGTAACCGGCATCCTTAAGACGCTCAACCGCTTTCAGAGCAGATTGCCCAGTTGTTACCACATCTTCCAAAACAACTACTTTTGCACCCTCTGGTAAACTGGGGCCTTCTATATAAGCTCTCGTCCCATAACCCTTGGCTTCCTTGCGAATAATCAACGCTGGTATCGGGCGATTTTCATAAACAGAAACTATACTCACTGCTGTCACAATTGGATCAGCCCCCATTGTCAAACCACCTACAGCTTGTGTATCTATAGGTAGTAAAGGAAATAGCAACCGTCCAACAGCCAAAGCACCTTGAGGATGCAGTGTTACCTGTGTCTTGTTGACATAATAAGAACTACGTAGCCCAGAAGAGAGGACAAAATCACCCTCTTGATAAGCAAGTTGACAAAATAAATCTAGTAGCTTGTGGCGTAAAGTGGTCAAATCAGCAGTGGTTGACCAAATATCTGAGTGGGTAAGAGTTTCAGTAGGATACGTCATTACAAAACATTAAAAGTTGTGCTACACCAAAGGTTGAACTCATCAGAGTTCTGAACTTAAGCATAAATTAAGATTCGCCCAAAACGAAAATTGAGGAGTCAGAAACGTGCGGATAAAATTTAAAACCTTTGGTGGTTTGTTGGTGCTGCTTGCTGCTGGTATTGCTTTTCCCTCAGTTGCATTTGCCCAAACCGAAACCCCTAAACCCGAAACTACGAGTGATGTATTTGAACGGGCTTATTTTCGTCACGATCGCAATTTCTACGAAAATAGCAGCAGCCTTAAGCGTCAGATAGATGTATTTCTAGGATCTGGTTCCGGTTTCGGTGGTTCCTTCCCAGAAAATGAAATTGCTCACGATGCTGAGTTGGTTAACACTTTATATCATGATGTCATGACTCAGCAAGTTGGTAACGATCCTTATATTCGCACCCCTGATTTACCAAATCCTTATAACACATCGCTGATCATGTCTCCTCGTTTGAATAACAACAAACTGAAAGTGGGAACTGAATTCAGGTTTGAAACTTTGCCATCTCGTTAATTTAATAAGGGAATAGGGTACAGCTTACAGGGTACAGATTATTCCCTATAACCTGTCACCTCTCCCCTAATTCCCTCTATTACTGATTCAGTGCGCCCTGCTGGAATCGAACCAGCCTGAAGGCGAATTATGAGTTCGCTGCCTCCCCAATCGGCCAAAGGCGCTTGTTTTTTTGGGTTCTTACGAGTTGATTATCTTAACTCTTTAGGTCAACTTTATTTGCTAATTTTAGAGTGAGGTAAATACCTTATCCACTTATTTTTAGCCAATTCCGTAATTATAGCATAAATTTACCACGTGTGAATACTGAACAATAATTTACCAGATTTTTATACTACATAATTTAATCATGAAATAGTACAGACTAATATTGATTAAGTTCCTTTAAGGACTGAGGTCAAAAGCTTCATTATTCTTAAATAGACCAGCATTCTTATGTGATAGCTTATCAGCAATGAAAATAAATTCTACTGTACTTCTTACTTTGATTTTGTTAATCCTGATGATGGGGGCGGGTTCTGTGAGCGCCTTATTGGGGTTTGAACTCGGTAGTTCAGCACTTAAAGGCGTTACCGCACCAGATGGGCGGCCCACAACCAAATTTGCCAGCAATAAGGCTAATAGCTCTCAACAGGGAGGGCTAGTGCTATTAAAAGAGGAAGAGATTCTGAAAGTTGTCAAGGCGCGAATTGACGGTAAGACCAAGGCTGCTAAATCGGAAAAGCTAGAGGAAGATGACGAAGAAACCAATAGCAGTAAACAGAAGCCAGAGGAAAAGCCTCCAGAAGTGGTTGAAGAAAAACCCCTACCAGGCTTTCCAGTTACTGCCCAAAGTGAGGGTGTAACCATGACTGTGCAATCTGCCCGCTACTCTGGTGGTGATTTGTTACTGAAAGTGAAAATGCAGAACAAAGGTAAGGATTCTGTACGCTTCCTGTATAGCTTTTTAGATGTTACTGATGACAAAGGACGAACCCTAAGTGCTAGTACAGAGGGTTTACCAACAGAATTGCCTGTAAATGGGCCGGCATTTTCAGGTACAGTGAGCATTCCCACAGCTTTACTTGATGATGTTAAGAAAATATCACTTGCTCTTACTGATTATCCCGCTCAAAAACTGAAGTTAGAGGCATCGGATATTCCTGTAGGAAGGTAGATTGGGGATTGGGCATGGGGCATGGGGAATTGGGAATTGGGAATTGGTGATTATCTGTTATTTTTTTACTATTATCCATTCCCCAATCCCCCTAAATGGAGGGCGTGAGTTTTACACGAGCTTTGGCGGTGATTGGTTTTCCTAACTTAATTTGGACGGACGTGGCGCTGCGGTTGTTGTCAGTGCTATTACTGATTGCCATCAATGCCTTTTTTGTGACGGCAGAATTTTCGATGGTGAGCGTGCGGCGATCGCGTATTCACCAGTTAGTTAAGGCTGGCGATATTCCAGCGATCGCAGTCGAAATGCTACAGCGTAGTATTGACAGACTGCTATCTACCGCCCAGTTAGGCATTACCCTTTCTAGTTTGGCACTGGGATGGATTGGAGAAAGTACGATTGTTGTACTCGTAAATGCCTGGTTAAGATCCTGGCCTTTACCCAGTGGGATGACTAACTTTTTGGCCCATTCTCTATCAATTCCCATTGCCTTTTTCTTAATTGCCTATTTGCAAATCGTGATCGGAGAATTATGTCCCAAATCCTTAGCCATGCTGTACTCAGAACAGCTAGCGAGGTTTTTGGGGCCTTCGGTAAAAGCGATCGTGCGTTTTTTTGGCCCCTTCATCTGGATTCTTAACCAATCAACTCGTTTTTTATTGCGGATTTTTGGTATCCAATACACAGGACAAGGCTGGCGGCCGCCTGTGACTCCCGAAGAATTGCAAGTGATTATCTCTACAGAATGGGGATCTACTGGTTTACAGCGTGCAGAACGAGAACTGCTCAATAATGTCTTTGAGTTTGGGGATATCATAGCCCAAGATGTGATGATCCCTCGCACCAGTATTATCACGCTGCCAAAAGATGCTACTTTCCAGACATTACTTAGGGAAATGGCTGCTACTGGTTACTCACGCTACCCCGTGATTGGTGAATCTTTGGACGATGTTCGGGGCATTGTTTATTTTAAAGATTTGGCACAACCCTTAGCTGTAGGAAAGCTCAGTTTAGAGACACAGATTCAACCTTGGATGCGTCCCGCCCGGTTTGTTCCCGAACACACGCCCTTGAGTGAACTTTTGCCCATGATGCAGCAAGAAAAACCCGCGATGGTCATGGTAGTGAATGAATTCGGCGGTACTGTGGGACTGGTGACAATCAAAGATGTCATTGCCGAAATCATCGGCGACGCAAGCGTTCCTGAAAGCAGTGACGACTTACTGATTCAGATGTTAGATGAGCAGAAATTTCTCGTGCAGGCACAAATCAACCTCGAAGACCTGAACGAGATTTTGCATCTCGATTTACCCTTGACAAGAGAATACCAAACCCTGGGAGGCTTTTTACTGTATCAGTTACAGAAAATTCCGGCCATTGGCGAAATCTTCTTTTATGAAAATCTCGAATTCACCGTGATATCAATTGTTGGGCCACGCCTGCATCAAATTCAACTGCGACGGTTGCAAGAGTTAGGAGTTGAGAGTTAGGAGTTAAGCCAAAAAACATCTAAGTTAAATAATTGAATAAATCAAACTCTTGTCGGGTGGGCATCTTGCCCGCCTTAATTATGAAACGTGAAGTACCCCTTTTTGCTTCGCTGAAAAAGGGGCTTCCAATTTCAACTACAGCAATGACGGTCTTATTCGTCTCTTGGGTTTCCCGTATCT
>NZ_JBALDM010000019.1:0-50922 GCF_036917435.1 Nostoc sp.
CACTCCCTAATCAGCCTAACGACTAATATCGGTCGGAGTTGGTTTCGTCGCCGTCCGCTCACAATCCCCACCCTATGAGTACATTGAGGGTGGGGCTTCCGCGACTCGTTAACGAACCACAGAGGCGCAGAGAACACAGAGAGAGGAGAAATAGAGAGGATTTTTGCGTCGGTTTTGGGATGTTTTTTTATTTGGAAGTGCCTAAATAAGAATGAGGGAGAAATTTCTCCCTCTACTTGTTTCTCTTTACACTAAGTAACTGGTATTTGGGACGATCGCAAAAAAGGCATACTCATACCAAGCAGTCCAAATAAAACTGCGAATCCATCGCTGGCGCTTTTCGAGACTCAATTCATATTCAAATGCGCCACTAGATACATCAATGGAAGATAAGTGAGAGTTACAACCACAGCCGTGTTGATAAGTAAATCCGTATTTGGAAGCAATGCTTTGCACTTTCATCTGAATCGCAAACACCTTACCTGCATGGAGTATGGCATCCCAAGAACGTTTGTGTTCAATATCGCGGGGGTCAAATCTTAAAGCGCGTTCTTCAAAAATATGATCGCGGTAAATTGGTGCTAAATGCACATGATAGAAGCTGGCGGGTAGTTCATAACCAAATTCGTTGAATAAATCTATCCCAATGCGAGCCACTTTTACTTCATCAGCGTACTCTGTCCCCTTTGACTCCACATCACGGAGAATTTTTTCAAAGTTCGGATAGCTGTCTTTGAGAAAGTCTTGCCCAAAAAACTCTAGGGTTTCCCATGCTAGTTGTGCAAATAGCTGAGAGAATGAGGGTATCAAGTGAGCTAGTTGGGGGCGATCGCTAAATAAGTCAACGTCACCATGCTGTAATTTGTATAGGAACAACTGCGCCATCTCAACATAGCTTTGGGGATGGGAAATTCCGACACTCGTGGTTCCTCTAGCAATCTCTTGCCATGTCGAAGGTAGTTGAGAAATGTGAACCGCATTTTCTCCAGCAATGACTGCAATAGGAGGACATTCGAGAAGTTGCATCGACAATCTCCTTTAAGACTTCAATGTGTAATTTACCTTAAGCGATCGCTAAGTGTATCTTCTCAACACAATTAAAAATGTTTGACGGACTGTCTTTTGACAAAATTGCAACTTTGTCATCTCAAAAATACTTAGATTAAATCTAAAATCTAAAATTTTTAAACACCAGCTATTTTCTTATATAGTTTCTCCCCTTTGACTATCTCTTCATAGTGCTGTTCATAAGAGGTGAACCTGATGGATTCTTGTTTTCCTAAACCCAAAATTCCAAAAGTACAGAGACTATTATAAAACAGTCCATGTACCCGCTTTTGAAGTACCTGATTGAAATAGATAAGGACATTACGACAAAGGATGACATTAAACTCATTAAAAGAACTGTCAGTTGCTAAATTATGCTGGGCAAACACAATATTTTCTCTTAGAGATGCCCGAAAAATAGCATTATCATAAGCTGCTGTATAATATTCTGAGAATGATTTTTTGCCGCCTGCTTTCAGGTAAAGCTGAGTATATTCCTGCATCAGTTTCAGGGAAAAAATACCAGTTTTAGCACTTTGTAACACCTTCTCATTTGTATCAGTTGCATATATCCGGCAACGGTGATAAAGTCCTTCTTCTTGTAGTAGAATTGCCAATGAGTAAACTTCTTCACCAGTAGAGCATCCAGCGTGCCAGATGCGAATAAACGGATAGGTTTGCAAGAACGGGACAACTTGATTTCTGAAGGTGTTATAAAAACTAGGATCTCGAAACATTGATGTTACATTAACCGTCAGAGCAAGTAAAAATCGTTCCAAATAAGCACGGTTGTGTAGTAACCGCTCTTGCAAGGCAGAAATATTAGCTAACCCCTCCAACTGCATGAAGCTATTAATGCGGCGCTTTAGTGAAGAAAGAGCATAATTGCGGAAGTCATAACCGTAATACTGATACACCCCTTCCAAGAGTAAATGTATTTCTATATCCTCCAAGGTAGGTTTGGGCGAAGTCATAGTACGAATTAGCATATATGCTGAACCAGTTATTTAACTGTGCTATCAATACAACGAGTCAAGCTGTTTGGAGTTAATCAAACAACTATTTCCTAAAACGCCTTATGGAACCAAAATTATTTACACTCTAAGGAGCTACGATTTTTACAACCCAAGTGCATCTTAAGCGGAAAATAGATTGATGGATCTATTAAATTTGATAACGGTGCTAATTATGGGTTTCAGTTTAACCTAATTGCTGTTACTGCTAAAACAGCGATCGCTATTATTGAAATCCAAGCTAGCAATCTAACCTGAGAACGCAAATTTTTAATTTCTTGGTAAGGATTTTCTGTCGGTGGGATAGGATATGGTTGAAGTTCTGCAACTTCAACAGCAACTTCTTGAGGCACATTTTGAATACTTTCAAAAGCTACCTGCGTTTGTAGCCAATTAGTAATCAGTTGGGGACAGTTTTTCTTAAACCAATTTAAAGCCAAAGTTTTAAAAACTGGTTTAGACATTCGGGCAATTAATTTCATCACCCTGTTTAGAGGCTTCACGCGAAGCTTTTGGTTGATTATATTGACTGAACCAACATCATAGAGACAATCCAGAATTAGTTTTACAGTGGCTTCTTCACTGTTAATCAGATTTTGCAGCAAAAGTAGAACGTCGCGCATCCGCTCTGCTTCAATGCGCTTTTCTGCCAATGTTTCTGGAGGGTTTACTGAAGGATTTACGGTTGGATTTAAGGCGTTTTGTCTTACTATCGTCATATTGGTAACATAGCAGTCATGATAATGTCAGTACACCTATCTGCCGAGAGAAAGATTTTTTATCTAGAGAGAGAACGTAAAAGCCAAAATTTGTTTGTGAGAGATATCACTATATAGTCTCTGGAAAAAAGCTATTTGTCTAGCTCCGATGAATCTTTTATTGACTTCTTTTTAGAACAAACCACAGAGACAAGGCAGCGCGATCTTGGGGGTTTCCCCCATGAGCGACTGCCGCGCAGAGAACGCAGAGCAGGAGAAGGGAAAAGGGGATAATCTCAGTCTAAAATTGAAATATCTATCAAGCTTGCTATGACATTATCATGACCAGCGAAAAAATAACCGTACAGTCTTTGTATACTGTTACGGATGAAGAATTAATTCTGATGAGTTCGCAAAACTCAGAACTGCGATTTGAACGCAATGCTAATGGAACCTTAGAAACTATGCCCCCGACTGGTGGAATTTCTGGTAATCGAGAAATCAAAGCAGGAGCCTATTTGTTAAATTGGGTAGAAAGTCAGAATTTAGGTGAAGTTTTTAGTTCCAGCACAGGTTTTAGATTAGCGAATACGGCTGTCAGATCGCCTGATGCTGCTTTTATAGCGAAAGGACGCTTACCAGAAGATTGGGATCAGCAAGATGATAAATTTATTAACTTAGCACCTGATTTTGTCATTGAAATTCGTTCTAAAAATGACAGTTTGACAAAACTCAAAGCCAAGATGGAAGAATATATTAGTAATGGTGTTCAATTAGGATGGTTAATTGATAGCAAAAATCAGCAAGCTTTTGTTTATCGTCGGGATGATTCAATTACTCAATATCCAGCTACAGCAATATTAAGCGGTGAAGATATTGTGCCTGGTTTTAATTTGCTTTTAACAAAATTATTATAAAATCTTGCCTACATAATTTTATTTAAAATAAATCATATAGTTATACTTTTAGACAGACAATATTTAAATCTATATTCCATCATCAGATAGATAAGATTTTGATGCTAGTTTATTAAATTGATTCAAGGATACGCTATTTAGCTATTTATACGAGTCAATTTATGGAAAGTACAGAAACAACGCAAACAAGTTCAACACCTTTTCCAAATATTCCACCAGTTATTGAAAGTAATGACAGTGAGTATCTGGATACAGGCGTACCTAGCACAGTTGCGATCGCAGGACATCCCCTACATCCCCTCAGTGTAATCTTCCCTATCGCCTTTTTAGCCGCCGCTTTGGGAAGTGACATTGGCTACTGGTTAACTGGTGATTTCTTTTGGGCTAGGGCTTCGCTATGGTTAATTGGACTCGGATTAGCTGGAGGTTTACTCGCAGCTGCGATCGGCCTCAGCGACTTTGTGAAAATTGAACGAGTCCGCAAGCGTTCCGCCGGTTGGACGCATTTGATCCTTAACGTTTCTATCCTCGTTTTATCACTCATTAACTTCCTTCTACGTTGGGGCGACGCTGAATCCCGAATAGTACCTTGGGGACTGTTAATCTCACTAGTTGTTGGTACATTAACCAGCGCTTCTGGCTGGTTCGGTGCCGAACTCTCCTATCGCCACAAAATCGGCGTAGTGGGCGCTGGTAGCAGAAGATATCCATAAATAGCCGAAAAGAAATATTTTCAGGTAGGGCAATTCATGAATTGTCCCTACTAGTCTGTCAAGTTTAAATTGATGGGTAAAAAAGTTTGTAGTAAGGACTTCAGTCCTTATTTTCTAAGCACTAAAGTGCTTACTACAAACCCTAAAAACTAGGTTGACAGACTACTACAGCGTCTAGTTAATAAAATAAAAAATTACGAATTATTAAGAAAGAGCGGTGCAGAGGCTAAGATTTTCGTTATTTTTTAGCCTTGATAAAATGCTTCGACATCGGAATCAAACAATATTTATTATTATTTCTATACTCATCGTTGTACCGATGGGACTTTTGTCTAAATTTTAGCTCATCAGTAGTTTAATGACTACGGAGGAGATATATCCCTCTTCTGTCACTCTCCGGGAGGGCGATTGCTAGAAGCCTTATGAGGCAATGAATACAAGCTATACTATTAGAAAAAGATCGGTCTTGTATTTGTTATTAGAAAATAATCGTGCGATCCCAGGCTATACAAAAGCTCTAGAATTCAGAAAAGGCAAAAGTTTTCGGAGAGTGACAGAAGAGGGATATAGCGTTTCTCGACTTAGTAAGGTACACCCGTAGGGGCACAGCATTGCTGTGCCCTTACACCAAGCGATATCATTTTGTACCGCATCTGAATGGGAACCGCTATACTTTACGAAATATTTTGGTGTTTGTTTGCATTTTGGTTTTTCAGAAGTCGAACGGCGATAGTCAAAATTCCCATATCGGTTTTGTCATCACCTGTATACTAGAATTCCTGCAACTTTTGCATCCACCACTATTAAATGAGATTCGCGCCACTTTGGTGGGGAAATTATTACTTGGTACTACCTTTGTTTGGTGGGATTTTCCTCATTACGGATTGGGTTGTGTTTTAGGTTGTTTATGGCTGCGACAATTACAGAAAATAGGTTATGCAAAAAAAAGTCAAGGTTAAACCTAATTCAAAACAGCAAAAAATTGAAGAACAACCTGATGGCAGTTTGACTGTATATTTAAAATCGCCCCCAGTTGATGGTAAGGCTAATGAAGAGTTAATTAAACTCCTAGCAAATAAATTTGATGTAACCAAATCCGATATCAGAATTAAGTCGGGTTTGTCCTCTCGGCAAAAGCTGATAGAAATTGATACAGATATTTAGTTGCTACTTAGTAATATGTTCTTGAAAAATACCTCTTTTAAAAACACCCTCTAGGAGAGTCAATAAACGAGAGAGACATTAATTTGTAAAATCGACTTTTTATGCTTGTGTAATGCTGATATATCTTGGTTGAGCTTTAACTCTTTCTATCCAAGCTTCGATAGCAGGAAATTGTATTAAATCGAACCCACCTTCGTCAGCTACATGGGTGTAAGCAAACAAGGCAATATCAGCAATCGTGTAACATTCTCCTACAAAAAAAGTGTGAGAGGTTAAATGTTTTTCCATCAAGCTAAGTGCTGCATAACCTGGTTCGCGTTTTTCCTTGATAGCCTCACTATATTCTTCAGCTTTACCTAAAATAGAAATCCAAAATCTTGATGTAGCAATAAAAGGTTCATGGCTATACTGTTCAAAAAATAACCATTGCAGCACTTGCGATCGCAAAAAGCGGTCATAAGGTAAAAATTCTGTCCCTTCACTCAAATATACCAATATGGCATTTGATTCTGCTAAGTATTTTCCTGGCTCAATTTCCAGAATAGGTATCTTTCCGTTAGGATTTTTACTTAAGAATTCTGGTGTTCGAGTCTCGCCTTTCAAAATATTAAGCTCTACCCTCTCAAAAGGCATACCTAATTGTGTGAATAAAAGACGTATCTTATAACCATTCCCAGAAGGTAAAAAATCGTACAAACGCAGTAGTTCCATGTTAAAATGCAGTTATCAATATGTTGATAAGTGAAGGTTTAAAATACAATATCTTACCAAAATATTTCCACAAAACCGGATAATTTCTTGTAAAAATTCAGCTTTTGAGTACTAGATAAAATTATCTGAAAAAATAAAAAAATATTGATTTATAGATTGAGATATTTACTTTAGTTAGTGGTCGAAAATAAAAGTATGTGTGGAAGATTTACTCTAAACCAGTCAGCAGAAGCCTTAGCTCAAGTTTTTCACGTCGAGCCAGTTCTGGATTTAGCAGCCAATTTTAATATTGCACCTACGCAAATGGTGGCAACAGTGTTACAAAACCCCGAAAGCGAAAACCGTGAATTTAAGCAGTTGCATTGGGGATTAATTCCATCATGGGCAAAAGATGGAGGAATGGGGGCAAAGCTGATTAATGCTAGGGCAGAAACTGTTGCTGAAAAACCGGCTTTTCGTTCAGCTTTTAAACATCGTCGCTGTTTAGTATTAGCTGATGGTTTTTATGAGTGGCAACGCCAACAAGGTAAAAAGCAGCCGTTTTATTTTCGCCTTCAAGATGGGCAACCCTTCGGCTTCGCAGGTTTATGGGAAAAATGGCAACCCGTTCGCGCAGCGTCTCCGACAGGAGAAGCGGGAACGCCTGCTAACGAGGAAATAATCTCTTGTACAATTTTGACAACGGCAGCCAACGAATTACTTCAACCTATCCACGAGCGGATGCCAGTGATTCTAGAGCCAAAAGATTACGATTTATGGCTAGATTCACAAGTCCAAACTCCCCAAACCCTACAGCAGTTATTGCGTCCCTATCCAGCGCCAGCAATGACTTCATATCCAGTTAGCACCTTGGTAAACAACTCTCGGCATAATAGCCAACAGTGCATCATCCCACTCAGTGATGAGAATGCCCCCACAAATCAGTTAAATTAACTATTGAGCGTGCTTAGGGGATTGGAGAAATTAGGGAGATGAGGCAACAAGGAAAGAAAAACTATTGATTATTGCCCCATGCCCAATGCCCCATGCCCCATGCCCAATGCCCCATACCCAGAGACAAATATGCCAAGAACACAAAAAAACGATAATTTTGTTGACAAATCTTTTACAGTGATGGCAGATATCATTCTAAAGATCCTGCCAACCAATAAAAAAGCTAAAGAAGCGTTTGTTTATTATCGAGATGGTATGTCCGCCCAAGCAGAAGGGGAATATGCTGAAGCATTGGAATACTATGAAGAAGCTTTAACACTAGAGGAAGATACCAACGATCGCGGTTATATTTTCTACAATATGGGGCTAATCTATGCTAGCAACGGCGACCACAACAAAGCTTTAGAACTCTATCACCAGGCAATTGAGTTAAACCCACGTATGCCCCAAGCCTTGAACAACATTGCCGTGATTTATCACTACCAAGGTGAAAAGGAAAAAGAATCTGGAGATAACGAAGCTGGCGAAGCACTGTTTGATCAAGCCGCAGACTATTGGATTCGAGCTATTCGTATGGCTCCCAATAACTACATCGAAGCTCAAAACTGGCTAAAAACCACCGGGCGATCGCAAATTGACGTATTCTTTTAGTCATTAGTCATTAGTTCTTTGTCATTTGCTAAGGATTAATGACTAATCACCAATAACCAATGAGCAATAACAATTTATGATTGACCAAGAACAAGTTCATAAAGTAGCCAATCTTGCTCGTTTAGAATTGACTCCAGACGAAGAAGAACAATTTACTACCCAGTTGGGAAGTATTCTGGATTACATTCAACAGTTAGATGAACTTGATGTCAGTAATGTGCCTCCAACAACACGGGCAATTGATGTCAGTAATATTACAAGAGAGGATCTATTGCAACCCTATCCTGACCGGGAAAGTATTCTTAACAATGCGCCTGAACAGGAAGGCGAATTTTTCAAAGTTCCCAAAATTCTCAATAGTAATGAGTAAATAACAAAGCTTAAAATGCGAGAAAACTATTGCACACAGATTCAAGATTAGGTCAAAAATCACTATGGGTAAGGTATTTGTATATGCCGATTATCAAGTATCTATTCCTTTCAATCAGATAGATTGAATTGCAATCAATGCAGAAATTAAAAAATTTCTAGAATTGAGGTCTAAAACTTGGTTAAGTGGTGTAAATACTAATACTTTTGGTGATTTTTATGAATTTGATTCTGTAGAAAATGCACAAAAATTGTATTGATGACTTATTGATTCCATTTACAAGGCAGGTAAATGGAAATATTATTGTTAAGTTTTTCGATATGCTTTTATTTAGTAGTTTGGAATAAGAATCCAGAAATCAGAATCAAAATGTAGACTTGCTTTCTCGTATCCCTATCACTAAGAGATTCGAGCCTACCGCTTTTTTCTTCACCAATACAATCCCATTATCATCACAATTGCCGCCACTTTTTCGGGGCTTTTGACAAATACACTTTAAGTAAAAAACTAACGGGTATTTTAAAAACGAAGCATAAGGGAGATGAAGCCTCTGTAGGTCAATTCATGAATTGCTCCTACAACAGATGTGGTTTTTCTCATACCATACTTAGTTTTTCTTGTCAATGCGTAACTTCTATAATATTATCTTTGGCTAGAACGCCCAACATTAAAGCTTGGTGAAAAATCCCTAATCACCTGGGTGCGATCGCGTAAAGACACCAAAAGGAGGCAGTTGAATTATTAACTTGTGAGAAAAGCCTTCGTGAGTTTCTACGGTTATAACAGAAGCCGACATTAGGATACACTGGCTTTTAAATACACTGGAAGTTTACCAACCACTTAGTTTCTTGCTTCTGGTAACTTCCTGGCTGGTATATTATCGATTTTTGCTATATGAAACTTATTCCAATCTACCGGAAGTCTCCCTCAAGAAGGTTTCTTAGCACCAAAAACGACTTCCGCTGTTTTGAGGCTATAGCCTTAGAATATTTACAAGCTTTACTTCCGAATTAGCTCTCTCTAGAAAAAGTACCGTTTTTGCTGTCTAAGCCGAAATTCTACTTGTTTCTATGCGGATTTGTATAGCTTAAGCAATCCGCAGATTCATTAATTATTAAGCCTGTTTTACTATTTAGTTTCTTACCCTGACCTATTAGACAGCTAGAGTGTTCATTTCACTTTGTTCAATAGCTTTTAGCCCTTATCGCTCCCATGCTGACCCACCACCGCAAGCCCGTGTGCTTATCACTTATTTCCACTGACCTACCAATCTGGTCTGTTGTGGAAACTGCCGCGACATTGTATCAAAAAGATACTGATAGATTCCATTTGCTGTTAACTGCACCGCCCCTAATTAGTTGCGAGGTAGAGAGTGTAGTCAGTCCAGAGGACAAACTTCCTCAAAGTAAGAGTAAAGCTTACACCCCTAACAGTCCCAGAATTTTGTGGCTAGAGATTTCTCCTTACCGAGTCATCATGACTATGCAAGGTAATGCTCAAGTAAGTTACCGTCACTTTTGGGAACAGGGCGTTTACGGCATTAGCCGCTATTGGTTGCCAACTGAGTCATTGCGACCTAACGATCCTATTCGTTTGCGAAATTTTACTAATAGCCTAACTCTTAACGGACATCCCTTACCAGAACATTTACGCCTGGAATATGAATTGTGGGCAGAAAAAGTCCAACTGGGATGCTACATACTGAATTTGGAAATTAAGCACTGATATTGGGGATTGGGGATTGGGGATTGGGGATTGGGAATTGGGGATTGGGGAAGATAAGGAGTCATTCTTAACTCCTAACTCCTAACTCCTAACTTCTAACTTCTAACTTCTAACTCCTAACTCCTGACTCCTAACTCCCAATACGCCATCCCTTTTAACCAAAATAACTGGGTTGATTTCCAGATTTCCATTTAATATTGCAACCGACACTTGGCTTTTGCTCACTTGTAACAGGTTTATCCGCCAACACTGCTTCAATGGCTGCGCGTAAATCTGCACCGGTTACAGGTTTGCCATTACTGGGGCGGCTATCATCTAATTGTCCCCGATAAACAAGCTTGCGTTGTTCCTCAAATACAAAAAAATCAGGTGTGCAAGCTGCTGTGTAAGCCTTTGCCGTTTCCTGGCTCTCGTCGTAGCATAAGGTAAAATTAAACCCTTGTTCTGTGGCAAATGCTTGTAACGATTCTGGCGCATCATCGGGATAATTGTTTGCATCATTAGCACTGATGGCAACGATCGCTAAATCACTTGTAAAATAATCTTTGCCTAACTGCACTAATTCTTTTTGGATGTGCTTGACAAACGGGCAATGCCGACAAATAAACATTACCAACAGCACTTTTTTATCTGCAAAGGTAGCAAGTGAAGTTGCCTTTCCAGATACCACTTCCGGTAGATCAAAATCTGGTGCTTTTGTGCCTAGAGGCAACATCGTTGAAGCAGTTAAAGCCATAATTTACCTGATAACTTTATGCTGATAACTAACGACTTTTGCTATCAGTATATTTTTACTCTACCACTAAGTTTTCCATAAAATAAAAGACGGTAAATTTACCGTCTCTTATATTGAGAGTTATATTAATTAAATATTGAAAGCTATTTAGAAACTTCTGGACTGCGAATGATGATATGTCCCTTATCACTTTCTTGAATCGCCAACAGTGAGGGTAACTCATTAGGTTTTGCATTTGGGGGCAATGCTCGAAACAAATAAATCCAGCCGCCACGTTCTAGGAGTAAACGCCAGACTCTCGGCTCTTTTGGATTGCTGATATCATTATCTTCCCTGCCTCGTAAGTCATCAAATAAACCGCGATCGCCAATAATGCGATAACCTTTCAATGAAGGATCGGCAAATATATCATCAAGTTTGCGCCCCACAGCAAACTTTTCTTCTGGTGTAATTAAGGCTACAACAGGTAAAGTGGAGTTTTGACCAGCGTCTCGTCGTGCATCTGCAATGCCTTGCCAACGAGCTAACCAAAATATCACAATTAATACCCAAGATACTATTACTATTTCATTGACTAGCGATCGCAGAAATTCAACTGAGCGCAGTTGCCCAAAACTAAATTCAGCTAGAGATTTAAGCCGTTTAGCTGTCCATGAGCGTTTGTGTTGAGTAGTAGAGATGATGCGATTCAGTAGTAATTGGCTGGCAGAGACTACCGTATCACTGATGATTTTAATTAACCATAACGTTGCTTGAATTGCGATCGCAGCTACAAAAAAGGCGATCGCACTTTTGCAAATTGTCCAACTATCTCCAAGAAATATTTGCAGAGGAACTATCAAAAATGACTGTGCGGGTAAGTCGAGAGTATTGAGTTCTAGCTGAAAAAAGTAGAAATATGACCAACGGTAAATCCAACCTGCAAAGAAAAGCGCTGCACCCAGTAAACCAAGTACACTTGTGAATTTACCTAAAATATTAGTTTCCTGGTTGGGATTGGGGGCTTGAGTCATAAGCAAGATGGGGGAAATAGTATAGAGTTTATCGTTTGTATGCAATATTATGACCTCTTCCCAAACCTCTCTCCTAAGAGGCGAGAAGCTTTGAATTTTACTCGCCTTCCCTTTGCGAGAAAAAAGGCTTTAAATCTTACTCCCCTTCCCTACAAGGGAAGGGGTTGGGGGTTAGGTCTATATTGCACTCAACTAGAAACCCCTACAGATGAACGCTCAGTTTCTTTTGGTAATTTTACGTAAATTTGGTACAAACTTTTGAAGTTTAATGAGAAAGTTAAATATAGTCAAATATACCGTTAAAGCCATGAAAGCTTTTTTCCAGGGATGGGTTGTAGCAATTTTAATGGCAGCAGCACAAGTAGTAAACATCCAAGCTGTAATGAGCCAAAATATCAAGACGGGAAATTCTTTGTTGGCGCAGACACAAATCAAAGCAGATGAATTAGAACTTGCAGTGGCATTACCAGAGTTAGCAGAGGTCATCCTTAAAAGCGGTCAGTCAAGCAGTGGTAGAGTAATAGGAATTGATGCACAAGGACAAGCACTATCAATTCAGCGTAGTGGAAAAACTGCCACAATTCCCCTGAGCCAAATTGCAAAAGTACTCTTCAAGAATGGGGCATTAGTTTACAGAAGCAATGGGCGGCAAATTATCCGGGGTGAACGCGATCGCCCCACAGGTAAGCTAGTAACTTGGAGTGGTATCCCCATAAATACTTTTACTGTCAAAAATCCTAGTCAAGGTCAAGCAGTGGTGAAGCTCAAACCACCTGTAGTTTCCACAGAACAGTTGCAGGGTATTCAGTCAGTGGCTAGAAATCGGCAATATGTTGTGGATGAAATCCAGTTCAATTCGCAACAAAGAACGATTACTATTCAGGCAACACCTTATTGATTGTCATGAACCCCACGCCTAAAGGCGGGGGCTTGGAAACTTTCTAACGACAAACACGATATTAAGCCGAAACATTACAACATTAAGCCAAAACATTACAACATTAAGCCAAAACATTACAACATTAAGCCAAAACATTACAACATTAAGCCGAAACCTTACAACATTAAGCCGAAACATTGCAACATTAAGACGAAACATGACGATGTTGATAAAGACAGCTTTTGTTAAGCGTATGTTTTACCCCTCCCTAACCCTCCCCTTGCAAAGGGGCTACGGTGTACACACAAGTCTTTGTTGAGGCAATTTGCGGTTAAGTATTGTAGTCCCTAAGAAACCTCACCCTGGTTTTACTGCGTAAAACCTGTCCCTATCCTTAGTAAGGAGAGGGATTAAAGATAGGACAGGGTGAGGTTTTTCTTTTTTTTTGGGTAATTCGATGACTTGTGTGTACACCGTAGTTGCAAAGGGGAGGGAACTAGATTTCCGGTCTCCCCCCTTTGCAAGGGGGGATTAAGGGGGGTAATTCAACCGTAGCCTAAAACAAGAGAGATGAAGAAGAGAGGCTTTCCAGATACCGTCAAAAGTCAAAATTAAAAACAGCTACCTGTACGCTATTTTATGAAAAAAATTATCACCAGTCTTTTAACTATAGGTATTTATCTAACGCCCATAACAGTAGTAATGCTGATAGCTCAACCCACCTGGGGACAAACTCAAAACTCACAAGCGCAAGAAGCAAAAAGACTGCTAGAGCAAGGGAGTAAACTGACACAGCAACAGAAACACCAACAGGCAATAGAAATCTTACAGCAAGCTTTAACCATTGCACGAGAACTCAAAGATCAAAAACTAGAAGGAACTGCACTAGTTGGCCTTGGATTTAACTACAACGCTTTAGGAGAAAAGCAAAAAGCACTTGATTTTTACAACCAAGCTTTGCCACTATATCGTGCTGTAGGCGATCGCACTGGTGAGGCGGCTACACTCAATAACATCGGTGGAGTCTACTCCGCTTTAGGAGAAAAGCAAAAAGCACTCAATTTTTACAACCAAGCTTTGCCCCTTAGGCGGGCTGTGGGCGATCGCACTGGTGAGGCGGCTACACTCAATAACATCGGTAGAGTCTACGACGATTTAGGAGAAAAGCAAAAAGCACTCGATTTTTACAATCAAGCTTTGCCCTTAAGACGTGCTGTGGGCGATCGCACTGGTGAGGCGACTACACTCAATAACATCGGTACAGTCTACGACGCTTTAGGAGAAAAGCAAAAAGCACTCGATTTTTACAACCAAGCTTTGCCCCTTATTCGTGCTGTGGGAGATCGCGCAGGTGAGGCGACTACACTCAATAACATCGGTGGAGTCTACGACGCTTTAGGAGAAAAGCAAAAAGCACTCGATTTTTACAACCAAGCTTTGCCCCTTTCGCGTGCTGTGGGCGATCGCACTGGTGAGGCGACTAAACTTAATAACATCGGTACAGTCTACAACGATTTAGGAGAAAAGCAAAAAGCACTCGATTTTTACAATCAAGCTTTGCCCTTAAGACGTGCTGTGGGCGATCGCACTGGTGAGGCGACTACACTCAATAACATCGGTACAGTCTACGACGATTTAGGAGAAAAGCAAAAAGCACTCGATTTTTACAATCAAGCTTTGCCCCTTATTCGTGCTGTGGGCGATCGCTCTGGTGAAGCCACTACACTCAATAACATCGGTCGAGTCTACTCCGCTTTAGGAGAAAAGCAAAAAGCACTCGATTTTTACAACCAAGCTTTGCCTCTATGGCGGGCTGTGGGCGATCGCGCTGGTGAGGCGACTACACTCAGTAACATCGGTACAGTCTACTACGCTTTAGGAGAAAAGCAAAAAGCACTCGATTTTTACAATCAAGCTTTGCCCCTAAGACGTGCTGTGGGCGATCGCACTGGTGAGGCTATCACCTTGGGTAATATTGGTGTACTCTTCCAAAATACAAATCGACCAACTGAAGCCATTACTAATTTAGAGCAATCTCTTCAAATCAGCTTAGAAATGCGTCGGGGTTTGCAAAGAGAAAATCGCCAAAAGTTTTTACAAGAAAACGGTGAATATGCTACTGCTTTAGTCGATGTCCTGATTAATCAAAAGAAATACGCTCAAGCTTTTGAATGGGTTAACCTATTTACCACAGCCGACCTTGCTGATTATACTCGCCTCATTAATGCCAAAGTTGCCAACCCAGAAGCACAGCAAAGCCTTGATAACTGGAGTAAAAAAAATCAACAATTAGAAGCACTGCGACAACGACTGCAAAGCGATCGGTCTGAAAGTCTCCCCCAACAAATTCGACAATTAGAAGCACAAGTTTACTCAGAAGCCGAAAATATCTCTCGCCGTTTTCCTGAAGTGGCAGAACTATTTGAAACTACACCCGCAGATATTAAAAACCTGACATCTTCCATCCCCGCCGGAACGGTTGTAGTTCAACCTGTGCTGCTGACTAATGTGAGCGATATGCCTAATAATGTTGCATTTTTTATCTTCACAAAAGGCGAGTTGAGCGTTATTAAAAAATCTATTAACCCCACTGACTTTAATAAACTTCTCACTCAATACTTAAAACAAGTACAAGATGACAGTGATGCTAACTACGCTGAAACTGGCGGCAAACTTTATGATATTCTTATTCGTCCTATAGAAGACAAAATTAACGCTTTATCACCCAAAGAACTGAGTATTATTGCTACTGGTCAACTGCGCCATTTACCTTTTGAGACTCTTTACGACACTAAAACTAAGAAATTTCTGATCCAGAAATATCCTGTCAACTACCTCACTCGCATTTCCAATAATTCCTTAAAATCTCTAGATGTGCAAAATGCCGTATTCCGCAAACCACAAGCTGTTTTAGCATTTGGTAATCCAGTACCCAGTGACCCGCAAAATCTCCCAGGTGCAGAGGCGGAAGTCAGAAATATTAAAGAAATACTTCCAGACAGTGAAGTTTATATCCACGAGAAAGCCACCTTAGAACAGTTTAAATCTCAAGCATTGGGCTTTTCGTTTTTGCATTTAGCAACTCACGGTTGTTTTCAAACAGAAGATTGCAAAAAAGTCAATTTAAAAAATAATACGTTACTATTTGCTGACAGAACCTTAGACATTGCCAATGCTGCTCTTTTAGGGCTACAAGGCACACAATTGATTACTCTGAGTGCCTGTCAAACTGCTGTAGACACTAATTTTAATGATTTAGGAATTGCAGGAGTTGCATATATATTTGAGCGGGCTGGTGCTAAAGCTGTGATGGCAAGTTTGTGGGAGGTTGATGATGAGGCAACTCAGCAATTGATGATTCAATTTTATCAAAACCTCAAGCAGGGTATGACCAAAGGGGAGGCTTTGCAAAAGGCTAAGTTGAAGTTAATTGAAGACCATCGTCATCCCTTTTATTGGTCGCCATTTGTCTTGATTGGCGATGCACGTTAAAGTAATTCGTAATATCAAGTCTGGGTAATTAGTTATAACTAGCCCTTTTAAGGTGACTGGTAAAATAAGATTGTTTTTCTCAGCGCTCTCTGTGCCTCTGCGGTTTAAAAGTGATTTATTTAACCGCAGAGGCGCACAGATAACAGACAGAAGAGAGCTACTATATAGATTGTCGAATCGCTTGCGCTCAATATTAATCTATATAGTAGCTGCGTTTTTAACCGCTTTACATTCCCCACCTACGAGGCGTTGAGGCGGGTCTTAAAGCGATTCGATAAATTAGTTCTTACAGACTTGCCAGAAGACCAACTATACCATGTCCTGTGAATACTTCTAATGCTATAAGAGAAACAAAACCAATCATTGCCAAACGACCATTGAGCATTTCTGCATAAGGAGTGAAGCCAGTGCGATCGCCTTGCTCATCTATATAAACCTTTGGCTCGATCGCAAAGTTGTTCAGTTTGCCTTGGTCATCAATTATAGCAGTGTTTGTACGCATGGATTTTTCCCTGTCTTCTCTTTATGTAAATAACTGTAACAAAGATATTAATATTTGTAAAGTATCTTAATCTCCTTAAATAGATGTCCAAGGCGGAGATATGATAATGGACTGAGTTCAAATCTATGTCTAACGAACAGCCTCCACTCCTTGGGTGTAAGCAATTTCAGCAACAAATTCGTTCCCCAAAAGCTAATGCATCGATTTCGAGTAGAGGTTATTGCCAAAACGCCAAACCCGCAGCAGGTGATTTACGCCGCGATGCACCAGGATTATACTGATGGGTTCGTGTTTGATGAGCGCGACTCTTGGCCGTCGGAGTCAGAAAGCGGTGAAGTTATTGTTAAACGACTTTTAGCGGGTGAGAGGGGACACTATGGGCCTTTAGAGCATCCGCAAATTGTTTTCAACTGTGGTTACTTTCCCCACAATGTTATGCAACAAGCCCGTACTCATCGTGTAGGGGTATCATTTGATGTACAATCTTTTAGATACACAGGCAACCAATTTATTGATGTAGTAGAAGGTAAGAAAGATATAGAAGATGTTTTTTACCTTCGTCCCGTTGGTTATTACACTGATAGACAAGGCAAAAAGTATCACTATTCACCAGAGCAACGAGCAGCAGATTTAGAGTGGTGTCTAGAAGCAGCTAAACGATATAAAGCTGATTTTGAGGCTGGAATGTCTGAAGAACATGCAAGAGGGAAAGTGCCTTTTGATTATCGTCAGCATTTTGTAGTTAGTTTCAATTTAAGGTCTTTCTTGCATTTTTGTGACCTGAGAAATAAGAAAGATGCTCAACTCGAAATCCAGAAGTTGTGTGAAATGATGTGGCCTCACTTTGAAGCTTGGACACCTGCGATCGCACAATGGTATGAAAAGCAGCGTTTAGGTAAAGCTAGACTTGCACCATAATTATAATTTGGGGCTGGATTGAGAGCGATGTCTACGACGGGTTACGCCTACGCACTTGGATTTATTAGGCTAGCACGTTCTAGCCCAAAGGGATTATTTTTATGCGTCGAGACTCAATATTTTACAAACTGTTTCAACAGTCTCCCACTTTGCTCTTTGAACTGTTGACAAACCCTCCAAATAATGCAGATAGCTATCGTTTTGATTCAGTCGCCGTCAAAGAACCGAAATTTGAAATTGACGGGGTATTTCTACCACCTGAAAGCGATGGTGCTGGAGTTGTATATTTCTGCGAGGTACAGTTCCAAAAGGATGAACAACTTTATGAAAGAGTATGGGCTGAATCTTCGTTATATTTCTACCGCAACCGTACCAGATTTAGCGACTGGCAAGCAGTAATAATTTACCCGTCGCGTAGTATTGAACAAAGTGATATTCATCCTCATCGCTCATTACTGAACGGTGGACAAGTACATCGGGTGTATTTAGATGAATTAGGGGATATTCGTCAATTACCTATATGGGTGGCACTGATGGTATTAACTACAGTGGATGAAGAACAAGCACCAGAAGAAGCAAGGTATTTGTTAACAAGAACCACTGAAGAAGTGCTATCACCATCGAGTCGCGCCATAATTGAATTAATAACGACGATTATGGTGTATAGGTTTGAACAATTAACTCAAGCTGAGGTAGAGTCTATGCTAGGGATCACGCTCAAAGAAACGCGAGTTTACCGAGAAATAAAGGAAGAAGGACGTGAGGAAGGACGTGAGGAAGGACGTGAAGAAGCAACAGCTAATCTTATTCTTCGGCAATTGACTAAGCGATTTGGAGAACTTTCTGAGGAAATACGCTCCTCAATTTCTAGCTTACCTTTGCCTGCTCTGGAAGATTTGAGTGAAGCACTGTTAGATTTTAGTAGTCTGACCGATTTACAGATTTGGCTAGAAGCACGATGAAGGTTTAGATTATTTCATATAGGCATTTGCAGGACGATGGATATTCAAAAAGTCCTACGCGATCGCTAAATTATTTCCTCTGAATCAGATATCATTTACTCTAAATACGAGCCAAGGTAACAATTTCTTGCTGATCCTGATATTTTCCCTGTCTTGCTTCATAACTGATAGCGCAAGGTTCACCTTCTAAAAAGAGTAATTGCACCACGCCTTCGTTAGCGTAGATGCGGCAGTCTGCACTAGATGAATTAGAAAATTCTAAAGTTAAATGACCTCGCCATGCAGCCTCAGCAGGTGTCAGGTTTGCAATTATTCCACATCTTGCATAAGTAGACTTACCTATACAAATTACAGTAATATTCTCAGGAACCTCCAGCTTTTCTAGAGCAACCCCAAGTCCATAAGAGTGCGCAGGTAAAATAAAGTAACTGCCACTGGCATCAGTATGCAATGCTGTTGGCTCTAAATTTTGGGGATTAAAGTTTTTGGGATCAACTACAGTTCCGGGAATATGGCGAAAAATGCGGAACTCAGCCGAGGAAAGGCGTATATCGTACCCATAAGAAGACAAGCCATAGCTAATTACAGGCACAAGCGCTACAGAATTGTCTTTTTGCACTTTTCGGATTAAGCTCGGCTCAAAGGGCGAAATCAAACCCTGTTGAGCCATTTCAGTAATCCAGATATCGTTTTTAATCACAAGTTCGTTACTAATGTTAATTTAAACAGACTTGATATAGTAGCACGAACCGAATATTTTTTTAGGGTCTATAACTCCGACGAATCTCTGTAATTTGATCTGCTACATCCAAGAGAGATTTGGGCATCTCTGGCCCTGTAAGAATGATATCGACGTGGGGAGGGCGTTTTGCCAGAAACGCTAAAACTTCTGTTTCAGGAATTAAACCAAAGTTAATCGCTAAACTTAACTCATCTAATACTACGAGAGAATACTTACTCTCACAAACTACTTGTTGTGTATATTGCCATAGCTTTTGTAAAGCTTGGTTTTCCGTATCGTCTAAATGTGGTGTATCGATACAACGAGGCAAATCGCAGCGAATCCAATCTAAATTTTGTCCTAATTGTATGGGTCGATCGTGTCCTTGACGAATGCCCCCTTTGAGGAACTGCACGATTAATACTGACGTTCCTTGTCCAGCTATTCTTAGTGATTGAGCGATAACACTCGTGAAAAAATTACGATGGGAGCTAGTGAAAACTTGCACTAGACCTTCAACTGGATATGCCAAGGTAACGCTTGAATTGATACTTTGAGTTTCTAGCTGGGCAACCATAGAGTTAAGTTCAAAAAGATACAATAATTAAGTTTTCTTGCTATCAGTAATTAGTGGAAATCTGCCTGTATAATCAATCTGTTTTTCACAGGTGTGGTGGATTTGGCAAATTGCATTCTTAGTCAAACACTACGTTTGTGTTTAAGTCAAGAGTTGTTTTGATTGGATTTTCGTATTTTCCCTAAGATTGGTTGTAAAAATCAGAACGTAATATTTCCAGTTCCAACTATTTAAAAAAGCTGGGCATAAGGTCTGAAAACCCGTAAATGTTAGATTTGCCGATTGTTTGGGCAAAACAGACTTAGCAAGTAGTGAATTTGACAGCATGAGGAGTGAATTGTTGTGAGATTGGTGATTCTGGGAGGTTCAGGATCGGGGAAAAGCACTCAAGCACAAAGGCTTGGTAGATACTTTGATATCCCTCTGATTTCCACAGGTGAGATTTTACGGGAAGCAATATCTGGCGATCAGTCCCTGCCGGAATTTCGATGGTCAAAAGCCGATCCCCGGACTTCTCTTTCGGTTTACGCTAGCCTGAATGAACTAGGTTATCACGCACGACCCTACATACAAAAAGGGGAGTTAGTTCCAGATGAAATGATTATTGATTTGATCGGAATTCGCCTCAGACAACCAGATATTAACTGCGATTGGGTCTTAGAGGGCTATCCTCGTACTGCCTTCCAAGCTGAAGAATTAGATTTTTTATTGGATGATTTAGAACAAAAGCTAGATTGGGCAATTTATCTCCAAGTTCCAGAAGCAGTGATGGTTAGCCGATCCTTGGGGCGATCGCTACCAGATGACCAACCCGAAATCGTGCAGCGCCGTGTAGAATTATTCTACGATCGCACCATTCCCATCCTAGAATATTACGACCGTCGTCGCTCCCTATTGACCATCAACGGCGACCAATCACCAGATATGGTTCAGCAAAATATTTTGACTCTGATTTCAATTCCTTAGAAGAATAAGGAGACGCTATGAATCGCCTCTGTACAAGAGTTTGGAGGAATTCTTTTCAATTCCCAATTTCCAATTCCCAATTCCCACTCACAACACTAAGGTAATCTTAAGGCAGTATTTTAAAACTTGAGGCAATTCTAATGGCTTGGCAGCGTCCAGATGGCCGTCTTCCCTACGAACTACGTCCGATTAGCTTTTACCCCAATTTCACTCGCTTTGCCCCTGGTTCTGTTCTCGCAAGATGTGGTGATACTCAGGTACTTTGTACTGTTAGCGTTAATAAGGGAGTCCCAAAGTTTCTCGAAGGAACTGGTAAAGGCTGGTTAACTGCTGAGTATAGAATGCTTCCATCTGCTACTCAAAAACGCCAAGAAAGAGAATTATTGAAATTATCTGGACGGACGCAAGAAATTCAACGCTTAATTGGCCGCAGCTTACGGGCAGCAGTAGATTTTGAGGTATTGGGAGAACGCACCCTGACTGTAGATGCTGATGTTTTGCAAGCAGACGCTGGAACTCGAACAACAGCTATTACAGGCTCGTTTGTAGCGTTGGCTCATGCGATTTCTAAATTGTTGCAGGAGGGCGTGTTAGAGCGATCGCCCCTGTGTGGGCAAGTAGCAGCAGTTTCCGTAGGATTACTGGAGGGAGAGCCATTTTTGGATCTGGATTATATCGAAGATGTGGCTGCAACAGTAGATTTTAACTTGGTGATGAATCAACACCTGGGAATCATTGAAGTCCAAGGAACAGCCGAAGAAGGCAGCTTTAGCCGTACTCAGTTGGATCAATTGCTAGATGTCGCTGAAAAAGGAATTCAAGAATTGTTAATCGCCCAACGTGAAGCGATCGCTGATTGGAAAACCTTATTTGTGATTAATTAGTTTTATTAATTTTTCATAAGAATTAATAAATGTATCCTTTGTGGCGTTAATCAACAAGGTATCAAGTAACTGGGTGTAAATAAAAATAATCATGAGAAGAGTTAGTGGTTAGTATGACTGACTACTGACAACTTCACGTTGAAAGTGATAATGAACATCTAGATTTTTCACTCTACTTAATCCATGATGTTAAATGTTTCAAAAGTTAAAAAGGAGGATTGTAATAAGTTCGGTATGGTATTGCTGGAAGCCAGCAATATGATGATGAAGCCATGAACAAAACCGTTGAAGTTTTACCTGATCAGCCGGCGCTGGTTGCACGAGCGCTAAAATTAATTCTGTCCAAGTTAGAAACTGCCATTGAGCAGCGAGGGCAGTTTACCATCGCCTTATCTGGCGGCAGTACACCTAAACCGTTATATGAAGCGATCGCTACTCAAAAACTGCCTTGGGATAAAATCCATGTATTCTGGGGCGATGAACGTTACGTACCAGCAAATCACCCCGATAGCAATGAACTGATGACGCGTCGTGCGTGGCTAGATCGTGTTGATATTCCAGCAGCTAACATTCACGCCGTACCAACTTTAGAAGCCAATCCAGAACTAGCGGCTGCTAAGTATGAACAACATCTCAAAGAATTTTTTAATTCTTCTAGGGTGGAGTTTCCCGCATTGGATGTAGTATTACTAGGAATGGGTGATGATGCACATACTGCATCTTTGTTTCCCCACACAGAGGCTCTCAAAGTACGCGATCGCCTGGTGACTGTAGGTAACAAAGACGGAAATCCCCGGATAAGTTTTACATACCCCTTCATCAACTCTGCTCTCAATGTGATTTTTCTGGTTGCTGGCGCTAATAAAAGGCCAGCTTTAGCCCAAGTCTTTGCACCTGTAGCCGATGACTTCACTTATCCATCGCGCTTAATTCGCCCCAATGGTGAACTGTGGTGGTTGCTAGATGCAGCAGCAGGTTTAGAACTCCAATCTTGAAGAATTGGGAATTGGAAATTGGGAATTGAGAATTGGGAATTGGGCATTTGGGAAGAATAAATAATATTGTCTAGTCCCCAGTCCCCCAGTCCCCAATCCCCAATCCCCGTATCCAAAATTTATCGTTCCATCAGCAGTAATTGCTAAAATCTAAAGCTAGGCCCGCCCTTTGCTTGCCAGTTTTACCTAATTTTATGATGATCTTGAACAAAGGCTAAATATCGATGATCGTCTGCCCTAATTGCAATCATCCCAACCCTGATGGCGCTGTCCAATGTGAAGCTTGCTATACACCGTTACCTGCGACTACTAACTGTCCCAGTTGTGGAGCAACTGTGCAGGCAGATGCAGCATTCTGCGGTCAGTGTGGCTATAACCTTCACTCCGCAGGAGTTCCACACGTTCATCCTGCTGTAGCTACAACAGTTACTCCCAATGTCCCTGTGGAAGTCCCAGCCTTAGTTCCACCCGATCCCCTGTTAGAACTTTTACAACCAGATGCTTTGGGAATGAGCAGTTCTACTAATTCTCATCCTCCTACCTCATCTTTACCAGCAACAGAAGTAGCAGTTCCCCCAGAACCAGCCCCAGCTTTTGAAGCTCAACCGATAGTCTCTGGGCAAAGTATTCCGACTCCACCACCGTTGGAACCACCGCCAGCCTCTGAAGCTCTCCCCATAGTCTCTGGACAAAGTATTCCGACTCCACCACCGTTGGAACCATCATCAGCCTCTGAAGCTGAAGTATCGTCGCCAGAACCAATTCCAACTGTTGCTAGAACGCAATTGCAGCAGGTTATAGCGCGGTTAATCCACGTTCAAACCGATCGCCTAATTGAACTGCCGCAAAATCTCTCTGTGATTCATATCGGCAAGCCTAACGATCGGATTCCCCCAGATATAGACGTTTCAGGATTTCCTAATTCAGAAGTCGTCTCGCGGATTCATGCAGATATTCGTGTTGAGGGAGATGCTCACTATGTAGAAGATGTGGGCAGTTCTAATGGCACTTACATTAATAACTTGCCCCTTTTACCGGGGAATCGTCATCGATTGCGGCCAGGCGATCGCATCAGTTTGGGTAAAGGAGACTTAATGACATTCCTGTTTCAATTTGCTTAACTGATTTTCCATCAATTGTGACATCAGTCTAAGCATTTTCTGCTCATCCTCCAGCATTTTTGCAGGAGAAACAAGCGACGGATAACTATGTTGTTTACTTTAGCTAATATGTCATTATAGCGTTTCTCGACAAGCGTGAGGTATACCCATAAGGGCACGGCAGTGCCGTGCCCCTACACCAGGCGATATAATTTTGTACCGTCTCTGAATGGGAACCGCTATACCTCTACAAAATTTAATACTCAATTTTGTTATAGATTGGAGAGAGGCACGCCGCTTCAAAAACTGACCAACAGACCGAGATGGTTGTTATGAAGAGCAAAAATCAAGCTATTTTCGCTTTAATTGTAAAAAACACTATTGTCTTTTTACCCTTACTGTTATCCGTTGGAATTGCTAGTGGACAATCTGCACCATCACCGTCCCCAGCAGTAACACCCACTCCAGTCTTATCGAATCAGGAACGGGAAGAATTAGCGCGACTACGAGCAGAAAAGGGAATTCAACAGCAAGTCCAATCTGATTTTAAGAGCGCTTTTAGCCGTACAACTATCTTAGTTAATATCTGGCTAGTTATATTAAGTCTATTTCCAGTTGCTATCATTGCTTTATTTTGGCTCTTACGACGGGTGATAATCCGGGAAATTGTTGATAGAGCGATGCAACAATTACAAGGAATGGAAAAATTACAAAATCAGCTAACTACTGTTAAAAAAGAAGCTGAAAATGTTATTCAAGAAGTTAAAAAAATAAATTTTGAATTAGAACGGGAAACGACTGCTTTACAAGAAAAGATTAAAACTCAACAAGAAAATGTATCTATTCTGACATCTGAGTTAGATTTAGCTAAAGCGCAGGTATTAAGTAAATTAGAAACTGAACTTAAAAAATCTCAAGAAAATATAGCAAATTTAGAGTCAAATTTTGCATCTGGGATATCTAAGTTAGAGGTTGATGTTCAACAACAAAGAGATGTAGCACTAAAAAATATAGAAAATTTAGAATCTGTACTGACAAAAGAATTGTCTAACTTAAAGCTAGGTATACAACAACAGCGAGAAGTAGCCATTAATGATTTAGCAATATCAAAGTCTGAGTTCACATCTCAACTTTCTGGATGGCAGGATGAAGCTCAAAATCAAAAAGATATTGCTTTTGAAAATTTTAAAAAATTGCAGTTAGAACTTGCTGACCAATTATCGAATTTACAGGTAGATGCTCAAAAACAAAAAGATATCGCAATTGATAAATCAAGAGAATTAGATAATCAATTTAAGTCTCAATTAGCTGAATTGCAGACAGATGCTTATGAGCAAAAAAATAAAATTGTTGTGAATTTATCAGTATTGCAGTCAGAGTTTGCTGAACAACTCTCTGAATTAAAATTAGATGCTCAAAAGCGGAAAGAGTTAATTATTGAAAACCTAGAAAAATCTGGTTCTGAGTTTAGTTCACAATTTTCCGAATTGCAATGGAATGCTCAACAACAAAAGATTCTGATTTTGGAGAAGTTAGAAAGACTAGAAACTGAGTTTGTATCTCAACTTTCTGAATTACAATTAGATGCCCAAGGAAGAAAGGATCTTATTCTTCAAGAATTAACTAAAATTACACCTGAATCAATTCTAGAAGCGGTGAATAATGAAGTTGAGGAAGAAATAGAGGAACAATCACAACAACCAGAATTCACTGCTGATGAGTATGTACAACAAGGAGATGCACTATTTTCCCAAAAACGCTATGAAGATGCGATCGCAGTTTACAACCAAGCGGTTAAAATCCAAGGTGATGAACCTGTCACTTGGTTAAAACGAGGTTTAACTCTAGGGAGGTTAAAACGCTATAAAGATGCGATCGTATCTTATGATCAAGCTATCAAACTTCAACCAGAATATCATCAAGCTTGGTGCGATCGCGGCGTTGCTTTGGGAAACTTACAACAGCATCAGCAAGCCTTCGCTTCATTCGAGAAAGCTACACAAATTAAGCCTGATGATGCTGTAGCTTGGTTAAATTGCGGTCTTTCCCTAGTGGCATTAGAACAATATGAAGAGGCAATAGTGTCTTTTGAGAAAGCGTTAGAATTCCAACCTAATTCTCCCAAAATTTGGGATAAACATGGTTATACGTTGGTAAGATTGGGACGCGATGATGAAGCGATCGCTAGTTTTAACAAAGCCTTAGAAATTAAGCCAGATTATGCCAGTGCTTATTACAACAAAGCAGCCTGTTACGCACTGCAAAGGCAAGTTGAATTATCTCTGGTAACTCTACAACAAGCAATTGAACTTAATCCCAGGTACAAAGAAGACGCAGCAACTGACCTAGATTTCGATGATATTGCTAATGATAAGCGTTTTAAGCAGTTAGTTGCATAAAGAGTCATTTGTTATTGATTTTTCTCCCTACTACCCATATCTGGCGAATTGTGTTCGCTAGACATTGCCTTGAGTTTAGATGTAAAAGACTCAGAGCGATCGCTTTTTTCTGGAGTAAATTGCCCGATAGGGGCATGAATAGCAGCAGTTGGGAGGAGTTTGGGCTGTCGTTGATGATGGCTTGGCGATGGAGAAGGTAATGGAATTTCTTGTGAAGTTTGTCTTTGGCTGACAGCAGATAATCGCTGAAGGGTTGCCAAAGAAGTAATCTTCCCAGTTAACGGAGACTTCAAGACGGTTTTATTGTCTCTTTCTTCGTGGTTCTCTTGTTCTTCACTCAAATATGTCTTTTGTTCAGAACTTTTCAGTTGTAGAGTCGCAGTATTGCTGTGTTGATAGCCGTTATGAATCTTCGCAGGTGGTAGTTGAAGACTCGTGACTTTCTCTACAATGGGGTTTTTCTTGGGTAGCGGTAGGGCTGGTGCAGCAAATGAGGTTAAGCTTTGAGGAAATTTGCTACAAACCATCCGTTCAAATTCCATGTTGAAATGATATGTAGTCTGATCCCGGCGCTGCCAAAATACTAATATTTGCTGCACAGAAACCGCTTTATAACGACCTTGATATAGTGCCTCAATCACTGCCAAGTGTAGCCAATTCAGTGGGTACTGCGCTTGCCAACGCTCAACTAGCTCATTGGCACTATACCCACTGAGGTCAAAACTATAGTTAATTAATAAAGCGATCGCCAAGTTGGCAGAAGTATCTGGAAGTGTTGTTAACATGGGGCTATTAGCTTTTGGCAATAGGTCTAAGATTTTTCACCCATCGCATATTAGCCTAGCGTGCTTTTAACTACATGGTTTTTTTTCCATAGAGTACCAAGCCGATAAGCAGTGTTTCCTATTTTACTTGTCAAGTTCTAGAATGCAACCCTACATAGACTGATTTAATCGCAGATGTTCGCCCAATGGCAACTAATGCCTGATAAACCATCGCTGCAACTTCGGCGCATGTTGCCAAACGTGAAGGTGCGAGTAATTTGGAATCTGGGTAATTAACGATGATTTTTTTCTGTGTAGCAGTGGCTACGGCTTTTCGGGCGTAGTCGGGAATGGTATGACGATCGCTATATATTTCTAAAACATCGTTATTAGCCAATGGTAATCCCAATCCATTTACTAGAGAAACAATCACCTGTAGCCGTTGGACATGTCGATCGGGGCGAAAAGTGCGATCGCTAAATCCGCCAACAAAGCCGCCGCTAGCCGCGATTTGGATGGCGTTATAAGCCCAAAAATCCTTGGGTACGTCTGTAAAATCAGGCGCTGAGATTTTCGGAAATGGGTTAAAGGCGATCGCTACCAGAGATGCATATTGGGCGCGAGACATGGGCTTATTTGGTTGATAGTTACCATCAGCAAAACAATGAGTTAAATTCATACTCACTAATGCCTGGATAAATGGTTCTGCCCAATGTGCATCTAGTTGAACAGGTGCAGGGAGTTTTTGAGATGAAGATTCAGTCGTAGCCTCAGATAATCTAGTATTAACTGCTACTTCATCGGCTGAGATAAATTCACATAACCCCTTAACTAGAGCAGGATTTAACTGATTACCTACGGAAATCAGCTTTTTTGTAGTAGCATTATATAAATCAAATTCACTATTATCACGAAAAATATTATCAGCAGAATCTTGAATATTACCTAAGTCAGGAATTGCATTGCCATTGACTAATAGACCACCTTGGGTACTGTGAGCAATGAGATTTTGACGCAATATAGGTTGAGCGTTGCGAGAAAGTGCGATCGCAGTACGATTTTCTGATAATTTGTTATTTGCGATCGTCGGTTTAGCAAAGTCACTAAGCGCTATCCCTAAACGGTTTCTTTCAAATACATTCCGCAGTACTTCTCCCTGGCTATGACCTGCCATCACTAAGCCACTAGCAGTATTTTGCACAAATATGTTATCTAAAATTGCGGGTTTGGCGGTACCAGTGCTAAACACACCTTCCCGTCCACAGTCCCTCAAAGTATTGTTAGCTAAAGTAGGTGCAGCCGATTCAATCCAGATACCAGTACCTTTGCTTGAGGGATTGGTGACAGTGACACCTAAAAGATTGACATTATCTAGCAAAAGCAGTGTGATATTTTGTATACCAAAGCTGCGACTTTGATACTCGCCACTCCCAGAAATTACAATCTCTGCACCTTTGCTCGCTTCCTTACCCACCACTATTGCCCCTTCAGGAATAATCAGTGGGAACACCTCACCAGTGGCAGCACTGTAAGTCCCCGACTCCAGATGAATTATCGTTGGGATTTTAGTTACTTTTAAGGCACGGGTGAGGCTTTTAAACGGACTCAACCGTGAACCAGTATTGTTATCATTCCCTGTTATAGGGTTGATATAGAGTGTGATGACGAGGGCAGAGTTCACCATTGATAGTTGAGAGTCAATTGTTTTAACGAGTCGCGGAAGTCCCCACCTTCAATGTACTCATAAGGTGGGGATTGTGAGCCAAGCTTTAAGGATTACATCTGGAATTGATTTTTTGCATAAACAAAAACTCTCTTCTGGATGTATGACGTTTTGATAAGCAAATCGTGTATACACACAACTTATAGACTCTCATGGAACATTCCAAGTTTTCATCTCAATGGCATTGTTAGTCGAAACAATAACATTGTCAGTCGAAACAATAGCATTGTTAGTCGAAACAGTAGCATTGTTAGTCGAAACAGTAGCATTGTTAGTCGAAACAGTAGCATTGTTAGTCGAAACAGTAGTATTGTTCGTCGAAACAATAGTATTGTTAGTCGAAACAATAGCATTGTCAGTCAAAACAAAATAAAAACCTCACCCTGTCCGATCTTTAATCCCTTTCCTTACTAAGGAGAGGGACAGATTTTACGTAGTAAAACCAGGGTGAGGTTTCTTAGAAACTTGTGTGTACGCCGTAGCTTTGCTAAGGAGAGGGATTAGGAGTGAAGTTTTAAGATTTACTTAAATAGATCGGGAAGCCCAATATATTGAGTCAATAGCCTAGAACCCCTGAAACTAGATTAAACATTCTGATCCAGGATTGTTCCTTCTATATTGGCTCCTTCCAAATTTGCTCCGCTCAAATTTGCCTGATGCAAATCTGCTTGAGTAAGATTTGCCTGAGATAAATCAGCTACTGTTAAGTCTGCACCACTCAAATCGGCTCCATCTAAATTCGCCGCGATTAAATTTGCTTCCTGTAAATCTGCTTCACTCAAGTTAGTTTCAATCAATTTAGCAACCGTCAAATGAGCTTGACTCAAATTAGCTCCTTCCATTGCGGCTCCATCCAAGATTGCTCCATCCAAAATAGCTCCGCTTAAGTTGCTCCCAGTGAGATCGGCATTGCTCAAATCTGCTCCATTTAAGTCAGCCTCAATCAAACTAGCTTGTGCTAAATTCGCATGACTCAGATTAGCTCCATCTAAAATTGCTCTATCTAAAATTACGCCACTGAGATTGGCTTGGCTTAAGTTTGCCTCGCTTAAGTTTACACCAGTAAAATCTCTGACACCTGCGGCATAGTTTTTCAGGAGTTGATCTGCTTTCATATCTGTCGCTGTGCTAAAGAACGTTTAATTCAGCCTATTCAAATTACCTAGACAGTGAGTAAATCCCCAGCACGCGCCACAGAGGATTTTAATATCAAATCACTATTATCTACATTAATCATCCTCAACTACTGGCGCTACTATCTAGAGTTGTTACTTATTTCTATACCTGGGAGGGATGTTGAAGTATTTAAAATTTAGGCATTGACTCAGCACTCAGTACTCTTCATGTTTCCCCACCAACCACTACATCTTGAATTCGGAGACTGGGGCCACCACAACCTACCGACAAACCATTTTGTCCTCCTTTACCACAACCGCCAGATTCATCCCAGTAAAAATCATTACCAATAGCCTCAATATCCGCTAAGGTTTGGAATACATTTCCCGAAAGCGTTACATCGCGTACAGGTTCAGCAATTTTGCCGTTCCTAATCATCCACGCTTCCCCAGCACTAAAGGTAAACATTTCCCCATTGGTCATTCCACCCAACCAATTACGGGCATAAACTCCTTCTTTGATATCAGTGAATAAGTCTTCGACTGGCGTTTTACCCCGTTCAATCCAGGTATTTGTCATCCGCACAATCGGGTTAAAGTGATAATTAAGACATCTAGCATTACCAGTAGGCGCTTCCTCCAATTTGCCAGCAGTTTCACGAGAATGTAAACGTCCAACTAAAACTCCATCCTTAATTAATTGAGTAGTTGTAGCAGGCGTACCTTCATCGTCATAAAAATAGCTACCGCGATGTCCCTCTGGGGCCGCACCATCAAAAATTTGCAGTTCTTCGGGGCCAAACCGTCGTCCAATGCTCATGACTTCTAAGAGATCGGGATTTTCGTAAGCCATATCGGCCTCAGAAAGATGTCCGAAGGCTTCGTGGACAAATAAACCAGTGAGAATTGGGTCAATAACTACGGTGTAAGTATTACCTTTAACAGGTGGCAGAGATAAAGCTGCGATCGCTCTTTGAGCCGCACCTTGTACTTGTTCATCCAAATCAGTTAAATCTTCGTAAGCTTTGCGAGAGCCTGTAGTTTCTCGCCCAGTTTGTACAGTTTCGCCATTTCTCGCGGTAGCGGCAAAGCGCATTTCCATATCTACCCAAGATTGCTCAATTAAAGTGCCTTCTGAGGTAGCGATAATTACTTTTTGGGCACTGTCGCCGTAACGCACCGAAGTAGTGGTAATTCGGGGATCAACGCTCTTGAGCAATTCAGTATAGCGATCGCACAACTGTTTTTTCTTCGAGAGTGGAACTTTCCGAGGATCAGTTCCTTTTAGAGGGAGAATGCATATTGCTTGTACTGGGTCAATGGGTGCAAGTAAAGTTTCTTCATCACCAACCATCCGCGCCGCCGCGATCGCTTCTTCGATCCGATCCTGAATTGTCCCCAGGTGGTTAAAGCAGCTTAACCCCCATCCACCTTTATAACAAGCGCGAATATGTCCACCAATGGAGATGCCAACGCTTAGGGTTTCTACCTTGTCGCCACGCAACAAGATATCAGTCCCCTCTGCTTCTTCAAGGCGAATCATTAGATAATCTACACGCTTTGAATAGCGAGCTATGAGGTCAGAAAGTAAATTTTGTGCGTCAGCAAGTATAGTCGACATTTTCAGGTAGTTACAATGACGAACTGCATTCATTTTGCAATTATTTGGGCAATTCCTACTACCAAATGTTGGAGTTGCCCATGAGGGGTAGGGAGCAGGGAGATAAGGGAGATAACGAGAAGTTACATACAGTAAGTCTTTTCCCAATTCCCCATACCCCATGCCCAATGCCCCATGCCCAATTCCCAATTCCCAATCTTAATACTTCCTTTTTAAGAACTCAATGATGTGCTAAGGTAGTTAGGTGAGAATAAAATTCGGTTACAGCGTTTGTTTTTAGTATTGACAGGCTTTTTCCTTTTGGTCTTAACAAGCTTGTCTCCGAAATCTAAATCTCTACACACCTATGATTTTGGAGATAACGCATGTCAATTTATGTAGGTAATCTATCCTACGAGGTCACATCAGAAGACCTCACATCAGTTTTTGCTGAACATGGTTCTGTAAAGCGCGTTCAGTTACCTACTGATCGTGAAACTGGTCGTCCACGCGGCTTTGCTTTCGTAGAGATGGGTACAGAAGCTGAAGAAACAGCTGCCATTGAAGCTCTTGACGGTGCTGAATGGATGGGACGCGATCTCAAAGTGAACAAAGCTAAACCCAAGGAAGACAGAAGTGGTTCCTTTGGTGGTGGTGGCGGCGATCGTCGCGGTGGCGGCGGCGGCGGTGGATACAATCGTGGTGGCGGCGGTGGACGCTACTAAGCTTTAAGATCAAAAATTAAGTTTTAAGGTTTTAAGGGCAGAATCATTATCTGCCCTTTTTGCTCTCCGGTCTACTGGATTGCTCAAAATTGCCCAGTACCAATTAAGTAGGAGATGAAAATGACCCAAGTATTTGTGGGCGAAAATGAAGGAATTGAGTCAGCCCTACGTAGATTTAAGAGGGAAGTTTCCAAAGCAGGTATTTTTCCAGACATGAGGAAGCATCGTCACTTTGAAACGCCTTTAGAAAAACATAAGCGCAAAGAAGTCGCAAGACACAAACAATCTAAGAGAAATTTCCGTCGCAATTAAGAATAAACGATATCTACGGTAAGCGACACTAACGCAGTGTCTCATAATATTCTTAGCTGTCGAAGGGGCGATCGCTTTACTGGTGAATATGAATGTTCAGGAGCATTCGCACTTGATTCAGCAGCAACAGGCTACGAAAATGTCTTCAACTATTTAGCTCCATTGACTAATCCAGAACTGAGAGAAGAAGCCGAAAGAATACTTCCTCTTGGCATTTCTGAAACAGAAGAGACATTGAACGGCATTCTGAAGCAAGCGCAAGTTACACCGAAAGAGTTCATAGAAAATCTATGAGCGATCGCTTTGAAAAATAATTCAACAAAATTTTAGCGATGGAGTCACACCTTTGCTACATATTATGCCCATAGGCTAGAAGCATAAGGTTACATTTAGTGACACGATCAAAGGTGGTCATGTTTTGATGTTGTCTTATGAAGATATTGGTGCTTAATGCCGGATCGAGTACCCAAAAGAGTTGTCTGTATGAAATTGCAGATGAGGTTTTCTCCACCCAAGCAGCCCAACCCCTTTGGGAAGGGAAAATTAACTGGACTCAAGATCGTGGTGTGGCAGAAATTGAGGTGAAAACCGCTACTGGTGCAACACTGCAAGAATCAATCTCTAGCGATTCTCCACAGGCACACCTTACCTATATGCTTCATACACTTACTGATGGTGCTACCAAAGTAATAGATCAGTTTTCAGACATCAATGTGGTGGGGCATCGCATAGTACATGGTGGACAGGATTATCGAGATAGTGTGGTAATTACTGATGATGTCAAAAAGGCGATCGCTAGTTTAGCTAATCTCGCTCCAGCCCATAATCCAGTTGCTATGGAAGGTATACAAGCAATTGAAGAAATTTCAAAAGATGCCACCCAAGTAGCAGTCTTTGATACTGGATTTCATGCCACTCTCCCCGATGCAGCAGCCATCTATCCCGGCCCATATCAATGGGTAGAGCAAGGTATACGTCGCTATGGGTTTCATGGTATCAGTCACCAATACTGTTCTCAACGTGCTGCCCAAATTCTCAGTCGAGATGTTCCACTTGAGCGGTTAATTACCTGTCATTTGGGAAATGGTTGCTCTTTAGCGGCGATTAAAAACGGTCGCAGCATTGATACTACAATGGGATTTACGCCCCTAGACGGATTGATGATGGGCAGTCGTTCTGGTTCAGTTGATCCGGGGATTCTGATTTATCTGTTACGACACTGCGATTACTCCCTTGAAAAGTTGGATGATATCTTAAATAAAGCTTCTGGGTTAAAGGGAATTTCGGGTGTATCTAGCGATATGCGGGAAATCAGAGAAGCAATGTCTAAGACGGGCTACGCCTACGCTCAAAGTAATTCCCGCGCTCAACTGGCGTGGGATATCTATGTGCATCGCTTGCGTTCCGGTATCGGTGCAATGCTTGCCAGTTTGGGCGGATTAGATACTTTGGTGTTTACAGCAGGCGTGGGTGAACACTCTGCGGAAATTCGCCAAGCCGCTTGTGAAGCTTTTGGTTTTTTGGGATTGAAACTTGATATTGAAAAAAATCAGCAGCAGCCTGTTGATAAAGATATTGCTACAACTGACTCAGCAGTGCGGGTATTAGTGATCCATACTCAAGAAGATTGGGCGATCGCTCAACAATGTTGGCAACTTTTGCAAAAATAAAAATAAGATTTACAGAACTGGCCCTTTCAATGTGGTGAAATTTTTGGACAATAATTCCTCTTCTCTCTGTGTTCTCTGCACCTCTGTGGTTACATAAATTACTTTTAAACCGCAGAGGCACAGAGAAGCCAGTACGTTGGGCGGGTTCCCCGACTTGTAGCAACTGGCGCGGCGCAGAGAGAATAAAAGAGATTTTACTCACTTTGCAAGTGTCATAGAAAATGCCTAGCGAAAGAGCCAACCCCTTTAAGAGATTGGCTAAACTAAGAGTATTTGTTTATCGAACAGAATTCAGGAGCCAGAATTCAGTTGGGTATTCTGATCGAAAAAGCGCATAGCGAGTATTCGTTCGCGCAGTGTCTCGTAGAGAGCATCGCGTCTTGATTCTGGCTCCTGTTCGCGGAGTGTGCCGGAGGCATTATTCTGAATTCTTCTTTATTGAGTTGTCTAGTGAACTACTCAGACTTGCCTACCTCTGTTGTCTGAGCTTCCCAATTCATTGGGAATAGCCTCAAAAACTCCGTAGTTTTTTTAGTCTGACATTCCCTCCAAGGGCAGGAGTCCTGGTTCCCAAGACCCAAATCTTTCTCTTGCAACATATACCTATTAGCTTGGTTTTCGCTTGCGGCATTGATGGTCAAGACATTAGTTATCTTACCAGAAAATTTTGGGAATTCGTCATACATCTAGAATTTTTTTTTACCGAGTAAAAAATCAATTCCAGATGCAATCCTCATTCCCCGCTCACAATCCCCATCTTAGGAGTACCTTGAAGATGGGGACTTCCGCGATACGTTAAGAATTTGGTATAGCAACCCGCGCTACGAGAGCATCTAATTCCTGGTCAATAGCATCTAATTCTCTGCTAAGTACTTGTAACTCACTAATTGTTTCATCAACATTAGATTGTCCTTGTTTCTTTTCTTCCAGGATTGAATCGACCTGTTCTCGAAACTTTTGAATCTCTTGACCAAGACTCTGGTTTATTGATTTTTCAATTTCAGCTAGCTTTATGACTACAGCCTCGGCTATCTTATCACCTCGTTGTGGTGCTGAGTCACGAATTGAAGCAGCAAATCGTTTCGCGGCTTCCTCTTTAATCCTGTTATTTGTAGACTTCGTAGTCAAAAATCCCTGAATAAGTCCACCACCAGCCATAGCTCCAAATATTAACAAAGGATTTGTAACACCTAGAATAACTACTCCCACAGTAAGAGCCAATTGAGGAATAATAGCCTTTGCCATTTCTTGATAGCCAAAAACAGCACCAACGCCGGCTAATCCAATATTTGCTCCTAACAAAAATCCTCCACCAGCAGCAAGTACTCTTTCGATTACACTAACTTTTTTGATATTGAGATCATCTATAGAAACTATGCTACCTGCAACTTGAATTCTTAGACTATCTAATTGATTCACAAATTCGTTGGCACGCTCATCTACCTCTTGAGTAAGACGTTCTAAACGACTACTGACTAGGGGCTGTAGTATTTCATTCTGCCATGCTAATAATTCATTTTCCATTTTCAGAGAAAGATGTTCAGTCACCTCTCTGATTAATTTTTCGATTTGAGATTTAGTCAATATTATTGGTGTTTTTACTTCTAAGGTTTTCACCCATTCAGTAACAACTTTGTCAGCCAAACGCCGATAGAAACTAGAACATTCGGCGCTAATAGTCTGTTTTATATCTTCTAGAAAGTTAGAGATGCGTTTTACTATTTGCTCTCGCTGAATTTGCAGACGACGTAGTGGTTCCTGAGCGTCTTCATATCGCGCTTCCAAAGTCTTGAAATCAGTTCTTAGCATCGCTTCCCGTTGAGGAATAACTGCCCGCGCTTCATAAATTGTTTTCTGAAGTTCTGCCGCAGGTCTAAGAATTTTGATGTTACCTCTTTCGGTTGCCAAGAATTTTTCAAGTTCTTTTTCAACCAGAAGTAAACCTGAATTTTCGACTCTCTCATAATCATCCTCTAGCCGTCCTTCTAAACCATCAAGTGCGCTGATAAAAAATACTCGTTCTGCACCACGTTTGGTTTTAGGAGCTAGTTTGTTAATTCCATGTTGCTTAATACTGTCTTTTTCCCTCGCTCTAATCATATTAAAGCGATTACAAATAAAGAAAATATCTTCATGTCCTGTAGGAATCAATGTGTTATCAATTACATCCATTTCTGACTTAGAAGCCAGTGCCTCACACGAAAGCACAAATAGTATTGCATCAACACTAGACAAATATTCCATTGTTACTTTCTGGCGAGTATCATGCTCGTTCAATCCAGGAGAATCAATGATTTCTACTCCATTGCGACAAAGTTCCAGAGGCCAAAATAATTCAACTTTTTCATAAGGGTTGCTATTAATCTCACTGACATCATCTTTAATGATGACATACTCTTCAATTTGGTTAACAGGAATTTCTTGAGGCTCAGTTATAGAATTCTCTTCCGATTTTGTCGGATGTAATAAAGCTCGTCGGGTATTTCCCCATTTCACTTCATTGATAATTGCAGTGCAAGGTCTAGCATAGGCGGGTAAAACTTCTTCACCCAGCAGAGCGTTGATAAAAGTACTCTTTCCACGCTTAAATTCTCCTAAAACTAATACTTTAAAGCTCTCTGATTGAACTAAAGTTTCTAGTTGTTGGAGTGATTTTTCTGATTGAGTCATGTTTAGAGAGCGAATTAGATTTAAGTGGCGCTTAATCAAATCCGCCAGCACATTTTGTTTCTCTTGAAACGCCTCATAATGTTGATATTGAACAGTTTGAACTACCATGACAATTTCCTTGCAGATTTATTTTATTGATTGATGAACTTGAAATAAATGTAATTTAGGACAGTAATATTCGTGAAATTTCTTTTTTCAAAGTAGAAGCCTGAGAAATTATCCCTATCCACTGGTTTTCAGCTTCTTCATTATTACTATTTAAGGCAATTTTATAAGTAGTTTGCCAAGCAAATTTTTCCTCTTGAATCTCCTCACTCAATTGGTTGTATAGTTGTCGGAGACGATTTGCTAAACGTTTAAAGTACTCATCAATAGAACGGTCAAGACTATGTTTTAGCTCTTGATTAAGTAACTTTCGTTGTTCTTGCAATTTTTCCTTGATAACTTGCTCACTAACTACCCATACTGTCGTACTCAGAGCTACTCCAATTGGGCCACCAAAAACACAGCCACAGATTGTAGCGGCACTGCCTCCAAGTCGGGTGAGAAGTCGATATTTTTCAATTTCAGTTAGCGACATTTCTTGTAAATCTAAGTCAATTTTAACTGCTTCTGAAATATCAATATCTTCCGAATTTACGCGAACCGAGAAGCTATTTTCCACTTCATGTTGTAGCCACTCAAAATCTAATGATAAAGCTTTTAAAACATTGTTTTCTAATTGCCGGCTCAACCGGAAAAGTTCGCGTCGTAACCGAAATGGTAAATCTTGCTCCCACCAAGTTTTAGGGTCTTGGGTTCTTTTCAGTTCTAGAGAAAGATTTTCTAATAACTCCGTTTTCGCTTTGAGAACTCTTTGCTGTAGCGCCTCAATCCGCTGTAAGCGTTTTTGATCTAACTTCAAGCGAATTCTTTCCCAGTCAATCTGGGCATTTTGTATTTCTGCGTCTACCTTAATTAAGGCGTTCTCTTTCTCTGTTGCACTCATCGCAGCAGTAGAGATTGCTAATTCCCCGGCTTTGGTTAGATGTGAAAGATAATCTGTTATTTGACCGGCAATTTTACGGCTACGCCATATCCGGCGATCGCCTTGTGCTACCATTGACTCGATTTGAGCTTTTACTTCTGCAAATACTTCAGTTTCTGAATTACTATCACTGACAGGATAGAGCGGTAAAACAGGAATTGTTGAGGAAATTTTTGCTATTCGCTTACGAATACTATTAAATACCTCTAACCTTTCTTCTTCAGGAATAGTGTCAAGTTTGGAAACAGCAACTAAAATCCTCGGAATATGGCGACCCATTACTTCCTGTTCTAAAAAGGTTGCTTCTGTCATGCTAAAAGGTAATGTAGCACTGACAACTAAGACAGATGCATCACACTGGCTCAATACGTCAAGTGCAAGAGCAGCCCGATGACCGCTTAAGTCTCCTACTCCAGGTGTATCAATTAATTCAACGTCAAGTGCTTGTAACCAGGGATGGGCTAATGTTAAACGGACTTGGCCAATCAGGTTTTGCTCAGTACCATCTCTATCAATAGCTGTTAAATCTCTCCAAGATAATGCTTCCATTGGACGAGTCTCCCAGCCTTTTTTGAAAGATTGAACTTCCATTCGGTCTTCTGATCCTGCGACAATTGAGGTCAAGCTCGCTGTAGTTGGAAGGTCGCCAATAGGTAGGATATCTGCATCTAATAAGCGGTTGACTAAAGAACTTTTGCCACGACTGAACTCACCTACAAACCCTAAACGGAAACCTGGTAATTCCCATCGTGAGTTTAGTGCTTTTAACTCAGTAGTAATGTCTTCACAATCAGAAGAATTTGACAATACCAAACACTCATTAAGCCAGAGGTGAATCCACTCAGTCAAGTTATGAGAATCTTCTAAAGGTCGAGGTGATGGTATTTGAGTTTCGATAGTATTGGCATCTACTACAGATTTAGAAACACTATCATCTGTATTTTCTGCTTTTGAGAAATGATCGCTGACAGCTTCTACTACACCTGAAACAACAATCTGAATTGTCTCAACAACAGCAGTATTTATCACTTCTTCTGACAATGAAGAACCTAGATAATTTGAATCTTCTTCATTCCCTGATGGTTCACTATAATACTGAACTGAATATGAGGTACTTTCTAATTCATCACTGTTTTCTTCTGGAAAATTCACCTCTATCTCAGTTCCCGCTTCAAAATGAAACCAATCATCAAAAGAATTGGAAAAATGATTATCAATCATACAAATTTTCCTTTAAGATATGTACTTACTGCTCAAGTTATTGGACTTGACTGTAATAACTCTTAATCTGGCAAATTTAACTTAGTTGTAGATATACTCGATATATGCAGTACAGTCGCCGTCCGATTGAGCAATACTTAATGATTCAAGAGCATTAAAGATAATTTCGGATGCGATCGCAAAAACTTTGACTAATTTTCGGACTTTTCTCAAAAAATTTATTAGCGAATCATTTCAGACTAATACTTTGACTTTAGCTACACTTCATGATATGTAGGGGAGCATCCCATTTTTGTATCCGTCGTTCCTCCTCTCTACGAAACGCACTTGCGTTCGCACTCACATATTAAATTTTATTATTTCATCAAATAATAAAAACTGGGATGCACTCGTGATAAGTGTCTTGCTTTGATGACTATAAATCTGTTTAAGTTAAGTTTTTTAGTAAGCGATGCATAATCAGTTTCCCAACTCGTGGCCCGATAAAACGTAAAATGTACTCCGCAAGTTTTGGGGCAATAAGTGACAAGAATGGCAATAATAAGGCTTTAAAATTACTAAAGCCATTAGTAGCACTAACAACAACGCTAGGAATGAGACAAATCAGTGTCCATGTAAACCAATTTATAAATTTATAGTTGATATAAGTACGTCTTTGAAGTTGATTTATAAGTACATAGCGAGTAGTAGAAAATAATATAGTGAAGCCTACCAAAGCAAATATTGATAGTATCCAGTTTACTGGATGTAAATTGTAGACTACAAAACCAGCCGGAAACAGCGAAGCTATCTCCCAAACTAGCAGATTTAGTTTAGCCCGAAAGCAATTTAGTATTTGTTCAGTCAACCAATAATGAGCAGAGACAATTGTTGAACAGTTGGAATTTTGCATAAAATCCAACTTGATTTTATGGAATATATCACCATGAAGGAGGATAGTACTTTGTAAAATGATGTCTTTCTCTTCATAAGCACCTGAAGCTGATTCAGCCTGCTCATAGTAAGAATTAAAGGTAAGTCCAGACTGTAAGCTTGTTTTACCGCGTGCAGTTCTATTCAGAAGAGATTTTATAATATTGACTATAACAGTAACATAGAAAAAATTACTCACCTGTTTTTCAGTAATTTCTTTTGTTTTTCCAAACACACCATTATTACTAAAACAGGCATAATACCACAGAGAAATTATCAGCTTTGGCGGAATATACAGAGAAATATCAGTCTTTTGTGCTTGCTGAATCTGTTCTACAACCGTCTCATTTAGGTAAAAACTAAACTGCGATCGCTCCACCTTAAGTTTAAAGCGATCGCCTTGAGGAACTTGTAGAAATAGAGAGAGTATAACATCAGCTTTGTTATCTATTTTTGTTATATTGGCGTTCATTTTCGAGATAAATTTGCTATAATTTGTACCAAACTAATCAAAAAACTAAATGTTCCACGCCACTGCTTCTCTCCAGAAACCACTCCTTGATTATGTGTATTAATAATTAGGTTTTTAGCGTCTTCAGATAAATTAAACAGTTCTTTATGATAACGAGTAATAATATCTCCATCTAACTGCATGACAGTTTGAGCAAAAATAATATCAGTTTTGATACTTGTAACGTTACCACCATCAAGTGCAGCTTTAAGTTCATACATTTTACGTAGGGTACGCAAAAATTTATCATTATTCAAAAGTCTTTGAATTTCTTTAAAAGTTTCAATCCAATCTTCTTGATTATTTCCATCTTTGTCATCAAGAACAGGAGCTGGAGCAGGTAGTATTGGTTCAGCTAGCTTTACATTCTCCTCATCGGTTTCAACTAGGTTTGCTTTATGTTTCTTGGCGTATTCAAGCCTCTGGCGATATCGTGTTATCCGCTCATCCTGCGGATTATAAAAATCTGAACCTTCTTCAAGAAGAAGGTAAAAATATTCTCTTTCAAGTTGATTAAATAGACTTTTATAACGTTTATGCAGTTCTTGAGCCTGAGAACCTTCTTCTGGAATACCTTTTGCCTTAAAGTAGTCTGGATCGTGTATGGAATAAATTTCTTGATACGCCTCCCAAGCATTAAACTTAGAAGCATTAATCCTATCTACAATCATTGTATTAACTTCTAAGGCTGTGATATCAGAAACTAATGTTTGTACAGAAGATACTAAATTGTTTAACAAGCCTCTAGCTTGATGTTGAATATCTTGAGGTTGAGGAACATTTCGGTCTTTAATTTGAATATTATTAGACATAGTTTCACCCTCTTATAGTTCTGAACTAATTTGACCGTAGGATTGTCTTGATGATATAAGTAAATGAACCTAACAATTTGGTTAGGTTGCTGTAGTTACTTCAGTTTAAATGGTTAATTAACAAATGCTTAAAGTTCTGATTTTTTACGATTTTTCACGATTTCCATAAAAAAACCATACAGTTTTTCCACACTTTCTATATTTTTGTGAATAATCTCCCGACCGTCTCTAATTTGAGTCAAATGAAATTCACGAATTTCTTTATAGGGCCCACTATCAGTAAATTGACTACCAATTTCATTTTGGATATCGCCACTAACAAGATTAATTCGGGTATAGATTCGATTACCTGGTTTGGCTGCTTCTATCTCATTTTGTGACTGTTCAGATGACTCTGCTACCCAAGTAGTTATTTTTAAATCAATGGCTTCAACAATTACTGTTTTAATAGCATCAATAATTTCGTCAACATCCACTCCCTTTTTATTAGCATTCAGATTAGTAACTATTGTTTTAAAATCACTATTTTTTGCCTGAATGGATAGACCATTATTTTCCAAGTTGTTCGTAACTTCGGTATTTAGCATAAGATTAAGGAGGTAAGAGGTGTAATTGCGAACAAGATATTATCTTAAATCATGTTGTAATTTTTACTGCTTTTACTTAATAAAACTAAGTAATTTAAAAAGCTAATAACTTGTTGCTCAACAAGAGTAAAGTTAGATTTCAAGGATATAATTTCATCTCAGAAAATAAAATAATTTCTTAGATGCTACAAATAAGAAAGTGAAAATTATACTCTAGGGTACTGATAAAAGATGTGCGATATGATATACATAGTTCGCCGAAATACTTCTTTTCGGTTTCTCTTGAGGAAATATAGGGTTTTTACTGTTAGTTATTTCTCAAAAGTAGAGTAATTTTATGGGTGTCCTGCTGTGTCAGCTACTGTAACTATATAGTTAAGTAGTTTTACTACACGTACACTATATATAGGACTCATATTTGATTTTTGAACAAAATTAGGTATGTAGTGGCGTGTCAAGGCTAAATGTGTGCATTAAGAAAAAAGCAGAAAACATTGATTTATCTCAATTTTCTCAAAAATATATTGCAACATTTTAGCCTTGACACGCCACTACGTATCTTTTCAGAAATCAAACCGGATTCCTATACAATTAAGTTACTTCTGCGTGGGAAGACAAAAAAATATGTTGTTGTCGCGTCAAGCTTTTGTTACGCCTTTCCTCATCTGTGTATGTATTTCAGGAATTGCTCTGATTCAATTTCCGCAATTACAAAAATTGATAGACAGCAAAAAATCTGCCTCTTTAGAGACTCTAGAAAAAGAAATTAAATCAGAAAAAATTCGTCTTAATCTTCTAAACAAAACGCCTAGTTTTAGTTATGATAATTTCATTGCAGATTTAATATATCTCAACTTTTCGCAGTACTTTGGAGATGATGAAGTTCGGGATAAAACAGGTTATAGTTTAAGCCCAGAATATTTTGAAGTTATTCTAGAACGCGATCCCCGATTTTTAGCAGCGTATCGGAGTCTTTCTATCAGTACTTCATTGTATGCTGCTATGCCAGAACGCGCGATCGCACTTTCAGAGAAAGGTTTAAAATCACTATCTCCATTCGTTCCCGAAAAGTCTTATTATGCATGGCGTTACAAAGGAACTGATGAGTTATTATTTTTAGGCAACGCTAAAGCTTCCCAAAAGTCTTTTGCAACGGCGGCAAATTGGGCTAGTAACTTTTCAGATCCAGAGAGTCAACTTGTAGCTTATACTTCCCAAAAAACTGCTGAATTTCTGAGTCGAAATCCTAACAGTAAATATGCTCAAATTTCTACTTGGTCAATGGTTTTAAATAATCAAGTTAATGAGAGAACTCGGAAACGAGCAATTAGGGAAATTGAAGCTTTAGGAGGAAAAGTGATTACAACTCCTGAAGGTATTAATAAAATTCTATTTCCCCCCAAAGATTAAATTATTACTCATAAGAGTTGACTGCAAGTATAGTAGCGAATTCTCCGCCCAAAGGTTTCTATATTTTTCACGTATTATTGAGTATGTCAATACAAATAGCAGAGTTTGACTTTCAAATATTAGGATGTTTTCCTATTATTTTCCAGTTGCGCCCTCACCTTGAAGAAGCTAAGTTTACAGAACAAGTTCGATATCAAATGAAAGAAGGATATCAACTTGCATTCTTGGAACTAGATGAGCAAGCCGTTGCAGTGGCTGGGTTTCGCATTTATACGTCTTTAGCATCGGGAAAGTTTTTGTACATTGATGACTTAATTGTTGATGAGTTGAAGCGATGCCTACGGCGGGCTACGCCTACGCAAGGTTATGGTAAACAGTTATTTAAATGGCTAATAGAATATGCAAAAAATCATGGCTGCGAACACCTCAGTCTTGATTCTGGTGTTCAACGATTTGCAGCTCACAGGTTTTATCTGATGGAACGCATGAGAATTACAAGTCATCACTTTTCAATGGAGTTGTAAATATCAGCAATCTAGTTGTGACAAATAATATTTTTTGGTATGACGGTAGATTAATTCACTCTCAAACCCTAGAATTAAACATTAACGATCCAGGTTTACTTTATGGGGCAACTGTTTTTACAACATTGCGGGCTTATCATAATTCCCTAGATCATAGTTTAACTAATTGGCAAGCACACTGCGATCGCTTACTTTTCTCAATCCAAACTTTTGGCTGGCAGCAACCAGACTGGAATCGTCTCCGTCAAGGCGCTCAAATTCTCCTCACACACTTCCCCGTTCTCAGAATTACGCTTTTTCCCGATGGACGAGAGTGGATAACAGGTAGATTATTACCAAATAATTTGACAGAAAAACAAAATAATGGTATCAAATGTGCTGTCGCTAGCTCGGAATTTTATCGTTCTCTCCCCTCTCATAAAACTGGAAATTATTTAAGTGCTTGGTTGGCAAAAACTAGTTTGGATGCTGAAGAAGCAATATTAGTTGATTCTCAAGGAAATTGGCTAGAAACCAGTACAGGCAACCTTTGGGGATGTTGCGATCGCAGTTGGTACACGCCACCTTTAACATCTGGAATATTGCCGGGACTTGTGCGATCGCAACTTGTAAACTGGTTGCAAAACCACCAACAGCCAGTGCGAGAAGAACCTTGGACGGTGGGGCTATTCGAGAGATTTGAAGCGATCGCTTACACTAATAGTATCGTCGAAATTATTCCCATTCATACCGTTAATCAGCCTTCAGGGTCGCTACAATATAATCCCTACCATCCGAGCTTTGGGAAAATCAGGGATCTTTTCGTAGCACGATAGCTACGCCACTTTGTTACACTTAAGATAAGTTAACATAATTCTTAATAATGACCTTTCCGAGCAGAGACGGTAAGCGATGGCGCGAAAATACAGGAGGATAGACCTTAGTGAATAAAAAATGGAGAAATGCAGGGCTGTACGCGCTGCTGTTTATTGTCGTCATTGCGCTGGGAACAGCATTTTTTGACAAACAACCCCAAAGCAGAGAGACATGGCGATACAGTCGCTTTATTCAAGAAGTTCAACAAGGTAGAGTAGAAAAAGTCAGTTTGAGTGCAGATCGTTCTACAGCTTTGGTTACACCCAAATATGACCCGGCTAAACGGATTGTTACCTTAGTTAATGATCCAGACCTAATCAATACTCTGACTTCAAAAGGCGTTGATATTTCTGTTTTGCCCCAAACCGACGAAGGATTTTGGTTTAAGGCATTAAGCAGCTTGTTTTTTCCTGTATTACTTTTGGTTGGCTTATTCTTCTTGCTCCGTCGCGCTCAAAGTGGCCCAGGTAGCCAAGCTATGAACTTTGGCAAATCTAAAGCCAGAGTGCAAATGGAACCACAAACTCAGGTGACATTTGGCGATGTAGCTGGTATTGACCAAGCCAAGTTGGAATTAAACGAAGTTGTAGACTTTCTAAAAAACGCCGATCGCTTTACTGCCGTTGGTGCAAAAATTCCTAAAGGTGTACTATTAGTTGGCCCTCCTGGTACAGGTAAAACCCTCCTAGCTCGTGCCGTAGCTGGTGAAGCTGGTGTGCCTTTCTTCTCAATCTCCGGTTCGGAATTTGTCGAAATGTTCGTCGGTGTGGGTGCATCCCGCGTCCGCGATTTATTTGAACAAGCTAAAACCAATGCTCCTTGCATCGTCTTCATCGATGAAATTGACGCAGTAGGTCGTCAACGGGGTGCAGGTTTGGGTGGTGGTAACGATGAGCGCGAACAAACCCTCAACCAGTTGCTCACCGAAATGGATGGCTTTGAAGGTAATACTGGCATCATAATTATTGCCGCTACCAACCGTCCTGACGTTCTAGATGCAGCACTGTTGCGTCCTGGTCGCTTTGACCGTCAAGTTGTGGTAGATCGTCCCGACTATGCCGGACGCAGCGAAATTCTCAAGGTACACGCCCGTGGTAAGACCTTGGCGAAAGATGTAGATTTGGATAAAATCGCCCGTCGTACCCCTGGATTTACTGGCGCAGATTTATCTAACCTATTGAATGAAGCCGCAATTTTGGCAGCACGCCGGAATTTGACTGAGATTTCGATGGATGAAATCAACGACGCGATCGATCGCGTATTGGCTGGGCCAGAGAAGAAAGACCGGGTAATGAGCGAAAAGCGCAAAACCTTGGTGGCTTATCATGAAGCTGGTCACGCCTTAGTTGGTGCTTTAATGCCAGACTATGACCCAGTGCAGAAGATTAGCATCATCCCTCGCGGTCGCGCAGGTGGTTTAACTTGGTTTACCCCCAGCGAAGACCGGATGGACACTGGTTTATACAGCCGTGCTTATCTAGAAAATCAGATGGCTGTGGCTTTAGGTGGTCGGATTGCTGAAGAATTAATCTTTGGTGAAGAAGAAGTGACCACAGGTGCTTCTAATGACTTGCAGCAAGTAGCACGGGTTGCGCGTCAGATGATTACCAGATTCGGCATGAGCGATCGCTTAGGCCCAGTCGCCCTTGGTCGTCAGCAAGGTAATATGTTCCTGGGACGGGATATCATGTCAGAGCGTGATTTCTCTGAAGAAACCGCCGCCGCTATTGATGAAGAAGTCCGCAAACTTGTGGATGTAGCCTATACACGCGCTAAAGAAGTGTTAGTCGGCAACCGCCATATTTTAGATCAAATCGCTCAAATGTTGGTTGATAAAGAAACGGTAGATGCTGAAGAGTTGCAAGAAATTCTCTCGAATAACGATGTAACAACTGCTGCTTTTGCCTAATTTAATGAGTAGTTAGGAGTTTTTTCAACTCCTAACTACTAAGTATTAATAAAAGCCCGGTCATAATGACCGGGCTTTTAATATGGGGTTATATACCCCGAAGGTTTCGTTATAGAGTTTCAGTATAAATCGCTTATCTGATAGAGACTACGACCTGAACATAATCAATTCCGGAAAATTAGAAAAATTTTTTTAAATATAGCCATAGTCAGATAGGTTAGGACAGTGCTAATTGTTCAAAGCCTTGAAGTTACTGGGTTTCTACTCAGCACGGGCTAAAGGTAAACGCCCCGCTACCGTTAATAACACTCAGCACTTTGCCATACACTCAACTCAAAAAAGCTAGAACCCTGACTTCAAAAGAAAAAATTACAATCTAGCTACAATTCGAGAAGTCTGAATAGTGAAAAAATTCCCGAATACATCATGTTAAAATGCAATCCGCTAGCTTGTTTGCCCCATTCTGACGATACCCTAACTTTCTGAATTTTTTTGACATAACTAGCGTTAATAGTGACTCCATACTCAACCAGTCACCGAACTTAAACTCTGGATGTCGGTTTCAAAAATAGCCACGCCACAAAGAATGTAGCCGCCGTGAATAGTTGCGTCAAGTCTAAAGCCGATAGATAGCCATCTGCAAATGAAGCAATACTGCGATCGGTAATGCCAAATACCCAGGATGACAGTCCAAACAGCCAAATCCCATTCTTGAGATTTCCGACGAATTCTTTAGATTCTGATGATTTTTGGTCTTTCATGAGCTTCTGTCCCGTTGGTGAGAAATTTGATAATTGATGCGAAGTACTTGCCATTAAGAATTTTTGTTACTTCTGACCTTAAATTTAGGCTCCCTATTAATAATATTAATAAATATTTCACCTACTTGACTTCACTACCAAAAAGTACATCTCAGAATCTTGACATTCTTCCTTTGGTTTTGTCACCTCTGATAGGCACTTATGCATTGAGTAGGGGCGCACAGCTAGCTGTGCGCCCCTACAAATTTACAAATAATTTTGGAAAATTTATTTTTTTGCAAGTAAGCTGTTCAACATCTAGGTTGTATATCTAAATTTTTAAACGACTTCTCTAATATCAATCTTTTAAGGTGCTACTACAATGGTATAAGTAACGACATCTAATTTAAGTAATTCTGAAGCAGGATATTATGTTTTTGTAAGCAATAGTGAAGAAGTAGAATATACTCTCAATTATTAAATTAAGTTACTTTTAGGGTGGTAATTATATAAGTAGAATGTAAAAGTAATATTAAAGTAACTAAACATAAAAGAAGTATTTTCACTAACTATCAAAATACCTATCATTTCTCTAGGCTGTTTCGTCAACACCACAATCTTTCTCTCAAAACTTGGAGAAAACAGTAATAACTTCTTCAGTCTTCTAGAAATGTAAAGCTACAATTGCTCAAAAATCGTGATACGTGAGAAAAATTTCTGGCTTTATGTTGGTGAGTAAAAGCAAATTACTAGTTTTCACTACTTTTTTGCTTAGTAAATTCCTGGACTAATAATTGCACTCCCAAAGCCAACAAACCAATTGCTACTATACCAAATATCCCGCTTCCTAAAGCAACTACACCGACAACCAGAGTCCTAACAGCAGAAGAAATCTTAATTACCAATGGATTAATTGAATGGAGAGGTTTAGCAGCAAAATTTGTAGCGATCGCAATCATCAGCGAATACATCGCATACCCCATTCCTCCAGAAATCACCGCCCCAATTAAACAGCGTAACGGACTCGCTGCCGCCCCTACTTTAGTATCCGTTTGTGGTGTTAAATTTTGGTCACTCATACCATTTTAGATTTTAGATTTTAAATTGGGACATTAGGAATAATTTTTGTCTATTCCCATACTTCATTAACAAAAAAGAATATTTAAACAGACGATGCCACTTTAATACCATGTGTGATTGTCCGAGTTACAAACAATTCTAAGTCTTCATCAAGAATTGCTTCCCTTACTTGCAGCAAAACTAGTTCTGCTTGCTGTTGAGACTCAAAAAGAGCAAATACTGTTGGTCCAGAACCAGACATCATTGTTCCTAAAACGCCTTCCTGATTTGCAAACACTTCTCGCAACTGCAAAACTTGGGGATAGGCTGGCAATACCACGCGCTCTAAATCATTATGCAATTTTTGAGCAATTTCTCGCGTATCTTTATCCAAGATGGCTTTTACTATTGCTCCTGAATGAACTGCACTAGCACGCGCTGCCAAGTTATCGGTATCTTTAATATAAGAGTGACCAAACTGCTGTCGATAGGTTTTGTATGCCCAAGGCGTGGAAACTTCCAGACTGCGGTATTTCCCCAATACTATATATATATTATCTAAACTCGGCAGGGGAGAAAGTTGCTCACCCCTACCTGTTGCGATCGCAGTTCCACCCCCCACACAAAATGGTACATCTGAACCAAGTGTGCCTCCTAACTCCTCTAATTCTGACTGAGTTAATCCCAACTTCCACAGTAAATCTATCCCTACCAACACAGCTGCTGCATTCGTCGAACCTCCGGCCAACCCAGCTGCTACAGGAATCTGCTTATTGATGTTAATCTCCACACCCCCATATTTAGCAAAGGCTTCAGGAAATTGCCTGACCATTAATTCTGCTGCTCGGTATGCCAGATTACTTTTATCTGTCGGTACTTGTGGGTGGTTGCAGTGAACGCGAATGCTTTCACTGCTGATGGAACGCACATCAATTTGATCTGCAAGTCCGATACTTTGAAGTATCATAGCTAACTCATGATAACCATCGGGGCGGTCCCCAATGATTTCCAGATACAAGTTGATTTTAGCAGGGGCAATTAGGCTGTAGGAACGCATTTTGACAGTTAAAAGTTATGGGTTGCTAGTTGGGAATGGGTGAATTTCGGGTTTTGAATCAAAGCAATCATTTATATATTGACTCTTAACTCCTCACTCCTCACTTTTAACTCCTAACTCATTTGCTAGGACTACCCATTGCTGAACGCCGATATCTTCGGCTCTGGCTTGGGGATTTATTTTTAATTGTTCCAGTAAGTGGCTCAGGCGATCGCGTTCTATGACTGATTGCAAATTATTTCGTAACATTTTGCGCTTGGCACCAAACCCCAACTTTAAGAAAGTCTCTAACTGTCGCGGATTAAGCGCTGGTATTTCTATTTTTCGAGGGCGTAATCGCACCACTGCTGAATCAACCTTTGGCGGTGGATGGAATGCGGCTGCTGGAACGGTGCAAATTAACTCACACTCAGCCAAATACTGTACCCGCACACTCAATGCCCCAAAGGTTTTTGACCCTGGTTTAGCATACAACCTTTCTGCTACTTCTTTTTGTACCAGCAATACTATAGAGTCAAATGGTTCAGGATTAGGGTTTGCGATCGTACCTAGAAGTTTCTCAATGATTGGCCCTGTAATGTTGTAGGGAATATTGGCTACTACTTTATTTGGCTTTTGGAAATCGGGAAAGGCTACCAGATAAGATGGTAAATCTAGGGTGAGAAAATCGCCTTGCAGCAATAAGAAATTTTTAGTCTTACCCAGTTGCTTTGATAACAGTTGGCATAAGTCGCGGTCGATTTCAACCGCAATCATAGACTGCACTAGGGGTAATAACCGACGAGTTAGAATACCTGTTCCGGGCCCAATTTCCAGAATGCGATCGCCTTCCATACACTCTGCTGCTTTAATAATTGCGTCGAGTGCCTTTTCACTTTTGAGCCAATGTTGAGCAAAGACCTTACGCGGTCGAATCATCTGTATTTATTGCCTAGTCTAGTTTTTAGCTTTTTCTCAAAAACTCATTATAAATTGTGAAATCCGTCTACAGCGCTAGACTCACTGTAACGGATCTTTATAGTAAGGGACTTCCAGATTAAAAATACTCAACTACTTCTTGTGTGGTGGGTATCTCGCCCGCCCGTAGGCAAAAGCGCTCATGTTGCCCACCCTACAAGATTCGACAATTTACTTGTTGGAAATATCTAAGCGACTGTCTATCTTCAATCATTCAACCTGCATCAGATCGCATTTAGGGACATTCACTAACAACGTGCATTATTCACACAGTCAAGTCCCCTCCCCCTTACTTAACTCATTCACCTGAAAGTAATGCCAGCCAAGCGATTTGCCCTTTTAGAAAAAAAAACAAATTTACCCCTTGACAAACTAGGGGATGAATAGTTACTCTAGTTAAGTGGAAAAGCGAAAGAAGCCAACCACTACTGAACCTGAAAAACATAATACTTTGAAAGCTTAAAGAAAAACCAATCCTCGTCAAAAGATTTTACTTTTGGGGAAAGCCCAAAAGATAATCAAAATTAGTAACTAGGATTCTGGAAAATATTTTTTTCAGAGCCACAAACTCAAAAAACAACAAAACGGAGAGTTTGATCCTGGCTCAGGATGAACGCTGGCGGTATGCTTAACACATGCAAGTCGAACGGTGCTTTCGGGCACAGTGGCGGACGG
>NZ_JBALDM010000020.1:0-4599 GCF_036917435.1 Nostoc sp.
CATGTTGCTCTCTCAGTGCTGTCTACTATCTATTCACAGCGTATACTGAGAGAGCTTTTTTACCATTTCTCTGACTTTTCAAACAACCTCTTAGGTCTGTATTTCATCTAATTGAGAACCGCTATATGTGATGTACATTTGGAAAGGGCGATGTCTGACGACAAGCCCAGAGGCGGAGTGTATCCGATGTCTACGCTTGTAATTTTTCATGACCATAACCCTGCTAAACAATCGCTATCAAGTTATCCAGGTAATCGGCGCTGGTGGTTTTGGCGAAACCTTTCTGGCAGAAGATGCCCATCTACCTTCTCGCCGTCGTTGTGTGATTAAGCAACTCAAACCGATAACCAATAATGACCCACAAAATTACCAACTTATCCAACAAAGGTTTGAACGGGAAGCCGCAACATTAGAATATTTGGGTGAAAGTAGTAACCAAATTCCTAAACTCTACGCTTACTTTTCTGAAAATGGGCAATTTTACCTTGTCCAAGAATGGATTCATGGCCAAACTCTGACAAAAATTGTTGAAGCCAAAGGATTTGAGAGTGAAACTGCTGTTCGGGAAATTATCTTAAGTCTGCTTTCAGTGTTAAATTATGTCCACAGTAAGGGCATTATTCACCGGGATATCAAGCCAGATAACATTATTCTTCGTTCTGTTGATAACAAGCCAGTTTTGATTGATTTTGGTGCAGTCAAAGAAACAATCCGTTCTGTGGTGAATTCTCCAGGATACCCCACGCGATCGCTCGTTATTGGTACGCCTGGATATATGCCTAGCGAACAAGCCGTTGGCCGTCCAGTTTACAGCACTGATATCTACAGCTTAGGTTTAACGGCGATTTATCTACTGACTGGCAAACACCCGCAAGAACTACAAACCGATCTAAAAACTGGGGAGATAATTTGGCAACAGTACGCCTCTAAGGTTTCTTATCACTTAGTGGCGGTACTCAATCAGGCAATTAAGCCTCATGCTGGCGATCGCTACAGCACTGCTAGTAAAATGTTACAAGCTTTGCAGTCTCCTAGTAATATAACTCCTGAGTTAGCTACAAATACTCCCACAGTTAATTTTTATCCCCCTGTTACATCAACTCGGCAAACCCAGCCATTATATTCCCCGCAAAAAAATTCTGTAATTCCAGGATCTTCAACTCCTGGAAACTGGCAAAAACCAACTGTGATTATTGGTAGTTTGCTTGTAGGCGGCTTGATTGGTGCAGTAGTAATTTCTAACATCATTCGTCAGCAACAACCAGAAACAACCATCACTACAAGTCCTGCCCCATCGCTAGAATCGTTGCCCACGCCTGCATCTCCCGAATCGCCCCTTTCTTCCCAAACTTCTCCAGTCCCAGTTATACCGGTTTCACCACCACGACGGCGATTAATTCATGATCCTTTGCCAACCATTAATCCCCCAGTTGTATCCACGCCACAGCTAGAAAAGGAACCTATAACTTTAGATACCCCAGCGCCAGAAGTACGTTCTACACCACAGCCAGAACCAGAAAATATTGCAGTTCCCACACCAGAAGTAACTTCAGCACCACAGAACAAACCGCGCAGTAAATTAGCTGCCACTGCTAGTAGACAAAGCGTTCCCGCATTCCCTACAGGTACAGCAAGAAACATCGTAGAAGCTACCCTTGGCAAACCAAATCAAGATTTAAGAGGTTCATGGGGTAATACCCGTGCTGTTGTTTACAAACTAGTGCCAAACAAAATTGATCTTGGCTACTTATTCGATCGTAATTCTAAAATGCTGCGTCAAACTGAGGTATCTTTTGCCCAATCGGTAGATCCGCAGCTAATGGAAGCGACTTTGAATGGATTGTTAGATGGACAAGCCACTGAAGAAATTAAACAGGGACTTAAGCAGATACAGCAACATCAGTCTGATAATTTTAGTTTTAAGAATGGCTCAGTCAAGGGTCAGATTATCCGCCAAGAATGTAATTTTATTTACATTAGCATTTGGGATGAAAATTTGCATGATTTTGTAAGTCCATCTACAGCTAAACAGTGCTAGTCTACTAGGGAGCGACTAGTAGCGCTCCACTTAATTCGTAATTTGTAATTCCTAATTACCATTGCATAAGTGTTTTAGACATTTCATAAGGTAGTTTTATGTCATGCTGTACTAGGGCAAACACATGGTCAATGGAACTGGGGACTGGGGACTGAGGACTGAGGATTAGATGCCAAACCGAAAAATTATGTTGGGGGCTTTTACCCACCACCAAATTTTAAAAAACTTTTCCCAGTTCTCAGTTCCCGGTTCTGGAACGGCGACAAGTTGAAGAAGATAGTTATTGCTGGAAAGAGAATTCAGAAGGTACTACTTGAAAGTTGTGGGGGACTGAACTTTCAAAAGAATGACCATCTGATTTAGAGTCCAGGCTTGCAATTATCACTTAGTATGAAATAATCATCACTGTACATCAGACCTATTAGGCTTATAGAAATGAATACATTAAGCTATGATACCTCTGTGTCCAAAGTAGCAAGGATCATTGAAACAGCTTCAGATAGCACGCCAATCATAGTAGATTTAGATGAGACTCTCTTTCTGCGTAATTCAACACAAGAGTATCTCGATACATTAAGACCGCACATACTTGGGTACTTATTGCTTGCATTGTTGAATTTTCTCAAACCTTGGAATTGGTTGCCAGGAAAAATTAAAGGAGAGGTTTCACGAGATTGGGTGAAGGTTTTTGTAGCAACCTTGCTTTTTCCTTGGACTCTAATCTTGTGGGAATGGCGAGCTAAAGAGTTAGCTCAAGCCTATGGAAACACTATTATGCTTGATGCACTCACTAAGAATGCAAATTCGCGTGTAATAGTTGCTACTCAAGGGTTTGATTTTATTGTTCGTCCCCTGTGTAAACACTTCCCCATAGAATTTAATAGTGTGATAGCTTGTCGATTTTGGCAAGGAGCTATAGATCGACAAAGAGGAAAATACTCGTTGGTGTCAGCATTTTTGACTAAGGATGAAGTTAACCGTGCGATCGCAATCACGGATTCAACCGACGATAATCCATTACTTGCATCTGTGGCAACTCCATGCTTAGTTATTTGGCCGGAAGCAAAGTATGTTTCGGCGCTGACTAATATTTATATTCCGTTCTTGTATCTAGAGCGAGCGAAGCGACCAGGCAAGCAATATTTTCTCAGAAAGATAGTATACGATGATTTTACAATCTTAATACTAGGTTTGAGTTGGGTGAATAACCAACCTCTTATTCATGCCATTGGGATGTTTTTTCTATTACTTTCTTTCTGGTGCATCTATGAACTAGGCTATGTAGAAAATGACATAGTTGCTGAACGGTTTGAGAAACAACCAACCCTATCAGCAACATACCAACGGTACATAAACCGAATCAATGTATGGCAGGCTTGGATTTGGGCTGTAGCTTTTGCTGTCCCTGGACTAATTATTTTGGAATTGGCTAAAGTTATCTCAATTGATGTTAGTTTGGCTTCCATTATTAGCACCCTAGATTTACAAACAGCTTTAATTAACATGGTATTCTGGATAGGTTTCCTCTTGGTTGTACGCCTGACTTTCTTTGTTTACAACTATGTTGATAAACAGACAAGAACTTGGCTTCACTTTGTATTACAAACTTACAAGTCATTTGGCTTTCTTGTCGTGACAAAAACCAATATCATTGGGTCAATGTTGTTTGTAGCGCAAGTAGTTAGTGTCTGGATACCCTATTTTGTTCATCGTTATACTAAAAGTAAGTGGTCAGAAGAGCTACCGCATGAAATGCTTCGTGTCTTTTTATTTGGGTTTCTAGTTATCGCTATTACACTAGGGACTCAAAATGTTTCTATATTAATCAGTTGGCAGACTTTAGTCATTTTCATTTGGTATGCCTACCGAGCAAGACATCGTTTATGGAAATTAGCGCGTGAAATCCATCCAATTTCCCAAGATATGTGGGATATAAAGAATTAGAGGATGTTTGAAAAGTCATGCTGAACGTAGTCAAGTATCTCTGAGTAATCGCTCAAACCCTAGATTATTTGTTCAACTCCGTTCCATTCAGAATGACAAATTATACATTTTTCAAATTTTCAAACAACCTTTAAGCTCGACTTTATCAAACAGAATTCAGGAGTCAGAATGGGCTAAACGCCCCGCTATCGCTAACAGAATGAATTCTGTACGAGTGGCGGATGAATAAGTGGATTTAATTGACTTCTGAATCCTTCTTCAACCATTTTTTGGCAACGCTCAAGCTGACGCTGAAAGCTTTGCAGGAAAGTAGTTTTACTTTTTTTTCACCAAGAATCAGTGATATCATGTCCGGTTAATTAGTTATGATTCCCACGGTCATTGCACCCCACACGCCAGATGCTCCACTTGGGGAGACCCCAAGACCGCACTGGCTCCCTTTAATCCCCTGGAGACAAAGCGCAGCTTTGGCGGGGTGGGGTTCTTCGGGTTTAAAAACTAATCAAGCGGACATGATATTACGTAAGGAATCCCCGTTCTAAAGAACGGAGCTTTTAGGACTTTCCGGCTCTAACGAGCGGATTAAGAGCAAAGGCTAACCCTACCAGACTAAGTAT
>NZ_JBALDM010000021.1:0-15606 GCF_036917435.1 Nostoc sp.
CATCAGAGACGTTTATCTACCTTGCCATGATCCGGATCATGGTGAGGCGATTGGCATAAAATTTTACTCCTCAAAACTTTTCAAACACCCTCTAAGACTGATGTAGAACTACAGACTGTAGGGGCAATTGATGAATTGCCCCTACGTGAATAAAATGCAGCTTCACATAGAATTGGTATCAAGACCAAAAAACCAAATCACCTCCCGGCTTTTTTCCAATAAAAGAGCTAATTGTTATACGTTCTCCAATGCCTGGTAAGACTTCATGAAAATTTCGGCTGTTGAAGATGACCAAATCTCCTATAAGTGGAATATTATGTTTTACTTCTGAGTTAGCTACTAAAAAAGAATCATAGCCATAGGAACCAGGAGTTTTATATTTTTCATCTTCGGGCTGCCACTGCCGATTGTAGACTTTGCAGATACCTCCCTGGCTAGGTGCTTTGATATAGAGATTCCATACTAGCTGTGAGGTAACATTTCCTATTCCCCAATTTGGAGCGTCTAATTGAGCAAAGTCTATGTGTAGTAAGGCAATATTAATCTGACGGATCAATCCGGCAAAATAATTCCCATAAGCTTCATCTTCATAAGCAATTTGTACTTTACTTGAGACATTCTGACGCAGAGTTGTTGCCAAGCGTTTTAGCGGGTCAAAAGATAAAGAAGTTACCTGATTATAAGTTGTATTGGCTTTTTTAACTGCATCAAAATATCCCAATTTATCCCTATTTATATATTCAAATTGGGTAATTCCAATTCTTCCTATCGGTGGCTCTACATTTTTATAAAAATCAAAGCCAACTTTTTCAATTGCTAGAGCTAATTTGTGACATTCTTCAGATGAAGCAAATTTAGAAATGCGAATTGATGGAATATCGTTTCTCATCAATGCTTGGAAATTTTGATTATTCATTTCACAGTCATTTAAGCTTTGCCACTTGATTGCTCTTAGCATGGGAAATTTCTCACTCATAATTTCTTGTAAATTAAATTTTTGTCAAAATAGGGAATAATAGAAAACATCTGTAGAGTAAAATTAACCTTTTAGCAGCAGATCAATTACTAAATTTAGCTTCAAAATGTAGCTACAGTAGCTGAACAACTGTGGTTTTCATATTGTGGAATTAAGCTAAAGTTTTTTATCAAAGTTAGTATTTTTTAGTGCTGAATAATCAGTACTTGTAACTCGAAACTATCTTTGCAGTCGAGCAGACTTTTTTAACTGATATCACCTATTTGTTGAGTGCGGCTTAAAGCAGCAAGCACTGCATTAGAGATGACGGTTCGCATACCACCTTTTTCTAATTCGTAAAGACCAGCAGCAGTTACTCCCCCAGGACTAGTTACCTTGTTTCGTAAGACTGCTGGATGTTCATCAGTCTGAAACATCAGTTCTACACTGCCGGCAATTGTATGCAAGGTTAGTTCTTGGGCTTGTGTGCGAGTTAAACCCATCTGAACCCCAGCATCAATCATCGCTTCGATGTACAGAAACACAAATCCAGTCCCCGCGCTACTCAGCGCTGTTGCCATATCAAGGTAATGTTCGTTTTGGGTAGCAAATTCCTTGCCTAATGCTTGTAAAATGACTTGGGTATGCGATCGCTGTATCTCTGTCACACTTGATGATGCGCTCCATACCGTAGTTCCATGACCAACTTGTACTGCAATATTTGGCATTGTACGGACAACGGCAGCATGATTCAACCCTTGACACAGAGATGCAATACCCACTCCACCCACAATACTAATTACTAAAGTATCAGGTGAAATTTTATCCTTCAGCATAGCCATAACAGATCCTAACACCTGCGGCTTCACCGCCAATATCACAATGGATGCGCCTTTTATCGCTTCTATATTACTGGTTGTAGTACGGATTCCATATTCCTTTTCCAAATGAAGGCATCGCGTAGAAAGTGGATCGCTGACAATAATTAGATCAGGTTTTGGGACAATTTTCGTTGATAACAATCTAGTCATGATCATTTCGCCCATCGTCCCACCACCGATAAAGGCAATTTTTAAATCTTCGAGCATATCTTCTCCCTATTACACAAGTTGTTTAATCTGTTCTTGTTATCAAGATAGATTGGGAACAATCACAGCTTTTAATACAGAGCCTTTTTCTACATCTGCGAGTGCTTGATTAATTTCGTTTAGTGTGTATGAACGACTAATTAGACTTTCCCAAGCAACATTTTTGCTGGAATCACTATGACGTTTTAGTAATTCAATCATTCTGTAAAAATGGCTAAAATCAATTCCCCAAGTTCCACGAATATCAATATGTTTGAGATTAATCTCTAAGTGTGGATTGATGAGAATCTCACCAGTGTTTGTGTAATGCCCGACAATAACATAGCGACCTCCATTTCTCGTCATATTCAAGCCTTCTTTGACAGCAATAGGAATGCCTGTTGCTTCAATAGTCACATCAGCACCATGTCCGTGCGTTAATTTCAAAACCCGCTCAATATGTTGTCGTGGATCGTTAGCCTTAATTACAAGGGTTTCATCGACTCCAAAAGATTTTGCAGTTACTAATCGGCTCTCGAATTTATCAATGACAATTACTTTGCCTGCACCTGATAGCAAAGCTAGAATTGCCACACTCAAACCTACAGGGCCACAACCTTGCACCACAACAACATCACCAATTTGAATCTGCGCTCGATCGATAGCGTGTAATGCAGTTGGTAAAGCACATCCCCCAGCAATAAATTGCCTTGGTGAGACTTCTTCGGGTAGGATTAAAACTTTAACCCCTGGTTTGAGGTAAATCACTTCAGACCAACCGCCGAGTAAGCCCTCATTCGCTGAGTAAGTGACACCATAAACTTTGCGTTGAGGACAGCGAGTTGATGCTTTAGCTACTAGACAATACCAGCAGTTGTAACAGGTTTCGTGAACATCTAAAAAGGTAGCGATCGCTCCAGGGTGAATTAACTTACCATTGACATCACAAAGAATTCCACCTGTTTCTACCACACGACCAACACAGAAGTGACCGGGAATAATTGGATAGGGTACTCCCTCTAAATGCCCACGCAGTAGATGTACATCAGTTCCACAAACCTCAGAATATAAGGTTTCAATAATGATCCCACCCTTTTCCATAATCGGGTATGGTAATTGTTGCACTTCGACTGGTTGGTTAGGTGCAGTCATCACAGCTGCTAAGGGCATGAATCACTTCCTTACTGTATTTTCCAAATTGCCAATTGTCTTATCAAGTAATTTTAGATTTTAGATTTTGGATTGTTAGAAAAACAAGCCCCGGAATTTATTGATGGGGATAATCCAAAATCCAAAATTGTATAACTTATTAGCTTCAAGACCAGAAAATAATTTCACCGTTAGGAAGTAATCCAATCATGGAAGTAAAAGCTACACGTTGTCCATTCATCGGCTCAACATAGTGAAAGTTTGTTGTATTGAAAAGCAATACATCTCCGACATAAGGCTGGAAAGCGATCGCATCTGCATCTGCAAGCACTTGATCGCTATATCCGTAGGAGTCTAGTTTATATTGCTCATCTTCTGGTTGCCATTGGCGATCGTAAATGCACGTTTTACCATGACTATTGGGAGACAACTTTAAATACAAAGTCCAGGAAAGTTGAGCAGTAATTGTACAAACTTCCCATTCAGATTGTTCCAATGGGGCAAAATCTATATGAAGTTGAGTACCATGTTCTATTTTTCTGATCAATCCTGCATAATAACTACCATAAAATGGTTCCGAAGCAATTCGCACTTTCGCGCCACACTCTCGGAATTTTGCCATTATGCGCTCCAATGGATTAAAAGAAGCTGCAAAAATGGAGTCTCTTAATTTAGTTGCTTGTTCTACTTCTTTAAAATAATTTGCTTTACTAATGGTGTTATATTCAAACACTGTTATGCCAACTTTTTCAATTTTAGGAGTGACATCTTGATAAGCGTTAAAATTGAGTAATTGAGATTGAATATATAACATCTCACACTCTTCGGGTGTTGCAAAATCTTTCAACCGAATCAGAGGAATTCGGTGTTCAAGCAGCATTTTTAAAGATTCTGTAGTTAGGGGATACTCTTGCTTTTTTTCCCACAATGCCGATTTAATCTGATTAGAAGTAGTCATGATTTAGTTCCTTCTTTTTTATATTTAAGATTGACTGTTGTCTTCAATATTATTGCGATTGCAACAACATGAAATTATTGTAACTGCGCCCAAATCCCTTGACAGCGTTCCATAACTAGCCCCTGAAAAATCGATTGAGTTGATGGATGAATATCTATTTTGTACAGATAGAAAATACCTGTAGGACTTTTTAAGTTTAATTCTCTTCGAGTCAGAGATAATGCTTGAGCCCGATGGAGTTCCACAGCTTGAAGTAAACCTGAATAACTCAAATTCCTTAAAGCTAATTGACCATTTTTAGTAACATATATAGCATCATTTTGAAAAAGATATTCTAAGCTGATCAGGCTAGCATATACATCCGTATCTTTTTCTATGCCTCCTAAACGGTGAGCATCTAAGCCAAAGCGAATACAGAAATTGACAGCTACCAACTTTCCAGCTTCTTGTGCAGGTAAAATACAAGCTGCAAACTCAAATCCTAAACTATCAGATCGCCATTCTTCTACACCAGCATAGTAATAGTTTTGAAAAAGGTTGTGTTTTACCTTAAAGTCAAATCCCAAACCACTTGCATGTCCTGCTTCATGAACTTGAGTGTCGATATGGCGATAGCGTTCACCATTGATTTCGTCTTCTAAGGGGCCTAATAGTAAATTAGCTGTTTCATATTCAAATACTTTTTGGATGCATTGGCGGCTAGAACCTAAAAAACGTCGTTGCTGCTGGCTAGCATTATTTAATGCTGGGCCACAAACACTGTTAGGAAAAGGCCATCCATTTGGGACGATGAAAGCTTCACCACTTTCCCCACTAGTGTTACCGCAACTAGCAATCTCAGTAAAAGAAAGGTTTCTAGGAATTGCTTGGCCTAGTGTTCCAAATTTTTCTCGACAGAGATTTTCTAATTGTTCAATAGATGGCTGGCAATTATCGTGCATTTTGCCGTAAATTGCACTTAAAGCCACTGGGTTTTGGCATTGTCGATTTATTTGGTAAGGTGCGATTATCAAGAAATAACCGTTTTTACCAATAAAATCCATATTGATAAAGTCTTCAGACAAAATACTCCAGTCGTTATTTTCTAAAGCATCTGCTGTTTTGAGTAACCAAGCTGGAGGAAGTTCATAAGATTGCGCTGCTTCTTGACGGAGTTTTTTGATAGCAATGGTAATTTCATTTTGCTCAATAAATTGGACTATTTGTTTGGCTAATTCTTGTTTATCTACAAAAATTATTGTCATTTTTTATGCCTAATATTGAAATTGTGTTACCTAAAAAGCATGAGTAACCACTAAACTCTTAACCATTTCAAAACTTTGGGGTCTTTGTTGTAGTAGTAGTTAAACCCGTCCTCGGCAGTAATGGACTTACCAAGGCTTGCTTTACTTCTAATACTTCCAAGAGAATAGTCTGTTAATGCCTGCATTTCTTTATGAGAAAAGCCTTCAGTAGTGAATTTTACTACCCCAATTTCTGGTTGAATTTGAGATTCCTGATTAGAAAAATCATCTATTTTAATTTGAGCATTGTGAGAGGGATTAGAGGCAATTTCAGTTGTTTTTTGCCGCCGATAATCTTGTACTGTTACAAGTTGCCAACTAGAATCTTGTGAAAGTTCTAGAACCCATTGATGATAATTAAATAAACTTTCCCGATGTCCAACGCTGATAAATGTTGTTTTTGCCTCTTGTAATTGTTGATATAAATTTCCTTCATTTTTCAAATCTAAAGCACTGGTCGCTTCATCTAAGATGGTGAAGCTAGGATGAGTAACTAATAGCCGTGCGAATGCCAAACGTTGTTGTTCTCCCAGCGATAATATGTTCTCCCAAGGAACCTCTGTATCGAAACCATTGACTCGACTGAGCAAGTTTTGCAGGTTGACTTGTTGCAAAACTTCTTCGAGTTCGCGATCGCTCATTTTGCGAGTTGTCTGAGGATAGAGTAACTGTTCGCGTAAAGTTCCCAAAATTATATAAGGACGCTGAGGTAAGAATAAGACTTGCTCTAAGGGAGGTCGTACCAGGCGGCCAGTTCCTGCATTCCACAAACCAGCGATCGCTCTCAACAGAGAACTTTTACCTCGACCACTCGGCCCAACAATCAATAAACCTTCTCCAGGTTGAACAGACAGTGACAAATCTTCAACAATCACCTGCTCGTAGTTGGGAGTTTGTAAAGTGACATGCTCAAAAGCGAGATGGTTTTCTTCTATTGTTTTAATAGTACTGACATTCTCTGGTTCTTTAGTTACTTCTTCTAAAGCATTTGAAAACTCTGCTAAACGATCAACGTAACTAGAAAATCTTCCTGAAGTTCCAAATTCAGTGATTAATTCTCCCAAAGCAATAGCAAACATATTAGAAGCTAAAGCGGCTTGTCCAAGTTCTCCAAAATCAATTTCATCTCTAATATATAAAGGTGCAAGTACTAAAAATGGGAATATCTGGATAACAGATTGATATCCTCGACTAAAAATTTCTGTACCTCTTTCCCAACTTATCTTGCTTTCTATGTTTTTGATCAGATTATTAAATCGACGCTGAATTATATTTGATTCTTGTTTTTCTCCCCGAAAAAAAGCTATTGATTCAGCATGATTACGAACATGACTCAAAGCATAATTATAGTCGGCTTTAAATACGAGTTCATCTTGATTAATTTTATTTAATTTTTGATTTAAGTAAACAGCAATCAAATTTCCTAAGATCGTATAACCAACAAGAATAAGAGCAATTTCTTGAGAAATTGTCCACATAATTATTAAAAAAGTTCCCATTTCTAGCAGTTTTTCTAGAAAAGTAGCTGAAAAATTTAAAGCGCTACTAGTAACAGGTTCAATTTCTTGAGATAAACGCTGATCTGGGTTATCTACATCGGATCTAAAGTTAATTTTATAATAAGCACGATTACTTAAATATTTATCTAAGGTTTGATTGTTTAGCCATTTGTACCAATCAAGAGCAATTTTTTTTCTGACAAATTTAGAAAATCCTACTAAAAGTGTTACCAAAACCAGCCCAACAATATTGACTGATAAGATATTAATGAACTTAGAATAATCTTTTTCTTGAATCAGAGTATCGACCAAATAACGACCAACAAAACTATTAAAAGCAGTTACACCGACAAGGGCGATTATTAGTAATATCAGGATAATCAACATTCCCCAGGTGCGAAGAACGTCTGGAAATGATCTTTCCCCTGGCTCGGTTGGATACCAGTAAGGGCCGGCAATCGCTTTTATATCTTTCCAGAATTGAGTCAAATCTGAAAAAATATTTGTTGTGGGTTGAGTTTGAATAACTTGGCTTGGCATATTTTAGAAATCAACTGAAATCTCTGATATCAAATAAATTATGAATCGTAAATGCTTAATAAAAAATTTATTTTTCATAATTCATAATTTGAGTAAATGGTGATTACAGCAAAGTTACACCGCCATCCACAGGCAAAACAACCCCTGTCATGTAGGGATTCGCAATCAGACTTAACACTGCTTGCGCCACTTCTTCAGCTTTACCAAGATGCTGGACAGGTAAAGATGTTTCAGCCCATTTTGTTAAGTCTGAGCGTTCGGACTCGCTTTGACTACTCCAAATACTTGGATCTTCTATGAGTCCGGGAGCAATTACATTGACTCGAATTGGTGCAATTTCTAATGCCAGCGATCGCCCGAAAGTTGCAATTGCACCATTGGCGGCTGCGATCGCAGAAATCCCTCCCATTTTTGAAGATTTAAAGATGGTGACGCTGGATGTGAGAGTAATAGAGCCGTCAGCCGCTATATTTTTCAGCGATGCACGCACAGCAAAAAACGTTCCCCAGAATTTCTCCATTGCACCTTGAGCCGTTTGTGTAGTCATTTCTGCTAGGAGCGATCGCGGCATATTTCTGTCGCCCATAGCCGTTACCACCAAATGATCGAAGTTTCCGATCTGCTCAAAAAAACCATTGACTGAATCCTCATTCACCAGATCGACAGTTTTGCCCTGAATCTCTCCAGAGATCAACGCCAGCGCCTCAGTTAATTTCTCTTGAGATGAGTGGGAAAGGATAACCTTTGCCCCCAGTTCTACCATTTTTTGAGCGATCGCGATATCTACCCCTGAACTGATGCCAATAATCACCACTTTCTTACCCGATAGCGACTGAAACATTGTTTGCCTCATAAAATTAAAAAGTTATGTAATCTATTTTTCAATCACGAAAACTGTTATCTCTCAGAAATTTGTTACTGGTTTCTTTGCTGAAACCAATAAATAATCTATAGATGAAGTATTTAGCAAACCATCTATAGCATCCACATTTAACTGATAAGCTTCTTCATCTATATCTCCGGCCGCAAATTCATTTAAAAGCCAAGATTTTAGATAACGGTAATGGGTTTTCCAACACTCATCTGTTACATTTACCAATTCTAAAATTTGTAATCCTGCCTGTTGGCAAAGATTTTTATACTCCTCAATATCTTTGACAATATTTTTGGGAGTAATAATCCAATCACCGAAATACTGGATATTTTCAAAAATGATATCAGAGAGAATCAGATTACCTCCTGGCTTCAATACCCGCGCTGCCTCTTTGAAAAACTTCTCCCTAGTATCAAAGTAGAATGCTGCTTCAACACATATAATGTTATCGAAAAAATTATCCTCAAATTCCATCTGCACGGCATCCATGCAAATTAAGTTACAGCCTGGTGCATTAGCTGTACTTCTTTCAAGTTGCTTGGTGGAAATATTAATACCAACAACGTCAGCAGGCGAGTAATACTTGAGTAGATAACTGGTAGTTGCTCCTAAACCGCAGCCAACATCAAGGATAGTGCCCTTTTTTTCTGGAATAAATGCTAAAAGCTTTTCCATCAGGTTAAAACAGGCTGACTGCTGATTTTGAGTATCAGAGAGCCAATAACCTACATTAAAAAACTCTTCTTGTCCGAATATCTTTCTAGTCCCCGGATTTAAAATTAAACTGTCAAATTGGCTAATATATTCGCTTTTATCCATTGTTATTTGTTGTTTGTTGTTTGTCATTTGTTATTCACCACGCCTCACTCATTCCTTCGTTCCCCCAATTTCCTATTTCCATGCCTTCTTGATGGAATCTTTCAAATGTTCGGCTAAAACTTGGACATGGGGTTCAGCCATAATCGTAATATGGTTTCCTAGTACAAAATTGATATCCACTGGTTGGGAACAAAACTCGCTCCAGCCCAAGGATAAGTCATCTGAATCTTTGGTATTTAAATGATTATTAGGGTCTTCTGGCATATCCTCTTTAGCCCGTATAATCGTAAGTTTACCTGGATAAATCTGTTTTGGTACATAATCAACTAAACACAAACAGCTAGTTTTATAAGCTTGTACAAGATTTTTAAGTTCCGTAGTTTGAGCATTAGGAGGCAATATATTTGCCATTTTGAAATAGTGTAAAAGGTATTTTAGTTTCTCCTCACTAGTCAAGGTTTGGAGAGTCTCGTAGGAAATATCAACGTTTTTATCTAAATAAAGTTTTATTCCTTTGCTCACCTCAGCTAGCCACATATCATCATCCCAATCAATGTAATCAGCAAGGAATTGCTTGTCTTTATAAGTTGATGCAGATGCATCAATTACAACTAATAGAGCAACTTCATGTCCCTGAGCAACTAACTGCTGGGCCATTTCAAAAACTACATTACCTCCATAAGAATGCCCTCCCAAAAAGTATGGCCCTTGCGGTTGCACAGCTTGCATTGCTTGAATGTAATGACTCGCTATATCTTCAAGTCGGGGGTCTGGCTCTAATTCATGTAGATTATTTTCAAAACTATATAACGGTTGGTCTAGCCCTAAATAACGCCCTAAGTGATAGAAGTAGAAAGGCTTGCCAGGAGCGCCTGGAACGCAGAAGAAAGGTAAGTTTGAACCATTTGGCTGAAGTGCTACTAAACAAGAAGAATTAGAATCATCCGATTCTTTTTGTACAATTGTTGCCAACTGTTCAATAGTTGGATTTTGAAAAAGGGTTGTTAAGGGCAAATTTTTCCCAAACTGCTGCTGAATTTGATCCATTAAGTAGGCAGCTAAAAGGGAATGACCGCCAAGGTCAAAAAAGTTATCTTGTACTCCTACTTTGTCAACCTTAAGAGTTTTTGACCAGATTTGTACTAGTTGCAGTTCTAATTGGTTACGGGGTTGAACAAATTTTTTGAAGCTACTAATGTTAGTAATTGCTCTTAATGCGCGGTGATCTACTTTACCGTTAGGAGTTAAGGGCAAGGACTCTAAAATGACAAAAGCATTAGGAACCATGTATGTAGGTAGTTTATCTGCAAGGAACTGACGCAGTTCGCCTGGTGTAATTGTCGCCTCTTTTTGCAGCACTACGTAGCCAATTAAGCGCTTCTCACCTGGGGTATCTTCGCGGACAATGACGCAAGATATTTGCACATCGCTATGTTGCCTCAGTACTGCTTCAATTTCTCCCAATTCGATGCGGAAACCACGAATTTTTACCTGATTATCGATGCGCCTTAAGTATTCGATGTTACCGTCAGGTAGATAACAGGCCAAATCCCCAGTTTTATATAATTTACTGCCTGCCTCCTCAAAGGGATTGGGGATAAATTTCTCATCAGTCAATTCTGGACGGTTGAGATACCCTCTTGCTAATCCTGCACCACCAAGATGTAATTCTCCTGGCACACCCACAGGAACTGGTTCCAGATACTCGTCTAAGATGTAGATTTGTGTGTTGGCAATAGGTCTTCCAATGGGGATAGTTGTAGCTGTAGTTGGTAAATTTTCTACCAAGTACCAAGAAGAAAAAGTGGTGTTTTCTGTTGGCCCATAGACATGCAATAGTTGCTGTGGAGCGCCTTTTTCTAATACTTCTTGCACCCATTTGGGATCAACCGCTTCACCACCAAATAGTAGATATTTTAAAGAACTAAATGCCTGTGGGACAAAACTGGCTAACTGATTGAATAAAGCTGTGGTTAAAAATAACACGCTAATCTCTTGGCTGCGGATATTTACAGCAAATTCTTGAGGTGAAAGTAATACAGATTGAGGGATAATAACCAGCTTGGCTCCGTGTAGCAATGCTCCCCAAATTTCAAAGGTTGCAGCATCAAAAGCAATGTTTGCAGCTTGAGCAATGCCATCGCTAGAAGATAACTGTATATAGTTGGTATTTAACACCAGTCGATTTACAGCCTGATGAGTAACGACGACTCCCTTGGGTTTCCCTGTAGAACCGGAAGTATAAATCACATAGGATAAGTTTTCTGAAGTGATTGTGCTGTTGAGATTGTCTTGATTTACGCTCTGCAAGTCTGCGTCTAAGCAGATGACACGAACCTGATGTTGAGAAAGTGACTCTACTAATTTCTCTTGAGTCAACAGCACTTTTACATCAGTGTCTGCGAGCATAAAGCTTAAACGCTCTTGGGGATATTCTGGGTCAAGTGGCACATAAGCACCACCCGCTTTGAGAATTCCCAACATTCCCACAATCATTAAAGGCGATCGCTCCACACACAACCCAACTAGTACATCTGCTCCCACACCCAAAGAGCGCAAGTAATGGGCTAACTGGTTAGCGCGACAATTTAACTCACCATAAGTCAGTTGTTGATTTTCAAATACCACCGCTACTGCATCAGGTGTACGCTCAACCTGCTCCTCAAACAACTGATGAATACATTTATCAGATGAATAGTCGGTTTGAGTATCGTTCCACTCCACCAACAATTGATGACGTTCTGCTGCACTCAACAGTGGTAATTCAGAAATTCGCGCTTTCGGATTGGCGACAATTGCTTGGATTAAAGGTTTAAAATCTTTACCTATCCGGGTAATTGTAGCCGCATCAAATAAATCAGTGTTATAGCACCAAACACCCTCCAGACCTCCGGGAACTTCCCAGAAGTTGACTTCCAGGTCAAATCTGACTTTTACATCAATTGGCAAGGACATATTCTGGATAGTTAAACCTGGCAAATTGCTAGAAGACTGTGGGGTATTCTGGAGCGAGAACAGCACTTGTACCAGGGGATTACGACTCAAATCTCGATCTACCTGTAATTTTTCCACCAACATTTCAAAGGGTAAGTCTTGGTGGGCATAAGCTGACAACGTAGTTTGCCGCACTTGCGCTAAAAAGTCAGCAAAGCTGGGGTTTCCAGAGAGATCGCCCCTTAGTGCTAGGGTGTTAGCAAAAAATCCCATTAGCTGCTCGACGCTTTTGCTGTTGCGGTTAGCGATGGGGGAGCCAACAACAATATCTAACTGACCGCTATAACGAGAGAGCAAGACCAAAAAAGCTGCTAGTAGGGTCATAAACAGAGTTGTCTCTGACTCCTGACTCAGTTGCTTAAGGCGTTGTGTGAGGTCGCGATCTAATAGAAAAGACTCAACTGCACCCTGAAAAGACTGAACTGGGGGGCGTGAGCGATGCCTACGGCCAGTTTCGCTAACGTTAGGTAGTTCTAATACGGGAGGGACACCCGCTAACTGTTTTTGCCAGTAATTGAGTTGGCGATCGAGGACTTCGCCTGTCAACCACTGACGTTGCCAAAAAGCAAAGTCGGCATACTGGATGGGTAATTCCGGTAGTGGGGAGGGCAATCCTTGAGCGAAGGCTGTATATAACTGAGATAATTCACCGAAGAAGATATTCAAAGACCAGCCATCGTAGATAATGTGGTGCATCTTCAACAGCAATACATACTCTTGTTCACTCAGTTGCAGTAGGGTGAATTGTACTAATGGCCCCACAGCTAAATCGAACGGCTGGGACGCAATCGACTTCGCCATTTCTCGAATGTGAGTAGTTTGTTCTTCGGCTGACAACCCTTGTAAGTCATGGATTGGCAAATTTAAGGCAGTAGGAGGGGCAATTAGCTGGATCGGTTTTCCGTCTACCGTGGGGAAACTGGTTCTTAAGACTTCGTGGCGGCGAAGGAGTTCATTCAGGCTCTGTGAGAGTGCAGCTATATTGGGTGAGCCATCTAGCCGCATAGCCTCCAGCATATTGTAAGAATGACTGTCGGGTGAAAGCTGGTGCAAAAACCAGAGCCTCTGCTGGGCAAAAGAGAGGGGTAAATCTTGATCTCGTGAGACGGGAGTAATGGCTGATTCAACAGAGCTAAAGGGCGTTTTCGCTTGTTTTAAAAAGGCGAGAATTTCAGGTTTCTTTGTCCCTATTTCTTGCTTAATTTCTGTTGTCATCGCTCCCTTGGGAGCATGATATTTTAGCTTCTCTTCCTCAAGCCAAATTTTGATATCTAAACTATTTAAATAAGACAAAAACTCTATTACTTTCATTTGCCAATTGCTCCCCAAAGTTGTTGTTGAATCAAGTCTAAATTGCGGGGTTCGCTCTTGGGATCAAAAAGTCCATCAGCCTCCCATTTACTAGCATCTAGGCTAATAGCCCAAGCATTTAACCATGAGCTAGAGTTAACTTTAGGTAACATTTCTGGCATGGTATCTTCTAATGCTAGTTTGAAAATAACTTGCGCCACTTCTTCGACTAATTTTAGGCTAATAAGATAATCTTCAATAATTTCTGACTGTGTTTTGTTGTATTTTAAATTACGGGTTCGCAGTTCATTAACAAAGGGAATAGCTAAATAATCAATAAATTCAAAGTTAACCCGATGCAAAGATTTATTAGCCCAGTCTCGGAATAAATTTTGCATCCGATAGGAAAGGGGGAAAAACTTTGCATTTAGCTGTTGAACTTTTATTCTAAATTCCTGATCGAGGAAGATGGAATTAAACATCATCAAACCACTGAATGTCCATCCCGACAAAACATCCCAGATAAATTTTGATGACATTACTATTCCGTTACCCAGACAATTATAGGCATTTTGAATATTAAACGTTACCCCATCGCTATAGCTTAGGTAAAAGTTATTAGCATCTTCAACTGTATCCTGAACAAGCTTCCCTTCAAGGTCAAGTTCAATCATCTGGGTAGTTAATGAATTACCAAAACCAATATTATCTGTACCTGGAGAATAAAATGGATCTGGAAATGTACCAGCTTCCCCTACACAAGCCCAACGATTGATGGAAAATACTTGTTTAGATGAGTAGCTATATTTTGGCATTTTCCGAAAGTCTTCGGGTTGTTTATCTTTTAGGTGAAAAGCCAAAATTGATTCGTTTTTCTTTAACCACTGATATGTCAGTTCGTAGTTATGATAATTTTTCAAAGGATGAATGTCTTGACGAGCGACAATCCCAATACTGGTATAACCAGTAGACAAGGGAATTGTCCAAACCCAGTATCCTTTACCGCATAAATGATTGGTGGAATAATAACGGTTTTTGTTAGGAACGCGATTATGCCATTTTTCCTCACTACTAGGCACAAAATCGCTGACATCAAAGCGACCTTCAACCCGAAACCAAACAGCACTAAATTGATCGTTGTTAGGTTTATCTAAGCCCAGTTTCCTTTGAAGAAATCGCCGGCGGCCCATTGCATCAACTACCCACCTAGCTTTAATTATGTTGGTTGTTTTATGCTCTCCATCTCCTTGAGTATAAACAATTTTATGATGTTGCTGTAATCCGGCTGCGAGATCAATATCATTAACTAAACAATTTTCCCGTAATTCTATTCCCGCTTCTAGATTAAACTCGCGTAAATCATTTTCAAATTTACCCCTGTCTATTTGATAAGAATTGGGGGCATGAAACTCTGATAGTCCGAGTTCAGGTCTTTTTTGGAAATTAGTCTCCCAATTGTTGAAAAAATATCGCAATCCTAGCTTAGTTAAATGTTGCTGTTCAAAGTAATCGGTTAAATGAAGAGTATTAGCTAAATAGAAAGCTCCTACTTCAACAGTTGACTCTCCCACTTTAAAAGTAGCTTCCGGTAAAGGACGAGTCATTCTATCGAGAACGACAATCGAAATATTAGGATTTTGAAGTTTTAACTGTCGTGCTAGGGTTAAACCTGCTAAACCACCGCCACAGATAGCGACATCATAAGCTTTTTCTTGATTGAAATCTTCAGATTCTTGGCGTAATAATGCGATTAATTCTTCCTTGCTCTCCTTTAATATTCCCAGTAATTCTGGTGTCATTGTTCCTTGAGGAGAACGATAACGTAATTTATCATCTTCAAGCCATATTTTTATACCTAAATGATTGAGATGAGACAAAAAATCAACTGTTTTCATGTGTTTTATTTTACCAATATTTATCCATCCATGTAGGAGTTTTGAAAATTCTCGTTTAGGTTTTTAACAGAGAACAGGAATCTATAAATTTACTTTGTTGTTTCATCAAATTCACTAAGACTGCAATGGTAACAAATCTGTTTGGTAAACAGTTTTTCATAATTCTCCTTCTTCGTAATCTTCTTGTGTTTTTGTAATGGATAGTTGACCATTTTGTGCTGTAGAAACTACTTCAATGATTTGGGCTAAGTTAGCTACCGTTGGGTACTCAAGGAAATTTTGT
>NZ_JBALDM010000022.1:0-236114 GCF_036917435.1 Nostoc sp.
CATTGGGAAATCTGGGGGAGGAAGCTGTCAAACCCTACGTCAAAGACATCCTCGACTTACTCAAGGATAAAACTGTTGACTCTACTGTTCGTTACGGTGCAGCAAAGGCATTGGGAAATCTCGGTGAGGCTATCAAACCCTACGTCAAAGACATCCTCGACATCCTCAAGGATAAAACCGTTAACTCCGATGTTCGTCACGGTGCAGCAGAGGCATTTGAAAATCTGGGGGAGGTAGCCAAACCCTACGTTAAAGATATCCTCGACTTACTCAAGGATAAAACCGTTGACAATGGTGTTCGTTCCAGTGCAGCAGTGGCATTGGGAAATCTGGGGGAGGCAGCCAAACCCTACGTTAAAGATATCTTCGACATCCTCAAGGATAAAACCGTTGATCCCTCTGTTCGTTACGGTGCAGCACGGGCATTGGGAAATCTGGGGGAGTTAGCCAAACCCTACGTTAAAGATATCCTCGACATCCTCAAGGATAAAACTGTTGGCTACGATGTTCGTTCCCATGCAGCAGAGGCATTGGGAAATCTGGGGGAGGCTACCAAACCCTACGTCAAAGACATCGTTGACATCCTCAAGGATAAATCCGTTGACTCAATAGTTCGTTACGGTGCAGCACGGGCATTGGGTAAGATAGAAAAACTCAACTTGAATAATATTGTTGTAATTCTGGATAGCATCTATTACGCAGGTCAATCAGAATTTGCACAGTGGCGATTTTTAAGCTATTTCCTGAGTGGCGGCACTGATGAAGTCAAAACACTGCTTACATGGCTGGGCTTTCCTGACACTAAAACGATTCCTGCTCACTTGAACCATGAGCAAGCTGATAAAACTCTCAAAATCTTTGCCCAAGCTTGGGAACCTAGCCGAGATTTTACACGATTACGCGAAGACTTGGCAAAGCAAATTGCAGTAGTTGCGAGAAAAGTCTCTTGGCAACCACAAGATATTGTTATTTTAGAAACTCACTACAACAACCTCAAAAACGCCGGATTCAACGAAGCTGATTCGCTGCAATCAGTAATAGTTAACCTCAAGGGTTGGCAGTGGTTTCTCAACGCCAGAACTACTATTTTAATTCACGCTGCCTTTTGGCTTCTCCTCATCTTCGCTTATCCCAAATTTCCCCAAGTCCAAGCCATCTTCTTTTGGAACCCTTGGGTAAGACGCATCTTAGGCGTGGGCTACGTCGGCTTTCTCCTGGCTTGGATTCCCTTTTTCCGTCGCAAATTATTTGAACCCTTCAAGCCTTCCCTGTTAGCCGATGCCGGGTTAGATAATTTTAACCCCCAAACATACTTTCCAGAATCTCAGGTGAAACTTCCCAGTGCCGAAAAACCCCAAGCAATTACCCAGGTGCTACCCAGCATCACCGGGCAAATTGTTCTAGAAGGTGATTCCGGGTTGGGTAAGTCGATGTTTCTGCGCCATCTGGTAAAAACCTCACCGCGCATTGTGGTTTATCTCCCAGCCCGCAAGTGCGACAAGGGGGTAATTGAAGCAATTCAAGCCAAGCTGCACGGGCAAGCACAAGATGCTGATTTTCTCAAGAATTTAATTTACAGTGGTGCGTTAGATATCTGCATTGATGGACTCAACGAAGTCACAGCCGACACCAGGGCTAAAATTTGCCAGTTTGTGGAAAGCTATTTCCGGGGTAATATCATCATGACTACCCAGCCTCTAGAGTGGACACCACCTTCAACAGCCAAGATATATAAATTACAGCCCCTTGAACAAGCCCAAATTCAGCAATTTCTGCTTTCCCGTCAGCCGCGACTCCCCAAAGATGCGAAAGTTCAAGGTGATGATTACAAACAAGCTTGCAATAATTACTTAGCTCAATCCCTCAGCAACCAGCAATCATCTGAAGAATTAGCTGCTAATCAAAGGGTTCTCTCTAACCCAATGGATTTAACTGTTGTGGCGTTAATGATCTCCCAAGGCGAATCCCCCGATTTGTTTCACTTGCAAGAACAGCAATATAATTTGATTGCAGCCGAATACCTGCAAGAGCGGAATCAGGAATTTCCCTTAAAAAAATTCTCCGATGCTGTTTATCAAATGCGGCTGAACGATGAACAAGCGCTACCTGCGGATGATTTTTACCAGGTAGTCCAGTCTTTAGAAGATGAGAAATATAAAATGGTGGTCAGCCGTCAGTGGCAAAACGAAGCAGGTGCAGCCAAGAGAGAATGGTATTTCCGCCACGACAAGATTATGGATTTCTTTTTAGTGCAGAACTTTCTGGGCGATAGTGATGAAGCGAATAATCGGCTGATTGACCACATGGGCGATTCCCGTTTTCGGGGTGTGTACTTTTTGCTAGTCAATTTACTGCCTTTAGATGCTGCTAAAGAATTGAAGGAAAAGTTAGTTCAATACGCCGCCGATACCAAAGACCATACTGTGAGTGATACCTTTGTGCAACTGTTGCGGCCAAGGGCGTGATATTAATTCGTAATTCGTAATGGGCTACGTCCCGCGACGCTAACGTAATTCGTATTTTAAGAAAGAGACTATAGTCTGAAGCGAAATTTTTGATTTACTTAAAATGAGCCTTTGAACTCCATTAATGAGCCTTTGAACTCCGTTAATGAGTCTTTTAGCTCCATTAATGAGCCTTTTATCTTCATTAATGAGTCTTTGAACTCCATTAATGAGCCTTTTAGCTCCATTAATGAGTCTAGGTTAAGAGTCAATACGGTTCAGTTAAGGAAAATTGTAGGTTGGGTTGAGGCTTTGCGAAACCCAACAAACCTGCCCAAATGTTGGGTTTCGTTCCTCAACCCAACCTACGCAGCTTAAGGTTTTTTGCGCTAACTGAACCGTATTGGGTTAAGAGTAAATTCTTGATTTGATAAAAATCTGACCTCTCACATCATGTAGAAAAGCTAACGCTAAACCTAATCCCTGAGCAAGTTTCCTTACTAGGCAATGGAAGCGAGGTTTTCTAGACAAGAGTGAAAAGTCAGATATTGGAATGAGTCGAAAAAGAGATTGTGTCTGTACTACCGCCAAGTAGAATCAATACTCAGTTCACTTAGAACTAAGCTTAATAAATAGACGGAAGGATTAACCACGTCCCCAGTCGCGATCGCGTTCATAGCGACGGTCATTATCAATGTTGCGAAGGTTATTATCGCGGTTATATTGGCGATCGTTATCGCGGTCATAGCGGCGATGATTATCGCGGTTATATTGGCGATCGTTATCGCGGTCATAGCGGCGATGATTATCACGGTTATATTGGCGATCGTTATCGCGGTCATAGCGGCGATGATTGTCGCGGTTATATTGGCGATCGTCGTTACGAATGTTGCGAAGATCGTTCTGGCGATCATAATCACCATTTCTGTCGTGACGACTATGACGTTCGTAGTTACCATCATTGTTGTGTTCATAGCCGTAGCTATCAAACCCAGCAACATAAGACGCTGGTGTATTAGCCCCAGCTTTTGGAGAAATAGCTAAAGCTGATGCGGATGCTATCAAGCCAGCCAGCAAAATAGAGGTAAAGCGGTTCATAATGTTAGTCAAAAATTATTGACATTATATTGATGCAAGTCCAGTCTGTTTAGGAAAAGCAGATTCCACAAGTCTTTAAATCTATGCTATCAGTCTTGAATAAATCGAAAAGTTTTCTTGAGCGTAGTGATTGAGAAAACTTTTGTTGCCTGTGATACTTTCTGACTTTCCAAATCTCATGAAAAGTTAAAATTAAAATGAGTATTTGAACTGGATGAATCCACCTCGAAAATTTAAATTGAATTTCTAAGCGACAGCAAATCCGGTATATTTTCTAACGTTAGGTTCGTGAAATCCTAAAACAATATCTTCTTTTAGGGATACCTGCTTGAACGAGTTCATTCGCAATACCATTTTCAGTATTATCGGACTAAATCCAAACTTTACTGTCAATTATTTCGATATGAATTAAACAGCTATGCAGGTGTTGTTTATTGTTCCAGCCCTCAGAAATAATTAGATATTGATCGTTTTCTAAGTCAAATGCGGCTCGATTACGTATATTAGCATTTGCATAGGAAATATTGAGATATGCTGCAAGTGTGTTACGGATTACATTTCGGTAACGATCTAGTTTATCCATTTGGTAATCACACAATCATGATAAATGTCTTTGGCTGGCATTAATTCTGATTTGATCTTTCAGTGAATTTTTGAGGCTGGATATTACCCAGCCTACTGTTTGCTATTTGAAGTTAATCTGCGCTTGTGACATCAATGTGAAAGTTATCGAAGTTAGCGATCGCATCCTTCATCTTATCCACCACCTCATCGACAGAAATACTACCTAAGTCTCCAGATGTGCGGGTACGAATACTCAAAGTGTTGGTTTCCACTTCCTTAGCCCCCACCACAGCCATCACGGGTATTTTTTCTTTCTCTGCATTGCGAATTTGTTTACCCAAGCGATCGCCACTAGTATCAACTTCTGCACGGATGCCCAAGCCTCTCATCTTCGCCACCACATCTTTAGCAAAGTCTAGCTGTGTATCACCCACTGGCAGTAATCTAGCTTGCACTGGCGCTAACCACAAAGGGAAATCACCCGCATATTCTTCAATTAAGATCCCAATCAGCCGTTCCAACGAACCAAAAGGCGCACGGTGAATCATTACTGGACGTTTGCGAACCCCATCTTCAGCGACATATTCCAATTCAAAGCGTTCAGGCAAATTGTAATCTACCTGCACAGTTCCTAATTGCCACTCCCGATCTAAGGCATCACTAAAGATAAAGTCAAGTTTGGGGCCATAAAAAGCCGCTTCTCCAATCCCTTCAAAGTGTTCCATCCCCAAAGTTTCAACTGCCCGGCGAATTGCACCTTCGGCTTTGTCCCAAACTTCATCTGAACCGATGTACTTATCACTAGCAGGATCGCGGAAACTGAGTCTAGCTTTAAAGTTTTTCAGTTGCAGACTATTGAACACCGACAAAATCAAATCCACTACACTGAGGAATTCGCTATCTAGCTGTTCTGGGGTGACGAACAGGTGAGAATCATCCACAGTAAAACCGCGCACCCGGGTTAAACCGCCTAATTCCCCTGATTGTTCGTAACGGTAAACAGTACCAAATTCTGCCAGTCGCATCGGTAGTTCCCGATAAGAGCGTAACTCACTCTTATATATTTGGATATGGAAAGGGCAGTTCATCGGCTTCATCACAAAGCCCTGTTCCAGTGCAGCAGCTTCTTGATCGTCTGCCATTAAGGGGAACATATCTTCTTTATATTTCTGCCAATGTCCAGAGGTTTTAAATAAATCTACTCTGGCAATGTGAGGTGTTACTACAGATAAATAACCCCGTTTTACCTGTTCTTGCTTCAGGAAGTCTTCTAAAGTACTCCGCAACAGAGTACCCTTTGGTGTCCACAAAGGTAAACCCGGCCCCACTAAATCAGAAAATATAAATAATCCCAGTTCCTTCCCAAGTTTGCGGTGATCTCGCCGTAGCGCTTCTTCTTTGCGCCGCTTATATTCAGCAAGTTGTTCTGGGCTTTCCCAAGCGGTGGCGTAGATGCGCTGTAATTGGGCTTTAGTTTCATCCCCACGCCAATAAGCACCCGCAACACTTTCTAGTTCAATTGCTTTCGGGTTTAATTCACTGATATTTTCCAGATGAGGCCCTGCACACAAATCCCACCATTCATTCCCCAGGTGGTAAATCGTGATTGGTTCGTTTTTAATATCTGCCAGAATTTCTAGCTTGTAAGGTTCCTTAATTTCCTCAATGCGGCGTGCGGCTTCTTCGCGGCTGACTTCTTCCCGAATTACTGGCAATTTGCGATTGATAATCTTCGCCATCTCTTTCTTGATGGCTTTAAGATCGTTTTCGCTAAATGGTTCTGGACTGTCGAAGTCGTAGTAAAAACCGTTTTCAATCCAAGGGCCGATTGTAACTTGCGCCTTGGGAAACAGCTTTTGTACCGCCATTGCCATTACATGGGAAGCTGTGTGACGAATCTTTTTTAAGTTCTCTGATTCGCTGGTGCGCGGTAAATACATTTTTTCAACTTGTTCTGACTGTTCTGACTGATTTGATGAATTTGGCGACATTGGCTGCTGAACCGTTGGCGAAGTGATTACAAAAGGTGATTTATCTTAATCTGTAGGCTTATTCAACTATAGCGACTTTGGTTTTTGCCAATTCAGCTTTATCTTCCAACGACTGAATTAATTTCTCGCCGGGGATAAAGATAAATTTTTGATCGGTTAGGGACTTCCAAATAAAAAATATCCAACTATTTATTGTGGGGTGGGCATCTTGCCCGCCCATGATTACGGGCGGGCAAGATGCCCACCCCACAAGATGGGATAATTTATTTCTTGGAAATCCCTTAGCTGAGTGTCAAATTCAGGATTCCAGGCGACACCGAATAGCCCGTCGTAGACATCGCTAAATTATCTGATGAATTGCAACTCTGTGTCAGCTACCTCTCATCTGATATATATACGCCTCTTCAAAGGAACTCTACAGACCCAATAGCAAGACCATATAATAAATTCTGTACTATTTGTTACATTTATTAGAATTTTCCGAGGTTATGAGATTATAATAAATAAAAATAATGTTAAGAAACGTAAATAACGTTAATATTAGCTAAGAAAGTTGGAAATATCCTTCTCATTTATGTCAGACTCAAATTTACCAGGGACTGAGTTGCTGAAAACGGTTTTAGAACCCCTGCTAGAAGATTTTCAGCATTGGTTTACGCGATCGCGCCATTTACTCGAAACTGAGCAGCTATCATTTATGAGTGACCAAGAACAATCTGACTTGCTCTTACGTGTTAAACAAGCGCAACAAGAACTAAGTACGGCAAAGATGCTATTTGCTGCTACAGATAAACAAGTTGGGATTGATATGGCAACGTTAATGCCTTGGCATCAATTAGTAACAGAATGCTGGAATGTCGCAATTCGCTTTCGTCAAGGGCGTGAACTCTAAATAGATGGGAGCATGTGTTAAATTTCCACAAAATACTTAGCTACGTCTAACCACAAGACGCTACGGCGTGTCATTAAAGAGATAGTACAAAAAGCTTAATAATTTCTTAACATTATTTGGATTAACAAAATAATGTATCCTATGCTACCGTAAGTAGAATAACGGTTGACAAATAGCTCCATATAGATGTAATAGCACCAAGAGTGCGTCAGATAGTCGTCTTAACTGTGAATCACAGTATCGGCGAAACAAAGCGTTACAAAATAAAGTTTTAAAAATTGTTGTCCTGGAGGAAAATCTAATGTTACACCTACTTTACATTCTTGCTTTTACAATCCTTGCATTTATGGCTGTCGGCAACTTAATTCGTAACCTGATTATGTTTAGTTTTGATCGGGAGCGAACTTACCCAACGAATTCCTCACCGATGAATAATCAAGGCAACTACGGTTATTATTCATCCAAAAAACAATTTGTACCCCATCCAGAGTTATTAGATAGCGCGGGCAACTTAATTAAAGAACCACTTTTAGTAATGCGTTCGATTAACGTTGAAGATGCGCGTCAACATCTGGATGCACTTTACGAAGCATCCCCAGGACGTAAGAGTGAAAATTCAGAGGAAGCATAAAATTTAGGAGTTTGGGTGTAAATTATTGTTGTTTTACATCCTTAAGCCTTTTTTGAGCAGAAATTTATTACCATCCTTGAATTAGAGGCGATCGCGTCGTTAGGCTGGTAAGTTAAAATTTGGTCAGAGGTTATTATAAAAAACGAAAGAACTAAGCCAATTTCCATTTCAGGGGCAAAAGGTTTCTGAGTTTGATGAACCTAACATTCGCCAGTTAATCCTAAAGCCATATTGCATTATTTATCGAGTTGAGGAAGACAAGAAATAGGTAAGTATTGCAAGGTTCTGGCACGCATCAAGATTCAGTCCTGAATTCTGACTGTAGGTTTTTACAACAAAGTGTATTGACAACGTAAATACATCTTGCCTAGACTATGAGGTATGGATGTCTTTTTCGTGCTTAATGGTGTCACCTTCGTTTGGAACGAGGAGAAAGCTCGGATTAATCCCAGCAATCATGACGGCATAACATTTCAGCAAGCCGTAGAAACTTTTTTCGATCCGTTTCTAGTGGTGGTTGATGCAAGCCGCAACAATGAACACCGCGATGCTGTGATTGGCTTGGACAGACGATGAAATCTTTTATACGTCGTCTACATTGAGCGTGAAAACGACATGATTCGGATCATCTCGGCTCGGAAAGCGACGCGCAAGGAACGTGAATATTATGAAAACTGAAGTCTTAAAAAAGCGACTGGACAAAAATCGTCCAATGACGACAATCACAATTCGCATTCCCGAAGATGTAATTGAGGATTTGAAGCGAGTAGCACCATTGTTAGGGTTTTCTGGTTATCAGCCATTAGTTCGTGCTTACATCGGACAAGGACTGAGAGTTGATCTTGAGCGACTTGATGGTGATACTGTTTCTACATTAATTGCGAGCTTGAAACGGCATGGTGTGAGTGATGAGATAATTTGTGAAGCACTCAGTGAAGCTACTGGACGACTCAGCAACAGCTAGTAATGGCAGCATTCTTATATTAATAAGTAGCAGGAGTTACCTGCTTGTAGATTAGTAGCATAGAACAACCTGTGATCTATTATTTAGAAGTGCATTGACCAGATTTGAGGTTATAGTAGATGGGCCACCAGTATCACAACAGGCTCGTAACCGTGGTAAGGGCAATCGGCTTCAAGATTGGAAAAAGACAGTGCGACAAGAGGCTGAAAAATACTGGTCTTCGGAACAAAAAATAGCTACTGGGTTGGTTATGCTACAAATAACCTATTTCTATGATTCCGATCAAATGGATGTAGACAATATAGTGAAGCCTATTCAAGATGCAATTAAAGGATTAGCCTACATCGATGATAAACAAGTAAGCGATCTCGTAGTTAGAAAGAGGAATTTGTCAGGTAACTTTAAAGTAGAAAACATGACCTCCATATTGGCGGAAGGCTTTGACCGTCGCAAACAGTTCTTGTATATTGTCGTAATTGATGCTCCCGATCAGGAGGTACTTACTTGATGGCAACTTCAACCGCAAACCTAGAAAGAGAGCGATTACTGAAACTAGCAGAAGAGTATCGTGAGAAGGGTTACGAAGTTTTTTTTCATCCAAATCTAGAAGACTTGCCTGACTTCCTTAAAACCTATCGCCCCGACATGATAGTACGTAGGGGAGAAGAAAATGTAGTTATTGAAGTCAAGTCGCGCGCCTCACTTAACTCTTCTTCTAATCAATACTTAAGTAATTTAGCTAAAGCGGTAGAAAAACATCCTGGGTGGAGATTTGAATTAGTAATGACCAACCCAGAGGATATAATGTATTCTCTGAAAGCAGAGGGTTCTCTTCAAGAACATGAAATAGAATCACAGTTACAAGTAGCAAGCCACCTTACAACGCAACATCCAGAATCAGCTATCCTATATTCTTGGTCTTTGGTAGAAGCAACTTTGAGACTTCTTGCCCAAAAGGAAGAGCTAAGTTTAGAAAGATTTGATCCACTCTACTTAGTAAACCAATTAGCAATTGAAGGTGTAATTTCAAAATCTGAGTATCAGTTACTAATGAATGCACTCTTATTACGTAATTCTATTGCTCATGGCTTCAAAACTACACAAATTACGCAAAATTCTGTATATGAATTGATTGAGCTTACAGAGCAGTTATTGAAAACTCTACACACTAGCCATGAAGCAGAATAACACTACGGTGGAGTAGATGGTAGTAAAAGACCTGTGCTGAATTTCAAGTCATGCCACGAAGCGATGTCTACGATGGGCTATTCGGTGTCGCACCAATCATAAAATAGGGAGTAGATCGTTTACCACTCCCTACCTTTTCTATGCTTCAATAACTACCCGGAGATTGCCCCGTTTTTTGGCAACGCGACAAGCAGTAGTAGTCCCAGAACGCTCGAATTCTAAATCGAGGATGGTGGGGCCGACTCGCAAATTATGAAATGACAGACGATTAATCGATTCTGGCAAAGCAGGGTCGATGATTCGCAAACAGTTATTTTGAGCATCAGGCACTAAGTTGACCATCATTTGCAGCAGTTGAAAGACACTACCAGTAGCCCAAGCTTGGGGAGTGCAGGCAACTGGATACTGTACAGGGGCATTATCACCGTTCCGTTCGTAGCCGCAGAAGAGTTCTGGAGGACGTTGATAAGGCTGCCGACTAGTCATGTCGAATAAACCTTGGAAAATTTCCAGGGCTTGATCGATAAGACCGAGCGATCGCAATCCCATTGCAATCAGAGCGTTATCATGGGGCCAAACCGAACCAGTATGATAGCCCATTGGGTTGTAAGCAGGTGACAAACTACTCAGGGTACGAATGCCCCAACCATTAAACATATCTGGCGCTCGCAACCGTTCTGCTACACTATAGGCTCTTTCATGTGTGAAAAGACCCAAATGCAGACAATGACCAGGATTTGAGGTAATACTGTCTACTGGTTTGCCATCTCCATCTAAAGCCAAGGCGCAAAAATCTTGGTCTTCCACCCAAAAATCTCGGTTAAAACGAACCTTCAGATTTCTAGCCTCTTCTAGCCAACGATCTGCCAAATCTAGCCGCTTTTTCGTCCTCGCTATTTCTGCTAGGCGCATTTTTGCAGCATAGACATAAGCTTGCACTTCACAAAGGGCAATTGGGCCGTTAGCTAGTTCTCCCTTGTGGTCTACAATACAATCACCAGAGTCTTTCCAACCTTGGTTAACAAGACCGCGTTTAGATTTACGGAAGTAACTGAGGTAACTGTTTTCTTTCGTATTGCGATCGATCCATTCCATTGCTGCTAGAGCATTCGGCCAAAGTTGCTCTAGGAGTTCTTGATCGTGAGTCCAAGCATAATGTTCGGCATAGAGCATCAACCACAGAGGAGTCGCATCAACAGTACCGTAATACGGTGTGTGGGGAATTTCTTGACAACGAGCCATTTCTCCTAAACGTAACTCGTGCAAAATCTTACCTGGTTCTTCTTCGCGCCACTCGTCCTCCATTTTGCCTTGGTATGCCGCCAGTAATATCAGGGTTTCTTTAGCGATTTGCGAGTTTAACATTAGGGTTTGGGAAGCCGTAATCAGCGAATCCCGCCCAAATAGTGTAGAAAACCACGGCACTCCCGCCGAAACAGTCTTATACTTACCAAAAGACTGGCGCAACAAATACATATCTTGCTCGGCCCGCTCAATCACTCGATTGAAGGTGCTTTTATCTGAGCTAATGCGGGTAATTTGCTGTACCCAGTTTTGCTCCTCCATCAACTCAGCAGCTTTCGCCTGTCCTAATGTGATGGCGGCGTTTACGGTTGAACTAGACTGGTTATTTTTCAACATATTCACCCGATAACCCAGCTTGTGGGTTTCGTGAGAAGCTAACTCTAGTCGCCAAACCGCAGTGTAACCCTTGAAATAGTCTGGTTGTCGATGCTGGAATAAAATACGCGATTCCATTACCAAACCATCTAGACCTTGATAGGCAAGTGTTAAAGATTCTTCCCTAAAAGTTGATGGGTCTTTGGGTAAAGTTGAAACACTATCGACGATTCCTTCTTCAGTCGTCGGTTCTACTAGACGTAAAAGCCTACCTCGTTTTTCTCTGTCATAACCCCGGACTTCAAATAAATCAACAAAATCTGCATCAAAGCTGATACTTAGTTCAAAACTGACGGTTGTTGTGCTGTAGTTAGATACCTCTATTTCTTCAAATAGCGCCCCATTCAGAACTATTTCCCGGCTAATTCCCACAGTTTCGGCTTTTAGGCGTTCGTCGATTCTGGGGTTGGTACACAAAGCTGAGAGTGAAAACCCCTTTTCAGCAGTACTACTGAGGAGTACAGGCGATCGCCCTTCAATTTGCAACTCCAAGCGATTGAGAAATCTCGTATCACAGCAAAACAGTCCCATACTGGGATTGCCATCGTTAAGGGAACAGCCAGAAATATTGCCGATAGTATCTGTCACGAAAAATAAATCATCATCTTTAACCGTCAGTGTCGGTTGCGATCTTTCACTCACAACACAAGGCCACTCCGGGATAGGTAATTGTTCAGCAGGAATAAAAGTTTTTCCATCCAGGAAAATTTTTTCCGGGGTCATTAGCGTATCCGGTGTCATTAGCCAAAGTTCCGTGTACAGGTAGTTGATTGTTTGTGGTATTCGGAGTAGAGGTCTTTAACCCTCACGACTTGCAGAAAAAAGACTCTCTCTAAAACTTGTTTGAGACATTGTAGCCAAAATAATTATTAGAGGATGTTTGAAAAGTCGTAAAGTATACTGAAAACCCAACTTCCAAACCTCTACCCGTTGGCATCAGCCTGCCGTTAGGCAAGGGTCGGGAGGCTTTGATACCCTCATTCCCTTGGTAGGGAAGGGGGCTAGGGGGTTAGGTCTGCGAGACTTGGATGTGACAAAAAATACTTTTCAAACAACCTCTCACGTACTGCTGAGAAAGTAGCAGCATTCAAATTAATATAAACAAATATTTATAAATATATATTCTATAAGTCTAAACTTAAGATTGAAAATTGAAAATTTTGAGATAACTCCTTAATCGTTGAACTTTCTCAAGATACAAGACATATAGTCTACTCAGGGAAAATGCTAAATTCCTAGTTTTTATGGCTAGAGGTAGCATTTCTTCCCTAAACTATTATACGATTTTGTTTTAAATATCTTTGGTGTTTAATTAGACAAATTTATGATATTTGATTGACTTTAATCAATCGTTATGTATTGGATATATATGATGGTAGTAATGGTTTTTGGGTAAGAAAATTTATTTAATGGGTGTAAATATCAAGTCGGCGATGTCTATGGTGGGCTACGCCAATGCCTGGGATATCAGTGGTTGTTGGAGAACAAAACAGTTAAAGAATACGAAAATTAGTTGTTATGTACTTACTATTGAAAGATTTTAGCTGTGCAAGCATATTTCAAAGTTAGCTGAGAATGTATATTGGGCGTAGTAGGTTGTCAATCAAAAAATCAATTTTGTTACAAAATATTGCGCCTGCTTGGGCGGAAGCTGCTTTTTAGCGTTCTTTACATATCGCAACTCTCTATTTAACTTGAGAGTCCCTTGGAATTTGTACAATGCAGCTGTGACTTTTGATCTTGTCGAGGTTGAGCGTTTAACAATAATTCATGAGCATTTCGACTTCTGTGCTGAGTGATCTGCTAAAGTCCCTACCATACTTGCGGCCCCAGCTATATTTTAAGGCTTCACTAACGGCGCTCTCCCATGCTATGGAAGATCAAGTTTTGGCTGCGACTTTAGCACAACCCCTTATAATTGCTAGTTTCCAGCGAGAGCGATTCTACCGCCAAGAAGCTCACCGCTACTTGCGACTTGCCTTGCGAAGTAATCAAATATACGTATTATCTGCCCCAGAAACGGATTTTGCCAACAGTTCGGAACACTACGAAAAGATCGCTTTTGAACCAAAGGATGGTTTAAGTCAAGAGTGGCATTTGGTAGTGATTGCTGATAATTATGCAACTTGTCTAGTTTGTCGGGAAAGCCTTGGTTCTATTGCCAAAAACAAGCAAATACCGGAACTAAGTCCTACTTTGGATATAGACACAGCGCGAAGATTTGAGGGAATTTGGACATCGGAAAGGGGAGTTAGCCTCAAAGCGGCCGAATTGCTATTAGACAGGATTTTGGTTTACAGACCCGAACTGGCAAGTAAAATTGAGGAGGCACGTCAGAGGTTTGGCATCGGACAACCGCGAAGCCACTCTGGAGCAGAAGAGTTTAACGAATATGCTTGTGACATTGATACAGATCCCTTTGTGCAGCGCTTAGTAACTTATTTGCAAGCTAGTCAGTACAAATTGCACAAAGCCTACCGTTCCATTGCTGCTCAAGCACGAAAAGAGCGATTAGTCAACTCAATTAGTACTGCGATTCGGCGATCGCTCGATCCTCACGAAGTTCTCCAAGTGGCAGCACAAGAATTAGGACAACACCTAGAAGCTTGTCGCTGTCTAATTTACCGCGCTCAAGCTACAGATAGCCAAGCGATAATTGAACACGAGTTTTTGAATCCCGGTATTTTATCGGTTCATGGGCAAACTTGGGAATTAGAGAAAAATTCCCTATTTCAGGACATCGTGCAACAAGGCGAAGGTGTTTGTATTAGCGATACGCTGAATGATCCTCGTGTAAACAATTCGCCAGGACTTTCCTTGATTGCCAAAAAGTTTGCCATTCGTTCTTGGCTGATGGAACCAGTATTTTATCAGGGGCGATTATTGGGCATTGTGGAGTTACACTACTGCCGGATGCCACCGCACGAGTGCCAACCTGGGGAATTAGATTTGGTAGAAGCGATCGCCACCCAAGTAGGAGCAGCCCTGATTCAAGCCGAAGCCTACGCCAACCTAGAAGAACTTAACCAACAGCTAGAAGCCCTAGACCGCACCCGCAGCAATCTTATAGCCATCACTGGACACGAATTGCGGACTCCCCTATCCACCATTCAAGTCTGTCTAGAAAGTCTCGCTAGCGAGCCGGATATGCCTTTGGAGTTGCAGCAAATCATGCTCAACACTGCGCTTTCCGACTCAGAACGGATGCGAAAATTGGTACAAGATTTCCTCACACTTTCCAACTTAGAAAGCGGTCGAGTGCAATGGCATCCAGAATCCCTGACTTTACAAGAGTGTATAGATTTATCACTCAGTCGCAATCGCAGCCGTTCTTCAACGGAAAAGCCGCCCCAAATCAAGACTCAAATTGCTGAAAACCTTCCTTTGGTTAGGGCTGATGGTGATTGGCTAGTAGAGGTACTGGCAAAACTTATGGACAATGCTTGTAAATTTACATCCCCTGAAGGAGAAATCACCATTAAAGCGATTTCTAACAGCCGTCAAATGGTCGAGGTAACTGTGGCTGACACTGGACGCGGCATTGAACCGAATCGTTTAGAAGTAGTTTTTGACCGCTTCTATCAAGAAGAGGGAGCGTTACGCCGCACCACTGGCGGAACTGGACTTGGTTTAGCTATTTGTCGTCAAATTGTGAATGGCTGGGGCGGAGAAATTTGGGCGGAGTCAACTGGCAAAGACCAGGGTAGTCAGTTTCACTTCACTATCCCCATTGTTCAAAATAGCCACGAGGAAAAGCGGATAAAAGTCAAAAGTAAATAAGAATTGGGCATGGGGCATGGGGAATTGGGAATTGGGAATTGGGAATTGGGCATGGGAATCAATGACCAATGACAAATGACTAAAAACTGTTACAGTCTATAACGCGATCGCAACATGATCCTGCTTGCAGTGTTAGGATTCCCTAAAAACGTTGAGAGAATAGGAACTTTATGGCAGAAAAACTCTCTGGACAAACCCCACTATTTGCTGGCAGCACCGGTGGCTTGCTAAAGAAGGCAGAAGTGGAAGAAAAGTACGCTATCACTTGGACTAGCCCACAAGAGCAAGTATTTGAATTGCCTACTGGTGGTGCTGCTACTGCACGCAAAGGCGAAAACCTGTTGTATTTAGCTCGGAAAGAACAAGGCATCGCTTTAGGTGGTCTACTCCGCCGGAAATTCAAAATTACAGACTACAAAGTTTACCGGATTTTACCCAACGGAGAAACCACTCTAATTCACCCAGCTGATGGTGTCTTCCCTGAAAAGGTAAATGAAGGTCGTGGCAAAGTGCGTTATGTAGACCGTCGGATTGGACAAAACCCCAATCCCTCTAAAGTTAAATTTAGCGGTGTTACTACCTACGACGCTCCGTAACTAGCTCTTAGTAGCTGATGGGTAATTAGTAATGGGTAATTGGTAAGAAAAATAATTACTCATTACCCATTACCAATTACCAATTATTTTTGAAAAATAATGATTTTTCCGCATTTCTCCGAGTTTTCCAACCTAGCACAACAAGGTAACTTCGTCCCCGTATATCAAGAATGGGTAGCAGATTTAGATACGCCCGTATCTGCTTGGTATAAAGTCTGTGCAGGTCAGCCCTATAGCTTTTTGTTGGAATCAATTGAAGGCGGAGAAAAATTAGGACGTTATAGTTTGGTGGGTTGCGATCCGCTTTGGGTTTTGGAAGCAAGGGGCGATCGCACCACCCAATTAAACCGCGATGGTTCGCAAGTCGTTTTTGTCGGCGACCCTTTTGCAGCTTTAGCCGAATGTTTAGCACCTTATCACCCAGTCAAGTTACCACAGCTACCGCCAGGGATTGGCGGATTGTTTGGGTTTTGGGGCTATGAATTGATTAACTGGATTGAGCCGCGCGTGCCAATCTATCCACCAGATGAGCGAAATATCCCTGATGGGTTGTGGATGCAGGTAGACCACCTGTTGATTTTTGACCAGGTGAAGCGGAAAATCTGGGCGATCGCTTATGCTGATTTACGCGACCCCAATGTAGATTTATACGCAGCCTATCAACAAGCGGGCGATCGCGTCACCCAAATGCTCGAAAAGCTATCTCTCCCCCTATCCCCTGAAAAAACTCGATTGCAATGGAACCCGCCAGGAAGTAGGGGAGCAGGGGAGCAGGGGAGCAGGGGAGCAGAGGGGTATGGGAGTAATTTTACTCGCCCTGATTTTTGTGCCAGCGTTGAGAAGGCCAAAGACTACATCAAAGCAGGCGATATCTTCCAAGTAGTAATTTCTCAGCGACTATCAACACCATACACAGGCGACCCTTTTGCCCTTTATCGCTCCCTACGTCAGATAAATCCTTCGCCTTACATGGCTTACTTTAACTTCCAAGATTGGCAAATTATCGGTTCCAGCCCGGAAGTGATGGTGAAAGCTGAAATAGATCCAGATGGTGGAGTTATAGCAACGGTACGCCCCATTGCTGGGACACGTCCACGGGGTAAAACTACCCAGGAGGATGCAGCCTACGCTCAAGATTTACTCGAAGATCCCAAGGAAGTAGCCGAACACGTGATGCTTGTCGATTTAGGGCGGAATGATTTGGGGCGGGTTTGTCAAAATGGTAGCGTCAAAGTTGATGAATTAATGGTGGTTGAGCGCTACTCCCACGTGATGCACATTGTCAGCAATGTTGTGGGTAAATTAGCAGATGGTAAAACAGCATGGGATTTATTGAAAGCTTGCTTCCCAGCAGGTACGGTAAGCGGCGCACCCAAGATTCGGGCGATGGAAATTATCCACGAGTTAGAGTCTAGCCGTCGGGGTGTTTATTCCGGTGTGTATGGATATTACGATTTTGAGGGACAATTAAATACTGCGATCGCAATTCGCACAATGGTGGTACATGACAAGACAGTTAGCGTCCAAGCTGGTGCAGGTTTAGTGGCTGATTCTGAGCCAGAAAAAGAATACGAAGAGACGCTAAACAAAGCTAGGGGTCTATTAGAGGCGATTCGTTGTTTGCGTTGAATTTGGAGACTTGGAGACTGAAAAAAACAGATACAAGTGATCAAAAGAGAAGAAGAATAACTCCAAATTCTTGTACAGACACGATTTATCATCAAATCAAGGGTTTAAGACCCCTACGTCTATACGTAGTATTCTTACAAAGTTAGGCGCACGGAAACCGTGACGCACCCACTTTGCGCTCAGTTCAGTTGAGGTTTAAATCCCCAACTCCAACTGTCTAAAATGTTTGAAGTAATGAGTAATAAGTAATAAGTAATGGGTATTTACTCATTACTCATTTATTTTTAACGCATCTCTCCTAACTCAGCACTCATAAAAGCACACTGGTTTTTATTTGTTAATTGTAAAACCGGGCTAGATACAAGTACAGTAACAGTTCGATTTGCTGTATGAGAATCTAAACCCGACTTTAAAAGTTGATTTATCAATATCCTTCTATTTTGGATTACATAGCTTTTACTTTGAACAGCAAGATGTTTAGAAACCATTTCTGCTACTTCTAAGCCCATGTATCCACAATACCTTGACAAATTGGGAAGCTTTATAAATCCAATCAACATCGAATTTTTTCCAAAGCTAAAGAGACTTTTTTAGACATATTTAACAGTAAGAAAAAGTCTTGGTATCAAAATCCAAGACCCCTATTGAAGTTACTAGAGAAATAAACAAACTTACTCATCCTAATTGGCTAAAGTAAATCGCCCAAATAATTCCAGTTACTCCAATAGCGATTAATAGATTAGTGAAAAATCTCCCGAATTCAACTTCCTGTCCCAGTCTTTTGTCGTCTTGACCGACACTGAAAAACAATGACCACGCTTGATTTGCGTTGATGGTCTCAAAGTTGTTGAAATCAGGTCTAAAAACGACTGTTCCAATCAAATCCTTTCTGGGGTAATCAAAATCAGTTTTCATAAGTTTGCATCTAAATTGTTTTACTTGTCAACTGGAGAAAATTTGTAAATTGCTATCTGTAAACTAATATAAATTATTGTAAATATTATTTGCAACTACTTGACACAATAGAAAAGGTAGTAAAAACCGTAATAAATCTTATGTACAGACGGCGATTTATCGCGTCTCCATAACCGTCAAAATGGTTTTGACAGACCAGTAGGGCATTTCAGATTTGTGCGAAAAGAAGGTGATGTCTATTACGGCACACTATCTTCAGAGAAAGATTATTTGTCGAGATTTGATACATGTATAGGAATCCGATTTGATTTGTAAAAAAAATCTAACTATGTGTAGAGTGTGTTATCGCGTAGTGTAACGCACCAAAGTATTAATTTAGGACTTAGGCATTGACTGGAAAAGCCTGAAACAGCGTGTTTACGTTAACTCACATCATAAGTTCTTTGTAAAGTGCGTAAGTCCTAATAATTCCCTTTAATATGACTTCAGTAAAAATTATCATTTCTATAAATAAAAATTATCATTTTATAGCTGAGGAAGTATTGCTTATTGGTAACAGAATTGTTATGTTTCTTTACATAAAGACACAAAAGCAAGAGAAATGCGTTAAACCACTGCTAACCAAGGTTTTCTAAATAACTATGTAGTTGAGCCTGCAATGTGCTTTGTCGAGTATCCAAACTCAACTAGCTATGGCTTTCGTAAAGCGATGTCTACGACCGGCTACAGCTATGCGAAGACTGCTGAATGCCTTTATTAACAGCTAAACGCATTTCCATTCCGTCTTTTCACATTCGATATAACTGTAATTTTTTTAGGGAATATCTGCTTGCTATGTCTTTTACCATCAAGTCGGCTCAAGGTATCTTTCCCGGCACACTAGTTGCCGATGTTGTTCCAACTGTTGTCGAATCATTCTCTCAACTCAATGCTGAAGATCAACTAGCATTACTCTGGTTTGCTTATACCGAGATGGGTAGAAGTATTACGGTTGCGGCTCCTGGAGCAGCAAACATGGTACTAGCGCAAGGTTTACTTGAACAAATTAAACAGATGCCTTTCGAGGCTCAAACACGAGTCATGTACGATTTAGCTAACCGTTCTGACACTCCCCTTTGCCGTTCCTATGCATCCTTCACTGTAAACATCAAATTGGGCTTCTGGTATCAGTTAGGAGAATGGATGGCCCAAGGAATTGTCGCTCCGATTCCAGAAGGTTACAAACTTTCTCCTAATGCTGCTGATGTGTTGCAAGCAATCAGGAATGCTGATTCAGGTCAACAAATCACAATTCTCCGCAATACCGTAGTTAGCATGGGATTTGACCCGAACGCTCCCGGTAGTTACAAAAAAGTTTCAGAACCTGTGGCTCCCCCCACAGCACCAGCGTTTCGGACTAAAGTCACTATTGAGGGTATCAGTAACCCTACAGTGCTTGGCTATATCAACAACATGAATGCCAACGACTTTGAGGCTGCTGTTGCTCTGTTTACCTCTGAAGGTGCTTTGCAACCTCCCTTTGAAAGACCGCTTGTTGGTCAAGATGCAATCCGCGCTTATATGCGTGAAGAATGCCAGGGATTAAAGATGATGCCAGAACGTGGTATATCCGAGCCAGTGGAAGATGGCTATACCCAAGTTAAAGTCACCGGCAAAGTCCAAACCCCTTGGTTCGGTGCAAGTGTGGGAATGAATATTGCATGGCGGTTTTTGCTCGATCCTCAAGGCAAAATATTCTTCGTAGCGATTGACTTGCTTGCTTCTCCGAAAGAACTGCTCAACCTAGTACGTAAGTAAAGGTTAGATTAGCTGCTGCTTAAGCGTGGATGAGTAAAAAAGCGTAGGCGTAGACATCGCTCTCTCACCACGCTTAAGCATTTGAGTTTATTTAACGGAGTCACCTAAACGAAGCTTAATTGAAGCGGGTTGAACATTTAAGTTGAATCATAACTTGAAATTTGAGGAAAGAGCGATCGCAGACAAATAATATCTGTTTAAAGCTTCAAGTTAGCTTATCCATTGGCGATGATTGTATTTTTGGCAGGAGAATAGCGATCGCAAAACGCCCATAATATTTAGGTTACTTCTAGAGCCAAAATTGGCGATCGCCCTCTAGCATACTGCTTGGATAAATCCCTTTTAAGCGCAGTTTTGCCATCCTATGCGCTCCATATATTGGCATTGGCAAGCGAGGCATTTTTAATGCTCCATGATGCAGTAAGGTCAGTTTCAAAGTAGTTTCAACCACTTGTTCTATGGGAGGAGAAATTAAAGCTGGATGGTTTGCAGTGATAACTGTCAAGCGTAAAGGATGAGCAAGACCGAGCTTTTCAGTTACTTGAGTTGTCACCAGAACTGCTTCAGTAGAAGAAATACGCAGCGCCAAACCTTTTTCTGGTGCAGCTATGGTTTTATTAACCAAATTATATAGTCGAGGAATATTAGACTTCCGACACTCTACTAATATCAATTTACAGCCAATGGCTTCAGCCCATTCTAGGAGATTAGCAACTTCTTGTCCGCAAAAGCGCCCATCACGATAAATCAGTACTATTTTTCCTTCAAACTCCTTTTTTGGTAACAGTCCTTCTAGAAATTGTTTAGGAATTTCTTCACCTGGAATCAAACTATCTTTTAGCAGATAGCGAATAAATTCTCCTTGCTTCCCATAAAGACGCATACTCGCACAAGCATTCATTGTTCCAGAAAGTTTTGTCTTAGACTCTCTGGAAATATCCAATCCAATGAAACAGTCGGCTATTTCTAGAGGTTCAGCCAGAACAAAAGGTAAATTACCCAGCTTGGCGAGAATTCCTGGAACCACCTGATTGAGAATATTTTTATAATAATCAGGATTCTTCAATGTATCTTCATAAATCATCTGGCTAGCTATCTGGCGACTAAGCAATAGATCATATATTTTGTAATAAAGACTACCACCATCTTCCTCATCAGCGTTACGATCGCTCTGGGGCAGAAACGCCAAAACTATTTCAGGTTTAATTTCCATTAATTCATTGACTACTTCCTCAACTTTTGCTCTTGCCTGTGTATCACTTAAGTTTTTTAGCGATATTGATTTGGTAACAAATAGGCTTTCAAATTTATAGCTTTTTAAGCGTTCTTTAAGTTTTTGTATAAAGTCATCCAACCCCACCTCACAAAGATTCAGAACAGTAATCCGAATTGGTCTGGATGGGTCAGAAAATTTATGATGGCGGCGGTAAACACCACCTCTAGAAAGACCTGTGAGAATTTTACTTTGAACACCAATAAATCCATTGCCAAATAGCAAGGGTGTATCTTCAATTGGAACTTGTGGTTGCCAAAACAACTCTGGATAGTGACGGCTGTTGATGCTGATTCCTAACTCAAATCCATAATTATTTAAAGCATTTTCAGCTTCTTTTTTATAGGTAGCTAATAATTCTGTTCGTTTTTTGTAAGGAATTTTGGTTTCTTTGAGTAAATCTCCCCACTTAACGCCAAATCTACTAGCTGTTTCAGGTGTAACGCAAGGACGCAAAGCAGTCATGCCATATTCATACAGCTTTTTCCCTTTGCCAAATTTAATAGCTACCAAGAATTTATTAGATAGATCATCCTGAAGAGCTTTCTTACTAATTTCATTCTTTGCTTGCTCGATAAGTTTTTGCTTGTGTACTAAGGAAGGTTCTCTAATAAGCTGGGTAATAGTACCATTACCTTGGATATCACCAGAAAGAGAGCGAACATTCAGATCAATTAAAAGCTTCTCTGGATTATCCTTTTCGGGATGATTAAGATAAAAATCAGCCAAGCTTTTTGTTAACAAAAACTTACTTTTAAAGGTTAAAGTAATAGCCGCTTGTAAAGTTCCATCTATTTCGATAGTTTCTGCCCAGAATTTTGCCTCACGTCTTACTTGCACACCATTTTTAGACAAAGCAGTTATGGATGAAAAGGGATATGGTTTAGATGTCTTTAGTACCTGATAAGCTAATAGAGAAATGACATTTGCTGAGACTGTTTGCGTGAGTGGAACTTCTTGAAACTGCCAAGTGCGATCGCTAAAGTCTTTTATTCCTTCCAGAGCAATTTGTTCTAGCATAGATTCCCAGTCTATCTCAAAGTCCTGCATTGAGTTCTTGAATTGACCAAGAGCATAAAAATATGGCTTATCCCAAATAACAACTATGTGAGGTAAAATACGACTAAGATGGAAGCTCAAGCTAATGCCTTCCTCCTGTTCAATCTCAGGTTTAAGTTGAAAGCACATTATATTGATATTTGAAAAATTTAAACGGAAAATCTCGCTAGAGGAAAGGGTTTTTATTTCACGAAAACTTGCGGTAGCAATCACCTATAAACCTCACTTACAGAAAATTCACAAACTGAATTAAAGGTACAGTACCTACAGGCAATACCAGGATTAGGAGGGAATATTGTGGCAAAATCATTTGGGTTTTTGCCATGATGCATTTTTTCAAGCTCATAACGTTTTGCTATATCTGCTAACTCAATCTGCACAAATTTAAGTTGTTCAGGAGTGGCTGTAATGATATCAGATGCCAAGTCAGTTTCTAAGTTGTAGAAAGACGCAACAGATGGTTGTTGCGGATAGAGATAGCTAGCTGCTAATAGGTAGACGTAAGCCTGTCGTCGGTCAAAGTCTGATTTACCTGTCTTGAAATCTAAAATATGAATAGTACCATCTTGCTGTTTCAAAGTGCAGTCAGTTGGTGCATATAAAGCGAAAGAATAATTACCTTCTTTGATAGTGATCGGTATAGGAAATCCCTTATCACCTTTGCTCAACTGAATAATTTGCTTGCCAACTAAAATAGGTTTTTTATAATAGTTGTTTAGAATGCCAATGATCCGCTCTTGAACTTCCTCTGACTCCTGATTTAATTTTAGAATAGCTGCAACTTGTTCCACACCCTCAGACTGTGACAAAAGTTGGGGGTCTTGATAAAATTCATAAATTCCCGCTTGTGCTAATTTACCAATTCGCTGATGTTTGTTGTCTTCCAACAGAGCTTTAACTTGAGGTTCTTTCTGACGAACCTTGTTAAAGCCTCGCTTCATATCACAAAACCAGGATTCTTTACCTACTCGTGAATCTGATAAAGACCAAAGATTATAACTTGCAGATGGTAGCCAAACTTGTCCCATAAGTTTCAATTTCCTATGATGAAAGCTGGCATTTGGTGTACCTGGTCTAAATCTCGAATCATAGACAGAATTTCTCTGTTTTTAATTAACAAGAGACTATACACCATCTTATGGTTAGTGGTCAAAGCTTTTAGGAAAAAAACTATATGCTATATCTGTAAATAGACTTTTTACCAATAATTATTTATATAATTCCATCGCTCATACTATGCCTGTGTATGTTCGTACTTTACGTTTTGTTGCAACTTGTGGGATGGCGCTCCTTATCATTTCATCATGCGATCGCATCCCACAACTAAACTAGAAAGGAAGATGTTCAGAATCGCTTGTGAACACCACAACAACTACAGATAAATTAAAAATCGACTTGACTGATAAGCAATTTTCCAGATATGTCAGAAAAACCGCGATGCTCGATTTGAGCATATAGCATCAGGGAATTATTAATTTCATGCGATCGCTACATTGTTAACTTTTGGTGCGCTAGCCTTTGGCATAACGCACCCGACAAAACGAAACAGTAAAAAAATCAACCATTAAAAACGCGACTGCGCCACTTATTCAACCGGGCTCCCCCAATTGTGGCAGACCGTCGAGCATCAGCAACTTGCTCTTGCAAACCTGCAATCTGTTTTGCTTGCGCGTCAGCTTGCTGTTGCAAAGATGTATATTCGCCTGTGCTACTTACATAACTTGAAGTCTGCCAACTACTACTGAATTTTGTTGTCCCGATGTTGGCAAAAGGTCTTAAGTCTGCTAGCTGTTGTTGCAAAGTTGCAATCTGGCTTTCTTGCTCTTGAATCTTTCGCTGCAAGCCTTGTTCAGCTTCTCTACGAGCAGCGATAAACGTATTCACAGGAGTGGCAGTTTCTGGTCTTGGCTTGAATATTTCAGCAAGTATTGCACTCACATCTGTGGGTTTCAGTTTACCGTAAGGAGCGTTGGTAATTAGCGATCGCACCAGTTGAGGTTCATTATTCGTCGCCAGGTTCTTATCACTGCTGGAATTACTCCGCAATAGTTGCAGCATATTGCTAAATTCTAATATCTTTTTGCCCGTCTGGGTTTTGTAACCCCGGTAATATGGCACTATATTCTCCCCAAAGGCATCTAAATACTCGTCGCTATCTAGATAAGAATCAATATCTGCCTCAAAACCTTGCTCATCAAGAATATTACTGTGATGTATCGTCTCAGAATAGTCATCGGGAGCGCGACCTAGCAAGTGTTTGAAGTTTAGTTCAATGGCACGGTAGCGGTAAACGTTATCAAAAAATCTGGAGCGATACAACTCTGATTTGGCAAGCTGACGCACAAACTCACGCACATCGATTATACCTTGCTTGAGTTGAGATTCGGGAACGATCAGCCGTTCACTTTCCATAATGTAGGCATTACCCAACACTTGCCGATAAACTGCCCTAATGACGATTTCAATCTCATCAGGCGAAGCATTAGTCCACAGTTCAATGGGTTCTGCTTGAGGAAAAGCTTGATATTGGCGTTGTCTGGTTTGGTCATCTACGAAAGTCTGCATAGAGTTTATGTGGGTAGGAAGAACTAATGGTTTTGAGAATGTTTGCTAGAAATCTATATTTTTAAAGGTAATGGGAACTAAGTATTTGTTAACGCTTGCGTGGTAAAGCTAATACCAAGTTATTTGTGAAATCGCACTACGTAAAATTACAGGCTGTAGAGGTAGTTCAGGAATTACCCTAAGAAGAAAATCTTTTTTCGGCTATTGTTCGCGTAATATAGCGGTTCTTAGTTGAGTAGGTACTGAACCCCACCCCTAACCCCCTCCCCGCAAGCGAGGAGGGGACTATCATGTAACTTGTATGATTGGGAAACGCTATACCAATTTGGAAAATTATTGCGATAGATGGAATTATAGAACTCTTTCATAAAAAGAATTTTCAATCCAAAATGGTATAATCCCTGAAATTTTAATTCTTTTTACAGTCAAGATTAATTTATCAAGTTTTGGGGACTTTTTTAGTTACATTTTCTAACAAACTTAGACGGCTAACTGTTAATCAGTAACAGCTAATTATCGTGAACAATTAGCAATTAAACATTAACAATTAGCCGTCAACCCCCTTAAGGAGTATTTAAAATTCAAAATGTCAAAAGGATGTCCGCAGTATATTAACTCTCAAGCCCGCTCATCAAATCTAGTGTAGAAACCACCATATTTTATCCAGTATTGTTTCAAAGTATGATGCGGGGTATGTAAACTAGCTTTTGCCTGATATAAAATTACTTGACGATGATCGCCCATCCAGATTTTATTAATGGGGTCAACGGATATTACAGTTCCTCCTAAAGAAGCAACACATTCAGAAAATCTCTCAATCGTTGTATACTCTAATGTCTCGAATATAAAAAAGTTACCCGAACAAATTAAGTGGCGGCTGCGAATCCAGCAACGCATCTTTTTTTCAGCCTGTGGAGGCAACATTTTATATTTGACAGGTTCAAGCTGAATCAACATAATGCTCTCACTGCAAGTAATTCATCAGCAAAACTTTCCCGTTTTTCAAACTGCAAAGGCCCAGCAGTTGAACCCCATATTTGCTTATGAGTTTCAATATCTATACCTTTATCTAGACTTATCCAAGTATGCTCGGTTATTTCTACTTCGCTAACCAGATATGTCTGACATCCATTACGGTTAATCAGACATTGATTACCAGGTTCCACGCTACCCCGAAACATTTCACCCTCTCGTTGGAAAACCATTGAACAGTTATAACGCCGTTCGATACACTCTGGGGTGATGGTTTTGAGGATATCTAATTCACGAGCAGCACCTGCATAAAGCATCTGGTCTTTCAGGCTATAATTTTCGATGTAAATGCGATCGCCACAATCCACTAATCTATGTACTCCCTGGCGATAGGGTGTCCATAAATCGTGATCATAAGCTTGTTCTGAATAAAAACCGATGGCAGAAAAAAATTCAATCGGTAAAGGACGAAAAAAAATGTGAATGTGGGCGTAAAGTTGGGGATTGGCAAAAGATTGCTTGTAGTTGCTAAAATCTCCTGCCATCCAACAGGCTAAGGTGAGTAAATCGCTAGCCTTGGTGCTAGATTCACTGGGCGCTATTGTCATCTTCAACCTCAGTAGTGACAAAACTAGATGATTACTTCTATGTTGTAACTTGATATTGTTAATTGGTTGAACTAGACAAAGAGCGAATCTCTGAAGAAAAGGAAGCTGTTGTCACGCCTTTACCATCACTGGTTTTAATTGTCGCTACCCGAAATCGCAGGTTTGGGGTAGCAAACCAAATTCGTTCTTCAGCAGCAGCAAGTTCATACTCTGTTAGCAGGGTAAAAATACCATCGTCACTTAAATGATATTTAGCCACTGCCGGGATTGTTTCGGCATACCCTTTGTCACGTAAGAGTTTGCCTCTAGAAGGATTTTCTCTATCTGGAATTGGTACTAATACGGTACTACCAGAGATTGGTTTATCGTCCCAGTCTGACTCACCCTCCCAAGTCATCCGAAAGGGATGGGTGATACTGCTGGGGTCAATGTTATACAATTGACAGATTGCTAGTACACCCGGATCGTCGTTGGATAAAGGCTCAATGTCAATGTTAGACAGTACTTGTTCAAAATGGGCGAATGCTAAATGATGACCACTACGCTGCGATCGCCATCGTCCAATTGAAAGTTCAAAAAATTCAGTAATTTCCATTAGAAAAGTGATTTTAAAAAGTAGCTTACAATCCAAGAGATATTTTGGCTAAAAAGTTATTCTACTATTCTAGGGAGGAGTTGGGAGTTAGGAGTCAAGAGTTAGAAGTGAATAGTTAGGAGTTGGAAGAATTTTGCCCATCCCCCTCATCTTCCCACTCCCTACTCCCTACTCCCCACTCACCTACTTAAGCAACTTCAGTAATACTGATAATTTTGCCGCCTGTTCTATGAATGTTTTGCATTTGTCCAGACAGTTGATTGTAGTTAACTATATATTCAAGGTTGCCCAGACGAGTACGCAGATTAGCCGAACCTTTCACTGCTTTAATCAAGAAGCGTTTGCTGGTGCTGCTTACACTAGAACCAGCAGCAGGCGCTTTGATGGATGTGGGTAAGTTTGCACCTATGTCACCGATCAGCTTGGCTTTGCGACTGCTATCGCTGGTAGCTACTCCTCTCGATAAAGTAAAGGTGCGGTTAAAGGTAACATTCTTAATCCCTACTTGAGAGCTATTGCTGCGAGGATAAGGGACAATATTCTCGCCAAAATTTTGCTGATACTCTTGGCTATCAATATAGGAGTCGATCTCAGCATCGTAGCCTTGTTCGTTGTAGATGCGGACGTGTTCGGCAATTTCTGCTTGATCGGCAGGTGGACGGCCTAGCAGGTGTTTGAAGTTCAGTTCAATGAACCGATACTGGGAAGAAGAACTGAAAAACAGGGATTGATAGAGTTCTGATTTCGCAACGGTGTTGACGAACTCACGGACGCTGATTTTGCGATCGCGTAATTGCGATTCAGCAGAGGCTAGGCGATCGCTCTCTAGTAAGTGAGCATTACCCAAAACCTGTTTGTAAACTGCCCGAATCAGTGTTTGTAATTCGCTTTCGCTGGTATTAGGACGTAGTTCAACATTAGGTGAATCAATAACCCAAAGTGACATTTAAGTATCTCCTTAAAAACGTGAATTAAATGAAATTTTCGAGCATCCTACCCTTTATGGAGGTAGATTTTCGCCTCAGTTGTCAGTTATTTTTGCTACTGACTAGCATTTGTAAAATTTTAGTTTTTTAAAGTGCGTTAAATGTGTTCGTATATGACAACTGACGGCAGAATTGTCCAAAAGCCATTCACACTATCTCCCAGTTAACAACTAAATTTTATGAGAAGGATATTCAGCAGATGTTAAAAAACTTTACATCGTTATGACTCAAGGAGTGGCCATGGAGACTTTAAATCTTTATTGGTCTTGATGATTTCAGTTTTTACATCGTTAATGCCTTTATGTATTCTGATACGATGCTGAAACCATATTTGTTAAAATTTGTTAAGTAAAATAATACTTTAGAGAAATTTCAGCTTGTTTTTAGTATTTGATTTGCTATTGAGATACAGGTGATGATATTGCTGTTTTCCCTTGAGCAAAAGTATTAATCGTACTGAGTCATGAAGTTTATCTTGGTAAGTGGGCAAGAATAAATCAAGCTATGTTACGTAATATAAACTTAATTAAGTTGGCTTTTAGTGAGCGTATTAAGTGGCTTACGACAAACCTTATCGAGTTTGGAAAGTAGCCAGTTGGCTGATTAAATGGTCAAAATAGAAAGCAAGAGTTTCCTGCTGATTGGCTGGACACCGCTTCAAACTAGCAGCCTTGATGCTTTTTAAGCCTAATAGCATTGCATCTAGTGGAACGTGTAACTCCTGATAAAGCAAGTTCATATAGTGCAGTCCTGTAGGATTGGTATACTCAGCGTGTCCACCTGCTATGCCATAAGTAATACAGCGAAGAAAATGCCAAAAATCGCGCCAGCAAGCTTGGGCGCGTTCAGGCGGATAAAGTCCACCACCAGGCTGAATAATTTCAGGATAGGTTGCTAAAACCTGCTCTCTAGCTTCATCAACGATTTCGGCGGCGCGATCGCGTAACAATACAGCAACAGGAATCAACTCAGAATTATCTGGTGACAAGGTTGTAATCTGCAATAAATCTTCGTCACTCAGATAGCGGAAAGCATCATCCGCAGCTTGGAATATGGCGATCGCTGCTGTTGAATGGGACTGTTCCCACTCAGCAAAGCTGATAATTCTCGCTTTGGCTATTAATTCTTTGGCGGTTTCGCTTAATTGAGTCATTAATTTAGGGAATTGGGAATTGGGAATTGGAAATTGAGAATTGGGAATTGGGAATTGGGAATTGAGAATTGGGAATTGAGAATTGAGTGGGGAACAGAGGAGAAGTTGTAGTAAGTCTTTCCCCCATGCCCCATGCCCAATGCCCAATGCCCAATTCCCTTAGATTAAATCTTCCCAAATGCGATCGCCATTTCTTAGCATCTGTAAAATAAAGTAAAGAATACCTCTACCAAATGCATCTATGGAAATCCATCAAATCCAAACTGAACTGAAGAACCCAGATTTTCACAATCGTTTAAAGGCGATCGCAGCCCTCAATGATTATGAATCAGAAGTTGCAGTTCCTCTGCTAACAAGTAAACTTCATGACTCAGAATTTTTGGTGCGTTCTTTTGTAGCCAGGGGTTTGGGTAATCAACCATCAGCAGAATCTTTTGCTGCTTTGATGCAAATTATGAAATTTGACGATACCCCGAATGTGCGAGCTGAGGCGGCAAATTCGTTATCGCTATTTGGCAGAGTCGCAGTTTCTCATCTAGTTCTGGCATTTTATCAGGATGACCACTGGCTAGTTAAGCGGAGCATTTTAGCTGCGATCGCCGAAATGGATTGCCCTGAAGAACTATTTGATATATGCGTTCAAGGTTTAAAAGATGAAGATTTCACAGTTCAGGAATCTTCTGTTGATGGACTGGGCTTGCTAGCTAATTCGAGCCAACACAGTGCTGCACTATCCCAAATACTAACCTTAGTGAATAATGAATCTTGTCGAATGCGCGTGCGAGTTAGCTATGCCCTCAAACGCTTTGACGAGCCACAATCAAAAGCAGCCTTGAATCAACTCAGACAAGATGAGGATCACCGAGTTGTCGGAGCGGCTTTAGAAGACTTATTGCCACAATAGCGATTTGAGTTTGTGGGGAATATTGTGATAAAACTTATTTGAAAAATAGCCCATATATTATTTTACCTTAAAATTGACCAAAATATCCGGGTAATCTGCCAAAATCTGGAAGAAAAGATCAACTTTTTCAAGATGAGGAGGCATTTGTGACTGATATACAAACTGGTCAAATGACTTGGCGACTACCAGGTTCCTCAGAATGTGCTTTACATTTGCGGCATAATGCTTCGGAACCTTGGCGATCGTATAAAGAATTTCCCCACTATGTTCTACCCGATCCGCCGGGTTTTTCAGAAGGATACGCTACATTTTTAGCGCTTCTAAAAAAGAACTGGAAGCCAGTATAAAGATTGCTGAGTTAAAAGTGCTGAGTGCCTAGCAATTACTTTTGAAACTCAAAAATCAGGACTCAATTGGTGAAGCACTCAAACTGTCACGAGTTGTTTTACGAGTGTAGGCGTTCCAAACGTCGAGTTCTGAATATGGACGGCTTTTAAGCATAGCCTTAGTTGCTTCTGTGAGTCCTTGGGCTAAAGTAAAATCTGCCCCAGCGATGCTTTGAAGATGTTCCATCTCTACATCGTGGAGGTCAGTTGCTCGCAGGTCTGCATCCCGCAAATCGGCTCCAGTCAATCGAGCATTCCGCAAGCAAGCCCCAGTCAAATAAGCTTTCGTCAAGTCAGCGCCACTTAAAGCTGCACCTTGTAAATTTGCTCCTGTCAAATCAGCACCACTCAGGTAGGCTCCACGCAGATTAGCACCTTGTAAATCTGCATTTCGTAAAGAAGCTGTATTCAGAAAAGCACCATTGAGATTAGCACCCGGCCCTACCGCTCCTGAAGCTTTGTAGTTATATTCTTGGGGCCATTTCGTTTGTGTATCATAACGTGCTACTTGCAGTTTGGCTTCATCCAAATTTGCGCCACTGAGATTTGCTTGTTGGAGGTTAGCACGGTTTAAATAGGCTCCCTGCAAATTAGCCCGACTCAAATCGGCTCCTTGCAGATTAGCGCCTCGCAAATCAGCCCCACTCAAATCGGCATTAGTCAAGACTAGCCCACTCAGGTCAGTTCCTACTAGCTTGGCTTTATTCAAGTTAGCTTGTTGTAAATCAACTTCTCTGAGATTGAATTGATACAAATCGGCCCAATCTATAGGGGTTCCAGCTTTCAAGGCTGTTAATATTTCTGGAGTCGGACTGGGGCGTTCGGCAAAGCCGTTGCCGTAGGCATCGCTAGTAATAAGTTGAGTTTCACTATTTGTCATCAGTTGATAAAAATATAACTTTTGGAGTTATCCTACACTTTAGCGAAATTGGGACTTCATCTTAATTAATCAGTATTCAAGAACGCCAAAATTTGATAAAAGAGGTTTTAAAACAGATGCATATAACACCACCCTTGTCAATGATCGACTTCTTCCGTAAAAGTGAGGGGACATGGTTTACAGAACGCTCCGTTCATCATTTTGACTCCGCGGCGGATGAATCGGGGCAGTCGAATTTGATTATTAAAGTCATGGAAAAGGACGATCCGAAAGTCCAGGAAGTCTGTAAAGCTCAGGGGATAGATCCTACTAAAGCAACAGGTGGTGCTAGCTTTGCATGGCAGGCTAACCTAGATACCAGGCTACCTAATAGCGATAATGCTGCAATTTTGGTTGATGTTCCCGACCAAACGAGGCGTTTTGGAAAACTGATCCGCAACCAAGGCTATGTTGAAAGCATTCCCGTCGTGAGTCGGTATCAGTTTGCCAATGATGGAGTGCTGACTATTGATACTGACTATGACAATAACCAAGGTCAAGAGCGTTGTTGGTTTGTTACAGATGATTTTCGTGTCAGAGTTAGTACCGTGCGAATGATGAACGGTGTCAACTTAATGACTTATTGTTCTGAGCGTCGCTGTGTTTCCCAAGAACTGCTAGAGCAAATGCTCAGTCTGAATCATGCTAGGTAGGGAATAGGGAATAGGGAGATGAGGGGGACAAGGAAAATAGCTCATCCTCAATGCCCAATTCCCAATTCCCAATTCCCAATTCCCAATTCCCCATTAAGGAATGTTGCTTTGTTTCTCATAAATGAGACGTGCATGATTGTCATCATTTATTTTCATGCAAGGGTTAACAAATCATGTTCCATGTATAAGCCTTTCCTGGAATTTTTAGAAAAAGAGCTATTTCAGCGCTTTGATTTACAAAGTAGGGTCATTCCCCCTGGTTTGGAATTCAAAGTTAGCGATCGCGGCAGAAACCCTGCAACCATTCAGAGTTGGTGTTACCAATCTCAAGAGTTGCGGAAAATTCGCTATACCTATATTGATGCCGGAGAAAGCGCCCAAATTTTTAACAGCGTGATTTATCCCAGTCATCACTACGATTTACCCCTGCTAGGGATTGATTTTTTATCCTTTGGCAAAGTCAAAAATCTGATTGTGCTTGACTTTCAGCCTTTGTTTCAGGATGAAGATTATCAAAACAAATATATAACTCCGCTAAAATATCTCCATAATAAATACCCGGATTTGGCACAAAATTTAGAAATGAAGTTTTACGATGCCAACCAGTATTTTTCTAAGTACCTCTTGTTTGCCAAAACAGACCCTGAAACAGTTGCAACGCGAGTCTTTGAAGCTTTTCAAGATTATTTAAACTTGTATTGGCAAATGCTAGCAGATGCAAAACCACTCTACGATCCTGAAGATATCCAACGGATTGTTAAAGCTCAAAAAGACTATGACCAATATAGTGCAGACCGCGATCCAGCATCAGGTCTGTTTAGCAGTTACTTTGGTCATGAATGGTCAGAGCGCTTTCTCCATGAGTTCTTATTTGAAGATGCTGTTCCCCTGGCAGTTAGTGGCAGTAAAAGATAATCGATTGGGCATTGGGCATTGGGCATTGGGCATTGGGAATTGGGAAGAATCTCTTAATAACTCCTAACTCAGCACTCACTTTTTCTAGTTTTGGAGCGAAGCGACGTGACACTATATCAGCCATTTCTGGATTATGCGATCGCCTACATGCGATCGCGCTTAGACTTACAACCCTACCCGATTCCGACTGGGTTTGAATTTAAAAGCGCTGTTGTGGGCAAGGGCAAAAATCAGGAAGAGGTTGTCACCACAAGTTACGCCTTTCAAACCGGAAAATTACGGCAAATTCGTGCCGCTCATGTCCAGGGTGGTAATTCGCTGCAAGTACTGAATTTTGTGATTTTCCCCCGCCTCAACTACGATTTACCCTTTTTTGGGGCGGATTTGGTGACATTGCCAGGAGGACACCTAATTGCTTTAGATATGCAGCCCCTATTTCGGGACGATCTAGAATATCAGGCAAAATATACAGAACCAATTCTACCCATTTTCCATACTCATCAACAGCATCTATCTTGGGGAGGAGATTTCCCTGAAGAAGCACAGCCATTTTTCTCTCCCGCTTTCCTGTGGACTCGTCCCCAAGAAACGGCTGTAGTGGAAACTCAAGTATTTGCCGCTTTCCAAGACTATTTAAAAGCTTATCTGGATTTCGTGGATGAAGCGGAAGCTGTAACAGATTCTCAAAATTTAGTAGCCATTGAACAAGCCCAACTGCGATACCTACGATATCGGGCTGAAAAAGACCCAGCACGAGGAATGTTCAAACGCTTCTATGGTGCCGAATGGACTGAAGAGTATATCCACGGCTTCTTATTTGACCTAGAAAAAAAATTAACACCGATCAACTAAGCATCCTAAGACTTTCGGTAAAAAATATATCTTATCTACGCCCACTGCTGTCAACTTAAGCTCAAAGCTTTGTCCCACAGCCGTTTTCCCCCCTCCTTAATCCCCCCTTATAAAGTGGGGAAACAGGAAATCCGGTTCCCTCCCCTTTATAAGGGGAGGGTTAGGGTGGGGTAAAGCGGATCGTGATGAGTGGTGAGTGGTGAGTGAACTCAATATTCAGTTTTTATATGGGTTTCACGTTAAGTTGACACCCATGATCTACGCCGTGTCACTGATTTATTTAGACATACTTTATTGAAAATACTGGTTGCTCAGTACACTTAAGATGGTTGATTGACTTAAATCTATTTACATATGTTATTATTCTTATAGCTTTAATGTTATGATTTGTGTTGTGCTTTTAAGTTATCAACCAGTAAACTATTTGCTGGTTTAAGCTAAAATAACCTAATTTTAGAACTAAAAAGCCAATTTAAGCAAACTTAGAGATTTTTTAACATACAACCGTTCCTTAATAAAGTTAAAGTTTTGTTAAAAGTAACTCAGATATATTTAAATTCTGAATTTTCGAGAGTTACTGAGGTAAGTATGTTTAGTACCGAGCATTAAGTTGACTGAACGCAAGAGGAATTCTACTGTCATTCTGAACTAAATAGAATGTAGACAGTTTAGTGATATGAGGTTTGAGACTAATGCTAAAAAACAGCGAACTAACGATTAATCAGGGTTCTAATCTCAAATTGAAGTTTGGAGATCAACGATACGAGCAGTTTTCTAGGGTAGAAGTTTTGCGGAATCGTACAGTTGGAAAGCCGTTAGAGTTAAACGTAGTGGAATAAATCTTAATTAAGATGAATTCCACAAATTTAAAATCAACAATCCTGAAAGAAATAGGCAAATATTATGCCAATATATTGCGAGTGGGACTAGTTGATTAGTTTGAGGTTATGCCGAATTAAAGGTTAACCCACCTACAGAATTTACTCAAAGTGAATGGTGTTTTTTAATAACATTGCCAGTCAGCAATAAATATTAGCTTCTTATTGAAAGCTAGTTTTGTCGTGCCTTTAATCTAAAAAGATGAAGAGCATAACTTGTTGCTGGCGTGCATTAGGGTAAATCGCAATTATTACCGAAATATCCCAACTTTTTGCAATACAAGGTCAACAGACATGAATAAGGTTCAAGCATCCTTTGAAGCTACAGAAACTGCATTTCACGTGGAAGGGTACGAAAAAATCGATTTTAGTCTTGTGTATGTGAACGGTGCATTTGACATTAAAAATACAGAAATAGCAGATAGCTATGCTAAATTTGGTCGCTGTCTGACTGTAATTGATGCCAATGTTTATGAACTTTATGGAAAGCAGATCAAGTCATATTTTAGGCACTATGACATTGATCTGACAGTATTTCCCATCATCATTACAGAGCCAGATAAAACCCTTGAAAGTTTTGAGAAAATTGTTGACGCTTTCTCCGACTTTGGCTTAGTTCGTAAGGAACCGGTCTTAGTCGTTGGTGGTGGTCTAATTACTGATGTAGCTGGCTTTGCTTGCGCTGCTTATCGTCGCAAGAGTAACTTCATTCGTGTTCCGACAACGTTAATTGGTTTAATCGATGCAGGTGTAGCGATTAAGGTAGCAGTTAATCATCGCAAGTTAAAAAATCGCTTGGGAGCATATCATGCACCTTTGAAAGTTATCCTCGATTTCTCATTTTTGAAAACCTTACCAACGGCTCAAGTTCGTAATGGGATGGCAGAGTTAGTAAAAATTGCTGTAGTTTCTAACTCGCAAGTGTTTGAAATGCTATACGAACATGGCGAAGAACTACTTTCCACCCACTTTGGACAGGTGAATGGGACACCGGAACTTAAAGAGATTGCTCATAAACTCAACTACGAAGCAATCAAAACCATGCTGGAGTTAGAGACTCCAAACTTGCATGAAATCGACCTCGATCGCGTCATAGCCTACGGACATACTTGGAGTCCTACTTTAGAGTTAGCGCCCCACGTACCTCTATATCATGGTCACGCTGTCAATATAGATATGGCTTTATCTGCAACCATAGCAGGACAACGAGGCTATATTCCAACAGAAGAGCGCGATCGCATTCTAGACTTAATGAGTCGCATCGGTCTATCACTAGATCATCCTCTACTAGATGGGGATTTATTGTGGGATGCTACCGAGTCTATAAGCTTGACACGAGACGGCAAACAACGCGCAGCTATGCCTCGGCCTATTGGTGAGTGCTTCTTTGTCAACGATTTGACTCGTGAAGAACTTGATGCTGCCGTAGCTGAACATAAACGTCTTTGTGCTAAATACCCTCGTGGCGGTGAAGGCGTTGATGCCTACATCGAAAGTCAAGAAGCTCAACTCTTGGGGGTGTGAAGACATGACAAGTGTTTTAGGACGAGAAACAGCTAGGCCAATAACGCCACACAGTATTTTAGTAGCGCAGCTACAGCAAACCCTGAAATTAGCAGAAGAGAACAATATTCCCATAGAGATATTAGATTCTCTGCGTCAAGGAGTTGAATTGGCGGCGGGTTTAGATCCCTATTTGGATGATTACACCACTCCAGAATCGAGTGCCTTGACAGCATTGGCGCAAAGAACCAGTAAAGAAGACTGGAGTAAACGTTTCAGCGATGGTGAAACAGTGCGTCAATTAGAACAAGAAATGCTCTCAGGGCATCTGGAAGGACAGACATTGAAAATGTTTGTTCACATGACTAAAGCAAAGCGCATCCTAGAAGTAGGGATGTTTACAGGATATTCAGCCTTGGCAATGGCAGAGGCACTACCAAGCGATGGGCAACTCATCGGTTGTGAAGTTGACTCCTATGTAGCCCAATTTGCTCAAGCTTGTTTTAGTGAATCTGCACACGGCAATAAAATCGTTGTGGAAGTAGCACCCGCTTTAGAGACACTCCACAAGCTGGCAGTAAGAAAAGAATCATTTGATTTAATCTTCATTGATGCCGATAAAAAGGAGTATGTAGAGTACTTCCAGACTATCTTAGATAGTGACTTGCTAGCTCCTGACGGGTTAATCTGCGTGGATAACACTTTGTTGCAGGGACAGGTTTACCTACCACCAGAACAACGCACCGCCAATGGTGAAGCGATCGCACAATTCAATCGTGCTGTTGCCGCCGATCCTCGTGTAGAGCAAGTTCTGTTACCCATCCGAGATGGTATAACTCTGATTAGACGAGTGGCGTAATCGCAGGATAAAAGCAAGGGGACAAGGGGACAATTCTTTCTCTCCCTGCCTCCCCTGCTCCCTGATCTTTCCCTACTTTCAAAGACTTATGGCAAAATCAATGGAGGATGAATCATGCCAGTACTTCGTATCCTTCATTTAGTTGGATCTGCATACAATGATTTTTACTGTGAGTTGTCACGCAATTACGCCCAAAGCTGTCTGCTAGCTACAGCAAATCCATCGCTCTATGACTTTCTGATTGCATACATCACACCCGATCGCCAGTGGCGATTTCCTTCCTCTCTCAGTCCTGAAGATATAGCTGTCGCCAAACCGATGACGCTGTTAGATGCGATACAGTTTATAACAGCGCAAAACATTGACCTTATGTTGCCACAAATGTTTTGTATCCCTGGAATGACGCATTACCGCGCCCTATTCGACCTACTTAAGATCCCTTACATAGGTAATACTCCAGATGTCATGGCAATAACGGCCCACAAAGCCAAAACTAAAGCAATTGTCGCAGCCGCAGGGGTGAAAGTACCTCGTGGAGAACTGCTTCGCCAAGGAGACGTTCCGACAATTACACCTCCAGTAGTCATTAAACCTGCAAATGCTGACAACTCTTTAGGGGTGTCCTTAGTCAGAGAAAAGAGTGAGTATGATGCTGCCTTGAAGAAAGCATTTGAATTTGCAGATGAAGTGATTGTAGAAACATTCATTGAAGCCGGTCGAGAAGTCAGATGCGGCACTATTGTCAAAGATGGGGAGCTAATCAGTTTACCCCCTGAAGAGTATCAGATAGATCCCCAAAACAGACCCATCCGCAGCTATACTGACAAATTCAAAATACCAATCGAGGGCGACTTAGCTTCAACTGCTAAAAATTATGTCCCAGGTTGGATTGTAGATATTAATGACCCCATCGCCCTAAAGGTTCAGCAAGAAGTTAAGAAGTGTCATTTGGCTTTGGGCTGTCGTCATTATAGTTTATTTGACTTCCGAATCGACCCACAGGGAGAACCTTGGTTCTTAGAAGCCGGGTTATTTTGTATTTTTGACCACAAAGCGGTGATTGCCTCTACAGCGAACGCAGTGGGAATTCCTTTAAATGAGTTATTTATGACGGCAATCAATGAAGCGTTGGGCACGATTTGATGAACGGCAAATCACCTTTTTAGCTTTCTTTTGAATTGGAATAGCACAAGGTTTTCGCTAGCTGCAAGTAATAAGCTGTCGTGTATTTAATTTGCACAGCTAGGGCGGGCAAGATGCCCACCCCACAAGAGATTTATTTTTTGGAGGATGCAAATTAAACTATTTTCAACTTAGAACTCGAATGTAAAATGTAACGCTTACTCTATATGGCGATGAACAGAAGATGAAACAATCCTCAGTGGTTGATAGGTTCCAGTATGATGTCATAATTACAACCATGAAAAACCAGATTTTTGCAGTGTTCCAAAACTTGGGCACTCTTGGATTATTGGCGATCGTATTTCCCTTCAACTTCATCGTCGTACTCATATTGCTGCCGTGGAATTTTTTCAAGCGATCGTTAAGCAAGCAAGTGGTTTTGAACGAGAATCCCAAAAATATCTTGATCGGTGGTGGTAGAATGACCAAAACCCTTCAGCTAGCGCGATCGTTTCACGCTGCTGGGCATCGAGTCATTTTATTTGATCTTGACAAATACTGGTTCAGTGGTTATCGATTTTCTAACGCTGTGGCTGGCTTTTATACAGTTCCTGACTCGCAAGAAGATTTAGAAGGCTATACTCAAGCCGTGCGTGCGATCGCTAAAAAAGAAAACATAGACTTTTTTGTTCCGGTAGGCATTTTCGCTGGCAGCTACTTTGACTCCGAGGGCAAACCAGTGTTATCAAGCTGTTGCGAGAATTTCCACTTCGATGCTGATACAATGAAGCTACTTGATAACAAGTTTACCTTTGCAGAAATTGCCCGATCGCTCTCGCTATCTGTCCCGAAAACCTTCCTAATTACAGATTCAGAGCAAGTACTTAAATTCGATTTTGCCAACGAAAAGCGCAAATATATTCTCAAAACTATTGTCTATGACTCTGTTTTACGCTTGGATCTGACGAAGCTACCAATGGAGTCTCACGAAAAAATGGCGCTTCATGTTAAAAGTAAGCCAATTAGTAAAGATAACCCTTGGATATTACAAGAGTTTATTCCCGGAACAGAATACTGTACTCACAGTACAGTGAGAAATGGTGAATTAACAGTACACTGCTGCTGCAAATCATCTGCTTTTCAAGTCAATTACGAAAACGTCGATCGCCCAAAAATTAAAGAGTGGGTGAGTCATTTTGTCAAAGAATTACAACTAACTGGACAAATCTCTTTTGACTTCATTCAGGCGGAAGATGGGACGGTTTATGCGATCGAGTGCAACGCTCGGACTCACTCTGCAATTACAATGTATTACAACCATCCAGGTTTAGCAGATGCCTATCTCAGTAAAGAGCCTCCGATTGAAACTCTGCAACCCCTGAGTGATAGTAAGCCTACTTATTGGCTTTATCATGAACTTTGGAGACTTAATGAAATTAGATCGTTAAAGCAATTGCAGAAGTGGGTTAAAAATATTTGGCAAGGGAAAGATGCAATCTTTGAAGTTAACGATCCACTACCGTTTTTAATGGTACATCACTGGCATATTCCTTTACTATTACTCGATAGTTTGCGCTCCTTAAAAACCTGGGTGAGGATTGATTTTTGCATCGGGAAACTCATCCAGTTTGGAGAAGATGTAAAATATAAAACCTTTACCTCTGCAATCCCTAAATGATATAGCAATCCGATTTGATTTATGAAATTATTTGCGTAGGTAGGGAGTAGGAAAAGCGAATGATTCCACTATTATGTCAACAATTATAATTATGAGAAAGCATATTTTTGTAGTATTCCAAAACTTGGGTACTCTTGTATTACTGGCGATCGCATTTCCCTTAAACTGCGTCGTCGTCTTAACTTCCTTACTGTGGAACTTTCTTAAGCAACCATTCAGTAAGCCAATTATTGTTAACCCGAATTCCAAAAATATCTTGATCGCTGGTGCGAGAATGACTAAAACCCTTCAGCTAGCGCGTTCATTTCATGCTGCTGGGCATCGGGTTATTATAATTGATATTGAAAAATTCTGGTCAAGTGGTAACAAATATTCCAACTCTGTTGCAGGTTTTTATACCGTTCCCGATCCAAGCAAAGACTTAGAAGGCTACGTTGAAACCCTACACGCGATCGCTAAAACAGAAAAGATCGACTTTTTTATCCCAGTAGCGATTTTTTCCGTCATCCACTACGATCGCGGTAAGCCACCATTACCAGACTTTTGTGAATTTTTCCACTTCGATGCTGATGTCACAAAGAGCCTGGACGACAAGTTTGCCTTTGCCGAAACAGCGCGATCGTTCGGTTTATCTGTCCCCAAATCCTTCAAAATTACCGATCCCGAACAAGTCCTCAACTTCGACTTTTCTCAAGAGAAGCGTAAATACATTCTTAAAAGCATCCCCTACGATCAAATACGTCGCTTGAATCTCACTAAGCTACCTTGCGATACACACGCAGAAACAGCAGCATTTGTCAATAGTCTGCCCATCAGTGAGGAGAATCCCTGGATTATGCAGGAATTCATTCCTGGAAAGGAATACTGCACTCACACTACCGCGCGAGATGGAGAGTCACGAATGTATTGCTGCTGTGAGTCATCTGCCTTTCAAGTCAACTACGAAAATGTTGATCAGCTAGAAATTATGCAATGGGCGAGTCATTTTACCAAAGAACTAGGAAAAACCGGGCAACTTTCCTTTGACTTCATCCAGGCAGAAGACGGAACTGTTTACGCGATTGAGTGTAACCCCCGGACTCACTCCGCCATTACTATGTTTTACAATCATCCAGGAGTAGCGGATGCCTATCTTGGTAAAGATTCTCTGGCTGAATCTTTGCAACCTCTTGGTGATAGTAAGCCAACCTATTGGTTGTACCATGAAGTTTGGCGGCTGAATGAGATTAGAAATTTTAAGCAACTGCAAACCTGGGTAAGAAACATCAGGCGGGGGAAAGAAGCAATGTTTGAGGTGAGCGATCCCTTACCCTTTCTGATGGTACATCACTGGCAGATTCCCTTACTCATTCTCGACAATTTACGAAGACTCAAAGGTTGGATAAGAATAGATTTTAATATGGGCGAGCTTATAGAGTAATACTAATCCGCCATCACAGGTTAATACCCCCGCTACCATTAGCGAGTGTGCGTAGCGTCACTTTTCAAGACGACATCGCACCAATGCTTTGAGCGGTCTAACAACTAAGTTGAGCGGCAGTTAATATCCTTTACGTCACTACCAAAATCTGTTGTCTGCCTGCTCCAACGACTTGTTAGACCGCTTTTTCGTGACAAATTCACGACTTCTCTGCCGCTTTCTGCTTCCTTTTTGCGTAAATCTGCAAAGATCGCATCCAAATCATAATTGAACGATTTGGCATACCCTTCACGAATTCGGTGGATCTCTTCGACAATCTCATCTGTCCACATGGCTTAATCTCCCATTAGTTCGTTGGGTGTGCAATTGAGGGCTAACGGTTCTGGTTAGCGGTTGCCGATATCTTTGCAGCCCACCCAAGCGGCTTCGGTCAATCCACTGTACCAGACTTGTTAGCTGGCGGGATTAGTGTTCCAGATGCTGAAACAGAAGAATTAGGAAGAACCTTTTTCCTTTTTCTTTGCATCTTCATTCTTTTCTAACTCGGTCAGTTGTGTTTGCAAACCGTCAATTTTTTGAGTTATTTCGTGTAACTCTCTTTCAATTTTTTCTTTATCACTATCAAACCGTGTAATAAACTCTTGGTAAGACATCAAACTGTTTTTCGCAATTTGATATTGCTCAATAAGTTCACGAATTTGTTGAATCTTCTGATCTTCCATCTCAACTTGGCTCAACCTCTCATCACATTCTCTCCAGGTTTGCTGTTGACGTTTCAGAAATCTTGTAACATCATCATATTCTCGCCATGCACGAATAAACTGAATACCATTTGCAGCAGTGCCAAGAATATCTCGAATACTTCCTTCTTCTTCTTGAGGACAACATATTATTCTTATATCTTCATGGCTGAAGATAAAGCCGCTTTCATTCGTTGCTCTCCATTCGCGTTCCCACATATATCCTTGCCGAGGTTCATCCTCTAATAGAGGAAATAAAAGACGATAAGTACTCTCAAGCAAATCGGTTAAGCGATCGTTCAGATTTCCATCTTCACTTATTTGGTTCTCCTGAATATGGTTATATAAATAGATAATCTGCTTGGTTAGATCGCTTCCTGCATATATAGCAGGTCTGACCTCTCTACTGACTAGGTTTGTCTTATCAAATCCAAGACCAAATCTTTGATCAGTCTTCCATCGTGGAAAGCTGCGATAACGAAAAAAATCAAGTGCAAAAGTTGGTGACTCCGTAAAGCAAACAACTTTCGCAGTGTAAGTACTCGCCGAATGTTCGGGAACAGCAGCTCGAAGGAAACCCTGTCCTTTGCCTAACTCTTCGGATGCATTTTCGCCTTTAAGTATATGAAGAATTTGATTTTTACCTGTCATGTGTACCAAGAATGGAGACATATCAGGTTTTTCAACTGGTGTAAGCTGAAATGTTGGTGTACCAATCTCATAACTCTTCCAAAACACGCCCGAATTTGGTGGTGGTAAAGGCATCTTTTTACACCTATAGATTTGATACGGTAGCCAGCTAACTATTTATTATACGAAAACTTTCCGTATAATCTTTTTCTAAATCCTAATACATCAAGCATTACAGCTACCTTCTTTCTGGATATACGCAACATTTGTGAGGATGGTCATCGGCCCTTGGGCTTTGAGAATCTCCATTTCTGCTGCGTTTCGCACCAGCAAAGCACCAGCGAATCCTAATGAATTCACAGAGATAGATTGGAAATGCTCCTGCCTTCGCGGTACGATTAACATCCATTCTCGTGTCGCTAGCATATTGTAAGCACCCAATTGCCTTGCATCCAAACCTACAGCCCCTAGCAAACTGTGATAAACTTCTAGGGTTGCTTGGGCTGCTGTAAATGGCGATCGCATCCAATCAGGATTTAGTGGCGCGATCGCGTGTACAAAAGGAAGCTTTGTTAAAGTTGCGTTCGAGTCTTGAAATTGTGTTGCTGTAAGTAGAGGTTCAATCGGTATCTGTAACCCTGAAGATGCAAGTGGTAGTGGTACTAATTGCAAGTGTTTGTGTCGCTGGCTAGCACCTGCATTTTTGCCACTGTTGTAAAATGCTAAACCATCGAAATCAGCCAAACACGCCCACATAGCTGCAAAATCTTCCAGAGTTAGCAAACTTTCCTGTTCCTCGAAGGCACGGGTAACGATTAGCAGGTGATAATCGACAACATTGTATTTATTGAAGATACATACATGAGTATCGGAGATATCCGCCACAAATAAATCTTCTTCATAAGGCAAAAAAGGGTTAAACTCTTCACCAGAAATAACAGATTGTTTTTCTTGTTTCTCCTTAGCTGCTTTTTTGCGATTCAGGTTAGACAAAATCCGCACCAAAAAGCGCACGCCATCCTGTTCAACAAATTCAAATTCTGTCGGTATAGACAGTAGCGCCCCACATTGCAAAGCATATTCAGTTCGTTCTTTAACACTTGTCCATAAAGTGCTAGGTTTCAATAAGATTTTCCCCTGTGGCATTTTTATTCCTTCAGGCATGGTATGGGAACACGCAGTCAAGTTAACGTTATATTGGCGAATATAGCGTTTCCTAATCACATCAGCTACGTCACAGCCCCCTCTCCTCGCGTGCGGGGAGGGGGTTGGGGGTGAGGTTCTTCTCTAAGTTTACACGCATGACAACTGTGTGCCTCTACGAATGAGTATATTCCAATAACGTTTAGTTAAATACCAAACCTTTCACAAAAACGCAATACCCCCGCAACAAAACTGTCACAAATCATATCTACATTAGTAATACATCTAAATATCTTTCCAGACAGCAATGCAAAACCAACCTCGTGATGGAGAACACCCATCAAATAGCATTTTATCCAACACTGCTGACACCAAATATCATAATCAAGCACCCTGGAAAAAGGCTGCCGCCTCTCTATCGCTAGTGCTGCTGGGATCAGGTATGACATTAGCAGGTGGTTACATGGCTGGACATTCTCAGCAAGTGTCTGAAAGTGCATCGAATTTGGCAGTAAGTCGAGTAAGTGCCGCCCCTCCATTAGCAGCTGGCACAGATCCTAATTTTGTCACCCAGGTGGTGCAAAAGGTTGGCCCGGCTGTAGTACGAATTGATTCTTCCCGAACCGTAAAAGCCCAGATACCAAATGAATTTAACGATCCATTTTTTCAACGCTTCTTTGGCTCTCAAATACCACAACAACAGAATCGGGTAGAACGGGGTACTGGTTCAGGTTTTATTATTAGTGCTGATGGTCGTATTCTCACCAACGCTCACGTAGTTGATGGTGCTGATACGGTGACAGTTACACTTAAAGATGGACGTAGTTTTAAAGGAAAGGTTTTAGGAAAAGACGAGTTGACTGATGTTGCTGTTATTAAAATTCAGGCAGATAATCTACCGTTAGTAGCCATAGGTAACTCAGATAAACTGCAAGCAGGAGAATGGGCGATCGCGATCGGCAACCCCCTTGGATTAGATAATACAGTAACTACCGGAATCATCAGTGCTACCGGACGCAGTAGCAGTCTAATTGGCGCTGCCGATAAGCGAGTAGAGTATATTCAAACTGATGCAGCCATTAATCCCGGTAACTCCGGCGGGCCATTGCTAAATTATCGTGGCGAAGTGATTGCCATGAATACAGCCATTATTCAAGGGGCACAAGGATTAGGTTTTGCTATTCCCATCAACACAGCACAACGCATTTCTAGTCAAATAATAGCTACAGGCAAAGTAGAACATCCTTACCTGGGAATTCAAATGATAGGGTTAACGCCTCAGCTAAAACAAAATATCAACTCAGATCCCAATAGCGGTTTGAGTGTGAATGAAGATAAAGGTGTCTTAGTTCTGAAAGTTATGCCAAATTCGCCCGCAGCTAAAGCCGGGATACGTGCTGGTGATGTTATCCAAAAACTCGGTGGGCAATCAGTCACAGATCCAAGCAGTGTCCAAAAAGTAGTAGAAAATAGCCAAGTCGGGGGTGATTTGCGCTTAGAATTACGTCGCAATGGACAAAATCTTAACGTAGGCGTACAACCTGCTGCTTTCCCCACCCAACCAGTACAATAAAAGTCTTTCTATTGAGTCAAAGTGAATTTTTTGGGATGGGTATTTTGCCCGTCCCTTTTTTTAGGTGGCAAAGATAAGCTGGGCATTGCCAAAAACATCAGAAGTTTTCTTCAAAAACAGGGTTATTTTTATGTTTTTGATCCATGACATTAGTCACGGTACGGTTAATTACCTTTTTCACTAGTGGATCGATCTTTTCAGCCATATCATTTATTTGTGAAAGAGATTAATGTTTTTTTTGTGAAATATTAATCCGTTTGATGTCTACTTTATAGAAGGAAAGTTTGCGAATGAGTATTAAAAGAATGCTTGCTAGTGCAGCACTGATTTTACCAATTGCTTTTACCTTTGTTCCTTCCCAGGCTGATGCTCAGATCAGACGACCAGTTCCAGTTAGAATCATTAGAAAACCATCGCCAGTTAGGGTTTACACCCCTGTTCAAGCGAGAAGAATATTGGTTCCTGGACGTTGGGTGCAAACAAATCGTGGTCGCCGATGGATACCTGCTCGCTATGTATATAGAAGATAAAAGACCTAAGCTGTCGTGCATTTAATTTGCATAGCTAGGGCGGGCAAGATGCCCACCCCACAAGAGATTTATTTTTTGGAGGATGCAAATTAAAATATTTTGAGCTTACAAATGCAAAAAATCTTGCCTATCAATATTGATTGCATAGTTCTTTTTTCATAGATTTGGTTAGTGTTTAAAAATCCCCTCGAAAATATTTCTCAAGGGGATTTATTTCATATTGATTAATAAATAGCTAGCAAGAAGTTAAGCTTAATTTTAAGCTAGAGCTACTGCTGGTTGCGGCCAGCGTCCTACTGCCTTACCAATTATTGCTAATTCTTGCATCAATTTATCAAAACGCTCTGGTGTCACAGATTGAGGCCCGTCAGATAAAGCTTTGGCTGGGTTGGGGTGAACTTCTATCATTAGAGAATCTGTACCAGCTGCGATCGCAGCCATTGCCATTGATGGCACAAACTCAGACCAGCCTACGCCGTGGCTGGGATCAATCATAATTGGCAGGTGAGTCAGCTTTCGCAACACTGGCACTACCGATAAATCCAGCGTATTTCGCGTATACTGACGGTCAAAGGTGCGTATTCCTCTTTCACACAAAATCACATTGGGATTACCAGATGCCAAAATATACTCGGCTGCCATCAACCAATCTTCAATAGTAGCTGCCATTCCCCGCTTTAAGAGAACTGGTTTCGGCTGCGCCCCGACTTTTTTGAGCAAGGAGAAATTCTGCATATTTCTTGCCCCAACCTGAATCACGTCAGCAACTGCGACAATCTTATCTAGGTCGGCTGCATCCATCACTTCTGTGATAATACCTAGTCCACTAACTTCTCGCGCGATCGCTAATAAATCCAAAGCACTCTCGCCGTGTCCTTGAAAAGCGTAAGGTGAAGTCCTTGGTTTGTATGCCCCGCCACGTAAAAACTTAGCTCCAGCCGTTTTAACGCGCTGTGCTGTCTCCACAATCATTTCTTCATTTTCTACGGAACAGGGGCCAGCAACTACTACCAAAGGCTGGTGTTCACCAAATATCACATCTCCATTGGGAGTATTAACTACTACTTCCGACGCTTCACCGTGACGGTATTGGCGGCTGGCTCGTTTGTATGGCTGCTCTACCCGTAATACCTGCTCAATCCAAGGACTAAGTTCCTGAATTTGTAGTGGATCTAAGCTAGCAGTTTCACCAACAAGACCAATAACTACTTTGTGTTGACCAACAATTTTTTCTGGAGTTAGCCCCCAGCTAGTTAGTTCCTCATCAATGCGGTTTATTTCCGCCTCTGGGGAACCACTTTTCATTACTATAATCATGTAAAATTTCCTGATTAATTGAGTAATTTTTTTTAAATTGGCTAACCTTATTGTTACCTATTGCCTTAATTACGAGTACTTAAAAATAAAATTTATTTACAAAATAAATAGACAAAATTATAGCGCTCAGTCAGTAGTTTTACTACTGGGTAGCTGGATGTAGGTATAAAAAGATTATATGATTTTAATTAGCAATGTTGAAGTTATAAAGTTTTAACTTCAACATTCACTTCTTAATTTACCCAATACCGCAGTTACCAAATACCTGAGCGCCATTAATTATGAGTTTTTTTGCCGAGTTTCGCGCCAAACTTCCACCATTCGTCCCCAATTGGTGTTTAACTCACTCAAACCGAGCAAACTTCCGACTCTTTCTTCATCCCAAGAGGCAGAAAGAACGCCATAAGTTATCCCTAAGACCCCTAAACCAAATAATCCCATGTTCACCAATAACACGGCGATGGGAGGTAGTTGGATGTCGGAGTAGATAGCAAGCAAATAGCTTACAACCAGGGCGCTAATACCTAAAGCTGTTGGTACGCCACAGAACACAGCTACCCGCCGGATCATCCTCTGGCTGACTACTTGGGGAATAGCCATCTCTTGTTTGGTGTAAGTCTGTTTTTTATCAGCCTGTTTGCCAGATTCTTGTGGCTGTGCTGCTGGTTTACTTTGAGTTTTTGCGGGTTTTTGGCGCTTTTTGTTTGGTTCAAAGGGCAGACGACTGCGTTCAGATTCTTCAGCAGACATAAGCTTTAGTCCCTATCCACGAATACCGAGACGAGCGATCAAAGCTTGATATTTTTCGCGGCTTTCTTGCGATATGTAAGCTAGAAGGCGCTTACGCTGACCAATTAGCTTCAACAGTCCCCGGCGAGAAGAATGGTCTTTTTTATTTGCCTGGAGATGTTCGCTGAGGCGGTTAATGCGCTCAGTTAACATGGCAACTTGGACATCGGACGATCCCGTGTCGGTTTCGTGAACTTGGTAGCTGGAAATTATTTCTTGTTTCCGCAGTTGCGTCAGGGCCATGATTGATTCAATTCTAGTTTTTCTAAATGTATGTAGCAGTCTCCCATAATATCACAGCCCTTAAGCTGGATGTCGAATCATCTTTGCTGCTACACCTTGCAATCTAAAATACTGAGTAGAAAATAGCGATCGCATCTTAACCGCTTTGCGAACTCCACCGCCCTAATTTTGCCAAACAACTATAGTTTCGCAGAATTCTACAATTCTAGGACTAGCCCTTTCAAGGTGGATGGAAATTTTAGTCCATAAATTCTTTTTTAACCTCTTCTGTCTGTGTCGCGCCAGTTGCTACAAGTCGGGGAAGCGCAAGGGCGCACTGGCAACTCTATTGCCTCTGCGGTTAAATAAATTACTTTTAAACCGCAGAGGCACAGAGAACGCTGAGAAAAAGAAGAGATATTACGAGTCACCTTGAAAGGACTAGTCCTAAATTCAATTACTATTCGTTGTGTTAATCTCTTTGTTTGATAATCTTACTTCAATATGAGATACCAGGTAGGGGGTAGTCTTCGCAGTGACGATCCCACGTATGTTATTCGTCACGCAGATGAAAAACTTTATACAAGCCTGAAGGCTGGCGATTTTTGTTACGTCTTCAATTCTCGACAGATGGGCAAGTCATCGCTATTACAGCGCACAAGTTATCGTCTCAGAGAGGAAGGCTATAGCTGTGTTTACTTAGATGTGACTACATTGGGTAGCGAAGATACTACACCAGAGCAATGGTACAAAGGCGTTATTATCAGCTTATTTTATGCCTTAAATCTGGTGGAAACAGTCAAATTTAAGCAATGGTGGGAGATGCAAGCGGGTCTTTCTTCGGTGCAAAAACTACACCAGTTTATAGAAGAAGTGTTGCTGCCAAACACCAAAGCCGAACGTATTTTCATCTTCGTTGATGAGATTGATAGCTTGTTAAGTTTAAGTTTTCCTGCCAGTGACTTTTTTGCTTGGATTCGTCATTGTTATAACCAGCAGGCACACGATCCGAATTTTCAACGGTTAGGATTTACACTATTTGGGGTAGCCAGTCCATCTGACCTAATTTCTGACAAACGTCGCACACCTTTTAATATTGGTACAGCAATAGATTTACATGGCTTTCAACTCCATGAAGCCACGCCATTGTTAAAGGGATTAGAGGAAGTTATCACCCAACCGGAAGCAATACTTAAAGAGATTCTTTACTGGAGTGGGGGACAACCATTTCTTACCCAAAAACTCTGTCAGTTAATTGTCCACAGAGCTTTAGAGACATCTAATAGAAAAATTGATTTACCACCAGGAACAGAAGCATCTTGGATAGAACAATTTGTGCGATCGCAGATTATTCAACATTGGGAAGCCAAGGACGATCCCGAACACCTCCGCACAATTCGCGATCGCCTACTTTTTAACGAACACCGAGCCGGAAGATTACTAGGGCTTTACCAACGAGTGTTGCAGGTAGAGACTAAGGCACAGATAAAAGATACACTTGATGCTTCATCTTTTGATCTTCTTGTCCCAACCGATGATAGTCAAGAACAGACAGAACTGTTGTTATCTGGTTTAGTTGAGAAACACAACGGCTATCTCAAAATTAAAAATCTTATCTATCAGAATGTTTTTAATGCAGAATGGGTGAGCAAGTACTTAGACAATCTTCGCCCCTACTCCCAAACATTTAATTCTTGGGTAGCTTCTTCCTTTCAAGATGAATCACGTCTTTTGCGAGGACAGGCTCTAAAAGACACTCAAAACTGGGCACAGAGCAAAAGTTTGAGCGATTTGGATTATCAATTTTTAACTGCAAGTCTTGAATGCGAACAGCGCGAAGTGCAAACCGCATTAGAGGCAGCCCGCGCCAAAGAAGTAGAAGCACGACTAGCCCAAGAGAAAAAAACTGCTAAACTGCAAAGATTTTTGCTAATTGCAGTGTGTATTGGGTTGCTCGTTTCTTCCTCTCTGGGAATAGGAAGTTTTATTTTGTACCGTAAAGCTCTTAAAAGCGCAAGTCAAGCCAGAAGCAGCGAAATTCGAGCGCTTGTATCCTCTTCTGAAGGATTATTTACCTCAAATCGGAGATTGGATGCACTCATCGAAGCAATTAAAGCCAAACATCGGTTGAAAAAATTAGGTAAACCAAACACAAATATTCAGCGTCAGGTAGACAACGTATTACGGCAAGCAGTTTATGGAGCAGACGAGTACAATCGTTTTTCGGGTCATACAGCAGCTGTTTTAGCAGTAGATGTCAGTCCAGACAGTTCTCTGATTGCCTCAGCAAGTATAGATAAAACGATCAAGCTTTGGCGACGTGATGGTACAAAAGTTGCAACTCTCAAAGGTCATCAGGCAGCAGTTAGGGCAATCGATTTTAGCTCTGACGGTCAGATACTCGCCTCGGCTAGCGAAGATGGCACTATTAAAATCTGGAAGCGAAACGGCACTTTGCTAAACACTTTCAAAGGTCATACTGCTTCAGTCTGGGGAGTAGCCTTTAGTCCCGATGGTCAGTTTCTTGCCTCTGCCAGTTTCGACAGAACTGTGAAACTCTGGAAGCGAGACGGAACCTTACTGAAAACGTTTCAAGATTACACAGTAGGATTTTGGGGAATCACCTTTAGTCCTGATGGTCAAATAGTTGCGGCGGCAAGTCTCGACAAGACAGTAAAACTCTGGAAACGTGATGGTTCGGGTTGGCAAAACGCCAAGCCTTTACAACCTCTCCAAGGTCATACAGGTTGGGTTGTAGGAGTAGCTTTCAGCCCTGACGGTCAGACCATTGCTTCAGCGAGTGAAGATGCAACTGTCAAACTTTGGCAGCGAAACAGCACAGGCGAAAGCTACCACCTTGATAAAACTCTTAAAGGTCATAGCGCTGGGATTTCGGGAGTTGCTTTTAGTCCCGATGGTCAGACTATTGCTTCTGCTAGTCTCGACAAAACAATTAAACTCTGGAACATTGATGGTACAGAATTGAGAACACTCAAAGGACACACTGCATCCGTTTGGGGAGTGACTTTTAGTCCAGACGGGAGCTTTATTGCTTCAGCAGGTGCAGAAAACGTTGTTAGACTCTGGCAAAGTCAAAACCCATTCCAGAAGCCGATAGTTGCCCATAAAGCTGGGATTTGGTCAGTAGCTATTACCTCTGACAGTTCAGCGATCGCTACAGCTAGCCACGAAAACACTGCTAAAATTTGGAGTCGCCAAGGTAAATTGCTCAAAACTTTTACTGAATCTGGGGGCGCAATCTTTGAGGTTTCATTCAGTGAAGACGGCAAATTAATTGCGCTTCGCACTTACGATGATAAGGTAAAACTCAAGAAGCGAGACGGCACTTTAGTCGCTACTTACAAAGATCCTCTCGGTAAACTCTTAGCAGCAGTGTTGAGTCCCGATGGACAAGCGATCGCAATGGCAAATGTTGATAAAATTGCTCAAATATGGAAGCGCGATCGCTCTACACCCCAAATTCTCAAAGGACATCAGGCGGAAGTATGGCACGTCCTATTTAGTCCAGACGGTCGGCTTGTTGGTTCAGCCAGTGGCGATAGTACTGCTAAATTGTGGACGCTTGATGGTAAGTTATTCAAAACCCTTGTAGGTCATTCCGCGACAGTATGGAGAATAGCCTTCAGCCCTAACAGTAAAATGGTAGCTACTGGAAGCGGCGACAATACTGTTAAGTTATGGACAGTTGAAGGCAAGTTGCTGAAAACTTTTAAAGGTCATACAGCTGCAATTTGGGGAGTAGCGTTTAGTCCCGATGGAAAAATTGTTGCTTCTGGAAGTGTGGATGCTACCGTCAAACTTTGGAAGTTAGATGGTACAGAAATCACAACTCTTACAGGACATACCGCAGCAATTAGGGAAATTGCCATCAGTCGGGATGGGACAATGCTTGTCTCAGGGGGTGATGATAACACGCTGATTCTATGGAATTTGCCGCGAATTCTCAACTTAAATCCACCAGCTTATGCTTGCGCCTTAGTGCAAGATTATTTGAAAACTAACACAGCAGTAGAAGAGAGCGATGGCTTTGCCAACGCCAAGGGCGAACGCACTATTTGCGATCCTTTGAATTTAAACTAAAACTCCAAAGACTCCACTTTTTTCATCCTCGAAATTACTTTTCTTGTCTTTTTATTCTGATGCTGAGGATGTACTGTATGTATGGTGCAGGATCTCTCGTACCTCCATTAAAATTTTTCCTAGCATGTTCTTACCACTACCATCAGATCCGCAACCCCAGTAAAAATCGATGGGCGAGTTTTCAACAATTTCTGCTTTGCCTGTGGAAAGCAAGATATCCCTAATATCTGTATGAGTTTGGAATTTACATAACACAGCTTGCCGCATTATGTCGTCTTTAACTTGTTCCCAATCTTGACGAAGTGGGCGGGTTCTTTCACGCCCCATTTTTGCTGCATCTTTAGGGGTTTTAACTAGACGGATTTTTTCTAGATGAGGTGTACCCACAAACTTTTGTGCTTGAAAGTAATGTTCGCTAGTTGACCAATATAATCCATCTAATTCAAAGCCGTGGGGCGAAAAGTTGGATAAACAGCCATATTCTTCACGAGTACTATAAAAGTAGATTGTCATATAAATTGATCCCGCTTTGAATTTTTTATAAAACAGATGATTTATTTTCTGCTGCTTCAATAAACGCCTCAAACTGACGATCAGGAGTCCATTGAATCGCCCCATCCCGTCCAGTAAAAAATAGTTTTGTTTTGCTTTGATTCAATTCAGATAAAACCTTTGGATCAAAGTTAGCAGAAGAAGCGATCGCTACTTCTGGTTGCAGAGCAATAACCAAATCCTTTAATGACTGAGGGGCACACCACAGCACTTGTGGACGAGACAAACTCCCATTTTTAACTAATTGTTGTACCTCTTTAGACTTGACATTACCAACTAATAACCAATTTTGATCTAAAATTTGCAATTGTAAAATAGGTAATTGATCGTTGATTAACTGTGCCACTATTGAACCAGCTTTTACAGCTTGACCAACTACCATTGGTTGATAAGAACCCTGATATTTTTGTAATTCTTGTTGAATTGCCTGAGCCGCAATAGAATTTTCTGGATTAGGGGAATATTCATAAAAATTCTTTATTGGTAAACGTTGCATTAATTCCAGCCAAGCATTACTGTCATTGCCTTGAAAATCAGTTGCGATCGCCCAATTGATTTGATTTACACCCTGCTGTTGTAAAAACGGTAAAATTGTGAAACGTCCAGTCCCTTCATCCCCACTATTAATTAGAGTTACAGTCCCTCTATCTTGAATAACTACAATTGGTTCCGTACCAGATTCTAATACCGTTATCCTAAATAATGTATTTGTAGAATGCCAAAGGGGGATGAATACTAAACCGATCGCCATCACATTAGCAACCCACCACCGACGTTGCCACCAAGGAACTAGCCAAACCAGTATAATCAGTGCGTAAATCACTAAAAGCTGCCAACTCGATATACTCCCGACAGCAACAGAATTTCCTGGCAACTTGCTAAAAAATTCCACTAATTTAATTAGCCAGTCTGTCGGGTAATGTAACACCGCAGCCAAGAAACTCCCTGCGGGAGTCCAAATTAAACCCGCTAAGGCACTAATGATTCCACCGATGCTAATAATCGAAATTAATGGGGTACTAACCACATTCAGCAACAGACTATAAGATGGTACAACTCCAAACACAAAAAGTTGTACAGGTAAAGTCCAAAGAGTCGCAGCGAGGGGAACAGCAATCAAAGAAGCGATCGCAGGTGGTAGCCATGCTAGACGGTTGACTAGCGCAGGTACTGTTACAATTAATCCCAGTGTTGCTAAAAAACTCAATTGAAAGCCTAAATCCCAAATCCATAGAGGATTAAATACTAATAATAGAGTTGCTGCTAATAGTAACGATCCAAACTGTTTTACCTTCCTTTTTAATAGCAGCCCAACTAATGCCGCAAAACCCATAATTACGGCTCTCAGAACCGCAGGTTGAAAACCTGTTAAACTCAGAAAAATAATTAAAGCTAAAAATCCAAGGGTAAATTGTGTTCCCTTCTTTGCCCGCCTCGTTAACTGTAAGATCACACTCAAAATCAAAGAGGTTTGGAACCCGGAAGCTGCCAAAGCATGAGCTAATCCTGCTTGCACAAACAAATCGCGGATATCGTAGGGTAAATCAACAGCTTTGCTACCTAAAACCATTGCACTCACAAGAGGCCCTTCAGGAATACCCAACCACCGAACTTGCGATCGCACAATTCGCTCCCGAATTTGCCACCATCCCCATTTACGATCCTGATCCAAAACATTTATTTGTCGCCCAATCAAACCAGCAAATGCTCCTTCCTGCTTGAGAAACTTCTGAAAATCGAAACCACCAGGATTGGAAGCTGCCTTTGGTTTGTACAAAACTCCAGTCACAGCAATTTGTTGACTAGGGTATAACCCAGTAGCCTGAAGTATAGGCACTGTCACATACAATTTGCCCGTTACCCCTTTTGGCACACCTACTGAACCTTTTTCATTTTTAACTTCATCTATCTGAGTCGCTTCCAGCCAAAATTGTCCTCGCTGACTGCGAGTTAATCGGGGATTACTCGCCACTTCCCCACGAACAATCACAAGTTGTTCTTGATTATTGCTATTTCCAGGTGGGACGAACTGACTAATATCTTTTTCACCTGGTTGCGGCACTCGCCATTGAAAATATAGAGTTGCCAATAATCCCACCAAACCAGCAGCTAGCCATATTCGAGGATGGGAATTAGTTTGCCAAGTGTTAGATACAGCCTTATTTTTGCTTCCAGCATTTTCTGCTTTGTGATCGAGTTGCCGTGGGCTGGTACGTCTTGTAAAAACAATTGCTCCCACTATCGCCAAAACCAAAATCCATACACCACCCCAAGGAACTGCTGTAAACAGCAACCCAAAAATGTAGCCAAGACAAATAATTACACCACTGGTTTGAATCATAAGATTTTTTGTAAAAGCACCTGAGAGTCGGAATTTGCAGCTGGCTTAAAAATAGCTAGGGCAGCAATAACTAAGTGGATCAAATTAAATATAAAATCTTTGCGTCCGGCTTCCCTCTCCTTAGTAAGGTTACAGTGTACATACAAGTCTTTGGTGAGGCAATTTGCGGTTAAGTTCTCAGAGCCACTCAGAAACCTCACCAGGACAAGCGGCATCAAGCATTCCTTTGCCTACGAAGCCAGCGTGCATTGGTTCATGTACTACCACCACCAGAAATAATTGCTACTTTACCCTTTATAGTGCATCGGCTCGATAGACAAAAGCGGGATCGTTGTCTGGGTAAAAGGGTGCTAAAGCCCAGGTTATAGCGATCGCTGGTTTGTATGCAATCAATATATAGCGGTTCTCAGTTGAGTGCAGTACAGATTTAACCCCCAACCCCTTCCCTAAATTTGTTATTGCGGCATACCCATTTGTTATTTCGGCGTGTCCATAACGCACCCTACGAAACTACTAGAAGACTTGAAACCTATACTGTTTATACTTGTGTGTACACCGTAGCCTAAAAAGAGAGAGACTTGGAATTTTCCCCTTTCCCGTGTCCTCTCGTGTATACACAAGTCTGAAGTAGTTGATAAATATCGATTTTACCCCACCCTAACCCTCCCCTTATAAAGGGGAGGGAACTGGATTTTCCGGTTTCCCCCCTTTATAAGGGGGGATTAAGGGGGGTAATTCTACTTGTGTATACATGCGTCGGGAAGGGGGTTAGGTTTTTCCATATCGCGTGGAAAAGTCAGTTATCTAATGTCAATCCAAAGATTCCATTAACTCAATACACTTGTGCATCTGCTGGTGCATGGTTTCCCTATCAGCATGAAATCTTCGTCCATGACCTGGCAGCACCCACTCAAAAGAGTAATTAGCCAAGTTACGCATTGATTTAGTCTGCTCTGACCAAGAATACCAGCAGGCATTGTGGAATCCAGCTAGTTGGTGGAAGCTTTCTGACCAAGCCAGATGATCCCCAGTGAAGAGGAACTGATTTTTATAAAGTAAAACTGTGTGTCCTTTAGTGTGACCGGGAACTGGGATAATTAAGAAATCTGGAGTCAAGGTAAATGGTTCAGAACCAGTTAGCTGTATTTCTACATTGCGAGTATCCGCAGTAATATCATCAATGTGGAGGATGCGATCGCACTGAAAATGCTCGGCAAATTTTTGATGATCTGCTACATCATCTTTATGAGTTAGATACATATAACGAATTGGCCCCAGTTTTTCTAAACCCTTGACTAAAGGCGGCGTAAAGCGGGGAGAATCCACTAAAATGTTACCTTCTGGAAGTTGAATTAAATAGCTAGCAGCACCGTAAGATTTCTCAGAATGATAGCCGCAGTGGTAAATATTTTCAGTTACTAATATCGGAAAACTTTGTTGAACAGCTTTAATATCTTTTGGCTTTTCAACTGTGCCAATAGAACTGGTAGGACAAGCTAAAAGTGCTTGCAGCGCGGCTAATCTTTCCGCCTCATTGGTTGGTTGATGATAAACAGCCGATTGGTCATCAACATCATAAAATACTTCAGGAGCCATCCAGCGACAGGTATCACAATCAATACAGGTAGTATCTACATAAAAATCGCCGTTGACATTTTGGGAGCGACGCTGATTTAAATGAGCCATATTAATCCTTTTGCTTCCAGCCGCTTACTGGGGAGCGATAAATCCTATATCACTAAGCTAGCAAAAGTTGACTTGAGATTGTAGATGCCAGTAGAAGTAAATCTACTCAAAAATAGAGAGTCGTGAAACCAAGTCAGCAGAAAATGGGAAAACTGAACATAGACACTATCTGCTGATATATTCCCAAATATGCTCTACTGTTCTAACTCCAACTGCTCAAATCCCTTTAACTTTGATGACAATAAGTTTTGCATTAAGTGTGGACAAACACTTACAACATTATTCAGAAACCGTTTCCGAGTAATACGACTTTTGGGTGAGGGTGGATTTAGCAGAACTTATGAAGCCAGGGATGTAGATAAGATAGATGAACCTTGCGTAATTAAGCAATTTGTCCCACAAGTTCAAGGAACGAATGCACTTGAGAAAGCAACGGAGTTATTTAAGCAAGAGGCGAAGCGGCTGTATGACTTGGGAGAACACCCGCAAATTCCTCGTCTGATTGCTTACTTTGAACAGGATAAGCGGCTGTATCTGGTGCAAGAGTTGATTCAGGGACAGAATTTATTACAAGAATTGCAACAGCAAGGAGCCTTTAGTGAAGAAAAGATAAAACAGCTTTTGGCTGATTTATTACCTATCCTGAAATTTATCCATGAACGCGGTGTGATTCATCGAGACATCAAGCCAGAAAATATCATGCGCCGTCTGGATGGCAAGTTAATATTAATTGATTTTGGTGTTTCTAAACAAATTACAAAAACTTTTGTAGGTGTTGGCACAACAGTAGGAACGCCTGGATATACGCCATTAGAGCAAATGCATGGTCAAGTTTTCCCTGCAAGTGACCTTTATAGTTTGGGCGTAACTTGTATTCGGCTGTTAACGCAATGTTTACCAAATGCAGATGGTTCTGATGAACTTTATGATGCGCTCATGGGTTGCTGGATATGGAGAAAATACTTACCACAAGGTAGAAGTATTACTCCTGAATGTGGGCAAGTTTTAGATAAGTTAATTCAGGATTATGTGAAGGAACGCTATCAATCTGTTGATGAGGTAATAAAAAATTTTAATCCTATAATTTATCCATCCTCTACATCCAGATATGAAAAATATATAAAAACTAATACATCTACCCAACAAAATTATCGTATGCTCACGCAGGTAGATTACAAAAAACTGGAGAACTTATTAAAAGAACAAAGATGGAGAGATGCGGATGAAGAAACTATGGCTATCTTTCTCAAAGTATATGGTCGAGAAATAGATAAGTGGTTTGACTTAGGATATATTACCAGATTCCACCATCAGCTAATACACACAACAAACAACCTCTGGGTTGGTTACAGCTATGGAAAATTTGGATTCACTGTGCAGAGGTTAATTTGGGATAGCATTGGGGGAAAATCTTCTAATAGCTATCAAATCTGGTGTGATTTTGGTAATAGGGTGGGATGGTGTATGAACAGTTCTTGGAAAAACTATAGTGGTCTTGACTTCACTTTATCAGCACCTAAAGGACATCTACCAAGTGGAATTTTTATGTTATGTCAGGGGTTTGATAATTGGACTTCTAGATTTTCTTGTCTAATTTCGCAACTCGAAAAATGTAATATTAAGTAAAATTTAGTAGTTTACATCCCAGAGGATTAGCTATGAAATGGCGCGTGATTCTTGAACCAGATATAAAAACAGGCGATTGGGCTATATGGTGTCCAGAGTTACCTGGCTGTACTTCAGCAGGAGAAACTGAAGAAGAAGCCTTGGAAAATATCAAAGAAGCAATTCAATTGTATTTCCAGCCGGAATCAATTGAGTTAGCCCCTGGTGCGAGGCAACCTCTTTGGTGAAATTCAGGTCAATACTATCAAGTATCGGTAGAGTATGACCTAAACGCAATCCTAAAATAATCCATCCTTCAAGAGCATTTTGCAAATCCTCCCGGCAAGCCTCTAGTGTCGCAGCGTTTGCCCACACACCTTGACATTCTAGAATTTCGCCATAGAAAGTTCCATCCTCAAGCAACTCATAAGTTGCTTTGTGTATTGCTGTACGAATGTAATTTGTCAACATTTAGATTTTTTACAACCGACTTCATTCAGCTTTTTTAGGACTTATACAAAATATTTTTCAAACTCTCATTTCTCCGTGTCCTCTGCGCCTCTGCGGTTCGTCATTCCGTAACTCGTGCGTAAGTCCTATTTTTAATAAATTTGGTTATAACTGAAATTTCACTTTTAATCGCAAATCCGCCAAACTCTAATTATTATGTATATTTTTTAACTACCAAAAATGCGATCGCGCCCTTTTACCAACGCGATCGCTAAATTTTGCATCCACTAACCAATAAAATGCAGATGATTCATCACCGCACTAATTAGATTATGGGTAACAGGAAGACTATCAACTACCATCCCCAGACACAACAGCATCATGTAGGAGATGGAAAAGAGAAACAACTCTTTAGCTACAGCGCGATCCTCTGGATTTTGCAATAACCGCCAAGATTTGTGGATAAATAATCCTCCCAGAATTAGGGCGATCGCAGCATAAAGAATTCCACTCGCACCCAAAGGACAAAACAACAGCACGGTTGCAACTACGGTCAGCAGTGTATAGTACCAAATCTGCCGTACTGTTGCTACATCACCTTCAATTACAGGTAGCATTGGTATCCCGACCTTTGCGTAATCATCCCGAATCATCAGAGCTAGTGCCCAGAAATGGGGTGGTGTCCACAAAAAGACGATGCCAAAAATTAACCATGCTGACCAGCTTAAAGTCCCTGTGACAGCAGCCCAACCCACTAAAGCCGGAATTGCCCCAGCCGCCCCACCAACAACGATATTCTGGGTGGTGTGGCGTTTTAGCCAGTGGGTATAGACCAGAATATAAAAGACGATGCCAGAGAAAGCTAGCAGTGCGGCTAACAGGTTGGCAAATACTGCTAGGAGTGTAAAGGAAATCGTCGCTAGTGCGATCGCAAAAATTAGAGCATCCCGTGGCTGCACCTTCCCAGAAGGTATGGGACGATGGCGCGTCCGCTCCATGTCATAATCAATATCGCGATCGTAAATACAGTTAATTGTCTGGGCGCTTGCAGCAGCCAAAGTGCCACCAGTGAGAGTTACTAGCAACAGCAATGGGTCTACTTCTCCCTTAGCAGCAATCCACATACTCCCAGCCGTAGTAATCAAAAGCAACGGAATAATCCGAGGCTTTGTTAGCTGGTAATAACTTTGAACTACCTGGAGAAATGTTTCGTGGTGGCGAGAGACATTAGTCTCAATCATTTTGGCTCTGATTCCTTATTTTTCAACAACTTATATACAGCCCCTGATCAAGCTGGCTCTTTCAGACAAACATAAACACAAATTGTCTTCTCCACCTGCGTGGGTCGCAATACTCGCCGTTGCGTCCTTCATCATTGAGTAGGGAGTAGGGAGTAGGGAGTGGGGAGTAGGGAGTGGGGAGTGGGGAGATTAGGGAGATGAGGGAGAAGTATCAATGCCCAATGCCCAATGCCCCATGCCCAATGCCCCATGCCCAATGCCCCATGCCCAATGCCCAATGCCCAATGCCCAATGCCCCATTCCCTACTCAGCACTAACTGAGTCACGCATTGCAAGAACTGTGAAAACCACCAAAGTGCCCAGTAAAGCTGCTCCTATCGCTTGGTGAGAGACGGTGAGAGGCTCGACTTGGAGATGTAATTTGAAAGTGGCGAATCCCAACAAGATTTGTAAGGTCAATAAACCACCAGCTATATTTGCTAGTCGCCGTAAGGCTGGATGTAGCGCTGGTGTACGCCAACAGATAAATACCATTGCCAAGGTTGTCACTGTTGGCGGCACCAAACCAGCAATATGGCTGTACATCACAGTACAAAGTTGAGAATCGCCGAGGCATTGGTGTAGTGCCCAGCGAGAACCTACCAAAGCACCTAACAGACTTTGCAGGTAAACCAGAACAGCAGCAGTTAAAGCTACCCAAGGCAACTTACCAACGGTTCCATTCCCCTGATAGGGTGTGAGTGCCGTGCCGATAATTAGGAGGGTGCTAAAAAATAACAGCGCCGTACCTAAATGGGCGGTAACGATATCAAACCGCAACAGTTCGGTGACGGTAAGTCCTCCTAAGATGCCTTGGAAGACGATTAAAAATAGGGCGAATGTAGATGCCCAAGGTAGCCATTTGGGTAAGAAACGACGATGCCACCAGGATAAGCCGAAGAGTGCGATCGCGCTTACACCAATTAAAGCTGCATCCAATCTGTGAAACCACTCCAAAAACACCTGGAAATTCATTTGCTTGGCTGGCACCAGTTCGCCATAGCATAAGGGCCAGTCTGGGCAAGCAAGTCCAGCATTCATCACGCGGGTGGCACTGCCTATTGCCATCAAAATTAAGGTGGCTATGCATATTTTCCACACCAAGCGCCGAATCATTTCCTTGGGCTTTTGCTGCTCAATTGCCGCTTCATTTTGTTGTTGTAGGACAAATTCGCTCATGAATGATACCTTCTGCCCGCTCTTGGTGGCTCTCTTAAAATTTTCAATTTTCTTTTAGCGTCCCATCTTCACCCTAGCGTATAGGCTAAAGGTTTATAGATTAGCACTCACTTATACTTTGAATCACTCCAGAAAGGTTTTGCCTGAAGCTTTAGGTATTTTTCAAGATGTGAGAAATTGATTAGTCACAATTAATTTAAACATTCTAAATTTTTCCTTAAATTTTTCCACTGATTCATATCTATTTTTAGCAGCATCTCTTAGTCACTTTGTACCCAAAATTAGTAAGATAGTTAAAAAACTTATTAAAATCAATGATAAAACAGTTTGCCTACAGCACGCTCCTCGCGTTCCGAGAGGAATTTCAACCCCGACTAAAACTAGTCCTACGTCTAATGCTTAGGGTCTTCAACCCTTTCATTAACCAAAAAATCCTTCATGCCGTGAAATCCTTAAATCCCTTAAATCAGTGATAAAAATTTCAGACCTTTCGACTCTATACCTTCCAGCCTAGACTACCTTAGTAAGTAGGCAGCTTTGACATAACGTAGTAAATTCAATTAAGTAAGCCGTGAAGATTCCAAGTTCAATCTGGACATTACTCATTGGCATCGTGCTAACCCTAGCCAGCCTTTGGTACGGTCAAAATCACGGTCTGTTGCCAGCAGCAGCCACTGATGAAGCCGTCTTGGTCGATGGTCTATTCAACACGATGATGATCGTTTCTACAGGTATATTCCTGTTAGTCGAAGGTATTTTAATTTACTCTGCATTTAAATATCGGCGGCGTGCAGGCGACAATGAAGACGGCCCACCAGTTGAGGGCAATGTACCTCTAGAAATCCTCTGGACTGCGATCCCAGCAATTATCGTTCTCGGCATTTCTGTTTATAGCTTTGATGTTTACAACGAAATGGGTGGCTTTGATCCCCATTCAATCCATGCAGCAGCAGCGATGAATCAGGAGTCGATGGCAATGCCAGGGCATGGAAGTGCTATGGCTGCTACCTTAAGTGATGCTCCTCCCAACACTGAACCTAACCTCAATCAAGAAAAATCTGATGAGGCAATGCAAGATCCCGCTACGGCAGAAGTTCGTAATGCTGACCAAATTCCCCAACTGCGGAATGCCCCAGGTGTCGGTAGTGTTGCTCCGACAATAGGGGCAAGTCCTGATAAAGCAGGGAAACCAGCACAATTACAGGTCAACGTCACAGGTCTACAATATGCCTGGATTTTCACCTATCCTGAAACTGGTATAACTACAGGTGAAATGCACGTCCCCATCGGGCGGGAAGTGGAAATCAACATGACAGCCAACGATGTAATCCACGCTTTTTGGGTACCAGAGTTCCGCATGAAACAAGATGCGATCCCCGGTAGGCAAAGCGAGTTTCGCTTCACCCCCAAAATAGCAGGAGATTATGTCCTGATCTGTGCTGAACTTTGTGGCCCCTACCACGGTGCAATGAGAGCGCCGGTAGTTGTTGAGTCAGAAGAAGCCTTTGATAAATGGTTGCAAGAACAGTTAGTTGCCAGCAAAGAAACACTCAATCAAGCGATCGCTGTTAACCCTGCGGATTTATCCGCAAACGATTTTCTTGCTCCTTACACCAAGGACATGGGAATTAAACCAGAAATCCTCCATCAAGTTCACCATTAGTCACTCAGTACTCAGCATTTTGCACTCAGCACTCTTATGACACAAGCTCAGTTGCAAGAAACTGCCAATATCCCCGCCCTTCTTGAGGAACCAGGGGTTAGAAAATGGCAAGACTTCTTTGGCTTTCAAACCGACCATAAGGTGATTGGGATTCAATACCTCGTCACTTCCTTTATTTTCTACTGCATTGGCGGCGTAATGGCTGACTTGGTTCGCACAGAATTGCGAACCCCAGAGGTAGATTTTGTTACCCCGGAAGTCTACAACAGTCTGTTTACGCTGCACGCCACGATCATGATTTTCCTTTGGATCGTGCCAGCCGGAGCCGGATTTGCTAACTATCTAATTCCCCTGATGATTGGGGCAAAAGATATGGCATTTCCTCGGTTAAATGCTGTCGCCTTTTGGATGATTCCCCCTGCGGGTGTGTTGCTCATCGCCAGTTTAGTAGTAGGTGATGCACCAGATGCCGGTTGGACTTCCTACCCTCCCCTGAGTTTGGTAACAGGACAAGTGGGTGAAGGCATTTGGATTATGAGTGTCCTGCTGCTAGGTACGTCCTCAATTTTGGGGTCGATAAATTTCCTGGTGACATTGATCAAGATGCGTATCCCCAGCATGGACATCCACAAAATGCCCTTGTTCTGCTGGGCGATGTTTGCTACTTCATCACTGGTTTTGGTGTCAACCCCAGTTTTAGCAGCAGGTTTGATTCTGCTTGCCTTTGACTTAATTGCCGGGACAACATTTTTTAACCCAACTGGCGGTGGCGACCCTGTAGTATACCAGCACATGTTCTGGTTTTACTCCCACCCTGCGGTTTACATCATGATTTTGCCCTTCTTTGGAGCAATTTCAGAAATTATCCCCATCCATTCCCGCAAGCCGATTTTTGGCTATAAAGCGATCGCTTATTCATCTCTAGCAATCAGCTTTTTGGGGCTAATCGTTTGGGCACACCACATGTTTACCAGTGGTGTCCCCGGCTGGTTAAGGATGTTCTTTATGATCACCACCATGATCATTGCCGTACCCACAGGCATTAAAATATTTAGCTGGTTAGGAACAATGTGGGGTGGCAAAATCCAGCTTAACAGTGCGATGTTGTTCGCCATCGGCTTTGTCGGCACCTTTGTAATCGGTGGCATCAGTGGCGTAATGTTGGCAGCAGTGCCTTTTGATATTCACGTCCACGACACCTATTTTGTGGTAGCCCACTTGCACTATGTGCTATTTGGTGGTAGTGTCTTAGGGATTTTTGCAGCCATTTATCACTGGTTCCCAAAAATGACGGGACGAATGGTAAACGAATTTTGGGGTAAGGTTCATTTTTCCTTGACTATTATCGGTTTAAACATGACCTTCTTACCCATGCACAAGCTAGGTTTAATGGGCATGAATCGCCGGATCGCCCAATATGACCCCAAATTCACCACATTGAACGAAATCTGCACTTATGGTTCTTACATACTAGCAATTTCGACATTTCCCTTCATTATCAATGCCATTTGGAGTTGGTTGTACGGCGAGAAAGCTGGTAATAATCCCTGGAGAGCATTGACCCTAGAGTGGATGACAACCTCACCACCTGCGATCGAGAATTTTGATCAAACCCCAGTACTGGCTACAGGCCCTTACGACTACGGTTTGGAAAGGGCTAACGAAGATGTACCTTTATACGATCCCAATCCAATTTTATCTGGCGGGCCAAACTCAGTATTAAGAGCAGAACCCGACCCAGCCGTTGCTGCCAATCCCGAAGATCGCAAATAAACTGGGACTGGGGACTGGGGACTGGTTAATTAATTCTCTTCCCAATGCCCAATGCCCAATGCCCAATGCCCAATGCCCAATTCCCCACTTATCAAAATTCATGCAAAGTCAAACTATTGACCCAGCTATAACCGAACTCAATCATCACCACGCGGCGGAAGCATCTGTTAGTCATCACGAAGAACATCCAGACCATCGCCTGTTTGGTCTATATGTCTTCCTGATTGCTGAAGGGATGATTTTTATGGGACTGTTCGGAGCTTACTTAGCTTTCCGTGCTACCTTACCTGTGTGGCCGCCAGCAGGGACTCCAGAATTAGAGCTATTGTTACCTGGAGTCAATACCGTCAATCTAATTTCTAGCAGTTTTATCATGCACAATGCTGACACTGCGATCAAAAAGAACGATACGCGGGGTGCGCGAATCTGGTTAGCAATTACTGCTTTGATGGGCGCTACCTTCTTGGTGGGTCAAGTATATGAATATACCCATTTAGAATTTGGTTTAACTACCAATTTATTTGCCAGTGCATTTTACGTTTTGACTGGTTTCCACGGATTGCACGTTACCATCGGCGTTTTAGCAATTGTTGCCGTGTTGTGGCGATCGCGCCAACCGGGTCACTACAGTAACGAAAAGCACTTCGGTATTGAAGCAGCCGAAATCTACTGGCACTTCGTTGACGTAATTTGGATTATTTTGTTCGGATTACTGTATCTACTGTAAGTATTAATTATTAGTTGTTTATTCCACGCAAACAACTTAATCGGCCCCCAATAGGGGGCTTTTTTAATTAACAGTTTTATCTCTAAAGTAGAGTAGCAAAAACGTTAAGTATACGGTGATAGTATTTGTGCTTTTAAGTTCCACTCTTCAAGATTTTATCAGTAAGTAGGCTCAAAGTTAAAACAAATTTCTTAACTCCAGACTATTTACTTCTGTCTACAGTTCTAAATACTCTGAACTAGTGTTACATTTACTTAAGTGAGAAAATTACTTAACTATTCACAGAAATAAATTTTATATTAAGATACTAATATAAGGTTATTAAATTAACCAAAGCAAGGGGCTAGCTATAAAAATGCTCCAAAGCATAGGTTGACTGAGAAGCTGACTGCCTCAAATACCAACAATCTAGCGATAAGTATTTATAATCTCAGCCAAGCTCTGAATGGTCAGTAAATTAATAATTAGTATACGCCAAATGAGCCAGAACCCTCTAGTAAGAAAAACACTTCGCAGTCGCTTTGAGACTGTCAAACTGCTGGGAAGCAGAGGATCTAGTAATACTTACTTATTGGCAGGTGCTAGACGTAATAGACATGAAAAACCCCTTACCAGAAAGACACTTCGGAATCGCTTTGAGATTGTCAAACACTTAGGAAGTGGAGGCTCAGGTGATACTTACTTAGCCTTAGACCTAGATTTACCAGGACAACCCCATTGTGTTGTCAAACATTTCCATCCAAAAGATTCCAATCCTGCTATTCTACCTATTGCAAAGAAGCTATTTGACCGGGAAGCGGAAGTTTTATATCAATTAGGCAACGACCACGATCAAATTCCTAGACTGTTTGCTCATTTTGATGAAGATGGAGATTTCTATTTAGTTCAGGAGTTTATTGATGGTCATGCCTTAACTCAAGAAATTATACCAGGTCAGCGTCTTAGTGAGAATGCAGTTTTAAATTTATTAAAAGACATCCTGGAAGTGCTGGCATTTGTCCACCAAAATAACATTATTCACAGAGATATTAAGCCACAGAATTTAATGCGACGGCATTCAGATCAGAAAATTGTGCTAATTGACTTTGGAAGTATTAAGAAAATTGGTGCTTTGGGAGCAGGCTTAACAATTTCTGTTGGAACTCCTGGCTATATGCCAAGCGAACAAGCTAAAGGAAAGCCAAAACTTTGCAGCGATATCTATGCAGTAGGAATGATTGGTATTCAAGCGTTGACAGGTTTAATACCTGAGCAACTACAAGAAGATCCCAATACTGGAGGAGTTATTTGGCGCGATCTGGTAGAGGTAAGTGATGCTCTTGCAAATATTTTAGATACAATGGTCAGCGATCGCTACAACCAACGTTATCAGTCTGCCACAGAAGCTTTACAAGCACTTAATTCCGATCTGGGGTTATCAGAATCTTCAGAATCTACTGGCATCAAGTTAAACACTGATGATACTTATTTACTGAGTTATAAAAACTTTATTTTGCTTTTGGGAATAGGGCTTGGTGCTACCACTAGTTTGATAGTGATAGTGTTAATTTATATGTTTATTAATACAGGTAAATCGTCTCCAAACCAACCTACTCAATTAAATAATTTTATAGAAAGATTGGTTGAGCCACGCTTCACGAATGTCAATGTTAATAGCCTAATACCGAAATCACCAGAAAAATGAGGAACCTGTAAAAACAATTGCACTTATTTTGTAGATATAGCGGTTCCCATTCAGATGCGGTACAAAATTATATCGCCTGGTGTAGGGGCACGGCACTGCCGTGTCCTAACGGGTGTACATCAAGCTTGTCGAGAAACGCTATAGGCAATAGCCAATAAGAAAGAAGGCGATTTGGGTTGTACTAGTTTCTTTAAACAATCAAATATGAATCCTACATATCAAAAAAATAATAATATAACAGCAGTCAAAAAAACGCTTATTAACTAACTAATATAATTTACTTTATCCTAAATATTCTAAAATTTATTCTAGGATAAATAGTTATAAATTCCTGTAATATAAATATAATAAAGAACATTTAAAAATATGGACAATACAAATCAAAAGAAAGCTTTAATTAACAGCGAAATCGCCCTCTTTCTTAGAGGTTTGATTATTGGAAAAGTGCTGACACTTATGGTTATTGGCGGATTGCTTTGGTGGTTGCTGAAGCCGAATTTATTGGCCCGTAACAGCATTGACTCTTCTTCTAATCAAAATTTTAAGACCGTCTCTAATACTGCATCAAGTTTTCAGACAGTTGCAGATGTCCCCCCTGCCTCATTTAATTATGGAGGTAGTACAGCCTGGGCATCTATCCGGCAATTGGTAGATTCTCAGATCCAGAGCGATCGCCCGGAACTACAATTACGTTATGTAGACCCTACTAATGCTAGCCCTGGTTCTAGCTCAGGCATTCGCATGTTGCTTGATGGGAAAATAGACTTTGCTCAGTCTTCTCGTCCCCTTACAGATGAAGAACAAGCTATAGCAAAAGAGCGAGGCTTCACCCTTGAGCAACGTCAGGTAGGTATGGATGCGATCGCAGTGGTAGTCAACCCATCGCTGAATGTGTCAGGTTTAACTGTTGAGCAATTGCAGCAGATTTATTCGGGGCGAATTACTAACTGGAATCAAGTAGGTGGGCCAAACCTACCCATCTCACCTTTGTCTCAACGACCAGAGGACGCAGATACAGTAATATTATCTAGTAACAACGACTTAAAAGGACAAGCACTTAGCTCTAGTGTGAAATATGTCTACTCTACGACAGAAGCAGTGCGCCAACTCAGTAAAATACCTGGTGCTGTATATTATGCGTCTGCTCGTTCAGTAGTACCTCAATGTAGTGTGAAGGCTTTGCCATTGCGTGGAACTTATGGTCAGCTAATTCCCCCCTACCGTGAACCGATGGTATCGCCTGAGCAATGTCCACGTCAGCGCAACCAGCTAAATACTCAAGCCATCAAAAATGGTAGATATCCCATTATCGCTAACTTATTTGTGATTATTAAGCAGAATAAAGGTCGGGAACAGCAGATTGGAGATGCATACACCCAACTTTTATTAACTGATCAGGGACAAAGGGCAATTGAGCAAGCTGGTTTTGTCAGCGTTCGCTAGTAGATTTGGATAACAATTAAGCCCCCTTCCCATAGATAGCTCCCCCAGGGTGGTTTCATACAACCAGAGAAAAACTGAAACTGGTTTTTAAAGCCTCTCCCCCCGTGGGGGAGAGGTTGGGAGAGGGGTCAAAATCTATGGTTCTACATGAGAAATCAAGACTTATGTATTTTTCTTTTTTCGTATGAAACCACCCTGCTTCCCATAGATAGCTCCCCGACTTCTTCAAAAAGTCGGGGAGCTAATCGCACCATCACTCGACAGCATAAGAAGTAAATTGCCGTTTAAAAGGAGAATGAAACCCAATCACAATATCAGAAGGTGGTACACCTAACTCAACCAATCGTTCAGCAACAGACTCTTCTGTACCGTTATACTGAATCCATATTTTCCCATTTTGAATATCAAAATGCATGACTGGGCCAAACACCCGCTTATCTCCTTGCCAGCCAACATAAGCCAGTTGATAATGGTCATTTTCGTTGTCTAAAATTAATTGTGAATTGACTGTATCGGTGTTAGGTGCTATTTGTTGATGTTCGCTTAATACTTGTTTGATAAGTTGTCCATAGCGTTCTATTTTATCCATAGTCGAATTTCCTCACATTTTGGATCGTAAATTATCAACTTAATTTGGTAACGGTGAAGAGCGCGTTGGACAAAAGAAAGTTGAAAAAAGTCTTGATATGTTTCAATAGGAACCGCTAGGTAAAGCGCTCTGTCTGCTTCTTGTTCTTCAATAGCTTGGCAGTAATTTAGATATTTTCCTAGTACAGTATGAAATTCACTAATATCTGAATCTGCAATAAAACTCTTAATCTCAACAGCTATTTTCTCTATATTACGTTGTGCGGCAATTGTATTTTCAGCCGCTAAGTCTATTTGTAAGCTGAAAATACTTTAATTTGCATCCTCAAAAAAATAAATCTCTTGTGGGGTGGGCATCTTGCCCGCCCTAGCTGTGCAAATTAAATGCACGACAGCTTAGTTTAATTGCTTCACTAATACGAATTGTAAAAGGATCGTGAGTAATTATCCACCCATCTTTAATTAATGCTTTTTTTACCTGTTGATGGAAAACATCTTTAGCCATGTTGCTATCTTTAGATTAGGCCAGATTAACCTGAAATGATATTGTTGATTTATATAATGCGTTCCCCGAAGGGGTTGTCGGAGACATCGCACTCTCCATTATTCTCCATTGCTGCGGCAAGTTTTTCGAGATTTTGACGAATAGTGACGCTGCGAATATGATTTACACCCCAGACTCCCTCACAAATATCTAAAGCTTGCAAATATAGAGGTTCCGCCTCAGCATAACGTCCAGTTTCACGATAGATTTCTGCCAAATTATTGAGACTTTCGGCAACATTAGGATGATTTTCTCCCAATAGGTGCTTATCAAGTTCTAAGGCTTTTATACATAAGGTTTCCGCCTCATTGTAACGTCCTTGCTCCCTGTACATATAACCAAGAGCATAGATAGTATCCGCTAAAAGTGGATGCGCCTTTTGCAATAGACGCTGCTTGAGTTCCAATGATTCTAAAAATAAAGATTCTGCTTGCTCGTAACGTCCTTGAGCGCGGTATATCAATCCCAAATTGTGCAAATCTGTTGCAACATCAGGATTCTCTTCTCCCAAAAATCGCTTATCTAATTCTATTGCTTGTAGCGACAAAGGTTCAGCTTCACTGTAACGTCCTTGATGATAATAAAGTAGCGCTAAATTATTCAGTATCAGAGCGAAAGAAAGATGATTTTCGCCAACTAAACGTTTTTCGAGTTCTAATGATTGCAGATACAGAGGTTCTGCTTCCTCATAACGTCCTTGTTCATCATATAGTAATGCCAAATTGTTCAGACTAACAGCGACATCTGCATGGTTTTCTCCCCACAGGCGTTTCCTCAATTCTAAAGCTTCTTGATATAAAAGTTCGGCTTTACTATATTGTCCAGTAGATTTGTAGAGTCCCGCCAAGTTATTCAGGCTAGTAGCAAAAGAGGGATGGTTGTCTCCCAAAATGCGTTTTCTCAATTCTAAAGCTTGTTTATATAATGGTTTGGCTTCGCTATAATTTCCTATTGCTCGATATATTCCGGCTAAATTGTTGAGGCTATTAGCTAAGTCTATCTGTAAACCTGATTCATTTTGCAATTCAATCGCCTTCCGCCAATATTTTATTGCTAATTCCTGTTCTTCTTGATAATTTTGAGATTCACCCCGATCTAACCGGCTGCGGTAAATATCACCTAATCTTGAGTATAAAGTAGCCAAAGTGGGGTCTTTAGTTCCTCGTTCTTGTTCTATTTTCTCAATCAGCTTTTGTAAATCTTGAATTGGCAAGAAAAAGGGGTTATTTTCATTAGTATCTGTGCTAGCTAATTCTGTATCTCGAAAAACAAAGCGTATCGGTTGTAATTCTTTACCAGGAATAGCATTTGTCTTTTTAGATTCAAATCGAAATACACCATTACGCCAACTCCAAAAATCAGGAGCTTTTTTAATTAAGTTGACTAAAATTTGGTTAGTTACCCAAAGCACAATTGCAAAGGGAAACTCGCGCAATCCTTCTCTTGTCCACTGTAAGTAACCAAAAAATTTCTCCTGTTCTGATTGCTCTTTTCCCAATCTGAGAAAATAAAGTTGTTCAGCACCCGTGACAGTAATCACCGCAGGCTTTTGCTGACGGAGATATTCTTCTTGTTGTACCAATTGGTTAAGAGCAGCTTTCAGGCTCGGTTCCTGACGTGCTAAAGTCGCTCGATATGGATGGAAAGCTGATTGTAGTTCAGCTTCATATTGGGCAATAATCTCATCACGAAAGCTAGCATCATCACAAACTGCAATCAGTAGATTTAATCCCCGTTTTTGAGCTTCAATAGAAACAATTAAATCGTCATACGCATCTTGATTTTCTTCCTCATTATCTAATGATTCTTCATTGAACATTAATAGCTCCCTGTCTTCTCAAGCTTTCGATAATAATTGGATGAACATCATACCAAGTTTCATCAGTACGATATTCTAGAACGTATAGCCCGTGTAGCAAATCTAAAAATTCTGCTTGTTTGGGGTCATTGGGCATATATTGTTCATAAACACTCTGCAAAATATCTATATCAATTTTTCCTAAACGGATGGAAAAATCATTGCGAATTTTATTGATTGCTTGCAGGAGAATTTTATCGTCGATGATAACTTCGGCTGAGGAATTTCGCCGAATCATTCGCAGACAAATGCGGCAACATTCTTTAGAGATCCGAATTAACTCTCGTAATACGCCACCACTGTAAATTACAATTTTTTCAGCAGTTTCGGCTGCAATTAATTCACTAGGAATCCGCTTTTGTAAAACTTCACCAAGAATATTTGTTGCTTCGGGGCGAGGTTGACCATTAGGAAAGCGATTTTTGCCTTTATCAAATATTTTTAATACAGGCATTGCCACAACCTGATCGTTAGTTTCTGTGGTGATTATTGTACTAATAAATGTTTCTCGTAGTACAGCGATAGGGATAGTGTAAATAATTTGAAAGTTAGGTTGACAAAGAGCTTTAATATTATCTCGATAAATTTCGTTAACTCTTCCTAAATCAAGTTTATCTAAGTCATCAATAATTACTAAAACGTTTTGTTTAGTTGCAGCTTGAATTAAAGCAGCAATTTCGTTAATTCTGGCGACTAAATCTGATAATTTGCGTTCAAATTCTTGTTTAATTTCATCCCGAACGCTAGCATCTGCTTTTAATTTAGAGCTAATCAATTTTAAGAGGTCAAAACCTATACTAGCTTCTGCTTGTAAATTTGATTCTTCAGTGCGGGTGCGGGTAGCGAACCACTTATAAAGAGCTTCTTTCGTAGAGTGTGGAATATCAACTTTACGGGCTTCTGCCTCTGTCATTAAATTAACTGCGATCGCAAACAATATATTAATATGATTAACAGCCGACATTTCAATTTTGTCAGCAATAGAAAAGAGAACTACAAAATATTTATCTTGGATTTGTCTGCTAAATTCAGCCAATAAAGTAGACTTACCACATCCCCGATGTCCTGTAAAGACAATTTTGCCATCTCTATTAGGACTATCTTCTACTAATTGGTTTAGGTCTGCAATTAAATCATCACCATATTCGACTCTAAATCTTTCCATTTCGTTCCGTTCCATCAACGGAAACAGTTCGAGATTGCTATATGCTTCTTGAAAGGAGTTTAATAAGTCTTGAGACATGGATAGTGCCGTAAACGTGCTAACTATTCATATAATGGCTCATGATTTATGTAGCAAAAGTTCAAACAATGTCTAGGATAGACTATGCCGACATAACTTCTAAAATTACGTTAATAAATAACTACTAGGTGAGTAGTATGTTATGTCTTAAAAAGAGATGCCCTAATATCAGAAATTCAACCTATTAATAAGTAATAGAGGTCAATAATGAATCAGACTGAATGATAGATTATACATTCGATAATTTAAACTGAATGATAGATTATACAGGTAAAATGCTGAAAGCTACTTAACACATAAATAAAATAAAATTTTCAGTTATAAAAATAAATTTTTGGTGTGCTTCGTCTCATCCTCTTTTAGAGGTTGTTTGAAAAGTCATGATTGATGTATCAAATATTTTTTACCCCACCCTAACCCTCCCCTTATAAAGGGGAGGGAACCGGATTTTTATTGTTTCCCCCCTTTACAAGGGGGGATTAAGGGGGGTAATTCGATTTGTACCCCAAAAACGGAGGGAGGCTTTAATTTTTCCTCTCCTTCCCTGCAAGTGAAGGGGCTGGGGGTTAAGTTTGAAAGAAAGAAAGAAAGTTACACACAGCCCTAAAAGGGAGGGAACCGGATTTTTATTGTTTCCCCCCTTTACAAGGGGGGATTAAGGGGGGTAATTCGATTTGTACCCCAAAAACGGAGAGAGGCTTTGATTCTTGCTCCCTTTCCCTGCAAGTGAAGGGGCTGGGGGTTAAGTTTGAAACAAAGAAAGTTACGCACGGCGCTAAAAAGCATTATTTTAATTTTGAATTCCGCCTTGCGGTAATAGTCGCAACCCCACGGATAAATCTCTGGGGTTGTTCTGTTGAACTAATTAAGCGTTATGGAATTATTTGAACAATTTTCACCAAACCAGCTTTTGCGACTTGAAAACCAGCTTTTGCGACTTAAAAACTAGCTTTTGCGACTTGAAAACCAGCTTTTGCGACTTGAAAACTAGCTTTTGCGACTTGAAAACCAGCTTTTGCAACTTGAAAACTAGCATTTGCAACTTGAAAACTAGCTTTTGCGACTTGAAAACCAGCTTTTCTCAACAAATTTCAGCAAATATACCCGTATTTATCTATTTGGCTAATGCCATCCAATACTTTTATTTTTCTGTAACTTTACTGTGGCTGGTGCATCTGCCTATTGCGTATTCTGATGATATATAAGTAACTCAGTGTTGAGGATCAGGGTTATTTATAAATTAATCCAAAAAGGAAAACTATATGACGCAACGGAAACGAAACTCCATGTCACTCACCAAAGCTGAACGACGGATTGAAGGAATGGAGACAATTAACCCTAAGTTAGACTTTAGTAATGGGTTTTCAATTGCTACTTACAACACTAAAGTAATTGAGTTACGAGAAAAACTAGCCGCTTATAATCAAGCACAAACAATAGTAGATAAGACACACAATGCATTAATAGAATCCGAACGTGAGTTGAATACTTATTCTGAGCAAATGCTGTTAAATGTTGCATCTCGCTATGGCAAAAATAGTGATGAATATGAAATGGCTGGTGGAACGCGCAGGTCAGACCGTAAAAAAGCACGTTCAGTAGTAAACCAAACAGTGACATCTGTGAAGTGATTGTTTGGACTCGCTGCTTTTTTACATAATGGTGCGTTGTCAGAAAACTCAACGCACCATTAACGATAAAGATGCTGAGTGCGATCGCAAATGGGCTAAAGGTATTGTCAAACTCAAAATTAGACTTAATTGTAGGTTGGGTTGAGGAACGAAACCCAACATCTACTTTAGTTTATTAGATTGCTCCTCACTCATTTCTTAACTCACATCTCAAAAACAATAAGTTGACGGTATTTTTTATAACCAATACTTTGGTATAAAGCCAAAAATATAACCATTATCAAATTAACATAATGCAATATCGGCGAGCTACAATCGAAGGTGGCACTTACTTTTTTACACTCGTAACATATAAAAGACAAAGATTATTATGCTTACCTACTAACGTATCTTTATTAAGAAATATTTTTCGGTATGTAATGCATCAACACCCATTTATAATTAATGCCTTTGTTTTATTACCTGATCATCTGCACTGTATTTGGACATTACCACAGGGCGATCGCAATTTTTCTACTCGTTGGCGTTTGATCAAAAGCTATTTTAGTCGCCAGTGCATTACTTTATCACAGCAAAACCTATCTACCTCTAGGCAAAATAAAAAAGAGCGAGGTATTTGGCAGCGTCGTTTTTGGGAACACATGATTAGAGACGAGGTAGATTTTAAAAATCACCTCGAATATATTCACTACAATCCTGTCAAACATGGTTTAGTGAAAGTTCCAAAAGATTGGGAATATTCCAGCTTTCATCGTTCTGTTCGTCAGGGTATGTATGATATTACGTGGGGTGCTGGGCAGAAAATTGTTTTTGACTCTGATATTGCTAAAGAGTAGATATTATCTAAATCGTAGGTTGGGTTAAACGAAGTGAAACCCAACATCAGCATTAAGTATTGTGATGCGTAATGTTGGGTTTCGTTCCTCAACCCAACCTACGAATTACTGGTTCAGGTCTGGACTCCCTGGTGTACGCTCGATAAATTCCCACTTACCGACTCTGACTTTGGGGAGTACTCACGCCACAGCAACCGCCACCACGCGAAAACCAACAGCCTTGTGACAAAATGCGCGCACGTAAAAGCGACGAATAGCAGAACGGCAATACTTAGCGCTGTCAATCCAACCACCCCCACGTAGGAGCTTTATGTTATTATCTTTACCAATTAACCACGCAGTACCATCTTTTGGCGCACCCTGGTAGTTGTCATTATATACATCTTGACACCAATCCAATACATTACCATGCATATCGTATAAACCGAAAGAGTTTGGTGAAAATTTTCCTACATTTGTTGTTTGTTTACGATCTTCGCCCTTTGGTGCAGAGCCGTAAGGATACTTACCGTGGTAGTTAACTAAATCTGTGGTAATCGTTTTACCAAAATAAAATGGTGTAGTTGTCCCCGCACGACAAGCATATTCCCATTCGGCTTCGCTAGGTAATCTATATTTACATCTTGTCTTCTGGTTTAGTTTTTTACAAAACTCTACCGCCTCATCCCAACTTACTCGTTCTACAGGTCGCTTATCACCTTTAAAATTGGAAGGATTAATGTTACTACTCATAATTGCTTGATACTGCTCCTGGGTAACTGCATATTTCCCCATGAAGAACCCAGGAACTGTTACTTGATGCTGTGGGCTTTCACTATCGTATCGTTCCACTTCCCCTTCTGGTGAACCCATCGTAAAGGTTCCCCCTGGTATCTGCACCATTTCGAGGGTGACACCATTTCCTAAATCTTCTTCAAAATATTTCGCTTTCTCATTACGGCGGTTGGTGATATTGCCTTGTGCATTTACCGTAACTACTTCAAATTGAAAGGTTTTTAAAGGATTTATTTCAACGCGGCGCAACTCACGGTTAAAATTATCTAGAAATTCTTTAAGTTGAAAGGTTTTTAAAGGATTTATTTCAACTGTAGATTCTCCCTTGGCAGAATTTGCAGCAGTATTTCTAGGTAGTGGCGCAGGTGCTTGTTTACGTTCCCAGCGCAGCCTGTCAATTCTTTTAATTGCCTCAATTGCATCCATATCCTGTCCTGAAGCCGCAGCTAACACCCGAATCCATAATTGCTCTGCCAAATCCAAATTCCCTTCATCTTTTGCGCGATAAGCATCATTTTTCAAAGTAGCAATATCCGCTAGGGTTGCATATCGCGGTACAAGAATCAGGTGAGATTTATTTACAGGTTCAGCAATAATATAAGGTGTTTGTCTCCCATTATTATGCTGACGAACAATTTCCGGCACACGAAAATTAAGATACTGATTCAACCTCTCAACAGTGGCACATTTACCTCGAATACCTAACCCTTCTAGTAATGCAGTAGTAAAAGCACCTTGTTGTAATGCTTCAATTTCATAAGAATATTCCTGTGGACTACAGGAAAAAATACTAATAACTCCTTGTTGACTAGCTTCCTCAGCCGTTTGTCTGCCAATACCTTCACCTGCACGAGTTCCCAAACTGCGACAAGCATCTAAAATCAAGACAACATTATCAGCACCACAGCGACGCAAACGTTCAGTCACAAAGTTAATAGGAATCGCTGTTTCTGTAATATCTCTTGGATTGCCATCACTAGGCATGAGATAATCACGTTCAGCATGGCGTATTCCATGACCACTGAAGAAAAACCAAAAATTATCACCTGCACCCATGAAGGGTTTGTTAAATAACTCCAGCAACACTTGCCGTAAGTTAGCACGGTTGGGACGAGTCGATTTACCGCCAATATCAGGGGAGTCATCAGAGAAGAAGTATATCTTCTCAAACCCAGCCTCACTTTGGAGAAACTGCTGTATTAACTGTGCATCCCGCTTGGCATAGTTTAGCGGTTGCAGATAATCATACTGGTTAATTCCGATCGCGATCGCCCAATTTTTTGCCATCTCACTGTGATTCTTGGCGCTTAAACTTCAGCTTAATCGCTCCTTTACTCCCAGCTTTGAGACCACTGCCAATTAATTTAACTTCCCCATCTGCACTAATTTCTATCGATAGCTCAATTTCATCTAGCTGCATCTTGGAGTTGACTTTTGCTTGCTGTTCAGCTTGATTAAACAAACTTCCCACAACTTTGAGAAAGTGAGTCATATTTTGCTCTAATGTTTGAGCGCTAACCTTAACGGCATCTCCTACGCCTTTGCTACTAATACTTTCCCTACTAGTTTCGTCTCCCCAACTGAGTGTATTAGTACTCCCGCCTTTAGAACCGTCAGGAATCGATATTTTAGGAGTTTCATCCGTTACAATCCAAATGCCTTCGTCTTGGGGTGTTTCTGACATATTACTTTAAATATTTAGATTAAATCTTCCCATAAATTATAGATACAACGCTAGAGATAGCGATTCCAATTGGGGACTTCCAACAAATAAATTATCCAATCTTGTGGGGTGGGCATCTTGCCCGCCCCACAGGAAGTAGTTGAGTATTTTTTTATTTGGAAGTCCCTTACTAGGAAATCTCATTAAGCATTTTGGATATTGCAGCAAGTCCAATAGAGGTAATTTTAGATTATTGGTAAGAATTATTACTCTGTTGCTGTTGAATTCTCTTACCTCGCGCTCTGCTTCTTTTGCTAATTCTTAATCCCTGTAGTAGCAATACCCTGAATAAATTGACGCTGACCAATCAAAAATAATACCATCACTGGAACTGTTGCTATTGTCACCGCCGCCATCATCAAAGGCCAATTATTCGTAAACTGTTCTTGAAACTCAGCCAAAGCCAGTTGCACCGTCCTTAATTCGGGACGGGTTGTGAACACCAAAGGCTTAAACAAATCATTCCATTCGCCGATGAAGGTGAATAAAAACAGCGTTACCAAGGCTGGACGGGCTAAAGGTAATATTACCCACCATAAAATTTGCAGTCTGTTCGCCCCATCGATGGCTGCGGCTTCCTCTAACTCCACGGGAATTGTCTGGAAATATTGACGTAGTAAGAAAATTCCAAACCCGTTGACAGCAGTGGGTAAAATGAGCGCCCAGTATGTATTTATCATGTGTCCCCACTTCAAAACCAAAAAGATGGGAATCACCAATAGCTGAAAGGGAATCACCAAGGTTGCTAAAACTATCAATAGCAGGGCTTGGCGGCCCCGAAACTTCAATCGCGCTAAGGCGTAACCAGCCAAAGCAGAAGTCACAATCTGAAACGCCGTCACAGCGATCGCTACCAAGGTAGAATTAGCAAACGCCAGTAAAAATTTTCCTTGTTGCCACGCAACGCGGTAATTAGCTAAAGACCAGTTATTTTTGGAAACATTTTCCGGGGTTGCTCCCGTCGGTGTAAAGGAGGTGATAAAAACAATAAACAGAGGTAGTAAAACAATAAATGCCCCTACCAGTAAGATTACTAGGCTCAAAAAATCGCCAAATCTCAGATTCCATTTGGGTTCGGACATAAATTTATTATCTATAAAGCATTTATTTTGCTAGTACTAGAGCATCCCGCCCAGCAAAAGTTAATCTATAAACATAGTTACTTGTTAAGTTAAATTAAACCACAGAGATTAGTTACCCTCAGTTCATAGGGTAAATTCAATCTTGGTGTCAAATAATTCTTTTTTTACAGGAGTAAAAATACCATGCAGCAGCTTACAGACCAATCTAAAGAATTAGATTTCAAGAGCGAAACATACAAAGATGCTTATAGCCGGATTAATGCGATCGTGATTGAAGGGGAACAAGAAGCCCATGAAAATTACATCACCCTAGCCGGACTGCTACCAGAATCTCATGATGAATTGATTCGCCTATCCAAGATGGAAAGTCGTCATAAGAAAGGATTCGAGGCTTGTGGGCGCAATTTGCAAGTAACCCCAGATTTGCAATTTGCTAAGGAGTTTTTCTCCGGGCTACACCAAAATTTCCAAACAGCCGCAGCAGAAGGAAATGTGGTTACATGTCTGTTGATTCAGTCTTTAATTATTGAATGTTTTGCGATCGCAGCATACAACATTTACATCCCCGTCGCCGACGATTTCGCCCGTAAAATCACTGAAGGAGTAGTCAAAGAAGAATATAGTCACCTCAACTTTGGAGAAGTTTGGTTGAAAGAACACTTTACAGAATCCAAAGCTGAACTTGAACTTGCAAATCGCCAGAACCTACCCATCGTCTGGAGAATGCTCAACAAAGTAGAAGGTGATGCCCACACAATGGCAATGGAAAAAGATGCTTTAATAGAAGACTTTATGATTCAGTATGGTGAAGCACTGAGTAATATTGGTTTTACCACACGTGATATTATGCGCCTGTCAGCCTACGGACTCATAGGTGCTTAAAACAGTGCTGAGTGCTGAGTTATTAGTCCTGAGTGAAGAGTCAAGAGTGAAGAAATTATCTAAACTTATTCCTTCTTTTTTACTTAATACTGCCTCAGCACTCAGCAACTCAGCACTCAGCAACTCAGCACTCAGTTCAGCACTCACTTAATTCCCCGCCCTCAAGACAGCATAAGCCTAATAATCACTACATGTTTGGTCTAATTGGACATCTGACTAGTTTAGAACACGCTCAAGCGGTAGCCCAAGAATTGGGATACCCAGAATATGCCGATCAAGGGCTAGACTTTTGGTGCAGCGCCCCGCCGCAAATTGTCGATAGCATTATTGTCACCAGTGTAACTGGGCAACAAATTGAAGGACGGTATGTAGAATCTTGCTTTTTGCCGGAAATGTTAGCTAGTCGCCGCATCAAAGCCGCAACGCGAAAAATCCTCAACGCTATGGCTCATGCACAGAAGCACGGCATTAACATCACAGCTTTAGGCGGATTTTCTTCGATTATTTTTGAAAACTTTAAGTTAGAGCAGTTTAGCCAAGTCCGCAATATCAAACTAGAGTTTGAACGCTTCACTACAGGAAACACTCATACTGCCTACATTATTTCTAAGCAGGTGGAAGAAGCCTCGAAACAACTGGGAATTAATCTATCAAACGCAACTGTTGCTATCTGTGGAGCAACTGGAGATATTGGTAGTGCAGTTACACGCTGGCTAGATGCGAGAACAGATGTCAAAGAACTTCTGTTAATCGCCCGCGATCAAGAACGTCTCAAAGAGTTGCAAGGCGAACTAGGGCGGGGGAAAATTATGGGTTTGACAGAAGCACTGCCATTAGCTGATGTTGTAGTTTGGGTTGCTAGTATGCCCAGAGGCGTGGAAATTGACCCCACCACTTTGAAACAACCCTGTTTGTTGATTGATGGTGGCTATCCTAAAAACTTAGCGACAAAAATTCAATATCCTGGCGTACACGTGTTAAATGGTGGGATTGTAGAGCATTCCCTAGATATTGACTGGAAAATTATGAAAATAGTCAATATGGACGTGCCAGCCCGCCAATTGTTTGCTTGTTTTGCAGAATCAATGCTGCTGGAATTTGAGAAGTTATACACGAACTTTTCGTGGGGACGGAATCAGATTACCGTAGATAAAATGGAGCAGATTGGCCGGGTATCAGTAAAACATGGATTTAGACCACTGCTGGTTTAGTCATTGGTCATTAGTCATTAGTCATTGGTCATTCGTTATTTGCAAATGATAAAGGACAAAGGACAAAAGACTAATGACAAAAAAATAGATAACTCGTAACTTATAAACCCTACGATGGCAACTACTGAGCGTAAACCGCTACTGTTAGATTTTGAAAAGCCTTTAGCAGAACTTGCAACTCGAATCGATCAAATTCGACAACTTGCAGAAGAAAATGGCGTTGATGTTTCTGGACAAATTCGGCAACTAGAAGCACGCGCCATGCAACTGCGTGAGGAAATTTTCACGAGTCTATCCCCGTCCCAGCGATTGCAAGTCGCCCGTCATCCGCGTCGCCCCAGTACTCTGGATTACATTCAGGCTATTAGTGATGAATGGATGGAATTACATGGCGATCGCTGTGGTGGTGACGATCCGGCTTTAGTTGGTGGTGTTGGTCGTCTGAGTGGGCAACCTGTGGTGATGTTAGGTCATCAAAAAGGTCGTGATACCAAAGACAATATTGCCCGTAACTTTGGAATGCCTTACCCTGGCGGCTACCGCAAAGCGATGCGGTTGATGGAACACGCCAACAAGTTTAGTATGCCCATACTAACTTTTATCGACACACCAGGGGCTTGGTCTGGGGTAGAAGCAGAACACCAAGGTCAAGGAGAAGCGATCGCTTACAACTTGCGAGAAATGTTTTGTCTTGATGTGCCAATTATCTGCACAGTTATCGGTGAAGGTGGCTCTGGTGGCGCACTCGGTATTGGAGTAGGCGATCGCCTACTCATGTTTGAACACTCCGTTTACACCGTCGCCACTCCCGAGGCCTGCGCCGCCATTCTCTGGAAAGATGCTGGTAAGGCTCCCCAAGCCGCCGTTGCTCTGAAAATTATTTCCCACGACCTGAAAAAGTTGGGAATTATTGACCAAATACTCCCTGAACCAACTGGTGGCGCTCATTCCGACCCTTTAAAAGCCGCTACCACTCTCAAACAAGTGCTGTTAGAAAATTTAGACGAACTCAATCGTTTAACCGCTCCAGAACGCCGCCAACTGCGTTATGAAAAATTCCGCAAAATTGGTGTTTTTACAGAAGTTGCCCACTAAAACCATTGCACAATGATGGATTAGTCAAGGAGCAATGCTATAATTGCCTATGTGCTTAAAGATTTTTAACAATCTAGCCATAGGCATTTGCATGTTTGGTAAATCTACTCAACTCGATTGAGTGGGTTTTGTGTTTTTCATGGCAGGCTACTGCCCTAAACTAAACACCAAACTGTATTTGTAAGATTAAAAATTAAACTGCCTATTATCGCTGAGTAAAACCATAATCGGGTTTAGTCCCGAACAACCTTGTGGTGTATAACTGACGTGGCATTAGCGGTTGAAATGGGAAACTCTAAAGACGAATAAAACCGTCCCTGAGTTAAATGATGTCGGAAGCTCCAAGGTCAACCAAGCAGGTTGGAGTACTTCACGTAATTTAATTTGAGTGAGCGGCGTGGTTTTCCAGGCGAAGATTTGTTGTCTTCACTGGTAAAATTCACAATATGCCACCATTGCATGGAAATATAACATTTACCTAATGGAAATCATCAGATTTTTAGATTCCTTTAATATATCCAAACCAAAAAGTGTAAATAATTGGATGGAAATAGATTTTGGGAACTGCCAAAAAATTGGGAGACACCATGAGTGTTGAGCAAAAACGACGCGCCCTAATTACTGGGGCAAGTAGTGGAATTGGGAAAGCAACAGCTTTAGCCTTTGCGAAAGCCGGAATAGATGTCGCCTTAGTCAGCCGTTCTTTGAATAAGTTGGAAGCTGTGGCAGAAGCTGTACACCATACTGGGGTGCAAGCGAAAGCTTATGCTGTAGATTTAGCGCGGATCTCTGAAGTAAAAGAAAAGATTCAAGCGATCGCCCTTGACTTTGGTGATATAGATATTTTGGTAAACAGTGCGGGTCTTGCCTACACAGCCACTTTGAGCGAAACTCCCTTAGAGGGCTGGCAGCAGGTAATTGACTTGAATCTTACCAGCGTATTTCAGTGCATTGTGGGGATTTTACCTTCAATGCGCGATCGCGGCACAGGGACAATTATCAATGTTGCCTCAATAGCCGCCAAGCAACCCTTTCCCGGTTGGGGAGCATACAGCGTCAGCAAAGCTGGTTTGATAGCCCTCTCCCAAACCCTGGCACAAGAAGAACGCACCCACGGCATTCGTGTCACAGCTATTTGTCCTGGTGCCGTCAATACCGAACTTTGGGACACAGAGACAGTCCATGTCAACTTAGACCGTTCCAAAATGTTAACCCCGGAAATTGTTGCTCAGTCAATTCTCTACACAGTTCTGTTACCACAACAGGCAGTTATTGACGAATTGACCCTTATGCCCAGCGCCGGCGCACTCTAAATTAGGGACTTCCAAATAAAAAAATATCCCAAATTTTCTTGTGGGATGGGCATCTTGCCCGTCCTAATATTGGGGACCGGCAAGATGCACATCCCAAAAATGGATAATTTATTTCTTGGAAAGCCCTTAGTCCTTAGCCCTTTGTCTTTTGCAAATGACTAATGACTAATGACTAATCACAAAACCATAACCACGACTGAATCATGACTATTGCTAGTTCCAACGGTTCCAATTCCTCTCAATCGCCTCTGATTCCCGATTTGGCAGAAGCCATAAGTCCCAGACCCGATCGCAATACTCATAATGGGCGACCAGCAGATGTGTTCCCGCCAAAAGAGGAACAGATGGAGGAAATGAAGGACGCTGTGCGGGCAATAATATTGGGCGTTGGCGAAGATCCCGAACGCGAAGGACTCCTCAAAACACCTAAACGAGTGGCCGAGGCAATGCGGTTTCTTACCAGTGGCTATAACCAATCCCTTGAAGACCTCGTTAACGATGCCATCTTTGATGAAGGACATAGCGAGATGGTACTAGTTAGAGATATTAATTTCTTTAGTCTGTGCGAACACCACATGCTGCCATTTATGGGTAGAGCGCACGTTGCTTACATCCCCAACCAAAAAGTTGTCGGACTGAGTAAACTAGCCCGCATTGTTGAGATGTATTCTCGTCGCTTGCAAGTGCAGGAAAGGTTAACCCGCCAAATTGCTGAAGCAATTCAGACCATTCTGCAACCTCAAGGCGTAGCCGTTGTAATGGAAGCTAGCCACATGTGTATGGTAATGCGGGGTGTGCAGAAACCTGGTTCTTGGACTGTTACTAGTGCAATGGTTGGTGTATTTCAAGAGGATCACAAAACCCGCGAAGAATTTTTTAACTTGATTCGCCACCAACCAGCGTTATTTTAAAAAGTTGGGAATTGGGCATTGGGAATTGGGAATTGGGAATTGGGAATTGGGCATTGGGCATTGGGCATTGGGCATTGGGCATTGATTATTTCCCCCCTGCTACCTTGATTCTTACTTATTCCCTATTCCCTATTCCCTAATCCCTAATTTCTGAAACAACTTGGTTACTTTATCTAAATCCTTATCTCCAGGTGCGTGTTCCACACCACTAGATAAATCAACGCCACTAGGATTAACCTGACTTAAAGCTTCAACGATATTATCTGCTGTTAATCCCCCAGCTAAAAACCAAGGGCAATCGGGGTTAAATTGCTCTAGCATTTTCCAATCTAAGGTTTTGCCTGTACCACCAAGTTGTTCGGGATGGTAGGCATCAAGTAGTAAAGTATCTACGTAGCTTGTGTAATTGGCTGTCGCGTCCAGATGCTCAAGACTACGAATTCTAAGCGCTTTGATAATTTCGACATTGGGTAACTCTTGACGCAATTGGTAGCAAAAATCTGGCGATTCATCTCCGTGTAACTGGACACCAGTTAACCCAGAATCAACAACTATCTGACTGATTTCAGAAATACTAGCGTTGGCAAAAACACCAATTGTATCAATATTTGCCGCCAGTTCTGCCACGGCTGCCCGAATTTGAGATGTAGTCACGTAACGAGGTGAGTTTGACACACAAATAAATCCTAGTGCCGTTGCGCCCAAGGAGGCGATCGCTATAGACTGCTGTGGTTGAGTGATGCCGCAAATTTTAACGCGCATAAAAAAATTAATAAATCTGATAATAATTATCGAAAAAGTCTAGATTATCCGAAAAACTTTTGTGCCTTGGTAATTTTATAATTTTGTAGGTCTAGATTTTAGGAGACAAAAGCTTGATTTCATCTATTTTACTAGCAGCAGCTGCAAATGTTCCCCCAACACCTGCGTGGAATCCTACAGTAGGCATCATCATCAGCATCAGTAGCTTAGTAATGGTTTTACTAAGTACTAGGATCGAAAAACCCCTAGTTGGCCCCAAGTTCCCCATCCTGCCGATTAGTATTCCAACATTCGTTGGAGCTATGGCTTTTGGTCATATTATCGGCATTGGCATCGTTTTAGGACTGACTAACATCGGTCGTCTATAACTTTGCATTTATCGCGGCGTTACAGGTAACGCCGCGATAAATACAAATTTAGATAAATAATTCCCAATTCCCAATTCTCAATTCCCAATTTCAGAGTTTTGCTCACAGACATTAATTGTCTATCCTAGAAATAAGAGCATTTCATAACTCAGCAGTATCGAATTAATGCTCAGAAATATACGTATAAATATATACGCGAATATTGCAGTATAGAAACTACTGGTGATATCTAGTTTTAGGACAATGTAATGCAAACAAATTGGAAAATTGGTTCTTTATTTGGAATTCCTCTATTTTTAGACCCGTTATGGTTTGTGATTTTAGGGTTGACAACCCTAAACTTTGGGGTAGCTTACCAAGAATGGGGAACTGTTATAGCTTGGAGTGCTGGCATAGTTATGGCACTGCTGCTATTTAGTTCGGTATTGTTACATGAATTGGGTCACAGCTTAGTAGCCCGATCGCAAGGCATTAAGGTTAATTCAATTACTCTGTTTCTATTTGGCGGGATTGCTGCTATTGAAGAAGAATCTAAAACTCCTTTCAAAGCCTTTCAAGTAGCGATCGCAGGGCCATTGGTGAGCATCATACTATTTTTCCTGCTCCGTCTAGGAGTTACCGTAATTCCCGATACCAGTCCCCTCAGTGTTATGGTGGGAGATTTGGCGAGAATTAACTTGGTGGTGGGGCTATTTAACATGATTCCTGGCTTGCCTCTAGATGGAGGACAAGTGTTAAAAGCAGCACTGTGGCAAGTAACAGGTAATCGTTTCCAAGCCGTACATTGGGCAGCAAAAGCTGGGCAAATTTTGGGTTATGGTGCGATCGCTCTGGGGTTTGTTGTAGATTTCTTGACAAGAGAGTTAGCGCTTGGTTTGTGGATTGCGATGTTAGGTTGGTTTGCTGTCCGCAACGCCAGCAGCTATGATAACGTGACTACATTGCAAGAAAGCCTACTCAAAGTCGTGGCATCTGATGCCATGACTCGTGACTTTCGGGTTGTCGATGCTGACCAGACATTGCGATCGTTTGCCGATTTATACTTGTTGGAAACCGCTCCCTCACAGGTTTATTTTGCTGCTTCTGATGGACGTTACCGGGGTCTAGTTTCCATTGACGATTTTCGTCTAACCCAAAGAAGTGAATGGGAAACCCAAACCTTACACAGCCTTGTGCATCCTCTGATAGAAATACCCACTGTTACGGAAGCAACAACCATAGCTGAAGTAATTAACAAGCTGGAAAATGAGCAGTTACCTCGAATTACCGTCCTTTCTCCGGCTGGGGCTGTAGCTGGTGTAATCGACAGGGGTGATATTGTGCGAGCATTAGCGCAAAAGTTAAATTTGCGGCTCACAGACGCTGAAATTAAGCGGGTAAAAGAAGAAGGTAGTTATCCGCCTGGGTTGCAGCTAGGAGCAATAGCGAAGTCGATTGCAAATTAACTGTCATACCCTTGTCATAGTTTTGCAATAGATTCGTCAAAAACTTGTGTGATATTGAATTTGGTATTTGGTTACAAAATGCTTTTTTTGGGTAAAAGGTAGGATTTCCTACCTTTTTTATTTTTTAAACTTAAGTTTGACTTAAGAAAATGTCCCAAAGGATTAGCAGGCAAAGTTTTGGAATTACGATCGCTTCCCCTAGATCCCCGACTTCTTAGAGAAGTCGGGGATCTAAATGATGTATAAAAGCCCAAAAAACTGATTTTTTCTTAACTGTGTGCATGTGCTTCAGAACTGTCACGAGTGCGATCGCTCTAGAACTGACTGTAAATTCCTTTAATTTCTGTTACAGCTTCTTTGCTAGTACTTAGCCAATCCCGCCATCTATCTCTTGGACTAGTAGTGTGGATAATAGCATAACCACCTACCTGCTTAAGAACATTGGAAGGAACAGTATCAGCCCATCCTTGAGTTCGATTACTTGGGCCAGGACAACGCTTACAATCTACACCCCAGCGTTGAGGACTAGTTACATATAAAACATTTCCAGCACGATCGGTAATGGCAACAGCAACAGAACCAGTAAATCCTATCAACTTTTTGTCTGTCCAAATTCTTGTCACACCATCGATTCGACCGTTATTGGAAATTTTAATTTGAGTCTCCATTCGACGATGATCGCCAAGCTCTGTGAACTTAGATCCGCTCAGTGGAAAACGCTGAGTTTGTGCTAGTAATAATTTTTCACTGCGTGAACGTGTAAGTATATTGTCTGTGAGTTGAACAGTAGAAAAATTAGAATGTGATATGTCAACTTCAAGCGTAGCTTGTCCTAAAGCAGAATCACTATTTGGTAAAGCTACTACTGCTGTAGTTGCCATTAAAGAAACAACTCCAACAGTTGCAAAAGTTCTTAAAAATCTCATGTGCTTGTTGCCCCAAGAATACTGTGAATTGCTCAGTTATTAGTTAGAGAAAGCGATCGCTTCTTCTATATCCCTTCTAAGAAGTCAGAGATATAAATACTGCTTATCTACCTAAATACTCTAATGCTTGGTATAAAGTTTGTCGGTCGGAAAAGGTCGGAGAAAAGTCGGGTCTTTTTGGTAGATTTACGTAAACTTTTGCGAAAAAATCAAGTTGTTTGTGAGAATATTGTAGGTAATTTTGTATTACTACGGAATAAATGACGATTGAAGAAGCGATCGCAATCGTTGAGCGATTATTGCAACGGGGACGCTTAACGAGAGCGCAAGAGATTGTATTTCGCTATGCCTGGGAAGGTAAAACTTACCTAGATATGGCGCGAGAAGTCACTTATGACCCTGGTCATATCAAAGATGTTGGTTCGCAACTATGGCGATCGCTATCTCAAGCTTTAAATGAAAAAGTTACCAAAAATAATCTGCACGGAGTCCTAAACCGAACCGCACAGCAGAATGGTGCAAACGTCTCCCCAACTTTCACGCCTCGCATCGATTGGGGAGAGGCGATCGACGTTTCCCAATTCTATGGACGGACAACTGAATTAGAAACTTTGAGTAAATGGATTGTGGGCGATTCGACTAACGGCGATAGTAACGCTTCACGCACTCGTGTAGTCACACTGCTAGGTATGGGTGGCATGGGCAAGACTGCGCTCTCGGTGAAGTTAGCAGAACAGCTACAGGCAGAATTTGAATATGTAATTTGGCGATCGCTCCGGCACGCACCTTTTTTTCATGACAAGCTAACAGACTGCATCAAAATTCTTTCCAATCAACAAGCGATCGCATTGCCTGCTGACCCTCACGAGCAAATCACCTGTTTAATCGAGTACTTTCGTAAATCTCGCTGTTTACTGATTCTAGATAACTTTGATACTCTGTTGCAGCATGGTAAGCAGACAGGCTGTTACCGAGAAGGCTATGAATCCTACGGTGAACTTTTGTGGCGATTGGGAGAAACTCGGCATCAAAGCTGTGTTCTGCTCACCAGTCGGGAAAAACCTGCTCAAGTTGCAGCATTGGAAGGTGATGGTTTGCCAGTTCGTACCCTTGCTCTATCAGGATTGGAAGTTGCAGCAGGAGAAACAATTCTCTCACTCAAAGGGTTATTAAGTACAGACAACGAAACCCGCCAGCTAATTGACTGTTATCGTGGTAATCCCCTAGCTTTGAAAATTGCTGCAACTTCAATTCGGGACTTATATCAAGGCAGTATTTCTCGCTTTTTTGCCGAAGGTACAACAATTTTTAATGGTATTGGCAATCTCATCGACCAACAATTTCAACGACTCTCGGACTTAGAGCAACAAGTCATGTATTGGCTGGCAATTAATCGAGAAAGCGTTACGGTGACAGAATTGCAAACAGATTTGACACCTACAGTTCCTAAATCTAAGTTAATCCAAGTTCTGGAGTCTTTATCTTGGCGTAGCTTGATTGAAAGCAATACTGCGGGATTCACACAGCAACCTGTAGTGATGGAATACGTTACAGATTGCTTGATTGAGCAAGTATGTCAAGAAATTGTCACGGAATCACCGCAATATCTGCTAAGTCATGCCTTAATGAAAGCTCAGGCAAAAGACTATATCCGCGATAGTCAAATTCACCTAATTGTGCGGCCGATGTTGGAGCAACTGCAAGTAATTCTTGGCTCTACTCGTCAGCTTGAGCATAAACTGGGCAGATTGATTAACAAACTACAAGATAAAAAACTCCACCCACAAGGGTATGAAAATAACGGAAACAACAAAGAAGCAGAGGAGCAAGAAAGAATTATTCATGCCCCATGCCCAGATAAATTTGGGTATGCTGGCGGCAACCTGCTGAATTTGTTGGCTCAATTGGAAACCGACTTGACGGGGTATGATTTTTCTGATCTCTACATTCGTCAAGCAGATTTGCGTTGGCGCAGCCGGCCGCAGGCATCGCTCAAACTACATCAAGTCAATTTTACCCAGACAACATTTCGAGATTGTGCATTTGCTGCAACCTTTAGCGGTATTACTAGCGTTGTCTTTAGTCCAGATGGGTGTTGTCTTGCTACCAGTGATACCAACGGTGAAATTTATATTTGGGATGCCAACAACGGAAAACAACTCTTTAGCTGTAAACAACACAACAATTGGGTGTGGAGTGTTGCCTTTAGCCCTGTGCATCCAGTCTTAGCAAGTTGCGGTCAAGATCACACTATCAAACTTTGGGACACTACCACAGGAAAATATCTGAAAACGCTGCATGGACACACCAGCATCGTTATAGCCTTGGCTTTTAGTCCAGATGGGCAATTTCTGGCCAGTGCTAGCGACGATCGCACAGTTAAACTCTGGGATATGACAACAACAGAATGTGTGCAAACTCTGGAACATGGCAGTTGTGTGTGGAGTGTCGCGTTTCATCCCACAGGAAAAACCCTAGCGACAGCTGGTGAAGATAACACAATCAAATTGTGGAATCTAGAAACTGGATGTTGCGTACAAACCCTTAAAGGACATCAGCATTGGGTAAAAGCGATCGCTTTTAGTCCAGAAGGGCAAAGGTTAGTTAGTGGCAGTTTCGATCAAACGGTGAAACTTTGGGATCTGCGGACTGGGGTGTGGATGTGTGTGATGACATTGCTAGGACATACAGGATTTGTCACATCAGTAGCATTCAGCCCCAAAGAGGATAAAGCGGCAAGCAGCAGCTATGACCAAACTGTGAAGATTTGGGATATACATACCGGAAAATGTCTGGATACCCTAAAAAAGCATACAAACCGGATTTGGTCAATTGCTTTTCATCCCCAAGGACGCTTGATCGCTAGCGGTGGGGATGACCATGCAGCGAGATTCTGGGAAGTTTCGACTGGACAGTGTACCAAAACCATACAAGGACACAGAAATGCGATTTATGGGATTACCCACAGTTACCAGCAAAACCTTCTTGCTAGCGCACATGAAGACCAGACAATCAAACTCTGGGATGTCAACCTCAATGCCCCGCAACAATTAAAGCTTGGCCTCCAACCTTTTCGTGTACTATACGGACACAGCAATCGGGTCTTCTGTGTTGCCTTTAGTCCCAACGGACAATTTCTCGCTAGTGGCAGCGCCGATCGCACCATTAAACTCTGGAGTCCCTATACAGGACAATGCCTCAAAACCTTATATGGTCATGGCAGTTGGGTCTGGGCGATCGCTTTTAGTCCAGACAATAAATTACTTGCTAGTGCCAGCCATGACCATACAATCAAGATTTGGGACGTGCATTCTGGGGAATGTTGGCAAACATTACAGGGGCATCCTGGATCTGTGCTAGCGATCGCTTTTAGTCCTGACAGCAAAACTCTCTTCAGTAGTGGCCATGAAAAGATAGTTAAACAGTGGGATATTAAAACAGGCATCTGTCTGAATACTTGGCAGGCAGATTCAAACCGTGTTTGGGCAATTGCCGTCAGTCCAGATAATCAATATGTTGCCACTGGTGGTGATGAACAGATAGTGAAATTGTGGGATATTCACACCGGAACTTGTTACCGGATATTCCAAGGACATACTGGCCAAATTGTCTGTATTCTCTTCACCGCCGATGGTAGCCGGATGATTAGCGGTAGTAGCGATCGCACCATCAAAATTTGGCATATAGCTACTGGAGACTGCCTTGCTACACTAGAGAATCACCAAAATTGGATATGGTCACTGAGTCTGAGCCACGACGAGCAAACTCTCCTCAGTGGTAGCCAGGATGAAACAATCAACTTTTGGGATCTTGCTACCGGGAAGTGTCAGCAAACTTTAAGACCAGCCCGCCCTTATGAAGGCATGATTATTACTGAAGTCATGGGGTTGACTGAAGCAGAAATAGCAACTTTAAAAGCTTTGGGAGCCTTAGAAGTTAATTGATGCACGACTACGACACATATCTTAACCTCCAAAATCAGAACCGATGATTTTTAAAACCGATTAGCGATAATCACAGCTTATATCAAGGCTATGGGCGGTAGCGATCGTTGATTCTCCGTAAAATTTATCAATATCCGAAATCAGCTTTTTATTCTTTGTAGAACTTTATAGATAATCCTTCTACTACTTAAGAGGTTTGAACGCGATCGCTAGTACTTAACGGGCATTTTTTACACCGAAAATGAGACAGGCTGTAAAGTTTTGTTTTATCGGCACAAAGTACACAATTCAACCGAAATTACACAATCGTATTTTAAAGGAAAATCAACCATGCGTAAATTAAATCACACTGTTACCAAGGGAACCGCCGTTGTCACCGCCGGACTGCTTATGATGATCGGGATGTCGATGCCGGCGGATGCGGCAGCAACCAAAACATATATGAACGTCTCAACCGGTTTCTGCCTAGACAGCAACGGCAACGGAGAGGTGTACGCGCTTGGCTGCAACGGCGGGAACTATCAGAACTGGAAGAGAGAGGGCAAGCGCCTGGTCAACGTCTCCACTGGAAAGTGCCTGGACAGCAATGCCGAGGGAAAAGTCTACGCACTTGGCTGCAATGGTGGGAACTATCAGAACTGGAAGAGAGAGGGCAAGCGCCTGGTCAACGTGTCCACTGGAAAGTGCCTGGACAGCAACGGCAAGGGAGAAGTGTACGCGCTTGGCTGTAACGGTGGGAACTACCAGAACTGGAACTAATACGGGGCATGACGAAATACGTGCAAAATTACCTACGCTGTAAAGAACACTTGCGGCTGCACACTCCTTATAGCGTTTCCTCTTTGAGGAAGGATATAAGCCTCAATTAGGAGCAGGGCGATCACGGGAGGCTGGTCTTGCCTCTGCACGTTCGAGTAACTTTTGACTTCAACTTCCGACTTCCACCAGCCATCTGGTAGAAGTCGGAAGTCAGACTACTAGCCGCGATCGGGCAAGAATCGTGAACAAGCATCACCTTATTTAAGCCTTGTATTGCTGACATCATAGCCCCCGCTCTTCGAGAGGGGAGGGGGTTGGGGGTGGGGTTCTTCTATCTCACTCAACTGAGAACCGCTATAATACGAAGTTGGGAAATTATTAAAACTTCAAGTTGAAAGTGAGTAAAATGTAAGTACATGATATACTACACCTCTCACTCATCCTGGTTTTATGGCACTGCCAATTGTTGCAATTATCGGACGCCCAAATGTGGGCAAATCCACCCTGGTTAATCGACTCGCCGGGGAGCAAACGGCGATTGTCCATGATGAACCGGGAGTGACGCGCGATCGCACTTACCTACCAGCTTTCTGGAACGGTCGTGAATTTTTAGTTGTAGACACTGGTGGTTTAGTCTTTAATGATGATACCGAATTTTTACCACTAATTCGCCAGCAGGCAATGACAGCCCTTGCAGAAGCCTGTGCCGCCATTTTTGTCGTAGATGGTCAAACAGGCCCCACATCGGCAGACCAAGAAATTGCCGAATGGATGCGCCAACAACGCGTACCTGTGCTACTAGTTGTAAATAAATGTGAATCTCCAGACCAAGGCTTAATGCAAGCTGCCGAGTTTTGGGAATTGGGATTGGGCGAACCTTACCCCATCTCCGCAATTCATGGTAGTGGCACAGGAGACTTACTCGACGAGTTAGTTAATCACATTCCTGCTATTGAAGACATCCCCGAAACTAATGAAATCAAAGTGGCAATTGTCGGCCGCCCGAATGTAGGCAAATCAAGCTTACTCAACTCTTTTGTTGGCGAAGAGAGAGCAATTGTCAGCCCAATTTCCGGCACAACCCGCGATGCTATTGATACCGTCATTGAACGAGACGAGCAAACCTACCGCTTAATTGACACCGCCGGGATTCGCAAAAAGAAACATATAGAATACGGCACAGAATTTTTTAGTATTAACCGTGCTTTCAAAGCGATTCGTCGCGCCGACGTGGTTTTATTAGTAATAGATGCTGTAGATGGAGTCACTGAGCAAGACCAAAAATTAGCTGGGCGGATTATCGAAGAAGGTCGAGCTTGCATCATCGTCGTTAATAAGTGGGATGCTGTCGAAAAAGACTCCTACACAATCTACGACTACGAAAAAACTCTGCAATCACGGTTACATTTTACCGAATGGGCAGAAACAATTTTTGTAAGTGCCTTGTCAGGACAACGAGTAGAAAAGATTCTCGAATTGGTGAAAACGGCGGCTGAATCACACAAACGCCGTGTCAGCACATCAGTTATTAACGAAGTATTAACAGATGCCGTGAGTTGGCATTCACCGCCAGCATCCCGTGGTGGTCGTCAGGGTAAAATTTATTATGGTACACAAGTAAGTAGCCAACCACCAACGATCGCACTATTTGTCAATGATTCCAAACGCTTCAACGACAACTACCGTCGCTACATTGAACGCCAATTCCGGCAACAGCTAGGATTTAAAGGCACGCCCATTATTTTACTTTGGCGTAGCAAAAAAGTCCGTGATGCCGAAATTGGTAACGTTAATAGAGCAACTCGCGTCAAAATAAGTTAGGAGACGCGATTCATCGCGTCTGTATAGGAGTTATGAGTTAAAGTCAAAACTCCTAACTCTCACTCCTAACTCCTAACTCTATCTAAAATGGATTTATTGCGATCGCTGCCACTTGGACTTTATTTAGAACAACCCCAAACTTGGCTGCATAAAATCGATCCGCGAGTCAAATTCGCTTGGTTGATGAGCTTTTTAACAAGTTATGTTTTAGCTAACAATATTTGGCGGGTGCTGCTGGTGGTACTATTGATTGTTGCCACCTTGATTGCCAGGATTCCCCGGCGAGTATGGCAGCAACAAATGGGTTGGCTATTAATGCTATCGTTTTTTGTCTTAGCGATCGGAGCCATCAGCCCTGATGGAATGGGTGTAGATTATCAGCCACGCTTACCAGCCAATGAACAAATATTAACCCAGAAAGCAAACTCCAATAATATTGTTCCAGAGCAGGTAAGCGATCGCAAAAAATACAGCTATGTGCTATTTCACAAAGGCCCAGTAAAAATAACTCGTCGCTCCTTAGATTTAGCAGTACGACTGAGTACACTGATATTTACCGTGATTTACAGCACCAACCTCTATCTATTGACAACCGCACCAGAAGAAATCACATCTGGCATAGAAAGCCTCATGCAACCCTTGCGACGCTTCAAGTTGCCTGTCACAGAAATTGCTTTAACTTTAACCTTATCCTTGCGCTTTATTCCCCTGGTTTTAGAAGAAGTGCAAAACTTATTTCGCTCCGTGATGACGAGAGCAATTAACTGGAAAAAGCTGGGATTAAAAGGAGGGTTCAAATTGTGGATGACAGTGGCAGAAAGACTTTTAGAAAATCTGCTCTTACGAGCCGATCAAATGGCCAATGCAATGATGGTTCGGGGTTTTACCAGTCCCAATGAGCATAGAGTGCAGTGGCACGACTTACGATTCAAAGGGCGTGACTGGCTTGCTATTGCCAGTTTAATTGTATTCTGGGGAATACGCATAGCTATAGGAACTGAAGTTTAATTTTGCACCAAGAAAATGGTATAGAGGTAATTGTCAGTAGTTGTAGTTATTTGTACTCACTGCTGAAAACTGTTAACTAACTATTGACAACGCCTAGAAACAGTATGATCAAGGCTTGGTATTGGCGATCGCTACCCTTAGAAAAGCGCACAGGTTCTGAAATTTTTGCTGCTCTTTTTCGCCCCACATCTGCACCGGGAATTGCAACCCTACTAGAAAGTCCCTACCCAACGCCAATCGATCATCCCCAACTCAACCGATATTCTATCTGTGCAGGCGCTCCTCGTCTAGTTGATGGCATCCCCCAGATGTGGACACCAGAAGTAGGAAAGGTTTTTCCCTTCCTAGAAAAGTTGTCACAGCAAGGGTTAGAGAGAGGTGAGGGGGAGAAGGAAGATAACCAATGCCCCAATGCCCTGCCCTTCACCGGCGGTTGGTTAGGTTGGCTAGGTTACGATGTGGCATGGGAAATTGAACACTTACCCCATCAGAAAATTGATCCCTTACCATTTCCTATAGCTTTTTGGTATGAGCCAGATTGTTTTGCCGTTTTGGATCACGCGCAACAAATTCTTTGGCTAGCCGCCAGTCATGCAAGTGGACTCGATCGGTTAGAGAAAAAATTGGAAAAAAGACGAAGCGATGAAGGAGATGGGGAAATAGGCAAGATAACCAATGCCCAATGCCCCATGTCCAATGCCCCATCGCCTCTTTTGTTTTTGACATCGCAGGCAGATTATGAAACAGCCGTAAACCAGGTGAAAAAATATATTCAAGCTGGAGATATCTTTCAAGCAAATCTTTCATTGCGATTTCAAGCGTCTACATCGGCTTCTGGTTGGGAAATTTACCAAGCCTTACACAAAATCAATCCTTCACCTTTTGCCAGTTATTGGCAAACGCCTTGGGGAGAAGTAATGAGTTGTTCGCCGGAACGATTGGTAATGGTGCAAAATCGGCAAGCTGAAACTAGACCGATCGCTGGGACGCGATCGCGTGGTGTCACACTAGAACAAGATATGCAACTGACACAAGATTTACTCAGCAGCACCAAAGAACGTGCAGAACACATCATGCTAGTGGACTTAGAACGCAATGATTTAGGGCGAGTTTGTGAATGGGGAACGGTTACTGTTGATGAATTGCTAACAATTGAGCGATATAGCCATGTGATGCATCTTGTCAGCAACATCAAAGGTACTTTAAAAGGCGAATGCCTACGGCACGGCGAAGCCGAACGCACAGCCATTGATTTGATTCGTGCCATGTTCCCAGGTGGTACAATTACGGGCTGTCCTAAAGTTCGTTGTATGGAAATTATTGAAGAATTAGAACCCGTGCGGCGCAGCTTATTCTACGGTTCCTGTGGCTATTTAGATTGGCGTGGTCATTTAGATTTAAATATCTTAATCCGCACTCTACTACTAGCTCCCGCGTCTGGTGAAGCACGAGAAGAATCCCCTGCTGGGTACTCAACACTTAACACCGTCTGGGGACAAGTTGGCGCGGGAATTGTTGCAGACAGCGATCCTGAGAAAGAATGGTATGAATCTCTGCACAAAGCTCAAGCACAATTGGCAGCCCTGAAAATGCTGAATAATCAATAGGGAATTGGGCATGGGGCATGGGGCATGGGGCGGAAATAGGAAGATGATGGAATAAAGGAATAGAAAGGCAGAGGAGAGGAGAAGTTTCTCAGGTCTTTTCCTTCTACCCAATGCCCAATGCCCAATTCTCAATGCCCAATTCCCAATTCCCAATGCCCAATGCCCAATGCCCAATTCCCAATACCAATTTTGTGCCATTTAGCCGCAGTTGTGGCAGTATGGAAAGAAGTTGAAAAGTTCGCTGTTGCCATTGGGAACTTCAAAGGGTGTTTTCCCTTGCTATCGCCGAACTTTTAACAAAAGGATCGGGACTGTCTACTACCTTGTCCCTACAGATTGGTAAATTGAAGTCACCAAAGCAGATGGTGATGTTTATCAACAGCCTCTACTCTCTAAATCTACACTTTGCGGCTTCTGTTGTACCATTTCGCTTCACTACCACTAGCTTCATCTGCCAGATTAGAAACTAGATCGAGGTCTTCGTAACCGCAGTTTTGCATTTTAAGCAAATATTTTGACGAATGTTGGTATTATCGTCTGAATGTTTGGAATTCACTGCGAAAAGATATATATACTCCCACCTTGACTACACCTTGACTCTTAAATGAATCCAGAAAACGCAGAAACTTACATAAACCATCCAACTTGGGGTTTACTTTACAAAATCTGTATGGTTGATGATAACCAGGATTTGTTCACCACACTTTATGCCCAGCGCCTGTTTTTTTTGGTCGCAAATGACGTTAAAGGTGTTAAATTCCAGTCTTTAGGACGGACTGAGGCAAGAATGATGTTGGAAAATCGCTTACGTACCCTGCGGCGCAGTGGACATTCTCAGGAGTACGATCAGCTTCAGAGTGTTTTCCAACGCACCTTCCAATGAGTAGTTCGATTTCTGAACGTATTGTTTCCATTCGTTCCTCCCTGCCTACTTCAGTCAAATTGATTGCTGTGAGTAAACAAGTTCCTGCCGAGGCCATTCGGTCTGCTTATGCCGCAGGAATTCGTGATTTTGCGGAGAGTCGCATCCAAGAAGCTGCCAGCAAACAAGCCGAGTTGCAAGACTTACCGGATATTACCTGGCACTTTATTGGACATTTACAAAGCAATAAAGCCAAAAAAGCCCTCGAACACTTCCCTTGGATTCACTCCGTGGATAATTTGAAGCTGGCACAGCGCTTAGATCAATTAGCCCAACAACTAGGAGTGAGTCCCCAGGTTTGCCTGCAAGTGAAAATTCTTCCCGATGCCAACAAGTCTGGTTGGAGTGTGTCAGAACTTTTGGCTGATTTACCCACACTAGATCAATACAAAAGTTTACAAATTCAAGGTTTGATGACAATTCCGCCTTCAGGATTAAATGATTCGGAAATTTTGAATGTGTTTAATCTCAATCGTGAGCTAGCAAAAAAAATCCAGGAGCAAAACTGCTCACACATTAAAATGCAGCACCTATCTATGGGTATGTCAGGCGACTACGAACTAGCAGTGCAAGCAGGCGCAACAATGGTACGATTAGGAACAATATTGTTTGGCGATCGCTCTTAGCCTTTGAACATTAGCCTTGCAAGATAGCATTAATAGAGATCCGGATTTGATGACAAGAATTTTGTAACAGACTGGTGCAATTAGAAACAAAGGATATAGTATTGACAAGAGTAATCGCCAAGGGAAAATGGGGTAAAAAGAGCTTTCCTTCGGACAAACCTTAGGATATAATCTTGACTCATTATTATGTTTAGGCGATGCACAGACCTTTCCAATAAGTGTCAGTTCATCGCCAAAACCTGTAGTATGAGCTACCAATAGCAATATACTTGCTGAAATATCCACCGATGTAGCGATCCGCTCCTATCTAAATAAATCCATTGCCCAAGTCAAACAGGCTATTCGCACCAGGAGAGTACACAGACAATGAACAACATCTTTTCCAAACTCAGAGACTTTGTAGGTCTAAATGAGCAAGTGGAATACGAGTATTACGAAGAAGAACCAGAAACAGATAATAATAATTACCAAAATCTGTATCAGCAAGAAAATCCTCAACCCCCAGCACCGCAAGAGAGCGCAACCGCTCAAAATCGACGTTGGCGGGAACCAGTGCCTACAATGGGAGATGATATCGCAGCAGGTTCAAAGCCAATGGGGAATGTGATTGGTATGCCAGGAGCAATTAACGGAATTTCGGAAGTTTTAGTCCTCGAACCACGCACCTTTGAAGAAATGCCCCAGGCAATTCAAGCGTTGCGAGAACGGAAGTCAGTTGTATTAAATCTGACAATCATGGATCCAGACCAAGCTCAACGAGCAGTAGATTTTGTTGCAGGTGGTACTTACGCACTAGATGGACATCAAGAGCGTATCGGTGAGAGCATCTTCTTGTTTACACCAAGCTGTGTCCAAGTTAGTACCCAAGGTGGCGTTCTTCATGAAGTACCCCAACCGCCATCACGCCCCGCTCGTCCTACAGGTTCTCCTAATCAAACCTGGGGCAACGAAACTAACCGGATGGCACAATAAAGTTAAATTAATTAAAAGTCAAGAGTCAAGGGTCAAGAGTCTAAAGTTCAAATATTGACTCTTGACCCTTAACTCTTGACTATGGAAAGAATGACTATAAAATTTGGTTTAATTGGTGGTGGGGTAATGGGAGAAGCGCTCTTATCCCGCCTTATTGCACGTGGAATTTATCAATCATCAGAAGTCATCGTTAGCGAACCGCTACCTTCACGCCTAGATTTTTTGAAGCAGCAATACGATGTTGCAGTGACGACAGATAATAGTGAGGTTTTCACCCAAGCCAAAGAAGTTGTGTTTTTGGCAGTGAAACCGCAGGTGTTCAGTGCGATCGCTCAAGAATTAGCACATATTGATATTATTAATAGAGAAAACTCTCCCCTGATTATTTCCATATTAGCGGGTGTGCCTTTAAGTCAGCTAGAAGCTGCATTTGTGCAATTGCCAGTTATCAGAGCAATGCCCAACACCCCAGCCACTGTGGGAGCAGGAATTACGGCCATTTGTTCAGGTGCATATACCAATGCCAAGCATCACCAAATAGCACAGCAAGTTTTTTCTGCTGTGGGCGAAGTTGTGGAAGTCTCAGAAGGGCTAATGGATGCAGTCACAGGGCTATCTGGTAGCGGGCCAGCTTACGTGGCAGTGTTAGTAGAATCACTTGCTGATGGTGGAGTATCCGCAGGTTTACCTAGAGCAATTGCCAATCAACTAGCCTTGCAAACCGTACTAGGAACAGCGAAACTGTTGCATGAAACCAAAATGCACCCAGCAGAACTTAAAGATCGCGTTACCAGTCCGGGTGGTACAACCATTGCGGGAATTGCCAAACTAGAACAAGCAGGATTTCGTTCAGCTTTAATTGAAGCAGTAAAAGCTGCCACAGAGCGATCGCAAGAACTGGGAAAATAAAATTGGGAATAGGGCATGGGGCATGAGGCATGGGTAAGATAATGGAGAAATAACCAATACTTCTCTACCAAAGGCTGCGTCAACGGCTTGTCTACGAGACGCTGTTCGCGTTCGGTCAGTACAAGTGCCCAATGCCCAATGCCCAATGCCCAATGCCCAATTCCCAATATCTAACGAAGTTGACAAAAGACTCGTTAGTATAGTAAACAATCTGGTTGCAAATGTGATTGAGTGAATTATCCTGCGCCGTCTCCAGAACTTGACTTAGGGACTATATTTCCCTTCGATCTGGATCAGTTTCAAAAAGAAGCGATCGCGTCCCTAAACGCCGGACGCTCAGTAGTCGTGTGTGCGCCCACAGGTTCGGGCAAAACATTAGTTGGAGAATATGCCATTTATCGCGCCCTGTCGCGGGGGAAACGTGTATTTTATACTACTCCCCTAAAGGCGCTGTCAAATCAAAAATTACGTGACTTTCGAGAAAAATTTGGGTTTGATCAAGTCGGACTGTTAACTGGAGATGCCTCCATTCACAGGGATGCACCGATTTTGGTGATGACTACAGAAATTTTCCGAAATATGCTCTATGGCACACCCATCGGGCAAGTCGGCATCTCATTAGTAAACGTGGAAGCCGTAATACTTGATGAATGCCACTACATGAACGATCGCCAGCGCGGTACAGTTTGGGAAGAATCCATCATCTATTGTCCTCGTGAAGTGCAACTGGCAGCCCTCTCAGCAACGGTTGCCAATAGCGATCAACTCACCGATTGGTTAAATCGCGTTCACGGCCCAACCGACCTAATTTACTCCGATTTTCGCCCAGTTCCCTTAGAATTTCACTTTTGCAATCCTAAAGGGTTATTTCCCCTGCTGAATGATAGCAAAACCAAAATTAACCCCCGTCTTCAGAAAAAAAAGGGCAAAGGGGGAGAAAGGGACAGAGGAAGAAGTGGTAGACCGGAAGCTCCTGGCATAATTTATACCTTGAGCCAGTTAGAGCAACGGGATATGCTACCAGCAATTTACTTCATCTTCAGCCGCCGGGGATGTGATAAAGCGGTGGCGGAAGTGGGTGATTTATGGCTAGTAAATAGTGAAGAATCCCAAATTTTACGGGAACAGATTGATGACTTTTTAGCCCGCAATCCCGAAGCTGGGCGTTCTGGACAAATTGCACCCCTATACCGGGGAATTGCTGCCCACCACGCCGGAATTTTGCCTGCATGGAAAGCACTGGTAGAAGAACTATTTCAGCAAGGGCTGATTAAAGTAGTATTCGCCACTGAGACGCTGGCCGCGGGGATTAATATGCCCGCCCGGACAACGGTAATTTCTACCCTTTCCAAGCGGACTGACACCGGACACCGCCTGTTAAATGCTTCCGAATTCTTGCAAATGGCGGGACGAGCAGGCCGCCGGGGGATGGATAAACAAGGTTATGTAGTGACAGTCCAAACTCCCTTTGAAGGAGCTAAAGAAGCAGCATACTTGGGAACATCCAAGCCAGACCCCCTCGTAAGCCAGTTTACGCCAAGTTATGGCATGGTACTCAACTTGCTGCAAACCCACACCCTAGACCAAACCAGGGAACTGATAGAGCGCAGTTTTGGGCAGTACATGGCCACCTTGCATTTAAGGCCAGAATACGATGAGATTGCCGAACTAGAAAAACAATTAGCTCAACTACACGAGCAAATTGCCGCAGTTGATGAAAATGAACTGGCTATTTATGAAAAATTACGGCAACGCCTGAAAGTCGAACGCCAGATATTGAAAACTCTGCAAGAGCAAGCGCAAGAAGACAGACAAGAAGGATTGGGGATGATGCTGGACTTTGCAGTGTCAGGAACTCTGTTGAGTCTCAAAGGCAAAAATATCACAGTGTCTTCACCCATAACCGCAGTGTTAGTGGGAAAATCGCCTGGTTCTGGTCAAGCTCCTTACTTGGTATGCTTAGGGCATGATAATCGCTGGTATGTGGCAACCACAGGGGATGTAGTCGATTTATATGCCGAATTGCCGCGCATTGAGGTTTCACCGGATTTACTACCACCGCCAGAAATGCCATTGAAACCAGGACAATCACGCCGTGGTAACGAAGAAAGCTTTGCGATCGCAGTGCGTATTCCCAATCCGATAGAATCTTTGCATCTGGCACCAGAAGTAGCAGAACAACTCAGTCGCACTGCTGCCGTCCAAGAGCAATTAGAAGCTCATCCCCTACATCAATCAGGCAATGCTGCCACACTTTTCAAGCGTCGCGCCAAATATGTCGAACTAGAAGCCGAACTCGAACAGCTGCAAGGGCAAGTAGAGCAACATTCACAACGTCATTGGGAAGAATTTCTCAACTTAATCTTAATTCTGCAACACTTTGGCGGCTTGGATAACTTAGTACCCACAGTATTAGGACGAATTGCTGCCGCCATTCGGGGTGAGAATGAATTGTGGTTGGGTTTAGTATTCGCTAGTGGTGAATTAGACAATTTAGATCCCCACCATTTAGCCGCCGCAGCCGCCGGTTTGGTGATGGAAACACCCCGTCCAGATAGCAAGGTTAACTTTGAGCTTAGTAATGAGGTGGCAGAAGCCTTAGCAAAATTACGGGGAATTCGTCGGCAAATGTTCCAACTACAACGGCGGTATAATGTGGCGCTGCCTATATGGTTGGAATTTGAGTTAATTGCCATAGTAGAACAATGGGCGCTAGGTATGGAATGGACAGAACTCTGTGAAAACACAACCTTGGATGAAGGTGATGTGGTGAGAATTCTCCGGCGGACGTTGGATTTATTATCACAAATACCCCACGTTCCCCATTTACCAGACTCTTTCCAGCGTAATGCACATCGGGCAATGCAGTTGATTGATAGATTCCCTGTGAATGAGGTGGTTGAATAAACAGGACACTTTTAGGCACAGAGAATATTTGATAATTTCTTTGCTTTTTTTCTTTTCAGGACTTACGAAAAACTAAATGCTGTAGGGGCAATTCATGAATTACCCCTACAAACTGCCACAAAAATGAATTTAAATTTAATAGTAGTGGTACTTAGTTAAAAATGCTTTTTTGGCTTCGTATATCTTCTCTACGTAATTAATCACATGTACTTAAGAGAAGTTGTAATCACTCTTAGTACACCAAGTTTCCAGTACCACGCAGCTGACGCAAAGAATTTACGCACAATGGACAGTCGCAGCCAAATGTCTTAATTGCAGCATCACTTTCTTCGTCAGTAAAGTTCAACATTGCAACATTTTGATCTGATACAGATGTAACAATAGTTGCAGAACGTGCAGATGAAGTATACGGTTTCTTTCTCTCTGAATCTCGAATGCACACAAAATTGTTTCCACCATGTGGGTTAGTGATACAGGTACGACCGTCTTGTGTGTGCATCAATCGCTGTGTAATACTGCCACTAGCATGGGCAGGATGAAATGTCACTAACGTAGACATCATCGATACAAAGATTGAGGAAGTGGAAAGCAAATTCAGAAGAATTTTTTGGTTCATAAATTTCCTTGAAAAAATTGTCTACTAGCTTAGGGTATTCGATTAACTTTCAAACTTCAAGTGAGTTTTCCCTAAGAATAGCTAGCTATAGGACTCATATTTGATTTCTGAACAAAATTAGGTATTGTAGGGTGTGTTAGAACGCAGTTCGTAACGCACAATTATCGCGGGTTTGGTGCGTTACGCTGTCGCTAACACACCCTACATATTTTTTCAAAAATCAAATAGTAATCCTATATGACACTTGCTATCCAAGAAAGTTCCATATCTACTCAGTTCTATCACAAAGTTATTTTCACAGGATCATTAAGCAATCAAATAGGCTTTAAGTGTGCGCTTAAAGACCGATGAAATCTTATGCAACCGATAAATCGCTCACTACGAACAAAAGTTATATTTTAGATTATTCAATAAAATCGATAACCACTATCGCTATATTTACAAGATTAAAACATTCATTTAAACCAAAAAAATAGCATGAGTATTTAATAATAAATCTGATATAGATTCTCATTCTTAAATGTTTAACTTGTGAAAAACTCTTTTTTTCATTATATTTGAAAAAAGGCTAATATACAAAGTAATTTACTAGCCTCAACACAAAATATGAAGCAAAAAGTACATTCAGAATCTTCAGCTTGTTGCAACGGTGAACATGAAGATCACGAGAATCATAATCACACTCATGATGAGAATCATAACCATGATCATAATCACGATCATGGTGGAGAATTCAATTTAAAAAATGAGGTATTACCTCTGGTAGCGATTTTAAGTTTATATGCACCTGGTGTAATTTTTGAAAATCAATTGCACAATACATTCTACTCAATAGGTGAATATCTGCTTTTCATCCCTGCCTATTTATTAAGTGGATGGAGTGTTTTAAAAACTGCTGGGCGTAATATACTCAAAGGGAGAGTATTTGATGAAACTTTTTTAATGACAGTAGCGACACTCGGCGCGATCGCAATTCATAAATTGCCTGAAGCTGTCGGAGTCATGCTATTTTATAAAATTGGCGAATTGTTCCAAGATGTTGCCGTTAGTCGTTCTCGCAGTTCGATCAAAGCTTTATTAGAAGTCCGGCCAGACTATGCAAATATCCAAATAGGGGGAGAATTAAAAAAAGTATCCCCAAATACAGTAAATATTGGAGATATTATCGTCGTCAAACCTGGAGAAAAGATTCCCTTAGATGGTGAAGTTATCGATGGGAATTCGCAAGTTGACACATCTGCCTTAACTGGAGAATCTGTACCGCGAACAGTGAGGCTGGGTGAGACAGTTCTGGCTGGAATGATCAATAAAATGGGTGTTCTTACCATTAGAGTCAAAAAACTATTTGATGATTCTTCCATTGCCAAAATTTTAGACTTGGTGCAAAATGCCAAAAGTAAAAAAGCAGAAACAGAAAAATTTATTACTAAATTTGCCCGATATTACACGCCAATAGTAGTTTTTACATCTCTAGCAGTTGCAATATTACCGCCTTTATTCATTTCTGGTGCAAATCCTTCAGAATGGGTTTATCGTGCCCTAATTTTACTAGTTATCTCTTGTCCGTGTGGACTAGTTATCAGTATTCCGTTAGGTTACTTTGGAGGTGTGGGAGGTGCAGCTAAACGTGGTATTTTAGTCAAAGGCTCTACTTTTTTAGATACTCTAAATGCAGTCAATACAGTTGTGTTTGATAAAACTGGAACATTAACTCAAGGGGTATTTAAAGTAGTTAATATAGTTCCACAAAATGGCTACAATGAAGCAGAATTACTGCAATTAGCTGCTAAAGTAGAATCGCACTCAAATCATCCTATCGCTCAATCTATCCTTAAGGCTTATGGTGGAAAGATTGATGATTTTGAGGTGAGAGATTATGAAGAGATTGCAGGCTATGGAATTAGAGCCAAGGTTGAAAATAGGGTAGTAATAGCAGGTAGCGATCGCTTACTCCACAGAGAGAATATTGCTCATGATAATTGCCAGTTAGAGGGAACGGTTATTCATCTAGCAGTGGACAATATTTATGCTGGGTATATTATCATTGCTGATGAACTGAAAGAGGATGCGAGACAGGCTATTCAAGCGCTCAAGCGAATGGGTGTAGAGAGAACAGTAATGTTGACAGGAGATAATCAAGCGATCGCATCCCAGATTGCTCAACAGCTAGGCATAGATGCTTATGAAGCCGAGTTATTACCAGAAGAAAAAGTCAATGCCATTGAAAAATTACTCAGCACCGCCGGCAAGCATGGTAAAGTTGCCTTTGTTGGGGATGGCATTAATGATGCGCCAGTGATTGCTAGAGCAGATGTTGGTATGGCAATGGGCGGCTTAGGCTCAGATGCAGCGATCGAAACTGCCGATATTGTGATCATGACAGATGCGCCATCAAAAGTAGCAGAAGCAATCCAAATCGCCAGGAAAACCCGCAAAATTGTTTGGCAAAATATCAGTTTTGCTTTAGCAATTAAAGGTGTATTTATTGGATTGGGTATTTTAGGCATAGCGACAATGTGGGAAGCTGTTTTTGCTGATGTCGGAGTAGCATTGCTGGCAATTTTAAATGCAACTAGGGCGATGAAATAAAATTTATGGGAAATCGGGAATCTGTAATTGGGAAATTGTAGAAGGTGAACTACCCACACTGACTTGGAGTACCAAGTACAGTTTGGGCTTCTGTAATCACGGGGGAATGCCTAAACTTAGACTTTCGCCCAAGTTTAGGACTTACCTCCCCTCCTACAGCAGAGACGGCTGAACCTTCCGCCTTTATCATTCTGATACCCTCTGCTCTAATGTTCATTGCGGCATTTCCATCACGATCATGATGAGTATTGCAATGAGGACAAGTCCACTGGCGGACATCCAACGCCAACTCACCGATTTGATAAAAACAATTAGAACAGAGTTTAGAACTGGGGAACCACCTATCAATCTCAACTAACTTTCCACCTCTGCGTTCTAGCTTATAGACTAAAAAGTTGGTGAATGTTCCCCATCCTGCATCAGATATTGATTTCGCCAATTTATGATTACGAACCATGCCTAATACATGAAGATTTTCTACTATGACAGCTTGGCTATCGCTGACTAACTTGTAGCTAAGTTTATGCAGAAAATCTTGCCTTGAGTTACTAACCCGTTCGTACACCTTGGCAACAACTTTTCTATATGTATTTTTTGAATTACTTCCCTTTACTTTACGTGCTAATTTCTTTTGTTTATGCTTGAGGTTTTTCTCATGTTTGGCAAGATGTTTAGGATTATCGTATTTGGAAACATGAACACCGTCACTGACGACAGCAAAGTGTTTTAACCCTAAGTCAATCCCGTAAATTTTACCTTCTGAAATAATTGGATTTTCACCCTCTCCTGTGGTCGCCACTACGCGAACAGTTTCAGTCAGTATGGATGCAAGATATTTGTCTGATGGAGTTTTACATACAGTAACAGTCTTGATCTTCCCCTCAATCACTCTGTGTATTTTGGCTTTGATTATCCCAATATTACCTGGGAGCTTGAGATTGCCTTCTACAACTTTTACATTTTGAGGATATTGAACAGACTGTTTACCATGCCTGGATTTGAACTTAGGGAAACCAGCACGCTGCTCAAAAAAGTTTTTGTATGCCGTTGTTAGATTCAGCGTTGTCGCCTGTAAAACTTGGCTATAACAATCAGCTAACCAAATCGTATCAACAGATTTTTTGAGTGCTGGAAGAAGTGCGTTGAGCGCTGCACGGGTAAGTCCTTTCCCTGTTTCTTTATAAGTCTCAATTGACTTATTTAGGGCATAATTCCACCACCAACGAGCGCAACCAAAAGCTTGAGCTAATTGGATTTGCTGCTCTTTTGTTGGATATAAACGAACTTGTACAACTTTGTGCAACACTTAACATCACCTCCCTGGTCTACCTATCTTATCATGATATGTATTTTTTGATAAAAATAAAATAATTGTTGATTTGTCATACATCTAATATTTGTCTTTGCTGTGCAAAAAGTTATATTAGATGTAATCCTTATCTACCGCCTTATATCCCGCCACTGATTCCGAGTACAGAATTCAGTGGGGGACTTACGGCGTAACAGTTAAAACTAAAAAGCAATAATTGAATATATTGAACACTCTCAAATCAGATTCCCGCAGAGGTACATTGTGAACCCATCTATTAAAGGAATCGTTAGGGCTGCGTTAGCTTTACTACTAAATTATTCAGAAAATCCAGCCTTTGCACTTCCTCAGAAAATAAATAATCCAATTACTGTTGCTAAATCGCAATCGTTAAAAGACACCTTAATCGTTCCTGGGGAAAGAGTTGGGCCGATAACACGCACAACCACCAAGCAAGATTTGGTGAAACTGTTTGGTGCATCCAATCTCGTTGATAAAACCATTTCTGGCGCTGAAGGAATAGGTAGTTTTGCCGCTACGCAGGTAAATCTAAATCAGGGGCGATGTCTAACAAGAAGCTGCTCCGCATCTACGCTGCTAGTAGTTTGGAGTGATAATACTCGTACTAAACCTCTAGACGTGCGTAACCTGGGTTCAGCTTGGAAAACCCGCGAAGGTATCGGTGTTGGAACTCCCTTAAGTGAGTTACGCAAGAAGTTAGGTAACTTTAAACTCTATGGATTAGGATGGGACTACGGCGGTACTATTTTGTTGGATAGTAGTAAATTAGCTCGATATCAGGGTAAAGTCATCTTGCGAGTAGATGCTGCTCCTAATGCTTACGAAAAGTTCGCCAATGATTATCAAGCTGTTTCTGGGGATAGTACTTTTTCTTCCAGCAATCCCCACTGGAAACCTCTGGGAATCAGACTAGCAGAAATAATCGTCGTTCTTAACCCATCGGACTGATTTTGAAAAATATTAAATGGTTCGTAACGGGAGTATTGCAGGGATTATAAAGGTATATTTAACTAGAATTAAAGTATTATAGAAATTATTATTTTGATACCATAAGCGGTAGGGATGTACAAAAGTGCGCCTCTACGAAGGATATGTCAGTTTAGCTATAAGTTAATATCTACCGTTTTACGGGTATTAGAAAAATGAGGTTTCAAGACTGGGCGACTAGGGTGCTACTAATCTCGCTGATGTTCATGGCTCTAATTGTAGTGCTGCTAATTGGACGAGCGACAAAATTACACAATAATCCGACAATATCCCGTATATCCAATCCACAGGTTACAGCCTGGAGTCAATATCCCCAGGCGCAATTCCAGTCAGCGAAAGAGTTAGAGAAGAAATCTCAACGTGTTCTCAAGTCCCCAGTCAAGACTAAGCAGCCTGTAGCAAGATATGTAACTACTCAAGTTTTTGCACAGTATAGACCACATTATCAAGTTGCTTCGGTTGATCCAAGTAACTATGGAGAACGTTATGCCCAAGATGTTAACGGCTTGCCTCTCAATAATCAACCGATTATCGTCCTCCATGAAACTGGTTATTCTGCTTCCAGCGCCATTAATTTCTTTCAAGTAGCCCATACCGATGAAGGTGTGCAAGCAAGTTACCACGCTTTAGTCAAGTTAGATGGAACGGTGGTTTATCTAGTACCACCAGACAAGCGGGCTTTTGGTGCGGCTAACTCAGTATTTGATGGTTCTGAGGGAGTGGAAACTGTTCAGACTAATCCAAATTTGCCCGCGTCTGTAAATAATTTTGCTTATCACGTTTCTTTGGAAACACCGCCAGATAGTTATGACAGTAGCAGCCAACAAACCCATAGCGGCTACACGGAAGCTCAATATCATTCTCTAGCTTGGTTAATTGCTCAAAGTCAAGTCCCAGATTATCGAATTACTACCCATCATCTCGTAGACCGTTCTGGTAAAAAAGTTGACCCAATAAATTTTGATGGTAAGAAATTTTTGAGCTTACTTAATAAGTATCGTCAGGTCAGACCTATTTATAGAGTAAATAATTAATTTATTAATAAGGTGCGTTATGCTACGCGATAACACACCCTACAAAATTTGTTCAATCTAGCTATTTGCTAAAGCTATAAATTTGCTGCTTTTCTAGGCGATCGCTAATTGATGAAGGCAATGTACCATGCGGGAATGTCTGTCTATCTAGTTGCACCTGTAAATTACTCAAGGGATCGCAACCAGAAGAAATCAGAAATTCTAGTTTTTGGATGTATGGCAAGGTTGCAAGGTTATCCAAAATTTGGAAGATGGCGTGTATGTAAGGATGACCACTTTGTTGATACCAATCAGAGCTAGCAACTTTTGCTTGATCGAAACCCAAGTGTACTGTTAAAGATGGCTCGTCAAATATAGCGATCGCTAACGGACGCGCTTCTTCTTGCAACAATAGATCGTTACTTTTGGCTAAATGTCGCAGTTTCTCTAAACGTTCATAACGTTCAGTCAGTGGATCTGGGTCATCTTGCCAATGGATTGCTACTGTCACCAGATAAGTTTGTAACAGCATGTGACCGAGCTTTTTGGCTTTTGTCGCCAGGTAATATGAATTGTAGTCATTTGCCTCAATTAACAATGGCACGCGATCGACTACTTCCAATCCATAGCCCTTTACTCCAGCAATTTTACGGGGATTGTTGGTAATTAAACGAATCTTTTTGATACCCAAATCCATGAGCATTTGTGCGCCCATCCCGTAGTCTCGCAAGTCAGCAGGAAATCCTAAACGCTCATTTGCTTCTACTGTATCCAGTCCCATATCCTGCAATGAGTAGGCTTTCAGCTTGTTAATCAAGCCGATTCCCCGCCCTTCTTGACGCAGGTATACAACTACACCTTGACCAGCAGCTTCAATCATTTTCATTGCAGCTTGTAACTGCATCCGACAGTCGCAGCGCAAAGAACCCAAAGCGTCACCAGTTAAGCATTCTGAGTGCATCCGTACCATTACTGGCTCATCTTTGAAGGTTTCTGGATCGCCCTTGACAATTGCAACGTGTTCTGTATTGTCTAGAGTATGGCGGTAGGCGTAAATTTCAAACTGGCCGAATTGACTAGGCAGTTTGGTGATTACCTCACGATAGACTAAGCGATCGTGCTTTAGGCGATAGCTGATTAAATCCGCAATACTAATTATTTTTAAATTGTGACGTTTGGCATATTCAACTAACTGCTGCAACCGGGCCATTGAACCATCGGGGTTTTGAATTTCACAAATTACCCCAGATGGATATAGCCCTGCTAGTCGAGATAAGTCTACAGCTGCTTCTGTATGTCCTGCGCGTTTGAGTACGCCTCCAGCTTTTGCCCGAATGGGGAAAATATGACCGGGACGACGTAAATCTGTAGGTTTTGTGGCTGGATTGAGAGTAACTTGGATAGTGCGGGCGCGGTCTTCGGCTGAGATGCCAGTGCTGACACCCAATTCTGGGCCAGCATCAATACTGACAGTGAAAGCAGTTTGGTTAGTATCTGTAATATTGCTTACCATCAAAGGTAAGTCTAGCTCGTCTAAGCGATCGCCTGTCATTGCCAGACAAATCAGCCCTCTAGCTTCCACCGCCATGAAATTAATCGTGTCGGGTGTGGCAAATTGGGCAGCACAAATTAAGTCGCCTTCATTTTCTCTATTTTCATCATCTACCACTACAATTACACGACCAGCTTTTAGGTCTGCTAAAGCGGCATCAATCGAATCAAATTTAAAAGCTTGGGTAGTATTAGGCTGTGACACAGATAGATTTCCAGCTACCAACGTAAATTTTTTTTACAATTTCTTATTTTAGATTGTAGCTCCTTTATAAGGCAGAGAAGTAGACTAGCAATGATTTGATAACGCGGCAAGAATTTTTGCCATTCCAAGTAGGGATTTAAAGTGCGACAGGCAAGGATGAATAGGATAAGGGACTTCCAAATAAAAAAATATCCCAAATTTTCTTGTGGGATGGGCATCTTGCCCGTCCTAATATTGGGGACGGGCAAGATGCCCATCCCACAAAATGGGTAATTTATTTCTTGGAAAGCCCTAAGCGGAAAAAATAGAATATTTTGTAACTTTATCGCGTCCTCTTACTTTCCGTCCAAAAAAAGTAGAGGGGTAATAGAAGTTTTGTATGCTGTGAGTCTAGTCGCTGATATTGTTGATAGCTGAGAACGAATTAACTATTCATGGGATAAGGATTTCAGATCATGGGCAAATTTAGACGCGTACCCGTTGGGATTGTTGGCGCGTCGGGCTATGGCGGAGTACAGTTAGTACGATTACTGATGGATCATCCAGAAGTTGAACTGGTTTATTTAGGCGGTGAGAGTAGTATCGGTAAATCCTTTGGGGATTTGTACCCACATCTGGCTCATGCAACTAACCTGCTAATAGAAGCGGTAGAACCAGAAATAATTGCTCACCGTTGTGAAGTAGTTTTCCTGTCTTTACCAAACGGTCTGGCTTGCCAAATCGCGCCTAAACTTTTAGAAAAAGGATGTAAAGTACTAGATTTGAGTGCAGATTATCGGTTTAGTAATTTGACAACTTATACAAATTGGTATGGCATTGAGAGAAGCGATCGCACCATTGCAGCTACAGCAGTTTATGGATTACCAGAACTTTACCGCGATCGCATTGCCGAAGCTCAACTCATTGGCTGTCCTGGTTCCTATCCCACTGCTAGCCTCCTTGCACTTTCGCCACTATTAAAGCAAGGGTTAATCGTCCCAGAAACAGCTATTATTGATGCCAAATCCGGTACATCTAGCGGTGGACGGCAACCTCAAACCAACTTATTATTAGCTGAAGCAGATAATTCCATTGCAGCTTTCAATATCGGCCGTCACCGCCACACCCCAGAAATTGAGCAAATTTGCAGTGACTTAGCTGGTCACGAACTCATGATTCAATTTACACCGCACCTTATCCCAATGGTACGCGGGATTTTAGCAACAGTTTATGCAACATTGAGCGATCCCGGTCTAGTGCGAGATGACTTAATCACAATTTTCTCAGCCTTCTACCGCAACTCTCCTTGGATAAAAGTCTGTGGTAGCGGCATTTACCCCCAAACCAAATGGGCTAGCGGCAGCAATCTTTGTTATATCGGTGTAGAAGTTGACCCGCGCACAGGTCGCGTGATTGTCATGTCAGCAATTGACAATCTAATTAAAGGGCAGGCGGGCCAAGCGATTCAATGTCTAAACCTGATGATGGGCTGGGATGAAACTTTGGGATTACCTAAACTTGGTTTCTATCCTTAATGGGGCATGGGGCATGGGGCATCAGGTGGGAAGAATTCTGCCCTCAATTCCCAATTCCCAATGCCCCATGCCCAATTCGCAATTCCCTACTTCGGCCCTAAACCTACAGCACCAGCATAAACGGCGCGATCGCCTAGTTCATCTTCAATTCGCAGTAAGCGGTTATATTTTGCTACACGTTCGCTGCGACAGAGGGAACCTGTTTTAATTTGACCGGCGCGGGTTGCTACAGCTAAATCAGCGATCGTTGTGTCTTCGGTTTCACCAGAACGATGGCTAATTACTGAACGTATGCTGTTGCGAGTTGCCAAATCAATGGTTTCTAAGGTTTCGGTAAGAGAACCTATTTGATTGAGTTTAATCAAAATCGCATTAGCGGCTTTTTCCTGGATACCTCTTTGTAAGCGAGTAACGTTCGTCACAAATAAATCATCTCCTACCAATTGCACCCGCGAACCTAACTTCTGGGTCAGCAATTGCCAACTTTGCCAGTCTTCCTCGTGTAAACCATCCTCAATTGACACAATTGGATATTGGTCAACAAGTTGTCCTAAATAATCAATAAACTCAGCCGGGGCATGAGGTTTACCATCGTAAACATATTGACCATTCTTGTAAAATTCGCTAGCCGCCACATCCAAAGCCAAAGCTACTTCTTCCCCTGGCTTGTAACCAGCTTTCTTAATGGCAGCAACCAGCAATTCCAAAGCCACCTGATTAGATTCTAGGTTAGGGGCAAAGCCGCCTTCATCGCCTACACCAGTAAGCAAACCCTTTTCATCTAATACTTGGCTGAGGGTAGCAAATACTTCTGCACCCCAGCGCAACGCTTCCCGAAAGGAAGTTGCGCCAATTGGGACAATCATAAACTCTTGAAAATCCACGTTGTTTGATGCGTGTGCGCCACCGTTAATCACGTTCATCAATGGCACTGGGAGCAAATTCGCTAAAGGGCCACCCAAATAGCGATATAGAGGAATATCTAGAGATTCAGCGCCTGCTTTAGCTGCCGCTAGGGAAACCCCCAAAATCGCATTCGCCCCCAAACTGGATTTGTTAGGAGAACCATCTATGGCGATCATTGTCCGGTCTAGGAGTTCTTGGTTGAGGGCATCCAAGCCTAGTAATTTTGGTGCAAGTGCTTCTCTGACGTTTTGTACTGCCTTGAGTACGCCTTTGCCCCCATAACGGCTTTTATCGCCATCACGCAGTTCGTGAGCCTCAAAACTGCCCGTGGAAGCACCACTGGGAACCTGCGCTAGTCCGACAACACCGTTGGCTAAATGCACTTCGGCTTCAATTGTTGGTCTACCGCGTGAATCAAGAATTTCACGGGCTGCGATCGCTTCAATTGCAGTGTCTAGAAATTTACTCATCTGTTCTTTATCCTTTATTCGAGTGTGTTATGCATTCAGTCCAGTTGCCTAACCCAATCGCTAGCTTATGCTGTTAAGAGACTTTATTGGCTGAGATTAAAGAAGATTTCCATTGTATGGATAGAGATCAAGCCAAAAATGGGTAAGGGAATGTTTATTTAATTCTTTCCCTGATGGCATTTCTACCTGAAACTTTCAGCTAGGTAAAATGTTGACAGAGGATTAACACTAAATTAATTACAGAGAAAAGGTCAATATGCGATTACTACACACAATGCTGCGGGTGGGCAACCTTGAAGAATCCTTAAAGTTTTACTGTGAACTTCTAGGTATGAAATTACTCCGCCGAAAAGATTATCCAGGGGGAGAATTTACCTTAGCTTTTGTGGGCTATGGTGACGAAAGCGACAACGCAGTGATTGAACTAACCTACAACTGGGGGGTAGAAAAGTACGAATTGGGTAATGGTTACGGTCACATTGCCCTTGGGGTTGATGATATTTATGCTACCTGTGAGGAAATCCGCAATCAGGGCGGTAAAATTGTGCGCGAACCAGGGCCGATGAAACATGGTTCGACAGTAATTGCTTTTGTGGAAGATCCAGATGGGTATAAAATTGAACTGATTCAACTGGGATCTCAAGGTTCAGCAGCTAAACAGGAATCACTTGAGCAACTTGTGAGTCAGTAATTCTTATAAAGCTGTAGTAAAATACCCACCGATGTCTTGAAAAGTTGAAGCAAATGCGGGTAGATTGATTTTCCCGCAGACAGGTGTCTCGTGCGTCTGCTTAAGAGAGTGCGAGACTTTTCCGTTTTTGCATACCCTTTTTAGGCGGGTTAGGGGATCTACTTTGCGTAAATCCTATCAGTATTAGCAACACTAAGACTCTAGGCGTAGCCTGTCATAGACATCGCTAAAATAGCACCATCTGGAAAAGTCGGTTCAGAACAGTATTTTAGTTTTAAATTAGAAAATAGGTAATAGATTAAAGTATCACAAAATTACCAATCCTAAATTGCCACCGGAGATACACGCGGATATACGCTAAGAATGTTTGGATAATTAGGGGCTGGGGACTAGAGACTAGAAATTAGTGACTAGGTAAAAGTCTTTCCAATCCCCAATCCCCAGTACTCAAGCCCCAAGCCCCAATCCCTAAACTAAAAATCAAAAGTCTAAAATTCTAAAGATGCAACCTACAGATCCAAATAAATTTACTGATAAAGCCTGGGAAGCAATTGTTAAATCTCAGGATATTGTTCGTGCTTATCAACAACAGCAACTAGATGTTGAACATTTAATTATTGCCCTGTTAGAAGAACCTACAAGTTTAGCAATACGTATCCTAGCTCGATCTGAGGTCGATCCAATCCGCTTCCAACAGCAGCTAGAAGCCTTCACCCAACGTCAACCCAAAGTTGGTAAAAGCGATCAGCTTTACCTTAGCCGCAGTTTAGATGTTTTACTAGACCGAGCCGAAGAAGCTAGAGTCAGGATGAAAGACTCCTACATTTCTGTAGAACACATACTTTTAGCCTTTGCTGAAGACGATCGCATTGGACGAAAGATCCTCAAAAGCTTTAGTGCGGATGCAGCCAAATTAGAAGCTACTATCAAAGCCGTTCGCGGTAGCCAAAAGGTGACAGATCAAACCCCAGAATCCCGCTATGAAGCCTTACAAAAATTTGGCAGAGATTTGACAGAACAGGCAAAAGCTGGAAAACTCGATCCGGTAATTGGGCGAGATGACGAAATTCGGCGGGTAATTCAAGTATTGTCTCGTCGGAGCAAAAATAACCCCGTATTAATTGGTGAACCTGGAGTAGGTAAAACTGCGATCGCCGAAGCTTTGGCACAACGGATGGTAAACGGTGACGTTCCCGAATCTCTGAAAAACCGTCAACTCATCTCTTTAGACATCGGTAGTTTGATTGCTGGGGCAAAATTGCGAGGAGAATTTGAAGAACGTCTGAAAGCTGTCCTCAAAGAAGTTATGGACTCTAACGGGCAAATTGTCCTATTTATTGACGAACTACATACCGTAGTCGGTACAGGTTCCAGTCAACAAGGAGCAATGGATGCCGGAAATCTGCTCAAACCAATGCTGGCGCGGGGAGAACTGCGTTGTATTGGTGCAACTACCCTCGACGAGTTCCGCAAACACATTGAGAAAGACGCTGCTTTAGAACGCCGCTTTCAGCAAGTATTTGTCGATCAGCCAAGTGTGGAAAATACTATTTCCATTCTGCGGGGATTGAAAGAACGCTATGAAGTGCATCACAATGTCAAAATTTCTGATTCGGCTTTGGTAGCAGCAGCAACACTGTCAGCGCGTTATATTAGCGATCGCTTCTTACCAGATAAAGCCATCGATTTGGTAGATGAAGCAGCCGCACAGTTGAAAATGGAGATTACCTCCAAACCAGCCGAATTGGAAACCATCGATCGCCGCCTCATGCAGTTAGAAATGGAAAAGCTATCATTAGCTGGCGAAGAAAAGGGGACTCCGCAAACTAAAGAACGTTTGCAGCGAATTGAGCAAGAAATTGCCAATTTGACCGAAAAACAGCAAATATTTAATGAGCAATGGCAAGGTGAAAAGCAGATATTGGAGGCGATAAGTGCCTTAAAGAAAGAAGAAGATGCGCTGCGAGTGCAAATTGAACAGGCGGAACGTGCTTACGATCTGAATAAAGCTGCTCAACTAAAGTATGGCAAATTGGAAGGAGTACAGCACGAACGCGAAGCCAAAGAAGCCAGCCTTTTAGAAATTCAAAATCAAGGTTCGACGTTGCTGCGAGAACAAGTTACCGAAGCTGATATTGCGGAAATCGTCGCCAAGTGGACAGGAATCCCCGTCAATCGCTTGTTGGAATCAGAACGGCAAAAATTACTGCAACTAGAAAGTCATTTGCATCAACGAGTCATAGGGCAAGAAGAGGCTGTAGAAGCAGTATCAGCCGCCATTCGCCGCGCCCGTGCGGGGATGAAAGACCCCTCTCGTCCCATTGGTTCATTTTTGTTCATGGGCCCTACAGGTGTGGGTAAAACCGAACTTGCTGCTGCTTTAGCTCAGTTTCTCTTTGATTCTGATGATGCCATAATCCGGCTTGACATGTCGGAATATATGGAAAAAAATTCTGTTATGCGAATAGTTGGTTCTCCTCCAGGCTATGTAGACTCTGAAAGAGGAGGACAACTCACTGAGGCTGTTCGCCGCAGACCTTACTCAGTAATTTTGTTAGACGAAGTTGAAAAAGCTCACCCAGATGTGTTTAACATATTTCTGCAAATGTTGGATGATGGTCGCATTACTGACGGACTAGGGCGTACAGCTGATTTTCGCAACACCGTTATCGTTATGACCAGTAACATTGGTAGCGAATATATCTTAGATGTATCTGGTGATGATTCCAAATATGAAACCATGCGGGTTAGGGTAATGGAAGCGTTGCGATCGCATTTCCGCCCCGAATTTCTCAACCGCCTTGATGATATTATTCTCTTCCATGCCCTCAGCCGCACGGAACTGCGGCATATCATCCGTATTCAACTCAAGCGAGTAGAAAATCTTCTGCGTGAGCAAAAAATCTTCTTTGAGATTTCCCAAGCAGCCTGCGATCACCTTGTTGAATCAGGCTATGACCCAGTTTATGGTGCGCGTCCACTCAAACGCGCAATTCAGCGAGAAGTAGAAAACCCCCTCGCCACCAAGTTATTGGAGAATACTTTTATCTCTGGAGACACGATTATCATTGACAAAAATGAGAATGGTTTGTCTTTTAGTAAAAAAGTGCCGGTGAAGGTGTCAGTACCACAGATTGCTACGTAGTTGTAGAAGGCGATTAGAATTTGTAGTTACGCAGACAAAACCCACAGATGTGGGTTTATTTTTTTATTCTCTACGAAATGCTGTGCGATCGCAGAAGCAGTAAAGAGCAATCGCTAGGTGTTCAGATCCCCGACTTCTTTAAGAAGTCGGGGATCTAACTTTCCACAAATGATTTATGATTACTATATGTATGTGCGATCGCTAAATTAATCGCTGCATTAATTTAGTGTTTATAGCGGTTATTGAATTAAAGCTTGAAAGCGTTTATCTTCTCGAATACTATCAAAATCTGAGTCAGTTTTTGCCATCTCACGATATTCGTCAGGATTTATGTTGATAGCCTCCTGTAGATTTTCAAGTGCTAATTCGACATTGTTCTGTGAAGCATAACAGCAAGCCTTGTTGTACCAAGCGTTATGATTATCGGGTTGAAATTTCAGTGCTTGGTCATAGGATGCGATCGCTTCTTCATTGCGGACTAATTTACCTAGCGCAATGCCGCGAATGTCCCAAGCTTGGTGGTCATCTGGTTGAAATTTCAGTGCTTGGTCGTAGGATGCGAGCGCTTCTTCATTCCGTCCTAAATCATGTAGCGCAATGCCGCGATTCTTCCAAGCTTGGTGGTCATCTGGTTGAAATTTCAGTGCTTGGTCGTAGGATGCGAGCGCTTCTTCATTGCGGACTAATTTACCTAGCGCATAGCCCCGATTGTACCAAGCTTGGTGGTAATCTGGTTTAAAATTCAGTGCTTGGTCGTAAGATGCGATCGCTTCTTCATTGCGGACTAATTTGCCTAGCGCATAGCCCCGATTGTACCAAGCTTGGTGGTAATCTGGTTTAAAATTCAGTGCTTGGTCGTAGGATGCGATCGCTTCTTCATAGCGTCCTAAATCGCCTAGCGCATTGCCGCGATTGTTCCAAGCTACGTGGTCATCTGGTTGAAATTTCAGTGCTTGGTCGTAGGATGCGATCGCTGCTTCGTATTCATTAGTAGTAGATAATAAATTTCCTAGTTCAAATAGTAAACGTGGCTTCTGATTATCTGGCTGATGTTTTTCGGTCAGTAAGTCTTGAATTTCTATAACTTTTTCAATTTTTTGTTCAGCAGTGAGTTTCAAATATTTCTCATAGTCTCCTTCCAACAGCAGACGATTTGATTCTTGTTCTACCACTTCGGGTGTAGTCGGTAATTCAAACACGCCAGAACGCCAATCAAAAAAATCTGGGGCGCGATGAATAAAATAGTTTATCGAAAATGAACGCAAAAGAAAAACAAAGGTAATTGGGAAATCATCTCTAAAGCGTTCTCGCTGTTGGTTTAAATGATTTAAAATATGCGGAACACTAGTTAAATTGCTAAATTGTCCTTCTGTAATTTCCCCAAAACTTCTTTTTTCATATTTATATAAAGAATATTCCAGACCTTTAATTAATAAAATATCAATTTGCTTGTCTTTAACAAAGTCTGCGACTGGCTGATATAAATTATCAATCGACTCGACAAAGCGTAAAACTTCAACCTTTTTCTGCCGAATCTCCTGGGGAAGTTTGACAATAAACTTGTCTGCTTCCACAGGTGTACATTGGACAAAAAATAAACCAAATCCTGATTTTCGCTTCAGTGCGCGAAGCAAGTCTTGATAAGCTTCTTCTGGTTCTAGGGGTAAATCATCATCCCAATCACTTAAATTTGGGTTCATGAAAGTTTCGCTACGGCTTCTTTAAATTCTGGAATTCCTTGAATCAATGGATGAATATCATACCAACGCTGCATTTCTCCATCATCATCCAAATAGCGGTATTCTAAAAGACAGCGATTATACATCAAACTCCGATACAAGTCATCATTAATAATGCGCTTAGAACAAGACACTTCCGCTAACAGACACCATTGATGATTTTCCACAGCGCGGCGATAAGTATCTCTAGCTTGAGTAATTGCACGTCGCACCGCCTTTTCTGAAACAGGTAAATCTTCAGAACGTCCAATGGCATCTTGAGTTAACAATAGCAAATTCCTCACATGACCTCCACTCATTAAACAAAGTCTGTCTAAGGTTTGGGGACTGTCGAAAATTTCCGTTTCTAGTGATAGTTCGGGTGCAATTTGCCGGACTCGTTTTTTAATTACTTCCTTAACTTTTTCGAGTCCTGGCTGATAAACCTCTCCCTCAAAAGTTTTTACCATAATCATCGGCAAAATTTGGGGGTCGCCATAGATATCTCTGAGGTCTGTTGCCCTGGTAGAATAGACCATTGAAATGGGGACAGTGTAAATCAAATGGCAATCTAAGGCTTGGAGTTGTTCGCTACGGTCTAAAAAGACTTCTTCATAGTTGGTGCGTTCTCCATCTTTAACTAACACCATCCGGTCTAAGTTATCGACAATTACCGCCAGTTTCTTGTAGCCATTAGGTAAGTGCTGTTTTGCATCCACTAGAAACTCATTTAACACCTGAATTAAAGTGACGGTGTAAGGATCGATTTTTTGGCGAATCTTCTGGCGTAATTCAGGAACAGCCCTTAAATTTGCGGTCAACTTAGCGAATTGAGTTAGCTGTGCTTCTACTCCCAGACTCTCAAATTCTATGGGAGTCTGCGCCAAATCTTTTAAATCTTCCCAACGATCTTTTAACCAGTTAAGTATAGGACGAGGACTAGCAATTCCTTTTAAATCTTTGAGCAAACGGCGGGTACAGGCTAGCAGTATATCAGTATATTGGGCATCTTCTGAATCGATATCTTCTTCATCAGCCGCAAAATACACCACATAAAATTCCCGATTTTCTAAATATTTCTTTAACCTAAGTAATTCTGTAGACTTCCCCGCGCCCCGATGACCAGAATACAATTGACAAGTATTTGTATCTGCTAATCGCATTCGATTTCCCAACTCTTGCTCAATATCCGCATCTCCGCGCACATCTTGACAATCTACATATTTTGGATCGCCTGCGGGTAAGGGTTCAAAGGGGTTAAAGGCATTGTAGAGTTTTGCGAGTAAGTCAGTACTATTAACCATAGGTAAAAAATATTGCAATGTTGCTCATAATAATGGAGATTATAGAAAATAAGGTGCTGTTATTTTCACTGTTTTTCGGGGAATCCTGTAGTTGTATACCCACTATATTTGTCAGTGCATCAAATTAGGTAGGCATTGTTTATGCAACTTATCACTTCGTTAGATATTAGAAATTCAGAATATTTATCAAAAAATCGGCTTATTAGTTATCACCACCAGTTGCGTCTAATTTTTTCGCTGGGTAATCAGGTAAAAAACGTTCTGGAAATTGGGATTTTTAATTCTCTGTTAACAGACATATTGAAGAACAATGGATACAACGTCACTACTGCCGATGTCGATCCCAACCTCAAGCCAGAAATAATTTTGGATTTGACTACAGATTTTACATTACCGAAAGATAAATTTGATGCGATCGCCCTTTTTCAAGTGCTGGAACATTTTCCTTACGAACAGTCAGAAGAAGCGCTGAAAAAACTCGCAGAAGCAACAAAGAAATTTTTGGTGATTTCGATTCCTTATTGCACTCAATACTTGTCATTTCAGATTAAAACCTCTTTCTCAGGTAGACCAAGGCATTTGTTATTCAATGTGCCAAAATTCTGGAGTACAACGCCAGTATGTGACGAGCATTACTGGGAAATGGGTTTGAAAGGATATCCCAAAGAGCGGATTTTAAACTCTGTTGCTAATGCTGGCTTAATTGTAAAGCAAGAATTTATCGATCCTACTTATCCGTATCACTATTTTTTGGTCTTGGAAAAAACTAATAATACTTAGACAGTAGTCTTAACTATACGAATAATATTTGATTTTTGAACAGATACGTAGGGTGCGTTAGCGACAGCGTAACGCGCCAAATCCTTGACAATGGTGCGTTACGAACTTCGTTCTAACACACCCTACAATACTTAGACGACAGTCTCAACTAGCCTAATTAACCTGCCTTCAAAATCGGGAGTAGGGAAATCCGAATCAGAAAATGGGGGCAAACAATCCTCAAAAAAGGTGCGATTGCCTGAGCTATGCTTTTAAAATCCTAATTGGTATCATGCCCTTCTGTGTTCTCCGGGTTTATCCTGGAAAGCGGACGGATAGATTGTATTAGCCGCTATCATCATTTCAGATACTAACATCGAAAATTACCAATTATGCTAGAACAAGGCACTATCAGTATTCATACTGATAATATTTTCCCGATCATTAAGAAGTCCCTCTACTCAGATCACCAAATCTTCTTGCGGGAACTGGTATCCAACGCTGTAGATGCCATCCAAAAGCTGAAAATGGTATCCCGCGCCGGAGACTACGCTGGAGAAATCGGCGAACCGGAAATTGAACTTGCCATTGACAAAGATAACAAAACCCTATCAATCTCCGATAATGGTATCGGGATGACGGTAGATGAAGTTAAGAAATATATCAATCAGGTTGCCTTCTCTAGTGCTGAAGAATTTATTCATAAATATGAAGGCAAATCAGATCAACCCATAATCGGGCACTTCGGTCTTGGTTTCTACTCTTCCTTCATGGTGGCGCAAAAGGTAGAAATTGATACTCTATCCTATCAAGAAGGCGCACAGGCAGTTCACTGGACTTGTGATGGTTCCCCAGCTTTCACCCTAGAAGATTCGTCCCGAACAACTCGCGGCACAACTATTACTCTCAGCCTCCAAGGAGAAGAGGAAGAATTTCTAGAAGAAGCACGGATTAAGAATCTTGTCAAGACTTACTGCGACTTCTTGCCAGTACCAATAAAACTGGGTGGTGAGGTATTAAATAAGCAAAAAGCGCCGTGGCGAGACTCTCCAAGTAATCTCAGTCAAGAAGATTATTTAGAGTTTTACCGCTACCTGTATCCTTTTCAGGAAGAACCTTTGTTGTGGGTGCATCTAAATACTGACTATCCCTTTATCATTAACGGGATTATGTATTTCCCCAAGATGAGGCCGGATGTAGATGTTACCAAAGGACAAATCAAGCTATTTTGCAATCAAGTTTTTGTTAGCGACAATTGCGAAGAAATTATCCCGCAATTTTTGATGCCGATGCGGGGTGTAATTGATAGTAGTGATATTCCGCTAAACGTATCGCGGAGTGCCTTGCAAGGCGATCGCACCGTGAAGCGAATTGGTGACTACATTGCCAAAAAAGTAGGCGATCGCCTCAAAGAACTTTTCCGCGATAATCGTGAACAATACATCAGTGCTTGGAAGGATCTCGGTACTTTTGTAAAATTCGGCGTTCTCAACGACGATAAATTCAAAAAACAAATCGAAGATATCATCGTTTTCCGCACCACCGCCAAGCTGACAGAAAAAGCTGCTGCTGTTGAAACTCCAGTGGTTGAAGTCCAGTCTTCAGACGGGGATGCTTGGCAAGATGTCACTCCTTCACCCAGTGCTGAAAACTCAACCCTCACCGCTCCTTACACCACACTGAAAGAGTATTTAGAACGCAACAAAGAACGCAACGAAAACCGGGTTTTCTACAGCACCGATGAAACAACCCAATCTACATACATAGAACTGCACAAAAATCAAGGATTGGAAGTCCTATTTATGGACTCCTTCATCGACACCCACTTTATCAACTTTCTAGAGCGGGAATATCAGGATGTCAAGTTTACGCGGGTAGACTCAGATTTAGATAATACTCTGCTGGAACAAGACAAAGATAAGGAAATTGTCGATCCGAAGACGAATAAAACCCGCAGTGAGACGATTAAAGAGTTATTTGAGAAATCGCTCAACAAACCCAAACTCAACATTCGTACCGAAGCGTTGAAATCAGACGATCCTCAAGGTACACCACCTGCGATCGTGCTTTTACCAGAGATTCTCCGCCGCCTGCGAGAAATGAACGCCATGATGCAGCAAGGAACAGCAGAGTTTCCCGAAGATCACATTCTGCTGGTGAATACTGCTCATCCGCTAATTCAAAATCTGGCAAATCTGAACCAAGGTAGTATTATCCAAGGTGACGGACAATCATCTACCGATCAGTTAGTGAACTTGATTTGCCAACACGTCTACGATTTAGCGCTGATGTCTCAGAAAGGCTTTGACGCTGAGGGAATGAAATCCTTCGTCGAGCGATCGAATGAGGTACTTACTAAGCTGACGGAACAAGCTAGTAAATAATTGGGAATTGGGCATTGGGCATTGGGCATTGGGAATTGGGCATTGGGCATTGGGGAAGAAACTTGTTAAATAATTCCCCCTCATCTCCCTTGTCCCCCCTCCCTCCTGCCTGCCTCTTCTCCCCACTGCCTTCGCCACTTCTGTTGTCTAAGGCATAGAATGGAAAGGCTGTATTAAAATAACAATCTGGAGATAGTTGCTATGTCTCGTCGCTGTGAACTAACTGGTAAGAAGGCAAATAACGCCTTTGCTGTTTCCCACTCCCACCGTCGTACAAAACGCCTTCAACACGCCAATCTGCAAAGCAAGCGTATTTGGTGGGCAGGCGGAAATCGCTGGGTAAAATTAAAGCTGTCAACCAAAGCAATTAAAACCTTACAAATTAAAGGGTTAGACGCAATGGCAAAAGAAGCTGGCATTAACCTCAATCATTACTAAGTAACCTGGTATTTGATAACCTGAGACGATTACGGGAGACAGGATAAGCGGCTTTGGCCGCTGTTCATCCTGGTTCCCTACCAAAATAGGACTGAAATTAGGCGGCTCAGTACCCAGAATTACAAATTACGAATTACGTTCGCGGAGCGTGCCGGAGGATCTATTACGAATTACTATTACGAATTACGAATTATTTTATCTGCGTTTGTATCCAAAGACGAAAAGCTTTGAGCGTTGAATTTCTGCCTGCTGTTGTACTTTGCTTGAGATATTGGGGAATCGCCTCAACTAGGTTAAATTGAGGAAAATTTAGGCTTTGCTGAGACTCTACATAATGCCCATCTTGCAGAACATTAATTTGGAGCTTTCCTTTATTAAAACGCCAAAGCTCAGGTACTTTTAAAGCTTCATAAATATTAGGATGAGTGCGAGAAGTAATATCAATTTCTAAAGCTAAATCCGGAGGAGGATCTACTTCTAAATCCAGTCGCCTCTTACCGCGAATCTCAGATTCATTTTTTATATAGAAACACTGTTCAGGTTCTATACCTTGAGCCATTGCTTGATTTTTGAAAGTGGTAGAACCAAGACATCTAAACTCAATATCTAATTCTTCCAGAAGCGATTTGACTAAATCGCTAATAATTTCTTTATCGTCTTCATGTTCTGGCAGTGGGGCCATAATCTCCAATATTCCCCTGTCATAAGCAATTCGTGCTGCACGGTGTTCCCCTAAATCCTCTAGAATTGTTTCCAATTCCTGCCAGGTTACATCTCGTAGTAACACTCTTTGTCCTGGTGGAACATGAATGCGCTTTAATTCCAACAACATCATTTCCACTCCCAGTAGCTTATACCTAAATTTAGCTTACTCTAGTTGATTAATTCACTGCGACATGACTATCAATGCTGTTCGGTTAAGGCAAGAGACGCGATAAATCGCCGTCTCTACGAAGAACTCATTATTGTAAAGACGGCGATTTATCGCGTCTTGGGGATCTATATTTTTTATCAAATAACCTTAACCGAACCGTATTGACATCACTATAGTTTAAAGAAAAAAACCTCTGGGAATTCCAGAGGTTTTGGTTCCTGATTTAGTTTCTACTGGTTACTACAATTTGTCTTCAGTCATTTCCCGATAAAGAAGCAAATTATCTGATTTGACTGAAGACGCGATTTATCGCGTCTCTACTTATCGTTGCGATCGCAATTTGGATTAATTCTTCGTCTGTGGTTGCGAACCAGGAATCGTTACATCTATTTGTGTCACCTTTGTTGCTAGCTGCGTCAATGGCGGTTGAATGGCGGCTTGATTGCCAACTACGAGAGTCACGATCTTTTCTGGCTTGAGGTATTCTCGTGCTACCCGTTGCACATCAGCAGCTGTAGTGGCGGCGACGGCTTTTTGATAGCGAAAGAGAAAATCAGCCGGATAGCCGTAATATTCGTATCGCATCAACCTTGATAAGGTTTGGCTGGGATCTTGAAAGTTGAATACAAAGGAGTTAAGTGTAGATTCTTTCGCAAAAGCCAGTTCTTTTGCTGTCACTCTTTGAGTTTGGGTACGCTTGATTTCAGCTTGTAAGGCTTTGACAAACTGCACAGTAGCGTCCGATCGCGTTTGTCCACCAGCGATGAATATGCCAGGATAATCGTAACGGGGACTCCACTGGCCATATACAGAGTATGCTAAACCTTGACGCGATCGCACTTCATTAAATAAGCGTCCGCCAAATCCATTTAACACCCCATTCAATACATCCAGCGTGGCATAATCAGGACTGTCAAACCGTCCGCCTAAATGGCCGAGAAGCACGCTACTTTGAGTTAGTTGTGGTTGATTGACAAAAAACACTCCACCTGTATTAGCTGCCGAAACCGATGGTAATTTAGGTTTAGCAATACCTGGGTTGCGGTTCCAATCGCCAAACTTAGCTTGAATGAGCGATCGCATTTTCTGAGAGTCAAAATCGCCCACAATCCCCAAAATTATATTATTGGGGTGGAAATATTGCTGATAAAAGTTGATCAAATCCTCACGCTCAACCCGATCTACCGTTGCATACTCTATCGTGCGAGAGTATGGACTATCTTTCCCATAGAGCAATTTCTTAAATTCTCGACTAGCAATGCCATCTGGATTGTCATTACGACGGGCAATACCACCTTTGGCTTGAGTTTTCGCCAAGTCTAGCTTTTCTTGAGCAAATACTGGCGATCGCAGCACTTCGGCAAACAGCCCAAACACCGTTTCTAAATCTTCACTCAATGCATCAAAGCTAGCACCACCAGAACCTTCACCAATACTAGCTTCTACAGATGCCGCTCGTTGTTCCAACATCTCATTGAGTTCATCAGCCGAATGCTGCTTAGTTCCCCCAGTTCGCATTACCCCGCCTGTAAAACCAGCTAAACCAACCTTCTCCATTGGTTCCAAGCGATTTCCTGTCCGCACAAACGCCGTACCATTCACCAACGGCAATTCATGATCCTCCATCAAATAGACAACCAAGCCATTTTGAAGAACAAACCGCTCATATTTCGGTATCTTAATCTCAGGTAGCGCTGGCAACTCCAACTCACTATAATGCTTTGCCTCATTCGTCGCCGCCAAAGAAAAATTACAACTTAAAAGCAAACACGCAAAAACAGCAACCAAGGCATAAATTAACCCCTTCCCATTCTTGATTTTCAACGCTATATACCTTTTACCCTTCACCTTATACCTCTGCATATCTTTTCTTCCTTTGCGCCCTTGGCGACTTGGCGGTTCGTTCCTCTTATCCTTCCTTCGACAACAACTTCCCAATCGTGCGATTCCCCGGCGTAAAAGTCTCCTTCGCCACTCGCCCAATATCAGCCGTCGTCACCGCCGAAATATCATCCAACTGCTTAAACAAATTCCGCCAAGAGCCAGTTTTCACCTCATATTCCAACAATTGTTGAGCCATCCCCATATTTGAATCGAGGGTACGCAACAAACCCGCCCGTGCTTGAGTTTTCACCCGTTCCAAATCAACCGCCGCGACAGGCTCCGTTTTTAATTTGTCAATCTCTTGGCGCAAAGCCACCGCCACTTCATCAACTGTATGACCAGGAGCCGTGAGAGCATAGAAAAACATCAAGTTTGGGTACTTATCTCCAGGAAATCCACTGTAACCTTGAGCATTTAGCGCCAAACGCTGTTTTTCTACCAAAGACTTATATAACCGCGACGTGCGCCCATCACTTAATAAACTGCCAATGATTTCATAGACTGCATTATCTGGATGAGTAATTGCCGGACGATGATAACCTTCTAAATACCAAGGTTGAGTAGGTAGTTGTACAGTAACTTCCCGTGTTTGTTTTTGTGGCGGTTCCACCGGGATTTGTTCAACAGCTTTGGTTTTTGCTTTATAGCGGCCAAAATAAGTTTGCGCTAGTTTTTTCACCTCAGTCGGGTTCACATCTCCGACAATTGCGATCGCTAAATTACTTGGTACATAGTGAGTATCAAAGAAATTTTGGACATCATCTGGTGTTAAATTGCGGATATCTTGGTCATAACCAATTACTGGACGCTTGTAGGGATGCACTTTGTAAGCAGTACCGATAAATTTTTCTAGCATTTGTCCAATGGGTGAATTCTCCACCCGCATCCGTCGTTCTTCTAAAATTACATCTTTCTCTTTATAAAACTCACGACTAATTACCGGATCGAGAAATCGTTCCGACTCCAACGACATCCAAAGTTCCAGCTTATTGGCAGGAAAGCTGTAAAAATAACGAGTAGCTTCGGTTGAAGTATTGGCATTTAAACCCACACCTCCAGCTTGTTCGACAATTTGCCCCAATTCGTTTTGCTTGACAAGCTTACCTGCTTGTGATTCTACTTGTTTAAATTCAGCTTCTAACCGAGTAACTTCGTCTTTTTTCCCATTGGCTTTTGCTGTTTTAATTTGAGTATCTAACTGTTGCAATTTATCTAGCAGAGGTTTTTCTGCTTTGTAATCTTGTGTACCGATGCGCGTTGTACCTTTAAACGCCAAATGTTCTAAAAAGTGAGCTACACCGGTTTTACCATCTTGTTCATCTACACCACCCACATTTGCATAAGTAAGAAAGGAAACCACAGGCGCTTGATGTCGTTCCAAGACAAGGAATTTTAGACCATTATCAAGGCGAAACTCCGTTAACTGTTTAATAACTCGATCTAGATAAGGTTGGATTGAACTTTGAACTGGTGAAGTTTGAGTTTTGGCTTCTTGAGGAGGTGCTGTTTGAGTTTGAGCTAGAGCAATTTCTGGTAATAATCCCCACCAGAAAACGATCAAAGCCAACAAAGTCACAAACAACCGCCGTAATAAATCCAAAATTGACCGACTGATCTGGTTCATAAGCAAAAATTAAGATAAAGTTACACTACCTGAGAAACAGGATACTTAGCAAAACGACGTTAATGTTGTATTAGGCTTGTTGAGCTTTTTGACTTGACGTTAGACAATAATGCTACAAATCGTGTTCCGCAAATATCACAATAACTGTTATGCGAGTTTTTAATTCTTCCCCACCCTCAGAGGCTCAGACACGCACCCGGATTTTACAGGCTGCACAACGATTGTTCGCCTCTCAGGGATTTGACGGCACTACCACCCGTGATTTAGCGCAGGCGGCAGGTGTAGCTGAAGGTACGTTATTTCGTCATTTTCCCAATAAAAAAGCAATTTTAGTGGAAGTAGCTACGAATGGCTGGGTAGAGATTTTAACCGATTTATTGACAGAATTAAGTGAAATGGGCAGCTATAAAGCCATAGCTCAGGTGATGCGTCGCCGGATGTGGAACTTTCAAAAAAATGCTGATTTGATGCGCGTTTGTTTTATGGAGGTGCAGTTTCACCCCGATTTGCGCGATCGCATTCAATTAGAAGTGATTACCAAAATGACCGATGTCGGCGAAGCATTTTTCCAAACAGCGATGGATAAAGGCATTTATCGCCAAACTGATGCAAAGCTAGTTGCTAAAGTTTTCTTAGGAATGTTTGCGATCGCAGGTTTTTCTAACAACACCCTTATCGAACCTGACGCTTCCCCCCAACAAATGCAGGAAATGGCTGAAGGACTTGCTGATATCTTTCTCAATGGTGTCTTGGTTAAAGAGTGAGGAATTGGGCATTGGGCATTGGGCATTGGGCATTACTCATTACTCATTACTCACTACTCATTACTCATTACTCAGCACTCAGCACTATTTTCGCTTGCTGACTCCACTGTTGTACTAGCTCGATCGCTGGACATAAATCTCGTCGCTGCATTGTTGCTACTTGCAAGCGCATGATTTGTCGGTGCAATCTGTGAGTGGGTGTCTCTGCCAACTGGGTTACAGAACAGATACCTGCGTGAAGCAATAAACCACAATATTCTACACCTACGCTAGGAATACGTGCCAAGTCAGCTAAAGCCATCCATTTATTTACATACTGAAGATGAATCTGTAATTTATTTGCTAACGCCAGTCGTGCCTCTAGAGTCTTGCCTTGTTTAACTAGGGCTACTGTGGTATTAATCCCACAATTTTGCAGTTGTGATTGTTCGTCATAGCTCAGTCCAGGTAATTGCTCGATTGGCCAGTCACTAGATGCAAGCAGATTTCGATTATTTATATTTTTAGTAGGCATAAAACTAAATATTAGATTTGTTCACTCACATATACAGCAATCCTAAATCATTCGTGAACAACAAGAACCCCGACTTTTTTAAGAAGTCGGGGTTCTGAGCTTCGCCTGACAATAGCATTTCACATTGATTTGTAATATTAGGTTTCTGCGGTAATTAACTCACCTCGCATCACAGTTACCGCTTGTCCAGCGAGAAAAACGCGATCGCCTCCGGTATAGCAGACTTTTACCACTCCACCGCGCTGGGATGCTTGATAAGCCAACAGATCATCTTTGTTTAAGTGATCGCGCCAAAAAGGAGCAAGACAACAATGAGCCGCACCAGTCACAGGATCTTCATCAATCCCTAAACCCGGTGCAAAAAAGCGAGAGACGAAATCATATTCAGAATCAGAGTCGGTAAGACTAGTGACAATGATCTCAGAAATAGGCAACATTTTCAAATTTTGAAAATTTGGCTGTATTTGCCGCACCAAATCTTCAGATTCTAATTCCACTAAATAGCCAAGAGAATTTAAAAAAACAGATTTGTAAGGTACACCCAAAGCTTGTTTGAGTTCTCGCGGGGCGATTGTTTCTTTTGAATGATTCACAGGAAAATCTAACTCAATCCACTCACCTTGCAACTTAGCAATCAGCACTCCGCTTTTAGTATAAAAACGCGCAACTTCATCAGGTGATAAATGCCCTTCTGACCAAAGTACATGGGCGCTAGCTAAAGTTGCATGACCACAAAGCGGTACTTCCAGCGTGGGCGTAAACCAACGCAGATTGAAACCATCATCCTGTCTAACTAGAAAAGCCGTCTCAGATAAATTCATCTCCTGTGCCACATTCTGCATCCAGCGTTCATTTTGGTGAGTAGACAAAACACAGACAGCAGCAGGATTTCCCGCGAAAGGTCTATTGGTGAAAGCATCAACTTGAGTAATGATTTGTCCCATTAGAATCACCTTGAAAATTAGACAGCAATATACTTATCAGGAATAGGTTAAAGATTTATGCCTCTATTTAGTCTGAGGGGACACCAGATCCCCGACTTCTTTAAGAAGTCGGGGATCTGAACACCCGTCTGTTACAACATCCAAATAAGAATCGCCATATACAGTACCTGATAAATTAGGAACGTGGATTAAATAAAATGTACTTTATCCTGTCTCTAGCTTCCCTCTCCTTTATAAGGAGAGGGATTGAGGGTGAGGTAAGCCAGAGATATAAACTGTATGTTATTTAATTCTTATTCTTTAGGAATATAATCTCCAAAAACTAGGATGATGATAAAAATCTTCAGAAGCATCTTTGCTACTGTCAACTTAGCGCTAATTTCTGGAGGATTAGCTAGTTGTGTTGTTGAGGTACCAGAACCATCTACTCCAACTGAGCAACAAAAACCAGTCATCCAACCTACCCAACAACCTAAGCAGGTAAAGCAGAAGGACAAAGATCGTGATGACAAAGATAGCGATCGCAAAGATGATAAACACGACGACAAAGATGATAACGACTAAATAACCTTGAGTTTCTATTTATGCTTATCCAACAAACTTCTACTTCCCTCGTCGATACTTTACGCCTGCGACGGCAACAACTAGCCAATCTCATTGATTTTCCCGTAATTCTTTGGTCAGGTAGCAACAGTCCCCGCAACTTTCTGGCAAATACTTTTCCGTTTCGCGCTAATAGTCATTTCCTCTATTTTGCCGGACTACCATTATCAAATGCAGCAATTCGTTTAGAAGCCGGCAGGCTAGAACTATTTATCGACGATCCATCACCCAGCAGCGCCCTTTGGCATGGAGAAACACCAACACGCAATGAAATAGCCCAGAAGATTGGGGCAGATGTGGCTAGACCAATGGCAGAATTAGAGTCTTGGTTAGAAGATGCCGTCACACTTGCCGTACAAGATGCAGCAACATGGACGCAACAATCGCAACTATTAAATAGATGGGTTTTACCCCAAAGTCCTCCCCAAGGAATTGATTTAGACTTAGCTAAAGCGATCGCTTCTATCCGCCTCACCCACGATGAAGCTGCATTAATCGAGTTGCGAAAAGCTGCTGCTGTCACTGTTCAAGCACACAAAGCTGGGATGGCAGCAACACCTCAAGCCAAGCGAGAAGCAGAAGTTCGCGCAGCAATGGAAGGGGTAATTATTGCCCATAACATGACAACTTCCTACAACAGTATTGTCACCGTTCACGGTGAAGTTTTGCATAACGAACACTATCACCACCCTCTACAAGCAGGTGACTTACTGCTTGCCGATGTTGGTGCTGAAACTGAGATGGGTTGGGCAGGCGATGTAACTCGTACTTGGCCAGTTTCCGGTAAGTTTTCATCTACCCAGAGAGATATTTATAATGTAGTGTTGGCGGCTCATGATGCTTGCATTGCCAAAATACAGCCTGGTGTAGAGTATGAAAATATTCATCTACTAGCTGCGACGGTTATAGCTGAAGGTTTAGTAGAGTTAGGGATTTTACAAGGAAATCCTCAAGATTTAGTAGAAATAGATGCCCACGCGCTATTTTTCCCTCATGGTATTGGTCATCTACTGGGTTTAGATGTCCATGATATGGAAGACTTGGGGGATATAGCTGGGTATGAAGAGGGACGTTCTAGGAGCGATCGCTTTGGCTTAGGCTACCTGCGTTTAAATCGTCCCCTGCGTCCAGGAATGCTAGTTACAATTGAACCTGGTTTTTATCAAGTACCAGCAATTTTAAATGATGCGAATATTCGCTCAAAATATCAGAATGTAGTGAATTGGCAGCGTTTACCTGACTTTGCCGATGTGCGCGGAATCCGCATCGAAGATGATGTTTTAGTTACAACAGAAGGCAGCGAAGTTTTAACAGCAGCATTACCAAATGATGCCGATACCATAGAAAATTTAGTCAATAGCTGAGAGGATGAACTAGCCCTTTCCAAATGACTCATAAAATCTATTGTTTTTCTCAGCGTTCTCTGTGCCTCTGCGGTTCACAAGTAATTTATTTCACCACAGAGGCGCAGAGAAGCCAGTGCGTTGGGCGGGTTCCCCGACTTGAAGCAACTGGCGCGACACAGAGTAAAGAGTTTAAGGAGGAGTTTATTGACCAAAATTTTTATCCACCTTGAAAGGACTAGAGTATAGCTATTCGCATAGTAAAAATATAATAAGATACCTCATGATATCTAAAATAATTCCAAATTCATGATAAAAAACCCCATAAAATTACTACTCAACGGAGTTATTGTCACCTTCGGACTATTCCCCTTATTAGCTCAATCACAGCAGCCTGTACGGGTTTCTGATGCCCAAGTTGCGGCGATGGTAGAAGCGTTGCGACAAGCTGCACCGCAGACAAAAAATCCCAACGATGGATATTATAGTGAATGGCAAGTTAAACCAGAAACCCTCAAAGGCTGGTCAAGAACTTGTCTCAAACGAGAATTAACACCGACACAATTTGAAAACAGTCCAGCGATCGCTCGTCAAGTTGTCTCTTGCATTACCCGCCGGGAGTTAACCAATCAGTTCCGCGCCACCAACAATAATGAAATTGCATCTGTGCGTGGCGCAGCTTGTTGGTGGATGACTGGTAACTATACAGGGTGTGACAAAGGTTTCACTGCTGATTATGTGAAAAAAGTTGTGTACTTTTATCAACAACAGCGTTCAAAACCAGTAGCAACTCAATTAGAAAAGATAACTACTGAATCTTGAAGCAGACATGAATCATAGAACCCCATAGTCTCAGTAATCTAGTCTCAACCTAGTCATATTGAAATATTAGAACAGTTTCAAATTCGAGCCTGTACCACGAAACATTTGAAATCCAAGCAAGATAGGAGAATTTAAGTTTATCCCTGACTTTAGTACAGGGTTGATTGGATTTCAGATTCTGCTAGGAACGTGGATTAAATAAAATGCAAAACTTCATCTTATCTCTAGCTTCCCTCTCCTTTATAAGGAGAGGGATTGAGGGTGAGGTAAGGCCCGGACATAAGCTGTATGTTATTTAATTCTTGTTCCTTAGTGGTATTTCAAGAAAAAGCAATTTGACCAAAATTGAGCAACAACCGTTATCTAACTTTTTTACATTAAGGAATAGAAACCGATCGCAATAATCGCTCAACAACAGTTCTTGCATTCCGTCCTCCTCTAGGAATAAGGCGATGGCAAAGAACATGAGGTACGAGAAACTTCACATCATCGGGAATGACATAATCACGCTCTAATAGAAAAGCTAGCGCTTGGGCAGCCCGTTGTAATGCTAATGTGCCACGCGGACTTACACCAAGAGAAATTTCCTCATCTTGGCGTGTTGCCCGCACCAATTCGAGGATGTACTGTTGCAAGGAAGTTGTCACTTTTACTTGAGAACAGATGTAACGCAATTCCTTTACTTCTGCCAAGGTAATACAGGGCTGTAAATCAGCAACTTTCACACCATTTTGAAGATTTTGCAACATCAGGAGTTCTTCTGCCTCTGAAGGATAGCCCAAACTTAGCGACAACATGAACCGATCCATTTGCGCTTCCGGCAGAGGAAAAGTACCTTGATACTCGACAGGGTTTTGAGTAGCAATGACAAAAAAGGGTTGGGGAACTGGACGAGAGACACCATCGACCGTTACCTGATGTTCTTCCATCACTTCCAGCAAAGCTGACTGAGTGCGGGGTGTAGCGCGGTTAATTTCGTCAGCTAGCAGGATATTGGCAAAGACTGGCCCAGGAAGAAAAGTAAATTCACCGCTTTTTGGGTTCCAGATATTGGTACCAGTGATGTCAGTTGGTAATAAATCAGGAGTACATTGTAGCCGTTGAAACTTGCCATCCAGCGAACGAGCTAAAGATTTAGCGAGCAGGGTTTTACCAACACCAGGGACATCTTCTAAAAGGGCATGACCACCGCCTAGCAACGCTACTAGCACTAAACGTATTGCCTCAGCTTTACCAACGATGGTAAGAGCCAGATTTTGTGTTAAAGCGTCAATTTTTTCTCTCATGCAGGGTGGGGAGTAGGGAGTGGGGAGTGGGGCGTGGGGAGTGGGGAGTGGGGAGTGGGGAGTGGGGAATGGGAGTTATGAGAATTCTTTCCTCACAATTCCCAATGCCCAATGCCCAATGCCCAATCCCCAATTCCCCTAGATACATTGTTCCCACTCAGCACTCAGCACTCAACACTCAAAACTTCTTTAGCAACAACGCAGTCAAGTTGAATTTGTGTTTTCAGGGCTTCTAGAGAAGGAAATTTTTGTTCGGGGCGCAAAAATTTAACTATTTCTACAGCCAGTTTTTTGCCATACAAATCACCAGACCAATCGAATAAATGTACTTCCGCAGATGAATAAGTACCATTTACTGTTGGGCGGTTGCCGATGTTCATTACTCCCAAGGTTTCACTAAGAGCAGCATCTGATGTTTCACTGAAAGTAAAAACACGGACGGCGTAAACTCCTTGACGGGGCAAAAACTTTTCTTTTGGTAGTTGAAGGTTGGCGGTAGGGAAGCCAATCGTTCTGCCTAATTGTTGACCTTGAACGACAACACCAAAAAGAGTGTAAGGGCGACCTAGTAGTAGATTTGCGTTTTCGATGTCGCCTTGCTCAAGGGTTTGGCGGATCAATGAAGTGCTAATGCGGGCATCTTGAGTTTGAGTAGTACTGACGCAGCTACTTTCTGTAGGTGAGTCACCTGTATAAGTTTGTAAGGGAACGATGGTAACGGGGATATTATGTTTGGCGGCAATTAATTGCAAGTCTTTAGCAGTACCACTGCGCTTTTCGCCAAAACAAAAATCCTGCCCGATGCTAATTTGCTGGCATCGCAGTTGCTCCACGAGAATTTTTTGGACGAATTCTTCGGGGGTCAAAGCAGATAATTCTTTATCAAAGGGTAGTAATACCAGTTGCTCTACCCCAAGCGATCGCAATTGTTGGACTTTTTCATCCAGTGGTGTTAACAAAGTCCGGGGTTGCCCCGTGAAAAACTCCTGTGGGTGGGGGTCAAAGGTGACAACTGTTGAATAAATATATTCTTCTTGATTTGTCAGTTGTTGATTTTCCTTTGACTGGGGACTACTAGCTACTGACAAGCGATCGCTACGGTGCAAGACTGGTTGAATTACCCTTTGATGACCAAGATGAACACCATCAAACTTGCCAAGGGCAACAGCAGTCGGCGTTAGCAGCCCAACGCTTGAAGAAGCAACCCACACAGAACACCCATTTTGAGACAAATTTAGCACGTGGATTCTGAGATTTTAGGTTTATTTTAGCTATCAGCAGGAAGCTACCTTATGGTAAACCGCCTTGAGGAGGACATTCACAAACTGCATTTGAGGTCTTGTGCGATCGGTCAGGGTGTTATGCCACCTCTTTTAACTATCAGCCAAAAGCCTAACCCACGGAAAGTAGCTCCAGATGATATAAGAATTTTAGATTTTAGATTTTTTGGTTCATATCCCGCCACGTGATGACAGAACAAATCCAAAATTCTCAGAGCCAAAGTACCCGAATTTCTTAGCGGGACAAAGAAAGTGGTCTGTTTCCATCCAAAATCTAAAATCCAAAATTGGTTGACTGCTAATTGCTAATTCCAGATAACCCCAAATACCAGAGCTAAAAAGGCTCTAGTTCCTTGTTGAGACTGCAATCAGCTTTTAACCCTCCGTTGAGATGCAATGGATAGCCTCTGTGGATGTCTGGGGTTGTGAATCTATAAACTTTGTCCTCCTGTTGTCGCGCTGATCTTGTGGTTGGCGTGACAACTCTGGGCAGCGCTGTCTCACAGTACAACCTACAAGGTACGCTCTCGCGCTGAAAGCTTCTGATCACCAATCTAATCTAAAATCTCCAGTTCCTGCGATCGCAATCTTTAGGAAGAAAACTTACTAACAGGAAAAGATTCTGATAAGGCTACTGAGGTGGGAATCTGAAGTATCAATCCTTCCCGTGCCATGATCGCACCAGGAAATTTCTCAGCGGCCTGTTTCCCGACAACATCCAAAAAGTCATCATCGTGTGCGGGGTCATGGTGGTAAATCACCAGAGTTTTGACATTAGCGGCTTGTGCCAATTTCACAGCTTCTTGCCAGGTAGAATGTCCCCAGCCAATTCTTGGGGATTTTGGCGAATGATATTCTTCGTCTGTGTAGGTAGAATCGTAAATTAAGATGTCGGCATTACGAGCTAGCCACAGCACGTTGTCATCAAGTCGATCGGGAAAATGTTCGGTATCGGTAATATAAGCAGCAGCACCACCACGCCAGTTGACGCGGTATCCTATGGCTTCACCTGGATGGTTTAAAGGTGCTGTTTCTACAGTAACTTCATCAATGTTGATTGGTTGTCCCGGTCGAATGTCGTAGAAATTTAAATTGGCTTGCATAATCTGCAAGGGTACGGGAAAATTCGGGTGCAACATTTGATCGTTGAGGCGCTGTTCTATGGTAGAACCATCAGGTGCGATCGCGCCGTAGATATGAAAGTCATTTCCCTTGACAAACCCTGGGCTAAAGAAGGGAAAACCCTGCATGTGATCCCAGTGAGAATGGGTAAAAAATATGTGAGCTTCTAACGGCATTTGGCGCAACAAAGATTGCCCCAAAACATGTAGTCCTGTGCCAGCATCGAAAATTAAGCGTTTATCGCCCGCTTGCATTGATATGCAAGGGGTATTACCGCCGTAACGAACAGTGTGTGGCCCTGGACTGGGGATGCTGCCGCGAACGCCCCAAAATTGTACGGTAAATTGATTCTCTATCCTAGACATAGGTGTTGCTTGCTGGACTGAGCGGGCGATAATTGAAAAAAATGTTACTTATTTTGTCTAAGTTTATGCTGTCTCACCAATGTTGGTAGAGGGAGGATTTCTTGGTAAAACAGCATACCCTGTTTGTGGCTGATTGTGTAACTGTGAATAAAATACAATCAGGTAAAATTTTCTAGGTTTTGGGGTAAATGTGTATCGGTTATTTCAAGAGTGCCCCTACGTTATAGCCTACATTTTTCTCAGATGCATTTGCATAACCCCAATTTTGTCCTGATAAATCAAATGATTTATTGAAAATTGAATTCCCACTCAGATAATTTATCTAATCCAGTTGCGTAAGTGAGATTGTATTGTAACGGTGTAATACTGATGTGGTTTTTGCGTACAACCTGTACGTCTGTCGGTACATTTTGAGGCAGGTTTAATCCAGTTGGCGGTTCCACATCCTCAATTACTTCTCCGGTTAACCAGTAGTACGTCTTTCCACGAGGATCGACTCGTTTATCAAACACATCAATGTAACGCCGTATTCCTTGGCGGGTAAGAGTAACACCGGCAATTTCTTCCCACTTCACAGCAGGAATATTGACATTGAGCAACATTAAATCTGGTAAAGGTTTTTGCGCTAACTGGTCTACGAGAATTTTGGCAAACTTAGCAGCAGGTTGAAAATCTTTAGATGTGTGACTAATAAGACTTAGGGCTACGCTAGGAATTCCTTCAATTAGACCTTCCATTGCCGCCGAAACAGTGCCGGAATACAAAATTTCAGTTCCCAAATTTGCACCTTGATTAATGCCGGAGAGAACCAAATCAGGAGGAGTATCTAGCAAAGCCCACAGTGCCAATTTGACGCAATCTGAAGGTGTGCCATCGCAAGCCCAAGCTTTGATAGCAGGATGAAAAATTGACTCCACAATTTCAGCGCGAATGGGTTGGTGAAGAGTTAATCCATGTCCAGTTGCCGATCGCTCTCGATCTGGACAAACTACACTAACATCATGACCTGCCTCTGCCAAGTAGTTCGCTAGGGTGCGAATCCCCAAGGCAGAAACGCCGTCGTCGTTACTAATTAGTAATTTCATAGTTATTGGTCATTGGTCATTGGTCATTGGTCATTGGTCATTAGTTATTAGTTATTAGTTATTTGTTATTAGCCATTTGTCAATGTCTGAGGTCACAAGCAGCAAAAAAACATTTATACTCCCTAGTACGCGTGGCACAAGTTTGCCTCTTATCTCTAAAGCCGATTTATCGAGCAGTTCACAGCTTTTGACTATAGACTAATGACTAATGACCAATGACTAATAACTAATGACTAGCAATTTAGAAGCTCAACTTTTAGCACTGCGGCAGGAAGGAGAAAAAGCGATCGCAGCCGCCGACACCCTAGAACGTCTAGAAGAACTCAGAGTTAATTATCTGGGTAAAAAAGGGGAACTGGGGGCACTGTTGCGAAGTATGGGGCAAATGAGTGCAGAGGAACGGCCGAAAATTGGAGCGATCGCCAATACAGTTAAAGAATCTCTGCAAACTAGTCTAGATCAGCAACGCACTGCCCTGGAAGCCGCGCAAATTCAGGTACAGCTAGAGGCGGAAACTCTGGATGTAACTATGCCCGGAATTTATAGCCCTCAAGGTCGGATTCATCCCCTCAACGGTATTATTGACCGAGTGCTTGATATCTTTGTTGGTATGGGCTACACCGTGGCTCAAGGGCCAGAGATGGAAACAGATTATTATAATTTTGAAGCTCTCAATACTCCGCCCGATCACCCCGCCCGTGATATGCAGGATACCTTCTACCTGCCAGACGGTAATCTTCTCCGCACTCAAACCTCGTCAGTGCAAATTCGTTACATGGAAAGAGAAGAACCACCTATTCGTATTGTCTCTCCAGGGCGAGTTTATCGGCGAGATAATGTAGATGCAACTCACTCGGCTGTTTTCCATCAAATAGAACTTTTAGCTATTGATGAGGGACTAACTTTTACAGACCTCAAGGGCACAATTAAAGTATTTTTACAAGCAGTATTTGGCGATTTACCTATTCGCTTCCGTGCCAGTTATTTCCCCTTTACCGAACCATCGGCTGAGGTGGATTTGCAGTGGAATGGGCGCTGGTTGGAGGTGATGGGCTGTGGTATGGTCGATCCAAATGTACTTAAGTCTGTGGGTTACGATCCAGAAATTTATACTGGGTTTGCTGCCGGTTTTGGTGTAGAACGCTTTGCAATGGTGTTACATCAAATTGATGATATTCGTCGGTTATATGCTAGCGATTTGCGATTTTTGCAGCAGTTTTAATCAAATCTCTTGCAAAAATAAATTTGCTCAAAACTTGAAGTAATTCTAATTGCTTGATGAAGCAATTAGAATTACTTCATTTAGTTAACGTTTGGTGTAATTTGTAAAGATTATTAAAGCTTAATCTTAGCTAGATCAAAAAAGTCTGAAAATAGTTTTACTTTTAGGACTCACGCAGAACTAAATGCGGTAGGGGCAATACATGAATTGCCTCTACCGGAAAATTGAGGTTTGAGCTATTTTTTGCCTAAGTCTTGACTTGAAGTATCCTCAATAACCAATGCCCAATGCCCAATGCCCCATCCCCAATGCCCAATGCCCAATGCCCAATGCCCAATGCCCAATGTCCGAATCCATAGGAATATAGCGTGTCAATAACAGAAAATAAAATTAGTGTAGATTCACTAGAATGGTTTTATCGAGAATCTTCACCAATCGGCAGAACTGATTTAGCGCCTGTGTTATTGCTACACGGCTTGGTTTCACAAAGTTATAGCTGGCGTAATATTATACCTGCTTTAGCCAATCAAGGGACAAGAGCGATCGCTCCAGATTGGATTGGTTACGGCTTTTCTGCAAAACCAGAAAAACGAGATTTTGCTTACACACCGGATGCTTTTATCACAGCTTTAGAAGGATTTATCAAAGCACTAGAACTTGAATATTTTTCTTTAGTTGTCCAAGGCTTTTTAGGTTCTGTAGGGTTACAATATGCCTTGCGTCATCCAGAACAAATTGCCAATTTAGCTATCCTAAATACACCAATATCAACTGCTGCCAAATTACCTTGGAAAATTAAACAAATGGGTTTACCTTTGGCAGGTGAAGTAATGACCCAAGACCCCCTATTAGTTGATCGGACGCTAGAGGGTGGTAGCCGTTATCGGATCGGAGACAAGGATTTAGATATTTATCGAAAACCATTTTTGCAAACTTCGTCATCTGGGCGGAGCCTTTTATCAAGCATTCGTAATTTACAGCTTGATTCAGCAATGACAGAAATACAATCTGGCTTTAAAGAATGGCAACAGCCAATTCTGATTCAATGGGGAATGATTGACCCTTGGTTATCTCTAGACATTGCCCAAAACTTTAAAGATACTGCACCAAATGCTGAATTAATCAAACTTAATAACGTCGGGCATTATCCTCAAGAACATTACCACGAAGTTATTTTAGAAGACCTTTTACCCTTTGTGCGTCGTAAAGATACTCATTGAGAATATACTTTTGGCAAAAATCGATATTATAAAAGTCAAGTGAACTTTTTATCACCACCAAAAATGGCTTACAACCACAAGTAAAGGGGATTAGTATTCATGGCTTATTCATGGTTTAAAGCATTTCATATTGTCGGATTTGTCGTTTGGTTCGCTGGTTTGTTCTACCTAGTACGCCTTTTCATCTATCACGTTGAAGCGAACGTTGAACCGGAACCAGCGCGAACGATACTGAAAAATCAGTATCAAATTATGGAAAAGCGTCTCTACTACATCATCACGAACCCAGGAATGTATGTGACGATCGCAATGGCTATCGGTTTATTAAGCACTGAGCCGGATATTTTAAAAGAGGGCTGGTTACATATTAAACTGCTGTTCGTTGCCATTTTAATTGGCTATCATCATTACTGCGCTCGACTTATGAAGAAGTTAGCAGTAGATGAATGTGGCTGGAATAGTCAGCAATTACGTGCTTTAAATGAAGCACCCACAGTTATGTTAGTAGCGATCGTATTACTGGCTGTATTTAAGAATAATTTACCTACAGATATCGCTGCCTGGGCTATTTTTGCCATGATTATTTTCATGGCAGTAACCATTCAACTTTATGCCAAAAAACGCAGGCAGGATAAAGAGAAGTTGACAGCACAGATAGCGCAAGTTCCACAAGAACAAAGTTAGACAAATTTGCTGTCTAATACAAGCTATCAATTGGTGCAAAATTAACGAAAATTTACGATGTCCAGCATTCCCGATTTATTTGAAAAGTCGGGTATTTTACTTTTCATCAGCGACTTATCGCTTACTACAAACCTTTTTTAGGGTATAGTTAACGACTTTAGTAGCTGTGAGTAAATGGTATCTCCCCCAGTCTTTGCAAGAGCGATCGCTCCATAACTTCACTAACAAATTTATTTCCTTGTAAATTGAGGTGAATATGATCGTGATACAAAGCTTGGGGCTTGGTAGCTGAATTGAATATCGGTAAAAAGTCTATATAGTCAATTTGCTGAGTCTTGGTAAAGTCGTTCAAGCGCTGGCGGGCTTTAATTTCGTAATCGCGGGGGCCTGGTTCACCGATTTCTCGCAGTAAGGGAGTCATAACTAGTAAAAATTGGCTGTTGCTTTGGCGAGTCAAGGCTTGAATTTTCCCGATCGCCTCCAAATTAATCCCCACGCGATCGCCTGCTTCATTCTGCACTGCTTTCATTTCGGGAATTACCTTCTGCTTGGCGATATAACGTTGCCATACTTCCACTAAGGCTAAGGGAGGTTTACTATCGGGATAGTTGCGATCGCGTCCTACGGGTAAAGAAGTGGGAGGGGTAGCAAATAAGTCATCGGTATTAATTAATAACACTACAGCTTGCGCGTTGAAATTACCAAACTTCTCTAAATAAGCTAACTCGTTCCTTGGCCCCCAAGAGTTAGCTGAAGCATTTAATACTTCTACTTCCTGATAATTACTATGAGTTGATGATGTCAAAGAACGCATCATCATCGCGGATATTGTATTAGTCTGATCTGTCCACCAACCACCATTAGCAATAGAATCCCCTAACAGCAAAACTCGCAGCCCAGAAGGTGCAGGTATCTTATCGATCGGACTACCTCGCATGGAATACTGATTAATTTCAATGCGATTACCAAAACGACGGGTACGCTGGTTAGGAGCCAATAAATAACCAATTTGCTCATCGCCAATGTAAACTAGGGGATTACCGAAGCCAAAGAGCGATCGCAGTCCGATTTCGACTACCACAAACAATCCCATAACCACCGTCAAAATTACGATTAGCGCCTCTTTCACCTACTCACATCCTCTTATACGGAGTTACTTTTCAACGATAGTAACTGACGTATTGGGAATTGGGAATTGGGCATTGGGCATTGGGCATTGGGCATTGGGCATTGGGAATTGGGCATTGGGCATTGGGCATTGGGCATTGGGAATTGGGCATTGGGCATAAGAGACAGGGGCAGAATTAAAATTACCTTCTTTTCCTCTGCTTCCTAATCCCTAAACATCCGAATTAAGGAGATTTAAGATGTATTGGAATATGTTTAAGTAAGTGGGTCAAATTAAATATAAAACCTCACCCTGCCTCTGGCTTCCCTCTCTTTACTAAGGAGAGGGATTGAGGGTGAAGTTTGATCTTAATATTTAATTACCACTACCTACTTATAAACTTTAAAAACAGCAGTTATATTGCTATTAACTGTTTATCTAATGGTTGACTACAACTTTGATATGTTTTGGCTGCTTGTGCTGCTTTTGTGTAGGAGTATAGCAGTGTTCTCTGGATGATATAATTGTATATTACAGGTATTACTATCGCTACAATTTATATCAGTTTATATCAATTAATGAATATCACAAAGATTTTTTCGAGGGTAGAGTAGGATGATAAAAATAGCCACACGTAAGTATTTAGGCACACAAAATGTCTATGACATTGGCGTTGAACATGACCATAATTTTGGTATCAAAAATGGCTTAATAGCTTCTAATTGTTTCAATAAATCACATTCGACAGCCTATGGTTATGTAACTTATCAGACGGCATATTTAAAAGCTAATTACCCATTGGAATACATGGCGGCACTGTTAACAGCTAACAGTGGCGATACCGATAAGGTACAGAGATATATTACTAACTGTACAAACATGGGTATCACCATAGATCCACCAGATATTAATCGTTCTGGCGTTGATTTTACACCAACAGCAGGAAAGATTCTGTTTGGATTTTCGGCAGTGCGGAACGTGGGACAGAATGCGATCGCTTGTATTTTAGAGGCGAGAAATGAGACAGGAGAGTTTAAATCTCTCGCTGATTTTTGCGATCGCGCGGACTTACGTGCTGTTAACCGCCGCACTCTGGAATCGCTAATTTACTGTGGAGCCTTTGACAAAATTGAATCCAACCGCCAACAGTTAATTAACGACTCAGAATTAGTGTACGATTGGGCACAATCTCGCGCTAAAGATCGAGCTAGTGGTCAAGGAAATCTCTTTGATTTATTAGGCGATGGATTTTCTTCCGCTCAGAATAAAAGAGCAACTAACGCCTTTGAAACTGCTCCTAAATCTAAACCTGTGATGGATTTTACCGCACAGGAAAAGTTGCAGAAGGAGAAAGAATTATTAGGCTTTTATGTATCGGATCATCCGTTGAAATCTTTACGGCAAATAGCACCACTTTTGACACCGATTAACCTTTCGCAACTGGGAGATCAAAGGGAAGAAACAAGGCTTTGTGCAATTGTCATGTTGAATATCGTGAAAAAGGTGGTTACTAAAAAAGGCGATCAAATGGCAATTTTGCAAATAGAAGACCTAACTACACAATCGGAAGCTGTAGTTTTTCCTAAAACTTATGAACGGATTAGTTCCATACTCGTGGTTGATACTAGATTGATTATTTGGGGAAAAGTAGATCGACGCGACGAGCAAACTCAATTTATTCTTGAAGATGCAGAACCAGTAGAAACAGTACAAATGGTAATGGTGGAGTTAAATCCCCAGCAAGCAGGTGATATGGATAAACTACATCACTTGAAAACAATTTTGCAAGACCACTCAGTAGACAAAGAAAAGGCCAAAATGCCAGTAATCGGAATTATCCAAACAGAAAAGTCTCGGAAACTTGTTCGCTTGGGTTGGCAATTTTGCGTACAAGATTCAAGAATAACTGTTCAAGCTTTGCAAAATGCCAGTTTTCCTGCTCATATCAAATCGTTGACTGGTATCTGACACTAGAAGTTAAAAATCCGCCAATACTGAAAAGCAGCTTCAAAATTAGTTTTACTGAACTGTCATCAGTAAAATGGCTTAAGTGTTCAGGATTTAAAAGGTTTTTTTAGTTACTTACGCGGATGATGATTTCATTGAGTAGATGGTATATTTTTATGCTAATAGCCTTAAGGCTGCGACCGGGGGAAGGAGTTAGAACTTGATGATCGTTAACGAGCTACATAAATTTGTTTCATACTGTAAAAGAATTCAACCCCAAACTCATGATGACATTCAAAAGTTCTTTGAAGGTGTGATCCTATTTCCTTATGATAAGGAACTTCTATTACAAGCTTATTTATTTCTGAATATTAAAGATTTGTTTCCATCATGCGCCGAATTGCTGTTATTTGAAAAATCTCCAATTTCAGATTATACAGATTTAGGGAAGTGTGATTTTGTCTACCAGACTTTTAAAGGGAGCTTGTTTTTAATTGAAACTAAGTTTATTGATACAGAAGCAACAGGAGCGACAGAAAGGAAAAGAAGAAATAAACACAGAAACAAGGTATTTGAGCAAGTTATAACTTTAAAAGGTCGATTTAGTGAATATTGGAATATGAGGCTAGATCAATTAGAATGTGGGGTTTTCACCACAGATGCAGAAGTTGCTTGGCGAGGAAGTAGTGTAAACGTCACATCTAAATCAATATCTATAGAGCATCTCGAAAAATGGCGTAGAAGTTATCACACCAGTGAAAAAACTTATGAAGTAAGCAAAATAGTAATGCAAAAACCGAATTAGTTTTCGGAATGTAAGTGAGCTTTTTGCAGTTTATGCTTTTAATTTTTGTTGAGACTTAAATATTAGCTTAACTAGCGATCGCCAACACTAGTATTCAGGAAAACCATTTGTAAAAATAATTTCGTCTTTTTCCAACCATCTTTTTCTAACCATAAGTATCTTTGACCCGGAAAATATGTCAGATTACTGGAATAAATACCAAACGTCTGACAGGAAAATCATACTAATGAGAACTTGGGCTACTATTGCTGTGCTAGCTTCTTCTTGCCTAATATTTGGGGTTATATCTTCTGAAGTAATCGCCGGTACTTCTGGTGTAGCACAAAATGCCGCATCATTTCCTACACCAACAAGTCTGAAAAATATTACTGTTAGCAACTCCGAGTTCGGTCTAAAGAGAATTGACTCCGAAGGTAACGTTAGAATTTTACGCACAATAAGAGTGCCGCTTCAACAGGGAAACGTCTATGGATGGCGGATTAAACTTAAAGACTATCAAGGTGAGGTGAAATGGCGCGAAGTCTTGCATTTACCAAAACCTCCAGAAACTTGGGGTACAGATAACGGTGAAGACTTCTCAATATCAGCAGACGGTACTACATCAATAACACGGCGCACACAACCGGCTCCAGATGGTGTAATTGAGAATTTTTGGACGATCGCTCCTGGCGATCCAGTTGGGAAGTATAGAATAGAGGTCTATATTGATGATCGTTTAATCGGTACTTTCGAGTTTGAAGTTATTCCACTTAAGTAAATGTGATATTAGAGGCTTGATCTAATCCTCTCCTTTTCACGAAGGTTAAGGAGGATTAAGCCTTAATATTCAGAATATTGGAATATTAAGAGATTCTTTGAAAAAGAATATTCTTTATTACTAATTCTACAGCTTTATGCACCCTCATATAGAATCGATATTAGAGATAGAAATTTGATTATTGTTGGGTAGCGATCGTGAATACAGAGGAATTAAAAAGGCGTTTTGCGGCAGGAGAAAGATATTTCCCAGCCGTAAATTTGAGTAGAAACAGGCTAATTGGAGTCTATTTGCCTGGAATCAATTTATGGGGTTCTGACTTGAGTGGAGCTAACCTAGCTAAAGCTAAACTCTGGGGAGCAGATTTGAGTAGAACTAACTTAGCTAAAGCAAATTTGACCAGAGCGAATTTGAGCGGTGTCAAACTGAATGAAGCAAATCTTCGGGGAGCTAAACTCAATTATGCCAAATTGTATGGAGCGAATTTGACTGGTGCTTACTACGATGAAAGCACCCGGTTTTCTAGAGGTTTTGACCCCATTAGTAGAAATATGCAGAAGGTGTAAGGGTATTAAATGCACACCTTAACGGTAGGCTAATAAATGTCAAACAAAATGACATAAAAATGCTTACTGTTACTAAATCAAAGCAAATTGTGATGCCTGGGTTAGGCGTAGCGATCGCAATCTTATCTTTCAGTCTCTTACTTTACGCTCAAGTAGCATCAGCCGCCATAACTTTACCCCTACGCAGCAAAAAGGGAATGGTGGTTTCAGCCAATCCTTTAGCAAGTGAGGCGGGAGTTTTAATGTTACGCAAAGGTGGTAATGCAGTAGATGCAGCTGTAGCCACAACTTTTGCAATCTCTGTAGTTGAACCTTTTTCAGCCGGAATCGGCGGCGGCGGATTTTTGCTGATGCACTCTGAGAAAACTGGCGAGATGAAAGCGCTAGATTTCCGCGAACGCGCACCCCTGAAAGCGACAAGAAATATGTATTTAGACGCACAAGGAAAGGTGCGTCCTAATGCAAGTATTAATGGTTATTTAGCAGTGGCGACACCAGGAACAGTGGCAGGGCTTTATGAAGTGCATCGTCGCTATGGTAAGCTTTCTTGGCAAGAGGTGATGAAACCTGCGATCGCACTGGCTAAAGATGGCTTTATTCTGGGCGATGTTGCAACCTGGCGTTCTCTGCAAACAAACCAATCCTACAAGCAAGCACTGATTAAAAATCCAGCACTGCGGGAAATTTTCACGCACAACGGCGAATTTTATAAACCAGGGGAAAAGCTGGTGCAAAGTGATTTGGCACGCACATTAACAGCAATTGCCCAAAATCCCCAAACTTTTTACACCGGAAGTATAGCTGGAGCGATCGCTTCTGATATGGTAAAAAATGGTGGTTTAATTACTCTCGAAGACCTGAAAGCCTACAAACCAATCTGGCGGACTCCCGTTTGTGGGAATTTTCGTCAAGCTAAAATCTGCTCAATGCCACCCCCATCATCGGGAGGGGTTCACCTATTACAGATTTTAAATATTATCGGTGACACTGATTTAAAATCTTTAGGATGGCACCATCCAGACGCTATCCACTTAATGGTAGAGGCAATGAAGATTGCTTACAGCGATCGCTCAGAATATTTAGGCGATCCTGATTTTGTTAAAGTTCCTGTACAAGAACTGCTCAGTCCAGCTTACGCCAAACAACGCCGCCAAGAAATTAATATGCAAATGGCTAGACCTTCGACCGAGGTCAAGCCAGTAGATAGAAAGACATTACAACGTTTTAGTCAAGCTGACAATCAAAGTTTAGAAGAAAATACCATTCCGTTATCTCATCAGTCTCAAAAAATGCACGCGACGCGCCATGAATCTCCTGAAACAACTCATCTTACTGTTGTGGATGAAGAACGCAACGCTGTAAGTCTGACTTTTACAATTAACCTGAGTTTTGGTGCTGGTGTGGTAACACCAGGCACTGGAATTGTCCTCAACAATGAGATGGATGATTTTGCTGCTGCGCCAGGAGTCCCTAATGCCTTTGGTTTAGTTGGTAACGATGCCAACAGCATTGCACCCCGTAAGACTCCCTTATCCAGCATGACTCCCACAATTGTCACAGAAAATGGTCATTTTCGGATGGCAGCCGGTGCCCCCGGTGGTAGCACTATCATCACCCAGGTTTTGCAAGTCATCCTAAATGTGCTGGAATACAACATGGATGTTGGCGCAGCTGTTTCTGTTCCACGCATACATCATCAGTGGCTTCCCGATGAGTTGCGTGTAGACTCCTGGGGTTTGGATGCTCTCACTATGCAAGACTTACGCCGTCGGGGGCATAAAATTAAGGAAACTACTCCTTGGGGCAACGGTAACGCGATCGCTGTTACATCCGATGGAACTCTAGAAGGCGCGGCAGATCCTCGCGGTGAAGGTTCCCCCAGAGGTTTGTAAAAATCCGAGATGAGGGAGATGAAGAAAATAACCCATGCCCAATGCCCAATGCCCAATTCCCAATGCCCAATTCCCAATTCCCAATAGACTATTGATTTTGGGTTGTTGATTCTGCGTAGCTACTAGTACCAAACTCATTTGCCCGTGCGCTAGGTACTAGTGTCCAACCTGCTTTGATAAGTTTTTGATAAGTTGCCCAACCTTTAGAACCACCTGGTATTTGATAATCTGGGACTGTGAGATGTCCAAAAGCAGTGTAGGGTCGCCAAGGCTGATTGGGTTCTGTCTGTAAATACAAAATTTTCTCTCCGTCGCCACCAGACTTAGATAACCAGCACATTTGTCGATGCATTGCAAACTCCTTTGCTTTTAGCTAACAACTAACGCATATTATCAGACTTTTGTCAAGCTATTTTTCACTCTTATGGGCTATTTTTGGACATGAAGATAAACAGCTTTGCCTCACCTTGCCTATTAGGGTGAGATTTTTCTAATGTTATCCGCGTTTTTTGCGATCGTGTGTAGCAATAACTACTATTTTTAGCGTGAGTTTGCAATTTGCAATCAGACTATTTATTAAAAGCGGCGGGAAACTCCATCCCCAAGTGTCTGTAGAGGGATAGCCACCCCGCCACTTGGGGCATTGGGCATTGAGCATGAAAGACTCTTCCCCATTCCCCATGCCCAAAAACTCCACCCACAAGGGGATGGAGTTTTTCATTTTTACAGCTGTTTTCAGGTAAATAAGCTGAAAATCATCTAAATTGAATAATCAAATAACATAAAACTCTTGTGGGGTGGGCATCTTGCCCGCCCAGTTAAAGAGGGCGGGCAAGATCCCCACCCCACAGGAAATAGTTGAGTATTTTTTTATTTGGAAGTCCCTAACAAACAGAATTCAGGAGTCAGGTGCTACAATACCCTTTCAGGCAAACAAGCTACAGAACTGAATTTTGGCTCCTAACTGACGGATAAGCGCAGCGTCTTGATGTCTAATCCTTCTCTGCGAGAGGCTACGCCTACGACAAGCTCAGGGCATCGCTCCTAAATTCTGACTCCTAAATTCTGACTGCTGAATTCTGACTCCTGAATTCTGTTTTGATCGACTGAAATCATACTAATTCTTTGTGAAACTGGCTCATAGGGATGATTTAGGTTGTCCTTGGCATAGGCTAGTAATTCTTCCGTCCATTCTGTAAACCAAGCAAACACCAAATTGACTTTTTCAATCGCCTCGGCAGTTGTTTGGTCATCCATTTCTATCTTTGCGATCGCGGCATGATCGTTTGTCATAGCATGACCAGATTCTTTATTAAAATGGAATTCCCCACAGTAGCGCAATTGGATACCCATTTCTTCTTCAATTTCTTGTGCCAGTTTTCCAATCAGTTCAAACAATACGTTGCCAGTTTCTTCAATGGCTTCGATAATGGCTAAACGCACAATACTTGATGAGCTATAAATCAAATGAGCCAGCTTGTGTGACAACAGGCGATTCACCACAGTGCGATCGCTGTAGAAAAACTCTAAATACTCAGTGGGTGAGATTTTTTGGCTATCAAAGCCTAATTTGATAAAGTCTTCCAAATACCATGGCCAGTGATGATCGTCCTCATAAGAGTGTTCGTTCACCATAGCCTGATATGGATCTGAGGTTGTCTTTTCGCGCATGACGTAACGATTTAAATCACCAAAACTCATGATAAAAGGAGACATGCAGGGATAAAATTCTAGGCGCTGACGAGCTGATAAAGTCTCATCCCGTAAAAAATTAAAAAATGGCAGGTGGCTGTACTCTTTTTTGAGCTTTAAAATGTGACGTAATGTAGCCTTCATATTTTTCTTTCTAAGATTAAAACTAATGTGATCCTCCTTAGAGTATTAATTATTTTTTATGGAATAATAATAAAGTTTAAGTGTAATTACTTAAAGTAATTATAAATTTAGTTTATGTAAAGAATAAATAGGGGCAATTCATGAATTGCCCCTACTACGTGTATTTCTGCGTAAGTCCTGTATACAGCATATTGCAACAGGCGTGAGGTACAGATCATCGTAGGGGCACAACATGTTGTGCCCCTACCCGTGTACTTCATTTACCCGCAATACGCTGTATGTCTCAAGATTTTAAGGAAATGGTATCAGTGTTGCGTAGTGTAAGTTGATTACACATCACTACAAAGCAAAAAATTACTGTACTTAAATCAAATTTAATTCCATTACATTACCTTCAGAAAACCCAATGCTTTGGTAGAAAGGAGTTTTTTAGCTGATGCTAAAAACAAGGTACGGTGCTTTTATTAAAGGCAGTTTTACTGATAGGAACTCAGACTTTCTGTGCAGATACTTGCTCTAGTTTTTCTTGAGTTTGCAATGCAGAATACAGTCTATTTAGCGCATTTACATAAGCTTGCGCTGATGCCACGATAATATCTGTGTTCGCTGCATGACCAGAAAATACTTTAGATTCATAACGTAAACGAATTGTCACTTCTCCAATGGCATCAATCCCGGCTGTGACTGATTGTACAGAAAACTCAATCAACTCGTTGGGTACATTCACCACGCGGTTGATGGCTTTGTAAACTGCATCTACTGGCCCAGTACCGATCGCAGCATCGGTTAATTCTTCACCGTCTGGAGTGCGGAGGGTGACTGTAGCGGTGGGTTTGGCGTTGCTACCACAGGAAATTTGCACCAACTCTACCCGGAACAAATCGGGCGCTTGTTGGATTTCATCGTTAACGATCGCTTCCAAATCCCAATCAGAAATATCTTTCTTTTTATCTGCTACTTCTTTGAATCTAACGAAGGCTTTATTCAACTCTGTATCAGATAGTTCAAAGCCCAATTCTTTTAATCGGGTGCGGAAAGCATTTCTGCCGGAATGTTTGCCCAAAACGATTTGATTGTCTGACAAGCCAATCAATTGGGCATCCATAATCTCATAAGTCAGTTTGTTTTTTAACACACCATCTTGGTGAATTCCAGACTCATGGGCAAAGGCATTAGCCCCAACGATCGCTTTATTTGGTTGTACTAACATCCCCGTCAAATTGGAAACTAAGCGTGAGGTTTTGTAAATTTGTCGGGTGTCGATATTTGTCAGGGATTCTTGAGATTCTTCTGGTCTGCCGAGATAAGGGTTAAAATATTGCCGCCGCACGTGTAGCGCCATCACCAATTCTTCTAGGGAGGCATTGCCGGCGCGTTCGCCGATGCCATTGATGGTACATTCTAATTGCCGTGCGCCATTTTTTACGGCTTCTAAGAAGTTAGCAACTGCCAAGCCTAAATCATTGTGGCCGTGAACGGAAATAATCGCTTGGTCGATGTTGGGGACATTTTCGATAATGCCTTTAATTATTGCCCCAAATTCGCTTGGGGTGGTGTAACCAACTGTATCGGGAATGTTAACTGTTGTTGCACCAGCTGCGATCGCTCGTTCTAATACTTGGTAAAGAAATTCTGGATCGGTACGGGCCGCATCCATCGGCGAAAATTCGATATCTGTCATGAAGGATTTGGCATAAGCGACCATTTCTTCGGCGATCGCTAACACTTCTGCCCGTGACTTGCGTAACTGATATTCTAAATGAATATCAGAAGTCGAAATAAATGTGTGAATTCTGGCGTTAACTGCTGGTTTTAATGCTTCTGCGGCTGCTTCAATATCTCCTTTAATTGCTCTTGCCAAACTGCAAATTACCGGGCCATTTTCTGTCCCCACAACTTCGGCAATCTTGCTGACTGCTTGAAAATCTCCGGGACTGGCAAAGGCAAAGCCCGCCTCAATTATATCTACACCCAGACGTGCTAGTTGCTTGGCAATAACTAGTTTTTCATCTATATTCAGAGTCGCTCCCGGACACTGCTCTCCATCTCGCAGTGTAGTATCAAAAATTATGATTCGATCTGTTTTGTTTGTCATTTGCGGTTTGTTGTTTAATTTTTACTTGCGTCTTAATATATCTTCAACCTTAGTTTTTCTTTTACTCTTACCTTTGTAAATAATTGCTAAGGATACTAACCTTCAGTTTTTTCTATTTGATCTCTGATATCATTTAAATCTATATATCTATCAGTAGCATTCCGTAGTTCTCTAGCAATCATTCCTTCTGTTGATACTACTGTTATATGTGTATTTTTTGAGCGTAATAGTTCAATTGCTCTTTCAAAATCTCCATCGCCACTGAATAATACTACTCGGTCATACTGGTCTACTGTATTAAACATATCTACGACAATTTCAATATCTAAATTCGCTTTTTGCGAGTAACGACCGGATGTATCATCATAATATTCTTTAAGAATTTTAGTTCTGACTGTATATCCTAGACTAATTAAAGCATCTCTAAAACCCCGTTGATCCTGTGGGTCTTTTAAGCCAGTGTACCAGAATGCATTAATTAATGTTGTTTCTGATTGCTCATGTTTAAAGTATTCTAAGACTCGCCGAGGGTCAAAAAACCACCCATTTTTTTGTTGAGCATAGAACATATTGTTTCCGTCTACAAAAATAGACAGACGATTCATTGGAGAACCCATAGAAATTTACACCTAATAATATAAATGAATTTAGATGGAACAATAGATTATAGCAATTTTCAAATAGCAAGTTTGCTAATATCTATAAAGTAGCTCTTCATCATATAGCTTTTATCCTACCTCTTTCAAGGCATAAAAACTGATGCAACATTGGAGTTGAGATCCTGGGTGCTAAACCTTATTCACCTCCACCACTGCAAGAGCTACCATCTGAATCAAAATCTACCAATAAAATTTAACCAATAACAGCATTCATAGCTGTATAACACTAAAGTTTACTCCTAAAGAGGTATAGCATAAGTAAGCTTCGGGTAGGATATAAGTTGATGCCTATCTAAAGGTAAAGCTTTCAGTATCAGGACATGCTTTGTGGGGAGTACCAATAGTGCGCCAAAGACAGAAGACTACCTTGGGACAGCTTGTGGTAAAACACCCAGTTAAGAGCATAGCTGTTGCTTAGGTTAGGGTAAAATATCGCCACAACCAATTGCAGAGGCGAAGTAGATCCGGCTCTGATCTGTGAGACAATCACCAGTTGTAACTCATTTAACAGAAAAAGAATAAGTTAAGCGGTACCTGAGTAGGAATCTCTTGGGGGCTAGCTCTGCCAATAAAAGTTTGTTGATGAATAGAAGATACTTTACAAATGTATAAGATTATCATTTAATTCTTATTTCAATGTGCTTACACTAAAACGTGGTCTGAATAAATAAAAGTGTTGGACTTAAATCAATCATTAACACGATATGGCAGACGAACCTACATCTACCTTAACTAAAAACTATCTCTCTGCTGCCAATAAACTGTCAAGTAAACCGACAAAAGTAACCTCGACAGCATCAACTCGCCATTCTCGGTGGATGATTCGCTTAGGTCATCTCCTCGCTGGGGCTTGGGTAATGGGCGCAGCAGTGCTGAGTGCTTCTGGTGGGGAATCGGTTCAATTGATGGAAAATAAGGCGCTTTCCGGCTTTTTTCAACTGCGTGGGCCGATTATGCCTCCAGAAGACATCATAATTTTAGCAATAGACGATCAGTCGATATCGGTTCCCGAACAGTACTATAAAACAAATCCGAAACAGTATGCCTACCTAGAAACACTGAAATCTTATCCTTATAAACGTGCTGCTTATGCCCAGATAATTACAAAATTAATCAAAGCAGGTGTCCGCTCTGTAGCGGTAGATGTACTATTTGACACGCCAAGCAGTTATGGAGTTACTGACGATCGCCAATTACAAACAGTATTGCAAAAATATGGCAGTAAAGTTACCTTAGCAGCCGTCTACGAAAATTCGCAGGTTCGCCAAGGGTACTTTACGCAACTGACAGACCCACAAGAGATGTTTCGTAGCGGGTCAGTTTCCATTGGCTCAGTAAATTTTCCCTTAGAGGTGGATGGTAAAGTTCATCGATTGGCAAGTGAGTATTCTAAGTCATTGGCTGAAGATAATTTGATGGAGAAGCTACCCTCCTTTGATGAAGCAGCACTCAGGACAGCACAAGTAAATTATCCGCGACCGAAGGGCGATCGCATTTATTTTTGGGGTTCTGCGGGTACATTTGAGCAAATACCCTTTTGGCACGTACTCGATCCGGAAAACTGGAACACCTATTTGCAGCAGGGAAAGGTCTTCAAAGACAAGATAGTGCTAATTGGTGCAACAGATAAGTTAAATAATGATTATTATCCAGTCGCTGCTAGCAATAGCACTAAACCCATGTCGGGCGTAGAAATTCACGCCAATGCGATCGCAACTTTGATGTCAGGAAAAGCCATCGCCCCAGGAATGAACACACCACCATTGCAGGGTTTGTTTGTGCTAATTCTAGTTGGCAGTGCAGCCTTGGTGGTTAGCAAACGCAAACGTAGTATCAATAAACTTCTATATAGCCTTGCCCTGTCTAGCACTTGGGTAGGAATTAGCTATGGGTTATTTGTCTATGGTGGGTTAATTTTCCCTACCATAGTACCAATGATTGCGATCGCGACGATCGGATTTTCCTACCTGGGAACTTCATTAGTAAGAGAAAGTATCAGAAAACGCCAATTAGTAGACATTTTTCAAAAATATAAAACTTCTCCTATCGTTCAAGAGATTATTAGTCAACAAGATGACTTGCAAGACCTAATCCAGCAACGAGATTTAGCCTTATCAGGGAAAATCCTGGCTCAACGTTACAAAATTGTCAAAGTCCTTGGTTCCGGTGGATTCAGTGAAACTTATGTTGCTGAAGATACTCAACGTCCTGGGAATCCCCCATGTGTTCTCAAGCAACTAAAACCAGCCAGCACCAAACCAGAAGCCTTGCAACTTGCCAGACGTTTATTTCACTCAGAGGCGCAAACCCTAGAAAAATTGGGAATACACGATCAAATCCCTCAACTTTTGGCGTATTTTGAAGAAGATGAAGAATTTTATCTAGTGCAAGAACAGATAATTGGTCATACTTTAAATCAGGAATTGCCATCAGGTAGAACAATTGATGAAATTGCCACGATCAAAATTGTCAGAGATTTATTGCAAACATTAACATTTGTTCATAAAAACAATGTGATTCACCGGGATATTAAGCCCAGTAATATTATCCGACGACACTCAGACGGAAAACTAGTATTGATTGACTTTGGAGCCGTCAAAGAAGTCAGTACCAAACAGCTTGATATTCAAGAGCAAACCCCCTTTACCATTGGTATTGGGACTCAGGGTTACACGCCAAACGAACAATGTTTTGGCCGTCCTCTCTACAGTAGTGATATCTATGCAGTGGGTATGATTGGGATTAAAGCCTTAACTGGTGTAGCCCCTCGTGAGTTAGATAGAGATGCTGATGGAGAGATAAAATGGAGCGATGCCTACGGCGGTAAACTACGCTCTCAATTAAACCACTCTCTAGCTAAGATTCTCAGTAAAATGGTGCTGGATGACTTCAAACAGCGATATCAGTCTGCATCAGAGGTTCTTGAGGATCTGAAAGTTTTTGACCATGTTGTAAATACCCAAAACAGATACCCAATGGTAGGAGATGATTCGTTAATAAATACTTTAGACCAATTAAAGGCTCCTACAAAATCTTGCCCAGAGGCATCCTCAGAAACTCCTTGAGAAGAACACGAAGAGAACTTTGTCTTCTTCGCTTAATATCTGCACCTGATTTAAAATCATCGAGTGCATAGACGCGTAGTCGCTTGAGATCATCGCAACTAAAATATAACTGCGATCGCTTTCTAAATAAACGTGACTAAAATCAGAGAATTTTTTTTACAAAAATTTTCGAGTTTCAAGTGATTATATGTGATTTGAACTACTTTTTTTAGACATATCTTAGAATGTAGATGCACACAATGTAGCTATTTTTTCTAAAAAATGGCCGCAGCGATCGCAACAGAGGTTACATTCATCCGTTTACCTTTTTCTAAATTCCATCCAAATTGATGATCTGGGCTGATATATCTCTGACCGAACTTACAGCCCAATTAACCAAGTAGACGATTATATCCATAATCGGATCGATCGTCAGGGTGCTAAGACAGCGTAGAGAGAGAACTACAGGATATCTTCCTCACCTTACCAGCAGCTATGCATATCGAAAAACCCGCTACCCATGAACCGGAAGCTACATTTTTAGTGCAAGATTCCGAGAGTTTCCCAGAATCAAAAGACTTATCTCAAGGAAATTTAGATCCTTGTCAATGCTCACAAGCCGCCTTACAAATGGCATTAATAGCCAGTGGCTTGGGGTTGTGGGATTGGAATCTCATAACGAATAAAACCTATTACGATCCCCAGTGGAAGGGCATTCTGGGCTATGGAGTAGACGAAATAGATCATGAGCATAAATCCTTTGAGCGACTTGTACATCCACAAGATTTACCAAGAATTCACAAGGTGTTGCACGATTATCTCCAAGGCTTCACGCCTGTGTTTGAAGTCGAATTGCGAATGTTGACTAAATCCGGCGAATGGAAGTGGATTTTGGCTTGTGGCAAAGTATTTCAGTGGGATGAATCTGGTAAACCACTGCGGATGGCAGGGACGCACAAAGATATTAGTCACGAGAAGGCGATGTCTACGACGGGCTGCGCCTACGCTACTCAACAATACCAACAATTTGAACAACTCCAAAGGGAAATTGCTCAACGCCAGTCTACTGAAGACCAACTTAGCGAAAAATCACAGCAATTAGAAACTACCCTCAAAGAACTCAAATATACCCAAAGGCAGTTATTGCAGAACCAGAAAATGGCTAACCTCGGTCAACTGGTGGTGGATATGGCTAACGAAATTAACAACCCCGTTAGCTTTATATACGGCAATCTCCATCCTGTGAGTCAATACGCTGAAGATTTAATCAAAATCGTTGAACTTTACCAACATTGCTATCCCACACCAACACCAGTTATAGCCTTACATCTGCAACGCCTCGACCTTGATTACTTGAAGACAGACTTTTTAAAATTGCTGTGGTCAATGCGAGCCGGATCTGAGCGCGTTAAAGAAATTGTTTTCGCCTTGCGGAATTTTTCAACCTCTGACGAAGGTCAAATGAAAAAGGTTGACCTGCATGAAGGACTTGATAGTGTTCTGAGAATTTTGCAGCATCGTTTGAAAGAAAAGCCAGATAGAGCCGGGATTAAAGTAATTAAAAACTTTGGTGAATTGCCCTTAATCGAGTGTTACTCTGGTGATTTAAATCAGGTATTCATGAACATCTTAACTAATGCCATTGATGCTTTAGAAGAAAGGATGAAACATGATTATTCCTTTACTCCCAAAATTTTTATTCATACGGAAATCGCTAAAAGTCATTTGTCATTAGTAAACAGTAATGAACTTTGGGTAAATGACAAACCAGTAGAAAAAAAACACAGAGTTATCATTCACATTTCTGACAATGGTAAAGGCATACTTCCCCACATCCAAAGACAGATATTTGAACCATTTTTTACCACCAAACCAGTAGGGAAAGGTAAGGGATTGGGACTATCAATTAGTCGGGAAATTATAGTTGAAAAATATCAAGGTAAACTTAAGTGTAATTCTCAACTAGATCAAGGCACAGAGTTGGTCATTGAGATGAACACAACAGCAAGACACTATGCCGCTATTAGACAACACGCCAGCTTCTAAGTAATTAGCGTTGGGTAAGAGGTGTTACAGCAGACTGCAGCGAGTCTGAGAGTAATTACGGGGTTTTCAAATGTATTTAAAGGTTCCGCGTTCAGCACACGAACTTCAACCTAGTTGAACTTGAAACAAGGTGCGTTAGCCTTTGGCTAACGCACCCTACTGGACTGTCTAGGCTAAATGTGTACATTAAGAAAAAGCAGAAAACATTGATTTATCTCAATTTTCTCAAAAATATATTGCAACATTTTAGCCTAGACAGTCCACTACGAAAAAATATGTATGAGGGTTTTGTGAAGAAACAATCTGGTCTATTTGTGAAGAGTTTCCCGTTCTTTCTTAGCAGGTTCCTTATCTTTGAACAAATCAGCTGCTGTTAAGAGTAATTCTCGCAATGTTTGTTTGATTTGACGCTCTTTTCTCGCCAGAGATGTACCAGCTTCTCCTAGTTTATCTTCTAGCTGCGATCGCTTCTCTTCTACCTGCACAACCATAGACTCGGCTTGGGGACGGGCTTTATCGTACCAGTGTTTAGCCTCGTCTAGATAATCTTGAACTTCCATAGAGCGTCCGCCATAGCGTGCAGCTAAGTTAGCACGAACAATCGCTAGCTGCGCTTGCAGTTGCGCGTAACGTTTCTTTAACAATGCTGCTTCTTCACTATCTTTAATGGAATTGATAGCAGAATCAATGGCAGTTTTGGTACTAGCTGGTTTTTCCTTACCCGTCTCTTCAATCTCTGCCAAAATTACATCAACCTCTTGCTGGAGTTCGTCTTCTTCGCCATCCAGTTGAGCCTGTAGCCGCTTAATATCTGTTTGAGTTTTAGCAATGCTTTCGTGTCTTTTGCTATTAATTCCTTCCAGCGCCCCTTCAATAGAAGCTGTCACTTCATCCTTGAGTTCGCTACCTTTTTCTTGGAAGTTTTCAATTACAGCAGAAACAGCTTCTCTAACAAGGTTACGAAGTTCGCTAGAACCTTGTTTAAACTCAGAACCTACTTGAGAAACTGCCGATTTGACAATTTCTCGAATCCGCTCAGTTCTTAATTGTCCGGTTTCTTTTGCTTGTTGCAAGTCTGCTTGAATTTGTTCTTTGATATTGTTAGGCATTTTCAACTCTTGGAATTTAACTAATTGGGATAAAAGTTTCTAGAAATGTTCTTACATGTACATTATGGCGTAGCTAAATTAGGCTCGGTACTTCCTTTAGATAGAAAACTCCAACCCTAGAGAGGTGATATTTAAGGAGGTGTTACCTATTTGTGAGATGATGAATATTTAGTGGTAGTAATTGAGACGGAAATATGTGGCGAGTAAATATTACTTGTTCGGCTGATGCCTGGAAGCTTCATGGTATTGATTTTAAAGCGATCGCCCAGAAGTACAAAGGTGAATTAATTGGTTCCAAAAAAATGCCAGATGGTACACGCATCATGTCCTATAAAATTGAGGATGTTAGCGATGCAGAAACCTTTCAAGAAGAGTGTGCAAATCTTGCTGGATTTCTAACTGACTTTGAATCTCTATAAGATTGCTTGTGACATATACCTATACCCACTATCTCACAATCAGGATAAGTTAAGTGAAAAAAATACTCGTATTAATATTAGTAACGTTTGTGTTATCACTCGGTACTTTTACTTTGCCTGCCAGTGCAGTAGATACAGTTAATGGTGAACAAATATTTAGTGTTCAATGTGCTGGTTGTCATATCAATGGTAGCAACATCGTCAGGCGAGGTAAAAATCTCAAAAAGCAAGCTTTGAAAAAGTATGGTATGGATTCAATAGATGCAGTTACATCTATAGTAACCAATGGTAAAAATAATATGTCAGCCTACAAAGAGCGTCTAACTGAACAGCAAATTAAAGAGGTTGCTGCTTACGTTCTCGAACAAGCTGAAAAAGGCTGGCCTTAGAAAATTAGGAGACGCGAAAAATCTTTGTCTGTAGAGGAGTTGGGAGTTAAAAAATTAGCAGTTATTAACTCTAGCAGTCCTAAATCATTCATAATAAAGTAGAAAAGTTAAAAGGCTGCAAAAATCTACTTGTCAACTCACTAATTATTAACTCTTCTCACTCCTAAACTTGAAAATGAACTTACCCACAGCTAGCCGTCTCCAATTCACTCCTGATTTAAATATCTGCCGTATCTTAAATGGTATGTGGCAAGTTTCCGGCGCACACGGACAGATAAATCCCACAGCCGCCATTGAGACTATGTTCAAATATGTAGATGCAGGCTTTACCACTTGGGATTTAGCAGACCATTATGGCCCGGCAGAAGACTTTATTGGTGAGTTTCGCTGTCAACTAATTGATACTCGTGGGAAAGATGCTTTATCTCAGGTGCAAGCTTTTACAAAATGGGTTCCTCGTCCAGGCAAAATGACAAAAAAACTGGTTGAGGAAAACATTGATATTTCTCTGAGAAGAATGAATGTTCAATCGTTAGATTTGATGCAATTCCACTGGTGGGAATATCAGGATAAAAATTACCTGGATGCCCTTAAATATATGGCAGAGCTTCAGACTGAGGGTAAAATTAAGCATCTAGGTTTAACTAATTTTGACACAGAAAACCTGAAGATTATTACTGAAGCAGGGATCAAAATTGTTTCTAACCAAGTGCAATTTTCTCTGGTTGACCGCCGTCCCGAAGTTAATATGGTACAGTTTTGTCAAGAGCATGACATTAAACTTTTTACTTACGGTACACTGTGCGGTGGTTTGTTATCAGAAAACTATTTGGGCAAACCGGAACCGGGAGGATTTGATCTCTCTACAGCCAGTTTGAAAAAATATAAAAATACAATCGATGCTTGGGGTGGTTGGCGATTATTTCAAGAGTTACTAGCTATCTTGAAGGAAATTGCTAATAAGCATAAAGTGAGTATCGCCAACGTAGCAGTTCGTTACATTTTAGATCAGCCAACAGTCGGTGGTGTGATAGTTGGTGCTAAACTTGGTGTATCTGAACATATAGAAGATAACACCAAAGTATTTAGTTTTAGTTTAGATGATGACGATCGCGATCGCATCATTGCCGTATCTCGCCAATCACGAGATTTGTATCAGCTAATCGGCGATTGTGGCGACGAATATCGGCGATAATTATTAGCGAAAAAGTATTTGCAACAAGCGGCTAAGAGCGTCTACACAATCTACAAAAACAGAGATTGAATAGTCAAATCTTTTTGGGTAATACTAAAATTACGCTGTTCTGCTGTGGCAATGAATGAAACGATCGCCTCACACGCCACAGCAACAGTTAACATCACCAGGTTTCGCGCCAACGGATAATCACAAACATCATCATTCACTTCGGAAGGAACCCGATAAACGTCATTCCAAATCACTTCTGCATAATCAGCCGATAGCCCAGCGTGAAGACAAGGTATGCTTAATTGGTCAGCATAATCTTTTACTGCTTGACGCGCTACACTATTGTCAAATACATCGACAATTAACTGGCTGTCTTTGAGTAGTTGAGTTGTATTTGCTGGTGTTAACTCCTTTGTTTTAGCATCAACTTTAGTACCAATTGCTCGATATAAATTGTTCGCCAAAATCTTCGCCTTGAACGCTCCCACATCAGAACGGTAGTAAGGCTGAGTCGATAAGTTACGTTCCTCAATGCGATCGCAATCTATGACTGTAAGTTTATCAAAACCAGACCGAGCTAAGTTTTCTGCAATATTAGCTCCCAATGCTCCAGCACCACAAATGGTTACAGGATGGTTTTTTAGCTTTGTCATTACAGCATTGGTGCGGTAAAGCTGTTCGTGAAAAAAGATACTCATTGTTCTCACTACTCTTGTTGTTCCATCACAGCCACTAAGGATTGCAAGTCAAAATCGCGATCGCGTCCACTTAGGCAAATGCCAGAACTAACAACAGTTAAATCAGTTTTAGCGATCGCACTACTATGGCGAACACCATCAGCAGTTGTCCAATCGACTGTCCAGTAATCGCTGCGATCGTGGAATTGATTTAAGGTACCGCCGCCCATCTGCAATGCCTTTCTCAGTCGCTTTTCATCCTGTTGGGGTTGAGTAAATCCCTCAATGCGCCGAGTTGCTAATTCATACACTGTACGGATTTCTGGAGTAATGCCTTTAAACTGTAATTCTTCAGCCGGAATAAGTTGTTTGACGGCAGATTGCAGAGTTTCAACAATTACCGGATCGGTACGGCGATCTACTTCCTCAAACCAGCAAGACTGTCCATTCCATCGGGCAATGATTTGCTCAAAAGCGATACCCTCGGTAACTAAGTGGACTGCGAGCGGTTTAACTACTTTCAACCGTTGACGCATATCTGCTTCATTCACGGGGTATGCTAACCAGGTTTGTTTTTGTAGTTGGTGTGCTAACCGCAGCCGTATTTGGGGAAAGTGTTGCAGGTATTCGGTAATTTGGGGTAAGTCTGCTTCTTCTACAAGCGTTGCTGTCTTCTCATCCACAGCCTGAAAGATGCCCCAACCTTGAAATTTACTAGGCTTTGGCGTGAAGGTGTAAACCATCCCGGCTACTCGTGTGCGAACTCGTCCACCTTTAACGCAGGGTGCAAGGAATTGGGTGGTATGTAACTGTGCTTCTGCGATCGCTATTTGGTTGATTAGCTTAAATATGTTAGTCATAACTTATCCCTGTTTAAGCATAATTACATAGAATCTTTTGTAAATCTAGGTATATAAAAAATATAGCCTTAATTTTTAGCAGCAATTTAGACAATTATCTCCAAGGGATAAAACAATGTTTTTGCGTTTTGCATATATCGGACTAAGCCTATTATCGATTGCATTATCTTTCTATCTCAAAACTAAACTTGAAGGATTTTTACAAGAAAATACAGCAATTGCTAATGAAAAATCGCTAGAAGCTTATAAAAATTTGGTGCGTATTGATATGTATATAGTGCTAACTCAAATTGTTTTGTTATTTTGTGCATTGGCTAGTTGTATAGCTTATATTTTTTATCAAGGTTTCGGGGGAGTATTTTCATTATTTCTATTAGGGTTTGCTGTCAGTTTTGCGAAACAAATAGGCGAGTTAGAGGAAAAAGCCCGGACTCTGGATTGTGTAAATAATGAATTAGAAAGTCAATACAAAAAAATTTCTCATACTTGGCAGAAAAAAGCTCTACCTGATTTCTAAATTTCCTAGCTTTCTTACATAATTGCCTCAGACAAAACGAAGAACACAAAAAATATGACTAGCGAAATACAACAAATATCCGATTCACGAAAAAAGTTAGCATCTGCTTATCGTGCAGTTTATGCCATTGGAGTTTTGAGTATATTTTTCAGCATAATAATCTTCATTGCTGGCAATCGATTGCCTGATTATCTAATATTTGGGATAGTATGTTTATTTTTTGGTTTACTCCATCTAGTTTTAGGTTTCTTTGTCCAACGTAAATCGACAATTGCACTAGGTATTGCAGTAGGATTAATGTCGCTAAATGTTTTAGCTGGTATTTACAATTTGATTCAAACAGGTAAACCGTTTGGCTTGGCTATTCCCATGATATTTTTAGCTCAAACAATAGAAGGATTTAAAGCTATACAATTATTAAAGTCAAAGACTTAAGCTAAAATTTTGTTGAGCTAGGGTTCAGACACCCGACTTCTTTTAAGAAGTCGGGTATCTTGGTTTTAATGGTTACTAGAGGGACTCTAATGAAGAAAATCAAGCCTAATCTTTTAGATGGCAGAAGATGACAACCTTTGTAAAATACTCGCAGAAAAGTTTTGTAATAATAAACATTGCCATCCTTTAGAACTTACTTACAGCGTATTGTGGGTAAATGAAGTACACGGGTAGGGGCACAACATGTTGTGCCCCTACGATGATCTGTACCTCACCAAGTTGCAATCTACTTATCATCTCGCACAGGCAACGGCATATCCAAAATCTCCATCAGCAAATCCAGACGAGAGGGGCGCGTTAGAAGTGGGACGAGATTCGGCAAGCTGTAGTAGTCACCCGCAAAAGTAAACGTATCTACAGGTGCTTGCTGCTGCTTCAATTGACTCTCCACCCAGTCGTAATGGCCACCCACACGGACAATCACCACATTGGGCATTATCGCCAACTCCCGGCAGTAAGTCTTGTAGACTTCACCGAAGTAAGGAGCAGCATTTTCGCCCTCGTCCGTCACTATGATAATCTGGTCAACCACCTGCTTCTTCTTCCGCATTGCTTCCAAAGCACAGCCAATGCTAGTACCACCACCTGCGTTGATGTGCTGGAAGGCACGCTCCCAGTCGGTCAACTCCTTGCCCTTTGCCGTAATAGTGTAAGGAATGGTGTCAAAGGCGTAAACAAACAGTTCTGCCTTAGTGATACCAGAGATTAGGGCAGCGAGTTGCTTACCGATCGCAATCGCATTTTCCATTGAACCAGACTTGTCTACCAATAAAGCAGTTGGACGAGCGATCGCACCACGCCGCTTTACCTGTTCGTTTGTCACCTTTTCCAATTGAGCAACCGTGTCTGCGTCAAAATCTCCTGCGTCTGCGGCAACCTGTGCTTTAAATGCTGAGACACGGGTACTCTTAGACGCTGCCTCCAGCTTAGAATCAATCAGCTTTTTGACTTCTGGGTGATCCATTGCACCTCTAGTCTGGAGAGACTTGAGGTTATTGATCGCTTCTTGAGGAGTCATGCTGTTGATTAACGCCACCAAGACAACTGGTGTGAGTTGCTTGATTGCACCAACTGCGATCGTATAGGGAATTTTGAACTCCACAATCAGCCGTGCCTGTTCTGCGGCATTTTCAGCCTTAGCAAGCTGCTTCAGGACATTTGCCAAGGAACCCTCTGGAGGAGTATCGCCAAATAGAATCGCATTTGCCCGTTCATTTGGCTTGATGTGCAGTGAAGCATATAAGTGCTTCATTGCCTTACGACCTCGCAAAGCGGCGCGATCGAACTGAGCCGGATTGCTCTCCCGTACCTTCAAGTAACGCCGTACCGCAGTCCGAGCCGAACGGGGCAGCTTATTTTGCTGCTGCTTCATGAAATCCACCACACGAGCCACCTGATAAGGCGGAAACTCTTGCAGCATCATAAATCCAGCATCACGGTGTTCAATCAAATTGCTGGTTAGTAAATGAGCTAAGAATACTTCTTTATGGTCGCGGACATCGCCATGATGCTGATACCAGACAGCTAGATGTCCGTAGAAAAGGGGATCGAGTTCAACAATTAACTGGTGAATTTCTGCGACTTGCTCAAGTTTGCGGTGAGGAGTTGTGAGCAAACTATTGAGCATTTCTAAACGCAGATCGCGTTCTGCAATATTCATGGGAACCTCCTTTAGGAATTTTGGATTTTGGATTTTAGATTTTGGATTGCAATCTAAAATCCAAAATTGAAGGAGGCAGATGTTGCACGCGGGGCGATAAAGTCACCGCGCAAGTTGTAGAAGCATTGTGTATAACTTTTGCAAAATTATGTAAGCTTCTGCGATCGGGGCGCGGCAACAACTGCCAGTTTTGATGTGATTTGAACGAAATTAGATATTGTAGAGTGTGTTAGAACGGAGTTCGTAACGCACTATTAGGGTTTGATGCGTTACGCTACGTATATTTTCAGAAATCAAACCGGATTCCTCTACTCCCTAAAAGTAGTAGCTGCGTAAGCTGCCATCATATCTGCCACTATTGCGACAGCACTTCTTGAAAGCAGCGACCAGAACCACAAAGACAAAGGTCATTGTTACCAAGCTTTTCTTGTAGTTCCTTGTCGCCATGAACAAGGCGATGGCCACGTTTAACAGCTTTTTCAGATGGGAAGCCACGACGACGTTTGCTCGATACTTCAAAAGCAGAAATCGTCGAAATCTTCAGGCTCGATGTTGAAAGAATTAATCTTTTTCATCGTTCTCACCTCCATATTTAAATGAAATAAAATCACTTCATGCAAGTCGAAAAAGCTGTTGTTTCACACACGGGATTTGAACCCGTAGTTGCTTGATCTTAAGTCAAGTGCCTTACCATTCGGCTAGTATGTAAGCTTTTTCAGTTAGGGCACGAAGTGAAAGTTTTAGGTTTTAGAAAGTTGATTTAAAATAAATCGAATTTCTTTCTTGTTACACTGTTTTTTACTAACAGCGTAAATCATTCGACCTGTATATGCCACAGAACGATGAATTATACCTTTGACAGCATCCGTCACATAATGAGTGGGTGGCAATGGCAAATCTTCAAAGGTAATTAAATACCAAATCTCATTTAGCTTCTGGTATTCATGATAATTATCAATGATGAGAATATCAGTTTGTTCCGGTTTTTGCTTCTGCTTTCGAGATATTTTCTCGACTGCACAAAGAATTCCGGTTTCAGGATGGATATAGAAGCGATCGCGGTGGTTTGTATTTAGCTGATTTCGATACCCTTGGTAAGGCTTGCTATAAAAGCCACCATCAATTATTTCCACATGGCGTTCAACGTAGTCCCACACATGATCGATAACATGCTGTCCTGCCATTGTGTTGGGATCTAATCGTTGACACAGTTGGCTGTAAACTTCATTCCAAGGCTGTCCGACTTGCGATCGCAAAAACCGCCGCAGAGGGCCGAGATGATCCGAAAGATACTTGGATTTATTTATTGGTTTAATCAGGTAAGGATTCAACAATCCATCCTGAATTGCATCCTGGGTGATTTTGTATAATTGCTTCTTAAAGCCAGTAATCTTTTTGAGGCTAATTCTCCTCCCACCACGAGGACGTTCAATCACAATCTCGCTCAAACGATGTTCGCTCATATCTCACGTTGTTTAAATTCAGTTGTTCTAATTGAGTTGTTATTAAACATGAGTTAGCTAACATCATTGAACTCACCTCTGTATTGAGTAAAGGTTATAGATAAATACAATTCAAATAATTGAAATTCCGCACAAGTTAGCAAAGCATTTTTCACAATTGCCTATACCAATTTGGCTACGCTCCCATTAGCGGGAGCGGCAGGAATTGAACCTGCATTCCGTTGCCGGAGAGTGTGTAGACTTCACAAGTTAGGGCGCGGAATAAAATTTAACCATAGACAGCTTCAGGGCGGACGATCAAATCACCACTAGGACGGCGATCGATTACGTAAGCAGAAAGGCGATCGCTATTCACATCTAAATGTCGAGCGACACGCTCTTTCACCGCCACATCATTCATCCCTGCTGCAATTCCCAATTGGGTTTTTGGGACATCAACAGAACGTCCTTCAAATCGAATATGAACCATTGCAATCACCTCTTTTTTAATTACGAATTGATATAAATGGATCTGATCGGGATTGAACCGATACCCTCCCTGTGAGAGTTACACTCACACCTCATGCAAGTTGAAAAAGCTGTGGTAACACCGCAGGAATTGAACCTGCACTTATCGTTCATATACGATCGCTCTACCATTGAGCAAGTATGTAAGCTTTTTCTGTCAGGGCACAAGTGAAATCTGGGAACTCTACCGTTAGAGCTACAGACCCAAGTTTGTATAATTGCTAAGGAAGCGTCTACACAACTTCAACCGCAGTCAAGTTTGGTGGAGCCGTCGGGAATTGAACCCGAATCCTGCAACCGTCCGTTTGTTGGCTTCGGAGCAGTCGAACACCAATCGCGGCCCCAAAAGTCGCATCTATGCAATTGTCAAGCTTCTGAGAGCTTTTAGTTTTGCCTTTTGTTGTCGTCTTTCTTTTCATACTACATTTGTAGTATGAATTCTCCATGATGTCAAGGGGATACTACAAATTTCGCATTGGAATGCGTGTTATTTAGATTCTCTCTTCTAAAACTCTTACTCCCCTTCCCTCGTAGGGAAGGGGCTGGGGGTTAGGTCTTTTTATATAGTCTACTCAACTGAAAATCGCTGTACTACAAAACTAACTACGGTTATCTATCTGAGCGCGTTGCAAACTTCCAGAAAAATCAACATAAACGCTTTTCCATTCAGTGAAAACATCCAAAGCAGTAGTTCCAGCTTCTCGGTGTCCGTTACCGGTTTGTTTCACACCACCAAAGGGCAAATGTACTTCTGCGCCAATAGTAGGGCCGTTAATATAAGTGATACCTGCTTCGATGTCGCGCATGGCAGTAAAAGCCCGATTGATATCGCGGGTGTAAACTGAAGAAGAAAGACCGTAATTGCTATCGTTGAGAATTGCGATCGCTTCCTCAAAAGAATTAACTTCAATTAATGCCACCACTGGCCCAAATATCTCTTCACGGGCAACTCGCATATCGGGAGTTACACCATCCAAAATAGTTGGTTGAAAGAAGTAACCCTTTTTCAATTCGCCTTCACTAGCAATTTCTCCACCAATTAAAACCTTTGCTCCTTCCTCACGGGCGATATCCAAATACTTGCTCACCTGTTGGAGTTGCTTTTCATTGACAATCGGGCCAATATCTGTATTAGGGTCATTACCAGCACCCAAGCGCAACTTACTGGTACGCTCATAAAGCATGGTGGTAAATTTTTCTTTAATATCACGATGCAAAATCAGGCGACTGGTAGCCGTACATCGTTGACCAGTTGTGCCAAATGCTCCCCAGACTGCACCATCTAAAGCAAGTTCCAAATCAGCATCTTCCATCACCACTTGGGCATTTTTACCACCCATTTCCAGACAGACACGTTTGTGAGTGCGTCCACAAGTAGCGCCGACAAAAGCCCCCGTTTCTGAAGAACCAGTAAACGATACTAAATCTACATTGGGATGTTCAACTAAAGCTTTCCCCGCTTCTTCTCCGACACCATGCACCAAGTTAATTACTCCTGGTGGTAAACCAGCTTGTTGGAAAATTTCAATCAATTTAGTTGCACAAGCGGAGGTATCTTCAGCAGGTTTGAGGATGACTGTATTGCCACACACCAATGCTGGCATCGCTTTCCAGCAAGGAATTGCCACAGGGAAATTCCAGGGAGTAATTAAGGCACAAACTCCTATAGGCATCCGCACAGTCATGGCGAATTTATTAGACATTTCCGATGGTGTGGTTTGCCCAAATAGTCGCCGTCCTTCGCCAGCAGTGTAAAAGGCACAGTCAATACCTTCTTGCACATCTCCCCTAGCTTCTGTCAGGGGTTTACCCATTTCTCGACTGATTAACTGGGCAAGTTCTTCTTTATGCTGGAGTAATATTTCCCCGACGCGAAAGATATATTCTGCCCTAGCTGGTGCTGGAACTATGCGCCAACTGCGGTAGGCTTTACGGGCTGCGGCTACTGCTGTATCTACATCATTAAGTTGGGAACGAGGGAATGTGGCAACCACTTCGGTTTTGTCAGCAGGGTTGCGACTTTCTAAACTTGCTTCCCCTACAGCACTCAACCATTTACCATCGATGTAATTGCGGCAAGATAGCGGAGTTGTCATCTTAAAAATCCCTGGGTGTACTAATACAACTTCTGTATGAAGAACGAACCGCAAAGGAGAGGCAGCGCGGTCTTGGGGGTCTCCCCCATGAGCGACTGCCGTCGCAAAGGACACAAAGAAAGAAATAAGAAGCCGAGAAAATTTTGCGAGACTCTGCGTACCTTTGCGTTTACTTTGCGTTCCTTTGCGTTTAAAAACGCTACGATTTTACACAAAGCTGTACTAAGTTTGCTTGCTTTCTAGGTTATCCTCAAGTTTATAAAATTGGTATAAAAATTAAGGGACTAACGCCAATACTCCCACAGGAGAACCAGAACCACCACGCAACCGAAGAATACCGATCGCTAAAGTAGTACCTTTAGGTGGTAACTGATCCAAATTGGTCAGATTTTCCAAAACAATACGCGGTTTTTCCAATACGAGGCGATTAGTAGCAAAAGTGTTATCCTGTCCGGGGTCTACACCATGAGTATCAATTCCGACTCCAGCGATTTGCCGTTCCTTCAGCAAGAATTGAGTTGCATCGCTACCAAATCCAGGAAAATGTGCAATGCCTTGAGCATCATGATTTAGAAATGCACTTTTATCAAACCACTTTTTTTGCCAACCAGTATTCAGTATAACTACGCAGCCTTTAGATATCTCACCGTATTCTTCTTCCCAAGCCACAACATCGGCAACAGTCAGGGCATAATCAGAATTCACGGCTGTGGCTTGGCGAATATCTATGACCACCGCAGGTACAACTAGAGATTGGGCAGGGTATTGGTCAATTCCCATACTATAGCTATGAAAGCTGTTAGGGGCGTTTATATGGGTAGCGCTATGTTCCCCCAAGGCGAAACGTCGGAGGTAATAGCCATCATTATTAAGTTCAGCCACAGTTTCAAATTCTACTGTAGGATCTCCAGACCACTGGGGAATATCTATGTCAATTACGTGACTTAGATGAATAACACGTGTGTAGGTGATACTATTTTGATTTTGGGGTTGTATCATCCCAGCCTTCTACTTTACTTGTATTTAGGGATTTGTTTTAAGGTGCTATCGTCTGGGTTAGGCTATGCCGACGCAAAGAGAGTAATGCCATTACAATATTTTTCAATCAATTGAACTGTAATATTTCTAGTCCTAACTCCTTATTTTAGTATAAATAATCCCCCCAATTCCTGTAAATTTTAGGTTTTTGGGGGGGGGTAAAATGTTGCAGCAAAAAGTGAATTGATCTTAGTTAACAACCAATAGGTTAACTTTTGGATTAAGAAAAGATTAAAGTTCTATCTATGTTCAAGGTTGCCCATGTAGTGGAATCATAATGACAAACTCCGCACCTTCTCCTGGTGCTGAAATACACTGGATTTGTCCGCCGTGTTTTTTGACAACAATTTGGTAGCTAATTGACAACCCCATACCCGTGCCTTTGCCCACGGGTTTTGTAGTAAAGAAGGGGTCAAATAAGCGTTTGCGTACTTCTTCAGTCATACCTAAACCATTATCGGCAAAGCTAATGATTACACGGTCTTCTTCGATGAAGGTACGAATGCGAATTTGGGGAGAAGTCATCTGTTTAGAGTTATTTGCTAATGACAAATGACTAATGACAAATGACTCTTCTAAAACATCGATCGCATTTGCCAACAAATTCATAAATACCTGATTCATCTGTCCAGCGTGACAGACTACTGGTGGTAGGTTGCCGTAGTCTTGGATTACTTGGATTTCGGGATTTCCTGATTTGGTTTTCAGGCGATTTTGCAACAGCAGTAAGGTGTTATCAATACCTTCATGAATATCTACTGCTTTGGTGCCGTCTTCATCAAGGCGAGAAAAATTGCGTAAAGATAAGACTATCTGCCGAATGCGTTCGGCTCCCATGTTCATAGAGTCGAGAATTTTAGGCAAATCTTGCTTGAGAAAGTCTAAATCAATATTGTAGATTTGTTCGTGAATCTCTGGTGTTGGTGGGCAGTGACTTTGTTCATAAAGTTCTACCAAGTGCAACAAATCCTTAGTATATTCACGAGCATGGGTAATATTGCCGTAGATAAAATTGACGGGATTATTGATTTCGTGGGCAATACCTGCAACCAATTGTCCCAAACTGGACATTTTTTCAGTTTGAATCAGTTGGGCTTGGGTTTGTTGAAGTTCTAGCAGTGCTGCTTCTAATTGCTGGGCTTTGTCTTGGGCTGTTTGGGCAGCAATGCGACTTTGGGTGTAGAGTTTCGCTTGGTCAATAGCGATCGCTAATTGAACTGTAACTGCTTGTAGTAATTCTACTTCGTTGTCCAGCCAAGGACGGAAGCCACTACAAGAACCACAGCTAAATGCACCTATTTCGCCAGATTGGGTGTGTACAGGTAGCGACATAAAGGCAGTGAAACCGAAATCTTGCAAAAATAGCTGGGCAGTGCGATCGCCCACAGTCTCAACATTATTAATGCGGATGATTTCTCTATTCAAGGTTTTGGCGGCGATGAGTTCGATTTCTCCATTCGTTGCTTCTTGCTCGTTAAGCAGACAGGGTAAAGAGGAACTTTTCGCCTCGTATACTCTCTCCCAGTAGGGAACCTCAACCTCTTGTCGATACCAAAAGAAGGCGCAGCGATCGATCTGAAATAAGTTACGAATCTCCTGCACTGCGGTTTCCACAATGTAATTAAGATCCAAGGAAGCTCGAATCTGGTTAGAAAGACGATTGAGTAATGCTTCCCGTTGGGCACTTTCCCTGAGTGCAACTTCTGCTTGTTTGCGCTTGATGCCAATAGCAATTTCTTGGGCAGCAAATTCTAGGGCTTTAAAAGTTGATTCTGTTAGTGTGTGGCGAGAAAACATCGCTATTACCCCTACAGTTTCATCTTCAACAACCAGGGGATAGCCAGCGAAGGCAACCATACCCTCTTGCTTTGCCCATTCTTTGTTACCCACGCGGGGATCTGTCTGGACGGAGTTCGTCTGGTGAGGTTTGCCCTCTTCGGCAATTAAACCAATTTTGAATTGACCCACTGGCACACATCTATGGGGCCCATTAATGTGGGTATACATTCCCGAACTGACTTGCAACTCCAATATGTTCTCTTTTTTGTTCAACGTCCAGATGCGACCAAAGGCTGCATCAAGATGTTCAACTAAAGCGTCAGTGCAACGGCGCATCATGTTTTGTAAGCTGTCACTCTGGGTAAGGGCCGCGTCTACCTCGGCACGAAAATTTGCTAAACGCGCGCGTTCTGCTAAAGCTTCTTCTGCTTGTTTGCGATCGGTGGTGTCATAGCAAATACCAACGAAGTTTATAACATTACCATTGGCATCTCTAATAGCAGATGAGTTGCTGGTATGCCATCGCCAAGTGCCATTTTTGTGTTTTATTCGATATTCAATTGCGTCTTGCTTTTCGGTTGTTGTCGCAATTTTTTGGAAATAATCTGCACAGATATGTACATCGTCGGGATGTATGAAGGGAACAAAAGATTGACCTTCAACTTCTGCAACCTCATGCCCAAAAGTTTCAGTCCAGTTAGGAGAAACGTAAGAAAATATCCCTTCAAGGGTCAGGGCAAAAATAATGTTATTGGCGTTTTCAATAATGGTGCGAAACTTGGTATCGCTTTCTATTAATGCTGCTTGTATTTTGTCTCTTGTGTCCCGGACAAGAACTATGATTTGCTGGTCTGGTAACGGCAATAACCTAGCTTCAAAATTATTATTTCCTTGTAAGAACGGTAAGGTATATTCAAAACTGACTGAAGATTGAGTTTCAAGTACTTGAGTTATTGCTTGCTGGTAGCGATCGCTAACAGTAGTCGGTAGGCATTCTCGCAAACTCTTGCCCTGAAAATCTCTTGTGGAAATATACAGGTTCTCTATCTTACCTGGCTTATAATCCAAAATACATCCATCAGCATCAAGACGAAAGTATAAATCAGGAAGCACTTCCAAAATTGCTGTCAGTTCTGATGTTTTTTGGCTTAACTGGGCTTCAACTACTTGGCGTTTTGCAGTTTCAGCTTCTAGGTTTTTCAGCGCTTTTGTTAACGCTCCGTTCCTTTTTTGGGATGCAATATTTTTTAGAAAAAGAGATAAATTTGTAGATGCTGATGAGCTTTCTTTCAGGGTAGTTTGACTTCCCACTATCAGCACTTCTGTTATATCCACACAATAGCCTATGTAACCGACAAAGCTACCATCTACGGCGAATCGTGGTGCGGCTGTATCTAAAATCCAGCGATATTCGCCATCAGCCCGACGCAGGCGATATTGTCTCTGAAAGGAATCATGTCCAGCGAATGCTTCAAAATATATATTGTCACATCGCTCTTTGTCTTCTGGATGGACGCTACAAGCCCAGATATTGCCTATCTCCTGTCCTCGCAGAGATGCAGACCCGCCTGTTGTTAAATATGTTCCAGTAAATTCCAGCCAATTGGAATTTAAATAACAGTAAAGTGCATTGTATCCAGCCATCCAAATCATTAGAGGAGTAGTTTCTGTCTGTCGGCAAAATACTTTTTCATCCTGTGGTATTTCTCCTGCTTCGACCATGATTTGGTTAATGTAGCTCTGCACCTTTTTAGAAAACACTTTTGCCTGCCTGCTCTGCCTAAATTATGAAGGGAATAGTCTGAAAATAGAATTTGTTAATAAATCGATATCATCTTGATTACGGTCTATTATTTATTTTAATACTTTATTTGTTTTTATACATGTAATAATTCCTCTTCTATTATAAATTAAATTCAAAAAAAGATGAAGCTATTATTAAGATTAGCTTCATCTTTTTCTGATGGAATTTAAACTATTCATCTGTCAGGAAAACTATTTAACTATGCTTATTCTAAAAATTACCTTTAAATTCATCTTAGCCATGTAATCATATTATCCAAAACCTTATTTAGCTTCACAAAAACTATATGACTCGCTATGAGGCATTTACATCTTTATCATAAATTCATAATAATCGGTAATTTCATATCAAATAAATATTGATTTTTTATCAAGAAGAATCCAGCATGAATTAGAGTGCTGGCGACTATTTTTTTATGTTATAAAGCTCACAGAAATTCATGTTAGGCGGGAACTACTTTATGGAACCAGATAAACTGGGCCGTTTTAAGGAGTACGGCGAATTCATCCTCCGAAAGATAGATTCTGTGCCCCAGCACCCTTCAAAACAAGAAGATTGGGTTCCAGCTAGTCTTGATGACTGTCTCCTGCGTCTGCGATCGGCTGCCCAGAAAACTGTAGACCTTGCAACTTCACCTGTCAAAATTGGGGTGATGGGGGAATTCAGTAGTGGTAAAACTTTACTTTTAGGCAGTCTAATTGGATATGCAGATGCTTTACCAGTCAGTGAAAACCCCACTACAGGTAATGTTACTGCAATACATATCATCCCGCAAGATGACTTTGCAACTACTCAATTAAGTAATTTTACTGTAGAGTATCTTTCTCACGAAGGGGTACATGAGTGTCTACGCTTCATGCTGGGGGAAGCCCATAAACGCACGACAGCAGCAGGGCTTCCTCCGATACCAGTATCGAAACTCAACTCTGGCAAAGATATTATTGGTTGGTGTGAGGAAGCTTGGAATAGTAGTAACAATTTAGAGTTGCGTTATTTACTCCGGGAGTTGGTATTATTCCTGCGGGCTTATCAAGCTTATGGGGAAGTAATGTGTGGTGGGCATTACCAGATTGATGCTATTACCGCCCGTGAAGGGCTACAGCTGGTTGAACAGCCAATGGCAATCCAAAGTCTGAAATTTGAGGATTTACCGCCAGCGCATATCCGATTACCGAGTCCACCCCAAAGGCTACCAACAAAGTTATTGCAGAATAGCTTCCCACTTATCCGCCGTGTAGATATCGATGTGAAAATCTCACGGGAAATTTGGGATTTTACAGGTGCTGCTAAATTTATTCTGATTGACTTTCCAGGATTGGGGGCTGCTAATTCGGGGGCTAGGGATACCTTTTTGTCACTGCGGGAACTGGCAGAAGTACAAACAATTTTGGTATTGCTAAATGGTAAATCTCCCGGTAGCGATCGCGCCAATAAAATTTTCACCATGATGCAGCAGCAGCGACCGGGACAAGACCTGAAAGATTTAATTCTCGTAGGTGTGGGTCGCTTCGATCAACTCCCCCTAGACAGTGAAGGTGGCGAAAGAGAACTTGACCAACTGATTGAAGATAGTCCACTTTTAAAAGAAGAAACCGTTTTCCAAAAACTCAAAGTTCTGCAAACTACCATTGACGGTGCAGAAGCCTTTACAACTCAAAAAGACCGGATAGTTTTACTGTCGCCATTGTTGGGACTAGCTGAATTAGCAAAACGTTCTAGTACCGTCAAAGCCGGCTCGCCAGATTTTTTGGCTAACTTAGATTATCCTGATTACCTAGATCGGTCTAAACGGCTACAAGATAAATGGGAGCTATTAAGCGAACGGCTGTTAGACAGCGATCCCCGTAGTAATTTAGGTAGACAGCTAGGTTATTTTGGTCAAGATGGGGGACTTAGTAAGCTGCGGGAATTGATTCAAACTCACGTAGCTACTCACGGACTGAAGCAACTGTATGAAGATACTCGCAGAGCGGCTGATGTGGTGAATCAGCAACAAGATCACTTGAAGGACATCATAGACGAAATTCACGAGCAAGGTATCCCCATAGGAGATAGCCCCGCCTTTATCGAGTTGCGCTTTGTAGTCGAAAGCTTGGATAAAATCTACAGGAATTTTCAAAAAGATTTAGGGACAGAACCACTTAAAGACCGACGCGGTATTGTCGTCAGCGATGTAGTTAAAGACGAACTCACTTTTAGAATCCTCAATTGGAACCAGTGGACATTACTCTTCAACAAAGCCAGCAATGGAGCGATCGCTCTGGCAGAATCTAAAGGTGCGGCTGGTAAATTATTCGATCGGGGAAACCGTGTAAATACTTCCATTCCCACCAAAAGCGATGATTTTTATCCAGTATTTGAGAAAACCGTTAAAGAAGCAGAAGATTTTGCCCGCGATCGCATTCATCAAGCAGTGGTAGATTTGTTGAACCAATTGTCAAATTATGTAGCCGCAGAACGCGAACAATTGCAGGCATTTTTCCATCCAGAAATGGAGCAAGAAATTGAAGAAAAATTTGGTTTTGAAGATGCCGATCTCTTTTACAAGTTATTGCTAGGATGCGATCCTAACGAATGGAAGGAAGCAATTCTTTCGGAAATCACTAGTAAAGATAAAACCGTTGCACCTGAAACCATCTTTCCTCTAGCACGTCAAGACGAGAAACACAACGTTGGTCAAATCTTTGACTGGGCACCAGAAAAAAGCCAGGGTTTATCTAGATCGAGCAATCACCAACTTTTAGTACTGCGGCTGCGAGATGAAATAACTGCTAGTGCTAGTCTCCATCTTGTGCAGTATGTTAGTGAAGTTAATCAGCAGATTAATTCCGAATTAGAAGGCATTTTGGATCAAATTATTCCTAGTTTGCAAAACCTTTCCAAAAAAGAAACTTTGCTGAGATATTTAGCGGCTGGAGATTTAGCACCGGAAATAGCAATTCCTACTTGGTTACAGATTCTTTCAGAAATTGCTGCTGTTTCTTACTTAGATGATTTGAGATAAGCTAACTCAGAAAATGACTGATTGCGATCGGGTAGGGATATGAGGGTGTGTTTGTGAGACGTGATGCTATTTTTTATACAATTTTCAAGCGTGTCCCTGGGTTGCTTTTCGAGTTGTTAGAACAGCCTCCAGCCGAAGCTGCTAGCTATCGCTTTGAATCAGTTGAAGTTAAAGAACCAACATTTCGGATTGATGGAGTATTTTTACCTCCACCTAATGCAACATCTCAGACGATCTTTTTTGCTGAAGTACAATTCCAAAAGGATGAGTTACTATACCATCGGTTTTTCTCCGAATCGATGTTGTATATGTATCGGAACCCATCGCTTTATGATGACTGGTATGGGGTAATTATTTTACAGTCCCGCAGCTTGGAACCGGAAAAAACCACTATTCACAGATCATTGCTGAACAGTTCGCAAGTACAAAGGATTTATTTGGATGAGTTAGGTAGTCCTGATGAGCAAAAAGTAGGTATCAGTTTGATGCAGTTAACTATTGCCTCAGATACTCAAATGGTGCAAGAGGCGAAACGTTTAATTGAGCGGGTGCAACAAGAACAGATAACTGTTTTAGCTAAAAAGGAGATAATAGATGTAATCACAACGATTGCTGTTTATAAATTTGCAAACTTAAGTCGTGAAGAGGTAGAGGCAATGTTAGGAGTTAAGTTAGAAGAAACTAGGGTTTATCAAGAAGCTAAACAAGAGGGAATAGAAGAAGGGCGAAAACAAGCAAGACTTGAACTTGTACCTCAGTTCTTAGCTCGTGGTATGTCGATAGAAGAGGTTGCCCAGTTACTTGATTTAACCATCGAACAAGTAAGACTTGCAAATGAGCAAGAATCTTCAACATCAACTTTATAACTGCCGCAATTTTAATAGCGATCGCACTTTAGCCTTCTACATCTCGATAAAATGTAAATTTCTCCATCTTTTGGGCTGTAATGCGTTTAAGACAGCAGCGATCGCTGAGGGCTATGATGTACTTCATGTCATTAGGAAACGCCATAGGACATCTTACCTAGTTGAACAACATAACTTAGATATTGAACAGATCGTAAACTTCAATTCCCTGATGCTGCTTGAATTTGGGCGTGTTAAAATCTCCTACAAAACAAAGTAAATAACGAATGAAAGCGATCGAAGTTACTGGCAAAATTGACACTCAGGGAAACCTAGTCCTAGATGAGCCGATTCAAGGAACAACTTATCCTCATCAGGTGCGGGTGATTGTGTTGGTTCCAGAACCAGCAGAAATAGAAGAGGTTGATCCTGACGACACACCCGTTGAGGAGATTAAAGCCAGCTTGAGAAGAGCCTTGCAGCAAGCAAAAGCTGGGCAACGTCTGCCACTATCCCAAATGTGGGAGGGAATCGATGCCGAATGAACAGCTATCGGTATTAATCGATTTAACTCCAGAATATAAACAAAACTTGCGCGATCTTTCTAAGAGATTTCGCAATATTCGCTCTGATGTTCAACCAATTATCTTGGAATTACAACAAGGAAGCTTTATCGGAGATAGGATTGGAGGCATTGGTGAGGAATATGTTGTTTATAAAGTGAGAGTTCGCAACAGTAATATCCAAAAAGGTAAGAGTGCTGGATACCGATTAATTTATCAAGTTGAGTCACCTACAAGTATTTTGCTACTAACGATTTATGCCAAATCTGATCGAGAAGATGTTGGTGCAAATGAAATCCGAGATATTGTGACTGATTTTTATGGTAGTGAAGGTTAAAACGGGAGCATCTCACATTTGGAAAGTTTTTAGGAGTGTGAGATTCGAGTTTGAACACAGCTACACAGCAATACAGTTTTTCACGAAATTTGATCGTGGTTAGCATCCTTTGCAGCCTTTTTGAACTACTTTGCGGTTAAAACTGACTCATCTAGTGCGGAGATAATGCTGCCATAATCTCAGAAACTTATGCTAATTTGAGATTTTAGATTAAAAATCTTTACTGTCAATATTATCTAAATTTGTCATATTATGGTATATTTCCACAGTTTTTAGCCAGCTATAAACAAACAATAGAAAGTGATAATATAATGAACCCTTTTCAACTGAATAAATATAGCGATAGCGAACCAGAGAAACAACAAAAAAGATTTCCGGGATGGTTTGCTTTAGATTTTGGTACGTCAAACTCCACAGTTACACTTTTCGATCCGATCGAAGTACCGATCGCAGAAATTCTCCCAAAAGAACAGGAAATGCGGTTGCGCGATCGCTTATCACAATGGCTAAGTTCCCCCGCTTCAGTCGCTTTACCAGATGTCAGCGATGATGATTGGGCAAAATTCATCACAGAAATTAGCAAAAATCTGGAGATAGATCCAGAAAAGTTGAGTGAAGTATTTGAAAGTGACAATAAAGAGCGCTTTTTAGAAGCAATTCGCCAAATTGAGCTTTCTTTAGGAAACAGCGAAAGATTTCGCCGTGCTGTCAGCAAAAAACTTTACCAAATTTATCATGAAGTGTTCCGCGTTCCTACCCTAGAGTCGCAAAATCTGATCCCAGTTGTGCTAGATATCGATCGCCGCGATACGGAAATTCCCAGCGAGTTAGAAATTTCGCAGTTAGGGGACTTAAAACTGCGGATGGGTAGGGAAGCTAGAGATAACCGCAAAAAAGCGATCGCCCAAGGTACAAGCAGTTCTTTAAAGGAAATTATCAGCAGATTTCACCATTCGCCCAAACGTTATTTTGGTCAGGAGCGATCGTTTTCAATTATTGTAGATGGTGAAGAAGAAATAATTACCGCTAATCAACTAATTCAATCTGCTTGGGCGCATTTAATCGAGTTAACTGAAGATTACCGCCAACGCGCCCAACGCAGATTTTCAGAAGGAACTTTTTTAACAGCTGTTGTCACCTACCCCACCGTCGCCCCACCAGTTATTCGCAAAGAAGTTAAGGAGTTTGTTGAGCAATTGGGAATCGATGATGTCCAAATTGCTTATGATGAAGCCGTTTCTGTAGCGATATTCTTTTTGTGGCGAGAATTTGGCGGTAATCTTAATATTGGCATTGAATCATTCAAAACTCGTTGCCGTCAAGTCGGAAATAAATGGTCACAAAATGTCCTCGTTTTAGATATTGGCGGGGGAACCACAGACTTAGCTTTAATTGAACTAACTTTAGAAGATAAAACCCCTACCTTTGCCGATTATGAAGATCGGGGTTTAGGAGGACGTTACTATAAACTCACCCCGAAACTATTAGGTTCATCTGGTCATTTACAGTTAGGTGGTGAATTAATTACCCTACGAATTTTTAGATTATTAAAAGTAGCGATCGCAGACTTTTTATTAACAGGAGTAACAATAGGTGATATTGAAAGCGAAAAACTAGAAGATTTAATTAACTCTGAATTAAACGAGCGCTTTTTAGAAAAAGGTAAATTCAAAATTGGCAGCCTTTTAAAATGTCTGGATAAAGAGAATCCAGAAGGTGATATTGCTTATAAAGATGCCCTAGATACTGCCGAGAAAATATTACCTACCCGTTGGCAACAATCACCCCAACGCCTACAATCATTTTATATTCTTTGGGATCATGCAGAAGCTGCTAAACTTAAACTTGGGCAAAAAGCACCAGCAGATAATTCTTTATTAACCTTCACACTTTCTGAACAACAAATTTCTGAACTGCTTACTCAAAGTGCCGTTAAATTGCAAGTCAAAGATCCAAATAGCATCTGCGTCACCCTAGATAACCAGCAATTTGAACGAGCCGCCGTTTCAGGAATTAAAGAAGCGATCGGTATTGCTAAAGGATTGATGGAAAGTCGCTTGCGCCCCGACGATCTCACCAAAGATTCTTGGAATTCCCAAAAAGTTGATTGGTTAATTTTGTCTGGAAAAACTTGTAATTTAGACATAGTGCAACGCCAAATCTACCAAGAATTTAGTAAATCTCCATATTTTGTGTGGAATCCAGAACGAATTACCTTTGTGTTGGAATTTACCAAATTAGCTACCTCTGCTGGTGCTTGCTATGCCGAGAAATTGCGAAGATTAAGATTCGATCCAGAAGAGTCTAAAAGCTTGCTGCGTAAGGGAGCCAACCAACTAGAAATTGATGTCAAAAATCTGTTTTATTATTTGCCTTGTAACTTCAAACGCAAAACTCAAAGTAACGATTTACTAACCATATTCAAGGCTGGACAGGAACTCTATCAACTCGCACCTTGGGAAACTGTTGCTAAAGTTCGGACTGCATGGCAAGGAATCCAGTTAACTAATATTATTTACCGTCAAGACTATGAGGATGGAGATTTACGACTCTGGGGTAGCTTTGACGGTAAAAACCTCATGAATAAACTGGAAATGCAAGAAGCAGAGTTTCTAAAAAAAATTAAAGTCCAGTTTGAAATTGACCAAACCCTTGAATTTAATGTGTTGCTTTGTCAGGGCAATCCCCATTATTTAATTGATATTCCCGGCATTGATTTGGAATCGGTTGTCTCAGAAACATCACCGCTATTTGCTGATGGTAAATTGAACTGGAATATTGCTGTTGAACGTTTCAATAAAGATTTAAATGATGGTGATATTGCCGTCAATGTTATTGAGTCTGCAACTGTCGATCAACCAGATGCCTATCATCTTGTTTTTGAAGTAGGAAATGATGGTAATAAATTGTTCCAAAAATTTCACTATCTGCGCGATGGCGTGACAGAACCAGGAATTGGCTTAATTAGTAATCCCTTACCTCCATTCCCACAAACTAGCCAACACACCTTCTATATTTATCAAACAGACACAGAAACCAACAGCAAAAAATGGATACGAATTGGCGCACTCAGCAAACCAGATGTGACAACAGATTATCCTTGCCAATATCGGGTAACTCTTGACGATCGAGGTATCCTGCGAATGCACGCTGGTGAAATACCTTATTGGACATCAAACAGTCATGAATGTCTAAAAGAAGAGGGATGCGTTTATATTGCTGAATTAGAATTGCAACCCAATGAAGTTGATAAAGAACGCGATCCATTTTGCGGCATACATTAACTCTTGCATTAAACCTCTGCGTTTCTTTGCGTTTACTCCGCGCCTCTTTGCGTTTAAGAATATTAATTTTTTCAACGCAGAGGAGCGCAAAGGTTAGCGCAGAGGAACGCAAAGTTTTACCAAGTTTAATTCGCTACGAATCACATACAGGTAATATTTGGAGGTGATATTTATGCAGCCCTTGCGTCAGTTATTAGATATAGAAAACTCAGAGTTAGCCCGATTACTGCGGTTTAGTTTATATGGACTAGAGGCTACTTTAAATCAGGCTCGTACAGAATTTCCACTAGATCCAGGAGCTAAAATATGTGATGAGGTGCTGGAAGAACTCCATAATCTATTGCAACCTGAAGCCCCGCAGCCAGAGACTGTTTGGGAAGATCCACCAGATGATTTAAAACTAAGTCATCTCCGAGAAGCTTTTAATTCTGACTCAGAACTTAATTATTATCTGGGTAATTCCCAACTACAAAGCACAACGGACTCAGATTTGTGGAATGAGATTCAACGCAAGCTGCTGCGAGTACCAGAAGATTTGGCTGCAACTTGGCGATCGCGCACTTTAGATTTAGCTCAAGAAGTTGGTGCGATCGCAGATAATTCTAACCTCTATCAACTTCCTTTTATCCGCGATGAAATTATCTACCCCGGACTTAGTGGTACTGTTCAAAGTCAGGGCTTGACTTTGTATCAACAAGCACTCTCAAATCCTAGAAATCCTCAAGTAAATGTATCCGATTTACCAGCAGCATTTCTATTTTTATATATGAATTTTATCGAAATAGATCCAGATTTACATCATGCTTTAAAGAGCGTTTTTAGCTTCGATGTCATTTCCTTACACTCCAAACCAGAGCAGCGCGATCAATATATTGATGCTTTAAGCGATCGCTTCCAACGCACCCAAAAAGCTGAAAAAAATACCGATCCCCTGTCAATTCTCCGTGCTTGGATTGACATGGATGAAGCCATACATTCTCTAGTATTTGTACCACCGGCAGAACGTTATTCTTGGTGGGGAAAGCTACAACATGAATCACGACGTATTTTGAAGAAAGTCGCTGATGAAGCAATTAATGCAGGTAATGAAGTGCGAATTCGCCAATTATCGGGACTTTATGCAGATATCTGTACTTCATCCAAGGATGACTTACAACTAGACTGTGGTGGTATTGCTGGCGAAGTCTTAACTTGTCTTCGGGTATATGCGCGAATTAATCAGGATGAATCCCCAGGCCGTGTAATATTTCGCTCATCACGGTAAGAGAATTCTCTGACAAAGGAAAGGCAGACAATTTTACGAATCGCTGCCTTACCTAATCATTTAATGAAGGTGTAAAAACGTTTAAATCTAAAGGATGCCCCAGAAGTGTAAAATCCCTTGACCAGAAAACACTTCAAGCGCAACAGCAGATAAAAAACCAATCATTGCAAAACGACCGTTCCAGTTTTCGCTCTGAGGAGTAAAGCCCCAGCGCAAAGCATTAGGATCTTCTGGAACCGAACCCGTAGTCTTTTTAACGTCTGCCATAAATAATACTCCGAGCTTTTATGTTGTAACAGGTATAACTGCCTGTAAAGTAATGTAACAGATTTTTACGATAATGCAACATAAAAGCAAGGCAAAATTCAGTAGTATATATTACGTGTACGTAATTTTAGGTTAATAGGTTTGCGATCGCCTAACTTATTTTTCAACAATTTTCAGCTACGATGACATCTATAATTACATATAGTAGCTGAGGTGCAGTGCAGTGAGTCAAGTTTTAAGCTTGGAATTAAGTGATGAAGTTTACGCAGCATTGCAGCAGCAAGCCGAGATTTCAGGTGTATCTCTTGCAGAATTAGTAACTACTTCTATAGAACAGCAGTATGGTTCTTTAAGGCATGAAAAGTCGCAAACTGAAATAGAGCAAAAAGCCGCTCGTCAACGCTTCCGAAGTCATGCTGGAAACATTAACCTGGGTTATGCTACAGGAGCAGATAATGAAAGTATTGATGCTGATTTAGTCAGAGCATACAGCGATACATCAGAGGAAACAAATTGAGTGCTTCTACTTGATACATCTGGTCTACTTTGCTATGTCCATAGTGGTGAGCCAGAACATCAAAAAGCAGTTGAGTTTCTGGATAATGTTACCGTGGGCTTAACTCACAGCTATGTTTTGGCAGAGTTTATTGCATTAGCTCAGGTTCGTCGCTTTCCACGTACAGCAGCACTACAATTTATTATTGATTTGTTAGAAAATCCCGATATAGAGACGGTATGGATAGATGAGTTGTTACATCGAGAAGCTATTAAACTTCTAATGGCTCGGCAAGACAAAACCTACTCTCTATGCGACGCTGTTAGCTTTGTATTGATGCATCGGCGTGGTGTCACTGAGGCACTAACCACCGATCGCCATTTTGAGCAGGAGGGCTTTCGACGTTTGTTATTACCCCAAGTATGACAATTCCTAAATTATGCTCAAAAGTCCTTTACGATATCCTGGTGGTAAGTCAAAAGCAATAAATCAAATAGCTGAATACTTGCCAGAGAGCTTTTCAGAATTTCGAGAGCCTTTTGTGGGTGGTGGTTCTGTATTCATTTATTTAAAACAAAAGTTTCCTGATATCAAAATTTGGATTAACGATTTAAACCGCGAACTATTCTTATTTTGGAAGTTTGCTCAATCTGATTTAGCTCAGTTAGTTAAAGAAATTCGGCATATTAAAGTCAAATATACAGATGGGAAATTATTGTTTTTAGAATTAACTAGCGCAGATGTAAATAATTTATCTGATTTAGAAAGAGCAGTTCGTTTTTTCGTCCTTAATAGAATTACTTTTTCAGGAACTGTAGAATCAGGTGGCTTTTCCCAAGAAGCTTTTCATAAAAGATTTACTGATTCTTCGATAGGACGATTAGAAAAACTAGAAGGTGTTTTATCAGAAAATGTGCAAATTACTAATCTCGATTACAGCCACCTATTAAAATCAGCAGGGGAAAATGTATTTTTATTTTTAGATCCACCATACTTTAGTGCTACAAAATCAAAGCTATATGGTAAAAATGGTGACTTGCACACCTCTTTTGAGCATCAGATATTTGCTGAAGTTTTGCAACAATGCCATCATCGCTGGCTAATTACCTACGACGACTCACCGCACATTCGAGAAAATTTCCAATGGGCTAATATCTCAGCGTGGGAATTGCAGTATGGCATGAATAACTATAAGCAGAATGGTGCAGCGAAAGGAAAAGAGCTATTCATTACTAACTACCAAGAACCACTTTATTTGGATAAAAAAGCAAAAAATCAGAAGCTTGTTAATCCAGCTTTGCAGTTGAGCCTTGATATTTCAACCTAATTTTAATAGCGGTCAATTTTCCGGTAGGATAGCTCCCATACCCTTCAACCTAGCTACACCCTACCAAACTACAAACCTTAGCTATGACAACTTTTCCAATCTCTGCTCAAGAAGCCTCTGCTAGCTGGTATATGCTGCTGCAACAATTAATAGATGGCCAATCCTTATCCCGTAGTCAAGCTGCTGAATTGATGCAAGGTTGGCTTAGTGAAGCGATTCCCCCAGAATTATCAGGGGCTATTTTAACAGCACTGAACTTCAGAGGCATTTCTGCCGATGAGTTGACTGGTATGGCTGAAGTATTACAATCTCAATCATCCCCACTCAGCACTCATCACTTACCACTTAGCACTGTAATAGATACCTGTGGCACGGGTGGAGATGGTTCATCAACCTTTAATATTTCTACAGCCGTTGCTTTTGTTGCTGCTGCATCTGGCGTACTCGTCGCCAAACACGGCAATCGTTCAGCGTCAAGTCTCACGGGGAGCGCAGATGTATTGGAAGCCTTGGGTGTAAATTTAAGCGCATCCAGTGACAAGGTGCAAGCCGCATTACAAGAGGTGGGGATCACTTTCTTGTTTGCACCTGGTTGGCATCCAGCACTTAAGGCTGTTGCCCAATTGCGGCGGACTCTCAGGGTAAGAACTGTGTTTAATTTGCTGGGGCCGTTAGTAAATCCTTTGCGTCCAACTGGGCAAGTTGTGGGGTTATTTACTCCCAAACTTTTGGCGACTGTTGCCCAAGCATTAAACAATTTGGGCAAGGAAAAGGCGATTGTTTTACATGGACGAGAAAAACTTGATGAGGCTGGGTTAGGAGACGAAACTGACTTAGCAGTTTTATCAGCTGGAGAAGTGCAGGTAACTACCATTAATCCCCTCGATTTGGATCTAACACCTGCTCCCATAGGTATGCTTCGGGGTGGCGATGTCAAAGAGAATGCGGTGATTCTTAAGGCGGTACTCCAAGGTAAGGGAACTCAAGCGCAACAAGATGTAGTAGCATTAAATGCTTCGTTGGCGCTGCAAGTAGCAGGTACGATGCCTGCGGCGGGCGGGTACGCCATCGCACTACTGGATCACGCCCAAGGGATTAAAATCGCTAAGGATATCCTACAAAGCGGGGCTGCTTGGACGAAGTTGGAGCAGTTAGTTGAGTTTCTGGGGGATTGATTTGCGATCGCAATTGCGGCCGAAACTCTACTACATTCCGTTTAATGGTGACATCGTAGTTACCAAAAAAGTCATGTCCTAAAAGTCCAGTTTCTAGATCCGCACCTGCGATCGCTACTGGTACTTTATTTACTATTACCCCACCAACTGCCATCGAATTAACATAGCCCACAGGAAATTCTACAGCCCTAGAACTAGCGGTGTTGGCCTTAGCTCTCCCCACTGCCACAATTCCCAAAGCATTGGCCATCTCTTGGGTAATGACAGTGCCACTAGCTCCCGTATCCACAATCATGTCAAATTGTTGTTGGCCATTGAAAGTGACTTCCACAATTGGCGTTCCACCAAGTCGCCTTTTAATTGGGGCTGTAAACACTTGCTGATCTGGAATCACCACTGCTGATGAAGGTAAACCTGGCTCTATTGGTAACGGTTTGGTTTCTTGTGAAGGCGAGGTATACTTTGGTGTAATTGCTGTTTGAGGAACCACAACTACTATCCTCTTCCGTTCGGCAAGACGTACAGGGTGAGGAGCAGCTTGTTGTTGGGCGTATTTAATTTGGCGACGATATTCAGTGATTTTGGTTTGAGCGATCGCAAATTCCGGGCTTTGTCGCCGGACTCTTTCCATCAGCGCGATCGCATCTTGGTACTGATTCGCCACCAAAATCCAATCACCTGGAGATTGAGCAGAACGGCTGATACTCCAAGCGCCAACTGCTTTGTCTAATCCTTGTTCAAAAAGACTTGGTTCGCTTTCAGACGGCTCTAGCGGCTGTACTTCTGGAGTAACTGCTGGTGTTGGTGGTTTGACGGCAGGTTCTACTGATGCCAAATCCCCAATTGGCGCGGGTTGCTCATTGCCACCAGTCACAGTGTTCCGTTTGTCTTCACTACAGGCAACACACAAAACCGCTAGAGCGCTTGATACAAAAATTAGGGTTGCACGGGATAAAAAAGACTGAAGCATAATTAATTTTAACCGCCCTAGCTTTGCCAAATCCACTCCCGCCACTTTAAATTCCCAATTTAATTTTAATTAACTATCTAAAAAAATCCCAATTGCCCAACTCATGGGATAATTAACAATCGCAGTATTAGGGAATCGGGAATGGGCAATGGGGAATAGCTAATGGGGAAGAGTTTAGTACTAGCCCAATCCCCAATTCCCAATCCCCAATTCCCAATCCCCAATCCCCAATCCCCAATTTACTATGCCCCTGACTGACGCAATACCTGCTTTACTTGTCTTGGCAGATGGAACCACTTATCGCGGTTGGTCTTTCGGTGCTACGGGAACCGCGATCGGAGAAGTGGTGTTTAACACTGGCATGACCGGATATCAAGAAGTCCTGACTGACCCTAGTTACTGCGGTCAGATTGTCATTTTTACCTATCCTGAATTAGGCAATACTGGGATTAATCTTGAAGATGAGGAATCAGATGGCCCCAAAGTGCGGGGTGCGATCGCGCGGAATATTTGTCACAGTCCAAGTAACTGGCGATCGACACAATCCTTACCAGATTACCTCAAACAAAACCAAGTACCAGGGATCTACGGCATTGATACCCGCGCCCTCACCCGCAAAATTCGGATGTTTGGAGCCATGAACGGTGGTATTTCCACAACCATTCTCGATGAAGCGGAATTGCTAGAACAGGTACAAGCCGCTCCCAACATGGCGGGATTGAATCTGGTTAGCGAAGTCACCACATCAACGGCTTATGAATGGTCAGATCCCACAATTCCAGCTTGGGAATTTAACTCTGAGGCTGCGGAAAATCCTGGGGAAGCCTTTACTGTTGTTGCTCTTGACTTTGGCATAAAACGCAATATTTTGCGACGCTTAGTAAGTTACGGCTGTCGGGTAATTGTTGTGCCTGCTGATACGCCACCAGAAGAAATCCTCAATTACAATCCAGATGGTGTGTTTCTTTCTAATGGGCCAGGCGACCCTGCTGCCGTCACTGGAGGGATTGCAACTGCTAAAGCGCTTTTGTTGAGTCAAAAGCCTATCTTTGGTATTTGTATGGGGCATCAAATCTTAGGTCATGCATTAGGGGCAGAAACCTATAAACTAAAATTTGGTCATCGTGGTTTAAATCAGCCTGCGGGTTTACAACAACGGGTAGAAATTACTAGCCAAAACCATAGTTTTGCTATTGATCCAGATTCTTTACCTACGGCAGTTGTGGAAATCAGCCACTTGAATTTAAACGATCGCACCATTGCCGGGGTACGTCACAAATCTCTACCTGTATTCTCTGTACAGTATCACCCAGAAGCCAGCCCTGGCCCACACGATGCTGATTACCTGTTTGAGCAATTTGTTCAAGCTATGCGAACAGCACGTCAAGCCGCGACAGCCGAGGTGAAATAAAAATGAGGAATGGGGCATGGGGAATGGGGAATGGGGCATGGAGGTAAGGGGGACAAGGAGAACAATCCATGCCCAATGCCCAATGCCCAATGCCCAATGCCCTATCCCAAAAGATTGTAGACAACTTGCTCAAAAACCATCTATACTTGAGCGTTCACTTTAACTCATGAGGAGGGAATTATTGCTGAGCCACTGAATCTAACCGTTAGCCTGAGGGGTACTCGTGAAGTCCGGGATAACTGCCAGCTATTCCGCCTCACAGGTTTGTTAGATGCCTTTTCTGAGCCTACATTTCGCAAAGTGCTTGGCAGTAAGATTGAAGAGGGCCCTAAGCACATTATTTTGGATCTCTCACAAATCGACTTTATTGATAGCTCTGGCTTGGGCGCTCTGGTGCAGCTGGCCAAGCAGGCTCAAACTGCTGAGGGTACTTTGCAAATTGTCACGAATGCCCGCGTAACTCAAACGGTCAAGCTTGTTCGTCTAGAGAAGTTTCTCTCCCTGCAAAAATCAGTTGAAGAAGCTCTAGAAAACGTCAAGTAGTTTTGATTGCTGGAACCGAGAAATAAATTTGGCTATCCAGATTCAACATCGGGTAGCTTAATTTTTAAAACTTCTGGTTTTTTACCTCTCTTCTTGCGGGAGAGGCAAAAAGCCAGTTCAGCTATAATTATGTTTAAAGTTGAGCAAATAACTAGATATCTAGACACCCAATCGTTGGGTACATAATTTTTGGCTAGAACATCGGATAAATAATCAAGTCTGAAAAAGTTATAAAAAATACAAAGTTAACATATTTGTATATATAAACTCGACTTGATCCTATATAATTGAAAATTGTCGCTTACTAAGTAAGTATGACAATGCGATCGCTTAACAGGGTTAATTTGATGTTCAAGTTCTACCCGATATTAGACACAGACTACAATCAGAAGTAGGCAAAACTCAGTTCATGGGCGTTAACATCAGGGTGATTTTCAATACTAACTCTCAATCAAAAAGATGAAATTAGGAAGTAATTTTGATAGTATTGATTATGCTAAGTATACTATCATGGCATACTTCCTAAAAATCAGTCTTTGCGAAGAATGCCTGCCAAATCTAGCCCGTCAAGGAATGATTTATTTGTGAAGTCACAGGAGGAAGAGTTATTAGATGGACAAGATGAAACTCCTAAGCAGGGTTTATCTTGGACTCAAGCACTCTTGGCAACCACAGGGCCATTCCAACAGATTTCCCTCTCACAAGTGCAACAAATTTCTCCTACTGCTTTAGCATATTTGGGGGATGCAATTTATGAGTTGTATGTTAGAATGTTCTATCTGCTGCCATTGCAGCGGTCAGGAATTTACCATAGTCTGGTAGTGGAGCAGGTAAGGGCAGAAACACAAGCGCTACATTTGCGATCGCTAACTCCTCATCTGAGGGACACCGAATTAGAAATTGTCCGACGGGGTAGAAATGCCGCTACAGGCCGCCCTAAGCGACTTAATCCCGAAATTTATCAACAGGCAACTAGTCTAGAAACTCTAATAGGCTACTTATATCTCACCGATTACCAGCGTCTAACCGAACTGTTGCAAATGCTTCATGTAGAAAAAGAGTGAAGACTCAATTTCACAACAATTAGGTACAGCAGTAGATTAGGTTCCAGAAATTACGGTAATCGGTATGTTCAACCATAAGTTATATCCATAAATCAAATGCAGAATAAACCGAGAAAAATCATCAACACTTCTACTACTGGCGAACCCAAGCGTGGGAAACCAATAAAAATTAAGGGTAAGCGTGTTGTTAGTAACCCCACTCGCAATCCCCGGAAATTCGATATCAATCCTATTTCGGCTGAAAATCCGACGCGCAATCCCCGGAAAATAGATAGCAACCCGATTTCTGCGGCAAATCCCACGCGCAATCCCCGGAAATTCGATAGTAATCCTATTTCTACTGAGAATCCCACGCGCAATCCCCGGAAATTCGATACCAATCCTATTTCTAGTGAAAATCCGACTCGCAATCCCCGGAAATTCGATAGTAACCACATTTCTGGCAATTTCCGACAACGAAATACCAACTTCTCCCAGTCGCCTGTATCTACACAACCCACAGCACAACCCACAGAAGAAGATAACGATCTCATCTACGGTCGCCATCCAGTATTGACTGCGTTGCAAAAACAGCGCAACCTCAACCGCATCTGGATTACTACCCGTCTGCGCTACGATCCCAGCTTTCACCATTTTCTCCTGCAAGCTAAGGAAAATGGCACAGTTATTGATGAGGTTGAACCCAAGCGCTTAGACTATCTCACCAATGGGGCTAATCATCAAGGTGTGGCAGCACAAACTGCTCCCTACGGCTATATCGAATTGCCCGACCTTATTGAACAATCTAAATCTGTAACCGATCCCGTTATTGTAGTTGCTGACGGAATTACTGATCCCCAGAACTTAGGAGCAATAATTCGCACCGCCGAAGCAATAGGCGCTCAAGGATTGGTAATTCCACAAAGAAGGGCATCTGGGATAACTTCTACTGTGATGAAAGTGTCAGCAGGTGCATTAGAAAACTTTGCTGTATCTAGAGTTGTCAACCTCGGCCGCGCTTTAGAAGAATTAAAAGAAGCCGGCTTTTGGATTTATGGCACTGCTGCAAGTGGAAGCGAACCCTTGCATACTGTAAACTTCAAAGGCCCAATCGTTTTGGTAATCGGCTCAGAAGGCGAAGGTCTGGGTATGTTGACGCAACGTTCATGTGATTTTTTGGTATCGATTCCTCTACAAGGTAAGACTCCCAGCCTGAATGCCTCCGTAGCAGCAGGGATGGCGCTTTATGAAGTTTATCGCCAGCGATCGCAAAATACGCATTATTTAGATAAGTTACAAAAAATTTCTTTGAAAAAATAACAGTAACAGAGTATAAAGAAATGTAAAAGATAATAAAGCACCATATCGTTTAACACCCTGTAGACGTTTATAAATCGGCTAAAATCATGAAAACCCTTTGGCATAACCTCAAGGAAGTGTTGATTAACACATTCAACTCCATCGGCTTCGCTTGGTGGGTAGAGATTGTGACTCAAAATCCCCGGTGTACTTACTACTTTGGGCCATTTCTGAGTTCTTCTGATGCAAAATTGTCAAGCATTGGATACATAGAAGATTTGGAAGTCGAAGGAGCTACGGGAATTGCTGTGAGTGTCAAACGTTGTAAACCTAATACCTTAACAATTGGTGAAGACCTGGGGGAAAGATTTGACCGCAAAGTACAGCCTGCCTTTGGCGGTCAGATTTAAGTTAGGCGAAAAGCAAGATAATTCGTAATTTCGAGTTGGAATTACGAATTATCTGGTTAAAAGTTAAAAGCCCTTGAACTATTAACAATTAGTAATTACGTTATGGATGGGTATTTAGATTCCAACCATGAGTAGTTGACCAATAGATGTTTGTTTTTTAATCTAAGTAGGTAAGCGTAATTAAATATAAGATCAAACCTCACACTCAATCCCTCTACTTAGTAAGGAGAGGGAATCCGGAGGCAGGGTGAATTTTGATATTTAATTTGACCCAGTTACTTAACCCGATTTTAAATTACGAATTACGAATTACCTGTGGATGAACTTCGAGCCAATGGTCAATGTCATTCAGCACCTGCTGGGGGACTTCCCAAGGGAAAAGATGGGCGGTGTTTGAATAGCAGTGCCACTGAGAATTTTGGAGGTTTTGAGCAGTTTGTAAGCTGGAATCAGATGTGATATGGCGATCTTGTTCGCCAGCAAGTACCAAGCTAGGACATTGGATTTGTGGTAGGTCTGAAACCCGATTGTATCCCGATTGAATGGCACTATAAAGGGCGCGAGTAGCAGCAGGAGAGGTTTGTAGATAAGCTGGTACTGCTTCTTTGGCGATATAGTTGTAAGTTGTGGATGTATGTTGTTGAACTAAGTAGCGGAAAAGCGATCGCTTGCCAAAAGTTTCAATATTCCATTGCCAACTCGGTTTTATATAATTTAATAAGCCAGCAACGCCAGTGTATAAATTATCCTGCCAAGTTATGGTCGGATGGCTACCACGAGGTTTTGCGGCTGTCGCCACCAAAATCATCCCAGTAATGCGCTCTGGTAAACGCAATGCCAGTTCCATTGCCAGAATGCCCCCAAGTGACCATCCCAATACTAGGCACTTTTCAATATTTAAGCGGTCTAGCAGCGCTTCTAAATCAGTTAAATGGTCATTCATATCAAAATTGCCATTCCAGCGACTTTTGCCATATCCGCGTAAATCAGGGGCAATCGTTTGATAGCGTTTTGATAAATGATTGGTGAAGACAGAAAGACTACGACCACTACCAGGATGACCGTGTAAGCCCAGAATGGGGAATCCTTGACCTTGGATGTAAACATTGAGACGTGCAGCAGTGCTAGGATGGCGATCGCTCATGACTTGTCGAACTCAGGTTTAGTGAATGCTCAAGTTTAGAAACTTTTTTAGATAAAGTATTAGAATTTCAAGTTTCAATTCAACACGATATTAAGAAATTGGTTCAAAAACCATTAGAGGGATCAACACTTCATCTTCTAATTGTCCAATACCTAAAAAGCGAGTTTCTTCATCATAAACTCGCACTATTTGAGGAACATCAAAAGTTAGAGAAATTCGCTGACCTTGACACCACTTTTGAGCAGATGTTGCTGGTAAAGTAACAGATGATAAATGTTGTAAAGCTGCATCTGGACAAACGGGTTGAAATGTTCCGGCTTGTAGTTGTGCTTCTAAATCAGTCAAGGTGAGACTATTGGTTAAATCGAAACCACTACTTTCGGTACGGATTAAAGCTGCAAGAGTGCCACCAGTTTCTAAGCTTGCACCTAAGTCACGAGCGATCGCTCTAATATATGTACCACTACCACAAGCGATCGCCACATCCAATTCAGGAAAATCCCCTTCTCTCCAGTTCAAAATATCTATCCGAAAAACTTCCACTGTTCGCACTGGAACTTCCACCGTTTTCCCTTGGCGTGCTAAATCGTAGAGACGTTTACCATCTACTTGAATTGCACTGTAAATAGGTGGTATTTGCTCAATTTTGCCTTCAAATTGTGCTAATGCAGTTTTCACTTCTGCCAAACTCAATCCAGCACAAGGTTGGGAAGTAATGATTTCACCTTGCAAATCATCGGTTGTAGTACGCACACCCAGCCGAATAGTGGCAATGTAAGCTTTGTTCTCTGGCAGATATTGTAATAATCTTGTGGCTTTACCAAGGGCGATTGGTAAAACCCCTGTAGCAGCTGGATCTAAAGTTCCTGCATGTCCCACACGTTTGAGGCGCAATAATTTTCGCACCCGCGCTACGCAGTCGTGGGAAGTCCAGTCAAATGGTTTGTTTAAGTTGAGAAAACCTTCAGATAACACAAAATCAATACTTACTGTATAGCTTTTAAGTAGGTAGGCGTAATTAAATATAAGATCAAACCTCACCCTCAATTCCTCTCCTCAGTAAGGAGAGGGAAGCCGGAGGCAGAGTGAGGTTTTATATTTAATTTGACCCACTTACTTGTATACACTATTAGCGACGAGATTGGAGCGTAATTAAGTTAGGAGTTAAGAATCTTAAATTTATCAGACGCGATTCATCGCGTCTCTACCCCTACTCTTGTACAGACGCGATGAATCGCGTCTCTCCTAACTACATCTTTAGACTTTAAAGTGTTTTGCTAACATATTCAACAGAATTTTTCGTGGTACAAGGCGAGATAATTTGCTTCTCACTTGAGTGGTAGTATCAGAACTAATAACAGTTGGATAGCCTTTTTCCAAAGCGTCTAAACACTCCCAAACAACTTTTTCACAAGAGTACACTTTATCTGTACTACTCGCCAGCGCTGGAGGAAAATTAGCTTCTGCAAAAAAGTTTGTTTCTATTGGCCCTGGACAAGTGACTAAAATACGGACACCATATTGACGGTTTTCTGCCCATAGCGCTTCACTAAAACTGAGAATAAAAGCTTTACTAGCAGCATAAACAGAAAGGTATGGTATCGGTTGAAATGCCGTAATAGAGGATACGTTAATAATACTTCCAGAGCGACGTTGCCGCATCAATGGTAGAAATTTATGGGTTAAATCTACCAATGCTAAAATATTTAATTGTACGATTTTAATTTGTCTTTCTCCATCCCCTTCAGCAAAGTCGCCATAGTATCCAGAACCAGCATTATTGATTAATAAGTCAATGCTTAATTCCTTTGTTTTAGTGGCTTCAAATACAGCATTAGCTGCATTTGATTCTGTGAGGTCTTTGATTATAACGTCTACTTGAATTTTGTGTTTGTCTTGTAGTTCTTTAGCTAATTGGCTTAGTTTCTCTTCCGAACGAGCTACGAGTACAAGATTGGTTTTGCGTGCAGCTAGTTCTTGAGCAAAAGCTTTACCAATACCACTAGAAGCACCAGTAATTAAAGCAGTTGGCATTCTACATATTCAGATAGTTTTTAAGCACTTTATAAATCTTAGCTATGCTGGCTATAAGTTTTAACTACCCAAAGTGATATACCCAAAAGAATAAAAGCAGTACTTAAGTACAGAAGCCTGAGCCCAGGAAGCCTATGGAAGCAACAAGAGCGATCGCAATTCCTGAATTGAGCATATTTACTGCAACTTCTTGAACTTTTTCTTCAATCCCCTGTTTAAGCCCTTCTTGCAAAATATCTTAATCAAATCAGAAATTTGTGGATGATGTCACCGAACAAGGCAAAAGTAAAAAGTAAAAAGGCACTCATAAAGAAAAAGAGCAGTGGTTTGAAGCCCCTGTCTTGAAAAGTTTCCTACGGTGGGAGACCCGCTTGACAGTTCTTTTCGCTAAATTTATTTATGGGGATTATTTTTTTACTTTTTACTTTTTACTTTTTACTTTTTACTTCTTAATGAGCTTGATTATTGTCCGTTTTAGCTTGCAATTGCTGAACTTGCTCAATAGTTAAACCAGTAACACGGACAATTAATGCGATCGCCACTCCTTCGTTGAGCATATTTACTGCAATCTCTTGAGTTTTTTGTTCAATACCTTGTTCAATACCTTGTTCAATACCTTGTGCAAGCCCTTCTTCCAGAATATCTTGATAAATCACAGATTCGCGCATAATATCACTCCGCAAAATTCTTTTAATTACGTCTTTATTTAATACTAACCCAGCTAATACTGCTGTTGACGCAGCAACACTACTGCGGATTCGGGTATCGTTTATTGCTTCAATAATTTGGGCAGCTTCTTCTAAAGTTCGCGTTTGATCTTCGGTTTGACTTAAAGCTGCAAACGGTAGCAAACCTGGAGAATTGAAAAATACTTCGGTTGGTTGTTCCCAAAGTCGAATTACTTCAAATCGGTGTAGGCTATTTTCTAAAACAAATTCTGTTTGATAGACTAGCTCAGAATCGCTTGGTTTGAGATAAATAACTACCTGACGCATTCGTTTATGGGGAAATTTTCGATACACCCGCAAACGATAATCACTCATGCGAAAGGGAATATCAGCTTTGGGCACCGTTTGCAATTCAAGATGGAGAACAAGTTCATCGGACTGCAATAAAATTAGTGCATCGGCGCGGATGGGTTCGAGGGATAATTCAGACGGACTAAGTTCGGTAAGTGTAATTGGTTCACCGAGTAGCCATGTTGCAAAGTCGGCTGAAAATGACTCTGCGAGAAACTTACAGATGTTATCAAACATAGTCTGCAATTATATCAGTAATGTCGTGCCTCTAAAAATTAGGAACGAATTAAGTAATATTTACCTCTTGACTAATGACCCCTAACTCTTGACCATTAACTAATGACTCAAGTAGATATTCTCATCCTATCAAATGGCCCCGGAGAGGTAACAACCTGGGTACGCCCAATAGTAAGGGCATTGCGGCAAAAATTGGGCGATGACCGAAATCAAGTCAGGATCAGTGTAATTTTATCACCTTGCTCAAATGCTAGTGGTAAAGAAGCTGCGATCGCACTTTCTTATCCAGAAGTAGATAGAGTACAAGGTGCAGAGCATTTTTGGCAATTTTTACTCTGGGGTAAAACTTTTGAAAATTGGGATTGGTGCGATCGCGGTGTAGTTGTTTTTCTCGGTGGCGATCAAATTTTCCCTGTAGTCATAGGCAGAAAGCTGGGATATCGCACAGTAGTTTACGCCGAATGGTCAGCCCGTTGGCATAGTTTGATCGATCGCTTTGGTGTTATGAAACCCAAAGTTGCTGCCCATGTTCCCCAGAAATATGCTCACAAATTCACCGTTGTAGGTGATTTGATGCTAGAAGCATCAGAAAGCCTAGATTCAAATTCCCCTTCAGCTATCACTCCATCACTCAAAACTGAATTGATTGGCTTACTCCCTGGATCAAAAGCGGCAAAGTTAGCCCAAGGAGTGCCATTATCTTTAGCGATCGCTGAATACGTTCACGCAAAAAGACCACAAACTAAATTTGTGATTCCTGTAGCCCCAACTTTGGATTTACAAACCTTAGCTAGTTTTGCCGATCCTCAAAGTAACTCTATTGCTGAAATTTTTGGCTTCAGTGGTGCTGAATTAATTCTTCCAGAGGACACTACAGATAAAGCATTACTCAAAACAGCAACGGGTTTAACTGTGGAATTGTCCCAAGAAAACCCTGCATATCATTTATTATCTCAGTGCTGTATCTGCTTGACTACAGTGGGGGCAAACACCGCCGAACTCGGTGCTTTAGCAGTACCAATGATTGTTTTACTACCAACGCAGCAACTTGATGCCATGCGTTCTTGGGATGGTTTACCTGGGTTGTTGGCAAATCTGCCAGGTATAGGTACAGCATTTGCCAACACAATCAATTGGCTATTTCTAACATTTGTGAGACGCAAAGGTTTATTAGCATGGCCAAATATCTGGGCACAAGAAGAGATAGTGCCAGAAATTATGGGTGAAGTCCAACCGCAACAAATCGGGGAAATGGTTTTAGACTTTTTGGCGCATCCAGAAAAATTGGACGATATCCGCGCTAAACTCCGAAATACTCGCGGTGAAAGCGGTGCAGCCCAAAAGATAGCACAGATTGTTGGTGAGGAGATTAGGAAGTAGGAACAGATCGGCAGAATTTAATTTGAATTTTGAATAGTGGGACTCAGACAAAAATTAAGCCAAAATATAGCCCAAACTGCCTTTATAAGTAACAAACACGTCACGATGGATGATGAAGAGTGCTGAGTTAAGAGTGCTGTTAGCGGTAGCGGGGCGTTTAGTCCGTGCTGAGTTCAAAAACCGTCCACAAGGGGCGGGGCATTTACCGAGTGCAAAAGTACTGAGTATTCTTGTTACTCGTTACTCGTTACTCATTACTCAGCACTCATTACTCAGCCCTGACTCTGGTAAACCAATCAAAAAGGTTTAGCCGTGTTGTTTTACGCTTTAGGTTGGGAATTATAGAAAGTAACAATATATACTTTAAATACAATTATCTTTATGCGATTTTTTGTAGTACCCGCTTATAAAAGTATTTTATTGGTAACTCTTTTAGCTGGGTGTTCATCACCAGAAAAAGTGCAATTAACATTACAATCACCCATTCCCTCGCCAAACGCTGAATCATCTCCGCCTCTAAATAATTCTAAAATTTCATCAGAATCGCCTAAAAATACTTTTCAAGATGCACTAGATACAGCTACTAGCGCTACTACTATAAGTCAATCATCTGTATCTAAAGATGATTGGAATTTAGTTTATAGTAAATGGCAAGAAGCAATAAATTTGATGAGAACTGTACCAGATAATAACGAAAATTATGCGATTGCTCAGAAAAAAATTGCTGAATATAGTAAGAATTTAAGTTATGCAAAACAGCAAGCTACAAAAAAAGAAATTATCAAAGAAGAAAAGGTATTAATATTAATTACTCCTCTAAGAAGAGAAACATGTCGAGAGAAGGAAATAATAGAGTCTTTATTTAAAGATGTTCAAAAATATCCTCAGATGATTAATGAGCCGATACCTAAATATGCCCCAGGTGCTTGGGGTTCGCCATTTCCTTTATTGCATACAGCAATTGGATTTGGTTGTAAAGTATACGTCGAATTACTAATTTCCATGAACGCAGATGTTAACAATGTGAGTGATGAGGGCTTAAGACCACTTGATTTTGCATATAAAAAAGATATGGCTGCACTTCTAATTGCAAAAGGCGCAAATATTAATGCAACAAACGATAAAGGTTTAACTGCATTACACTATAAAGCACAAATTAATACTAAAGAAGGTAAGGCACGTATTTATTTAAAAGATATTTTAGAAACATCTGAATTTTTGATATCTAAGGGTGCAAATATAAATGCTAAAGATCGTAATGGCAAAACTCCTCTTGCTTATGCAAAATCAATCAATTTTCAAGAAATGATTAGGCTACTGAAAAGCTATGGAGGACAAGAATAGATATTATGATATCAAGCCACCCTTAAAAAAGCTTCTCGAAAATCTTGCTAAACTTCTAATCATCCAGCACTTAATCCGAAGATTCGCCATTGCGTCGTCCTAGTTCAAAAATGCCACAACTAATACACGCAAGTATACCTAAGCTGATTCCCCAACTAGGCCCTAAAGTGAGTTCTACCCCCCAGTTACATAAAGCCCCAACTACCAAAAAAGGTGCGATGCTGAACAGAGAAGCATAGAAAGCGTTTTGGGATTCTCTCGCTTTACGAGTCCTTTCAAACTCTGTCTGACTAGTATAAAGCGATCGCTCGGCAAAGTTAAACCAACGGTTGAGTTGTTCGATTACCCATTCATTAACTGAGGAAAAACCTAGATATAGCGCCAATGACCACAAACTCGCTCCGGCGATCGCGATCGTATTTAACTCAAAGCGGAAAGGTAAAATTTCAGTCAGCATTGCTTATGAGAGTCCTGCAAAGGGTTAACTTTAGCTGTCGGTAGATGCTAAACAAACCTCTTGTGCAATTTTAAGCATAAAGGTTAACAATATTTCAACTATAAGATTACTATTTTATTTTTGAACAAAATTAGTTATTGTCGGGGAGCCAGTACGTTGCGGTGAATCCAGCGCTGTAGGAGGGTTTCCCAAACTAGGCGACTCGTGAACCCGTGTAGCAACTGGCGTTGTGTTAGAACGGAGTTAGTAACGCACCAAACCCTCGATAATAGTGCGTTACTAGTGCGGCCTGTCCCCTATCCCGCCTCATTCAATACAAAGGAAAATAACCAAATTAATACAACGACTTAATCCACTGCCATTCTTGTGTCAAACCCTCTCTTAAAGAGACTTTTGCCTCATATCCGAGAATTTTTTGCGCTTTAGACACATCAGCAGCAGTGTGGCGGGCATCTCCCATCGCTTTTTCTATGTGGTTTCTTTTGATTGGTTTCCCAACGATTTCTTCAATCGTATCTAAGACTTCTGCTAAAACCACTCTGCTACCACCACCGATATTAAAGATTTCTCCTACTGCTTCAGGTGCGCTGGCGGCAGCTAAATTGGCAGCAATGACATCACCAACAAACGTAAACTCCCGCGTTTGCTGTCCATCGCCGTAAATCGGAATTGCCTCATCCTGCAAAATCGATTTAAAAAATTTATGAAATGCCATATCTGGGCGTTGTTTAGGGCCATAAACTGTGAAATATCGCAATGATACAGATGGCACACCAAAGTTTTTATGATACAGTCTGCACAAAGTTTCAGCCGCTAGCTTAGTAATACCGTAAGGAGAAACAGGTTGAGGGCAAATTCCCTCGTGAGTGGGTAATGTTTCTGCATCACCATATACACTTGATGAAGAAGCAAACACTAATCTTTTCAGGTTTTTAGCATCTTTGGCTGCTTCTAGCAAAACTTGTGTAGCATTAATATTTCTTTCTGTATAACCTCGAAAAGCTTTACCCCAACTAGCTCTGACACCCGCTTGTGCTGCTTGATGGTAAACTACATCAACATCTTTTAAGAGTTCCTGCCAATCTAAAAATTGCATATCTGCTTCGATTAATGTAAAGCCAGGTGAAGAATGTAAATGTGCAATATTTTTATGCTTTAACATCGGATCGTAGTAATCATTGAATTCATCAATCCCGATCACTTCTTCTCCTTGCTGTAGCAATATGTCTACAAGCTGAGAACCAATAAAGCCAGCAGATCCAGTAACGATAATTTTAGCCATGTTGCCTATTTTTTGATACTTTCATAAATTTCTATATTCACAGGTTAGTACTTATAATCAACGATCGTCATTACTTCAGCTTGATTTTTAATCAATTATTGTACTGTTTTAAACATCAGCATTACTTAAATAGATATACTTAAGATTTAAGTAATGTTAGTATATTTATTTAGTTGTTGCTGTTAATAAATCTACTAGTTGACAAAATTGAATCTTAAGAATATGAGCAGCTTAAATTCTAGCAACAGGATGGGCTTATAGCGGTTCTCAGTTGAGTGAGGTACTCAAGTTCCCCACCCCCAACCCCCTCCTCGCTTGCGGGGAGGGGGCTATGATGTAACTCATGTGATTAAGCTAAAAATCTTTTAATTTGCATCCTCAAAAAAATGAATCTCTTGTGGGGTAGGCATAGTTGTGCAAATTAAATGCGCGACAGCTTAAGAAACGCCATAAAACCGATATAGATAATCCTTTCTGCCCTCCCCCTGCCTTTTCTAGTGATGAGGGGGCTTGCACAAGTGTGATAATTGGTGAAAAAATTGATCCGCGAGAGCCGAATAGGGAATTCTCGTTTCGCAAGGGACGCACGAGGAAATCAGTGAAAGTTTTAGTCGTAGGTAATGGAGGGCGCGAACACGCTCTGGCATGGAAACTGTTGCAATCTAAGCAAATCGAGCAAGTTGTCTGTGTACCAGGGAATGGAGGGACAGCAAGTATGGAACGTTGCCAGAACTTGCCCCTAGCAGTAGATGATTTTGAGGGTATGAGCCAATATGCTCTCGAAAATGGTATCACCCTGGTAATAGTTGGGCCAGAAGTCCCTTTGGCAAAGGGAATCACAGATTACCTCCAAGACAAAGGATTGATGGTATTTGGGCCAGTCAGAGCCGGAGCGCAAATTGAAGCGAGTAAAGCTTGGGCAAAAGCCCTGATGCAAGAAGCAGGAATTCCGACGGCGCAGGCTGCGGTATTTACGGAGGCAGCAGCAGCAAAATCTTATGTAAGAGCTACGGGAGCGCCAATTGTCGTTAAAGCTGATGGTTTGGCGGCTGGTAAGGGTGTAACAGTGGCTGAAACTGTTGCACAGGCAGAAAGTGCCGTTGATGCAATTTTTGAGGGGCAATTTGGCAGTGCTGGTGAATTTGTCGTTATTGAAGAATGTTTAATTGGGCAAGAGGTATCAGTTTTAGCGTTAACCGATGGGTTAACAATTCGACCTTTGCTGCCAGCCCAAGACCATAAGCGCATTGGTGATGGCGATACGGGCGAAAATACTGGTGGGATGGGAGCATACAGCCCAGCACCCATCGCTACGCCAGAGTTGATGGCACGTATTCAAACAGAAGTCTTAGAAAGAGCGATCGCAACCTTACGAGCAAAAGGCATTGACTACCGAGGTGTACTCTATGCTGGGTTAATGATTGCACCCAATGGCGACTTGAAGGTTTTGGAATTTAACTGTCGCTTTGGCGATCCAGAAACTCAGGTAATTTTGCCATTATTAGAAACACCCCTAGAAGAATTGATTCTAGCTTGTGTACAACAGCGATTAAGTGAATTGCCGCCCATTGCTTGGAAAGGGGGAGCATCTGCCACTGTGGTTGCAGCTTCAGGTGGTTATCCAGGAGTTTATGAGAAAGGTCAGGTGATTACTGGCATTGACAACGCAGAGGCGACAGGAGCAACTGTATTTCATGCCGGTACGAAATTGAACCAGCAACAACAAATAGTGACAGACGGGGGTCGAGTATTAAATGTAACTGGAATCGGAGAAAATTTTGAGCAAGCGATCGCTCAAGCCTACGCTGGAATCAAATATATTCAGTTTGAGGGCATATACTACCGGAGAGATATCGGTCATAAAGTTAGGAGTTAGGAGTTAGGAGTGCTGAATGTGAGGGAATACCCAATGCCCAATGCCCAATGCCCATTCCCCATTCCCCTAACATATTTGTCGGATTAACTGTTAATTTTTAAGTTGTTGGGCTTTATAACAAAGACTACTAACAACTTTATTTAAGATGCTAAGTCTGTTTAAAACAATTCGAGATGCGATCGCAAGTTGGTGGTCTGAGTTCACACTCCAGACCAAACTACTGGCTGTAGCCACATTAGTGGTTTCATTGGTGATGAGTGGTCTGACCTTCTGGGCTGTGAATACGATTCAGCAGGATGCGCGGATGAATGACACCCGCTTCGGGCGTGATTTGGGGCTGCTACTTGCTGCCAATGTTGCTCCCCTAGTTGCTGACAATAATCTCACAGAGGTTGCCCAATTTTCTCAACGCTTCTACAGCAGCACCTCTAGCGTGCGTTACATGCTCTACGCTGATGAAAATGGGGAAATCTTTTTTGGCATACCTTTTTGGGAAGCTGAGGTAGAAAACTCCCTTACCATTAAACGGCGAATACAACTACCAGAAGATTACCCTGGTGATAGCGAAAAGCCAATGGTGCGGCAACACATGACCCCAGATGGGGCAGTTACCGATGTATTCATTCCTTTAATCGTTAATCAAAAATACTTGGGTGTATTAGCGATCGGCATCAATCCCAATCAGACTGCGATCATTTCCACTAATTTTACCCGCGATGTCACCATTGCCGTTTTTATCACCATTTGGGTAATGGTGATTTTGGCAGGAGTGATTAACGCCTTAACCATCACTAAGCCAATAAAAGAACTCCTAGTGGGAGTAAAGGAAATTACTACCGGGAATTTCAAACAGCGCATTAATTTACCTTTAGGAGGCGAACTGGGGGAGTTAATTTTAAGCTTTAATGAAATGGCAGAGCGATTAGAGCGCTATGAAGAACAGAATATTGAAGAACTGACCGCAGAAAAAGCCAAGCTAGAAACCCTAGTTTCCACGATCGCAGATGGTGCTGTGTTAATTGACAACAACATGCAGGTAATATTAGTCAACCCCACAGCGCGGCGAATTTTTGGCTGGGAAACTACTGATGTGGTAGGCTGCAATGTCTTGCATCACTTACCACCATCAGTACAAATGGAAATCACTGGCCCTTTGTACGAAATGGCAGCAGGTGAATGTGAAAGTGCCGAATTCCGAATTTTTATTAACCAACCCACCCCACGGACGATCCGCATTCTCTTAACTACAGTACTCAACGTGCAAAGAGAAAGCATCAAAGGCATTGCGATTACTGTCCAAGATATAACCCGTGAGGTGGAATTAAACGATGCAAAAAGCCAATTTATCAGCAACGTTTCTCACGAACTGCGAACACCTCTATTTAACATCAAAACTTATATTGAAACCCTGCACGACTACGGCGAAGACTTAGCTTTACAAGAACGGCAAGAGTTTCTGCAAACAGTCAACCATGAAACCGATCGCCTAACCCGCCTAGTTAATGATGTTTTAGATTTGTCAAAACTCGAATCTGGCCGCCAGTATAACTTTGATGGGGTAGATTTAGCCCAAGCGATCGAGCAAACATTGCGTACTTACCAACTCAATGCAAAAGATAAAGGTGTTGAACTTCTTCAGGAAATTGATCCTAATTTGCCCTTAGTAATGGGTAATTACGATTTGTTAGTACAAGTGTTTGGCAACCTGATTGGTAATGCCCTCAAATTCACCAAAGCCGGTGGTAAAGTGGCAATCCGCGCCTACCAACTAGATTTTAAGCCCAATCACAGCCAATCTTCTCCAGTGCGGATTGAAATCTCCGATACTGGAATAGGCATCGCCACAGAGGATCAGCACTCAATTTTTGAGCGCTTCTTTCGTGTAGAAAACCGAGTTCACACCCTAGAAGGCACTGGTTTAGGATTATCGATTGTCAGAAATATTATCGACAGACATCATAGTAAAGTCCATCTCGTGAGTGAAGTCAGCATTGGGACAACTTTTTGGTTTGATTTAACCGCCTTTGAGGAAAAAGCCCCACCAATACAAGTTGAAGCTATTGCAGAAGCATCCAAAATCACTACAGGTTGAAGAATTGGGCATGGGGCATGGGGCATTGGGCATTGGGCACATTGGGCATGGGGCAAGAAACTTGTTAAATAATTTCCCCCTGTCTCCCTCATCTCCCCTATTCCCCTATTGCCGACTCCCCACTGGAAACAAATCAAGGTCTTAATATCACGAACAAAAAACAGACTAATAATAAACCTAATAGCAACAGCAAAGCCTGATTGCGTTTTACCCAAGTTTTTACAACAGCAGCAAAACTGTTAGTGTAATGCTGCTGTTGTAAATCTAACTTTGTCTCTTCAATATTTTGGTAGAGGGTACAGTCTTTGGCGTAAGGACGCTGAGGAAAATTGCAAGTATCATCAGCGTGATAGGTGCAGGTGTCGCACAGATACCCATCCCCAGTGGCGCGGTGCAATGGAATACCGGGATGGCCGTAAGCTTTGAGTGTTGTCCGGCAATAGGGACAATTAATAGCTTGACTATCAACGAGTTGATGGCAGTGGGGACAAGATACAGTAGCCAAAACCTTTAGCGCAAATAGGTAAACACTTTGATTCTAGCCATTTACAAGGATAATGGGGAAATACATACGTAGCTTGTTAATTTTGAGTATGGCTAGCTCTCAAAATTGCTCACTTTATCAGCAAAAGTACTAATTTTTGCCGCTCATTTATATTTTTTAAGTGATTTCTATCACTCAAAATGATTAATGTTATGGCATAATCTAGCAAATATGAGGTTTTGTCCTAAGTCCAATAATTATTTAGAGGTAGAAAAATATTGCCTTTTAATCCTGAGCTATGCCGTAATGAAAGCGAAGTTGAAAGCAAACTCATAGTGCAATATTTGCTACCTCAGCTAGGTTATACTCCTGACACCTGGCATCAAGAGGTTGCCGTTGGTAGCATCCGCTTAGATTTCTTAGCATTTGCCGCACAGGTACTTCCCTTTGTCTTAGATGCCAATTCGCCGTTGAGTGTCGTCATGGAGGCAAAGCATCCCAAACAAAACTTAAATAATCATGTGCCTCGACTCAGGCATTATTTAACCAGCTTGCATGTTAGGTATGGATTGCTGACTAATGGGAAAGAGATTAGAATTTATCAAAAATTACAGACTGACATTCAGTTAATGTTTCAATGTTCTGGGAAGGAAGTTGAGACGAAACTAGAAAATATTAAAAGTTTAATTGGTAGAGAGAGTCTGAAAGAAGGAAAGTTAGTAGATAAACCAGAAGTTAAAAGAGAAAATAATTTAAATTTTGAAACAAAGGGGCAACATTCAATGAAAATAATTGCAGTTTACCACAATAAGGGCGGCGTAGGGAAGACAACCACCGTAGTTAATCTAGCGGCTGCTATTAGTAAGAAGGGTAAAAGAGTTTTAGTAATTGATTTTGATAGTCAAGCTAACACTACATTTGCCACAGGGCTAGTTAAATTTGATGATGAAGAATTTGATGATATCAAGGATTCTAATCTTCTTCAAGTATTGCAATCTGAAGAACTTTATCCTATTTCGGAAGTAGCCAGAAAATCTAATTTCTGTAATCCTGAGATTGATGTTGTTCCTGCACACATAAATTTGATGAGAAATGAAACTGATTTAAATGCTCTTGAGGGTAGTAGACTGGTACTTATAGATAAGTTAGAACATGTAAAAGATAAATATGATGTTGTCCTTATAGATACTCCTCCATCACTAAATCTTTATGCGAGAATTGCTTTGATTACCTCTGATTATCTTATTATTCCATCGGATCTAAAACCTTTTGCAAACCAGGGATTAACAAACGTTAAAGAGTTCATAAAAGGTATTAATACATTTAGAAAACAAATAAGAAAACCTCCTATTGAAACTTTAGGTGTCCTTGCTTGTAAGATATCTACTAATAATCAATTTGTCAAACATACTTTACCTAAAAGACTAGAAGCAATTACAAAACGGTATAATCTTGAAGTAATGGATACAGTAATTTATGATAGAGATGATCTAGCGAAATGTGCTGAAAAATCTCTGATTATAGGAGATATGGAGATAGCTGATCCCATATCTGTGCTTGATTTTAAGCCAGATTCAATTGCCGCTCAAGAATTTGAGTTACTAGCAATAGAAGTTTTACAAAAAATAGGGTTAGATTAATGAAACTATCCACTTCACTTGTTGCTGTCAAGAAAATTACCTCCAGTAAGCCTCGTTCAAATTTTGCAGATGATGAGCTAGAACAAGCTGCTCAGTTAATTTTAGAATCCGAAGGTGTTATTAACCCTATTGTAGTAAAAAGAACAAGTTTGCAATCTTTTGAAGTAGTAGATGGAGACTTTGAGTATTATGCTGCCGCTAGAGCTAAAGAAATAGATATTCGCAAAGGAGAAATGATCGGAGTATTTATTATTGAGTCTGAAAATGAGGAGACTTTAACTAAGCAAGTTCAATTATTTAGACAACAAAAAGCTTTTATTCCCGACAATGTACCTGTTAGCACAGATGGTATTGAATCCCGCTTAATAAATATGGAATCACGGTCTAGCAACACAGAGTCTCGCATCACAAACCTTGAATCACGTTTTGAAAACCGCACTCTTGAATTCCAGACAGAGTTTAGGCTTGAAATTAAAAATATTAATGACAGACTGAAGGAAATTGAAAACCGAATTCCAAAACCAATGGAACCATTGGAGGCACTTAATAACTTGGGTGTATCTGAGCTTACCTCTAAGTTGAAACGGGTTGGTATCAATATTAAAATAATTGAAAAAATAATCAGTGAGCGTGACAATAGTAAATTCAAATCTTTTAGCAATGTCGTAGATCGGATCAAAGGCTTAGGTGACAAAACAATGCTAAAGATTATCGACAGTTTTGCAGAAGGTACAGTCTGACTTTATTCTATAAAGTTAAAATTGGTGACTAATTATGGATAGTCTTGAATCTAAAATTGTTGAAATCTTAAAACGTGGCACTCCCATAAGAGCAGTAAAAATTGCTGATATGCTGGGAGTTGAAAAACGGGAAGTCAACCATTATCTATATTCTTCCTTAAAGAATATGGTTGTCCAAGATAGTGAGTATAAATGGTCATTGAAGACAAATGAAATAGGTAATAATCAGCGTATCCCAACTCAACCACGAACACCTCAAAACAAATCATCAAAACCTGTAACGCAAAATAACGTATACAGTTTTACTAAAAAAGAGATTCAACAAGATACTCCGATTCAACCACCAATTCTGCCAAATCAATCCTCACAACCCGTCAAGCATGAAAAATTGGAGAAATTTTCTCAACAACATTTTCAACCAAACTCACAAACTCCATCCTCACAACCTGTAAAACAAACTAATCCCTATGAAGTTGTCAGGAGAGAACTAGCTCAAGTATCTTCTGAGGAAAAAGTAAAAATTCTAGAAAATGCTTTTAGACAAGATAGATATACAGAACTAGAAGATGAGCAGATAAATGCTCTCCAATCAATTTTGGAAGAGGCTAGACGCGAAGTAAATATAGCTAATACGGCTTATACAGAAGGAAAACTAAGCTTTTGGAAAACTAACTCTTTAGCGATCGCAGTTATATCTATAGCCTTAACTCTTGGTACATTCTTCGTGATTAGTCAACTGAGATACAATTCAACTTACCAACCTACCCCAAATATTCCACAAAATAGGTAAACTTGGCAACCCCTTTGCGATTTTGCTCTTTTCCTTTCTAGATAATATGAAAAGTCAGTTGTACAATATATCTAATGCTAAAACAATTTTGACTATTATTGATGAGTGTTCAAGAAGTTAGTAATTAAGTAAAATAAGTTAATTCAATGCAACCAGCAGATCCCCGACTTCTTCGAGAAGTCGGGGATCTTGTTTCTCACGAATAATTCAGTATAAGGAAAATACTCCAGGGAATTTGTCAGTTGCAAGGTAGAGTTAGCCTAACCCCGCGCCTGTCGCAGTGCATTAAATGCCCTACCTCGCAACGCAACTGGTAACAGCGATAATCCTAAACCAGTCCAAGCTTTAGTAGTTGAATAAGACTGTCCCGCTAAAACTAGCTCTCTGCCTTTTTGCGTTTCACCCTTTTCAATTAAACGCAAACCTAATAATAATTTTGTTTCAGTTAAACGATTTTTTCTAATTGTCTCTAGTTTTTCACAATCAAATTTATAACTTTCTAAATACCGCATTTTATCAAATAAGTAAGGAATGGCTCGATTGATACCTTGCTGCTCTGCATGAGTGCGATATTCCATCAATAATTGTGGTAAATAATAACCCTTTTTTCCAGCCAAAGCTAGACGCACAAATAAATCATTATCCTCACAATTTTGCAGATTTGGCTGCATATATCCTAATTCTTGTAAGGTTGTACGGCGAAATAATGTTGCCCCAACTTGAAAGCTTTGGTGAATAAATACAACTTCCAACAAATTATCTACAATACCTGCTGGTAAATTCTTCCTACCCCAGCGATGAGAATTTTCTTGAGTTTTTGCCTCATCTCGCACATTATTAATATCAATTATCCAATGGTCTGTACCAACAAAATCAATGCTGAAGTCTTGAGCAAGAATTGCTGCGGTACTTGCAAGAAAATCGGGTGTTAGCCGATCGTCATCATCAAATTTAATAAAATATTCACCACTGGCAGCATCAAAACCAGAGCGCATATTATTACTTTTACCAATATTTTGCAGATGACGGATATATTTAATCCGTTCATCTGTGTACTGTGACATCAATTCAGATGTACCATCGCTAGAACCATCATCACAAACAATTAGCTCAAAATCTTGCTCAGACTGATTGAGTACACTGTCAATGGCATAAGGAAGAAGATTGACACGATTAAAAGTAGGAATGCAAACAGTAATTTTAGGCATATATACTAATAACTGGAGAATATAGAAATTTATATGAATTTGCTATAGCGGTTCTCTTTTATGTGAGGTATACCCGCAAGGGCACGGCATTGCCGTGCCCCTACACCTCACAGTATTAATCTATATTTAGCGGAGAGTTCTTTGAATCTTATTCATTGTTTTGCTGAAAAACTTATTGGTTTTGGCAATTATACTCAGTGGCTTTAGTTGTTTTGGTCTTTGTTCTGGATGTTTGAGAAAACGATAGTGCAAAAACTCATTTGCATAACAGATATTAACATCTTGTCCTTGACATAACTGGGCAAAATCACGAGAAGAATAGCTCATATAATGAATGCGATGAATCGGTTTTAAACCTTCTTGATTGTAAAGAACATTATTAATATTAACAAAGGGATCTGCATTAGCACAGTTGCCTGTTCTATCTTCTCCATTGGGACTAAGTGTAAAGTTAAAGAGTGGGCGATCGCAGCGCAAAGTCATATAGTTAAACAAAAAAGCATCATCCCACCATCCATTTGCATTAATCCATTCAATTTCTTTCTGGTTAATTAATTGCTCTTTCATTATTTCAATTTCTTGTACAGAAAATAATCCTTTTTTTGAACCAAAAAAGCTAGAACAATGCAGTTTAGAACGTATATCTGCTTCTGTATATAGCCCAGCTTTTTCTAGAAGTGGAATATTTAATGCTGCAACACTTTTGTCCTTAATGTGTTCCCAATCATCAAAAATAAAATCGTATCTTTCTAGCCGATCAATTACATTATTGAGTGGCTTCATTGCCAAACTATCACCGTCATAAAATACGAATTTATCAAAAATACCCTCAAAGGCAACAAACTTTCTTTGTAAATGACTTTTGTACCAACTAGGACGTGATAATTTCGTATCTTTTTCTCTAGGATGGGCAGCCCAAACTTGATGAGCAAATTCTTCCCAGCGTTGAATTATGTCCCAATTATCAAATAGGGTTACATTCTTTCTAGTATTAATTTCTTGCCTAACTAAATCTAGTCGCTCGTTATATGGAATAATACAAATAGGAATATCTGCGCTAACATTCACCTCAATGCTGTTTAGCAAAGCTACTAATTGGTCAAACACTACATCATTAGCAAGGGTGTAAATACCGAAAGAATCCATTTTGATAAATCCTTTTTATCTTTAGTTCCTGAGTAAGTAGGTAGGCGTAATTAAACATAAGATGAAACCTCACCCTCAATCCCTCTCCTTAGTAAGGAGAGGGAAGCCGGAGGCAGGGTGAGGTTTTATATTTAATTTGACCCACTTACTTAACGCAGACAATGTTATTGACTGAGATATTATTCCCAAATAACCAATAATATACACATCTTTACGCTTTGTGCTGAGGGCAAGGAGGAAAGGATTTTGGTTGCTTTAGATGGATACTAACATTCCGCCACCATAATCCAATACGCTTGGGTTATAGCTAAAACTCTTTGTTAAAGTCAGTTTTTTTAACGTAGACGCGGAGCGGCTTCCCGCAGGGTACCACAGAGACGCAGAGTACACAGAGAGAAGAAAAAAATGCTTAACCCAAGCTTATTGAACTATAATCTTCTCTACGAGACACTGCGCGAATGATTTGGTGGCGGACTTCTTGCGGCTTTGGCATAGACCTTAATTTTTCAATGAAGCGTCTGATGCGATCGCTCTTTACCAAAATCAGCAATGCTAGAAATAAAATACATAGTCTTAGATAGAGGCGGCTAATTTAGTTTCCTGAACTTGGTGGTCAGAATAGCATCCTACAATGAAGATACGTATGCAAACTATTCATAATCGTAAAATCAAAGGCGGGGGCTAAACATTGGGACAATTAGAAGCAGAACCTCTGGCTTTGTCAGGCGCTCAAAAAAATTGGGTCTTACTCGGTGTCGGACTTGGGGTGTTTATGTCTACCCTTGATGTAGGCATCATCAATGTTGCTTTACCCACATTGGTGCAAGCCTTTGATACCAGTTTTCCTACGACTCAATGGGCTGTATTGAGTTACCAGTTAGTCAGTTCCGGTTTAGTTTTGGGGGCAACACGCCTGGGGGATATGTGGGGCAAAAAGTCCTTATATCAAGGGGGGCTTGTTCTGTTTACTCTCAGTTCGCTGTTATGTGGTTTTGCACCTAGTATTGAGTGGTTGATTGCCTTTCGCGCAGTTCAGGGACTGGGTGCTGTGTTCGTCTCTGGGCTTGGTTTGGCAATCATCACAGAAGTTTTTCCATCTTCTGAACGAGGCCGGGCTGTTGGCGTTATCGGTAGTGTTGTATCACTAGGAATTGCTTTTGGCCCTTCGGCTGGCGGACTACTCCTAAGCTTATCAGGCTGGCATAGTATATTCTTCATCAACGTACCATTGGGGATCATAGCTAGTTTCTTAATCGCTAAGGTAGTACCACCTTCTGTACGCATTGAGGATAAACAGAAATTTGACTTTTTTGGAGCTATTTTAGCTTTATTGACTTTGGGTAGTTTTGGTCTGGGTATGACGGTAGGGCAAAGCCAGGGCTTTGGCAGTACCAATGCACTGATATTATTAGCGATCGCCACCCTAAGTTTTACAATTTTTTTGGTAGTTGAAGCGATCGTCAAGCAACCGCTACTAGAACTACACCTGTTTCGCAATCTTCAGTTGAGTATGAGTTTGCTAAGTGGTTGGCTAGCATTCATTGTTATTGGCGGTTCCTTACTCATCGTTCCCTTCTTTCTAGAGGGCGTGAAGCATTATCCGACGATAAAAGTGGGGCTGCTACTAGCCGTGTCACCTGTAATTAGTGGGTTAATTTCTCCACTAGCAGGAACACTTTCAGACCGCTTTGGCGCTAGACTAATCACCCCAATTGGATTGGGGTTGATGATCGGTGGCTGTCTAGGGATTAGCACTTTTGACGCTCAAATTACTGAGCTAGATTACGTGTCGCGCTATTTTATTTACGGCATTGGACTGGGTTTATTTCAATCACCTAACAACAGCACTGTCATGGGAGCAGTACCAAGAGAGCGACTAGGGATTGCTTCTGGGCTGCTGTCTTTGTCACGGACATCAGGGAACACAGTAGGAGTTTGTGTAATCGGGGCAGTATTTGGAGCATTAATCGCTAGCATGTCTGCGGGTGCAGATGTCTCTGTTGCCCCTCCTGATGCGATCGTTGCAGGGTTCCAAGGAACTTTTCGTTTCGCAGCCATAATCCTTTGTGTGGCAGCAGTTACATCCGTTTTAAGGATCGATAAGAGACAGGGGGGTAGGGAGTAGGGAGATGAGGGAGATGAGGGAGATGAGGGAGATGAAGGGGAAGAATTAATAACCAATGCCCAATGCCCAATGCCCAATTCCCAATTCCCAATTATTAAGGAGTTAAATAAATGACAGAGAAATTAGTAGGAAAAGTTGCAATTATCACTGGAGCTTCAGCAGGAATTGGTGAAGCAACTGCGATCGCTTTGGCTTCAGTTGGAGCAACAGTAGTACTGGCTGCTAGACGTGGCGATCGCATTCAGGCATTAGCAGAACGCATTCAAGCTAGTGGTGGTAAGGCATTGGCTATTGTCACCGATGTGACTGACGAAAACCAGGTAAATAACTTGGTGGCAAAGGCAAATGCAGAATTGGGAAGGATCGATATCCTTGTGAATAATGCAGGAATTGCCTTACTCGGCACTATTGAAGCTGGAAATAGCTCAGACTGGCGGCGATCGTTTGATCTGAATGTACTAGGACTGTTATATGCTACTCACGCTGTTTTGCCTCTATTGAAGGCGCAAAAATCGGGGCATATAGTCAATATTTCTTCAGTGGCTGGCCGCACAGCACGGGCGGGCATTGGTGTTTATAATGCTACCAAATGGGGTGTTAATGCCCTCTCGGAAGCATTGCGCCAAGAAGTCTACAAAGACAATATTCGCGTCACCATTATCGAACCAGGTTTGGTGGATACGGAAATCGACAACCAAATTACCGATCCCGTGGCCAAACAACGCATTGAAGAACGGCGTAAGGCAATTACACCTTTGCAAAGTGAAGATGTTGCTGCTGCGATCGTTTATGCCGTCACCCAGCCATCGCGCGTTAATGTCAACGAGATCCTTATCCGACCAACGGGACAAGAACATTAAAGTGAAATTACTGAAAATTTACAGACAAGGAAATAGCTTATTATGTCACTCAGTCGTAGCGACCTCGAAGGCGGAAACGCACAGACGAGACTATTAGAAGCATCACACTCTGGAATCAAGTTAACTACTCTGAGTGAAGATGAGTTACAGCGATCGCTTGATAAAATACTACAACAGCAACCACCAAATTCTGATATCTGGATATTTGCCTACGGTTCGCTGATTTGGAATCCTCTAATCACATACGTAGAACGCCGTGCTGGAATCATTTATGGTTGGCATCGGCGCTTTTGTACATGGATGATCCTCGGTCGCGGGACTCCAGAGAATCCCGGATTGCTCTTAGGACTAGATCGCGGCGGTAGCTGTCGTGGTATTATTTATCGGGTTGCTGCTGCTGATGTACCATCAGAATTACTATTGATTTGGCGACGGGAGATGTTAGCCGGTGTCTACGTTGCTCGTTGGGTAAGGGTATTTGATGGTACGCAGGAATTTAAAGCGATCGCCTTTGTTGCTAATCGCCAACATCCCAGGTACGCTCATCAGATACCTTTCACAACCACTGTTAATAGTATTGCCACGGCATCTGGAAAATTGGGTTCCTGCGCTGATTATCTGATAAACACTGTCGATGGATTAATCGCAGAAGGCATTAAAGATAAAAAATTGCTTTTGTTACGCAAACAAGTGCTGGCAAAACAACAAGCGCTTTTAGTTAGTGGCGATTGACTGATAGGTTATGTGAAAAATAATCTTGATGCCAGCATTTTTAACGTTAGTGATAAATATTGTATCCGCTCAAATTGCTTTCGGTGCAGTAGCTAATATTTTACTCATTTTAGTAACTGGGACAACTACCCCACTTCTTAAATAATGAGGCGATCTTTGTATGGGAGTAAACCCCAGTCGTAAATAAAAACCTTCAGCATAAAGACTAGCAGTTGTAATTACTTTATCTATACCTTGCTCAGTTGCTTCATCGCAAAAATGTTGAACTAAAGCACGTCCAATCCCTTTACCTTGAGATTTAGGATGGACATACAGCCCGATCAGTTCATCAACAATAAAACTAGCAAAACCTATAACAACATCTTTCTCGATCGCAACCCAGCAAGTCTCTACTTTCATACTCTTCAAGATATTTAAACCATCAGGTTTATTCTGGTAATTACGCCAAACTAAAAGTTCTTTTTCGGTGTAGAAAGTTGCAGGTAGAGCTTTGATAGCAGCAATATGAATTGCACTCATTACCCAGCCATCTGTTTCTTGGGCAGGTCTAAGAGATATTTGGTTAGCACTCATGGGTTCAGAGCTAGCATTCAGATTAAATACTTGCTGGAATTTGTGATACAAATCCTTTATTGATATTAGCAGTTTGCAATTGAGTCATATATACAGCACATTGCAACAGGCGTGAGGTACAGATCATCGTAGGGGCACAACATGTTGTGCCCCTACCCGTGTACTTTTCAAGGTAGATCGTAAAATAAAATTGTTTATTCTCAGCGCTCTCTGTGCCTCTGCGGTTTAAAAGTATTTGATTAAACCGCAGAGGCACAGAGAACACAGAGAAAAGAAAAATTATTGTCCAAAAATTTTACCCACCGTAACTAAGTTTTGAAAAAAAGACGGTAAAACTTAGGTTGTCCCAGCTTTTTCCGTAATGCCTCCATGTAAATGTAAAAAACTGGAGTTAGATAGAGAGTCAATATCTGAGAGAACAGCAACCCACCAACGATCGCAATCCCTAAAGGACGACGCGCTTCTGAACCGACTCCTGTCCCCAAAGCAATGGGGAGTGTTCCAATTAAAGCTGCCATCGTCGTCATCATAATCGGGCGGAAGCGAATCAAGCAAGCCGCATAGATGGCATCAAAGGAATTTTTACCTTCCTTGCGTTGCGTTTCAATGGCAAAATCCACCAGCATAATCCCGTTTTTCTTGACGATGCCTACTAGCAAGATGATGCCGATGAAGGAGTAAAGGTTTAAATCCACCTGGAAAATCAGCAGCGTCAGTAATGCACCAAAACCCGCCGAAGGTAAACCAGAAAGAATGGTGATTGGGTGAATGAAATCCTCATAGAGGATGCCGAGAATTAGATAAATTACTAAAATAGACACCAACAACAGCACGCCTAAATCGTTGAAAGACTGTTGAAAGGTTTGGGCTGAACCCTGAAAACTGGTGGTAATTGTTGAAGGGAGTATCTCACTGGCTGCTTGCTTGATAGCATCTGTAGCTTGACTGAGAGACGTTCCGGGGAGCGTGTCAAAAGAGATAGTTGCAGAGGGGAGTTGAGCAACGTGAGTGACGGTGAGGGGGCCAACATTCTGGGTAATATTTGCGATCGCACTTAGGGGAACAAGTTTCTCAGTACTTGATTGCACATAGAGCATCGATAGGGCGGTGGGATCTCGTTGAAACTCCGGTTTCACTTCTAAGATTACATAAAATTGGTCATTTGGAGTATAGATAGTGGAAACCTGGCTAGAACCATAAGCAGCGCTGAGGGTTTGTTCAACCTGTTGGGCGGTAATGCCAAGGGTTGCAGCTTTATCGTGGTCAACTTTGACTTGGATTTGGGGAGTGCTGAGTTGTAAATCGCTGTCAACGTCCCGGAGTCCTGGTAGGGTTTTGACTTTATCTACAAGTTTAGGAACGTATTGGCGCAAGTCTTGTAGATTTAAACTCTGCAACGTGAACTGATAAGTAGAATTGGTTTGTTGTCCACCGATAGGAATAGCTGGCGGAGAGCGAAGGAATGTCTTAAGGCCAACCACACGTCTTAATTTGGGGGTTAACTCTTGAATGATTTCGTCGGCGCTCAATTTCCGTTGAGAACGTGGCTTGAGCAGAATTGTAATTCGCCCAGAGTTGACCGAGGCGTTAGGGCCACTTGCGCCCACAATGGAATCAACTGCTTCAATGTTGGGGTCTTTACGAATTATCTCAACAACCTTTTGCTGGTGACGACGCATATCATCAAAAGAAATATCTTGCGCTGCTTTCGTGTTCCCCATCAGTTGTCCAGTGTCTTCGGTTGGAATAAAGCCTTTGGGAACGATGACGAAGAGATAGACAGTCATTACCAGCAAAATACCAGAACCGATTAGTGTCATCAGACGGTATTTTAAAATCGGCTTGAGCGTCCAATCATATCCTTGCAGTAGTAAATCAAATGCTCGTTCTGAGACTCGATACACCAAATTTGGTTTTTGCTGATGAGATGAACGCAAAAAGCGACTGCACAACATTGGGGTGAGACTGAGGGAAACAAAACCCGAAACCAAAATTGCCACTGCGATCGTCACGGCAAATTCATGAAATAATTTACCGATGATTCCACTCATAAACATGATGGGGATGAACACCGCCACCAGGGAAAGTGTCATTGACAAAATGGTGAAGCTGATTTCCTTGGAACCCTTCAATGCTGCGTTTAAGGGAGATTCGCCCATTTCTCGATAACGGACGATATTTTCCAATACCACGATCGCATCATCCACCACAAAGCCCACAGAAAGGGTCAACGCCATGAGGGAAAGGTTGTCTAGGGAAAACCCCGACAGATACATCACAGCGAAAGTGCCAATGATGGCTACAGGTAGCGCCAAACTGGGAATCAGCGTCGCAGTTGTATCGCGTAAGAATAAGAAAATTACCAATATAACTAGACAAACTGACAAAACTAAGGTAAATTTTACATCGTTGACAGAAGCGCGGATAGTTTGAGAGCGATCGTACATAATCCCCATCTCAATGGATTTGGGAACTTGTTCGCGGAGTGTCGGTAAAAGTTTCTGGATAGCATCAACGATATTTACAGTATTAGCACCCGGTTGCGGCTGTACAGCCAGAACAACAGAATGGCGGTTTGTTACATTGCGATCGCTATATAAATTTGAGACTTTGACGTTTTGCTCACTATCAATCACCTGCCCCAAATCTTGAAGCCGCACGGGTGCGCCATTTTTGTAAGTTACAATCAACTGGCGATAACTGGCAGCATCGGTAAGTTGACCATTGGCCTGAATCGTATAACTTTTGTAAGTGCCAGACAGACTACCTGTAGGTAAGTTGACATTTCCCTGTTGAATTGCAGTTTTTACTTGATTTACACCAATTCCTCTCGATGCCAACTCTCGCGGATCGAGTTGGACGCGGACTGCATATTGTTGTTGACCAAAAACCTGTACTTGAGCAACACCATCAATCATTGAGATTGGCTGACCAACTGTTACCTCTGCATATTCATCTACTGTAGAGATTGGCTGTGTCTCAGAATACATATAAAGGAAGAGAACTGGTGAGACAGAGGGGTTAACTTTCCGGTAGGTGGGCGGGCGAGGCATTCCGGCGGGTAGTTGTCCGGCGGCGGCAGAGATGGCTGCTTGCACATCTTTGGCAGCATCTTCGACTCTGCGGCTAAAGTCAAATTGGAGGGAAATGTTGGTGCTACCAGTTGAGCTGGTGGAATTGAAGGAATTTAGTCCGGCAATTTCGGTAAACTGTCTTTCTAGGGGTGCAGCGACCGAAGATGCCATTGTTTCGGGGGTGGCACCTGGGAGACTAGCGGAGACAGAAATAAAAGGATATTCAACGTTGGGTAGGGCACTAATGGGTAATAGGAAATAACTCATTAGACCGAAGATGAGGATACCGATCATCACCAAGGTGGTCATGACTGGACGACGGATGAAGGGTTCTGAAAGGTTCATTTGTTATCCCAGAAATGTGGTAAAGATGGGACGAACCGCAGAGGCGCAGAGGACGCAGAGAGAAGAAAGAAATGCTTAACGGCTTGAATATCTGGTTTCAACACATATAGAAGTCCTAAATGATTTCTAAAAAACTCTCTTGATTCTCCTCTCTGCGCCCTCTGCGTCTCTGCGGTTCGTAACTCATTTCGGATGTTTAAAATCACGATCGCCCGCCTGTAAATGAAAATACCCGCCGGAATTTAACTTGACTGAGTTTTTTCCGCCACGATTCCATGTAGATATAGAACACAGGGGTTAAATACAGGGTTAATATCTGAGAAAATATTAGTCCGCCTACAACTGCAATCCCTAGAGGACGACGGGATTCCGAACCAGCCCCAAATCCGATCGCTATGGGTAAGGTTCCCATTAATGCTGCCATTGTCGTCATCATAATCGGGCGGAAGCGCACTAAGCAGGCTTGATAAATCGCCTCGGAGGGCTTTTTTAATTCTTCTCGCTGGGCAACGATCGCAAAGTCTACCATCATGATGCCGTTTTTCTTGACGATACCCACCAACAGAATGATGCCGATGAAGGAGTAAACGTTGAGTTCAACGTGGAATATTATCAGCGTTAACAATGCCCCAAAACCTGCTGATGGCAAACCGGAAAGAATTGTAATTGGGTGAATGAAATCTTCGTAGAGGACACCTAAGATGAGATAAATTACGAGGATGGCGATCGCTAACAATAAACCCAAACTCGGCAGTGAACTCTGAAATACCTGGCTTGCACCCTGAAAGCTGGTGCTAATGCTGGCAGGAATCACCCGATCGATCAGTTTTTGAATCTCTTCGTTGGCATTTCCCAAGGACACACCAGGGGCAAGGTTAAAGGAAATGGTGGCGGCGTTCATCCGACCGTTATGATTAACCATTAACGGGCTGACTCCCTGAGATAGTTTGGCGAATGTCTTTAGAGGTACTGCTACTCCAGTGTTGGAGTTAATATACAATGTCAATAGATCATTAATATTCTCCTGATACTGGGGTGCTAATTCCAAAATTACTTGATACTCATTGGTGGCTGCATAGATAGTTGACACTTGGTAGGAGCCGTAAGCACTTCTCAGGGTATTTTCGATTTGCTGGGCGGTAATTCCGTAAGTTGAGGCTTTATCGCGGTCAATGTCAATTTGAATCTGGGAAGCAAATTGTAAATCGCTGTTGACATCTTGGAGTTCTGTCATCTCCTTCATCTTGGTAACAAGTTGAGGAACATATTCTTGTAAGGGCTTGACATCAGAACTCTGAAGTGCAACTTGATAAAGTCCCGTGCTTTGTTGAGCGCCAATGGGTATGGCTGGGGGATTTTGTAAGAATACTTGGATGCCTGGAACAGTGGCGAGTTTGGTTCGCAAATTTTGAACTATTTCATCAGCACCAAGTTGGCGCTGCGATCGCTCTTTTAACCGAATAAACAAACTGCCGGAATTAGCTGCAACTGCCGCCCCACCGCCACTAGCACTAGATCCCGCGCCAATATTAGAGTTGACTGCATCGACATTGGGATCTTGGCGAATCAGGTTAGCAACTGTCTGCTGATGTTGAACAAGATTATCGAAGGATGCATCTTCGGCTGCTTGGGTAATCCCTGTAATTTGTCCGGTATCTTCGCTAGGAATAAAGCCTTTGGGAACTATCACCAACAGCCCAACTGTCACCACCAAGAGAAAGGCGGATAAAATCATCGTGGTGAGGTGATATTTTAAGACTTTTTTCAGACTCCAATCGTACAAACCCAAGAAGCGATCGAAGACATATTCGGAAGCTTGATATAACCGACTTTGATTAGCATGATTTACAGGACGTAGAAAACGACTGCACAACATGGGAGTCAAGCTTAAAGACACAAAACCAGAGACGAGAATTGCAACTGCGATCGTCACAGCAAATTCATGAAATAATCTTCCTAGTACTTCACTCATGAACAACATGGGGATGAAGACTGCAACCAGAGAAAGGGTCATCGATAGAATTGTAAAACCAATTTCTCTCGACCCATTCAACGCCGCTTCTAACGGACTTTCACCCATTTCTATATGACGGACGATATTTTCTAGCATGACGATCGCATCATCCACTACGAAACCCACAGAAAGGGTCAACGCCATTAGTGATAGGTTATCTAGTGAGTAGTGCAGCAAATACATCACCGCAAAAGTACCAATCAGCGAAACTGGTAATGCCAAACTGGGAATCACCGTTGCCGAGAGGTTCCGTAAAAATATGAAAATTACTAAAATAACGAGAGCGATCGTCAGAATCAACGTAAATCTGACATCATCTACTGAATCTCGAATCGATTGAGATGCATCATAGAGAACCCCTATTTCCACAGATGCCGGAATTTGCTCTCGCAACTTCGGCAGCAATTTCTTAATCGTGTCTACGACTTGTACCGTATTGGTTCCGGGCTGTCTTTGAATTGTGAGAATAATGGCGCGAGTATTGTTGTACCAGCTTGCTACTTTGTCGTTTTCTACACTGTCAATAATCCTACCCAGTTGATTAAGATAGATAGGCATTCCATCTTTATAAGACACAATCAACTGGCGATAAGCAGCCGCATTTTCAAGTTGCCCGTTAGTCTGGACTGTAAAATTCTTATGATTTCCCGAAAGACTGCCGGTAGGCAAATTGACGTTACCCTGTTGAATCGCCGTCGCCACCTGATCTAACCCAATTTGCCGCGCTGCCAATTGCTGAGGATCTAGTTGAATTCGAGCCGCATACTTTTGCGAACCGTAGACGGCTACTTGTGCCACCCCGTTGATTGTAGATAGCTTTTGGGCCAAATAAGTCTCGGCATAATTGTCTACCTGAGAAAGAGGCAAAGTGGGAGAATCTAAATAAAGGTAAAGAATCGGCTGATCTGCGGGGTTAACTTTGCTATAGGTGGGAGGATTGGGTAAATCGTTCGCAATTTGTCCCGATGCTCCCGATATCGCTGCTTCTACATCCTGCGCCGCATCATCAATGTTACGGCTCAAGTTGAATTGCAGGGTAATTTGAGTCTGTCCCAGAGTGCTAGTTGAATTTAGCGAATCAAGTCCAGCAATGCTAGAAAATTGCTTCTCTAAAGGACGGGCAACCGATGCTGCCATCGTTTCGGGGCTAGCTCCCGGTCGGGAGGCGCTGACCTGAATTGTGGGATAATCCACACTGGGTAAGTCGCTGATTGGCAGCAGGCGATAACTCATGAAACCGAAGATTAAAATTGCCGTCATCACCAGAGTTGTCATGATGGGGCGGCGAATAAATGGTTCTGAGAGGTTCATGAATCACCTCCGCCTGACTTTTGGGAATGATTTTTTCTTGGCTGATTTGAGTCATTAGCGCCTTGGGAATTACCGGCTGTCTTGACGCGGATTTTGCCCCCCGAAACGAGATTCGCCTGACCATCGGTGACAATTTTATCGCCTGGTTGCGGCCCTTTCTCAATCACATCTAGTCCATCAATGGTGCTGCTAACAGTGACTGGAACATTTTGCACAGTCATATCTGGCTTAACTACAAAAACAAACTGGCCATCTGGGCCATTCTGCACCGCTTGGGAAGGTACAACCGTTGCATTGGGTTGTTCGGTCAGTGTTAGCGTTGCATTCACAAATTGACCGGGAAACAAATGTCCCTGAGTGTTGTCAAAGTCGCCAATCAGTTGAATAGTCCCCGTGGTGTTATCAACCGTATTATTGACAAATGTCAAAGTACCTGGAACAGAATGAGTTTGATCGTTAGGGAACGTCACATCTACCTTCAGCTTGCCATTCTGCATATACTTTTGTACCTGGGGCAGATTTGTTTCAGGAACGGAAAAAGCAACTTGAATCGGGCGAATTTGGGTTAGAGTCACAAGGGGAGTTGTGCTGTTAGCTTGCACCACATTGCCCAGAGTTACCAGAATATTGCCAGCGCGACCATCAATTGGCGCATAAATTTTGGAGTAAGATAATTGCACTTTGGTATTGTCTAACGCTCCTTGGTCAGAACGGACAACAGCTTGAGCATTTGCGATCGCAGCTTGATCGCCTTTGACAACAGCTTGAGCATTAGTCAGCGCCACTCGATCGCTTTGCAAAACAGCTTCGGCATTAGCGATCGCCTCTCGATCGGCTTGGAGGGTTGCTGTGGCCGATTTACTATTAGAAACGTATTGCTGTGCTTGATCTAAACTAATCGCACCCTTCTTATACAATGCACCATAGCGATCGCTCTGTCCCTGAGCAAATTCTGCTTGGGCTTGATCTTTCGCTAAAGTCGCCTGGGCTTGTCGTACCAGCGCTTGGTCTTTAATTAAAGTGGCTCTCGCTTGCTCTATTTGACCCAAATCTCTGGTTAATCCATCTCTAGCTTGTTGTACCGAAGCTTGGTCTTTGGCGACAGTTCCTTGGGCTTGCTGGATTGCAGCATTTTGCGATCGGTCATCCAGGGTAAACAAAAGTTGTCCCTTTTTCACATCTTGACCTTTCTTGAAATAAACTCCAATAATCCGTCCGCTAGCTTCAGGCGTAATCGATACCGTAGAACCAGATTGCACATTCCCGATCGCCTGCAATTGCACCGGAACCGTTTTTTGTGTAACCATCGCCACCGTTACAGGTGTCACTTGCTGCTTATTGCGCCCAGATTTTTCAGTTTTGTCTGACTTAGCCGCAACCGTATGGATACCAAAAATACCCAGCCCAGCCAGCAACAGCACGCCCAAAATTACCAAAATAATCTTTCTTGGCGATCGCGGTAACTTCGGCTCTACACTTTTCTCATTTTCAATCAAACTGTCATGAGCAATTTCATGGTTCATCAGAACCTCCACAGGATTTTAGTTTATTAAAAACAGAATTCAGAATGATAACTAAGTGGGCAAGAATAAATCAAACTATGTTACGCAATACAAAATTAATTAAATTGGCTCTTAGTAAGGGCTTTAGCCCTATTTTCAGGGCTAAAGCCCTTACTACAAACCTTTAATTATTTACACCCACTTACTTAGTCCCTAAGTAAAATATCTCTCTAAACTCTCATTTCTCCGTGCCCTCCGCGCCTCTGCGGTTCGTTATTCCTATTAATTGATTCTGAATTCTTTTTCAAGACTGACTTAACTGCTGCTGTAAAAGTTTAAGAGCTTGTTTTTCTATCTGCCGGACTCGTTCTCGACTAATACCCAGACGCTGACCAATTTCTTGTAGAGAAAGTTCGTTGCCATCTGTCAATCCAAAGTGCAAATTTAATATTTCTTGTTGTTGGCGAGACAGGTTTCCTAATAAATTTTCAACCTCTTGATTGAGAGATTCTTCAGTGTTATAACCATTGGAAGAATATCTATGATCTTCTATTAAATCTTGTAATTGTATCTCTTTATCTGCCCCAACTCGAATATCTAGAGAGATAGTTTGACGAGCCAAAAGGAGAAATTCTCGAATCTGACTAGGTTTTAAAGAAAGTGCATCAGCAATTTCGGTACTGGTGGGGATACGACCCAATTGTTGAGATAATTCTCGCTGAACACGCTTAATTTTGTTTAATTTTTCATTGATGTGAATGGGTAATCGAATTGCACGCCCTTGTTGAGCGATCGCTCTAGTAATTCCTTGACGAATCCACCAGTAAGCGTAGGTTGAAAACCTGTATCCTAGAGCCGGATTGAATTTCTCAACCCCTCTTTCTAAACCTAATGTACCTTCTTGAACTAAGTCCATCAACTCTAAGTTACGTCTCTGATATTGCTTGGCAATTGATACTACAAGGCGGAGATTAGAAGCTATCATTTTCTGTTTAGCTTTTTTCCCTTGATTTAACTGCTGAAGTAATTCCTGTTCGCTTAACTGCATCCGGTTAGCCCATTCTGAAAACGTGGGTTTACGCTTTAATTCAACAGCCAACTTTTCTGACTCAGCAAGTATTGTCATCATCTGCTGAACTTCTTGGGCAAAAATAATTTCTTGATCCTGGGTTAATAGAGGTATCCTTCCAATTTCTTTAAGATAAGCACGGACTGTATCACTTGTAGCTTTGTTTGTGTCACTAGCTTTAGTATCTGAGAATGTTAAGTTACTCATATAAGTTCATCTCTGCCTATTAATTAGGGAATGGGGAATAAAGAAAGGTTCGCGGTGGTTAGATCCCCGACTTCTTCAAGAAGTCGGGGATCTTGCAACTTTATGTCTATTTCCCACCCTGCAAACTCACATGATTAGTCCCCGATTGAATCAATTTGCTCAAGTCTGCAACGGCGCTAGCATACTGAGGATCGGCTAATGTCCCCAAGGTTCGGTTTTCTATTAATGCTTTCTGTTGTGCCTCGGTTAACTCCACGGTAATATCTGGTGCAATGCCGATATGATTGATATCTCGACCTTTGGGTGTGTAGTATTTAGCGATCGTTAATTTCAGCCCCGAACCATCATCCAGTGGTTCTACGGCTTGAACTAAACCTTTCCCGAAGGTGCGAGTGCCTACTAACCTGGCGCGATTGTCATCTTGAAGCGCTCCTGACAAAATTTCGCTGGCGCTGGCAGATCCCTTATCCACCAATATCACTAGAGGTTTGTTGGTGAGAGGATGTCCCGACGCATTGTAGTTGTCTTTAACTTGATCCCGATTTACCAAAGACACGATCGCTCCTTCCTTCAACCACATACTGGCAATTTGCAAACTCGCATCTACCAGTCCACCCGGATCGGAACGCAAATCCAAAACATAGCCCTGCACCTGCTGTTTTTCTAATGCTTCAATTGCTTGATGCATCTGGGCGGGTGCAGTTTCGGTAAACTCTGGTAAACGAATATAGCCAATCTTACCTGTCGGTGTGGTTTGAGCATTATAAGTTACAGGATGAATGGCAATATTTGCGCGGGTAAGTTTGAAAATTTGCGATTGGCTACCCCGTTGAATCGTCAGTACTACCTTAGTTCCCACCGGGCCGATAATCCGCTTAACGGCATCTTCGATTTTCATTCCCTGAGTTATGTCACCGTTAATCTGCACAATTAAATCACCCGGCAAAATACCCGCTTTAAAAGCAGGCGTTCCTTCGATTGGGGCAACAACAGTTAAGGCTTTAGTTTTTTCATTCTCTGCCAGTTCCAGCCCTACACCACTGAGGTTGCCAGAAATATCGCTATTTAAGGCTTTAAATTCCTGGGGGTCAAAAAACTCTGTGTAGCGATCGCCTAATTTCCCTACCATTTCTTGAATCGCTCCATAAGCCTCTTTCTTAGAACTATAGGAGCGGCTAAGATATTGCTGTCTAATTGCTTTCCAATCTTGATGGTTAAAGCTGACATCAACATAATTTTTATCGAGGATTTGCCACACCTCATCCACCAGCTTTTGAGGAGTAGTTTGGGTTTTAGCTAGAGCTTTATAAGAGTAGAGGCTAGTTCCTGTCAAGATTGCTGCAATAACAGCAATTTCTATCTTGAGGATCAATTTCTGTTTGAACATAATTTAACTCTTAAAGAACAATACAGAATACAATCAGTGGCATAACAATAATTACGAATTACGGCGAGGATAGGCAGTCTTAAAAATATCTTGAATTTTAGTCTTTTGTTCAGCCGTCAGATTCAGGCTGAATACTGCTTTACGCATCTTTTCACCTTGTTGCAATTTCGCTGACAATTCCTTGACTTGATCTGGAGTCAGAACTGCCTCAACTTGCTGGCGAACTGCTTCGCGCTTCTTGGCGCGTTCTGGCGTATTCGCTCCAGGAGTGTTTGGCGCAGAAGTGTTGGTATCAGATACCTTTGTTCCACTATTGTCACCTTGAGACACATCGGGAGACTTAGAACTGGTGCAACCTGTCATTCCTGCAATCAGGATAGTTGCAAATAAAAGGGTTGGTAAAATTATCTGTTTTTTAATCATTTACTTTTGTCGTTTTGTTGTACAAAATACGATTGTTTTAGCTCAATTTAGAGGATGTCTGCCTGTCTTTTAACTCAGCACGGGCTAAACGCCCCGCTATCCATGTACAGCACTCTGAACTCATCACTCTTCATTCATACCAGCTAATTTTAAAAGTTGGGATAGATTTGTGCATGAACTAGAATTCCTAATCTGACTAGGAAAAAAGTACTCAAGCTATTGTGACTTTTTTCCTAATTGAGGAATAATTAATCAGTCGAAACGGCTCTATCGATACTAGAGATGGATTCGTTATATAGGAAGAAGAGATTCATCCTAAAATTGTAAAAATATTTATGGTTTTGTTACAAAGGCCACTGAGTTGGAACAGTTCTATGGTTCGCTTGACTTACCCATCATTTCGTCTGTTGCTTTATCTAGAGTGGCTGTTGTTAGCCACGGCAATGTTTATGGAAGTTGTGCTGCCGTTTGAGTTGTCCTGGTCTTTGTTGCTAAGAGTTGTTGCGATCGCAACTTTCAGCTTGATGGGCTTGAAACTACCGATGGTGAAGCTGGAAACTAAATTATTTTATACAGCCCTGGAATTCGGTTTAATTTTGCTACCAACAACTCAACATGGCTTATCTAGCCGCCCCGTTTTCCTGCTGTGTCTAGTACTGGTAATGCGGAGTTGTCTGATATTTAAGCGATCGGGACAGTTGCTTGTCTTGGTTTTATCTCTGCTCACCTATGGAACACTGCTTTTATCAAGACCGATTATGCCTGAGAATTTTAGGCGAGATATAATTGCCATGTCTTGGGATTGGCGATTAAGTAATATTTTATTGTTTAGCTTAACGTTAGTATTCGCTTTATTGTTAATTAATGCTCTGCTTGCAGAGCGCCAAAGTCGAGAGCAGTTAGAAATTGCCCATTTGCAATTAGAGATCACCAATCAACAACTGTGTCAGTATGCGCTACGGATTGAAGATCAGGCAACCTTGCAAGAACGCAACCGAATTGCCCGCGAAATTCATGATGGTTTGGGACACACTCTAGTTGCTCAAACTATTCAGATTAATAACACTCTATTGTTTTGGGAATCAAATAATGACAAAGCATTAACATTTCTCAAGCAGGCAAAGGAATTGGGGGCTGAAGCGCTGCTAGAAATTCGGCGATCGCTTTCTGTGTTACGTTCAAATCCTTTGCAAGGACAATCTCTGACATCAGCCATTGAAAAGCTGCTAACAGATTTTCAGCAAACCACAGGCATTGAACCATCTTATAAAATTGACGTGCCGTATTCTTTACCAACAGAAGTAAACACAGCCCTGTTCCGCATTGTGCAAGAATCGCTGACAAATATTTGCAAACACGCTGAAGCCACAAGTGTCACTGTTGGATTACTGGCTCACGCTGGAATAATTCATCTATCAATAGAAGATAATGGAAAAGGATTTAATCCCACTCAAAATACAACTGGGTTTGGGTTACAAGGGATGCGAGAACGGGCGGTTGCACTGGGCGCTCAGTTAAATCTCCACAGTAAACTAGGAACAGGTTGCTGTATTTCTGTTTCTTTGCCACTATCAAAGCTGTTATTTTAGCTATGATTCGGATTTTATTAGTTGACGATCAGCATCTTATTCGCCAGGGACTTAAGAGTATGCTTGAGTCGAATGCAGAGATGCAGGTAATTGGTGAGGCGGAAAATGGACAACGCGCACTCGAACAGATTCCGGCACTGCAACCCGATATTGTGCTTATGGATGTTCGGATGCCCGTAATGGATGGAGTTGCGGCAACAAAAGCCATCGCTCAACAATATCCTGACATTAAGGTTCTTGTCCTCACCACCTTCGATGATGATGAGTATGTTTTCCAGGCGATGCGACTAGGTGCAAAGGGCTATTTGCTCAAAGATACCGAACCAGATGAACTGATGTTAGCAATTCGATCTGTCTATAAGGGACAAACCCTACTTGGCCCGGGATTGTTTGAGAAAGCACTCACTCCGGTTGCCGCACCAGTGCCTTCTGTGCAACCCCCTCCAGAATTAGCGCAACTCACACCCAGAGAATTAGATGTATTACGCTTAATTGCTTCTGGAGCTAATAACCGTGAAATTGCTGAATCGCTGTTTCTTTCAGAAAACACAGTTAAAAATTATGTTACCAGTATTCTGAGTAGATTGAGTTTACGCGATCGCACCCAAGCCGCTTTGTTTGCTCATTCGTTCTTTGGTGGAGCTAAATAGCTAATTCTGCGGGTTTAAGCCCCCCGCTTCTAACAACCTCTTATTTTATCCCAGTTGCATTACTTAATTACGTAAAGCCTGCGGCATAGCTTCGCTTAACGCGGAGCGTGCCGGAGGCTCTATTACGAATTATTTTAGCGATCGGATTTGAGATATTCCTGTAATTGTTGGGTACGCAGTTTTGTAGTATTTTCTAGACAACCAACATAAATGCTAGGGGCAATACTTCCTCCCTCATATTCGCTTCTTTCAAACTCACAGTTGGTATCTCGAAACTTTAGCCATGCTTGTTGGGCAGAAATGAATTTCTGTTTCCTAGACCTTTCTAAGGTAGGTAGTAATTGCTGATAAACTTGATTCAGTTTTTTATCTGCATTCTGATAAGATAACTTCGCGCATTCATTAATTGCTACTTGATTTTGAGGATTATTACAGTTAAATTTTTGAGCCAAGCGCATCTGCGGTAAATCAGGCGTTGTGCCTGCCATTGTCATTATAGGAGTAGCTAAACTGCTGAGAGTTAGCATACTTGAAAAAACTAGTAATAATTGACGCATGGCAAAAATTTTATTGTTTCAGTATACATAAAAGATACCAATGGCAATGCATACTTTGGTATCTTTTGACGGATAAGACTCGTAATATGTTACAAAAAGTAATCTTACTGGGAAAAGAAAGTCGAGATTTTACCGAGAATGCTAGAAAAAATTTGGTATTTTAGTAGTCTAAAGTTTAGCTTTTATATTTTATGAATCGTTCCGCTTGCCTGATCTTCAATCCAGTAGCTGGTCAAGGTGATCCAGACATAGAATTAGCAGAAATTCGGGCAATATTAGAGCCAGATATTGACCTAGATATTTATCTTACAACTGAAGAAATCGATGCAGACCAACTAGCTTGTGCAGCTGTAGAGCGAGGAGTAGATGCAATCATTGCTTCAGGGGGAGATGGGACACTCTCGGCGGCGGCGACAGCTGTAGTGGGCACTGATATTGCATTTGGTATCATTTCCAGAGGAACAGCAAACGCTTTTGCCACAGCTTTAGGAATTCCTGACACGATCGCAGGTGCATGTGAAACAATTTTGCAGGGAGGAACCCGCAATGTAGACGTAGCCTATTGCAACGATCGCCCAATGGTACTCTTGGCAGGTATTGGTTTTGAAGCTGAAACTGTAGAATTGGCAGATCGGGATGCTAAGAATCGCTTTGGAATGATGGCCTACGTTTTCGCTGGAATTCAGCAGCTGAGAAATTTAAAACACTTTGATGTTGAAATTGAAACAGAAGACAGAATAATTAAAACTAGTGCCTGTTCAGTAACAGTTGCAAATGCCGCGCCTCCGACTTCAGTCTTAGCTCAGGGGCCAGCAGGTCTGATTTATGATGATGGGTTACTAGATTTAACAATTGTCGCTCCAGTTAATAAGGCAGGAGCGATCGCCGCGACATTCCATCTATTCCAAACCGCTTCTACAGGTAACGCCGTAGAACGGGATGATATTGGTTTTTTGAGAGCTAAACAATTTAAAATTACAACTGAGCCACCACAAAAGGTTGTTCTCGATGGTGAAATAGTCGGCACAACACCAGTAGAAATTAAGTGTATACCAGCAGGATTGAGGATTTTTGTGCCATTAGTAGAAGAAGTTGAGCCTACCGAAAAACTAGAGGGACTCCCTAACTTAACTATTGAGATGAAAGATACGACAGAGGAATAAGGGAATTGGGGATTGGGCATTGGGGATTGGGGATTGGGCATTGGTTATTCTCTTTGTCTCCCTCATCTCCCCCATCCCCTGCAATTCAAGATTCAGGAGTAGGTTACATTGAAACTTGTATCTGATCCAGCGATCGCTAACAAAATTCGTAAGATGAATCAGCGAGTAAAGTGGCAAGATCCGTTAATTGTGGAACGGAACATCGACCAAACTCGCCTGGTGTTAGAAGATGGACAAACAGACGATTCAGAGTTCTCATTTTTAGTTGTAGGTGATAGTGGTTCTGGTAGGCATCGGGGACATAATCCCCAGCGACAGATAGCTGAACTTATGTTGCCTCATCACGACGAATCCCGGTTTATGCTGCATACCGGGGATGTAATCTATTTAGTGGGGTCGAGTGAATACTATCAGCAGAACTTCATCGAACCTTACCGAGAGTTTATCTTGGGTGGAGAGCATCCAAAACGGATTGCTTATGACCAGATGACTTTTAAGCTGCCTATTTTACCAGTACCGGGTAATCACGATTACTATAACTTGCCGATTTTATTGAGCTTGGCATCTCTAACAACATTACCCATTCGTCGCCTGTTGCGATCGCGGTTAGACCTAGATGTAGGCTTGCATGGCTCAGGAACTGGTGAGGCTTACGCACAGGCATTTCTAGACTATCTTAAGGCGTTGCAGCTTCCAGGAGAGTTAAGCAGCCATTTAGACAAGTACTACACAGGTAAGACAGATACAGGTCTTTGTCTTAAGTATGAACCTGGACAATTTACCCGCCTTCCCAATCGTTACTACACTTTTCGCTATGGCGGGATTGATTTTTTTGCCTTGGATTCTAATACATTTAACGATCCACCACCCCTACCTAAAACAAAACAAGGTGATGCCGATCGCAAAATATTAGAAAAGCGTCGTGAAGATTTAGAGCAAGAAAAGCAGCACATTATTGAAACTTCGTCCAAGCTTCGTCCTGAAAACCCCCTTGAAGCTGACCAATTAGACGACTTCCACGCCAAGCTGTCGCAAATTGAAGAAATTATTGTTGATATCAAGAAGCAATTAGCTGCTGATAAAACAACGCTGACTGATATTGAACAACTAGACTGGCTGAAGCAAAGATTAATTGAATCTTGGAATAATTCACAAGTTCGGGGAAGAGTGATTTATTTCCATCATCCACCTTATGTAACTGAAGCGACAAAATGGGAACAAGCGCAAACTTTGATCGTTCGCGATCGCTTCCGTGGTGTGCTGGATGCAGTAGCGAAAGAAATCGGTTCCTTAAATCAGGGTCGTCCTTTGGTTGACTTGGTATTAAATGGTCACGCCCACTGCTTGGAACACTTAGAGACAATGGATACAGGACACGCTGATGCTCATATCCACTGGATTGTTTGTGGTGGTAGCGGGTTTAGTTTGCGCCGCCAACGGATTGAGGGAGCAGATTTAATGGAGGAGAATCGATTAGTGGCGCGATCGCATCTCTTCATTGGTCGCAACGGTCAAGGTTCTCAAAAGCGGCGACCTTATTCAGGTTTACGCATTGACGTTAAAGGCGATGGACAGCTTAAGTTTATTGTCCGTCCTTTGGTTGCCGAATGGTATCAGCGACAATGGCATAATCGTGAACTTGAGCCACTAATCATTTAAGGACTGAGTGTTGTAAACAATAGCCAAAACCTTGATTCTCAGGTAAGGGCAATTCATGAATTGCCCCTACACCGTTTATTAAGAAAAGCCATAACTCATGATGCCTCTACAACAATTTCTCGCTTGTTAGTTAGACACATGGCAATACCTTGCTCGTAATAAGCAGCTTCATTAATGAAAATAGGGAAAACAGTCGATTCACCTTTATATGTAATTGTTTCTTCATCAAAAGTAAGAAAGATCGGCTCTCCAGGATTTAAAGGCTCAAAGTCTCTAGCCTGAAGCTGTGGGTGAATCATCGCTTGAATTTCTCCATGCTCATTTCTGGGATAATCGATAGTTCCTGCATATTCATAAAGTGCGAGTGTGTTGGTTTTAGACTGAATTGAGCCTTGATTGAATGCTTGTACATAGTCCAAAACGACAGAAATTATTTCTTTTGTTTTCTGAAACAAAACTGCATTCAACACACCTTGAGGTACTGGGCCTACTTCAAGAGCAAAACCTAATTCACATTGAGAAATCAGAAAGCTATTTGCTGCATGAGATGGTATATAAAGAATTCTCACTTCTGGATTGATTGAACTCAGATATACTGCTAATTGCAACAACCAAGGATGAAGTTTGATAAGAATAAGAGTTAAACCCATGTTTGCAGTCGTACTGTGCAAATCCACAAACATATTTATCTGTGATTGATTTTCTGATTTGAGATTGTTGTAGATTTGCCTTGCTAGCTTATCTTCAAAACTAGAGAGTGTCAGATTTTGTAGGTCTTGCTTGTTGAAGCAGCGATTTAAGTCTTTTTCAAGATAACGTCTGCATTCTGCAATAGCTTGGGGATTAGCTAACAGCGTCAGGATTTCAAAGCCTTGGCGTTCAATTAAATGGGGAAATTGCTCAAATAATTTAATCAGATATACTCCTGTGAGTTCGTTTCCATGCATTCCCCCAATAATCATTACAATTCCAATAAGAAACTCTGTCATTCCCTCTATTTCATGCATAGTTTTTGTTGATGTAACGTTAACTTCATTTAGCCCATAATTGACTAGATAAAGTCAAATCAAATATTGCATAATACTCAGACAAATTTGCATAGAAGGAGAATAGTAGGCTGAGATAATATAGGAATCTGCTTTGGCTAATTAACTTACTTGTGTAGGTACTAACAAATCAGAAATAAGACTTTTGAGTTATATTTATGAATTTAGAGAATCTAGAGTACTTTCTTGTTTTAGTAGAGAAACAACTCAATTTCAGTCGCGCTGCGGAATATTTGAATATTGATCAGGGGACTTTGAGTAGACGTATTCAGCGCTTGGAGAAGGATTTAGGAGATCCAATAAGGCGCTTACAACCTATACTTATTAACCGGGAAACTAGTCAGTTAACTCCTGCTGGGGAAGTTTTCTTAGAAGATGCTGTTGAAATTGTTAAACGAGTTAAACGGGCAAAAGAACGAGCATACAGAGCTAGTCGCGGCGAGATAGGAGAGTTGGGCATTGCAGTTAATAGTTCAATAATTAATAGTGTTCTGCCTGATATTTTAAAAGCCATCCACTCTCGCTTTCCTGATGTCAAATTTGTTTTATATGAATTAGCACCTCAAGAGCAAAGACAGCAGTTAGTTGACTATCAAATTGATATTGGGTTTGATTTTTTACCTTATGACAATCATCCTGATTTGATTTCTATGCCTATTTTGCAAGAGCCACTGATAATTGCTTTACCTGAATCACATGAACTAGCAGGTAAATCTCAAATTCCCCTATTGGCATTAGCGAATGAATCTTTTGTTTTACCTTCACCAGAGATAGTCCACTTCTATAAGCAAATTATCGACTTTTGTAAACAGGTTTTTGGTCGAGAACCAAAAATTGTGCAAGAAGCAACTTGGATGCTGACTGTATTGAGTTTAGTTGCAGGTGGAGTTGGGATATCATTGCTGCTGAAGAATGCCCAAAACATTCAGCGTCAGGGAGTTGTCTACAGACCAATTCAAGGAGAAAATCTGAAAATTCAGATTGTTGCACTAATGCGACGCAACGACCAATCTACTGTCTTAAATGAGTTTCTACAGCTTGTAAAGGATGTGCGATTCGTTGTGAGTGAATCTCGGTATCCAGCCCGTTAATAACCTCACCAACCCCTGCGGGTTGAACTCTCAGATAGATGTAGGTGAAAGT